>NZ_LN999799.1 GCF_001517665.2 Peptoniphilus phoceensis
GAAACAAAAAGAAAAAAATAGAAGAGAAATTGAAAGATTTAAATGCAAGATACAAGGAAATCTGCGATGAAGAAATACAAGTTGAAAATGAAGAAATAATTGTAACTCTTAGGAGGAACAATATTAGTTTGGAAGAATTAATGGAGAAAATTAATGATAGAAAAAGAGAAGAAAAATTAAAAGAAAAGGAGAACATTCATAATGAAGAAATTTAATACGAACAGACTAAGAGCCTTTTTTATGGCTCTTTTATTAGTTTTAACATCAACTTCAACTACTAATGTACTAGCTAAAGCTGATGATACAGATGGTAGTAAAAAAGTGATAGAAAGTTCAATAAGTAAAATTAGTGATTTAGAAAATCAGATCAAAGACTTAAATGATAAGAAAAAAGAAGACCAATCAAAGATAGATGAATTAAAGGAAAAGTTAGAATCTTGCAAAGATAATGGAGAAAAACTAAAACAAGAAAAGTCTAAGCTAGAAGAAGAGATTAGAGATAAAGATAATAAGATTGCTCAATTGAATAAAGAAATTGAGGAACTTAAAAATTCTAAAAATGATGAACTAATAGCAGAAATTACTCAGCTTAAAGATGAATTAAAAAGATTACAAGATGAAAATGCAAAACTAAAAGAAGATTATTCATCTACAAAATGGGAGTTAGAATCTGAAAAAGAAAAGACCGACAAAAACGAAAATAAAATCAAAGAAATGCAAGAAAAACTTGAGTCTTTAGAAGGAGAACTTGCAAAGAAAAATAAAGAAATTGAGGATAAAGACAATAAAATTAAGGACTTAGAAAAAGCTCTTGATGAAAAAGACACTAAGATAAAAGACCTCGAGTCTAAGAAGAAAGAAATAGAAAATTCTAAGTCAGAATGCTTTAAGAAAATTGAAGAGCTTCAAAAGGCTATTGATAGCTTAAAAGAATCTTCTGAAAATACGAAAAAAGAATTAGAGGAGAGAATTAAAAGGCTAGAAGAAAAACAAAAAGCTTCTGAAGAAGAAATTAAAAAGCTAAAAGAAGAATTAGATAAGAAAATCGAAGAAGCAAAGAAGTTAATCGAGGAAGCAAATAAAAAATCGAAAGAAGAACTTGAAAA
>NZ_LN999800.1 GCF_001517665.2 Peptoniphilus phoceensis
TTTGAAATGTTAAGAATTGTCTTACATCAACTGGATTTTCTTTATCTTTTTCTGTATCTCCACTTGGTGTAATATCTTTTCCATTCCTATCTACATTTTCAATTACTGAACCTCTTGCCTTATTTTCCTGTGTTGCTAGACTATTTACTGCCTTTGTATTACCACCTTTTACAAGTGGGGTTTTCTTTGGAGGATTATTTGAAGGATTATTTGCTTCACCTGTATTTCCTGGTATTCTTGGAACATCTTGATAAGGAATTTCTTCTTTTGATGGTGTAAAAACATCATCTTTCAACATTTTCTCAAATTCTTCTTTTTGTGGTTCATATATTGATTCACTTTGATTTTCTATTTGTCCTTCATTTGTCATCGCAAATGTAGCTTTTGGTACTGTAAATGTAAAAAGGAGTAACGCTATGGCTACTCCTTGTTTAATGCTCTTATTCATTTTTCTATCCTTTCTTATTTTACATTTTTAAATACATAGACTGCTTTTCTAGAATTGTCCCATTCTATTGTTTGGTTTTTACCATCTTTAATATCTCCATGACTTGCTCCAAAAGCTTTAGCAATATTTGAAATTGAAGCATGAATTCTTCCATTTATAATAACTGGCTTAACATCTGAATTGTAGACCTTTCCATCTGAATCTTTCATAACACCAGTATCAATATTTAGTCTTAATGTCTTTTTAGCTAAGATATTATTCTCCTTATTTGAGAAAATAGCTTCACGAGTAGAGTTGTCATACTCAACATTAAAACCTAGAGTATAAGCAATATATCTTACCGGAATCATAGTTCTTCCTTGATCCACATAAGTTTTTACATCCATATATACTGTTGTCTTACCATCTTTATTGATAATGTTATAAAAGTTTTTGTCTACTTGGAAAACTGCAAATTCTTTTTCATCTTTAACTTGTTTTTTGGATTGTTGTTCCTCTTGTTTTTTCATCTTGTTAAGATCAAATTGATTTAGGATAT
>NZ_LN999801.1 GCF_001517665.2 Peptoniphilus phoceensis
GCAACCATTTTGTAACTGCCTGATAGGTTCTTTTTGCATCGTAGTAATTACGGCAAAATATCTTAAAATCATCAGCATACCTTACAATGTATATTTCTTTTAGGTTGCTTGTTCTTAAAGCTCTGTAGGTATGGCTTTTTATCTCTGTTCCTTGACTGTTCGTTCTCTGTTTATATGGATAATGCGTGGGCATTGTCAGCCATTGAGAAGAAACCCACCAATCTAATTCGTTCAAGACTACATTAGATAGTAGCGGTGATAATATACCGCCTTGTGGTGTTCCCTTTGTTGGTGTAATTACCTTTTTATCGGGCATAACTATGTCTGCTTTCAGCATTTCCTTAATGATACAAAGTAGCTTTTTGTCTTGGATACCCAAATTCCAAAGTTGCCTTATGAGCTTTGCATGATATACATTGTCGAAAAATCCTTGTATATCAATATCAACTACATAGTGTAAGTGCTGTATCTGCATTAGTCTCGCACATTCTGCAATAGCGTGTTCCGTACTCCTGTTAGGTCGAAACCCATAGGAGCTGTCATGAAACTTGGCTTCACATATCGGCTCTAATATTTGCAAGATACATTGTTGTACAATTCTGTCTACAATAGTCGGTATTCCTAAAGGTCTTATTTTCCCATTAGGCTTTAGTATCTCCACTCTCTTTACAGGGCGTGGTTTATACCAATGAAACTGTTTTTGTATGAGAGAAATGTATTCTTCTTCATTTAGCCTTGATAGATGTTTTATTGTTCTGCCATCTACTCCGGCTGTATGACTTCCTTTGTTCCCTTTGATACTGCGATAGGCAAGTTTTATATTTTCTCTTGAAGTTATCAACTCCATTAAATTTGAAAATACTTTATTCTTACCGCTATCTTCATATAAATCATCAAGGACTTTTTGCAAGTCATAGTATTCCGTATAACGGATTTTGCTTTGTTTCAGTGTTTGTTTCGAAGTGGACACAGTCACCATCTCCTTTCGGATTTGATTTTCTTTGTCATACTCGAAGCTGTGTTTGTCTTAATTTCAGTTCTTGTTCTTTCCTGTGACTGGTGGCTATCCCTCCACGAACTTATTATTTTCGCTTCATAGGTACTGTGCCACCGCTTTCACCAAGATAAAGAACGGTTATATGCTGTTTTTTTTCAGTCATTTTCCCATTCAACACTTCATTAGCATTAGACTGCTTCCATGCTCTTGGCTTACCACGTTCCGACAATCTTATCTTTGAATACGTTTAGGTTCTTCCTCTAAGCCTGTGTTTAG
>NZ_LN999802.1 GCF_001517665.2 Peptoniphilus phoceensis
TCAAGTAGGGCTACTTTAATATCGGCTTACCACACCTAAGTGCAGTCGATACTCGGCTCAACTAACGGAACAGTTGGTTTGGTCATTTTGCCAAACAGTTAAATTAAGCGACTTCATGTCGCACCCATAAATAGGCATCAAAGGTATTTTCTGTGACATATCTAAAGATATTTACCTTGTCATTTTCATTACCTTGACGAACAATTCTACCACTTCTTTGCTCTAGGTCAGACGGTCTCCAAGGGACATCTAAATCATGTAAGGCTATTAGTTTATTTTGTACATTTGTACCTGCTCCCATTTTTTGAGTAGAGCCTAATAATACCCTTACTTCTCCTCTTCTAACCTTAGAGAACAATTCATCTTTTTGTTTGTCTGTATCTGCTTCGTGGATAAAGGCTATTTCTTCTTTAGGTATTCCCATATTCACTAGCTTATTTCTAATATCATCATAGATATTAAATTCTCCATCTCCTTTTGGTGTAGACATATCTGAAAATACTAATTGGGTCGATGAATTTTCTTTTGTCTTATCCCAGATCGAAAAGATATTTTTAACGCATACATTAACTTTTGAATTAGGATCATCAGGAAGTAGTGGATTTATTAGTCTTTGGTCAAGAGCAAGTTTTTTACCATCATTTGTAATCTTTAACATATTATCTTCTGTTGGTTCTACTTGGTTATTTCTAACCGCATCAGCTCTTTCTGAAATGGCTTCTAATATTTCTTTTTGTTCCTCAGTAGGTTTTGTTTTAATAACTTCAAAATTTGCTTCTGGTACTGGCAAATTTAACATAT
>NZ_LN999803.1 GCF_001517665.2 Peptoniphilus phoceensis
AAATAAAAAAGGAGTCCCTCATATTTCTATCAAGGACTCCCTTTACATTTTCCCAAATTATCCATTTAGGTTTATCTTTCATTTCTTTGATTATTCTAATTGTTTCAAATAGTAAGCTTGATCTAGTTCCTGAATTTTTTACTCCTCCTTGCTTTTTTCCTATTCTTGAAAAGTCTTGGCAAGGACTTCCATGCATAATTAAGTCTATCTTTTCATTAGGAGCTTTATATCCTACTACTGATTTTGGCTTATAGTCTTCTCCATAAAGTGCGTTGTATGATTTAACACAAGCCTTATCTATTTCTACATAATCAACTACTTCATAAGGTATCTTTAAATTAATAAGAGCCTTTCTAATAGCACCTATGCCACCGAAAAGCTCTAATATTTTTACCTTATTCATTTAGATTATTCTTGTACCTATCTACAAGCTCCCTTATACTATCTTCTATTTCTCTTAAAAAGTCTTCTTTATCTACTTCGCCAAAGCTAATCTTTGCAAGTTTCATTTCCCATTCAGATGTTGTTTCAGCCGACTTAAACTTATCCTCTACAATCGATACAAGTCTATTGCCTTTTTCTGTTACAAGTAATTTTTTCTTATCTCTTCTTATGAGATCTTTATGGATAAGATTTTCAATAATTCCTGCTCTTGTAGCCGGTGTTCCTAAACCTTTTCTTTCTACTTCTATATCTTTATCCAAGGATTCTACTCCTGCACTCTCCATAGCCTTTAAAAGTGTATCTTCATTATAATGACTTGGAGCTTTGGTGAATTTCTCAGATATATTTTTAGAAGTTAGCTTAATTTTATCTCCAGTCTTTACATCTGGTAATTCATTTTCTTGCTTTTCTCTTACATAAGCCTTTAGATACTTGGTATAACCTTCATCTATTACAGTCTTGCCACTTGAATTAAAGTTAAACTTATCATATTCATATCTGATTTTTCTACTAGATTCCTTTAAGTTATCCGAGCATGAAGCAAGTAATTTATTCTTAATTAGATTATAGATTTTACTTTCTTTATCAGATAAATCTTTGGCTTTTCCAATACCTGATATAGTAGGAATAATTGCATAGTGGTCTGTAACCTTAGATGAATTAAAAATAGACTTGAAATTTGATTCATTGATTTTAAAATCATCTTCAAGTCCTTCTAATAATTCTTTCATAGTAGTAACCATATCTTCAGTTAAATACCTGCTATCTGTTCTTGGATATGTGATTAGCTTCTTTTCATACAAGCCTTGTGCTAGATTTAAAGTATCATTTGCTGAATATCCAAAATATTTATTTGCTTCTCTTTGTAAGGTAGTGAGATCATAAGGCTTATCTGGTTTTGTAATTATTTCTTTATCCTCTACCTCTGTAATAACTATTTCATCTTCTAGTAGATTTAATAGTTGCTCTGCAACTTCAATTTTATCAATCCTATCTGATACAAGTTTTAATTCTCCATAAGATAGGTCTACCGTATAATATTTTTGCTTCTTAAATAGGTTTATTTCACTATCCCTTTTAGCTATTAAATATAGAGTTGGTGTTTGTACTCTACCAACAGAATATGTTTCCTTGTAAATGCAAGAATAAAGCCTACTTAAATTCATTCCTACCATCCAATCAGCAATTGCTCTTGCACTTGCTGATCTATATAAGTCTTCAAAGTTTTCTCCGTCTCTAAGATTTCTAAAACCATCTTCAATAGCTTTATTTTCCATTGAAGATATCCAAAGCCTTTGGATCTTCTTCTTACATTTAGCTTGATTATATACAAGCCTAAAAATAAGTTCTCCCTCTCTTCCAGCATCACAAGCATTTATTACTGTGTCGATGTTCTTTTCGTTTAAAATTTTCTTTAAAACTCCATATTGTTTCTTAGTGCTTTTAGATACTTCATAAATATATTCTTCTGGGATTATAGGAAGAGTGTCTATTGTCCATTTCTTCCATTTTTCATCAATCTTATCTGGACTTGCCATTTGAATTAAATGACCTACACACCAAGAAACAATGTATCCATTCCCCTCATAATATCCGTTTTTTCTTGTTCTTGCTCCAATTACTTTTGCAATTGTAACTGCTACACTTGGCTTTTCTGCTATTACTAACTTCATTAATACCTCCATAAATAAAAAAAGAGCGAAAGATTTCTCTCTCGCTCAAAGTTTTTCTCCCGAAGATTATATTATTTTCGGGAAAATTCTACTTATTAATTTCTTTTTCTAGTTCTTTAAGAACTTTTATAATCTCTTCAAAGTTTGGATAGTCTCCATAAATCATTTCTGACATAGCCTTATAATCTTTTTCTATTTCAGAAAATCGAAACTCTCTTGGAACTAACTTTAATCTACCATTTAATGCATCTTCATACCTTGCCCACTTTCTAGGGTAGAATTTCATTTTAAATTCAGTTACTTTCTTTAATAACTCCTTATCCTCTAAGGCTCTATCTTTGAAATCTGAATTTGCTATTTTATATAAGTCATAAAAGTGTCTTGCATACCTATGTGGCATAGAAGAAGATTCTGGTCTATTTGCTTCATGATGAAGTATAGTTGCCTTTTCCCAAAAAGTTCTCTCTGCTGATACTGTTCTTATATTAGTTTTTTCTTTAAATATATTTGGGTAGACTTCGCTAATTATTGGCAGGATTTCCACTTCAATTGCAGGTGTCCATGCTGCAAGACTTCCTATTTCAAGCCTTATATTTTGTGTTAAATAATTAGATTCAAAAATTTTAGGATATTTACATAGAATTGTTTGTGAATCTATACTATCTATAGAAAATTCAAAATCAAAATCCTTTAAATCTTGTTCTAAAACTTTTAAAAATTCATCTCTTAAAAATACTTCTGTCTTTTCATTAACTGCTTTGTTGAATTTATCTTGCTTGGTATTTGACCTTTCTAACCATGGTTCTTTTTCTTCATAGCCTAATACTCTCCAATCTAAGATCAGATCTATATCTTCAGAAAATCTTTCTATAAGTCCAAAACACTTTGAAAGTGATGTGCCACCTTTAAAGGTAAAACAATCTTTCCATTTATTTTCATTAAATAGATAGTCTAAGATAAAAGTGACCCAATAGTCTTTTTCAATGACTGCCTCAGATATATTTTTCTTTCTGGCTGTATTTACTATTAAGACCCTTAAATCTTCTTTGTTTTCTATATAAAACTTACTCATTTTTGCCCTCACAAATTTCCCTTATTACTTCATATATCCATGCTGGCACTGATTTTGACTCGTTCATTAAGTCTATTCTTTCTTTTTCACTTAAATTTTCTCTTATCTTTTGTATAACTTCATTAGTTATATTTTCTTTTCCCAAAGACTTAATTGCTTGAATAACTGTCGCTGTCTTCAAAGACATATTGGCAATTTCTCCTGGATTTACTTTTTTAAATTCTAAAACTGTATCCCCAATTTTATATTCTTTATATCTTCCACTAGATATATATTTATAGTGAGTTGGAACTTGTGTTGAAAGTCCTAATAAGTTTAAGGCTGTGCTACTATATGGTGCAATATTCCAATTGTATTTTCTTGCTATGGCAAGTGCTAACTCGTGAATCGATACTGCTTCGTACTCTCCAATTAATTCACTATATCTTGGATTGTAATAAAATCCATAAATGACACGCTTAATTTTATCTTCATCTGCTAATCTTTTTAATATTTGTCTAACCGTAGCATTAGATGCAACATCTAAAAAGTCATTTGCAAAAAATACTTTATGCGAGTCAAAACTATTTATTTTATCTGATATTATTTCCATATATGAACTCATTACAATTCTCCTTTGTCACGGATATTGTATCATATTCGTGACAACAATTCAATTGTGCTTAATTTTCATATCTTTATAATAGTTCATCATCTTCATCTAAAGATTCTTCGTGAGTTTCATCATCGTCAGATTCATCTTCTGACTCACTAATATAATCCTCATCATCTTCTTCAAAGTCTTCCAACATTCTATCTTCTTTTGCTTTGACTACTTTAAAATAATATCCTGCTCCTACAACTCCTCCAATTACAAGTGCAACAATTAGAAATGAACCTATCCCGCTTTTCTTTTCTTCTTTTACTGGAACAGTCTTAGGTTCTTCTTTTTTTACTTCTTCTTTCTTAGGCTCTTCAACCTTTATGGTATTTTTATCTTCTGATTCAATCATATTAAGTAGGTCTTGCTCTCCTACTTCTGTTAATAATCTTACATTATCTTGATTTGATGAGTGATCCACTATTAGGTGCATAGTTTTTCCACTTTTGGTTTGAAATGTTAAGAATTGTCTTACATCAACTGGATTTTCTTTATCTTTTTCTGTATCTCCACTTGGTGTAATATCTTTTCCATTCCTATCTACATTTTCAATTACTGAACCTCTTGCCTTATTTT
>NZ_LN999804.1 GCF_001517665.2 Peptoniphilus phoceensis
CTTGGTTATTTCTAACCGCATCAGCTCTTTCTGAAATGGCTTCTAATATTTCTTTTTGTTCCTCAGTAGGTTTTGTTTTAATAACTTCAAAATTTGCTTCTGGTACTGGCAAATTTAACATATCTGATGTCTTTATATCTGCTACTTCTTTAAACATAGACATCAACTCTGGCAAGTTATAAAACTTTGAAAATCTTGTCTTTTGCCTATATCCAGTGCCTTCTGGAGATAATTCAAAAGTGTTTTCTGTTTCTCCAAAAGTAGAAGCCCAAGCGTCAAAATGTTCTAATCCTCTTGCCTTTAAATCGTCATACTGAAGGTATCTTTGCATGGTATAAAGCTCAGTCATTGAATTTGATATTGGTGTACCAGTAGCAAATACAACTCCCTTGCCATTTGTCATTTCATCCATATACCTACATTTCATATACATATCCGAAGACTTAAAGGCTTCACTTTGCCCGATACCCGCAACATTTCTCATCTTGGTATGCAAGAATAAGTTTTTGTAATTATGAGCTTCGTCTATAAATAACTTATCTACTCCTAGTTCTTCAAAGGTTATTACATCATCTTTTTTAAAGTCATCATTTAGTTTTTCAAGTCTTACCAAGAGTTTTTTCTTTGTCTTTTCTAGTTGTTTTACTGTGAAATTTTCCCCTCTATTTCTTTTGTTTTCATCAATAAAGGAAACTATATCATCTATTTGGTCTTGTATATGCCTTACCTGGTATTCCTTAGACATCGGTATTTTTTCAAATTGAGAGTGTCCTATGATAACTGCGTCATATTCTCCCGTTGCAATCCTACCAATAAATCTTTTTCTATTTTTTGGTTGAAAATCTTTTTTATCGGCCACCATAATGTTCGCTGACGGATATAACTGCATAAACTCTCTACCAATTTGAGTGGTTAGATGGTTAGGAACTACAAATAATGATTTACTTGCAAGACCTAACTTTTTAGATTCCATTGCAGAAGCTACCATTTCAAAAGTTTTTCCTGCTCCTACTACATGGGCAAGTAGTGTGTTTCCACCATAAAGAGTCCTAGCTATTGCATTTTTCTGATGTTCTCGAAGTCTGATTTCAGTATTCATTCCATCAAAAGTTAAGTTAGAGCCATCAAATTCTCTATTTCTAATTGAATTGAATTTTTCATTATAAATTTTTTCTAGCCTATATCTTCTATCAGGATCTTCAAATATCCAATTCTTAAATTCTTCTTTAATCAGTTCTTGCTTTTGACTTGCAAGCATAGTTTCTTTTTTATTCAATACAGAAGTCTTAGAACCATCATCATTTATTACTTGGTCAAATACCTTCGTATCTTTTAGATTAAGAGCATTTTCAATCAGCTTATAGGCATTTACTCTACTTGTACCATAAGTCATGTTAGCAAGGTCATTAGTCGAGTCAACACTTTTACCCTCAATATTCCATTCACTTGAGTGTGGCGAGAACCTAACATTTATATTCCACCTATCATAGCCTGGTGTTTTTAAAAGATTAAAAGCAAAGTCTTCTATATCTTTTTGAGGTATCCAAGTTGCTCCTAACCTTACATTTATATCAGAAGCAGTGAGTTCTTCAGGCATAACTTCTTGTAATTTTTCTCTTTGATATTTAAGTTTGCCTAACTCGTTTAATAATGTGTCTTTCTTTTCAGAAGCTGCTAAATCTATTACATTTTCAATTTCTCCGATATATGAATTGAGATAACCAATCTTTTCTCTAATATTACCACTTAGATACTCATCAGCCGATACATATGAAAAATGAAAGGGATCGTCATTGTCAAAGTTCTCAAAGGGCATTCTGTTATTTATTAGGTCTGTGTCCTTAATATCTAAAAAAATCTCGCCCTCAAGCTCACCAATTAAAGTGTTCCTATCTTTATTAGTGATAGATTCCATATATGCAAAATCTACATATCCTTTTTGTGAAACTGATAAGACTAAGGCTTCAAGGGAGGTATCTACATGGTCTACTATCTTTGCCTTTGTTATTGTTCTTTTTGAGAATATATCACTCTTAGCTTTAAAATTATCCTCATCATCAAGTATTTCTATTGAGGAAACCAAAGGAAAGTTTGAGTCTTCCTTTAAGGCTCTAGTGTTTGATAGGGAGTTAATAAATCCATGTTTCTTTGAAAAGTTATCATAAACTTCGTTTAACTTTGCTTGTGACTCTTTTATTTCTTCGTCTGAAAAATCGTCCTTTTGCTTTTCTATTACATCTTTCAAAGCATTCATTACATCAAGATAATCTTTTATCTTTTCTTTATTTTTATCTGATATATTCTGCTTAATTAAGACTGAGTTTTCTCTTAGATAGACATATTCGTCAATAATGGTATAGGAAAAATTCTTAACATCGTCTGTTGCTGGAAGACTTAACTCTTCATCTTCCAATAGCTCGACCTCTTCATATTTTGAATTTGAAGATATTTCCTTACTTGCAAGATCCATTAAATCTTTTAACTTTTCATTTTCTTTTTCATCACAAGTAATAGTATTGCCAAATCTTCCAGATACTTCTTTCATATCCCCTAATACCATCTGAGGATTATCTACAAAATATTTATTGTAGGTCAAACCCTTTTTATCAGTTGCTAAATGAATCCAATCGTCATCTCTTTCTATAACTGAATCTCTCTTTTTTAAAAAAATAATATCTGAAGTAACTTCTGTACCAGCAAGTCCTTTAAATGTTGTATTAGGAAGCCTCATAGCTCCTAAAAACTCACATCTTGCATTAATATATTTTCTTACAGATTCATCTTTTTTATCCATAGTTCCAGATGATGTTATGAAGGCAATAATTCCTCCATTCCTAACTTTATCTATTGACTTTGCAAAAAAATAATCGTGAATCAGAAAGTTATTTCTGTTATATTCACGATCGTTAACTTTAAAATCTCCAAAGGGAACATTTCCTATTACCAAGTCAAAGAAATTATTTGAGAAGTTTGTTTCTTCAAAGCCTTTAATTTGAATGTTAGCTTCAGGATAAAGTTCTCTTGCTATTCTTCCGCTTAGACTATCTTTTTCTACTCCATATACTTTAGAGCCTTGTATTTCACTTGGCATATTACCAATAAAATTGCCGACCCCTGCAGATGGTTCAAGGATATTTCCAGTCTTAAATCCCATATCTGTTAGAGTCTTATATATTCCATCCATTACCTCTCTAGGTGTATAAAACGATGTTAGAGTAGACTCTTTAGCATTCAAATATTCTTCATTTGTTAGATTTTCTTTTAAAATATTTCTTGCTTCGAGCCATTGTCCTCCCTTCTCTTCATCAAAGACATCGGCAAGACCACCCCAGCCTAGATAATCAGCAAGATAGGCTTGTTCATATTCTTTTGGACTCCTATTTTCATTTTCAAGTCTTTTTAGCATTTTAATAGCTTTTATATTTTTATCTAGCTTTTCTGATGGTGTTAGGTATTCTGAGTAAATATGAGTTTTTAAGTCATAATTTCTAGCAAAACTTAGGCTTTCCTTATTAGATTCATAGCCTAAATTCTTTAAATCTTCTTTTCCCCTCAATAAGTTTTCGGCTGCTTCCCTTGGCACATTATATCTATCCATCATTTGGTAAATTTCGGGATTGTGGTTATCAATAAAGCTTTCTTGTTCTACTTCTGTTCCAATTTGATTTTCATACTCAGATAATTTGTATATCTCGTAATTTCCACTATCTAAAAGGTCATCAATTTTCCTACTTTCTTCAAATGTTTCACCCTTAAATAAAGGATATTGTTCTCCATTAACTTCTACTTTAGTTCCAGTTTCAATTAAGTTAATTCCATCAAAGGTATTCTCATCTTCTAAAATAAATTCTTTTCCAACTTTTACTGCTAGTTTTTCTGATGTTTGACTTAGATTTTCAAAGATTTCTTCAAGGTATGAATCGTTTCTATATGGAATTACTTCCGAACCCCTAATCATACCTCCCATATATTCCATATTATCTCTGATAGTGACAGTTTTAAGTCCTCCACTTAGTTCATCAAAATCTGTAATAGTAAAGTCCTTACCTTTATATCTAACCTGATCACCTATCTTAAATTTAGGCTCTATATTTTCCTTAACTTCTTCTTGTAAAGATTTTTCCTCGCTTAGTGCAACTTGTTCTTCTAAATATGAAAATTCACGCTCATTTACTTCTTCACCATCACCAAGGTCAATCCTATAATGCTCGACAACTTCTCCGTCTACATAGTGGTCAAAATAGAATTTGAAATATCCGATATAATCATCAGTCATTTCTCCAAATTCATTTTCTCCATGAGTTTGATTATGGTCTTTAACATCTATATCCTTTTGTCTTAGGATATTGATTAAGTCTTTAGTTACTATCTGCCCACTATAATCGGGAACTAATTCGTGGTTTTCATTAAATTCTACAATCCAGTAGTCTTTTCTTTTTTCAATGTCGTTGCCATCAAAAAAAGAAGCTTCATCAGCTTCCTTTTCTTGGCTTATTTCATTTTCTAAGCTTCCACGTATTCCTTGATTGCTATTCTCTTCACTGTTGCCATCAAGTTGTTCATCTGTCCTTGGTATTCCTGTGGATTCTCTCTCATCATCTTCTCTGTCAATCCTTGTGCTTTCATCATTTTGACTTTTTCTCTCTTGATAAAGTCCACTGCCTGATTCTGAATTTCCTTCATATGGTTCAAAAGTGTTTTCTCCTCGTACATTTCCTGCAGTTTCTTCCAGTTCTCCATGTCCTCGCTCCCTACTAGATAAGATAGTCTTAGAACTGCGTATGTCGGATTCGGAAATTTCTCCATAAATTCCAGATCCTTCTCCATCATGTCCAAGGTTTTCTCTTCGATCTTCATTGCTATTTCCTCTGTCGCTTCCATCTGTGAAAACTCGTCCATCTCTACTTGTTGACCTATCATCTCGTCTATATAAATCATCTTGACCTCCTCTATCTTCATTTATATTTTCTATATCTCTATTATAGTCGCCACCGGCCCTTTCTGTCAGCAGCCTAGCTCGATCCATTTCCTTAGATTTTTCTATTGTTCTATCTATAATATCTTCGCTAACCCTTGATATTACAAGACCTATCTGTTCTAAAGAAATTGTATTAATCCTAGAAAAATTATTTTTTAAATTTTCCATATCCATAGGATAGACTGTATTAAACCTATTAGCTACCGCATAGGATATTGAGTCTCTCATAAACTTTTCAAAACTAAGTCTATCCTCTATATCTATTCTCAAATCAGCAAGAGCCAAGTTAATATATTCATCTCCATAAATTCGACTTAAAGAAAATATGTTTTCGTTTAGTGAATCACTAGCCTCAAATGAAGAATCTCTTATTATTTCTTTTAAAGCCTCGTTATGGTTTTCATGGTCAAACTGCCATAAGCTAACCTCATTAATATTCCTATCCATTGATGTGGTCTGACTAATATCAAAAATATATGAAATTCTTTGATTTACATCACTTCCAACTAAAATTGGAATACCCTTTTGACTTCTCATAACAACTCTGCCAAAATATTTCTTCCACATATCAAATGTCGCACAAGCTCTAGCTTCAGGTTCTTTGTTGTATATACTTAGTTGGCTGGAAAAATCATATTTCTGATTATTACCTATAGCTTTTAAGAGTTTTAAATATTCTTTTTCATCTTGCAAAACTTCATACTTTATAGTTTCTTGTATATTCTTAAAATCATTTACTTGCATTTTCTACCTCCATTCTATGAATTTCTTTTATAATAGCCATTAAAACATCAACCACAATAGAATTGCCGGCCTGCTTATATAGTTTGCTTGAGGCACAATTTTTTCTTCTTGGATGTGCTTCTTCTAGTTTGTTAATATCACTATCATCAAAACCCATTAGTCTTAGGCATTCTCTTTCTGTTAAATACCTATACTGACCATTTCCAATATCTATTATTCCAGAATTGGGTACTCTCATTTGTTTTGTAGAAATAGTATAAGAAAAATCTTTAATTACTTTGAGTCGCCCTCTAAAAGTATTATCTATGCCTTTATTTAAAAATTTGAGCATATAAGGTTGAGTCATTGTGTAAAGTTCACTTACATCTTTTTCTAAAAATTCACTTAGTGGTCTAGTTTCTTTCCTCTCTAATTTATTAAAAGAAAAGTTATTTTTTCCTAGACATGAAACAACAAATATCCTTTCTCTTTTTTGAGGTATCCCAAAGTCCATTGCATTTAATATTTCATATTTGCTTTCATATCCAAGGTTCTCTAGTTCTTTTAGATAAATAAAAAAGGAGTCCCTCATATTTCTATCAAGGACTCCCTTTACATTTTCCCAAATTATCCATTTAGGTTTATCTTTCATTTCTTTGATTATTCTAATTGTTTCAAATAGTAAGC
>NZ_LN999805.1 GCF_001517665.2 Peptoniphilus phoceensis
AAGCAGCTTATGGCTGGTGGAGGAATTGTACTAATCGGTATTAAATTAATTCCACTACTTGCAAATGTTTTAAATTAGGAGAAAGTCTATGTTTGGTATCTTTGACAAGCTAACTGAATTTTTTAAGGATATGCTACTCGGAGGTATCAAAGCAAATCTTGAGTCCATGTTCTTAGATATAAATGACAAGGTAGGAGTTATTGCAACTGATGTTGGGAAGACGCCAATGGGTTGGAATGGAGAAGTATACAACTTCATAAAAAACATTAATGATAATGTGATTGTTCCAATAGCAGGTCTTATTATAACAGCAGTATTATGTATTGAACTCATAAATATGGTTATGCAAAAAAATAATATGCATGATACAGATACTTTTGAGTTTTTCAAATACATTATAAAGATGTTTATAGCAGTCTACCTTGCAAGCCATGCCTTTGAATTTTCAATGGCAGTCTTTGATGTGGCACAAAATCTTGTAAACAAAGCGGCAGGGGTAATCACTACTTCTGCCACTGTTTCAGGAGATCAGATAGTTGCAATGGTTGATACATTAAAAGAAAAAGAAATAGGTGAGCTTTTAATGATATTAGTTGAAACAAGCCTAGTGAGGATTGCAATTCAATGTATATCTTTAACTATTACCTTAATAGTATATGGGCGTATGTTTGAAATATATGTCTACTCATCAGTATCATCCATACCATTTGCGACTATGGGAAATAAAGAATGGGGTCAGATTGGAACAAATTATATCAAGGGACTTTTTGCCTTGGGACTACAAGGTTTGTTTTTGATGATATGTTTAGGTATCTACACCGTTTTAATAAGAACGGTACAGGTTACAGATATCCACGCAAGCTTGTTTAGTATATTAGGATATGCTCTATTACTTGGACTTATGATGTTTAAGAGTGGAACAGTTGCAAAAAGTATTATGAATACGCACTAGGAGGAATAAATGTTAAAAAAGAAAAATTGTGCTTTATTGGGACTTGGGATTTTATTGGGAGGAACTTATGAAATCTTAAAAGAGAAAAAAAGAAATGAAGAGATTAGAAACTTAAAGAAGAGAATAAACAGACTCGGAAGATGTCACAATGAATTTGTTATGTATCAAGGAGAATACAATGACAGAAATGAAGAAAAACAAGAAGAATTAGAAGAAAGAATTAGCTACCTAGAAGAAGAAACAACATCTAATTATGACCATATACTTGAACTTTCCAAAGAAGAAGTAGAGGGAGATTAAAATGGCGTATGTACCAATACCAAAAGATTTGGACAAGATTAAAACAAAGGTTGCCTTTAACTTAACTAAAAGACAACTTATAGGTTTTTCTGTGGCAGGACTAATTGGCATACCAACCTATTTATTTATGAAGAAATATCTACCTAATGATGTTTCAATCATTGTAATGCTAATAGTAACCCTGCCGATCTTTTTTATAACCTTATATGAAAAAGACACTTTAACTTTTGAAAAGTATTTTAGATTTTTCTATCTTCATAAGTTTTATCAACCAACTAAGAGAATAAGAAAGGAGGCATACCTTGAAGCAAAGAAAAAAGCAAATCAGCGACTTAAATCTAAGGGAAAAACAATTAAAAAAAGACAGAAAGGAAGTAAGAAGGCTAAAAACAAAGAAAGAACCAACAAATAGTCTACTAAGTGTACTTTTAAAGAAAGAGAAAAAGAGATTTACTGTTGAGGATACAATTCCCTATATAAGAATGTTACCAGAGGGCATTTGCCAGTTAGATGAAAAAAATTATTCAAAGACAATTTCATTTCAAGATATAAATTACCAGTTGGCATTGGAAGAAGACAGAGATTTAATCTTTAACCAATTTGCCAACTTTTTAAATTCTTTTGATCCAAGTGTCCACATTGAACTTTCATATGTAAATCAATTAGGAAGAAATAGAGACCTACAAGATGCAATTAAAATTGCTGATAAGGGAGACTTCTATGACGATGTAAGAAAAGAGTTTAGGGAGATGTTAAAGCTTCAACTTGCAAAGGGCAATAACGGACTTAAAAAGATGAAGTATATAACCTTTACCACAGAAGCCGATAACCTAGAGCAAGCAAGAGCAAAGTTAAATAGACTTGAAGTAGATATTTTATCTAACTTTAAATCTATGGGAGTAAGAGCAGAAAGCCTTGATGGCGAAGAAAGATTAAGACTTGTTCACGATATGTTAAATCCAGACAAAAACTTTAATTTTTCATATAAAGATTTGAAGAAGAAAGAGTCTACAAAATCACATATAACTCCCAATATATTTAATTTTGCACCAGCAAATAATTTAAAATTTGGGAAATTCATCGGAGCAGTAAGCCATTTTCAAATACTTGCGAGTGAGTTATCAGATAGAATGTTATCTGAGTTTTTAGATATTGATGACAATATTTATGTAGCTTTTCATATAGATGTAGTTGAACAAGCAGAAGCTATTAAACTCATTAAGAGAAAAAACACAGACCTAGACAGAATGAAAATTGAAGAACAAAAGAAAGCAGTACGTGCTGGATATGATATGGATATTATTCCATCAGATATAAATACTTTTGGAGCTGATGTTAAGTCCATGTTATCTGACTTACAAAATAGAGATGAAAGGCTCTTTGTAGTTACCATAGTAATGATGAATTTTGCTAGGACTAATCAAAAATTAGAAAACACTATTGCACAAATCTCATCGATTGCAAACAGACATAATTGTCAGGTGAAAAGATTATCTCATCAACAAGAGCAAGGACTTGTTTCTGTCTTACCTTTAGGAGTTAATCAAGTCGAAATAAAAAGATTTTTAACTTCATCATCAACGGCAGTCTTTATGCCTTTTACAACAGAAGAATTATTTATTGATTCAGCAAATTCCTTGTATTATGGCTTAAACGCTCTTAGCCAAAACTTGATTATGGCAGATAGGAAGAAACTAAAGAACCCTAACGGACTAATATTAGGTACACCAGGTTCTGGTAAATCTTTCTCGGCAAAGAGAGAGATGGCAAATGCAATTCTTGTAACAGATGATGATGTAATTATTTGTGATCCTGAAGGCGAGTATTCAAATCTTGTAAAACAGTTTAATGGAGAAGTTATTAAAGTTTCAGCAAAATCAAAGGACTACCTAAATCCACTAGATATTAATATGAACTATGGAGATGGGGACGCGCCTTTAAAGGATAAGGCAAACTTCATAATGTCCATGCTTGAACTTGTAGTAGGAGGATCTGGTCTTACTGCTGCAGAAAAATCTGTTATAGATAGGTGTTTACCAAAGATATATCAAAAATATTTTGAAGACCCAAAACCAGAAAATATGCCAATATTAGGAGATTTATACGATATGCTCCTATCTCAAGAAGAGGGAGTTGGTAGGAAGCTCGCAACAGAAATGGAAATTTATGTTAAAGGAAGTCTTAATGTCTTTAATAATAGGTCAAATGTTGATCTAAATAGGCAATTGCTCTGCTTTGATATAAAAGAGCTAGGAACACAACTTAAAAAAATAGGTATGCTTGTAATTCAAGACCAGGTTTGGAACAAGGTTTCCTTAAATAGAGGAAGCAAGTCCACAAGATACTATATAGACGAGTTCCACCTTTTATTAAAAGACCCACAAACTGCTTCATATTCAGTAGAAATCTGGAAAAGATTTAGAAAATGGGGTGGTATTCCAACAGGCATAACTCAAAACGTAAAAGACCTATTAACAAGTCAGGAAATTGAAAATATCTTTGATAATACAGACTTTGTTCTAATGTTAAATCAAGCATCTGGAGATAGAGATATTCTTGCTAAGAAATTAAAAATATCGCCTTATCAGTTAAACTATATTACTAATTCAAACGCAGGGGAGGGACTATTATTCTTTGGAAATACTATTGTTCCCTTTATAGATAAATTCCCTAAAGACACTATGCTATATAAGCTAATGACAACTAAACCAGAAGAAGCTAAGTAGGTGTGATATGGATAAAAAACTAAAAAAAGATTTTCAAAAGAAAATTATACGAAATAGGGACGCTCCTGAAAAGAATATTGATAGTAAACTTGTTCATTCAGATGATTATACCAATAAGATAATTAAAACTAAGGATAGGTTCGGAGATAAAATTTCAGAAAAAGAATCTAAACTTATTCATGAGAATGTATTAGCTAAAGATCAAAAACAAGATAAACTAAAAGATTTTCAGAAGGCTAAAAACAAGGAAAGAATTAGAAAAGAAGTTTTAGATAATAAGGATACGGCTGAAGAAACAAAACAAGCTAATCTTGAAATAAGGACAGATGAAAGCTTTAAACTTGATGCAGAGTTAGATGTAGACTTCAAAAAAGTAAATTTTGACAGTGAAAACAGTAGAAATATTAATTCTAATAAACTAACAACAGATGATATTTCAGCTAACGCTCAACCAATAAGCAATAAGAAGCCATCAAGTAAAAGACAAGTTCTTAAAAATTATGAGGATAAACTTATCCATAGTAAGGATAAATTCCAAGACAAAATCAACGATAAAGAGTCTAAGCGAATCCATACAAGCGAAGATAAACCTATCGAAGCAAAGAAAAGCAATAGAATATATAGAAAAGATAAGCTTGTTAAAGATGAAGTAAGCAAGAACGAGAGTAATACTAATATCGATAAAAAGCAAAAGCAGAAACTTTATCAAGAAAAAAAGTTTAGAGATAAGGAAAAAATTTCTAATGAAATAGATATAGAAAAAAAGCTAAGTGAAGTTAATACAGATAAGAATTTTGATAATCCTGATCTTAAAGACAATAATCAAGAATTTATAAAAGATGAAAAGGAAACAAGCCTTAAACCTTCAGAACAAAAGAAAGTTAATAAAAAGAAGACTTACTACAAGAGAAAAAAATATGAAAGTGATAAATTCACTCGTAAGAAAATCGATGACTTAAAAAATGAATCTAAGAAAGTTACACCGAAAGATTCTAAGAAATCACAAGATGTTAAAGATTTTATCTCAGATAAAAAGATTGGAGAGCTTGAAAAGTCTAAAAGCAAGCTAAAGGATAATATTTTAAAGAATAAAACTAAAGGAAGCCTATCTTCTGGGGTTTTATTATCTGGAGCTAAGTCATCAGAGTTAGTGAGAGATTATCTAAGTTCAGGATCTGACAATACTGGTGTAGAATCTGGAGAAAAGGCCGCTAATGTAAGCTCTAAACTCCAGCATGGAATAAGGAAGTATAAGCTAGATAAAAAGAAAAAGTCCTTAAAAAAGCTATCTAAACTTGATAAGAAAATAAAAAAGAGAAAAAGCAAGTTGGAGTTTAAAAGCGGCTTAGAAGATTTAAAAAAGTCAGACGCCTATATAAAGAAAAATAGATTTAAGAAGTTTTACCAGAGAAAACAAATGAAGAGCATGATAGCTAAAAAGCACGAAACAAGACTGATAGATAGAGTTAAAAAAGCTATTTTAAGTTTAGGTAAGGCTTCTAAAGAGCTAATCGTAAGAAAAAGTAAGATGGTTCTATTTCTAGTAATAGGGCTAGGTCTTATGCTATCAATCATGATTGGTGGCGGAAGTGTTGGTATGAGTGGATTAAGTAACTCAGTAAACTCAGTAATGACAACAACATACCTATCACAAGATACAGTTCTAAGTGAAGTTAATCAAGAATTTTCATCAATGGAATATGACCTACAATCACAAATAGAAAGTGTAAAAGCAAGTCATCCTGGATATGACGAATATATCATAAACAAAGAAGGAGAAATTGGTCATAATACCCATGAACTTTTATCCTATATAACTTCACGATGTGGAGAAGTAAAATCAGCATCTGAAGTAAAAGGAATTTTAAAAGAGCTTTTCGATAAGATGTATAAACTTGATTTTAAGGAAGAAATTGAAATTAGAACAAGAACAGTAGCAAAAACTAGATATGATAGTCGTGGCAATCCTTATACTAGCTATGAAAAAGAAGAGTACGAATATAAAAAGTTAATTGTAACTTTAAAGAAAAAAGAAATGGATGAAGTTGTTAGGGAAATATTTAAAGATTATCCAGACAATGTAGTTCATTATGAAGCTCTTCTTGAAGCTAAGGGGAATATGGGAGATGTTTTTGGATCAGGTAATGGCGACTTAGGAGAAATAGTAGACAATCCTAACTTTGGAAATCCTGGTCTAGCTTTTGATTCAGCTACTGCCAAAGCCTTATTTAATGAAGCAGAAAAACATATAGGAAAAAGATATGTGTTTGGAGCAAGTGGACCATCTAACTTTGACTGCTCAGGCTTTGTGTGTTGGTCTTTTACAAAGTCTGGTGTAAAGAGAATGCCAAGAACAACTGCATGGAGAATATACAAAGACTATTGTAATCCAGTAAGTCCAAGTAAAGCTCAACCTGGAGATATTATATTTTTCCACTCAACATATAACAGTGGAACACCAATATCTCACGTAGGAATATACGCAGGTAACGGAATGATGATTCACGCAGGAGATCCAATTCAATACACATCAATAAATTCAAAATATTGGAAATCACACTTTTATGGTTTTGGAAGACCAAGATAGAAGGGAGATATTATGTGAACAGAAAACTTATAAGTATTAGAAACAAAAAGAAAAAAATAGAAGAGAAATTGAAAGATTTAAATGCAAGATACAAGGAAATCTGCGATGAAGAAATACAAGTTGAAAATGAAGAAATAATTGTAACTCTTAGGAGGAACAATATTAG
>NZ_LN999806.1 GCF_001517665.2 Peptoniphilus phoceensis
AAAATTCAGCTTCCTTAACTAAATTTGCATTAATATTTATCATTTCTCTATCCATTAATTTCTTCTCCTTAATCTAAAAATTTCAATTAAAAAAGCGACTGAACTTATATTTCAATCGCTAAATGTCTTATATATTAAATTGTTTAAGTGGGACTTCTTATCCTTACCATTTTTACCTCCTGATTTTGAGTATAAAAAAAAGACGATAGTGATTTTAATTTCTATCGTCTGTTAATACCTTATTTCTAGTCTTCTAAAATCGATACTTCAAGGTCTATCGCTTTAAATGTAACAATTATTCCTACTTCTTCTTTTACTGTTTTTTCAAATAGCTCAGCTATATCATATGGGGACATATCGTATATATCTTCGTACCATTCATTACTTTCATCGTACATTGCCTCACATATTGCTTCAATATAATTTTTCTTATTCATAGTGAGTTCTGTATCACTTTCTAAAATAAACTGCTCTCCATTTATATTTAATATAATTAAAGATGATTTTCTATTTTCACACATTTTGCTTTCTCCATAAACTCAAATATTTAACCTATTTATTTTATAACTTGATTTTAACTTTACCTTATCTCTATTTGTTAAATACTCTTCCACATCAAATAAATTCTTCTTATCATAATCTTCCAATAACTTGTAATTCTTATGCTTTGTAATATCGAATTTATCTGACAAGAAAGGTCTTACTCCTCTTAGTTGGTATATACACTTACCGCCATCCATTACAGTTATTTCATCTTGGCTCATAAGTTCCTTGCCAGTCTTTTGATAATTTAGTCCAAAAGATTTTTGGTTGGATCTTGTTTCTGATGTGTTATATAGGTCTATGGTTTCTTTTCCTAAGGTTTCTGATAATTCTTTTACTGTTGTTTTTTCTTTTCCTCCTAGAAAAAGTGTAGAGTCGCAGTTACCAACTATTGTATCTGCATGATCTTTATAGATTGCTTTTAATTGAGATTGTGCTTGCAATATTATGCTTGCTGATATTTCTCTTGAACGAATTGTCGCTATTAGTTTCTCAAATTTAGGAATTAAGCCTATATTTGCAAACTCATCAAGTAGACACCTAACATGAACTGGAAGTCTTCCACCATACACATCATCTGCCTTATCACATAGTAGATTAAATAATTGAGAATACATTATTGAAACTACAAAGTTAAAGGTATCATCTGTATCTGATATTATTACAAATAATGCAGTTTTTCTATCTCCAATTTTATCGAGTTCTAGTTCATCTTCACTCATTAGTTCTCTAAGCTCTCTTATATCAAAGGGTGCTAGTCTTGCTCCACATGATATTAGAATTGACTTGGCAGTTTTTCCTGCTGCCAGCTTATATTTCTTGTATTGCTTAACTGCAAAATGAGTAGGGTCTTTCTTTTCAAGAGCTTCAAAGAGCCTATCAATTGGGTTCATGTAGGTTTCGTCATCTTCCCTGACTTCGCTTGCATCAATCATATCCAAAAGTGTCTTAAAATTCTTTTCTTCTTCTGGTGCTTCATAATAGATATAACCGATAAGGGCAGTGTAATATAACTTCTCAGCCTTTACCCAGAAATCTTCTCCTGCCTTTTCTCCATCTCCCTTGGTGTTGGCAATTATGGTTTGAACAAGCTTTAAAATATCTTTTTCACTTCTCAAATAGGC
Organism: Peptoniphilus phoceensis; assembly: GCF_001517665.2. Taxonomy (GTDB): domain Bacteria; phylum Bacillota; class Clostridia; order Tissierellales; family Peptoniphilaceae; genus Peptoniphilus_A; species Peptoniphilus_A timonensis. The sequence continues at coordinate 1,668 of NZ_LN999806.1, forward strand.
AAATGGATTGTATTTCATAGATTTTTTAAAGTTTATTGTGTTTAAAATCTTTATGTCATATCCATTTTCATAAAGCATTTTTCCACACTCTAACACAAGCGTGCCTTTAGGGTCTGTTACTACATAGGAAGAGTGCATTTGCATTAGGTTTGGCTTTACATAAAATCTTGTCTTTCCTGATCCAGAACCACCTATTACTAATACATTTTTATTTCTGGAATATTTAGGATTTTTAGGTCTTGAGTTCATTGTTAGTCTTTCAGTATTAGTTATTAGTACATTATTTTCAAACTTCGGATCAATGTATGGAGCAATATCCTTGCTTTCTCCCCATCTTGCAGATCCATATTCTTTGCCTTGCCTATATTTCTTTTTATTTTTTCCTTTGCTATAAACGATTAGCTTAACAAGAGCAGCAACTAAAACACCTACTAATAAGTCCCTTGGATTAAGGCTTGGTATATAAGATAAAGTTCCTATATCAGAAATTCCCACCATTATTCTATCAATAATATCTCCTCCTACATAAGAATTGATGTGCTTAGAAAAAATATTGCCAATATAGAAGAATGCTAAATAGGGAATGTTTGCTAATATAAATTTCTTTGGGTTGTCTATTTTAATTAGGTTTTTAATATCAGAAAGAATGGCTTCTAATATCTTATTCATCGTAGAAACCTTCACTATCTAATAAAATTAGTAGGTAGTGTCTTCCTTTTGGTGTTATAAATGTTTGTATTCCTACAAGTGTGCCTAGTGGACCAACCCATTCTTTTACTTCAAAATATCCCTTGTTCTTATCTGCATAAGGTAAGAGTTTCTTTTTTTTATCTCTGTAAATTAATCCCTTATCCATTAGAAAACTTATAAACTGATTTTGTGGTATTCCTAACTCTTTAGCAGTATTTCTAAAGTTTGTAAGTAGATTATAATCTACTAATTTGTCATAATAGTCTGCCTTTGGTCTTAATTCTTCAATCTCTTCTTCTCTTTCGGCAATAATTCTATTGGCTACCAGAATTGCATCTGCAAGTAGCTCTTCGTTAGTTTTCTTTTCTTGCCCCGCTATATATCCTCCATTTTTTCTAATACTTGGTAAGACTTCTCTAGTTACCCAAGCTTTGAATATTTTTGCTTGTGGTAGTTTTGATGAAAGGATAAGTGAATACAATCCTGATTCGTTAATTATTGAAATATTCTGTATTCCTCCGGGGGTGTTCCATTTCGTTACACCCTTATCTTCCTCATCTACATGGTCATAAATAGCTTTTCTTGGATTAACATAACCTAACATAGTTGCTACTTCATTTGCTATAAAGAAAAACTCACCGTCTTTTTCTATAACAGTGAGTTTCCCAAAATTCTTATTTTCAAATGTTTTTAAATTACTTATCATAAGCTTTGCTCCTTATGTTTATTTTTAACTTTATCTTTACTGATGGTGTCCTTAGCCATATCTTTAAACTTATTTATAGTCTTCGTTATTGAATCTTTTCTATCGGCCTTTCTTTCAGAAGTCTTAACTGCTTTTTTAAAGGCGTGTTCCATTACTTTTATATCCTTAGATTGAAAAAACACAGAGTGGTTGCCAGTTTCCTTATCTTTCATAACAGAAAACTTCACTCCGTGTTTGTTTAAAATTTTCTTTAGTTCTTTTAACTCAGGATCTTTTAGATTAATTTCTTCTAACTGTCCCTTTTTAACCATATCTTTTAGTTTTACTTCTTCTCCATTATTTTTTATTACATTTTTCAAACCTCCTTGTTCTTCTATTTGCTTGTGAACTTTCTTTAAGGCATCAAGAATTGCTTTACTTGTTGCTTTTGCAAGCCTTACTTCAAGATTAAGGCTCGACCTAGATACTTCTTCATTAATCATCTATTCCACCTCCATATAAAAGTAACTCTTTGTATTTTCTTAACTTCTCTTGTTGAATTTTTCTTCTAAAATCTTCTCCTGTAACTTTAACTGGTATTGTCATTTCAAGTATTCTTGAATATATCCTCTGATACTCAAGTTCAATATTAGGATTTTGAATAATTTCCAATGATAAGTTTGTAGTAAAAATTGTCGGCCTACCCTTTAAGTATCTTGAGTTTATAATGTTATATACCTGTTCTCTTGCATAAGATGTATCCCTTTCAATTCCAAGGTCATCTAAAATTAACAATGGAATATTAGAGAGGTTACTTATAATTTCATTTGAATCTAACTTAAATGCTGATTTTTGTATTTGGTTTATAATCTCAGATAAATTCATAATCTTAACTTTAACTTGTTTTCTTTCAATTAATTCATTTGCAATAGAACAAGCAAGATAAGTCTTTCCACTGCCAACATCTCCATAAAATAAAAGTCCAACATTATCTTCCTTCATTTGTTCAAAGCTTTTGGCGTAATTATAGGCAACCTTATAAGCTTGACCTTTTTCATTTAAGAATTTCTCAAAAGTATATTGGTGCTGGAGTGGCGATGAAAAGCAATCTCTTTTTAGCGATGATATTCTCGTTAATATTTCTCTTTCTGCATTTTCCTTATCTCTTTTTATTTCACACTCACATTTAATTCTTGGAATAAACTTTGTAAATCCAAGGTCAACTAATTCTCCATCTACTCTTTTACCACAGACCTTGCAATAAATATGTCCATTTCTTTCAATATCATTTTCTCTTAATACAAAATCTTTTAAGTTCTTCATAAACTCTCTCCTATATCGTAATTCATTTTCCTTGTTGTATTATCATTAATGTTTTTTGCCTGATCATTAAGATACCAATTGATTATCGTTGCCTTGTGGTCTTGATACTCTCTGTTATTTGCTTTCATATATGACGACAATCTATCAATGTATTCATTAATTCTACTTCCTAACTCATTTGTTAAGTCCTTGTATTCTTCATCAGTCAAAAATATATTTTTATATATTCCATAAGGCTTTTGCCCTTTACTAAAATCATTATTTCTTAACTTATTATTACTAATATTGTTATAGTTACCTTCCGATTTTCGAAAATCTTGACTTTCGATATTCGAATCTCTTGAATTTCGATTATCGAACTTCTGGAATTTTGTTTTTCGAACTTCTTGATTTTTTAATTCCATATTATTAAATATGCTCATAAAGTCTTTAACATAAATTCTGTTAGGCTTTCCAAGTCCTTGTCTTTTCTTTTCAATCAGTCCTATACCTGATTTAATATCAAGTTCAGCTATTAATTTATTTGCTTTTTCACTGGCACAATTAAATTGATCTTTTATACTTTCAATTGTGTAGTAAATAAAGACTTTTCCGTCTTCATCTATCCAGCCATTTTTATATGAAAGACCCATTCGATTAAGCATATATGAATACAAAACTTTTGCTTCAATAGAAATACTCTCAAAAACTTCATCTTCCATTAATACCATAGGTAACCTAATGAAGTTATACATCTCAGATTGCCTATTATAAAAATAATCAAAATTCATCCCTACCTCCTTTCTTTAAAATAAAAAAAGACGATAGATTTTTATTTTCTATCGCCTGATATTTCTATTACATTTACTAGATATTGAAAAGTTTACTATTTTGAGATAACTCCACAACTATGTTTGAATTTTCAAGTAACTCTGTAGGTAATTTATCCTTAAGCATAGATACTACTAATTGTATATTATTACTTTGAATAAATTCTGCAACTTTTATTAGTTGATTATCATGCATAAGTTCTTTCTTGTCATTCAACAAGAAATGTAGAGTTGGAATTCCTTCACTATCTGCAAATAAAATATATGCTAAATCAAAGCATAAAATTTCCCCTTGTTTTTTTCCAGAGCTCATATTTAAATTAAAAGAGCTGAATTTATACACTGGTTTACTTGTTTTTCTATTTATTTCTTTCTCAAACTTTAAAGCATATTTCTCTCCATATAGTTCGTTTGAAATTTCGGAAAAATACTTATTAAACTTACTCAATTGTTTTTTTAAATTTTCTTCAAACTCATTCGAATAAAGAATATTATCTATTTCACTTAATTTTGTTTCTAATTTATATATATTATCAGATACTTCATTAATTTGTGAAATAATGCTCTCATATTCACCCTTTTGTCTATATTTTTCAGTTAAAATAGAAATTACTTTGTTCAATTCATTAAAAGAATCGCTTTTTGATACCCTTTTTATCAATTCTTTTTCAATCTTTAAATTATTATTTAGGATTTCTTCTGTCTTACATATTTGACTTTCAATATCTGGCAATTCTTTCGTTATAAACTTTATTTTTTCTATTATCATCTTATTATGGTATTGAACTAATTCATCAAAAGTTTTTGTAATTTCTTCTAAATTATGCTTAGCCTCACTATACAGAATTTTAATTTGTTTTATATCCATATTAGTGATACTTTGTTCCATTTCTTTTTTAGCCTCTAAAATTATATCTCTACGGATAGTCAACTTACTTATAAAAGAACTGTTTTTAGTTATTTCATACCTTACTCTATTTAATTTATTTAAATCAGATTCGAAATTTTTATTTATATTGAAAGAAGCTTTTGTTCTATTCAATTCATCTATTTCATTTTCAATTAAATCCAATGCAATCTCATAAGAGTTTTTAGTTTGTTTACTTTCTAATCTATCTTTATAATTTTTTTCTTGAGAAAGTTTAGCACTAATAGATTGTTTTTCATCTGCATCTTTAAAAGTACATCCTAATAAATATAAATATAAAGTTTCATATTCCACATCTTTAGTATATCTATTTAAAGTTTTTAAAGTATTGTTAATGCTTTCATCTTTATATCTAATATTATGAGAAATCAGTTGTCTTAATGAAGGCTTATCATTTTCTAAATTAGGAAACAGCATTTTTTTTAATTCTTGTTCAAATTCTTTTTGTAATACCTGCTCTCCATTTATTCTTCTTATAGAGTTTTTACCAGCCAAAAAATCTCTTTCAATAACAATTGTTTTTGAATTTCTTTTATTTAAATCCTCTACAAGTGTCAATGTTATAAGAACTTCTTCATTAATAAGAAAATCTTTTACTTCTCTATATACATCTTTTTTATTTTCTGAATCTGTATATATTTCTTTTCCATCTCCTCCTAAACAATAACTTATAAGTTTTAGTACTGTTGTCTTTCCCACATTATTTCCTGTTTGCTTTTGATCATCTGTAGGAGTATCATCAATAATTAAATTTAAACCAGTCTGAAAATTCATGTTTCTAATTATTTTACTATTTGTAGAAACTTTTAAGTTTTTTATAAACATTTTCTAATGACCCCCTCTCCATCTATTTCAGCATAATCAATAATATATAGCCAGTCTATACTTAATACAAACATCGAAAATGACATATCATACAATTCTTTTATATTTGTATATAACTCTAAGATCTTTTGATTGGGGTTCCTATTTATTTCATTTATAATAATTGAACCATTGTAATATATACTCAATTCAGGATGTACATTATCAGGTAATAACATAATTATATCCTCCTGGATTTTTAAATATTTTACATCTTACAAAAGCATCTACCACAATAATGTCTATACAAAAATGTAATTCTTCAAAAGGTAATTCTTCATAATTACTACTTTTTCTAACTAATGAAATAAGTTCATCTATAATTGAATAAAATATTTCATCAGAAGATAATCCTTTATCTTTAAGCCTAATATAGCATCTCTTGATTTCCTGAAATACTGAAAAACTCTTATTTTGTCCCTGCTTGTCAAACTCACTATATATAGTATCTAACTTTTTATAAAAAATCTTATATTCATCAATAATATCCTTTGAATTTACTAATTTATTGAATTTTATTTTATCCTCTATAGCAAAGTCATTAATCTCTGGACAATCTAAATTAATATCAAGATTTTCTTCTGAAAGTATTTTAACTATTTTAGCAAGATTAGTATCAATTTTTAAAATATCAACATCTTGACCAAGTTCGTTTTTTATAAACTCATAAAATTCTCTTAATTCTTCGATATCCATAGCTTGAATATGTTTTAATAAACTTATAGGATCCCATATGTCATTTTGAGGATCAAATACTAGAGAATTGGGGTTCTTATACGTTTGTTTTTTAATACTGGTAGTAGCTTCTTTCGCAATTGATATAAACTTATAACTATAACCACAATAATCTCTATAATCACTTTTATTCAAAGAATTCTGTATTTTTTTCTTAGTACAAGTTGAAGATACCTGTGCAAGGACATGATTTGAGTCATCTATCAAGTCAATTCCTTCGATATTTTGTTTTATAGTATTTGCATTAACAAAATTTAAACTAAATATCCTATTACATAATTCAGCAAAAAAGTTTTCAGAATGTATGTTTAAATCTAATATATTAATTTTGCTTCTTCTCTGTATTCTTGTTGATAATATATTTATTTTTTCTTCTATATAATTAAAATATATCGAGCGATTCAAATATGACACTCCCCTCATAGTACTATTTTATAAAATTCAATTTTTTTCTGTTTTTTACAACTACTTATATTATAGTTCACTTTAAGCAGCACACAAACTATTTATTTTTTGAGTTTTAAACTTTGATAGAAGGCTTGAACTCCTTATATTTACATAACTATTTGCCTCTATCACTATTATGACACGAAACCCGGGTTTTAAGTCTTATAGCAATATCAACACTTACAGATAGTAAATTTTCTATATATTCAGGTGGACTATTAGTCTTTCTCCATAAGAATATGCCATAAAACTTTATCTTCGAAGCCACAACTTTCATATAGTTTTTCTGGCTTTGTTTTATTATTTATCCTTCCTGAAACTGTTACAAAGCTCGTCTTCTCTTTAAGTCTTCTCAACAGTTAATAAACAATAGCCTTGCCCAGACATTGCCTTCTATATTGTTCAGATACTTGAATCCAATCTAGGTAACCTTCTTTAATCTCATCATCAAATTCAGCAATACCTGTAGCAACTATAGCATCATTTTTCTTATCATATAAACAGATCCGTAGCTCTTCATCATAAACTGGTTTCTTTTTATAGAATTCTAATTCACTAACTGTTAATACCTCGTCCTCATGGCATGAATTTATGTGATTTACAAAATCCTCAGTGCTAGATTTTGCAAATATAAATTTATCAGAAATAATCTGTTTTTCTACATCATCTAGATAATGAACTAACTTAAAATATACTTCATCAGTATATGTTTCAACTAAAATCTGATTAAACTCATTTTCATTAAGAACTTTTATATGAGTAGGAGTTTTAAAGTTACATGTTTTCCAAAATTATAAAGCAAAAGCATCTGTTGGATTCTCTAAATATTCTTTTTTCTCCATTTTCACCTCACTAATTGATTTCTCCGGATAAAAAATTATAAAACGCATCTAATTCATCAGTAGCCAACTGAGTAATTTTGTGCTTAAAGAAGTTTTTCTCATTAATTTTATACTTAGCGAGAGCATTAAACAGCTTATCGTTAAAATTATATATCTTATTTTTTTCAAGAAAATCCTCCAAACAAACACTAGAAAGTTTACTCTTATCACAAAGTTTATAAACAACAAAACCAACATTCATCCTAAAGCGAAGCATTATGACATGTTCAATGTCAAGCATACTCTGAGACAGCATGGATATATAATGCAAAGAAACAGGATATCTAATATATGGGATACATTCGTATTCCACACATGATACAATGATATCTAGTGCTTGTTGTATAAATCCAAATACAAGCATAAAAAAGTTATATGAGTCTGGCCTATTAGGATCTACCATATATTTTGTATCTCTCAAAGCAATCCTAAATCTTTCTTTAAAATCTAGCATTACATCATCATCCTCAGAAAACATTACTAATCTTTCAATATCGTCACGAGCGAAATGAATAATATCATCAATACTCTTACATTTTTCAAAATATTCATTCAAACTATAAATGCCATTAAAAAGACTAACAAATGCTTGTTCTCCAGCTTTCTCAAAAACTTTTTGGTCATTCGATTGATTAAAAAGTCTCAATGGCAATATAAGAATTTCATTATGAATATTTTCTAGCACCTTTAGATTATCTTCTGCAGTCACACTTATTTGTTTGTATAAGAAATCAGCATCCTTCCCTTCTGACATTTCGCTTCGTATTAATGAATATTTGCTCAGTGGATCATCTAGAATATGCTTATTCCCCATCAGAAGAAATGGTAAGTGCTCATTATCATCAAAATCCATGAACGTAGCAGCTGTGAAGACATAACTGTTTTTACCTGGGAACCAATTCTTTAGATACAGCTTTACCTCCTCTATACGTCGTAGCCAAAACAAATTTATTTCATCTAGTGCTTCTGGAGCATAGCCACTTTTAAATTTTGGTAAAAGTGATACAAGTAATTTCTTATATTCTATTTGAATTAAATGAATTTTATTTAATAATAGGTTTGAGTTCATAGTTTATAACCTCATTTAGTAGCTGTTCTGGTATACCATAAAGTTCATTTAGAAATAATATCGTTTTATTCATAATCATCACGCAATCTGGTAAAACAGTCTTTAGCACTATCTCATCTTCAATATCTGGAACACAATGATATTTATGAGCAGGATTATTACACTTTAAAAGCGATGATTCACGAATTGCTCCCCATAAGCCATGTTCAAAAGAAGAGTCATAATCATAATATAGACCAAAAAGGCTCTTCTCATTAACACTTTCAGCCTTAGACCTTATATTTTGTTTATCAAAGTATCTTGTATCCATATTAATAAATTCCTCTCCCTTAAATTCATTAACTAGTGCCTCAATATATTTTTCATCAAAGTGAGATTCTTCCAAGCAGTCACTTTCTCTGTGTCTGGCCAAAACTAACTTGTACAATCCCATACCATATAACTGATAATCACGCCAGATATTTTCATGAAAGGCTTCATTTTTAATTAGATATTTCATCATAATATAATCTTCTATTAAAACACGTACACAACTTCTTCCAGAGATGGAATTAAATAATTTATGTCTATATATTTCTTTTAAACGCTTATAAGAATATGTTGCTAGTCCAAGCAAAACCTTCATTTTTTCATCAAGCATATTAGATGCAATAAGCAATTCTGAAAGATAAACAAATACTTCATGCAAACTCTCCATGTATGCTGTTATACTTCTATTTTCCTCTGGAAAATTAATAACAAATATATCACATTCTGTCATTTCACTTACACACCTCCAAAAACCTGTTAAATACTCAGAATCGGTATTTTCAAAAGTTAAAATCATCATTTCTAAAGAACGAACTGTTGGGCGAGCCATCCGCATTATTTCATCAATGTGCTTTGATGCTGGATATGATATCAGTAGATTTACTTGTTCTTTCAATAGATGCATTTTCCCCGAAAGTAGATTGAAATATAATGCTACAAATCTTATATCAGTTGCTTCATTAGACTGATGATTCATTATTTCACTCATAGTTTCAACTATTGCTTTACATCTGTCTCCAATACCTTGTTTAGAATTATAAAAGCATTTAGCAAAAACTGGGGCTTGACTATCTGTAAGAAAAATAGTTAACGGTGAAATTGCATCCTTAACTCCTAAAGAAATAATATATTCATAGATCTCCTCTTGTATATTCATATCTAGATTTAATATCTGTGACAATCTTACTGTGTATAAATCTGGAGCTACATTATGAATTTTAGAAATGATATAATATGATTTTTTCAACCCTTCTTCTCTACCAAAATATTTCAAAATCAGACCAATCCAAATATACTCAGGCATTCTACCATATGTCCATGATTTTTCATCCTCTAATTCTTGCATCATCGGCAAAGAATTTAATGGTGTTATAAATCTCCCCTTGCTAAAAGTATGTTCAGATAATTTACTATTTCTCATAAATATGCTCTCTCCCTCCTTTCCAAATTTTAAATACTTTAATCAAAGATTATATGCATAATTAACCTAAAAATACATCAATTCATGTTTTATTTCTCTAGTAGAGGGCTTAAAACCCCGTGTTCATTGCTACTATTTGCCACTGTCATAATTATTACACTAGACCCAGGTCGAAAGTCGTATAGCAATATCAACACTTATAAATCATAATTTATCTATTAATTACTTAAAATAATTATTTCTTTCCCTCTAATTTTTTAATACCACTATCACCAAGTTTTTCAAGTGATATCAATTGTGTTCTTGCAAGTTTTCTAAGTTCTATCATCCTTTCCTTTTGTTCCATACCTTTACCGATAAGAATTGCATTATAGCTTTCCATATTGGCAAGCACCAGTAACTCATTCAGACTTGCATAGTCCCTCATATTACCTTTCAAATCTGGATTTTCTTCACGCCACTGTTTTGCTCGCTTATTAAATAAGGCAACATTGAGCATATCTGCTTCACTTGCATATTTATAGGATAACTGTTCGTTGGTAAGATCTTTTAATAGATATTCTTTGATTGAATCTGTATGGATTTTATAGTTAATCTTAGAAATTTCTCTATTCAAATTCCAACCTAATGATAGCTTAGAATTTTCATCTGACTTAAGCCTTTTGTAGTCTTGGATTAAATAGAGCTTAAACTCTGCTGAAATCCATGAAGCAAATTCCATTGCTATATCAGGATGAGCGAACGTTCCTCCGCCTCTCCCAGATTTAGAAACAATACCAATCGCATTTGTATTTTCAATCCATCTTTGAGGTGATAATGTAAATGCATTTGTTCCTGCTTCCTTTCTAAAGGAGTCGAATTCGACCCCTTTAAAATTAGGATTGTGAATAGTCTCCCAGAGACCAAGGAATTCAATTGTATCTCTTACTCTTAGCCAGTTTTTAACAACATCTTTAGGTTCATGCACATTTTTGTATCTTGCAATATCCGTTAGACTTATATAGTCATTTTTAAAGTCTTCAGTATAAATTTGAATAGCAAAACCTTTTGCTTCGATCGTGTCTTTTTTCACCTTAGACATGTGAGTTCCTCCTTTATGCTGATGTACTGTTTACAACATTTATTTTCGTAATAACTGCTCTAAACAGCACACCAACAATTCATTTTTTTGATTTTAAGCTTTGGTAGAAGCTCTAAAACCCTTGTATTTACTTGACTATTTGCCTGTGTCATTATTATGACACGAAACCCACAGGTGCCATCGAAAACTCTTTTATTTCTATCAACTTCAGTCACCCTGCACATAAATTCAGTGATATGGTCTGGAGTAAAGGCTTGATTTCTATCAGCTTTTCCAGTGTATTTATTAAATGCAATAAAAAATAAATTTAATATGGCCTTGCCCCTCATCAGAATCTTCATCAATATAAGCGTAAATATTCTTTAGAATAAAAGATAAAATTTCGTCCCATTCTCTTATATTTAATGATTTTATTTTCTGATTATTTAGTACATTTTTTTGTAATAATTCTACTTTTTTTATTTTATTATCTGAACCATCTAATAACTCATCAAGAGTTGTTTTTATAGCTGTTATAATTGTAGCGAGTTTATTAGCAGACCAAAAACTTGAGAGTTCACCGACTGATTTATCATCAATTGTAATATATCCTCTTCTTTTTACCTCGTCTTTAATATAGAGTAAAGAAGTTCCTACGAATTGACTTCTAAGTTTCTCTGGAATATCTTTTTTATGTAGTAATTCATTGAGAGCATAAGTATTTTTCAATACTTTTTCTCTGTCATTTTGCTTACTAGCATTAAATAAGGAAGTGTAATACTCCATTGTGTCAATTACATTCTCATTTTGAAGTAGTGTTTCATCTGAAATTTTATTTTTCCATATTTTAAATTTATCGTTATTTGTATTTGCTAGTATAGCGATGATTTTTTTAGTTTTAAATAAGACTTTTTCCTCATCTACATATTGCCCCAATTGTTCTTTATCAACTTCAATAAAATTTTGTTTCGTTTCAACAAGTACTACAACATCTCTTTCTTTATTTTCAAACCTAATATCAACTTTAAAATGATCAGGATTGTAACCTAAAAGATTACCTAAATTTTCTTTAGAGTTTGCTGCTTGTACATAAGAAAATTCTCCTCCTTCGATATTAGAAGTCCTAAATTTATTTCCTATTCTGTTTACAATATCATCTCTTTGCATCACTTTTACTCCATCATATACTTCAATACTTTCGATATATCACTTTTAAAATAACTACAATTTCTATCAATTAATTCTAAGCTTACATTTTCGTTTTTTTTCATCTATTAGTTTTTTCCGCAATTTGTCGTAGCAGAATGTCTTAACCCACTTTAAATTAATCTTCTACTTTGTACAATTTATTTATCTTATTATAGCACATACTAGGAAGTGGACTTTATGATTTTACTCGCAGAAATTTAATTCATTTTTTTCTACACTTCCTATTTAAAAAATTTTTTTATCTCATAAGTCTCTTTCATCTCAAAAGTTCCCACTAAAAAAGCAAGTGCCATTTAACACTTGCTTTTTGTTTATCAGATTTTATTTTCAAATCTTAAATCTTAAATCATAAACTTTATTCGTTAGATTTTAGTGCATCTAGGGCATTTATTTTCTTTATTCTAAAGTGGAATATAATCATTATTATTGTGTTTACAAGGGCTGTTATTATTCCCGCCAAGATAAAAGGTCTTGGACTCAAGTCTTCTGGCAGCATAGCCATAAATGGAACGACTATCTGAAGGACGCTGTAGTGGAGGACTTTCCCCACAAAGAGTCCAATAAATATTCCAATTATTGCCAGAATATAGGTTTCTTTGTAGATATATGATGTTGTTTCTTTTGGATAAAAGCCAAGGACTTTTATCGTGGAAACTTCTCTTATTCTTTCTTCTATATTTATGTTTGTAAGGTTATAGAGGACTACAACTTCCAATATTGTTGTCACTATTAATATAATTAATTCTACTTGGGTTATTGAATATAAAAATTGGTTTAAGACATCTTTCATGTCATCGACATTTGCTATGTTAAAGACTGATTTATTTTCTATGCTTGTTTTTATGAATTTGTCTTTGTCAAAGTTTTTAGGCACTTTTATTAAATGGGTATTTGATTTAAAATCAGAGCCTGTCACTTTTTCAAAATAGTCTTTATCCATATAAATGTTGTGACCCAAATAAAACTCGCTAATCCCTGCTACTTCTACTTCAAATTCATTGCCATAGACATCTCTTATTTCTAGAGGATCTCCTACTTTTAGTTTTTTGAGTTTGGATAATTTTTCTGTTATTATCACTCCTCTTTGTGGAAGTTCTAATTCTTTTCCACTGTCTTTGTCAAATAGTGAAACATAATTTTTAAATTCTTTCTTGTCACTTGGGACTATTACATTAACTGACTGGTCGATTTCATCGTAATCAACTGTAAATAATTCTTCATAGGCTTCAGTGTAATTTATGTTCTTGTCTTTAAGAGAATTTTTATATTTTTCATAGGCTTCTTCGTCTAAGTCGCTGTCATATAAGACAGATAAGTCGTATTTTAAAATATTTTTAAATTGTAAGTTTTCTACATCTCTTACTGATTCTGATATTCCAAATCCTAAAACTAAAAGAGCTGCACAACCGAGAACTCCCACTACTGTCATGAACATTCTCTTTTTTGATAAGAAGAGATTTCTAGCTGTTACTTTAGATAAAAAGCTCATTTTATTCCAAATAAAAGGGATTTTTTCCAATAATATTCTATTTCCCTTAGCTGGAACTTTCCCCCTAAGCAGGTAAGCTGTTTTTTCTTTCAAGTTTTTATTCACAGTTATCATGGCTGCTACACTGGTGAATAAAAATCCTATTGCTATGGCGAAAATTATCCTAAGTGGAAAAATGTTTATTATTAATTTATCTTGGAATATTGTTTTAGTGGAGTAGGCATTTCCTATGATGTAGGTCAAGATATAGGAGCCTGATATTGCACCTATTAGTCCACCAATCAGTGATGCTAAAGATCCATAAAGGAAAAACTTTTTGCCTATTTCTCTATTTGTATAACCCAATGCCTTGTAAGCTCCTATGACAAGTCTATTTTCATCAACCATCCTAGTCATTGTTGTGAAGCAAACTAAAAGGGCTATGGCAAAGAAAAATATTGGAAATATAAAGGACAAGCCATCCACTCTTTTTGCATAATCCATATAGGTGTTTATGTCAGTGGATAAATGTCTAGGTGTAATTGTGTAACGAGGTTGTTTTATCAAGCTGAGGTATTTTCTTCCATCATCGATTTTGTCTTTTGCATCAGCAATTTTTTCGTCAGCTTCTTTGGATTTATCCTCGTACTCACTTTCGCCCTTGTTTAGGTCTTTTTCTGCCTTGTAGAGTTTTGACTTTGCATCATTTAACTCATCTTTACCAGATTTAAGTTCTTTATCTAGTCTCTCTTCTCCTCTTTTTAATTCCTCACTTCCAGATAAATATTTTTCTTTAGCTCTAGAAAGTTTTTCCCTGCCTTCAAAGTAATCATCGTATTTTTCATCATATTCTTTTTTCCCAGATTCATAATCGGCAGTTCCCTTATTTAATTTTTTTTCAGATTCATCTAGTTTATCTTTTGCATTAGCTAATTCTATTCTTGCATCTTCAAGTTTCTTTTTATTTTCTTCTATTTCTTCTTTGCTTTTTGCGTATTCTGCTTCTCCCTTTTCTGCCTCAGCAATTCCTTCTTCAAGTTGGGCTTTCCCTTCTTCTATTTGCTTTTTGCTGATATCAAGGCTTCCCCTAGCTTGTGCAAGTTTCTTTTCGTTTTCAGAAATATCTTGGATTCCCTTTTTAGCTTCACTTAATTTTGCACTTAAATCAGCTAAATTTCCTGTGACTCCATCAGGTATTTCCTTGTTTATTTCTTCTATTGCCTTGTCAATTTCTTTTTTAGATTTATTTAGAATTTCTAATTTTTTATTTAAGTCAGCCTCATTTTTTTGAAGGGCAGATTTTTTTTCTTCAAGCCCCGCAATTTGCCCTTCTATATTTTTCTTTTCTTCATCAGAAATATTGGGATCCTTTAAGGATGATCTTAAACTTCCAATTTCAGAATCTATTCCTGAAATTTCTCCCTCAAGATCTTTGATTTGTGCATTTGTCCTATTTATTTCTTCTTCAATAGTAGGAAGTTTCTTCACAACATCTCCTGCACTTGATAAAATTTTATCTAGGGCATAGACTTTTTCCACAGCATCTTCATAAGACTTGGCTCCCATATTACTTGTTAATTCTCTTTTTCCATCTTCAAGCTTTTCTTTTCCCTCTTCATATTGTCTTTCGCCGTCTTCATATTTTTTTATGCCATCAGATAGTTTTTTTCTAGAATCTTCAATTTTTTGCCAAGCGTCATCTAATTTTTTCCTGCCATCAGCTAATTGGTCTTCTCCTTGTCTTAATGCTTTTTCTGAAGCTTCAAATTCTCCAAGACCTTTTTGGTATTTTTCTTTCCCTTGGCTTAATTCTTTTCTTCCAGAATTTAATTTGGATTTTGCATCATCAAGTTTTTTCTTTCCATCGCTTAACTTTTCATATCCATCTAGGAGTTTTTTCTCTCCGTCGTCTATTTCTACAGATGCCTTATAAAGTTTATCCCTATTTTTTGATATTTCTCTTTCAGCCTTGTCTTTTTCCTTATTGTATTTATCAAGACCTTCCTTGTAATCAGTCTTTCCCTTATTTAAATCTTCACGACCCTTTAGAAGTTTTTCCTTTGCATCAGTGAGCTTGTCCTCTGCATCAGAAATTTTATTTTCCGCCTTATCTATTTCTCCAGAAATTTCTCCCTGAATAGATGCAAGTCTTTCCTTGGGTCTTGATTTTAGATCAATTTTTAAGGCTCTCATCTTCTTGTCCATGTAGTCAGTATATTCTTTGTCAGAAGTCACAAGCCCCTCTGTTCCCAAAAATTTTATCTTTGCAAGAGTTGGATCTCCAGAGAAATTCCCATCGTCAATGTAGGCAAAATATGAAATTTGTCCGTAACCTCTTTCAGAATAAGTGGAATTATTTTCTTGAATAAAATCCAAAGAATTTGCAAAGCCCACTACTTTAAAGGAAAGCCTCTTTAAATCATTGTCCTCATCATCGTCATTGTCTTCCTTAAAAGTTATTGTGTCGCCAATTTTCTTGCCATCTTTTTTCATCCTTGAATCCAAAATTATTTCATCAGGACTTTCTATATCCCTTCCTTCAACAATTTCTGGCTTTGAAATTTCATAGGGCATATTTAAAACTTTTATTACAGTTGGATCTCCTGCCAGAAAAACGTCCTTGTCATATCCATACTCAAGTTCCTTTATGTCCTCTTGACTTTCAATAATTTCACGATCTTTTTCTTCTAGTCCAATGGGCACAGAAACTTTTATATCTTCTTGATTTAGTTCTCCTATTTTATTATTTATTGTATTTCTCATGACCTTGCCTGTGGAAATCAAACCAATTAAGACAAAGACACCTAAAAATACAATTATCATAATTGAGATAAATCTTGGCAAAGTTTTTTTTATCTCCCTAAGATTATCTTTTTCGCGAGCTTTCACTCTCCACCTACCATTCTATTTCCATAATATCCCTTGGATTTTTATTTATAAAAACATCTTTTACTTTGGCATCAGAAATTTCAATAAGTCTATCTGCAGAATCTTTTATTGCAGAGTTGTGAGTAATTAAAACCACTGTAGTTTCTGTTGTTCTCGTTAAATCTTGAAGCAGTTTTAAGATTTGTTTACCTGTTTTATAGTCCAAAGCTCCTGTTGGTTCATCACAAAGAAGAAGTTTTGGATTTTTGGCAATGGCACGAGCTATTGAAACTCTCTGTTGTTCTCCACCTGATAGTTGTGATGGAAAATTGTCCATTCTCTCGCCCAAGCCCACAGATTTTAAAACTTCAACTGGATCTTTTGCATTTTTAACAATTTGACTTGCAAGCTCAACATTTTCAAGAGCTGTTAAGTTGGGAATTAAATTATAAAATTGAAAGACAAAACCCATGTCGTATCTTCTGTAAGTCGTGAGTTCTCTTTCACTGTATTTTGCAATATCTTTCCCATCAACTAAAAGTTCACCACTTGATGGAGTGTCAAGTCCTCCTAAGATATTTAAAAAAGTGGACTTGCCTGCGCCTGATGCTCCAAGGATTATTGCAAATTCATTTTTTTCTATTTCAAAATTTAATTTATCATTTGCCATTACTGATCTTTCGCCAATTCTATACTCTTTTGAAAGATTCTTAACTTCGATAAAAGACATATAATCACCTTTAGCTTATTATACCAAAAATTAAAATTTCTTTTAATCAATTACTAGTAGATTTAAAGTTTTTTAGATGAATCTAATTTTCCCTTTCCTTTATAAATTTTCTCTCTTTTATTGCAAGAAATTATTTTATTTTGTATGATTATATTATAAATAGAAGATGTCAAATGTAGTTTAAGGTTAGAAGGGATTTATATGAATGACAAAAGCAAAAAAATTTTAAAATATTTATCTATTTATTTAATAATCTATCTACTTTATAAAGTATCTTATTCAAGCATAATTCACATAGCTTTTAATGAATTTGACGGAAAAAATCATACTCTTAATTATTTCATAAGCTTACTTGCATTTAACATACTGGGAATATTTTTAATAAAAAAGTCTATAATAGGACATGATTTCTATATCATCTTAATTTCATTTAATGTCATAGATGCAATAGCAACATCATCTGATATCGCTTATTCTTACATTGACAATTATTTATTTTTTATAATTCCATGTGTATTTATCATCTTAGATTGTTTTCTATATTATAAAGAAAACAAAAAATTAAAATCAAAATAAATTTTTATAAAAAACAAGCACTCAGTATTTGAGTGCTTGTCTTAGTTTCTTATCAACTTCTCTTTTTTTCATTGTCTCTCTCTTGTCCCAAAGCTTTTTACCCTTTGCCTTGGCGATTAAGACTTTTACTATCCCCTTTTTAAGATAAACTTTTAGGGGAATAATTGTATATCCATCTTGAGTTTTAACTTTTTCAAGTCTTAGGATTTCATTTTTGTGCATCAAAAGTTTTCTCTTTCTCATGGGATCCACATTGTAAATATTTCCCTGTTCGTAAGGACTTATGTGCATTCCAGATACAAAAATTTCTCCCTTATTTATGTCACAATAAGCATCTTTTATATTAACATGACCTGCTCTTATGGACTTTACTTCAGTCCCAACAAGTTCAATTCCCGCTTCATAAGTGTCTTCAATAAAATAAAGATGGCTGGCTTTTTTATTATTTGCTATTGCATTGTTTTTTTCCTTACTCATCTTTATCACCTGCCATTTTAAAATCAATATTGCCCATATTTAAGTCGACATTAGTAACTTTTATTGTTACATCGTCCCCAATATGGAATTCTTTTTTTGTATTATAGTCAATTGCCCTATAATGATCTTGGTCAAATTCATAGTAACCATCCATAGTCCTGTAAGCTACAAGACCTTCGATTAAGTTATCAAGTTCAACAAACATTCCAAAGTTTGTGATAGAAGATACTTTACCTTCATAAACTTCGCCAATTCGCTCTGACATGTATTCTGCCATCTTAATGTCTTCAACTTGTCTTTCAGCTTCTTGGGCAACTTTTTCTGTTTTTGAAACTTGTTCTGCTATTTCAGGTAAAGTTACCTTTAGATTTTTTATATCTCCCTTAGATAAATTTCCTTCAATGTGTTTTTTTATTATTCTATGAATTGTAAGGTCTGCATATCTTCTTATTGGAGAAGTGAAGTGAGAATAATAGTCAAATGCCAAACCAAAGTGAATGTCATTTATTTCTGAATATCTAGCTTTTGCCATTGACCTTAGAGTCATAGTTGAAACAAACATCTCTTCCTTACTTCCCTTTGCTTTTTCAAGAACTTTTTGAACATCTCTTGGTTCAACTTTTTCATCAAAGTTTATCATATAACCAAGAGGTCTCAAGTAAGAGTTGAGTTCAGAAATTTTTTCATCCTTTGGTCTTTCGTGAATTCTATATAAAAATGGAATTTTATTAAAATAATATTCTTTTGCAACGCAGACATTTGCCATTAACATAAAGTCTTCGATGAGTTTGTTGGCTGTTCTCCTATCTCTTTTGTGAATATTTTCTGGCCAACCTCTTTCGTCAACTTCTATTATAACTTCAGGAATATCAAAGTCTATTGCACCTTCTCTTTCCCTCTTATCTTGCAAAATCTTTGAAAGCTCATACATCTTGTCTAAGGTTTTTTCTAGACCCTTTAAAGATTCGTGAACAATATTTTTTTCCAAATAATCTGACACATTTTCATAAACCAATCTTTTATTTGACCTGATTACAGATTCTACAATGTCATATTTTATTACTTCGCCATCTTTATTTATCTCTGCAATAACTGATAGAGTTAATCTGTCTACTCCCTCATTTAAAGAACAAATGCCATTGGAAAGTTCAAAGGGAAGCATTGGTATAACTTTATTTAATAGATAAACTGAATTGCCTCTTTCAAAAGCTTCTTCATCAAGGGGACTATATTCTTCTACATAGTGAGAAACATCTGCAATGTGAACACCTAAAATATAATTTCCATTTTTTGCCATTTCTAGTGAAATTGCATCATCAAAATCCTTTGAATCTGCTCCATCAATGGTAAAGGTCACAAGATTTCTTAAATCTCTTCTGTTTTTTATTTCTTCTTTAGTAACTTCTTGTGGAATATTTTTAGCTTGTGATAAAGAAGCCTTAGAAAATTCCATGGGAAGTTCAAGTCCAGCAGCCACAGAAAGAATGTCAACATGAGGATCATCAGGATAGCCCAAAATTTCTATTATTCTTCCTTCTGGTTTTTTGTTTGCTTCTGGCCACTTTTCAATTTTTACAAGAACCTTTTGTCCATTTTTTGCTCCATTTATTTTTTTCTTTGGAACGTAAATGTCCATTGCCATTTTTGCTTCATCAGAAATTACAAAGCCAAAATCCCTCTTATTTTGAAAGACTCCAACAAATTTTGTATTCCCTCTTTTTACAATGGAAAGCACCTTTCCTTCAGGTTTGTCGCCAGAAGTTTCTCTATATCTTCTGACAATAACTTCATCTCCATTTAGGGCTGAGTTTAGGTTGTTTTTTGATATATAAATATCTTCGTCAAGATTTTCAGTTATCAAAAACCCAAATCCCTTGGCATTTGTTTGAAGTTTTCCAAAAAAGAATTTTTCATTATCCACAAGTCTGTATTTATTCCTGTGGTCCAAGAAAATAAGCCCTTCTCCCTCGAGTTCCTCGAGAATTTTTATAAATTCTTTTTTCTCTTTATTTTTAATTTTAAATGACCTGATAAGTTCATCTTTAGTCCTTGGCTTTGAGTTTTCGATAAGCTTTAAAATCTTTTCTTTAATCATTAAATCTTTGCTCCATAACTTGTCATATTAAATAAATTGGAATCAATAGAATAGTTATTTTCTGATCTTTCATTAAATCTTTCATGACCAAGTTCAATTAATCTTGTGATTAAATCCTTAATCATAAGTCCATCTACCTCATAAAGATAAAAGGCAATAGAACCTGGAAGAGTGTTGATTTCGTTGACAAAAGATTTGTCGCCATCAACTAAAAAGTCAATTCTTGCAACTCCAGCACCATCAATTGCCCTAAAAGCTTTTTTTGCAAGCTCCTTTATTTCTTTTTCAAGACTTGGACTTAGTTCTGCAGGCAACTTTTTATTTTGATGTTTTTGTGATGATTTAGCTCCCTTTGAACCAGCGACATACTTGTCTTCATATTTTAAAAGATCTTTAAATCCAAGAGGTTCTTCTGCTGCAGAAACTCTAAGGTCATTTTCATAACCTAGAACCGCAACATTAATTTCTCTAGGATTTACAACTGCTTCTTCCACAATAATTTTTCTATCGTAGTGAGCAGCAAGTTCAAGTGCCTTTGATAAATCAAGGGCATTTTCTACTCTTGAAATACCAATTGATGAACCCAAGTTAGCAGGTTTTACAAAAAGTGGGAAATTTAAGTCCTTGCACTTTTCAATAATACCCTTTAAGTTTTTAAGTTCATCTCTATAGAAGTACTTGTATTTTGTCATTGGGATTTCTTCTGATTCGAAGACTTTTCTCATCACAACCTTGTCCATGCCAACAGCTGCAGACATAACTCCACAACCTGTGTATGGCATTCCCATTAGTTCAAATAAACCTTGTGTACATCCATCTTCTCCAAAAGTACCGTGAAGAGCAAAAAATATTGCATCAATTTTTTCATAAACTTCTACTGAATCGTATTCTTGCTTAAATAATTTTTTTGGATTGTGTTTTACATAGTATAAATTTTTATTTCCAAACTCTGGCTTAAAAAATACTTCAACTCCATCGTGAAAGTCTTGATCCTTGTATGCCTTAAAGTTTTTTAAGCTTTCACCTGACAAAAATTTGCCCTCTTTTGTAATATAAATAGGAATTGGATTGTATTTAGTCTTATCCATATTTTCAATAATTTGCATTCCTGTAATTACAGAAACTTCGTGTTCAACGGATCTTCCTCCGAAGATTACACCAATATTTTCCATTTTTTCACTCCTCATTGTAATTGTCAGGTAGGTCATTTTCAAAGAGAACGACATCTCCTGGCATAGAAATCTTTGCTAAAACTTCAGTTGCCTCATTTAGTGAAGAAACTCTATAAATTTTTTCTTCGTCAAAGTTTTTATCTTTTAAGCCTTCATAAATTGGAAGAGTTCTCTTTTTGCCAACTAAAATTGCAAAATCAAGAACATCTGCCATTACTTGACCTATTTTTCTATTTTCATCCTCTTCCATATCACCAAGTTCTACCATACCAGGTGTTATGATTATTTTTCTGTGGTCCTTAAATTCTCTCAACACATCAAGTGCAGCCCTAAAGCCCACTGGATTTGAGTTAAAAGCATCGTCAATAACTATGGTGTTATTAGATGATGGTATAAGTGAAAGTCTGTGTTCCACTGGCTCAACTTTTGAAATTCCTCTTTGAATTTCTTCTAAAGTAAGTCCCAAGACGTGAGCAGCTGTCGCAGATGCAAGTAAATTTGAAATGTTGTGGATACCTAAAAGTTTAGTCGAGCATTTTATTTCTCCTGCTCCTTTTATGTGGAGGATAAATTCAGAACCTCGTTCATTTACCTTTATGCCATCGGCATAGACATCTAATTTTTCAAAATCTTTAGTACCATACCTATAAGTTTTCTTTTTTGTCTTGTCTGCAAGTGGCTTGACATAGTCATTGTCATAGTTAAAAATTGCAATCCCATCTTCTGGCAAGTCTTCGATTAATTCATACTTTGTCTTTTGAATATTTTCAATTGTCTTAAAAAGATGCATGTGAGTTGGTCCAATGGCTGTTATTATTCCAATATCAGGTTGGACAAGTTCTGCAACTTCGTGAATTTCTCCAGGAACTTTGGCACCAAGTTCTGCAATGAAAACTTCTCTATCTCTTTCAAGTTCGTTGTTGATTATCTTTGAAAGTCCCATTGGAGTGTTAAAGGAAGATGGAGTATTCTTAACTCTAAGTCCTTCAGATAAAATTGTATCAGATATAAATTTTACAGAAGTCTTTCCAAAAGATCCTGTGATTCCAAGAACTTTTAAGCCTTCTTCTTTTTTATACTTTCTAATTTTTTCTTGAGCTGAAGTATAAAAACCCATATTAATTTTATCTTCAGTTGGCTTTGCCCACTTGTTTGATAATATCAAAAGTTTATATTGGTAAAAGTAAACTAAAAATGATAAAACTAAAGTTGCTAGAATTGAAGCTACATAAGAGCCACTGCCATCGAATATAGCAATAGAAATTATCACTATAATTATAAAAGAAATATCATTTACAAGTTTGTGCTTTTTCAAAAGTCTCTTTGCCCTGTCAGTCCAAACCAAAGGAGTCTTTTGATTTTTCTCAATCTTGTAAACTAGTTTATTCATCTTGTCCTTATTGTTTTTTAAAAAAGTCTTGTACTCATCATTGTCATAACCCTCTAATTGAAGCATGTGAATTGGATAGTTACATCTAATTAGAGAATAATAAAGAGCTAAGACTATTACTATAAAATTTATTATATAAATTGGTAGTCTTGCTAAAAAATATTCCATTAAAATCTCCTAACCTAAAAACGAATTAATAACTGCACTAAATTGATTAAACTTATCTAAGTAAGAATAGTGACCTGCATCTTCTAAGACAACAAGTCCAGAATTCTTTATTTCTTCTTCAAAAATCTTACCCATATAAAGAGGAGTTGCATCATCTTTATCTCCCCAAATGAGAAGAGTTTCTGCATCAATATTTTTAAATTCTTCTCTAGTGGATTCATTGACCACTTTTACAAAGCATTTTCTCATAATTCCATCAGCAGCCTGATAATCATCTGACCCATGTTTTTTATAAAACTTTTCCAAGGCTTTTTCATCATTTCCATGACTTAATAGATACATCTTTTTTGCTGCCTTGAAAGAATAAACCTTAGTGTAATAAGATAATTTTCTCTTTGGAAGAACTCCTGATGCATCAATTATAACTAACTTGTCGATTAAGTCCTTATTTCTTGATCCCAAAATTGTTAGAGTTTTTCCCCCAAAGGAATGGCCAATAAAAGTTGCCTTTTTAATTTCAAATTTATCCAAAAACTTTAGGAGAAATTCATAATAATCGTAAGTTCCCATAACTTCTTTTGGCTCTTCACTATCTCCAAAACCTGGTGCATCATAAGCATAGACTGTGTAATCTTTAGGTATGGCATTAAAAATCGGCATAATTGATTCAATATATGCACCCCAACCGTGGAGGATTACTACAATCTTTTCGCCGCCATCTCTTTTTATATATGCAGTTTTTATTCCATCTATTTCAACAAATTCTTTATTAACTTTCATCTTCATCTTCTTTTATAAAAATTATTGAGTCCTTGTCATCTTCTCTTTCTAAATCGTCTTTTATAAAAATAGAAGTGGACTCACTTTTCCCTGAATTTTCTTTGCTATCAGTGAAATTTATATAAGACCTATTATCACTTAAATCAAGACCCATTTTTAGCGAAGAAATTCTTGACTTGTGCTTATCTATTTCTGATAAAGTTTTATCAATATCAAGCTGAGAATCTTCTCCTCTTATGAGTTTATATTGATGACGACCAAGGGCTTCAAAGAGTTCTGATATTTTTCTCTCTTCATTTAAAATTTCATATTTAAGTCTTGCCGTCTTTTTTATTTCTTGTGATTCACTAACAAGTTTTTTCTTGAGATAATTTAAATTTCCAGCAAGGTCATTTAAATTGCCATCGAGACTGTCTAAAAATCCCACATAATCACCTCGAATCTATGTTATTATACCAAAAAAGCTCTATTTTTTAAATACTAGCAGTGTTTTCTTTATTATAATTTGGGTAATAAAAGATTGGAGGGATAATATGGATAAATTAACATTATATGTAGGAACAACTTGCCCATTTTGTAAAAAAGTAGAAAGCTTTATGGAAGAAAAGGGCATTGATTCTGTAGAAATAAAAAATATAGACGAAGACAAAGAAGCTCGTGAATACCTAATAGAAAAGGGCGGCAAAAAACAAGTGCCTTGCCTATTCATTGGAGAAAAACCTCTTTATGAATCACTAGATATTATAAAATATTTAAATGACAATGTAGCTTAATAGACAATATAAAAAAGACAGGGATTACTCAGTGAGTTTAATCTCTGTCTTTTTTGTTTTTTCTTCTGTTTTTTCTTCTCTTTTTTCTCGACAACAATATATTTTTTGATTTGGAAATAGTATAAGTATTTAAAATCAAATTAATTATATTACATAGAATTATAAATTTAATGGCAAAGACTCTTGGCATAAAATAGCTTGTCATGATAATAAGACTGAGTATGCTGAAAATATCTACAAAATATTCAACATACAATGTCCTTGATAGGATTGTATTTTCTGAAAATTTTAGATTTGCAGAAAGCACATTTATAAAAAATAAAATCATGACAAAAGTGTAGGTAACTATTGAGATATTTATACTAGCTGTAAGTATATAAATTTGCAAAATAAAGTACATGGAAAATTTTACAATTAGAAGACCAATTTCATAGTTTTCTAACTTTAACTTTTTGGACTCATAGAGATTTTCTATGTCCCAATCCTCCATCAAAGCATTTAAAATCTTTGTGGTTTTTATTTTTTCACATATCCATGAAGGCAACACGCTAAGTACAAAAATACTTATTACAAGACTTTTTAATACGTCAAATAAACTAGTCCCATGAAATCTACTAAAATAATTAAAGGTAAATAAAATTATTCCAATAAGAGCTGAAAGAGATAAAATCTTTAAAAAGGCTTGAAAAATTTCATAATTTTTCCCACTTAATAAAAAATTACCAGCTTCACTATAAGCTCCTGCAAATTCGTAGGGATTGCCCATCCTATTTAATTCTTTTTTTATATCTTCTTCCGTATAAATTTCTGGAAGTCTATCTCCCAATATAGCTAAAACATCGTCCTTGGCATCCTTTTGCTTGTCATAAGGGATGTATCTTTGCAAATAATAAATATATCTATCGACGAGTTCATGTTCAATTAATTTCATAAAACCATCCTCATATATATTATAAGTTAAATGTAGGTTCTTTTAAATGAGTACTTGTTAATTTTAAAAATAATTTTGACATTATATTTACAAAATCTTTTCATTTTTTATAAATATAAAGACTTTTCTAAACTATTTTAATATAAGTCCTTCAAAAAAACCATAAAAAAAAGTCCTGTTTCCAGGACTCTATTAATCAAGTACATAAACTTTTACATTTCTTCTTCCGAAATTATTTGCCTCGGCATTAGTGCTGTAGAATAAATCTATTCTGTTGCCCTTAATTGCTCCACCAGTATCTTCTGCTGTAGCATATCCATAACTTGCAAAGCCATCCATTGATTCGATATATAGTTTTGAACCTAGTGGAATAACTCTTGGGTCAACTGCAACTGCACCAACTCTTGCTCTAGTTCCCATAGCAGTTTTTGAACCTGCACTTGGATCATAAGCAGTAGCTTGCATAACAATTACCTTTTTAGCTGATTTTCCATTAGGAGCAGCACTTCCTTTTTTTGTGCCAACTTCTACAACTTCTTTTACAGCTTCCTTAGTAATTTCACTTTTAATAACTTCAGTTGATTCTAGATTTCCATTTACATAAGTGTTTTTTAAACTTTCAACTTTTTGTCCAACTTGACCTTTAGTGATTACCTTTTTGTCACCCTTAAACATTTCATTGTTTTCACGAGTTTCTGTTTCAAAAGGAATTTCAGTTTTGTTTTCTACAGTTTCTTGAGTTACTCTATCGATTTTAATTTCCATACCTTGTTTTGCGATTTCATCAAGTGGTAGAGAAACTCTATCAAGTTTATTTAACTTAATGTTTAAATTTTCAAGTACATCAGAAACAGTGTATCCATTAGCTTCAACTATTAGAGTTTTGTTGCCATCTTTTATATGGTAAGACTTTGGTGAAGTAATGACAATTTTTGTGTCCTTTGTAATTTCTTCATCTAAACTTGGACTAACAAGATCCTTGTTCTTTAGTACTACGCCTTCTTTATCTAAGAAGTCCTTTACTGTCTTTTCATATGTAAAAACTGTTTTAGTCTTTCCATTGATATTTAATTCTACATCATTGCCAAGAGCTGTACTAAAACCCATTGTTAAGACAGATACCAAGGCAAGTGCGATTAATATAAATTTCGCATTCCTAAAAATGTTCTTATTATTCAAAAATATAACCTCCAATAACGTTACAAGTTTGTAAATATTGTTACTCTTTTGTAACTTCTTCTAACCTCATAAAAGTATATTAAAAAAAACTAAATTTGTCAATTTTTTTGTAACTTTTTTGTAAATAACATTGCGAAAGGCTAATTTTAGCCATTTTAAATTTTTAAAAAAATTAATTTATTTTTCACAAAAAATAAAAAAGCCCCTAAAGCTTGAAATTTAGGGCTTTTTATTTAAATATTACATTTATATTACAAATTTTTAAATATTCTTGAATAAATTATTAAAATATAAAATTTTCATAAGGAGATAAAATAAATTAGGATCTTAAATTTTCAACAAACCTTCTAGCCATCTTTGCCGTAAAACCCCAAATTATTTCTCCATTATATTCATAAAAAAGAACTTCTTCCTTACCTCTTTTGAATTTATAATTAACTCCATTAGGTATAAGGTGATAAGGAAATTCCTTATTTCTTTCCACTTTAAGATTTATCTTGTAAGACTTTGGATCAGTTTCCAAAAAGTAAGACAAGGGAATAGTAAAAACCTTCTCAACTTCATCTATTGATGGAGAAATTTCATCAAAATCTCTTTTTATCTCACCAATAAAAGTATGAATAATTGCAGCATAGGGATTGACCACAAAGTCACTTTCAGAATATATTTCTATCTCATCTTCTGAAATCAAAAGTTCCTCTGAAGTTTCCCTTATTGCTGCTTCTAGTGGGCTTTCCTTACCCTCAATTCGTCCTCCTGGAAAGGAAATTTCACCTGGTTGATTTCTAAGAGTGAAGGCTCTCTTTTCAAAAAGAAGATGAATCTCGCCATCTTTTTTTATAAGTGGCAGCATCACTGAAAACCTATTTTTTACATCAACGGGCATGGGCTTTTTATTCTGAAACTTAGATTTTATCTTTTCTAAAGAGTTATCAGCTTCAAAATCCATTTTCAATCTCCCTCATAAATCCTTCTACTGTATAAATCCTAAATCTATCAATTTTCTTTCTATTACCTTCTCTTTCAAGAAGCTTGTACAAGAGCTCATCATATTCAAAATTTTCTGACATTTCAAATTCTTCTGCCAACTTAGGTGCATAATCTTCAAAAATTATCCTGGCAAGCTTTTTATCAGACCTTTCAACCTTATTTTTCAAAAGTCTGTAAATATACTTGAAACTCTCTTCTTCATCAACAGGCATTATATAAAAATCTTCTCCCTTTAAGCCTTTAACTTCTCTAAAAGCATCAAAGTATCCCATTTTTATAAGTTCATCGGCCTTTTCCTTGTTAAAATCCATGCTTGATCCTAAGCTTTTATTTGGCTTTATTATATATTTAGCTTTAATTTCACTCCTAGGTGGATCCTTGTGAAGTCTTACTACAACAGCATCCATCTTGCCACTATCAATCATGTCTATAGGAGCAGGTGAAGCAAAACCTCCATCTATATAATACTTGCCATGAAGAGGTTTTAACTTAAAAACTGGCAGATAACAAGAAGCAATAATATAATCCTTTAAAAGTCCCTTTTCAATATCATTCTTACAAAGTTTTTCAACTTTAAGGTCTGATACATTTACTGTGCACAAACCAAAATCCACATCAGACTCTCTAAGCTTATCTTCATCTATAAATTGATCAACTAACCTATAAAGAGGATTAGGCGATCTAGTAAATTCAGGAATTTTAATATCGTGCTGACGAAGTTTTTCTACAACTTTTGTCAAGAGATTCTCATCTTCTTGAACAATTTTTACTTCATTATCAAAGGCTGAAAAATCTAAACTCTTCCAAGCCTTAAAACATTCATAGGCATCCCCTTGGGCAAACATGGCCCCATTAAAGGCACCAATGCTAGTTCCGACTATTTTCGAAAAATCAAATCCCATTTCCATTAAGGCGAAGTAGGCTCCTACTTGGTAGGCGCCCTTAGCTCCTCCACCTTCGAGGACTAATGCCCACTTTTTCATTTTGCACTTCCTAATTCAGATGTACAGTGTGGACATCTTGTTGCATTAATATCAATTGTAGATTTACAGAAAGGACAAACTTTTTCAGTTGGTGCTGGTTCTTCCTCTTCTTTTTTGAATTTTTCAGAAACCTTAGCAATTTGCTTAATAATAATGAAAATAACTAAAGCAATAATCAAGAAATCAAAGACAGATTGTAAGAAAATACCATATTTAACTTCTGCACTACCTACAGTTACAGCTAGGTCTGAGAAATTTACTCCACCAAGTAAAATACCTATAAGCGGCATTAAAATATTTTCCACAAGGCTTGAAACGATTTTACCAAAGGCACCACCTATGATAACACCTACAGCCATGTCCATTACATTTCCTCTAGCAATAAATTCCTTAAACTCTTCTAAAAAATTTTTCATTTTTCCTCCTTTTATTAAAAATTTATCCATAAATAAAATTAATATTGCTTACTAATATTAAATACCCACTATTTAAATAAAGTAACTTTATATAAAACAAGTATTAAAAATTTTTATTAAAAATTCACTTAATAAAAAAACTCAAGCTATTAGATTTTTCAATTTATAATCTAGCTTGAGTTTTTCTTCTGTATATTTTTCTTCTATATAATAGATTTAATTTTAAAATATTATATTTACTTTTAAATTTGTTTTAATAAAATCTTATTCTTTTTAAGTAACTCTAATGCGTAGTCATCTATCCTATAAGCCTCGTGATAATTTATCTCACGAATGCCTGCTTGTATAAGTGCCTTTGTACAGTTAAGGCATGGAAAATGTGTAACATAGGCCTTTGCTCCCTTTACAGAAATTCCTTCTTTTGCACAATATAAAAGTGCATTCATCTCTGCATGGATTGTAGCTATACAGTGCCCATCACGCATAGTGTGACCAACTTCGTCACAATGAGGATTTCCTGTAACTGATCCATTGTAACCTGTTGATATTATTCTATTGTCAGAATTAACGAGAACACAACCCACAAAAGCTCTGTCGCAAGTGGATCTTGTAGCCACCATTTCTGTTATCTCCATAAAATATTCATCCCAAGATTTTCTCATTTTGCCTCCTTTGCAAGTTTATCCACTAATTCATTGTACTCAACACCAGTGTGAGCCTCTACTTTTATAAATTTTACTTCCAATTTGTCTTTTATGGAATCATAAAATTTTTTATAATTAATAGTTCCTTCTTTATTTGTCTTCCAAAATCCAAGAGCCCAAGATCTTATGCCTTCGTAGTCATAGTGAAGATATATTTTTTTCTTGCCAAGTTTTGCTGCCTCTTCCATGGCACGCATGGCACCCTTGATTTCTCCAGACACATTTCTCATTTCTGAATCTTTAAAAAATCTCTTTGAATAAGTGTACTCTTCTTCATCATTGAACATATAAACTCCATAAGAGTGAGATTTATCTTTATTCCTATAAGATCCATCAACATAGACAAGAAGTTCATCTTTTTCTGCTGATTCTTTCTTTTTTTCTTCTTTTTCATTTATAAAAGCCTTGGCATCTTCTAATGTAGAAAACTTTTTAAAGCTTGCTCCCTTAAAGCCCACAGTTTCTCTCTTGCACTCATCCCAAGTGTGATAGATGCCAGGTTTTCTTCCAACTCTTACTGCGTAATACTTCATATTCACCTCAAAATTTTGTCATTTGTCAACTTTGTCTACTTATTATATAATTAGAAGTAATTAGAAGTCTAGACTTTTGGAGGTAAAAATGAACAAAGAACAATTTGAAAGAATGAAAAATGGCAAAGGCTTTATTGCCGCTCTTGACCAATCTGGTGGATCCACACCTAAAGCCCTATTAAATTATGGTGTAACTGAAGATGCTTATTCAAACGAAGAAGAAATGTTTGATAAAGTCCACGAAATGAGAAAGAGAATTATAAAGGACAAAGCTTTTACATCTGATAGAATTTTAGCTGCAATTTTATTTAAGGTTACTATGAATTCCAAAATTGATGGCAAATACACTGGAGATTATCTTTGGGAAGAAAAGGGCATAGTTCCAATCTTAAAAGTTGATGAAGGTCTTGATGTAGAAAAAGACGGTGCTAAACTTATGAAGCCTTTCAAGCATATTGACGAACTTCTTGAAAATGCTAAAGAAAGAAATATTTTTGGAACTAAGATGCGTTCTGTTGTAAAGGAACTTAATGAAGAGTCAATTAAAAAAGTTGTTGAACAACAATTTGACTACGCAAAGAAAATTTCTAAGGCAGGCTTTGTTCCTATTATCGAACCAGAAGTTGACATCCACGCTAAGGACAAGGCTGAAATCGAAGAAGTCCTTAAAAAATATCTTGTGGAAGAACTTAAAAAATTAGATAAGGAAACTTATGTAATGTTTAAGTTAACTCTTCCAGAAAA
The DNA here is from genome assembly GCF_001517665.2 of Peptoniphilus phoceensis. Classification (GTDB taxonomy): domain Bacteria; phylum Bacillota; class Clostridia; order Tissierellales; family Peptoniphilaceae; genus Peptoniphilus_A; species Peptoniphilus_A timonensis. The sequence goes on from NZ_LN999806.1 coordinate 32,795, forward strand.
GGAAAATCTTTACGAAGATCTTTATGACTTTGATCAAACTGTTAGGGTTGTTGCTCTTTCTGGTGGTTATTCAAGAGATGATGCCAACGAAAAACTTAGAAAAAATAAAGGCGTAATTGCTTCTTACTCAAGAGCCTTAACTGAAGGACTTAATGTAAATCAAACAGACGAAGAATTTACAAAGATGCTTGACGACTCTATCGAAAAGAATTATTCAGCTTCAGTTGAAAAATAAATATTTTAAATTTTTTTAAATCTCCATTTTTTGGGGATTTTTTATTTTCTACTGTAAAACGATTTCATTATTATTTTTTATTTTACTTCCTGCTTTTACAAGTTTATTGACTTCTTTCTGCTAGTAATGTAAACTATTTCATAGATAATACATATTATCTTGGAGTTCTGACCGCTCATCAAGAAAGAAATTTTTAAAATTTTGATAACCGGGGTTCTCTATAGGATACTGTCCGCTAGTCGACTTTTGTCGATGACCGGGGTTCCTCTATAACTTTTTTTATTTTTATATGGAGGTTTTTTATGAAAAAGTATCAATTAGACGTACCTATACCACATTCCTACACTTATGTTACAAAGAATATTCCAAATGTAACTGTGGAACAAAGAGAAAGAGCCCTAAAGGCTACTCACTACAATGAATTTGCTTTCCCTGCAGGAATGTTAACTATCGATATGTTATCTGACTCAGGAACTACTGCCATGACAGATGTTCAATGGTCTGCAATGTTTTTGGGTGATGAATCTTATGGAAGAAACAAGGGCTACTATGTTCTCTTAGATACCTTTAGAGATGTCTTTGAAAGAGGCGACGATCAAAAGAGAATTATTGACCTAGTTAGAACTGACTGCGACGATGTTGAAAAAATGATGAACGAAGTTTACCTTTGCGAATATGAAGGTGGACTATTTAACGGTGGCTCTGCACAAATGGAAAGACCTAATACTTTTATCATCCAACAAGGTCGTGCAGCAGAATCAGTTTTATTTGAACTTGTAAGAAATATTTTAAATGCAAGAGAACCAGGAAAGACTTATACTATTCCTTCAAATGGACACTTTGACACAACTGAAGGAAATATTAAACAAATGGGATCTATCCCAAGAAACTTATACAATAAAGAACTTTTGTGGGAAGTTCCTGAAAATGGTCACTATGAAAAGAATCCATTTAAGGGCAACATGGACACAAAGAAATTGGAAGAATTAATTGAAAAATTAGGACCAGAAAATGTTCCTCTAATTTATACAACTATTACAAACAACACAGTTTGTGGTCAACCAGTTTCTATGGCAAACATGAGAGAATGTTCAAGAATTGCTCACAAATATGAAATACCTTATATGTTTGATGCTGCAAGATGGGCAGAAAATGCTTACTTCATAAAAGTTAATGAAGAAGGCTACGCTGACAAATCAATCCCAGAAATTGCAAAGGAAATGTTCTCTTATTGTGACGGTTTTACTGCTTCTCTTAAAAAAGATGGACACGCAAACATGGGTGGCGTTCTTGCCTTTAGAGATAAGGGATTATTCTGGAAGAAGTTCTCTGACTTTAACGAAGACGGATCAGTTAAAACTGATGTAGGTATTTTATTAAAGGTTAAACAAATTTCTTCTTACGGAAATGACTCCTATGGTGGAATGAGTGGTAGAGATATTATGGCACTTGCTGCTGGTCTTTATGAAGCAGCTAAGTTTGATTATCTTGATGCCCGTGTTAAACAATGTGAATACCTTGCACAAGGATTTTACAAAGCTGGCGTAAAAGGCGTTGTACTTCCTGCTGGTGGCCACGGTGTTTACATCAACATGGACGAATTCTTCGACAATAAGAGAGCACCAGAAACTTTTGCTGGTCAAGGTTTCTCTGTTGAATTAATTAGACGTTATGGAATTAGAACTGCAGAACTAGGCAACTATTCAATGGAATATGATTTAAAAACTCCAGAACAACAAGCTGAAGTGGCAAACGTAGTTCGTTTTGCAGTAAACAGAAGTCAACTTTCTAAGGAACACATGGATTATGTAATTGCAGCTGTAAAGGCTCTTTATGAAGATCGTGCTACTATTCCTAATATTAGAATAGTAAAGGGTAAAAACCTTCCAATGCGTCACTTCCACGCTTTCCTAGAAACTTATGAACCTTCTGAAGATGAAAAATAATTTAGAGTAAAAGAAAAAACAAAATTCAATTAGCCCCTTGAAATACAGGGGCAATTACCCTATTAAGGAGAATAATTATGGATAACAACTTGAAAACTCGTGATGGTTTTAAAAGCAAATGGGGCTTTATACTTGCTTGTATAGGCTCTGCAGTTGGAATGGGTAATATTTGGAGATTTCCTATAATGGTTTCTACCTATGGTGGCATGACTTTTTTGATCCCTTACATAATATTTGTAACTCTTATAGGATCTACTGGAGTAATTTCTGAAATGGCACTTGGTAGATCAGCTGATGCTGGACCTGTTGGTGCCTTTGGAAAATGTACAGAACTAAGATGGAAAAATAGAAAACTTGGAGAAATAATTGGACTTATTCCAGTCCTTGGTTCCCTTGCCCTAGCAATAGGTTACACTTGTGTAATGGGATGGATTTTTAAATACACTTTCCTATCCCTATCAGGTGGACTTTATGCAATGGGTCAAGATATGGATGTAATTGGTGGAACTTTTGGACAAACAGCATCTGCCTTTGGTGCAAATATCTGGATAATTATAGCTGTCCTTGCAAGTTTTGCTATTATGGTCATGGGAGTATCTGGTGGAATTGAAAAGGCAAATAAAATTATGATGCCTATCCTCTTTATTTTATTTGTTGGACTTGGAATTTACATCTTTACTCTTCCTGGTGCAGCTAATGGATATAAATACATCTTTACAGTAAACCCAGAAGGATTAAAGGATCCAAAAGTTTGGATTTTTGCCTTTGGACAAGCCTTTTTCTCCTTATCAGTTGCAGGAAATGGAACAGTAATTTATGGATCTTATCTACCAAAAAACGAAAGCATTCCATCATCTGCGAGAAATGTAGCAGTTTTTGACACAATAGCAGCTCTACTTGCTGCCTTTGTTATTATCCCAGCAATGGCAACAGCAAATGCACCACTTGATACTGGTGGTCCAGGACTTATGTTTATCTTCCTAGTAAATGTATTTAACGGAATGGCTGTTGGAAGAATCGTAGGAATTATTTTCTACGTCTGTGTACTTTTCGCAGGTGTATCTTCAATAATAAATCTTTACGAAACACCAGTAGCTTACTTGCAAGAAAAATTTAATTTCTCAAGACCTATTGCAACAACAACTATTCATATAATTGGTTGTATAGTGGCAATATTTATCCAAGCAATAGTAAGTGGTTGGATGGATGTAGTTTCAATTTACATTTGCCCACTAGGAGCAGCACTTGCTGGTATAATGTTCCTTTGGGTTGCAGGAAAGGATTATGCCCTTTCTGCAGTTAACCAAGGTGCATTAAAACCAATTGGATCTTGGTATTATCCACTTGCAAAATATGTATATGTGACAGCTGCCATAGTTGCCCTAATAGCAGGTGCAATGCTTGGTGGTATTGGTTGATAAAATTTAAAATAAAAATAGAAAAAGTGTTGGTTTTTACATTTGCCAATACTTTTTTTATCCTACAATTTATTTTATAATCTCTAAAATTTTTAAATTTTAAAAAATATCCTCCTGTTTTTTTTGTATGATATTATGTTATTAAGATAAAGTATATTTTGTGAGACTAGGAGGCAAAATTATGAAAAAGAAATATCTCATTATTTTATTGACACTTCCCTTAATTTTTAGTGCTTGTAAAAAAACAAATAGCGAAAGTGTAAATTCTAACCAAGAAGCACAGAAAAATTCTATTCAAAGTGAAAAAGTTGAAACAGAAGAAAAACAAGATAATCAAATCGAAGAAAAATATAATATTGTGGCACTAACTAAAAATATTTCTATTATTTTAAAAGAAATTGGCTATGAAAATGTTGGTGGAACAGTAGAAGAAGCAAAAGATCTTTATCCCCAAGCAAAAATTATTGGAAGCGAAAAAAATCCAGATTCAGATTTAGTTTTTGAAGTCTATCCAGACTTAATTATTACAGATTCCAATAACCACAGTGATTTTCTTTCAAAAATGGATGATTATAATTTTAAGAAACAACGTCGCTCTATGACTAACCCTCTTTCCTCTGCACCTACTTTAGAAGAATATATTTACATTTTCTGCAAGGAAATAGATTATCCTAAGTATAGTGAAGAAAATCCTATACCAGAAGATTTGTTAAATAAAATAGAAAAAGAATTAAATCAATAAAAAATTAAGCTCTGGATCAGCTTATGACCCAGAGCTTTCTCTTTAAAAATTATCCTTTTTATTCCTGTATTGGATAAATTCATCTAAATCCCTAGCCAAAAAGAAGGGATTTATTTTTTTCTCTTTTTCTATTGTAGATGGAAGTGTTATTTTATCTTCTTCTCTAAGTTTTTTTACCCTCTCATATTCTCTGTCTAAGTCCTCATTAGAAATGACAGACTCTGCAAACTCTAAGTTGGCAAGAGAATATTCATGTGCAGGATAAACTACTGTATCTTCAGCTAAATTTTTCAACTTATTTAAACCATCATAGGCTTTTTTGTAGTCATTAGTGAAGACCCTGCCACAGCCTGCAAGGAAAAGTGCATCTCCACAGAACAATTTATCGCCCATTAAATAAGAAATATGTTCTTCTGTGTGTCCTCCAGTTAAAATAACTTTAAAGTTTTCTCCAAAGATTTCAAATTCGTCTCCGTCTTTTAAAGTTATGTCGTTATATTCATTTGTTTCAAGAGGACCAAAAACTTTTGCTCCGTATCTATCTTTAAGTTCCTCAACGCCGCCCACATGGTCCATGTGCTTGTGAGTTAAAAGAATGTAGTCAAGATTTTTATTTTTTAAATAATCAATGACAGGACTAGCATCGCCAGGATCAACAACAAGAGTCTTGCCATCCTTTTCAATAGTCCAAATATAATTGTCATTAAAAGCTTTTATATAGTTAATATTCATAAAACACCTCTTAATATTATTACTCTTATTGCTGGTATTTAAACAAGTATAGGTTTAAAAAGAAATGTTTCGTGATTTAATAATGTGCTATAATAAAATTATAAAATATTAGGAGGTCCATATGAAAAGATTTTTACTTGTTCTTGCTACAATATTTTTAATTGGTGGCCTAATGTATTTTTCACAAGATCACAATTTAAAAGATAATTCAACAAGTCCGAGAAAACTAAGTTCCGACACGAGAATATATAAAAGAGATAACAAGGGCGACTTTAAAATATACAAGGAAAAAAATTACCAAGATGGTCACTACTTATTGAAAAAAAGAATATTTTCTGAGAGTAAGTCTAATGATTTTGATTTGTGTCTAATTTTTGGTATAAAAAGCCAGAAAATAATTTCTGTGAAAGATGTCTCCTTAGAAACTGAAGGCAAGGGCTTCCAAGGAACTGTTCATGTAAAAATCGAAAGTGATGGAAAAAGTTTGTTCTACGATATTTATGGAGACTTAAATCAGGGGTCTTTGGAAAGACCAATCTTAGATATAAAGGATATGGGAAGAAAGATTTATGCATCTTTTTCCTCTTTAAGTAAATCTAAATTCCTTGATCATGTGGACGAGACTGGTGCTATATTTTTACCTTGGATGTTTTAAAATTTATATGAAAGATAAAGAAAGTAGTCTTGTGCTTTTAAGACTACTTTCTTTTTTTATTTAATTTGTTTTAAGATATCCGACTAGCTTGATTTCAGTGTGAAATCATTTAAAAAGACAGCCGTTTTATGGCTGTCTTTGTTTAGGTTTTTTCTTGATTTACAAGTCCGACTCGCTTAAAAATGCTCATTATTCATTCGCATTTTTTTCGCTCGCTGGATAAGCTTCAGTGTGAAGATAAAAAAAGACAGTCACTTTATGACTGCCTTTGCTAAAGTTTTCTCTATATATCCAAGTCCGACTCACTCGACAATGCTCCCTATTCGGTCGCATCGTCTTCGTTCGCTGGATAAGCTTCAGTGTGAAGATAAAATAAAAGACAGCCTTTTTTTTAGCTGTCTTTGATAAGGTTGTTTTTAGATTTACTAGTCCGACTCGCTTAAAAATGCTCATTATTCATTCGCATTTTTTTCGCTCGCTGGATAAGGTTCTTCATAGCTTCAGGCTCCTTTCAGTCGCCTTCAGCTTGAAGACCGTCTCAATCGTGATTCGTCACGATTGAGACTACCATTAATTACATCATACCCATGCCTGGATTCATTGCTGGCATTTCTGCTGCGTCTTCTTTAATGTTTGCTACTGCTGCTTCTGTTGTCAAAATCATTGATGCTACGCTTGATGCGTTTTGAAGTGCTGATCTTGTTACTTTTGTTGGGTCAACTATTCCAGCTTCCTTCATGTCTACATATTCTGATTTATAAGCGTCAAAGCCAATTCCAGCTTCTTTTGTCTTAACTTGTTCTACGATTACTGAACCTTCTAGTCCTGCGTTTTCTGCTATTTGTTTTAGTGGTTCTTCTAAAGCTCTTAGGATAATATTTGCTCCAGTTTTTTCGTCGCCTTCTAATTCGTCAACTACTTTTGAAACTGCTCCTATTGAGTCGATTAATACTGTTCCACCACCTGCAACTATACCTTCTTCTACTGCTGCTCTTGTTGCTGCAAGGGCATCTTCGATTCTTAATTTTCTTTCTTTAAGTTCAACTTCTGTTGCTGCTCCAACTTGGATTACTGCAACTCCACCAGAAAGTTTTGCAAGTCTTTCTTGTAATTTTTCTTTATCAAATTCTGAATCTGTTTCTTCAATTTGATTTTTAATGTGGCTAATTCTGTTGTCAAGTTCAGATTTTTCTCCAGCTCCATTTACTATTACTGTAAGTTCTTTTTCAACTCTTACTTTTGAAGCTGAGCCAAGCATTTCAATTGTTGCGTCTTTAAGGTCTTGACCTAAATCAGATGAGATAACTTGTCCACCTGTTAAGATTGCAATGTCTTGTAGCATATCTTTTCTTCTGTCGCCATAGCCAGGTGCCTTTACTCCAACTACATTAAGTGTTCCTCTTAGTGAGTTTACAACAAGAGTTGCAAGAGCTTCTCCATCAATGTCATCAGCGATAATAAGAAGTGGTTTTGATTCTTGTAGAACTTGTTCTAGTAATGGTAAAATTTCTTGAATATTTGAAATCTTTTTATCTGTGATTAAAATATATGGGTCTTCTAATTCTGCAACCATTTTGTCAGAATCTGTCACCATGTATGGAGAAAGATATCCTCTGTCAAATTGCATACCTTCAACAACATCAAGGCTTGTTCCCATTGATTTTGATTCTTCAACAGTGATTACACCGTCGTTGCCAACTTTTTCCATTGCTTCAGAAATAAGTTTTCCAACTTGTTCGTTAGCAGCAGAAATAGAAGCAACTTGTTCAATAGCTTCTTTTGAAGAAACTTCAGTAGAGAAATTTTTGATTTCTTCAACTGCAGCTTCAACTGCTTTAGAAATACCTTTTTGTAAAATCATTGGGTTTGCACCTGCTGCAAGGTTTCTCATGCCTTCTCTTATAATTGCTTGTGCAAGAAGAGTAGCTGTTGTAGTACCATCACCTGCAACGTCATTGGTCTTTGTAGCAACTTCTTTTAAAAGTTGTGCTCCCATATTTTCAAACTTATCTTCACATTCAATTTCTCTTGCAATAGTTACACCGTCGTTAGTAATAAGAGGTGTGCCATATTCTTTATCTAAGATTACATTTCTACCCTTAGGTCCAAGAGTTACTTTTACTGTATCTGCAAGAGTGTTAATTCCTTTTATTAATCCTTTTCTAGCATCTTCTGAAAATTTAATTTCTTTTGCCATTTTATCTCTCCTTATTCAATAAATTATTATTCAATAACTGCCAAGATGTCTTGGAACTTAATTATAGTGTACTTTTCATCGTCAAGTTCAATATCATTTCCTGCATATTTTGAGAAAATAACTTTGTCTCCGACTTTTACAAGTCCCTTCATTTCTTCGTCTGTATCTAATTTATTACCTGTTGCAACAACTTCTGCAATATTAGATTCTTCCTTTGCTGATGATGGAAGAACAATACCTGAAGCAGTTGTTTCTTCTTTTTCAATTTTTTTGATGACAATTTTGTCGTCAAGTGGTCTTAATTTCATCTATATAAACCTCCTAAAATTTATCTATGTTTTTAGCACTCACTCATCTCTTCTGCTAATATGTATATGATAACTCAAAAGAAAAATTTTTTCAAGTCTTCTTTAAAGAGAAATCTTTAAAAAATTTTTTAAAAGCTGATGCTTTTATAATTGCTCTTGGAGTGGCTTATACCCATTCGGGTATGCAGGAGACATCGTGAAGTATTTTTTTAAAACTTCGTCTTTATGATTCTTTCTAAAGCCTAAGGCTTTAACTTTTCTTATGGAGGGGACTTAGGGCGTTTCGATTCGCCCTTATCCCCTCCATACCTCCCCTTAACACCCCCAACGACCTGGCAGGGCCTTTGCCAACAACCCCGAGCGGCAAACAGCCTAAAATTCAAAACTCGTTAAGCTTAGGCATTAAAAAAATAAAAACTTCTCAGTCAAATAGGATTTAATAATAACCACTTCCAAATTCAATCGCTTAACTCAAACAGTTGAATTTTTTAACGGCTGTCTTGCCTTACGGGGTTTTACTAAGTTAGGCTACGGTTTTACCATTACATAATTTCAAACTTATGTGAAATTACTTAACAAAACCTAACAACAAAAATAAACTTTTTCATTAAAATAAGATTAATCTTTTGTTGATTAAGCTTATTTTTTTATTACTTTATCTTCTATTGTCACCTTGGCAATTATGCTCCAGCTTGTTGAAGTCTTATGAGTTTTTAAATTTTGCCAATAAACCGCAAACTAATGAGTTAGTAAGCAAAAAGTTCGGAGACGTTAAAAAAATTTCACTGTTTGAGCGAAGCGAGTTTGAAATTTTTAGTCGGAGAGCTTTTTGCGTATTAAAGGGTCGGGCCCCTGCCAGGGCGATGGGGTTTGGGGGGAGGTTTAAGGAGGGGGTCAGGGGCCTCGCCCGCCCCTAGCTCCCCCTCCTTATAAAGGATATAAAAGCGTCAGCTTTTAATAAAACTTTTAAAAATAAAATTTTTTAATACAATTTTAAAAATCCTTTTTTTACTTTTTCCCTTCTAACTCCAATAACTTCCTCTTAACTTCAATTCCCCCAGCATATCCTCTTAAACTCCCATCACTTCCTATTACTCTGTGGCAAGGTATTATTAAGGAGATTGGATTGTGGCCTATTGCTCCTCCAACTTCCTGGTTGGATACTCTTTCATATTTTCCACCTGCAAGTAAACTCTCTCCAACTTCTTTATAGGTCCAAGTCTTCCCATAGGGAATTTTTAATAAGATATCCCAGACATCTTTTCTAAATTCACTTCCATAAACTTTTATTGCTGGAATAAATTCTGGGTCTTTACCAGAAAAATATATTTCAAGCCACTTTTCTATATCTTTTAAAATCTTATATTCTCCAGAAGAAATCTCTAAGTTTTCTCCATCAATAAATTTTATATCTTCATCTTTTAATTTATCTTCAAATTCTTTTTGATTCTCCAGATATAGTCCTAGTAAATAATTTTTATCAAATATAAGTAATATTTTCCCAAAAGGGGAATGATATATTTTTTTGTAAGTCATAAAAGCTCCAAATTTTTATAAAAAAAAAGGAAACCCCATTGGATTTCCTTATACTAATTCTATAATTGAAATTTCTGCGCCATCTCCACGTCTTGGACCTTTTTTAAGAACTCTAGTGTATCCACCGTTTCTATCAGCATATTTTTCTGCATATTCAGTAAATAGTTTTGTAACTACATCTTCTGAATAAATATATGCTAGAGCTTGTCTTCTTGCGTGAAGATCGCCTCTTTTTCCAAGTGTAATCATACGATCAGCAATTCTTTGAACTTCTTTCGCTCTTGTGTGAGTAGTTTCAATTCTACCTTCTTTTAAGAGAGAAGTAACAAGGTTTCTAAGCATTGCACGTCTATGGCTTGAATTACGGCCAAGTTTTCTTTGTTTTGCCATAATATCCTCCTTATTCTTCTTCAGCTTTGAGTCCTAAACCTAACTCTTCAAGTTTTTCAGTTACTTCTTGTAGAGATTTTCTACCAAGATTTCTAACTTTCATCATTTCACTTTCAGTTTTATTAGTTAGTTCCTCAACGCTATTTATGCCCGCTCTCTTTAGGCAGTTAAAAGATCTTACAGATAAGTCTAATTCTTCAACTGTCATTTCGAGAACTTTTTCTTTTTGATCCTCTTCTTTTTCAACCATCAAATTAATTTCACTGACATGTTCTTTTAGGCCAATGAAGAGTTCAAGATGTTCTGTCAATATTTTTGCTGCAAGTGAAGTTGCTTCGTCAGCCTTCATTGAACCATCTGTAGTAACTTCAAGAATTAATCTATCATAATCTGTTCTTTGTCCAACTCTTGTATTTTCAACTTTCCAGTTTACTTTTTCTACAGGAGTGAAGTTAGAATCCATAGGTATAATTCCAATTTCAGTTATTTCATCTTTTTTAAGTTCAGAAGGTTCATAGCCTCTTCCCTTTTCCACCATCATTTCAAGATAAAATTCAGCATCATCATTTAGAGTTGCTATATGTTGATCTGGATTTATAACACTTACATGTGGTGCAAGCTCGATGTCAGAGGCCTTAATTTCTCCCTTGCCTTTTTTGTCTATTACTAGCTTAACAGGCTCATCTTCAGTCATCTTTAAAACTATAGATTTAATATTTAAAACTATTTCAGGTACATCTTCCAATACCCCTGGAATTGTATCAAATTCATGTTCAACGCCACGTATATTGATAAATGATACTGCAGCGCCAGGTAGAGAGGAAAGTAACACTCTTCTTAAGGAATTTCCAATAGTGATACCAAATCCAGCTTCTAAAGGTTCAACGACAAATTTACCATATAAACCTGACTCATCTAATTCTTCAATACTAATTCTAGGTTTTTCAATTTCAATCATGGGTACCCTCCTTCTCAATCAATAGTTTAGACTCTTCTACGTTTTGGTGGTCTACATCCATTGTGAGGAATTGGAGTAACATCTTTAATCATAGTTACTTCAAGACCTGATGCTTGAAGAGATCTAATAGCAGCTTCTCTTCCAGAACCTGGACCCTTAACATATACATCAACGCTCTTTAGTCCGTGTTCTTTAGCTTTTTCAGCTGCTTCTTGTGCAGCTTCTTGTGCTGCAAAAGGAGTTGACTTTCTTGAACCTCTAAATCCAAGTTGTCCAGCACTAGCCCAAGATATAACATTTCCGTTAATATCAGTAAGAGTAACCATAGTGTTGTTAAATGTTGAAGCTATATGTGCTTCTCCCTTTTCAATGTTTTTACGTACACGTCTTCTAGCACGTGTAGCTTTTTGTTTTTTAGCCATCTAAGTCCCCCCTTACTTACTCTTAGAAACAAGTTTCTTAGGACCTTTTCTTGTCCTAGCATTTGTCTTAGTTTTTTGTCCTCTTACAGGAAGACCTGCTTTATGTCTTCTTCCACGATAACAGTTGATTTCACGAAGTCTTTTAATGTTCATTGCAACATCACGACGTAAATCACCTTCAACGTGGTATTTATCAATTTCTTCTCTAATTTTAGCAAGTTCTGCTTCTGTTAAGTCTTTAACACGTGTGTCAAAGTCAATGCCAGCTGCAGTTAAAATTTCTTGAGATCTGGGTTTTCCAATACCGTAAATATAAGTGAGTCCTATTTCAACTCTCTTTTCTCTAGGTAAATCAACACCGGAAATTCTAGCCATAATTACCTCCCTTATCCCTGTCTTTGTTTATGTTTCGGATTTTCGCAAATTACCATTACTTTTCCGTTTCTTTTAATTATTTTGCACTTTTCGCACATCTTTTTTACAGATGGTCTTACTTTCATTTAAATGCCTCCTGACTCTAGGATTATTTCTTTCTCCAAGTTATTCTACCTCGTGTAAGATCATAAGGTGAAAGCTCAACTGTCACCTTATCACCAGGAAGAATTCTAATATAATTCATTCTCAATTTACCTGAAATATGAGCAAGTATGATATGTCCATTTTCAAGTTCAACCTTGAAATGAGTGTTAGGAAGAGCGTCTACAACAACGCCTTCAACTTCAATTACATCTTCTTTAGCCATATTATTAAGGATCCTCCTTTAGCTATAAGGTAATAGTTTCTTTCTAATATAGGTGTCATTAAATTCACTAACATTAGTATCGATGACATCCTTATATATATAAAGATGTTTTACCTTTTTTTTCTTTGGTCGATCTAGCTTTCTTAGTTTTCCATCAACGACGAAGAGAAAGTCATCATCAATAATATCAATTATGAGGTATACTTTTCCCTCATCCCTACCTTTTTTGGATCTTACAACTTGTCCTTTCAAAAGACTAAATGTATTATCCATGAACTATTCGAGACCAATAACTATATCGTCAAATACCTTGTCAATATCTTTAGCACCGTCAATATCTATTAGAAGATTTTGTGCTCTATAATAATCTATAAGAGGTGCTGTTTGATCAAAGTAAACAGAAATTCTAGTCTTTACAGTTTCTTCAGTATCGTCATCTCTTTGAATAAGCTTAGTACCATCCTTATCACAAATTCCTTCTTCCTTTGGAGGATTGAATTTTACATGATAAGTCATTCCACAAGTTTTACAAACACGTCTTCCAACAGCTCTTTCGATTAAAATTTCTGGATCAACAGAAATATTAATAACCTTAGTTAACTTGTCATCATTCTTGTCTAAGATTGAGTCAAGACTAACAGCTTGAGCTACAGTTCTTGGAAAACCATCTAGTAAAAATCCTTCTTTAGCATCGTCCTTGTTAAGTCTATCTTCAACAAGTGCAATTACTAAATCATCTGGAACTAAAAGTCCCTTGTCCATATAAGACTTTGCTTCTTTACCAAGTTCTGTATTGTTTTTAATATTTTCTCTAAAGATATCTCCAGTTGAAATGTGTGGAATATTGTATTTTTCAACAATATATTCAGCTTGTGTGCCTTTTCCGGCCCCTGGAGGTCCCAATATAACTAATTTCATAATTACCTCCTACTTATTCTTTAAGAATCCACGATAGTTTCTCATGATTAATTGTTGTTCTAATACTCTATGAATTTCAAGTACAACTCCAACAACGATGATAATTGATGTACCACCATAGTTAAATTGAAGTCCTGAAATTAGAGTTAGAATAGTTGGAAGAACTGCAAGTATAGAAAGTGCAATTGCTCCTGGCATTACTAATCTATTTAAAGTTCTACCTAAATAATCACTTGTAGGTTTACCTGCTCTAATACCACTAATAAAACCACCATTAGCTTGTAGGTTTTTAGAGTATTCAACAGTGTTAAATTGGATTGTTGTGTAGAAGAATGTGAAGAATACAATAAGAATAACAGTAAATATTATATAAATCACAGCTCCAGGTCCTCCAGCAGGAGTTAACCATTTTTGAATCCAATTTCTAGTTGATTCACTTGTGAACATAGCAATAGTTGCAGGAATAGCAAGTAGTGAGTTAGCGAAGATAATTGGCATAACACCAGTCATCAAAACCTTAATAGGAATGTGAGTGGATTGACCACCGTACATCTTTCTACCAACAACTCTCTTTGCATATTGTACAGGAATTCTTCTTTCACCTTCTGTAAGTGTTACTACAAATACAACAATTGCAATTGCAATTATTACAAATAGCACTAAGAAGATTGGGCTAGACTTACCTGCCTTAACAAGTGCAACTGATTGAGCTATATCAAGTGGAAATCTTGAAACGATACCTGCAAAAATTAATATTGAAATACCATTTCCAATTCCGTGTTCAGTTATTTGTTCTCCTATCCAAATTAGTATTGCTGTACCTGCAACTATTGATAGGATAATAGTTACATATTCAATAGCGCTTGTAGCGTTAATAGCTTGTCTAAATAGACCAAAAGTATAACCAATTGCTTGAACAAGAGCTATTACAATAGAAAGGTATCTTGTATATTTTGCAATTGCCTTTCTACCAGTTTCTCCTTCTTTTGCAAGAGATTCCAAAGATGGAATGGCAATTGTCAAAAGTTGAAGTATGATTGATGCTGTAACATATGGATAAATGTTAGCAGCAAATATAGTAAATCTTCTAAAGTTTCCTCCTGCCATTAAGTCAAGGAAGGAGAAAATTGATCCGCCTGCTCCACTCATAAGTTGTGAAATCACTTGTGAGTTCATATATGGAACAGCGATGTGTGATCCAAGTCTATATAATAGAAGCATGAAAAGAGTGAAAAGCATCTTCTTACGAAGAGATTCAACCTTCCACGCATTTCTAAAAGTGGAGAGCATTAAATCACCTCGGCCTTTCCTCCGCAAGCCTCAATTTTTTCTATAGCAGATTTTGAGAAATGCTGAGCTTTAACAGTTAATTTAACATTTAATTCACCATCTCCCAAGATTCTAATTCCGTCTTTAGCCTTAGCAGCTTTGATATATTTATTTTCTATCAAGAATTCAGGAGTGATTTCAGTTCCTTCTTCAAATACATTAAGATCGCCAACATTTAATACAGCGTATTCTTTCTTAAATATATTAGTAAATCCTCTCTTTGGAAGACGTCTAAATAGTGGCATTTGACCACCTTCAAATCCAGGTCTTACTCCACCGCCACTTCTAGCATTTTGTCCTTTGTGACCCTTGCCGGAAGTTTTACCAGTACCGGAACCAATTCCACGACCTACTCTTTTTCTAGCTTTAACTCCGCCACCTTCGTTAGGTCTTAAGTCATGTAACTTCATTAGGTACACCTCCTTATTCTACTACTTCGACCATGTAGTCGACTTGTTTTAACATTCCTCTAATTTGAGGAGTGTCATTTTTTTCAATAACTTGATAAGTCTTTTTGAAACCAAGTGCTTGAATTGTTTTTCTGTGTTTAGGTACTTTCCCGATAGGACTTTTTACAAGTTTAATTTTAATTGTAGACATGATTTTCCTCCTATCCTAAAATTTCTTCAACAGATTTATTTCTTAGTTTAGCAACAGATTCTGCAGTCTTTAGTGACTTTAGACCTTCCATTGTTGCATTAACAATATTTTTTGGGTTGTTTGTACCAATGTTTTTAGTACGAATATCAGAAATACCTGCAAGTTCACATACAGCACGTACTGCACCACCGGCAATAACTCCTGTACCTTCTCTTGCTGGTTTTAAGAAAACTCTACCTGCACCATAAATTCCAGTTACTTGATGAGGAATAGAAGTGTTTAGTAAGTTAATTCTTACAATATTCTTTCTAGCATCTTGTGTTGCTTTTCTTATAGCTTCAGGAACTTCAAGAGCTTTACCAGTACCTACACCAACATGTCCGTTTCTATCGCCAACAACTACTAGAGCAGAGAATCTAAAATTTCTACCACCCTTAACTACTTTGGCAACTCTGTTTATAGATACAACTCTTTCTTCAAGATCAAGTTCTGCCGCATTTATTAATGAACGCTCCATTACTTCCTCCTTCTTAGAATTTTAGACCAGCTTCTCTAGCTGCATCAGCAAGTGCTTTGATTTTACCGTGGTAAACATAACCACTTCTATCAAAGACAACTTCTTCAATTCCCTTTTCTTTTGCTTTTTTAGCAATAGATTCTCCAACAGATTTAGCTGCTTCAATATTTCCAGTGTTTTCTAAATTCAATCCCTTATCAAGTGTAGATGCACTTAGTAAAGTATTGCCAGCTTCATCATCAATTAGTTGAGCATAAATATGTTTAGATGATCTGTAAACTGAAAGTCTAGGCTTAATAGAAGTACCGGAGATGTGATTTCTAATTCTTTTGTGTCTTTTAATTCTGTTTTCGTTTTTATTAATCTTTTTTAACACTTAAATTCTCCTTTCTTACTTACCTGTCTTACCAACTTTACGTCTTACATGTTCATCAGTGTATCTAATTCCCTTACCTTTATATGGTTCAGGTTCTCTGAAGCTTCTAATGTAAGCAGCATAAGCGCCAACTTGTTGTTTATCGCTACCCTTAATAATAATTGAGTTTGGAGCTGGAACTTCAACTTCAATGCCTTCTGGATCTTCTAGATCAAGAGGGTGAGAGAAACCTAAGTTAAGAGAAAGAACTTTTCCCTTCTTTGCAGCTCTATATCCTGTACCGATTATTTCAAGAGATTTTGAATAACCTTCTGTAACGCCAATTATCATGTTATCAATTAGAGTTCTTGTTAAACCGTGAAGTGCCTTAATTTTTTTAATATCATTTGGTCTTTCTACAGTGAGAACTCCGTCATTTAATTCTATTTTTAAATCTTTATCGAAAGATTGTGTTAGTTCACCCTTAGCTCCCTTAACAGTAACTGTTTGACCGTCAACTTTAACATCAACGCCCTTTGGGATTTCAATAGGTTTTTTGCCAATTCTTGACATTTTTCACCTCCAAATTACCAAACGTAGCAGATTACCTCTCCGCCAACTTTTTCTTGTCTTGCCATTTTATCTGTAATTATTCCCTTAGATGTAGAGATAATTGCAATTCCTAGTCCGCCTAGAACTTTAGGAACATCGTCGCACTTAACATAAACTCTAAGTCCCGGTTTTGATATTCTCTTTAATCCAGAGATAACTCTTTCACCGTCCCCTGAATATTTAAGATCTATTTTAATAATTCCTTGTTTGTCATCTTCAACAACGTCATATCCTTTAATATAACCTTCATCAAGAAGAATTTTTGCAATTTCTTTTTTGATGTTTGAGCAAGGAATATCAACAGATTTATGTCTTGCATTATTTGCATTTCTAATTCTTGATAGCATATCTGCAATTGGGTCTGTCATCATATCAGTTTGCCTCCTTTCATCTAAGGCTTATTACCAGCTAGCTTTTCTTACGCCAGGGATTTGTCCTTTATACGCAAGTTCTCTAAAGCATATTCTACATATTCCATATTTTTGTAAAACTGAATGTGGTCTTCCACAAATTTTACATCTAGTATATTCACGAGAAGAATACTTTTGTTTCCTCTTTTGTTTAGCAATCATTGATTTTTTAGCCACTTTGTACCTCCTTAAGCCTTAGCAAAAGGCATTCCCATTTTGTCTAGGAATTCTTTAGCCTCTTCATCAGTATTAGCTGTAGTTACTATATTGATGTCCATTCCTCTAATTGTTTCAACTTTATCGTATTCAATTTCAGGGAAGATAAGTTGTTCTTTAAGACCAAGAGCATAATTTCCTCTACCATCAAATGCAGTAGGCTTAACACCTCTAAAGTCTCTTACTCTTGGAAGAGCAACGTTCATTAGCTTATCTAAGAAATCATACATTCTTTCGCCTCTAAGAGTAACCTTAACACCAACATTTTGACCTTCACGAAGTTTAAAGTTAGCTATAGATTTTCTAGCTCTTGTAACAATAGCCTTTTGACCAGAAATAAGAGTTAGCTCTTCAACAGCTGCTTCTAGAGCCTTGTGATTATCTTTAGCTTCGCCAAGACCAATATTAATAGTGATCTTTTCAAGTTTCGGTACTTCCATAACGCTTTTGTAATTGAAGCGTTCCATTAGGTGGCCCACAACTTCTGTCTTATATTTTTCTTGTAATCTTGAAGTCATTATTCTACCCCCTACTTAATTGTCTTTCCGCTAGATTTAGCAAATCTAACTTTTTTTCCATCTTCAAATTTATAACCAATTCTTGTAGCCTTTCCTGCTGCACTGTCAAAGTACATAACATTTGATACGTGAATTGGTGCTTCCATTTTTTCTATTCCACCTGGGTTTTGAGGTCCTCTTGGTTTAATGTGCTTAGTAACAACATTAACTTTTTCAACAACAACTAAGTCTTTCTTAGGAATTGTTCTTAGGACTTTACCAGTCTTGCCTTTATCTTTTCCGGCTATAACTTTTACGATGTCATCTCTTTTAATTTTCATATTACACCTCCAAATTATAGTACTTCCGGAGCTAGAGATATAATCTTCATAAAGTTTCCAGCTCTAAGTTCTCTAGTTACAGGTCCAAAAATACGAGTTCCAACTGGGCTTCTATCGTCTTTTATTACAACAGCTGCATTATCATCGAAACTAATGTAAGATCCGTCTTTTCTGCTGATACCCTTGTTTGTTCTAACAATAACTGCTTTAACAACGGCACCCTTTTTAACAACGCCACCGGGTGTTGCATGTTTTACAGAACACACTACAATATCGCCAATGTTAGCTGTTTTTCTATTAGTACCACCAAGGACTTTAACAACAGATAGTTCTCTTGCACCTGAATTGTCAGCAACACGTAATCTTGTTTCTTGTTGAATCATGTTATTCTCCTTTCAAGCCAAAATTATTGAGCTTTTTCAATAATTTCTACAAGTCTCCATCTTTTATCTTTACTTAGTGGTCTAGTTTCCATAAGTCTTACGCGATCACCAATACCACATTCATTATTTTCATCATGAGCCTTGAATTTAGTAGTTTTCTTAAATCTCTTCTTATAAATTGGATGAGTCTTTAAAGTCTCAATTTGAACTACAATAGTCTTATCCATCTTGTCGCTTACAACAATACCTGTTAAAGTTTTTCTTGAATTTCTTTCCATGAGATTAAGCCTCCTTTCCAACTTCAAGTTCACGTTCTCTAATGATCGTTTTTACTCTTGCTATATCTCTTTTAACATTTTTAATACTTGATGGATTATCAAGTTGGCCAGTTGCCAATCTGAATCTCAAATTAAAAAGTTCATTTTTAAGTTCATTAACTTTATTATTTAAATCTTCGCTAGACATATTGCGGATTTCATTAGCCTTCATTTGAGTCACCATCCTTATCTTTCATAACGAATTTTGTTCTTACAGGGAGTTTCATGGATGCAAGTCTCATAGCTTCTCTTGCAACTTCTTCTGAAACACCACCCATTTCAAATAAAACTCTACCTGGTTTAACAACTGCTACCCAGTATTCTGGTGCACCTTTACCGGAACCCATACGAGTTTCAGCAGGTTTTTCTGTAACAGGTTTGTCTGGGAAAATCTTAATCCAGATATTTCCACCTCTACGAATATATCTTGTCATAGCACGACGTGCCGCTTCTATTTGATTTGAAGTTATCCAACAAGGTTCTAAAGCTTTTATACCATATTCGCCGTATGCAAGCTCATTACCACGCATAGCCTTGCCCTTCATTCTGCCTCTGTGAACTTTACGATATTTTACTCTCTTAGGCATCAACATGACTATTCCCCCCTTCTTTAAGACTCTTTATTTTTATTGTCTCTTCTATTATTTCTATTAAAATTATTATTTCTGTTATCGCGTCTCTTGCGATTTCTGTTATCTCTATTATCTCTTGATCTTCTTCCCTTTTCTTCAGTTAATTCAGGAAGAACTTCACCTTTGTATAACCAAACCTTAACACCGATTTTACCATAAGTTGTATCAGCTTCAGCAAAACCATAGTCAATGTCAGCTCTTAAAGTTTGAAGAGGAATAGTTCCTTCAGAGTATCCTTCAGTTCTTGCCATATCAGCACCACCAAGACGGCCAGAAACAGAAGTCTTAATACCAAGTGCTCCTTGACGCATAGTTCTTTGGATTGCTTGTTTCATAGCACGTCTAAATGCAACTCTTCTTTCAAGTGCTTCAGCAATACCTTCAGCAACGATTTGTGCATCTAGGTCTTGGTTTTTGATTTCTTCTACATTTATAACAACAGATTTATCTGTAAGTTTTTCAATTTCAGTTCTTAGTTCTTCAACGCCAGCACCACCACGGCCAATTACCATACCTGGTTTTGCTGTATGAATAGAAATTTTAACTCTATTAGCAGCTCTTTCGATTTCGATCTTAGCAATACCTGCTGCATAAAGTTTTTTCTTAACATAATTTCTAATATTGTTGTCTTCAACTAAAAGATCGGCAAAATTTTTCTTATCAGCGTACCATTTTGAATCCCAATCTTTGATTACTCCAACACGAAGTCCATGTGGGTTTACTTTTTGACCCATTCTCTACCTCCTTACTCTCTTTCTGCTACTACAACGCCAATATGACTTGATCTTTTAAGAATTGGATAAGCCATACCCTTAGCCTTAGGATGGAATCTCTTCATAGTTGGGCCTTCATTAGCATAGGCCTTTTTAACATAAAGATCTCCTCTATCTAAATTAAGGTTGTTTTCAGCGTTTGCTACAGCTGAATTTAGTACCTTATAAAGTTCATGAGCTCCCCTTTTATTAGTAAACTTTAAAATAGAGAGGGCCTCATCAACGCTTTTTCCGCGTATTTCTGCGCATATATAGTTCACCTTTAGAGGTGATATTCTTACATATTTAGCAATTGCTTGTGCTTGCATTATAACCCTCCTTATTTAAGTGTTGTGCTCTTTTCGCTCTTGGCACCATGGCCTCTATATGTTCTTGTTGGAACAAATTCACCTAATTTATGTCCTACCATGTCTTCAGTAATGTATACTGGCACATGTTTTCTGCCGTCGTGAACAGCAATTGTGTGTGAAACAAATTCAGGGAAAATAGTTGAGCGACGAGACCAAGTTTTAATTACTTTGTGTTCGTTCTTATCATTAAGCTCGTCAACCTTCTTTAGAAGGTGTTCATCAGCAAATGGTCCTTTTTTTATTGATCTACTCATTAATACCCTCCGATTACTTAGTTCTTCTTCTTACAATATACATGTTAGATTTTTTAGATTTCTTTCTAGTCTTAAGTCCTAGAGCTTTCTTGCCCCAAGGAGTCATTGGTGAAGGTCTACCAACTGGAGTTCTACCTTCCCCACCACCATGAGGGTGATCAACAGGGTTCATTGCAGATCCTCTTACGTGAGGTCTATTTCCAAGATATCTGCTCTTACCTGCCTTACCTAGTGTGATAAGTTCATGAGAAATATTTCCAACTTGTCCAATTGTTGCCTTACATCTTTGGTTGATTAATCTAAATTCACCTGATGGAAGTCTAAGTTGAGCGTACTTGCCTTCTTTAGCCATAAGTTGTGCAGATGAACCAGCAGATCTTGCGATTTGACCACCTTTACCAGGAGTCATTTCAATGTTGTGAACAGTTGTACCAACAGGAATATCTGCTAGCATAAGTGCGTTACCAACTTTGATATCTGCGTCTGTTCCTGATTCAATTACATCTCCTACTTTTAAACCATTTGGTTGAATGATGTATCTCTTTTCACCATCAGCATAGTTTAGAAGAGCAATGTAAGCTGTTCTATATGGATCATATTCAATAGCTGCTACTCTTGCAGGAATATTGTCTTTATCTCTCTTTAAATCTATAATTCTATATTTTCTTTTAACTCCGCCGCCTCTGTGTCTACTAGTAATTCTACCATGAGCATTTCTACCGGCAGTCTTATTAACTGTTGCTAAAAGAGATCTTTCAGGTGTAGTCTTAGTAATCTCTTCGAAAGAAGCAACTGTCATTTTTCTACGAGCAGGAGTTGTAGGTTTAAATCCTTTAATCGCCATTATAATACCTCCCTACTATCAAATAGAATCAAAAAATTCTATCGGCTCTGAGTCATCAGTAAGCTTAACTATCGCCTTTTTCCATGAAGGACGTCTTCCTTGATGAACTCCTTGTCTTTTAAGTTTACCACGCATATTCATTGTATATACTTTTTCAACCTTAACGCCGAAGATTTCTTCAACAGCTTCTCTGATTTCAGGTTTTGTAGCAGTTTTAACAACTTCGAAAGCATATTTGTTATCTGCCATCATGTCCATACTTTGTTCAGTGATTAAAGGTCTTTTTATAACGTCAAATTTATTCATCAGTTAAAAACCTCCTCAACAACATCAAGTGCAGACTTAGTAATAACAAGATTGTCGTATTTTAGTAAGTCATATACATTTATATCAGTAGCTCTTGATGTTTTAACACCAGCGATGTTTCTTGCAGCTCTTTGAACATCTTTTTCGTCGTCATTAACAACAACAAGTGCTTTTTCACCAGCACCAATATTCTTTAAGATGTTAGCAAAAACTTTTGTCTTAACTTCTTCCATTTGGAAGTTATCTACAAGAATCATTTCGCCATCTTGTAACTTGCTAGTAAGAACTGACTTTAGAGCAACTCTTCTAGTCTTCTTAGGAGTTGTGTAAGAGTAATCTCTTGGTTTCTTAGCGAAAACAACTCCGCCGCCTCTCCATTGAGGTGATCTAATAGAACCTTGTCTTGCACGACCAGTTCCCTTTTGTCTCCAAGGCTTTCTTCCGCCTCCACGAACTTCAGCACGTGTCTTAGCAGAGTGAGTACCTTGTCTTTTGTTAGCCAAAATATTTTTAACAACTAAATAAACAGCATGAGTGCTAACAGGAGCAGCAAATAGCCCTTCACTTAGTTCGACTTCTTCAACAGGATTTCCCTTAATGTCAATCATTTGAATCTTAGGCATTTCTTAACCTCCCTATCTTATTTAGTCATTTTAACAGTGCTTTTAATTCTAACAGTTCCCTTCTTAGGTCCTGGAATAGCACCTTTTACTAAAATTAAATTTTTATCTGTATCTATTCTTACAATTTCAAGATTTTGTACAGTAACTCTTTCGTTACCCATTTTTCCAGCCATTCTGTGGTTTTTCCATACTCTTCCTGGATAAGAAGCAGCACCCATACCACCTGGCATTCTGTGGAATTTAGAACCGTGAGTTTCTCTACCACGTCCAAAATTGTGACGTTTAATAATACCAGCAGTTCCTTTACCCTTTGAAGTTCCTACAACATCAACATGTTCTCCAACTTCAAATAAATCTACTTTTATTTCATCGCCTAGATTGTAAGATTCTACATCATCAGTTCTAAATTCTGAAAGATGTTTTCTATATCCTACACCAGCTTTGTCTAAATGTCCCTTCTCAGGTTTGTTTAATTTCTTTTCCTTAACTTCATGTGTTGCAACTTGGATAGCATCGTATCCATCACTTTCAACAGTTTTCTTTTGCACAACAACATTTGGTTCTACTTCAATAACTGAGACAGGAGTGACAGTACCCTCTTCGTCAAAAATTTGGGTCATGCCAATTTTTTTACCTACTAAATATTTCATGTTGCACCTCCTAATATTTACAGCGGACTTCTACTAAAAGAAGTCATATAAAGCAAAGTTTTAAAGTTTAATTTCAATATCTACACCAGCTGGTAGATTTAACTTCATAAGTGAATCTACAGTTTTTTGTGTAG
Source organism: Peptoniphilus phoceensis (assembly GCF_001517665.2). Lineage (GTDB taxonomy): Bacteria > Bacillota > Clostridia > Tissierellales > Peptoniphilaceae > Peptoniphilus_A > Peptoniphilus_A timonensis. The sequence continues at coordinate 56,137 of NZ_LN999806.1, forward strand.
GATTAAGTATATCAATTAGTCTTTTGTGAGTTCTTTGCTCAAATTGTTCTCTTGAATCCTTGTACTTGTGTACAGCTCTTATAATTGTGATGATTTCCTTTTCTGTTGGAAGAGGAATTGGTCCAGAAACTTCTGCACCGCTCTTTTTAGCAGCATCAACAATTCTTAGTGCTGAATTGTCAAGTAATTCATGATCATAAGCTTTAAGTTTAATTCTAATTTTTTGTTTGCCTTTGTTAGACATATTTACCTCCTATTCGCTAAAGCCTTACTTGCGAATGGGGTTATCGATACACGCACCCTGGTGTGTAAACAGGGCACATTTGAAAAAAATAACCCACGCCCAAGTCCAGCTTGGACTTCTCTGTCATAATTACCTTGAAACTCCTTTTTTTCAACAAAATTTCAAGCAACTTATGACTTCATCGCAACCTTCTTTTTTTTACGCTCAGATATTATATAATAAAAAACGCCAATTGTAAAGGATATTTACAGGTTTTTTTGAAATTTATGGGATTTTTTACTAAAAATATTCTTCTGAGGAAATTCCTCCTATATTTATAGGCGCTCTATCTAATATAGTCTAAAAAGATTATAATTGCAATTATTTATAAATATTTTTTAAAAATTCTAAAAATATTTTTATATTATAATTTTTTCTGTTATAAAGATATTTATTTACACAATTATTTTTTTACAAATTTATTTTTCTTCTATAATAAAACTCTCTTAAATAAAACTCTCTTACAAATAAAAAAGCATGGCAGAAAACCACACTTTTATCACAGAATTTTTTTATAAAAAATAATTTAAACTTTCTACATATTATATAGGATAATTTTTATCCCTTTCATCTAAGTCCAGAGGAATAATGCTATCATATTTTTTCCCCTCTACTTCTATTTCAGAAATATTTACATCAATAGAAAAGGACTTTTTTAAATTTTCTCTATTTAAAACTTCCCTAGTCCTTCCAAATTCATAAGTCTTGTCATAATTTAAAATAAGGCACTTGTTAGACCTTGCTAATGCATGCTCTGGATAATGAGTGTTCATGACTATTATCACACCAGTCTTAGAAAGTTCTTTTAACAAGTCCAAGATTATCCTTTGATTTCTATAATCAAGACCACTTTCTGGCTCATCTAAAATAATTATTTTTGGATCTTTCATAAGACTTCTTGCTATTAAAAGCATTTGGACTTCTCCACCACTCATTTGATCCGACTTTTTGTCCTTTAAATTATAAATTCCAACCATCTTCATTATTTGACAGGCTTTTTTTATATGGCAAGCTCTTGGCCTTTCAAAAATTGACATAGAAGATTTCGCCCCAAAGAGAACCATGTCTAGTCCTGAATAAGAAAAAGTTGAATTTCTCTTTTGTGGTATATAAGAAAGCTTTGACCAAAATTCTTTATTATCTATAGAAGAAATATTCTTTCCATCTAAATAAGTTCCGCCCTTGTTCCACTGAAGAAGTCCAGTTAAACACCTTATTAGAGTTGTCTTTCCAACTCCGTTAGGTCCAAGTATTGAAAGGATATCAGAATCTTCTAGGGAAAAATTCATATCTTTTAAAATGTAATCTGTATTTTTAAATTTAAAAGACCCTCCCACAACTTCTAATTTCATTTAAAGACACCTCCCGATTTTCTCATCAAGACTATAAAAATTGGTGCTCCAAGAATTGCAGTTAAAATTGAAATAGGAAGTTCAATAACAGAAACAGTCCTTGAAAAAGCTTCGATTAAAGCCATAAATCCTGCCCCAAGACTTAGACCAAGAGGAAGAGTGTAAAGGTTATTAGCTCCCACAATTAATCTCACAAGATGAGGAATAATAAGTCCTATCCAGCCAATTTGACCACAAATAGAAACAGAAGATGCAGTTATTAGGGTTGAAGCAAAAATAAAAATCAACCTTGTCTTTTTGATATTAAGACCAAGAGAAATCGCCTCATCTTCAGATAAAGATAAAATATTAAGGCTCCATCTCATTTTATAAATTACAATAATAGAAATTATTATAAGCGGACCTGCTAAAAGTAGATTTTTATAGGAAGTTCTGCCAAAGGATCCCATTAGCCAATAGGTGATTTGTGGCAACTTGTCCATAGGATCAGCTGTGTATTTTAAAAGCGAACTTAGGGCATTGGCAAGGGAAGATACAATAATTCCTGCCAAGATCAGGCTCATCATAGAAGTTTCATCTTTTTTTACAATATTTATTGTTATAAAAATTGAAAAAAGCCCAGTCAAAAGTGCCAGCATTTGAATACCCATTGTGCCAAAGGACAAGAGAATCCCCAAAATTGCACCAAGAGATGCAGAAGAAGAAACTCCCAAAATATCTGGTGTTGCTAGAGGATTTGAAAATAAACTTTGAAAGCTAATGCCAGCTGCAGTAAGACCTGCCCCAACAAGAAGAGCTGTCAAAACTCTAGGAAGTCTTATATTAAAAATTAGAGATTCCATCATTGGATCAAGTTCCCTTTTTAATATGAAATTTTTAAAAAGTAAAATTATTTCTGATATTTTAATATCCATCCTTCCCATAGAAAGGGAAATTATTCCACATAAAATTGGAAAGATAATTAAAATAAAATAAAGATAGGGATGAAATCTCCCATCATCCCTAATCCAAAAGTTTTTTGTCATATATTAAACATGTCCTCGATTTGTTCATCAGAAAGCTCATAATTGTACCATTTAAGATAATAATCTTTGATTAACTTGTTTAAATCATAGTCTTGAAAGGCTTCTGGATAAGTTTCACTTGCAAGCCAAGCAAGGACTAGTGGTGCGTCTGGATTTGGTGTAAGCCAGTTCCACATACCTAACTTTGAATTGTAAACTCTCTTGTCCTTAACAGACTTTAAGTTTGAAAAATCAAATCCTTCAACAGAATTGTTGTAGACATCGCTTCTTTTAATATCCAATAGACCTGGTCCATCAAGATACAAAACATCAGGATTCCACTTGTAAATTTCTTCAACATTTACCTTGGCATAACCCTTGGCATCTTGTGCCACATTTTTTACTCCAAGTCTTTTTAACCAAAAGTCGCCAAAAGTTCCCTTTCCAGCAACAATTGGAGTTCCTTCGACATATTTCCAAAGAATCATAGCACTTGGTCTTTTATCTTCTGGCACAGTAGCAATTCTCTTTTCGACATCCTTTACAATATCGTCGCCAGCTCCTAAGAAGTCGTCCATCTTGCCCTTTTCATCAAAAACATCTTCCAAAAGTTTTAACCATTCGCCATATCTATTTATTGGATCAGCTGGACTGTCTGCACCCATAGTCACAAAACCAACACAAGGAACTCCAGTCTTTGCTAGTTTTTCATATCTGTCTTGATTTTTGGCATTGTAAAAAATTACATCTGGTTTTAACTTTATAATTTCTTCTACATTTATGTCTGATTGACCTTGAACTGTATTTGTCGTGTCTAAAAGTTCAGGTGCAATATCTTGAAGAACTGTATTAGATATAACTTGTTTAAGTGAACCAGCATAACCCACAATGTAAGGAGCCTTTCCTTCGTTATATGCCATATAAGTAGATAAAATTGGCACTTGATCAATTACAACTCTATCGATTTTGTCTGGAATTTCAAGTTCTCTACCTGCATGGTCAGTAATTTTGTGAGTCCCAGTTTTTTCTTCTGCAACTTTTGTTTCCTCTTTAGTAGAATTATTAAGTTCATCTTCAGTCTTATTGGCACAGCCTGTCAAAATTAAGCCAAGCATACTTGCCATTATAATAAAGACCTTTAATTTTTTAAAATTTTTCATCTTCTTTTCTAAACCTTCTTTCATATATATAAATTAAAAATACTTCCACTTCCATTATAATACAAGTCGAGAAAAAATTAAGGATCTTGAAGAATAAAAAGAAATTCTTTAAAATTTTTTGATTATTTTTATCAATTGTGAAAATTATCTTAATACTTTCGGGATTTTGGGGTATTATATATGTATTGAGTAAAACAAAATAGGAGGAACTATGAAAATATTATTATTAATGAAAATTGTTCCTGACACAACAAATGCAAAAATCGATCCAGAAACAAAAAACCTAAAGAGAGATGGAATTAAGACAATAATTAACCCATCTGATCTTTGTGGTTTAAAATTTGCACTAAATGTCAAAGAACAAATGGAAGAAGATGTTCAAATTGATGTCCTAACTATGGGACCACCAGATGGAGAAAAATATTTGCGTGAATGTATCCAAATGGGAGCAGAAGAAGCTTACTTAGTAGAAGGCCTTGAATTTAAGGGCTCTGACACTTTTGCAACTTCTTATGCACTTGCAGAAGCTATAAAATCCATTGGCGATTACGATATAATCTTCACTGGAGATCAAACTATGGACGGAGATACAGGTCAAGTTTGTCCACAAATGGCTGAACGCCTTGGCATGAACCAAGTGACTTATGTTTCAGACATAAACTATAAAGACGGCGAATTTGAAGTAAAAAGAAAAGTTTCTGACGGAACTGAAACACTTTCTCTAAAAACACCTTTTGTTGCATCAGCACTAAAGGGTTCAGTTAATAAACCATCAAAATTTGCCCTAAAGAGATCCAAAATTGCAAAAGAAAAAGAAATTCATGATATAACTGCAAAATCACTTGATCTTGACTTAGAAAAACTTGGACAAAAGGGATCTCTTACAATAGTAAAAGACCTTTCTGCTCCAGAAAAAAATGAAACAGGAAAAATCATTGACGAAGGTTCTGTTGATAAGAACATCGATGCAGTTATGAATATTATCGAAGATATGAAAGTGTTAGTGTAGGTGATAAAATGAAAAACGGAAATATTTGGGTAATAAACGAAACTTCAGAAGGTTCACTTTCACTTATAACTAAAGAAATGATGTCTATAGCTAGAGAACTTTCTGACGGTTTAGATAAAGAATTAGTAGCAGTAGAAATTGGTTTTGAAAATGACGAAAAAGCAAAACTATCAGGTCAACTTGGTGCAGACAAGGTAATCCAAGTAAATGACAAACTTCTAGAAAACTACAATACTTTGGCTTATGCTAAAGTCCTTGATGAGTTAATGGAAAAATATGACCCAGCAATAGTTATGCTTCCAGCAAGCCACAATGGTCGTGACCTTGCAGGTAGAGTTTCTGCAAAAAGAGAAATTGGACTTGTTGCCGACTGTTCAAATGTTGAACTTACAGAAGACAAAAGTGATATTAAATGGATAAGACCTTCCTTTGATGGAAAATTATTCTGCGATGTAAGAATTTTATCTGAAACTATGATGGCAACAATTGGCAGAGGCGGATTTGTTGAAGCTCCTTTAGATGAAAATAGAGAAGCAGAAATCATAAAAGAAGATATTAAGATCACAGAAGAAGATGTTAAGACAAAATTCATAGATTTTGAAAAAGAAGAAGTAAATCCACTCCTTGACAAATTATTAAATGCAAAAGTTGTTGTGTCTGGTGGTAGAGGACTTGGCGGTCCAGAAAACTGGCATCTAGTAGAAGAACTTGCCGATGCACTTGGTGGTGCAGTTGGAGCAACAAAAGCTGTAGTTGACCTTGGCTGGTGTGACAAAGACTTACAAGTTGGAGTAACAGGAGTTCAAGTAAAACCAGACTTATACATTGCCCTTGGAATTTCTGGAGCAATCCAACACACTAAGGGAATGGAAGATTCCACAACAATAATTGCCATCAATAACGACCCTGACGCTCCTATCTTTAAGACAGCTCACTATGGTATTGTTGACGATTTATTTAATGTAGTTCCAGACTTAATTAAAGAAATAAAGAATAGAAGATAAAATAATAGATAAAATAATATAATGATAAAAAAGCTTGGTGAAATTATACTCTCACCAAGCTTTTTTAATATCTAATTTTAAGATTACCTAATATTGTGAAACTATAATAGCTCCAGATACCGAATCTAACCCTTTAAATATACATACTCCTATAATAATGCTCGAAATTATTATTGAAATTGCAATTATTATTGCTGACTTATTGTCCATACTCTCACCTCATATAACTCTTTGTGATTTACATTAGTATCTTTTATATGTATTTTACCCGTCTATAAATCCATAAAACTTAAATTTATTTTTTTGTCTATATCAAGAAATCCGACTCACTCGACAATGCTCCCTATTCGGTTGCATCGTCTTCCTTCGCTGGATAAGATTTTTCATCAGCTCATGCTTCGCTAAGGCTCGCATTTGCTGTGAAAACCAGAAAAACCGAGACTCATCTCTGTTTTTCTTATCATTAAAAAATCCTATTGAGGAGAATATCCTATGAAAAAAATTGCAAAGATTTCAAATCGAAGAACTTCGACCAAAATCGCACTGTTTGAGCGTAGCGAGTTTGCGATTTTAGAAGTTCAAGATTTAGAAAGCTTCAATTTTTGTAATGAGATATTCGACCAATAGGATTTTGTTATTTTAATATCATTACTTCACAAATATTTTTTATAAATTTTATTAAAAAGTCTAAACATTAATCAATAAATTTCTAAGGCTATCTAAGGGCAGTCTTTTCTTTATGTTTTTTTATTTATTTCAAGATATCCGACTCACTCGACAATGCTCCCTATTCGGTCAAAGGCTGAGACTTAATCAAATTTCTGCAAGAAATTTTGATAAGTCTGCCCGCAGATTTTTGCTTGTCAAAAATCTGTGTTCCTTCATTATAGCTGGATAAGATTTTTCATCAGCTCATGCTTCGCTAAGGCTCGCATTTGCTGTGAAAACCAGAAAACAGAGACACATCTTTGTTTTTCTTATCATTAAAAAGGACCTATTGAGGGAGACAATAGGTCTTTATATACAATATCTTTACTTATTCTTTATTTCAAATCAAAATAACATTTCTATAACTTTCATTGCTACTGGCATTAGGATTACAGTCACAAGACCTGCCACTGCAATAGAAAGTCCACTCATGGCACCTTGGATCTCTCCAAGCTTTCTCGCTTCAGAAGTACCAACTGCGTGAGAAGAAGTACCAATGGCAACTCCTTGTGCTGTTGGATCTTTTATTCTAAAGAGTTTCATAATAAGTGGCGCAATTACTGCACCAGTAACTCCTCTTATAACTACAAGAACTGCAGTTATAGCAGAAGCTCCACCATACTCTTCAGAAAGAGAAATTGCAATTGCTGTTGTAATCGATTGTGGAGTTGAGGATACCACAAGATTTTCGTCAATGCCTAAAAAGCTTGAGGCGAAAATAACAAAAAACATAGCAATCGCAGAGCCTAAAATTGTTCCAGACAAAATTGGAATTAAATTCTTTTTAAGTTCTGGGAGGTTTTCGTACAAATCAACTACCATGGCAACTGTGGCAGGAGCTATAAAAAACATTATAAAGTCCCCGCCTTGTTTATAATCTTCATAAGATATGCCAGTTAGCTTTAAAAATAATATACATAGGGCAATGGATATTAAAAGAGGATTTGCCAAAGGAGTCTTTAGTTTTTTGCTTATCATCTTGCCTATTTCAAAAGTCGCAAAAGTCAAGATGATTCCAAAATATTTGTTACTAAACATCTTTCCTCCTTTGTAAAAGTTCTATAATTTTACCAGTAAGTCCCATAGTTATAGCAGTTCCAAGAACTACTAAAAGTACTAATAGACCAGCTTTTCCTTTTATCTCATCATAAGAATTTATTATGCCTACACCAGCTGGCACAAATAAAATCGCCAAATTTTGCAAAATTCCATTGGAAGTTTCTTTGACATCATCGGGCTTTATAATTCCAATAGAAAAGGCAATAAAGAGATAAATCATACCATAAACAGCTTCAGGTATTGGGAAATTTATCAAGTGTCTTGTCACCACTCCAAGCATTAAACATACACAAAGTATGACAAATTCCTTTAAATAATTCATAATTCACCTATTAAGCATTAGCTTTTATTTTTTTAACTTCTTCAATAAATAGTGGTAGAATTTGCTTGCAATCGCCTACAAGACCAATATCTGCCATATTAAAGATAGGAGCATCTTCGTCCTTATTTATTGCAACAATAAAGTTTGAATTTTCAATACCAGAAATATGTTGCACTGCACCACTTACACCACAGCCAATATATAGAGCTGGGGCAACAATTTTTCCTGATTGACCAATTTGTGAAGACTTTGGAAGAACTCCATCATCAATTACTGGTCTTGTTCCAGAAATTGGAGCACCAAAAACATCAGCAAGTTCCTTTACAAGTGGGAATATTTCATCAGATGATGCACCTCTACCACAAGTTACAATAATTGGAGCATCTTCAAGATTAATAGCGGCTTCGTTAGCAGTAACAACTTCTCTTATTACTGCCTTTAAATCTTTAACTTCATCAATGTTTTCTTCCACAAGATTTCCGCTAGCATCAAAATCATCTCTCTTGTCAAAGGATCCCGCTCTTATAACAGCAATTCTTGGAGCCTTTGAGATTTTTGATTCTGTAAGGACTGTTGCACCATAAGAAGGTGTGACATAAATTACATCTTCACCTTCAAATTTTATGTCCATAACATTAGTAACAGAAACTGTGTCTAGTTTTGCTGCTACACTTGGAGCAAGGTCCTTACCATCAAGAGTTCCTCCTATAAAAATATCTTCACAGTCATATTTTTTAGAAACTTCAAGGATAATATTTGCGAAGTCTTCCATATTGTAGGCATCTCTTTTTACAAGCACAATTTCTTCTGCTCCTGCACCCTTTAATTTTTTTACTTCTTCATCTGCAAGTTCAAAAGTGATAAGAGCAATGGATTTTCCACCCTTATCCCTCGCAATTTCACTTGCCTTAGAAAGGGATTCTAAAGAAAGTTTAATAGGAGCAGCATCTTTAATTTCTATATATGTCAATATATTTTTCATCTTTTCCTCCTATAAAACCTTTTGTTCTACCATTAGGCTAATAGCCTTAGCTACAGTATCTTCCACTTCATCTTCTTGAATTTTTACTCCAGCTTCTCTCTTCTTAGGTTCGAAGTCTTTTAATTCTTCAAGAATTGGACTAGAAGTAGTTTCCACTTCAAAATCTTCAATCTTTTGTCTTCTTGCAGCCATTTTTGATTTTATAGTAGGATATCTCGGTTCATAATCTGGTTTTGCAATAGTTACAACAGTAGGAAGTTTTGCTTCCATTTCTCTATAACCACCGTCGATTTCTTGTTTAGAAACAAGTTTATCGCCATCTTTTTCCATTGCAATAACAGATGTAACCACACCAAGATCAGACTTATTAGCAAAATAAACCCCAACTTGTGAAGCTTCTGCATCAGTAGTTTCTTTACCAAAGCAAATTACATCAAAAGCACCAAGTTCAGCTTCTAATTTTTCCTTTGCTCCCAAAAGAATTTCAGTAATAGCTTTTGCATCAAGCTTTTTATAATCATCATTCTTTACTAAGTATGCCTTGTCAGCACCAACTGCTAGACAGTTTTTAAGAGAATTTTTAACCTCTTCATTTCCTATAGAAACCACAACAACTTGTGAATCTTCATTGGCTTCTTTAAGTCTTACTGCCATTTCAAGGGAGTAAGTGTCAAAAGCATTGACAACAGGCGTGATGTTTTCAATATCAGCCTTCTCATCTTTTACAGAAACTGCTACTGAATCATCAGGCACTTCCTTTATAAATACTAAAATATTCATTTTAAAACCTTAACCTCTCAATAAATTATTAGCAACAACAATTCTCAAAATTTCATTTGTACCTTCAAAAATTTGGAAGATCTTAGCATCTCTTAAAAGTTTTTCCACTGGATATTCTCTTGAATAACCATATCCACCAAATAATTGAATAGCATCTTCAGCAACTCTCATGGCAATATCAGATGCATAACATTTTGCAATTGCAGATTCTCTGTTGTAGCTAAGTCCCATGTCCATTCTTGTAAGAGCGTTGGCAACCATTTGTCTTGCAACTTCTGTTTGAATGTCCATATCAGCTAATTTAAATTGAATAGCTTGGTTTTTGTTAATTGCCTTTCCAAATTGGATTCTTTCACTTGTGTATTTTTTAGCTTCGTCGATTCCTCTTTGGGCTATACCAACAGCAAGACAACCCATCCATGCTCTAGCTTGGTCAAGAGTCTTCATTGCAATAGAGAAACCTTCTCCTTCTTTGCCAATAAGATTTTTTGCAGGAATTCTACAATCTTCAAGAACAACATCAGTTGTGTTAGAAGTTCTAATTCCCATCTTATCTTCTTCCTTACCAGAACTTAAACCAGCAGTTCCAGCAGGCACTAAAAACATTGAAAGGCCCTTTACTCCCTTAGACTTGTCAGTTGCAGCAGTGATACAGTAATAAGAAGCAACAGCACCATTTGTGATAAAGCACTTTCTACCATTTAAGACATATTCATCGCCATCTTTTACAGCAGTAGTTGTTCCTGAACTTGCATCAGAACCAGCACCTGGTTCAGTAAGACAGAAAGCACCAAGTCCGCCTTCCATTGCAACATCGGCAATATATTCTTTTTGTTCTTGGTTACCAGCAATAAGAACTGGTTTCATTCCAAGGCCAGAAGCAGAAATAGTTGTGGCAAAACCAGCATCAGCTTTTGCCATTTCTTCAAATAGAGCAGCAACATCTACTCTAGATAAACCAGGTCCACCTAATTCTTCAGGAACTTCAAGGGCAAAGTAACCTTGTTCCTTTGCCTTTTCATAAAGTTCTTCTGGGAATTCGCCAGTTCTATCAGCTTCCTTGCAAACATCTATAACTTCTTTTTCACAAAAATTTCTTACGTCTAAAAGTAAATCTTGTGCTTCTTCTGAAATTAAATATGACATTTATTAAAATCTCCTTCTATTAAATAACCTTATCTGGGTTAAGAATTAAATTTGGATCAAATACTTTCTTGATTCCTCTCATAAGTTCAGTGTTAACATCGCCTTCAAATTCATGTAAGAAAGATTTTTTACCATAACCAATTCCGTGTTCTCCAGAAATTTGTCCGCCAAATTCGTAAGCTTTCTTATAAATATCTTGCATAAATACTTCAACTTCTTTTACGAATTCGTCCTTATCCATATCATTTGAGCAAGTGTAAATGTGTAAGTTACCATCGCCTGCGTGACCAAAAGACTTAACTTCAAATGGGAAGTCCTTAGCTTTTTCATTTACATAGTGAACATATTTAGCAATCATGTTAATTGGAACTACAACGTCACATTCATCAAGAAGTTTTGTTTGAGATTCAATTGCTTCAAGGAAAGAAGATCTTGCAGCCCAAGCTTCTTTGATCTTGTTTGGAGTGTCGGCAACTAAAATATCAATTGCTCCTGCTTCCATAAGAACTTCTGCAGCTTGTTCAATAATGTCGTTAAGATCGTCTTCATTGTCACCGTCAAAAGTAATAAGAAGATAAGCACCAATGTCAATTCCTTCTAATTCCTTAGGGAAAGTTGACTTTCCAATATAAATTTCTGACATATTTACAATTTCTTTTTCCATAAATTCAATAGCTTGTGGATTTAAGTGAGCCTTGAATAACTTTGGAACTGTAGAAATACAAGTGTCAAGATCTTCATAAGGAACAATTAGAGAAATAGTTTCCTTTGGAGCTGGGATAATCCTTAGAGTAAGTTCTGTGATAATACCAAGAGTACCTTCAGAACCAATCATAAGATCTTTTAATGAGAAACCAGTAGAAGTCTTTGAAACAGTAGCACCAAAAGTTGTGATTTCTCCAGTAGGAAGAACAACTTCCATTGAACGCACATAATTTCTTGTTGTGCCATACTTAACAGCTCTCATGCCACCAGCATTAGTAGCAACATTTCCCCCAAGAGTTGCAAACTTTTCACCTGGATCAGGTGGATACATATATCCCTTAGATAGACAGTCTTCAGCAAGGTCATTTAATAATACACCTGGTTCTACCTTTACTACCATGTTTTCTTCATCATATGAAAGAATTTTATTCATAGATTGCATATTGATCATAACGCCACCATGTCTAGAAACACCAGCACCAGTAAGACCAGTACCTGCACCTCTTGGCACAACAGCAATCTTGTTTTCATTACAAATCTTTACAACTTTTGCAATTTCTTCTGCATTTGTTGCATCAACAACAAGTTCAGGTTGTCCTTCGCCGTAGATAGGCATTTCATCGTGGAAAAAGTCAATGTTGATTTCTTCGCCAACATAAACCTTGCCAGATACAGCATTTTTAATATCTTCTATTACGCTTTCTGTAACAGCATTATAATTTACCATTTTTTCCTCCAATAATTTATTAAAAATATTCTTGTTAATTTAATTATAAAGCTTAATCCTATAAAAACCCCTTATAAGTAGTTGCAATATGTTGAATTATCCTTACAAAATTTGACTTTTATTCAACAAATAAATATAATTTATATATATTTCCAAATTTAAAGGAGCAAATTATGTGGCATTACAGACAAGTTTTTAAATTATTACTAGACATGACAAATACAAAACTATCTAGCATTGCCTATGCCTTGGATTACGACATATCCTACATAAGCAAGTGGAACAGCGGCAAAAAATTGCCCTCATCAAAAAATATCTACACAATAAATAGAAAACTTGCCCCACTCTTTGCCAAGTCACTCATAGAAGAAAAAAAGACTAAAGACTTTCTTTTAAGCTTTGAAATAAAAAATTCAGAAATCCTAAAAAAAGATGAGGAAAAAGGTCTAGAAATACTAATATACAAACTTCTAAACGAAGCCTACGCCTACACAAACACAGATGTAAAAGAAGAAATCCCTTCAACTACAAATTTCATTTTCAAAACATCTAGCGTAGAAATTGACTTAAAAGAAATCCTGGACCAAGTAATTTTGGAAAATAAGGACCTTGACATTTGGGCAACCTTTGACATAAGAAGCCCCTATGCAGAAATCCTCATCCAAAGCATAAAAAAAATTGCAAAGGAAGTAGAAGTGAACCTCCACCTACTTTGCAAAAAAGACTACATAGAAAATATAGACATATTAAAAATAATTACTGACAACTCTAGCATCAACATTGAACTCTATGAAAGAAGCTACACCCACTGTGACTTCATTCTCATAAAAGACGAAATGTATATAATAATTGCAGAAAGAGAAGATTACTCAACCCTAACATCAGGACGTGAACTTGACACACTTTTTGAAATTTCATCTTTTATGAATAACTTCTTTGAAGGACTAAATAAAATTATAGTCACATCTTCTCCCCAAGAAATGGCAGAAACAGATTACAGAAAATATTTCTATTCAGACAACGAATTCTTATTCTTGTCAAATTACGGCTTTGAATTCTTGCTGCCAAATTACATCATAGACAGAATAGAAGACTCCCTTGACGACGATAGAGAGATAAATAAAAAAGAAATTTCTGGCATAAAACTCCTCTGGGAAGAACTTTTTGTGGACGCAAAAATAAACTTTCTCACAACGAGAACTAGCCTTCTAAACTATTTGGAAACAGGCGACATTCTTTACTGTTCCACAAAGGCAAAACTCAGCCCTGGGGAAATTGAGGACCACATAAAAAACATAATAGAAATTATGGAAAATAACGAAAACATAAACTTTTACATCATAAATGACAACAGATACCTAAAATCCATAGGACTGGACAAATTTAACTTCTTTATAAGCGAAAACAATATGTTTTTCAAAAAAATCGGCAGGGACAAACTTCACACAAATGCATCAATAGTAACAGACATAAAAATCCACAACAAGATCCAAAGCGTCTTAAAAGACATCATGAATAGCCCTTACAGCAAAAAATATGACGTAAAAGAATTAGAAAAACTCTTTGACAAATACGCCCAGGTATTTAAAAAAATGTCCAAGAAGAACTAAGGATTTATAAAGTATATAAAATTTAAACACTACAATAAAAACTTTTAAAAACTATTAAAATAAACAAAAATACAGAAGACAAAAAAGGATGCAGCCACAAAAGCTTGCATCCTTTTCTTCTTACTGTTTTTTATAATGACCCTTACATTGAAATATAACCACTGTATCTTCCTCAATCAAATAAACAATTCTGTTCTCTTTGTCTATGCGTCTGCTCCACAGACCTGATAAATTGTTTTTTAATGCTTCAGGCTTACTATACCCTCAAAGGAGCTTCTCTTAATATCTTTAATTATCTGATTTATTCTTCTTAAACAAACTTTACTAGTCTTTTGCCAATATAAATACTCTTGCCAAGCACTATAATCCCACTTTATATTTTTTTTCACTCATCTATAATATCTCTTTCAATAAGTTCTAGTTTCCCATTTTTATAATCATTATATTTCTTTTCAAGATAATCTATGTTTTCTTTGCTATAAAAAGGATCTGCTGTTAATTCAAAGGGGATTTTATTTTCTCTTGCAATTTTTTTCAAATAAACATTTATTGCAGAAGACATAGAAATTCCAATTTCTTGACAAACTCTCTCTGCTCTTCTTTTAACATCTTCATCTACTCTAACATTAATTTGTACCATAACATCATCTCCTTAAACTAATTTTATCATATTTATAGTATTTGTAGATACATTTGCTATAAGTATTTTAGTTGTATTATTCAATAATATATTCCTAGCTATAATCTTTTACATAAATTTTGCACAAAAATTAGTAGGTCAAAATAAAAAGCAAAAAGAGCCTGGTAAAACCAGACTCTAAAAAATATTTTTCAATTTTAATTTAAAAAGCAGTTTCTCGATAGACTAAAAAAGATTAAAAGATAATTTATCTTAGGATTAATCATAAATCTAGAGAGGAGATTCCTCTCCTCCCAAGATATAATAACTAAAACTTAATCTTAATTCAGCAAATTTTTACATAAAGATTATTCATCATAAGACATATTTCTTTTTCTCTTGTATAGATAAGCCGCTGCACTCATAATAACTAAACCAGTTACAGTAAAGATTATAGTGCCAAGACCACCAGTTATTGGGAATTCTCCTTTAAAGTTTTCCACTTCTATAGGATTAGTTCCAATATTTGTCAATTCTCCCATAGTAGTGAATTCATAAGAGTGGTCGACATATTCTTCGCCCTTAGTTTCAATATGGAAAGTTCTTTCTTCGCTAATCTTATCTTCTCCTTCACCTATAACTATATTAGATTTGATATCTAATTCTGTTGTAAGACCGATTTGAGGAGACATCTTGAATACTAATGTCTTATCAGATTTTACTGGACTACCATCTGTAGTGTCGCCTTTTACTAAGTCGTACAAGTCAATGGTTTCTTTACCTTTATAACCATCATAGTTCTTCAAGTCAACTTTATAAGATTTTACAAAGGTTTCAGTACCATTTTCTTTATCAACTGTATAGGCTTTAATAGTTACTCCTGTTTTAGCTCCAACGTTATTTTCAAAGAATTCATTTTCAAGTGGTAATCCTGATAGACTCATTTTAGACTTATCTTTCACGTAAGTTATTTCTTCATGATTTGGATTAAATCTCATATCAATAGAAGTCAGATATTCGTTATGCCATCCATTAGCGTATGTTCCACTTTTTGTTTTGTTTACATCCATTTCAGTCTTATATTCTTCTCTTTGAAGCTTATCATCTAAGATTGCAAATTGTTTTACAATACCTCTTGGATTGATATATCCTTCTGGTGCCTTAATTTCTTTAAGTGCATAGAATCCAGGTTCATTTACTTTGAACTTAACAATACCATCTGTTCCACTTATAAGTTTATCTAATTTTGTATAACCAGTAGGTGGCGTGTCATCAGATTTAAGAGCGTATATTGTGCCACTTACATCCTTGTACAAAATTATATCCTTATTAGAATATTCTCCTGTCTTTTCATTCTTATACAATACTTCAAATTCTGCACCTGCAAGAACCTTATTATCAGTTCCATCAACTTTCTTGAACACTACTTCATGTTCTTTGTTGTTTACTAAAGTAATTGGAACTACACCAGGTTCTTCAACATATTTTACTTGTTCTTGTCCCTTTTCATCTTTATAGGATTCTTTTCTGAAGACTTTTCCACTTTCATCTACTTTGAATTCTGCTAGTGGACCATCTGGTGCTACATATCCCTCTGGTGCTGTGGTTTCTTTTAATTGGTATTCACCCTTTGGTAACTTAGAATATTCAATTAATCCATCTTCACCAGTTTCAATTGGTTGACCATAAGCATTCCAATTTCCTTCATCATCCTTTTTATAAAGTTGGAATGTTGCACCTTGTAAAGCTTCACTATTACTATTAATCTTCTTAAAGACTATCTTATTAGATGGGTTAATAGCTTTTATAGTTAACTTAGCTTCAGCTGATGACTCATTTACAAATTGATGAACTGCATCAAATCTATCAGCATATAATGAATATCCATTTCCATAATAGTGAATAAGATGAGAGTATCCTACATACTTGCTCTTATCCTCATCAGCTACTTTACCAGTTATCTTTACGACATAGGATCCATTCCAAGCCACTCCATTATAGTAAGGAGTACTTAATAACTCTCCTGCTTGTAGGTAGTTCTTAGAATTAATAACTCTACCATAATCTAAATTATCACTATTTTCATCTACACCAAAGGATTCTGGCATAGCACCTTCTAGATTATTTAGAACCTTGTATTCTGTAACAAGAACATTTTCTAGATTTTGATCTGATAAGAAATTAAAATCGAAAGCTCCTGTTGGGGTTCTATCTCTATTTATATAGAAATAATGAACAAATTCTCCAGTTTGTGGATTGTACTTAACTATCTTTGATGTGTAGTTAATAAAGTTCACTCTGTCATCTTTTCTTTCAGTTCTTAAATCATAAACAACATTTACCTTGCTAGATTTATCACTAAATCCAACATCTACAAAATTTTGTGACTGTCTTATCACATCTAGATTTATAAAAGCAGCTATCTTATTAGAAATGTTCTTTAATTCATAGGTATCTGCATATTTTGTGAAAGTGTAAGTTATAGTTCCAGCTTCTCTATTGTAGTTTGCCTTTGCTATAGTACCTACTCCATCTGCAAATATATCTAGATTGTCAATAGAATTTTCAAAAATTCCATGAAGATCTGTTGATTTTTTAAGTTTTAATGTGAAGTAATCTCCTGGATTTATCTTCATTCCTTCAGGAACTTCATAGGAATTGTCAAATACTAGCGATTCTCCAAGATGTGGATGAATTTCTCCTTCTACTGTTGGAGCACCATTTTCATTTATAGGACTCAATACACTCATTTTTGATTCTGTGAGCTTAATTTGTCCTGATAAATCTCTTCCTGTTGGAGCAATATCTTCTGAATATGGGTCTAAGTCCTTACCACCAACAGTAAAGTGCCATACTTGACCACCATTAATGTGTCCATCAGGAGATTCAACTTCTTCTAATTGGTAGTTACCTATCTTTAATCCATCAAATGTTAAAGTACCATCTTCTCCTACAGTTTTTACTACAGGGTCTGAACCATCAGTTAAGTTTGTAAGTTTAAACTTAGCCCCTGCTATTAGTTCGCCTTTTTCATTTGCTGTACCCTTTAAGGCATTTCCATCTTCATCAACTTTATTTATCGTTACACTACCCTTACCTGGTTTTTCGTTTACGATTTTACCCATGTTCTTGGCAGTGGCAGATGTTACATAGTCTACCAACAAACCATTTTCTTCAGTAGATGATTTTTCTGGAACATATTGGTAAACACCATTTGCCTTATTATATTCTAGAGAAATATATCCATTAGAAGTTGGTGTTATTTGGATTTCACTTATCTTATAAGTGTCCTTAATAACTTTTCCTTCTTTATTCTTTATTTCTCCTGGGAACTTGATGCTTAAATCCTTTAAAGGAACTTCTATTGTCTTGTCTTGTGGATTTATTATCTTAGTTGATTCAAGATCCACATTCTTAGCATCTTTGAACTTGATAACTTTATTAGTTACTGGATCGTGAACTTCTAAGTCCCCAAATTTATAAGGAGTAGTATTATCTGGGAAATAGAATTCTACTGTATTTACATCAATAGTTTCCCCAATTCTTGGATCTACTATTTTTTGTGATACCAAACTTACTGTTTCAACTGAGAAGTGTAGAAGTGGTCCATCAATTGGCTTGTAATCTTTTGGTGCTTGAACTTCTATTAGTCTATAACGACCTGGTTCAAGTCCTCTGAAACCAAAGTAACCGTTGAAGGCTGATGATACATAAGAACCTTCTACTTCTTCGTAGATACCTTCTCTTACTCTCTTTTCAAGTTTAAATACTGCTCCTTCAAGTCTTCTCTTAGTAATTTCTTCTATAGAATCAGTGTCAGAATCTTTACCATGCTTAGAGAAAGTGATGTTGTATCTTTCAGCATCATTTACAACGCTTAGTCCTTCTTGAGGAACTGTGTTTTCTTTTTGTGATGAGTATAAAGAGTTAATATCCATGCTTGTTTTTATAGTACTAGATGGTGCTGTATAACCTTCTACTCCTGGTATAACAGGTGGGTCAATAAATCCTGCTATATGCTTTTCAGTATACATTCTGCCTCCATAAGAGTAATTATATGATGCTTGTTTACTTAGAGCATTTATATATTTTTGACCAGCTGGCTTTTTATTTGGCCATGCATCAGCAATCTCTTTCGCTTGATCTTTTTTATATCCAACCGCAACTAATTTATCATGATATCTTTGCCTTACAGCTTCCATACCACCTTGGTATGAAGCACCTTCAAATGTGTTATAAACAAGTTTTCGTTGGTTTTTATCAAATTGTGCTTGATAAAAACTTCTTGCACCATCAAAGAACTCAATATCAATATCAATCTTACCTAAATCTTCATCTGGAATATCAGCTGCTGTTAATTTGTAAGGATCTTTTAGGACTGGTTCAGCACTTGGAGTTCTACCATCTTTTTGAGTAAAGTTGTAGTTAGAATCTATAGCTACTTCATTAGTAACATTTCTATCAATAATAGAAGTATCATAGAAGCCTTCAATGTCTATGAAGTAAACTCCTGGTTCAAGATTTAGTTGGTCTTCGTCAAATTCCCAGTCAAATGGTCTCCATCTTGCAGTATTTACTACTGTCACATTTGGAGTAGAAACATCATAGTCATTTAAGATTTTAATCATTTGAGCTTGGTCTGGATCGCCATTTATTCCACTTATCTTATAAGTTGATCTATAAGCTGTCTTTACACCTTCTTTGATAGTTACTGGTGGCTTTCCAGCTCTGTCAATTTCTTCTCTCTTGTGTTTTGGATTTATTTGAACGTTGACAGTTCCTTTTTTTCCTCTTGTATCAATGTAAACCCTTTGTATGAATGTTCTTGATTCTGTGTCAATATGAGTGATTTTTGTTGCGTATTTTACACCATTTGCATTTTTTATTTCAAGGTTTTCATTTTTTTCTACGAAACTTTGAGGTGTTTCTTCTGGTCCCTTGTATTTAGCTACAAGTTGACCATTTTCTTCTACAACTTGTACTTTCCAAGGAGCGTTAGGCTTTCTGTAACCTAGTGGGGCTGCTGTTTCTTCAATCACATAATATCCCACTGGTAAGTTAATAATGTTGCCATCTTTATCCTTGAACTCTACAAGTCCTTCTGCATTTGAAGTTCCTGTTTTTACTCCAAAATCTTGGTCCATATTTTCAAAGCTTTCATCAGTCTTTCTGATTGTAAATATAGCACCTTCAAGCTTTCTGTCATTTCTATCTTTCTTGTAAATCTTTAGATCAAGACCAACTTGCTTGTTTGTGATTTGTGCAGCTTCCCCTGGTTTAATTTCAGTTTCGCCTTCGCTAGGACCTACTTGTTTTTGCTTAAATGTTGCAGAAACAGTTACATCTCCTGCTGGCATTGTAAACTTGTATTGGTTATTTGCAACACTTGCTGTTACATTTTCATTTCCAACAGTCAAAGTTTCTAGTTCATAATTTTGTTCTGGATTAACTGTAAGCGTAACTTCTGTTCCTGCTGTTGCTGAAGTTGTACTTGCTGTAATTGTTCCACCTTCTTGTGGATTTTGAACTATTACATTATAAGTTGTTGGAGCTTTTACTTTCCAAAGAGCTGTTACTCTTGTATCAGCATTAACTGATATAGAATCTCCAGGATTTTTTCTTTCTCCATTCACTGACCAAGCATCAAATTCTTTTCCATTTGGTGCGGTAAATCCATTAGCTGGCAATTGATAGTTTGAACCAACATTTACTTTTTGTTCTGCCATTGTGCCAGAACCTTCCCCAGGACTAAATGAAACAGTCACTTGTTCTGGAGCTTTATTTCTCCATTGAGCTTGAATTATTAAGTCACTAGTTACAGTTATTATATCTCCAGGATTTTTCTTTTGTCCATTTACTAGCCATCCATCGAATTCTTTTCCTTCTGGAGCTATAAATGATGATCCTGGTAATTCGTATTCAGTATTTTCTTCAACTGTTACTGGATCCATGTGCCATTGTCCACCATTTCCATCAAATGTTATTGTGTAGTCAACAGTTGTTTTTACTACTGGAACACTAGCTTCATTTGGATAGGATTTTTCTAACCAGCATTTGTTACCATATTGTCCTGCCATGTTAAAGTTATAATTTGAACCCAAACCAATTGGTTGGTCTTCATTATAATTTGTTTCAACTTCTATTAATATATTACCTGGATATCTTGTTGTGATACTTGTAGTTTTAATTTTATTTACACGTTCAGTTACAGATGTAAATTTTACATTTTTGCTAATATCTGTTTTTCCTGGTATTGAATCTATATCAGAACTTTCATTTATATTAGCTAGACTTGTGTTTGCAGGGACTTGAAAAACTCTTGTCGTAACTTCACTTGGACTTATATTGTAAGCATCGTAAGCTCTGTGGAATTTTATCTCACGATTACGTTTAGCAGTTCCACCTGGTTTATAAATAAATACTTGTTTATATCTATTATTAGCCTTATCGATTTCGATTATTTTTGTATCGATTAATTGTCCGTAATCTGAATCGGAAGCATCTTCTCTCTTTTCTGGTTGAGTTGGACTTGCATTGTCAACTATTTCCCATCCATCCCCAGCTCTTTGTGCTTCTGGGATTTCTTCTGGAGAAACTTCTAATCCATCTCCATTAGCTACTGTAGCTTCTGCATTTTCTCCTACAATATTAGGGTCATAGGATGCCATGGCAACTTCTCTAATAGTAATTCCATTAGGGAATAGTCTTTCAAAGTTATTTTCTCCATATATTGCATCTATTTTGTTTATCACAGAATTTTCTCTTTTATCTGCTTCATTTAAGAATAATGGAGAATTTCCAACAGATTCATTTGTGAAATTGTATGTTGATGCTTTTATTGTTTGCATCTTCATAGCTAAAGCTGGATCTACATTGGCATTTTCAGCATTTAAGTTTTGAACTACTGAAAACTGTGCATTTGCGTCTTTTCCTTCTGGAGTAGTTTTATTATCCTTAATATAAACTTTTCCATCATTAGCCACTCTTATTGTCCAAGTAGTATTAGCCTTTTCATAACCTGGTGCTGGTTCAGTTTCTTCTAATTTGTAGTTTCCTGGTTTTAAACCATTAAATGAAATCATTCCTTTAGAATCTGTTGTCATATATCTTTCGTTTTTGCTTGGATCTGGACCAGTCAATTTGAAAACAGCACCTGGAATAAGTGTTGTATTATCTTCTTTAACTTTTTTGATTTTAAAGCCGTAAGTTTTAATATCATTAGTTACATCAAGAGAATCTTCTCCTATATAAGAACCCAGAATAGTACCTGTTGTTCCTGTTGTAGGTCCTGTGGTCTTGATGTCGGACACTCTTTCATAGTGGTCACCTTTCCAGTAAATTATAGTATCATTTTCAGACCAGTCCATGCCAGTTCCCACTCCACCATTGGCGTCTTTATAAGGAACTTTGATGTCAATTACTATTGGCTTATCTGTAGCTGGAATACCTAATTTTAATCTGTCAGGTTCCCCATACCTACCCTCTTCTGTTTGAGCCGTCTTTACAACGTCAGCTGTAATATCATCTGTATTATAAGATGCAAGTCTTATATCAGAAATAAGTCCTGTTACTGACCTATCTAGTTTAAATACCTTGATGTCATTATCCTTGTCAAACTTATTCATATCAAACCAATCCATATTAGGATCTTGTGGAACTTGTCTATGGATAGATACACTTGATTGATTTGGAATATTTCTTGATTCTGGATTTATTACATATCTTTGGATGACGTATTTTTCATCCTTGTTTATTGCAACAATTCTTGTACCCAAATATCTTGCATCTTGATTGTTGCCTGTCCAACCAGTCCATCTATTGTCATAGTTAGACCAGTTTGAAGTGTTTCTGTTCTTAACATCAACCCATTCAACTCCATCTTTTGCTAGTATAGATTGAACTTCTTGTCCACCTTCTGCGTTAGTAGAATAGTTATAAATTTTTACTTTACCTTTTTCTACTCTTAGAACCCATTTTTTATTAAGTGGATTGTAACCTGCCGGTGGAGCAATTTCTTCAAGGACATAGTTTTTGTTTTCTTTAGGAGTTCCGTTAAACTCTACAATACCCTTTTGATCTGATGTTGCTTCTATTGGGAAATTTGGATCAGTATTATCTGGATCAGATATCCTAAATTTTGCTCCGGCAAGTGGCTGTCCATTTCCATCTTTTTTATAAACTCTAAACTTTTGTCCAGCTGGTTTATTTGAAACTTGTATATTAATTTCATTACCAGTATATAGCTGACCTGCCCCAGTAATAGATGTTTCTCTAATTCTAACGTTACCGTCATTTAAAACTGTAACTTGCCATTTTTTATTAGTAAGTTGATAGCCTTCTGGTGCTCTAGATTCTTCTAAAGAATATCTTCCAGGTGCAATACCTTCAAAGCTAACTAGGCCATTTTCGTCAGATGTCCTGTAAATTGTCTTTCCATTTTCATCTGTCAATGCAAAAGTTGCCTCAGGAAGTTTTTTACTTCTATCTACTTCATCATACTTAGTAAGTTTAAAAGAACCTGGAGTATATTTGTTATTTATTAAACCAACAATTTCTCTATAATATTTTGGTATTTCTCCACCTGCTTGGTCACCTATGGCAGTGTTGACATTGGCCTTAGATGCGAAAGCTGATTCAAGATTACCATCAGTCATATAGAAGGCTCTCCACTTTTTGTTGAATTGATCTATATCAGTAATCTTAAAAGTTTGCTCAATTACGTAACCTCCACCGTTTTTGACTGCTGGTGTAGATATCTTTAGAGGAGCACTATCATTAATTCCTCCAGTTGTTTTTATTTTATTTGGATCATAAAGTACCCTTACGCCGTTTTCCCTTCTATCTAACCTATCATTTGGATTTATTTTTTGATGAGCAAGTAAATTATAGGTGTTAGGATCTTGTTCTGGTCTTATACCTACTGATAATGGCATAGTATCATTTAATTTTATACCATTTTGTGTTCTTGTGTTGTATTCAGTTGCATACACCTTTACATCATCTAATTGGTATAAAGGTTCATATCCTTTTCCTAACCATCTAGCTATTCGTCTATCTCCTTGGAAATCTGTTGTTATCCAATTGTACTCTACTGTCTTTGAACCATAAGAAAATCCCATTGGGTTTAAATATGACATAGCTGTTACATACCAGTTTCCGTCTTCTTTTTGGTAAACATCTCTGAAATAGTAGAATTGGTTAGAGTTACTTGTTCCAGAATCATATTGTTCATAGTCTGCATTTATATCTCTATTTAATACAGGATTTCCTCCAACATTTGCTACACCAGGAGCTACTTTGATTGTAAAGTTATAGGTACCTGTATTTTTAGCAAAGTATTTATCTGGGATTATACCTCTTAGGTTAATAGAAGCAGTAGCTGGTCCACCCTTTGACTTATTATTAAATACATAAGTCAATAGGTTAGTATCATAATCGAAGTATGGATCTGCAACTTCTACTCCATCTATAACAATTTTAGGGAAATCAGAAAAATATTGAGTAAAGTCAAGATTTCTATCAAATTGAATTTCAAATCTTGAGCCTGGAGCTGAATTAGATAAAGTAATGTCAGCGTGATATTTTAATGATTCATATCTGTAGGCTTCCCATACGCCTGTTTTTTCACCGATATCTCCTGGTTCGTTTTCTAGATATTCAAGTCTTTGGTTAACACTTGTTACTGTAGCCTTGTTTGAATCTCCAGTTTCTTCACCTTTTTCTATATAGTAGTCACGACCTGCTTCTGGTGTACCAATGCCATCTTCAAACCTTGCCTTGTATGTTACTTGACCCTCATCGTCAACTACAACTTCAAAATATACGCCATTCTTTTGATAGCCTTCTGGAGCTTGTACTTCTTCTAGTCTATATCTTCCTACTGGGAATTGTCCAAAGTTAGCTGTACCATTGTCATCAGTAAATTTATTGGCAATTACATTTCCTTCGCTATCTTTAAGAACAAATTCTGCTCCTTGTAGTCTATTTCTATTTCCATTTTCATCAAATGTATCGCCAAATTTTGTTGCAGCTATTGGGCTTTTTGTGAATTCTTCATTTGTAACTATTAATTGAGTTTGTGTATCTTCGCCTTCTCCACTAGCCTTACTTATTGTGACTTTTTGAGTAAGATTTGTTTGTCCAGCTGTATTTTCATTTGTCAACCAGTCATAATCTAAGTTAATAGATTGTTTATCTCCAATATTAGCTTTTACTTTTACTATGAAACCCCAATCATTTGCAAATCTTTCTTGTGGGAAATAAATCTCATAGCCAGTTTTTCCTGTATAGGCATCAGTTTTATTAGGAGTTCCTATAATCTTGTGATTGTTCGCAGCATTTATTACATTATTTCCAAGCAATGGAATATATCCTTGAGCATTTTGTTCTTCCATGCTGTATCTAACATTATTTCTATAGCCTGGAGATACGTCGTAAGCACTTACTTCTGTGATGTTTACATCTGGAATAGAAATATTTAGTCTTGTATCTCTATTTGTACCATCTTTACCATTATTGCTTTCTGGTTTTAGGTAAAGGTAAAATTCCAATTCGCCATTATCATTAATCTTTCCATAATGCATAGCATTCATATAGTCTGGCCAGTTAGGGAAACTATCGTGTTGAACTAGTTTAGTCGCACTAGTGCTTCCACCTGCTTGGATATTTCCTCCATCTACACTAATATTCCCATCTTCTGATATAGTTATTGTTTTTCTTCCTTGATCAAGCTTATATCCATTTGGAGCTTTTTCTTCTATTAGAGTGTAAGTTCCAGGAAGTACATTATTAAATGTCGCCTTACCTTGGTCATCAGTAACTACTGATGGTTGGTTGTCCCCTAATATCTTAAATCTTGCTCCTGCTAGTTTCTTATTTGGGTCTTTGCTATCCACTTTTACTACTGTAAATGTTACTGGTTTTAAATTTGTTTGCTCTATTGCAGAATCGTGAATATATTGACTCTTTGTGTCAATTTGATAGTAGTTGACATTTTCGTTGTACTTATAAGTTTTGCCATCTACTTCTACTGTATCTTTATCAAATTTTTGTTCAATTTTATTTTCTCTTTTAGAAGGCGCGTGAGTTTCTTCATTTATATCCCAATATCTTGCATTAGGAATTGTGACAAATCTTGTAGTTTCTCCAGCAGCTCCTTCTTCTACATGGACTTTACCAAGTTCATTGCCCTCATTATCTTTGGCAATAAAGTCTTGTCCTGGCATAGTCATGCCTTCTACTGGCAAATTCCAAACTTGGTCAATATATAGGTCTCTGAATTTAGAAATCTTTACACCTGAGATATTGTAGTTACTTGGTTTATCTGCGTTTGTAAGTTGTGTGTCAAATTCGTAAACTGCAATATTTCCAACTTCTTGTGTGCCTGATGGATCACTTTCCTTTGCTGGAATGGAGTTGATATTTTTTTCAGCTTCTTTTACTATCATTTGACCATAAGTTGGGCTATCTATATTAGTATCAATACCATAGACAACTCTTGCACCAGATTCTATAGTTTGATCTCCATCAAGTTTTCTGTCTGCAAGTGGCATACCATTATTAGCTTCATCTCCAGATGAGATGGCATCTGTTATAGTCCACTGTGCTTTGTCATTAGCCAAAAATTGACCTTGGATAGTAGTTCTATTATTTATTCCTACACGAGTAGGTGTAGCTTCACTTATTTTTTCTTGTGCATAACCTTGATCTAAGATAAATCTAATAGCCCCACCTTTTTGTTTTCCTTGGAGAACCACTGATATGTCTAATAAATAATTTCCTTGTGTATTAGTTACTGGAGTGTAGAAAGTATAGGAAAGATCTCTTGTGCTTTCTTGTAAATTATGGTGCTTAGAGTCAACAATTCCTAAAGCACCTTCAAGTTGGTCTGTTAGACTTACATCACGGCCATTGACTTTTACATTTTCAATTTCTCCAAGACCAGATCCCTTTACAGTTGTAAAGTTTGCCATAAAACCTAAAGCACTTAAATCTGTATCAGAACGAACCTTCATGGACCAATTTATTCC
Source organism: Peptoniphilus phoceensis (assembly GCF_001517665.2). Taxonomy (GTDB): domain Bacteria; phylum Bacillota; class Clostridia; order Tissierellales; family Peptoniphilaceae; genus Peptoniphilus_A; species Peptoniphilus_A timonensis. The sequence goes on from NZ_LN999806.1 coordinate 82,636, forward strand.
TACCATTTCTTTGTTTTCAATGACAGGTTCTCCAACTAAATCAACTGGAACTCTATATTGTCCACCATCTGGATCTATAATTTGAATAACATCATCTCTACCTGGTTCTGTAATTGTGTTTACTGTGTTTCCGTTTTTATCAACAACTACTGGTAAAAGTGACTTTGGATTAGTTACTCCAAGTCCAGAAACACTATTTATAACAGTAAAACTTTCATCTGCCTTAATTTTTCCAGTATTGAAATCCACATCAATATTAAGAGGGAAATTTAAATTTTCATTTATGTCTTTTACTATTTTATATCTTATAGTATTTGAAGTTGCATCATATTCTGGAGTGGCAATTATTTGATTATTGTAGACAATATCTTTTAATGTTGCTGAATCAATTACAGTTAACTTTTCATCTAAGTGGATATCAAAGTATTGTCCAGCCTTTATTGGACCATTAGATGTTGATGTGTCAAATCTAGTTCTAATAGTAAATTTCTTGCCATCTAGTGGACTAGATGCACGCAAAGCTCTAAAGAAACCAAATCCAGTATCTTCTGAATTTGGCATTTCTGCTTTTTGAAGACCTGCTTCCATTTCTTCTATTGTAAGCTCTCTGTCTTCCTTGATTAGATTTTCATAAAGATCTGAAATTTCCAATCCATCATTTTCTCCTACTGCATCATTTTCAATCATGAACATTTGAGGATCAAAATTTTCATAGCCATGTCTTTCAATAAATTCTCTAAAAGCGTCTGTGTTGTCAGCCATTAGTTTTGCTTGGTCTTCTCTTGACAAGTCGTACTTGTCTTGGAAAGTATTAAGTAAAGCTTGGATTTCTTCTAATCCATTTTCCTTGTTTGCAAGAGCTTTTTTTAGTTCTTTGTCTGCTCTTTGTAAGTCTGTAAGTCCAAGACCTTCCTTTAATTTATCTAAGAAGCCCTTTTCTTCTTCAACTTCATTTTCTTCGATTGCATCCTTAGTTTTATTTAATTTATTTGATTCTTCAGAGTTTAGGCTTTTTTCTGATTCTTTCTTTTGGTCTATTAGACCTTTTTGTTTTTTTAATTCTTCTAATTTCTTTTCAAGCTCAATTCTCTTGTCACGAGCTTCTCTATATTCAGCCTCTGCTTCTAAAGATTCTCTTTCATTTGCTCTTGCTGCTGCTTCTTGTTTTGCTGCTTCAATCTTTAAAGCTTCTAGCTTTTCTTGTTCAAGTCTAGCTGCTTCTTCCTTCTTCTTTTCCTCTTGAGCCTTTTCTTCTTGAAGCTTCTTATTATTTTCTTCTATGTCTTCTTTTTCAGGAGCTGTAAGTATGTTGTTTTCTTTATTAGCTTTTTTCTTAGCTGGAACTAGAATTTCATAGTCTTCTTTCTTTTTTGCAGGTTGCAAAAATTCATCTGACTTTTCATATTCCGTCCTAGTATCCTTTTTCTTCTCCTCGGTCTTTGAAGATTTCTTTTCAAACAATTCATCAGTTATGTTTTGCTGGTTTTGTGTCGTGGAATTTTTGACTTCAGCCTCATCTAACAAGCCTGCCGCTGCGACAGTTGCTGGGCTTAACACCTCCAAAACCATTAGTAATGCCAAAATTAGGCAAGTAAATCTTTTAAAAATATTATCCATTTTTTCCGCTCCTTTATTAATCAGTCATTGCCTATACTAGAAGTAATGTAATTCACTAGTAATATTATCTATATAATAATACAATAATCGTCAATTATCAATACTATTTACATAAAATATACTTTTTAAAAGGCTAATTGCAGACATCTTTTAGAAGTTTTAAATTCAATTTTTGATAAGGTCATAATTATGCCATAAAAAGAGAAGAATAGTTTTTAGAAAATGATAAAAATTTAAAAATATTCTTTTAAAAATCGTATTTTATTATTAGAATAATTTTTCATAAACGAAAATGTTTTATATTAGAAAAAATTTATAAATAAAATTTCTATATTTTTTTAAGCTTTACTCCCAAAAGAAAAAAATATAAAAAATCACTAATAATAAAATTGATGCAACTATAAATTTTTAAAAAACTAAAATTTTAACTTAATTATCTCAAATTATTAAATCCAAAACATAAAAAAAGAAACAAAAAAGCCTAGGAATTTATCCTAGACCTTTCTGTTTCTTTATTGACTTGTCGAAAATCAATCTTCAGCATATCTTCTCTTTCTTAGATATAAATATGCTCCAGCTGCCATTATCGCACTTCCACCAAGAGTGAAGATAATAGTTCCTGGTCCACCAGTCCATGGGAAGATAGATTTTTCATTTACAATATTGAAGTTAAATACTTCTGCATTTGTGCTTATATCAATGCCTCCTTCTGGAATTACTTTTCCGTCTTCCGTAATATTTTGTCCCTTGTCATTTTTCAAAGGATTTCCTTCAGCATCTAATACAGCGACAAGTGTAACAGTTTCTTTTTCAATATCCATGTGGATCTTATACTTGTTCTTTGTCTTTGTATAACCGATAGGTGCTTGGACTTCAGTCAAGATATAATCTCCAGTAATTGGATTTTCAAGTTGTAACTTCATTTGATCATAATCTTGTAACAAATTAAATTCTTTTTCAATAGTGTAATTTGCTTTAGTTTTATCCCAAGGAATATCAAGTGATTCGTCTGGCTCAAGTTTAACCTTAAGCTTACCACGCTTAATAGTTTCAAGACCATTTTCATCCTTATATACCTTTAAGAACTTAAATCCTATATCCTTAAAGTTTCTAATTCGGTAAACATATTCTTCATGATATTTTCCGCCACTAAATCCACTACCAATAGATTCTAAAACTAAGTTTATGAAGTCTGTGTTAGTATGTTCACCTTCACCTCTATCAACAATCTTAGGTGGATCGCTAGATAAATCTCTTTCATAAATATTGAATACTAAATATCCAGCAGGGTGACCTTCCTTATCACTTTCCCTAACTTGAACTACGAAATCTCTAATAGGTAGCTTGTAACCCTCTGGGGTTTTAGTTTCTTTAAGGATATAAATACCTTCATCTAAATCCTTAATTAAAACCTCAGCTATTGGACCAAAGTCACCTTCTTTTAATACAGATTCTCCAAATTTTGTTGAAAGAATCTTAGGGTCTTTTACCTTAGCCGCATCAAGATCCTTAGAATCATTGCTGATCTTATCAAGTCTAAAGGATGCTCCTACTAAAGGTTCATCTGAAGTATCTGTCTTTTTAAATCTAAGGTCAATTGTGTCACGACTGTTTACTATCCTTGCCTTAGATCCATTTGTTCCAAGGATTAAGTTAGGAATTCTATCATTATCAAGAACTATCTTTCCAGTCTTATCATATTTATCAATGTCACCATAGTAGCTTGATTCGAAGTCCTTATCGTAAACAACCTTAAGACCTTGAGTTTCATCGTCTTTTACAACTTTTATTATCCACTTTCTTTGATCCTTTGAGTTTTCGTATCCTTGTGGTGGTTTTAACTCTTCAAGTTCATAGATACCTTCACTCAAGCCTTCAAAGGTATGGGAAGTAAATCCAAGTAATGATTTTTCTTGGTAATATCCAAAACCTTTTTTGTTTGGATCTACAGTTTTTACATTACCATTATCATCTAATACAAATTTATCTCCATTCATTTCATATTCAATGAAGTATTTATCTTTTGTATCTTGATCTTTTAGTTCTTCAATTGTTAAATCCTTAGTGTAGATTTTCTTCAAAGAGAACTTAGCATTTTGTAGTCCTTTTATTTCTCCATCTGGCTTATCTTTTTCAGATATATCAATTTTTTGGAAGGCAAAGTTTATTCTTTCATAGTTAATAACCTTAACATCATAAGTTCCATCTTCAGCATTCAAAACATATTCAAAGGTCTTGTCATTTTGAAGTTCTGAGAAATCAAAACTTAAGCTACCAGTATTTTCATCTCTAACTACATTGAAATACCAATCGTGAGGTTTTTCATACTTAGTGTAGTTAGTTTCTGTAAGCTTGTATCTTCCTTCTTCAAGATTTTCAAATCTGTAATTCGGACCTGATGTTGTGTATTTTTCTGAGCGGTAATATCCAGGGTTTCCAGGTTCTATTACCTTATTGTCTTTGTCAACGCCTTGCAATAGGAATCTACTTACATTAACAGGATTTCCCTTTGAATCAACTTTCTTGAAATTGAAGTCAATTCTTGATAAGTTGTTCTTTATTCCAGCAACTTTTCCATCCCTAAATACTACAAGCGGATTGGATTCATCTAAATACTTGATTTCCCAGCTTCCCTTATCAGAAACAAATACCTGAAGTCCGAATTTTTCTTTAGAAACTTCATATCCAGCAGGAGCTTTAATTTCTTCAAGTATATACTTATCTCCATCTTCTGCTGAATTCTTTGTAAGTCCATCAAATTCTACAAAACCTGAGTTTGAATCACTTACACGAGTTTGTTCATAAACAGGAACTTCTTTTCCATCAACATTCTTAGTTAAAGGCTTTCCGTCCTTGTCAGTCTTTGTAAGCTTAAATTCAGCTCCACCTAAAATATTTCTTCCAGTTTCATCGAATTTTTGGAAACTAAATTTAGTTGTTGCATTGAAGTTTTTAACTCCAATTTCATCAATTGTTGGATATGGAGCGTCTGGTCTTGCCGGCTTACTTCTTCCGTCATCTTCGTCTCTAGGAACAATTGTAATATAGTCGTTATTTTCTAATACAGATGCACTTCCTATACCTTTAATTGTTCCAAGGGCAATTAAGTTTTGTTTTTCTTCTTCACTTATTCCCTTAGTGAATTTTGTACTTGCAGTTATATTTTCAGTGAAGTCAAAAGTAATAAACATACTGTTGGCATCAGATGCTTGTGCACCTTCTTTTTTCTCAACTTTAAAATACCACTTCTTGTCTTTTACATCTTCTCTAAATCCTGCAGGTACTTTTGTTTCTGTAAGTTCATATACACCAGGAGAAAGTTCTCTGAAGTAATTATCTCCAGATAATCCAGTAGCAGCAGATATTTGGTCATAAGCTTCATTGTAATAGAAAGCTCCTTCTTTACCATCAATAATCTTTCTTGCTCTGAAGTTAGCTCCATCTAGTGGATATCCATCTTCTGCAGTCTTTTTAATTCTTAGTGGAATTCTAAATCCAGTTTCGTCTTTGTTAAATACTTTAATAGTGTGACCTTGTTGAATTTCTATATCTGGCAATCTCTTTGTTTCTGGGTCGGCCTTGCTAAAGTCTATATCAAAATATTCTGGATTTGGAAGTCTTCCCCAGCTAGTTTCAGTTGATTCATACTTAACTCTATATTGTTTATTAGAATCAAGTTTATCATAAACTACTGGAAGTAATTCACTACCATTTGCAAATCCACCAGCATTTATTCTCATGTCGTCAAATGGACTTTCAACTTGTTTCCATTCTCCGTTTTCCATTACTTCAAAGCTTAATCTTCCAACAACTCCTCCAGGTTTAGTAGAAGGATCATCTGTGAAGACAAATTTTACAGTTTGACTGTAAGTATCTCCAACAGGTGGTGCAACTTTATTGTACTTAACTTGTGGTGTTGTAGTTATACTATCAACTTCAGCATTTGCATCAGGTTTTATTTGCCAAGATAAAATGTCTTGTGCCTGATTTGGAGTTAAACCACTTAAATCCAATGTCAATTGAACTCTTATGTTTTCTCCGTCTTTTAAACTTATATCTGATATCTTTAACAAGTTATCATTAATTTGTTTTCTGGAATATTGAGTACCAGTAAAGTTCGCTCCATTCTTATCTGAAGTTGAAAATCCAGCAATTTTTAGAGGAGCTTTAATACTTAATTCAATAGTTCCCTTGTTTATTGTTCCAATATTTGTTGCTGTATCCTTAGTTGGGAACTTATCTAGTACAAGATTTACAGTATCAGGATAGTCAATTCTAGTATCAGTTTGACCGTATTTATTTGTTTTATATCCTTGTTTAGCTCCTTCAGCTAATTTGTCATTCCAACTATTTCTATTTGAAAAGATAAAACTATGATCATAATCAATCAAATTATTATACTTCATGTATTCATATAATCTCATCGATCCCTTATTGGCCGTTGGAATACTACCCTCAACTCTTTGCTCTGGTAAACTTTTTGAGAAAAGGAATGAAAATACTTCTGCATAATCTCTTAATTGACTTAATCCATTAGCAAAATCCTTCTTATTAAAAGCATACTCAACTTTACCATCAATCATTCCATTGAAGCTATCTTGAAAATCAGATTCAAGGTGAGAGAAACTTACGAAGATCTTCTTGTCTGATTTGTTCCAAGTTTCATTAATCCAACTTTCTTCTTCGACATAATTTGTCAAGAAAGGAGAACCAATTTTTGTTTTTCCACTATCCATCAAATCTACTGTTTGATATTGTAGATTTATAGAACTTGATCTAGGAGAAACATACATATTTGCAAGGTAATCGCCATTTAATTTTACATTTCCGTCTTTGTCAACAAGTTCTGTTACAGGATATCTTCCCTTAACTCTTTCAGAGTAAGTCCCTATTTCTTGACCTGTATCAGGATGGGAAGTAGTCGGTGTACCATAGTCAGCTAATCCAACATTTAAAGTAATACCATCAGCCTTTGCTTTATCTACTAGACTCTGTATGAATTTATTTACAGTTTCATCCATAGAACCGTCTCTAGAATCATCTCTAGCCCTATCAACTAAAAGCATTACAGATAGACTCTTGTCTTGTTCCTCTGTTGTGCTCTTTCCAAAAATATTCATACCAACAGTCACCTGATTCTTGTCTGTTTCATAAAGCATTTGGTCATATTTAATTCTTAAATTGTCATCTTCATAGACATTTGCTTCTGGGCTTTGTCCAACTCTATTAACTCTTGGTGCTCTATTTACTGGCTTAGCTAATAGGTTATTAGAGTCTTCAAGATATTTATCAAGAACATCATAGTTACTTCCTGTGATAGCATTATTTAATTCTCTTGGAAGATTATTATCTTGATTTTCAATCCTATATTTTTCAATAGCATTATTATCTTCATTAGACTTATTTGCTAACATTGAATTGTTTTCAACAATATTAGTGTCAGTCTTATTTGCAGCTTCTTCTACAGAAGCAGCTTGAGAAGAATATACTTCAGGATTTATGTTGCTAAGTGTTTCAAAGTCTAACTTAGGTGCTCTTGCTGCATAGCTGCTAGTATTACTTGCATCATCGTCAACTTTTACATGTTCTTTTTTGACAGTTCCATCAGTTCCAACAGTTATCTTCCAATAGTCATGAGTTCTTTCATAACCAGCAGGTCCTCTGTATTCTTCAAGAATATATTTACCTGGTCTCAAGTTGTCAAATACTGCCATACCTTGATTTTCTGGAAGTGTGCTTGGATCTCTCCCTTCTCCAGTACTTGGATCTTGTTGAGTTAGACCTTCTGTTATCTTTTGGATGTATTCAATTCCAGTTTCAGGGTCTTTTCTCTTGTTGAAGTTTTCATCTGCATAATAAAGTCTAAAGTAAGCTCTTCTTAGTCCAATTTCTCCATCGTATGGTGGAAGTGCATTACCAGTCTTTTTAACTTTTAATTCTCCAAGTCTACCCTTTGTATTTACAACAAATTGTAATACATTGTGTTCATCAACTACTGCGTTGTTAGAAGGGTCTCTCAAAACAACTCTAAGATTTGGTCCACCATAACTTACTACGTGGATTAATAAACCATTTTGTAGCTTGTCATAACCTAGAGGTGGGTTTACTTCTTCAAGTTTATAATATTGACCAGTTGTCAAGTTAGTAAAGTTAAAATTACCATCCTTATCTGCCTTTACAGTTTGAATTGGTTCTGGAGTTTCATTTGGCTTTGGAATAGAACCATCCTTGTGCAACTTAGCTCCATAATAATCTGAATTATATAGGGCAAATTCTACTGGTTTTCCATTTGCTCCTCTTAAAAGATCATTTTGTGTCAATTCTTTTTCATTTTGAACTTTACCATCAACTATATCCCTAGTCATCTTCTTAAAGGACATGTCAGTTTGGAAAGGTTCATTGTAAATTCTATAAACACTGTCTTTTTTGTCGCCATTAACTATTTCAGTGGTTTCAATTTGATTTCCTAACTCACCGTCTTTGTATTCGTAAACTGTATATTTTAGCTTGTTTTTAGAATCAGGGTTTTGTTCTAACTCTTCCTTATTAAGTTCGACTTTTACAAGCCACTTCATTAGTTGTTCATTGCCCTCTTCGTCTGTGTACTTAACTTTGTCATATCCTTCTGGAGCAAGTCTTTCTTCAAGGATGTATTCCCCAATTGATAATTCATCAAAGATAAATCGTCCACCAGTGTATCCAGTAATATTTCCATCTTTATCTCTTATTACCTTAACTTCAGAAGCAGATGCCTCTTTGTAATATGAATAAGATGTACCTGATTTTTGGTAAAGGACGAACTTACCACCTTTTAGTGGTCTATTTTGATTATTACTGTATTTTTGGAATTCTATTCCAACTTTTTCTGGCTTATTTACAAGAGTTTTTGTTTGTTCTAAGTTTGCATCCACAAATTTTGCTACAACCTTTGTTTTTCCAGTTTGTGGATCAGTTACTTTTTCTGCAATGACTTTTATGTCTTCTAGTTTTTCAAAGCCTTCTGGAGTTTTTGTTTCTCTTAAAATATAGTTGCCAACTCCAATACCTTCGAATAGATATTTACCATTTACACCAGATGAAACTTTTTCAAATACAGGATTTCCATCTTCGCCTTTGATAACATTGCCTTGTTCATCAACTTTAATAAGTGTAAATTCTACGCCCTTTAATGGGTTAACTCCATCAGTCTTTGTGAATTCAAGTTTTCCTAAGTCATCAAGAACATTCTTAACTACAAAACCCATGTCCTTATTGTCTTGTGCCTTGTAAAGTAGTTTTGTTCCATCAGCAGACATTGGGACTTCTGTTCCTTGTCTTAATCTTGCAATGTTATGAACATAATCATTTACGTGTATATCTTTGTTAATTGTTGGGAAGAATAAATCACGAGGTTTTTCTTCTTTTTTAACAACTTCAAAGTCAATAGGCTTCATTGGTTCATAATCTTCAGGTGTCTTAGTTTCTTCTAATCTATATCTACCTGGTTTTAAATAAACTTCACTTTTTTCATTTTCATTTGATGTCCAAGTAAAAGTTTTACCACTTTCAAGATTTGTTATTTTAAATTCTACGCCAGCTAATGTTTTTTCTTCTCTATCTACTTTCTTAACTTCAACAGGTCTATTAACATAACCAGCAATTAATTGTTGGAATTCATTAGCCCTACCATGAGTATATAGAGTTAAGTCAACGGAATCTCTCTTGTTGTCATTCCAATCACTATTTTGTCCATAGGATGCGACTACTTTGGCATATAATTTTCTCGCAAGTGTTGCTTGTTTATTTCTAATATATTCACTTTTTGCAGACTCACCTTCACCAAATACTAATATATTAGGATCATTTGCAATGCCTTCTTCATCAGGAATGAATTGAGGCATTTCTTGAGTTTTATCAATATCCATTGCGCCTAGAAGAATTCGTCTTGAAATTAAATTATAGTAATCAGGTTCATAACCTTCTGTATAGTAGACATAATATAGTCCCTTAATATCTGTGATATAGTGAACCATTCTTTGAATCATTTGAGATTCTAGGACTCTATTTAATCTCTTTCCATTTTCTTTTTCATATTCAATTTTCATTTGATCAGCATAATAGAAAACTCTCTTAAATAGGTCTTCAACCTTTGTATTGTAATCTGCTATGTTAGGATTATAAAATTCTCCCTTTGGATTATTTAATAGATATTGAAGTCTTTCCTTTTGATCCCTATTGTTATTAATGTTATTTAAGATGTCTAAACCTGATGGGCCTTGTGTCCTTGCAAGGGCAGGGTCTCTTATAAACTCACCAGTATTAGGATTATAGGAAACACTTGGTTCTGGGATAGCTAAGTTTAGACAAAATGCCATTTCAAAAGTCTTGTTTATACGGAAAATATCATTACCGAAAGGTGTTTCATAATACATTCTATATTCAGAATCAAGTTCTGTTTGAGTCTTCATTACTACATAAGAAGTGTTAACTCCACCTTCTTTTGCAGCAGTCTTTTGTGCTTCTTCGCTTAGATAGTTGCTATTAGCATCTTTGAATTTTTCTTTGAAATTAATTTCAATTTCATCCCTCTTACCAAGGTCAATGTCTTGTCGACCTGTTCCGTAAGATAAAATTGTTCCTGGATAAATTTGTCCATTAGGAGCAGTCGCTTCCTCTATGCTATTAACTTGTCTATATCCACCATCTATTAATGGAATGAAAATCTTAGGATCTTGGACTTTCGCAGTTGCAGGATAAAATTTAGCATTCTTTATATTTTCATCAGGAGTTTCGCCAAGTCTTAGAAGGTCTGTGATATGCCATGATATACTTGAACCACTTTGGCTGGCAAACACATATCTTGAGCTGTCTGAATAAAATTCTTCAGCCTTTAATTCATTTTCTATTCCACCAGCTGTCAACCTTGCATCTAAAAGGTTAAATGGAATATTAGCATATTGTCTTGCTTCTTCTACACCTTGCATCCACTTAAATATAGTAGGAATACTTTCAAATTCTTTTATAAAGTTATCAACTATACTATTAATATAGTTTGAGTCTGGATTAATCCTAACTCCTAGTGAATATTTAGGATGATATTCTGTTACATCCGCCTTTACTCTTAGATAGATTTTATCTCCAGTGATTCGAGATTTTGGAATAGTCATGTATCCAACGTCAAGATCTCCACCAACTGTTTCACTTCTTGCGTAGTTGTATTCATTGTCTAAATTCTCTTTATTATTGCTAGCAGCAAATATAAATTTGTTAAGTCCTTGTCCTGTTGGTGCATGGAAAGCTAGGTTTAAACTATCATAATCTAAATCGCTGTTTTTATTAACTTCAGATACATCAACTTCAATATCCCACCAAACTTGTAGTTTTTTAGTTTTGTCAATTTGTCCAAAGGCATCAATTTCTGAACCATCTTCATATCTAAGACTAGTTTTATCTGTGTAAGCTAGTTGATATGGATAAGTAGTTCCACTAGTAGAAGGTGTGCCTTCTTGCCAGTTGATGTCATTTAAATCAACATTAGGAAATTCTTGTTGGAACTCGCCCTTAACTTGTCCAATAGTTTGGTCATTAAGCTTTCCTTCATTTTTTAATGCTGTTAATCTTTCAGTAACCCAAGCTTGTGCATCTTCTAGGTTAATTTGTTTTATAAGTTTGTCGAAGTTTTCTTCTGTTGCAGTAAGATTTGCCACAAAAGTTGGTTCTTGTAAGAATTTTTGCTTTAATGTGTCAAGTTGTCCTTGTGTCAACTTTCTTACTGGTTGGCCAAGAGCCTTAATTTCATTTTCAAGCCAAACTTGTTCTGGTGATTTATTTGCTCTTGCAGGAGCCTTCATAACCTTATTAATCATATCAAGAATTTCGTCTTGTGATTCGCTTGATTTGTTAGAAATTAAGCTAACTTCTTTGTCTAGTGTAACGTCATCCTTAATAGGAGTATTTTCTGTGAAGTAATCGCTATTGTAATTAGCTTTGTCATTTTCAACTTCTCTTTTATCATCAATTTTAGAACTGATAATTTCTGTCTTAAAGTTGTTTATAGCTGTGTCTTCTGTATAAAGTTTGTCAGCTAAAATTACTTCAGTTTTAGATTCTTCTTCGATATTGTCTATTTGAGATTTGTAAGTAATTGAAATCTTAGGGTAAACTCCATTTTCTGCTGGAATATTTATTTCAAATCCATCCCTAGTTTCTTTTACAAAGTCAGTCCATTCGCCTGGATATAAAATTTCTCCAGCTTCATTTTTTATTACAATATCATCTGATTTCTTAACATCATTAGAAGACTTGATCTTTATTGTTGAGCTATCTTTTCCTTCAGTTTTTAAAAGATTAAATCTGTTGATTTCAAAAGATTGTTCCTTGTAATAATCATCAAAATCTTTTATGAAATTTGTTTCGTAATTGTAAATATATTTTGTCTTGTTGTTAAAGTTTTCGCTTTCATAAGCTTTTACAGAGTCTTTTATAAGTGTTTCTTTTTCTCCAAAAGTAGAAGTATAAGTTAATTCAACTTCTCTTTTGTCAAGTGGAGAATCATTTTCTTCTACTAGTGAATTATTATCTTCAGGTAAAAGATTTTTTAGTCTGTCAAGACCACTTTTGTTAATTGAAACTCCTTTATAAAGTTCCGCTCCGCCATTATAATTGTAATCATCTACAAGTGCTACATTGGCATCATCTTCTTTAATACCAATTGTGAAGTTACCAGAAATACCAAATGGTGTTTGAGAAATAACTTCAGCACCATAATTTGTAACCTTATAAACTAATCTACCATTTTGTAGATATACGTTAATTAAGCTATCAAATTGGTTTTTTATTGTACCAAGTGTTACATCAGAATTCTTTATTCCCCCAATATTAATTTCTTCTGGAAGATCTAATGCAAATTCAAATCCACTTGTCACATCTTTTGGAACTGTAAAGTATGTAACAAGTCCTGTTTCATAAGTCCAGTTTCCATCTTTGTCTTCTACGTAATGGATGTCTTTTAAATCAAGATCATAAACTCCCATTTCAGTAGAAACAGCTTCTTTATTTTCTTCAAAATTTTCTGATTCAATAAATTCGTCTAAAACATTTTCTTCTTCAGAAATAATTTTGTTGTTTTCTTCTTTAATATTCTTTTCTGTAGATTCTTGAATTTCCTTTTCTTCTTGGTCTAATGTGTTTTCGGTATTATCTTGTCCTTGTTCATCTATAATTGCATTATCTATAATTTCGTCTTTAGGATTTTCTAAATCTACATTATTATTTTCATTATTTTCTGGAGCAACTTTTTCTCCTTCAATAACGATTTCATTATTTTCATGAGAATCTTGTTTTTCAAACAAGGATTCTGTTTTGTTATCTTTCTTTAATTCCTCTTCTTGCGAATTGCTTTTAGGGGCTTCTTCGTATCCGTTGTCTTCTAAAATGCTTGATGCTTTATTTGTTGTCTTAACCTCTGAACCCGCTTCGGAACTAAATATACTATTCTCTCCTGCTGCATAAACTATGCCTTCTGTAAAAATCTGACAGATCATTGTTACAGCAAGTAAAAAAGACATTATTCTTTTTTTCATAGTCCATCCTCCTTTTATCTTTCAAAATCTAAGTTCATTTTTTAGCATCATTTAGTTTAATTTCAACTTCTGCTTTCTCTTTCAATTTTTTCAAATAATCTTGATATTTCTTATTCAAAATTTCATTTCTAATAGAATCCTTGACATCACTAAAGGGTTGAATCTTTTTTTCATCAACTCTAATAATGTGATAGCCTAACTTAGATTTTACGGGTTTAGATATTTGACCTGCATTAAGATTTTTAATTACTTCATCAACACTTTCTTCAAATATGCCCGACTTAAATTCTCCTAAAAAACCATTGGATTCTTTACTGTTTTGGTCTTTAGAATATTTTTTTGCAAGTTCACCAAAATTGTTTTCCGAAAGCTCACCATAAACTTGATTAGCTTCCTTTTCTGTTTTTAGCAAAATATGTGAAACTTTTGCCAAATAGTATTCATTTTTGTGTTCTTCATAGTATTTTTTCAGTTCTTCATCTTTAACTTCAAAAGTACTTTTAACTTTTTTTTCGTGAGCTTTTAAATATTCTTGCTCCACGATTTTATCTTTATAGTAGGAATCTTTTATTCCTAATTTCTTTTGATCTTCTTTATATTTTTCGCCTAAATCTTTTTTAAGTTCAGCTAATTTCTTGTCAACAAGTTTGCTGTCAACTTCTATTCCCATCTTTTTGGCATCTTCTTCTATGATTTTATAATCCACCATTTCATCTAAAACCGTCTTTTTGATGTATTCGTCAATAGTGAGATTATCTTTGCCAGAAGGCTTATCCAAAAAGCTTTCATCTCCAGCCTTGTCTATATAATAGTTTTTCCTTGCTTCATATATCTTTGTAAATTCAGAACTTTTAATTTCCTCTCCATTTACAAGAGCTACAGTTTTTCCACTACTGGATTTAAAAATATTAGTTTTAAAAACATTACTCATTATCAGCAAAAGGATGGAAAGAATAATTATTGGAAAAACTATCAAAATATATTTAATTTTCTTTTTCAAAATCCCTCTCCTTTCTGAATAAAATAAGTAGACTTTAAAATGCTAAAAATTTTATAAAACTAACTATTACAATAAGTTCAAGTAAGATTCCAACAATTGATACTATATAGACCAATAATTTTCTATTGCTTGCACTTTTCTTTGGTTCTACATTTTTAACTGTACTTTCTTTCTTTTCCTCATAAACCCTTTCGGCATTGACTAATAGTCTTTGTCTTCTTGGCGGTTTAAGTGGATGACAAGTTAAAAGTGTTATCATTTCTTTGCCTTGAACTGGTTCAAGTTTTTCCCACTCATTAGGATTTACAACTTCAAAACCAACCACTCTATACTTTAGAGTTTTTCCGGCTCTGTCAATTAAAATTTCGTCATTCTCTTTTAACTCTTCAACATTTAAAAACATAAGATCTCTATAATAACCTCTGTGTCCAGCTATTACAGCTCTTGTATTTTTCTCCCCAATTGGAAGTGCAGTGCCTTCTATTGTAGCTACTCCCTTTGCCATGTTGGCATCAGTCGCCCCAATATAAATAGGTTTTTTAATATCAAGTGCAGGTATGCTTATATATGCAAAAACCTCGTCGCTATTTTTTTGTATATCATTACTTGTTTTATAATCTCTTGCTTCAAAAGGATCAATTGCATTAACTTCTCCCTTTATGCTTTTGTTATAATCTATTGCTTTTTTATTTTCTTCTTCCTTAGTACTTTCTTCTTTGTTTTTTTGAAGTTCAATAAATTTATTATAGTTTGCATCCTTGCTTAACTCATTAAAACTAATTTGCAAAAAGCCAGAAAGAGGAAGTGCTATACCAACAATTACAAGCAAATAACCAATTTTTCTCTTAAT
Organism: Peptoniphilus phoceensis; assembly: GCF_001517665.2. Lineage (GTDB taxonomy): Bacteria > Bacillota > Clostridia > Tissierellales > Peptoniphilaceae > Peptoniphilus_A > Peptoniphilus_A timonensis. The sequence goes on from NZ_LN999806.1 coordinate 97,664, forward strand.
TGTCTTTCTTTTCAAAGAAGTTTACCTCTCTTTTTAAATTCTTTTCCTTGAGTCTTAATTTTACATAAATAAAAATTAAAATTAATAAAATAATAATAGAAATAATTAGAAGTTTTAAATAATTGTTTAACTTGAGTCTCCCAGTGAATTCTCCTTCATCAACTGGACCAGTATAAGGAACTCTGTGTCCTCTTACTATTAGTCTGTGAGAATTAATCATGTATGGTGTACAAGTTAGCAAAGTAACATAATCCTTTCCTTCTTCTACAAGCACATCATCAAAATTTGAAGGTTCAATAACCTTAATTTGGTCGACTTCATAAGCTAAAGTGGTTTCAATATTGTGAATAAAAAAAGTATCGCCCTTTTCTAATCTGTCAAGGTGCCTAAAAAGAGTTGCCTTTGGAAGACCTCTGTGTGCCGTTATAACAGCATGAGTATTTTTTCCACCAACTGGAAGAGATGTTCCTTCCAAGTGTCCTGCGCCCTTATCCAAAACCTGCATTGACGTCCCAGCATATATTGGCAAATCTTCACCAATCTTTGGAATCTCAACGTGACCTATCATTTCAGCTACCTCTAGCATTCTTGCATATTCTGCAACCCCTTCTTTTTCCTTTTCAGTATAAGGGTCAGATAGCTTTAAAGGATCTAGAGTTCTGTTATAAGCGTGGGCAAGATCAATTCTTCTCTTTACTTCTTCGTCACTTAAAGAATTTACTCCCTTTGTAAAATTTTCAACTTCTTCACCTGCTTCAATCCTATAATACCATTGGCTCACTAAAGGATAAGCAGCAATTAAAAATCCAATAAGGAAAAGAATGATGAAAGAAACATTTTTTTTATTTAATCTTTTCATTCATCTTTCCTTTCTGAATTATTTATTATTTTATTATTGGACTCATTAGAAATGCTCTTAGAATTATAATTTAATTCTCTAAGCTCTCTTTCAACTTTCTTCTTTCTTTTTCTAAGTTTTAAAATTAAGATTAACATGATAAAAATTAAGACTAGTGAAGCATAGAACAAATTCTTATAGATATAATTTTTCTTATTTTCCATAATAGTTTTTTCTTCTACTTCTTTAACATAGTCAACTCTATGTCCCCTTACCAATAACCTATGTGTGTTAATCATAATAGGTGTGCAAGTAAGAAGTGTAGCATAATCATGTCCTTCTACTATTAATAAATCATCTATAACATCAGGTGTCACTACCTTGATTTGATCAACTTGGTAGCAAAGTGTAGTTTGAATATTGTGAATGTAAAATTTATCCCCAATTTCAAGTTTAGAAAGATCTGTAAAAAGTCTCGCTTCAGGAAGCCCTGAATGAGCAGTTAAAACTGTATGGGTACTGTTCCCTCCTATAGGAAGAGAAGTTCCCTCCAAGTGACCAACACCTTTTTGCAAAACATCTTCTGACGTTCCTGCATAAATTGGAAGGTCTTCATTGATTTTAGGAATCTCAACGTGTCCTATTCTCTCATGGATTTCAAGCATTCTAGCATATTCAGCTCGACCTCTGTCGAGTCTATTTTTTGCATAAGGATCTTCAGAAACAACATTGTTTAAAGATTCATTATATGCCAAAGCAAGTTCCATTCTTTTCAAAATTTCTTCTTCAGATAAGTTTTTCTTACCATCTTCGAAATCTGAGACTTGCTCATTTGCTTCAATCCTATAATAAAATCTACTTACCAAAGGATATAGCATGATTAAAAAACCTAAAAGAAATATAAATTTAAGTATCCATGTCTTTAATTTGTTGTTTTTTCTTTTACCTTTTGTCATAATACTCCTTGGTCAAAATAGAATTAATCTTCTTCTTTAGATAGGATCATCTTAGAACCCATAGCAATTAAAATAATACCTGCAATAGAAGAAATAATAAGAGTTATATCACCAGTTTTTGGCATATCTTTCCTTCCCTTAAAAGGTGGCTTATTGCCAACATTATCATTTGGTACTGATGGTTTTTCTTCCTTTTTATTTTCAATTTTAAGAGTGCCTTTGTCATAAGACTCTTCATTTATTTCAAAAGGAAATTTTTTGTTACTTTTAATATATCCTTCAGGAGCTTCTGTTTCCCAAAGAACATAACTTCCCTTATCAAGATCAGTGATGACAAATCTGCCATCTGCGCCAGATTTTACTATATAAAACTTTCCATTTTTAAGTACAGGTTTTTCTTGGTTTCCTATTCTTTCATAAACCTTAAATTCTGCACCTTCAAGAGAAATTCCATTCTCATCAGTTTTTATAAATTTGACGCCATATTTTGGCTTTTCTTCTTTTACATTTACTACTTTTATTCTTTTTCCTTCTTTTGAATAAATTTCAAAAGAATTATCTTTCTCTACAATCTTATATCCGTCAAGAGCTTCAACTTCTCTAAAAACATATTTTCCCTTTGGAAGATTTTTTACAACAATCTTACCATTGGAATCAGTATAAAGAATGTTTTTGCTTCCCTTAGGGTCATAAACATTACCCCTTAAAGGAACTTCTTCATAAGACCTATCAAAAACTCTATATAGTCTAAATCCAACACCATTTAGTCTATCTCCCTTATCAGAAACCTTTAAAAGTTCTACAGTTTCTGGTGGAGTTGGCGGGTTGTCAGGAGTCTCATATTCATACTTAGGTAAAACAACAAAATCTTTCTTTTCTGATAAATTCATAAGAATTAAAAAAGATTCAACTTTAGGAGATTTCCCCTTGTCAACTTCTTTAACAAGATAAGTGCCGTTATTTAGTGTGATATTGACAATGCCTGCATCCTTTTCCTTATCATAAACAGTAGGATTTGTTACTATATAAGAATATGCCTTTTTGAGTTCAGAATCTGATCTATTATTTAATTCAGATAAAAGTTTTTGCTCATCATTAGGATAAGAATTACTTATTTTATATACTTCAAAAACTCTTCCACTAACATCTTGCATATTATTAGATACGGGAACCTTAATAGTTACAGTTCCCGTATCATTGTTTGCAAATACATTAGATAAAAAAAGTACTTGGAGGAATATAAACGCAAATAGCGCAATAGATATTTGTTTAGTTTTATTTTTCATAATTCCTCCTTATATTAATTTACCAATTTCTTTACCTTAATAATTAATAATTCAAATTGTACTTGAGTTAAAAACTAATTAGTTTTCTTCAACTCTGTTTTTCTTCATTGCAATTACAGCTCCACTCATAAGAGCGATACCTGCTACTGCAAAGATAGCTGTACCAATACCACCAGTTTGTGGAATAGTAACTTTCTTGTTGACTACTTTTTGTCCGTAGTGTTGAGTTTCGCCATCTTGTAATTCTTTTTCATATTTGAATTCAGTTGTTTCTCCAGCGTAAGTTCCTGCTGCAACATTAAATTCAACATCGCCTTGAAGTTTTGCAAATCCTTCTGGTGCCTTAGTTTCTTCTAAATACCATTTTCCTGCATTTAGTCCAGTAATTTCAAATTTACCATCAGCATCAGAGATAAGTCTTACAACGTTAGCATCTGTTTTATTATCAACTAATTCATATTGACCAGCTGCTTCTCTAAATGCTTTGTTATAAGCTTCTTGTGCTACTCTTACTTGTTCAATAGCTGCAGTTCCTTTTTCGCCTTTTTGTTCTTCAGCAGTAAGTGCATTGTATGCAGTTACTTTTTCATCTAATGTAGCTTTTGCTGCTGCTACAGCTGCTTTGTCTTTTGCGATTTCTGTATCAGCTTTGTAAGCTAAATATTTTCCATTTCCATCTTTAACAAGGAATTCTGCTCCTGCAAGTCTTTCGTCTTGTCCGTCAACCTTAACAAATCTCTTACCATAAGTTACAACTTTTGGTTCAGATGGGTTAAGTGGCTTTGGATTGTCGTTGTCTTTGTTATTCTTAATTACAACAACGCCGTTTTCAAAAGATACATATTCAGGTTCATATCCTGAAACTCTTTCCTTTACTACATAAGTTTTATTATCATCAAGTCCAGTAAATGTATGGTTAAATGAATTAGCTGCATCATTTTCATTATATCTCTTTGTTACAGAGTCAACTTCTTTTAAAGTTTCTCCATCTTTTTCATAAAGAGTATAAACAACTACTGCTGTCTTATCAGCTTCAGTTACTGTTTGATCTCCGTCAGCCCAAGATTTTTCAACCTTGATTTCTTTGTTATTAGGTTGTCCTTCTTTAGGTGTGCTTTCAGGTCTTCCTTTGTGACCATAGTCAAGTGCAACATCATTTGTTTCAGGTTTTTCTACTTCTGCTTTACCGTTAAGAGTTGCAGAGTATTCAAATCTAATTGTAACTTCTTGAGTCTTAGCTGCTGCTGCTATTTTGTTAAGACCAGTTTCAGTGAATTTTACAGTGTATCCTCTAGAATCTTCTTCTACAGTGTAATCACCATCTGCTAGTGCATTTTCTCCAGTCATTTGAGCTGAAGTAACTTTTAATGTTCCCTTATTGTAAGTAAGACCATCAGACATAGCATCTGTCCATTTTAATAGTTTGTAGTCAGCTTGTTTAGGAACTTTAGTTTCTACTTGGTATTCAACTACATCGCCAACTTTACGATCAACTGTATCTTTAGTTCTTTGGTTGTCGTCAAGTTTGATATCTGTATCAGTTGCACCTTTTGTATCTTCTTTAAAGTTCTTGTCAATTTTAGGTGCGTCTTCAGTGTTCTTTGGATAAACGTGTGCGTTTTCAATAACACCAGTTTCATTTACCATTGGAAGTGTTAGGTAAACTGGAACTGCATACATACCAGTTAAAGTTTTTCCATCTTCTCCCTTGTAAGTAGATTTTTCTTTTACTTCAAGGATTCTGTAATTACCTTTTTCTAGTTTGCTTGTGTCAAAGTTTACGCCATCATCAGTTGTTAATTTACCATAAGCTTCATCAATGTTTGCAGCTTTTGTGCCGTCTTCTTTAACATATTCCCAGTTTTCGTCTGCTTTTTCATCGTCAGCGTTAACTAGTGGAGATACTTGTTTTTGCCAAACAAAATATACTCCTGCGATTTGTTTTTGACCTGCACCAAAGTATGCATCCATGTTTTGGATTTGGTTACCATCATACTTTGTTCCGTCAATTCCTACTTGCTTACCATCTTTGCCGAATTTTTCAGCATTGTCTGATGTCAATAACATTTTGTGAACAGTAACAGAATTAGTTTCTTGTCCTTCTGCAGCAAGTGCGCTAAAAGGCATAACTAAAATCCCCATAACCATTACAAAAGCCATTAACAATGAGATTAGTCTTTTGTTCATATCTCTCTCTCCTTTTATAATATTTAGAGGGGTTTTTCTTGAAAATGATTTCTGCTAAAGTTTACTCCCTCTATACAGAATAATCATACCCCTTTGTGATGAGATTTGCAATAGTTTTTTAATAAAAGTATTCGTTTTTTTATATGGGTCTGGCTAAAAAATCCTCTTGAAAACTAAAATTGTATTTATAAAATACAATTATTCACGGAGAGTAACGGGCAGACTATTCGGATTTAGTCTACATTATTAATTTTTATTTATGTTTATTTTTGACCAAGTTTTACTTTCCTTTCTATTTAATAATTTTTATCTTTCTTAAATATAGTAAATATAAGGTTTTCCCCTTTCACGTTTATAAAATTTAATATTTTGCAATTTTATTCTATAGCTTTTTTCTATAGATGTTTTCTTTTTCTTCTATAGCTTGAAATTCAGGCTCTCATGCTTTTTTAGAAATTAATATTTTTATTTTTTTATAAAAAATTTTTAATATTTTTTTCTATTTTTTTATTTATTTTGCAATTTATGTAATATTGGATTAATAATTCTTTTATTTTTAAGATAATCTGTCTTTTAATCTTTTCTTTTCTAAGCTTTATATTTTTAAAATTCTTTCTATATATATAGCCTAAAAAATACAATAGTTTTTTTAATCGAATTTTTAAAATAAATTTAATTTTTACTTTGCAATCCTTTACCAATTTTTGATTTTATTTTTACTTAAAAGAGCAATAAAAAATGCACTGTTTTAATAACAATGCATTTTCCTTCTATTATATTGTGTTTTTAATTCGTATTAATTATATTTATTTTATGTCAATTCTCCATATAATTTTAAAGTCCAAAATTCTATTCGTATCTCAAGGCTTCTATTGGGTCTAGTTTTGCTGCCTTGTTGGCTGGATAATAGCCAAAGAAAATTCCTATTAGCATAGAGAAACCTACGGCAACTACAATTGATCCTATTGAAGGGAAGGTCTGTGCCTTTAAGAGATTCGAGCCCACAAGTCCTATTATTGTACCAAGGATAATACCAAAGATTCCACCAATTATGCAAATTATAACTGATTCGATTATAAATTGTTTTCGGATATCTCCTCTTGTCGCTCCCAGTGCCTTTCTTATTCCAATTTCTTTTGTTCTTTCTGTTACAGAAACTAGAAGTATATTCATTACTCCAATTCCTCCAACTAAAAGGGATATGGCAGCAATTGCTCCTATGGCTATTTGGATTGAGCCCATAGCATTATTCATCTGTGATATTTCGCTTTTGGCTGAATAATAGGCTGCTTCTGCACGAGGATTGTTGGAATAAAATTTTTCATTTATTTCATTGCAAATTGCCTCTGCATCTTCTTCTATGGTATCTGGATTTGTCAGTGTCATTGCCAAGTCGTAGTATACAGTTCTCGGTTCTGTCAAAAGTTCTCTATCTCCAGTTGTCCTTGGAATATAGATAGTTGAGCTAGATCCATTTAGGGACTGACCCATGACTTGCATCTCTTCGTATTCATAGATGCCAATTATTGTGGCAACAATTAGTTTTCCATTTGTTTCGATTTTTACTTCTTTACCTAAAACCTCTGGTGCCGATGTTTTATAAATTTCGTCTAGGACTTTATCAGATATTACTGCAACGAGTTTGCCACGAGCTATGTCTTCGTCTTTTAAAAATCTTCCAGAAATCATTTTTAATTTAAATATATTTTTTTCTCCAGGAGATGTAGCAGTTATAGAAACTGTTTCCTTGTTTCTTCCTTCTTTTACATAGCCTTGTCCACCTTCTCCGTGATAGATAAGTTCATCTATTCTCTTGCCTTTTTGTGACTCAAGATAATTTATTATGTTTTCTGTAAAGTAATCATTTTCACTCAACTCGCCACCATCGTAATCTGCATTTTTTGGTTTGACATACATTTGGACTGCTGTGTTGGCAATGGAGTCAAAGGCCTTGTTGACAGATTTTGTGAGAGAATCTCCTATTGTCGTGATCCCAATAACTGATCCTATGCCGATTATTATGCCTAGCATAGTCAAAAAGGATCTCAGTTTATTTGACCTAAGTCCCTCTAGGGAGAGTTTTATTGTTTCTAATAAATCCATTAAATCTCCTCCAAAAGTCCATCAGTCATCTTGTAAATTCTGCCAGCTTCTTCTGCCAATTCCATGTTGTGAGTTATGATTATTATTGTTCTCTTTTCTTCTTTGTTTAGCTTGTGAAATAAATCCATGACATTTCTGCCAGTTTTGGAATCAAGGGCTCCTGTTGGTTCGTCTGCCAAGATTATGTCTGGGTTATTTGCCATGGATCTTGCTATGGCAACTCTTTGTTTTTGTCCACCAGATAGTTCGTTGGGCAAGTGGTCCATTCTGTCTTTCATCTCAACTATTTCAAGAAGTTTTTCTGCTCTTTCTGTTCTTTCTTTTTTTGAAACTCCTGCATAAGTCATGGGAAGTTCCACGTTTTTTAGGGCATTGGATCTTGGGATTAGGTTAAAGTTTTGAAAGACAAAGCCAATTTTTTTGGATCTGTAGGCAGAAAGTTCGCTGTCCTTTAATTTTGATATGTCCACTCCATTTAATTCATAATATCCAGAAGTTTGTCTGTCCAAAAGCCCAATGATGTTCATAAGTGTTGATTTTCCAGAACCCGACTGACCTACAACTGATACAAAATCGCCGTCATTTACATCAAAGTTTATGCCATGAAGGATTTCAAGTTCATTTTCTTTTCCTATATTAAAGGACTTTTTTATGCCCTCCATTTTTATTAGATTATTGGTCATTTTTATCCTTCTCTTTATTCTCTGTATTTTCAAGAATTTTTACCTGACTGCCTTCTCCATAACCAGCTGATGTGGATAGTACTTTTGATCCTTCTTTTAGGTCCTTTGACTTTATGGCAGTTTCGGCATCATTTTCTAGTCCTCTTGTGACTTCAACTTTTTCGATTTGATAGTTATCCTTGCCAGCTTCTTTTAGGGCTAGGACATAGGATTTTCCATCTCTATCAAAGATGGCTTCACTTGGGACTTTGAAGGTATCTTTTTCTTCGCTAATGATATATTTTACTCTTAGGCTCATGCCTGGAGAGAATTTTTCTTCCTGACCTTCTTCTATTTCTATGACAGTCTTGTAAAGGACTTCGCCAGTTTTGTTTTCTTGGGAGGCTTCCATTGGCACTGGGTCTATGGAAATTACTTTTCCCTTGTAAACTTCTCCCACAATGGAATCTGATGTAATTTCAACTTGTGTTCCCACGCTTATAGAATTTTTGTCATATTCTTTTACTTGAGATTCTATTCTCAGGCTTTCTACTGTTTCGATTTTGGCAAGGGCAGCTGTTGGAACTTGTCCTTCTTTGGCATTTACTTCTGTTATTGTTCCGTCTGCTGGTGCTTTTATCAAAACTTTTTCCAATTCTTCTGTTAGGTTTTCGATTTCCACGCTGTCTAAGTTATTTGCACTTGCCTTGGCTGTCTTTAAGTTGTCTTGAAGTCCAGAGATTTCATTTTCCACTTGAGTTTTTGTGGATTCAAGGTTCTTCTTGGCATTTTCATAATTATTTTTTGCAGTGTCAAGATTTTGTGCAAGAGTCTTTAATTCGTCATCACGAGATTTTTGTGCCTTTAAGACCTTATCTGCATCTGCGTAGATGTCTTCTTTTGCCTTATCCACTTCGAGTTTTGTGGAGTCAACTTGTTTTCTTTGTCCTTCCAATTCTTTTTCTATGGCGTCAGCTTCAGATTCGTATTTTTGTTCATCTGCTTTGGCAGTGGCAAGGTCTTCAGAAATTCTATTTACTTCAAGTTCTATTTCTGTTTGTTCTCTTGTGAGATCTTTTATGTCTTCTTTTAGATTCTTTATGTCTTCTTCTAGCTTCTCTATTTCTTCTTTTATTTTTTCTGGATCAACATTTTCATTCTTATCAGCTGTTTTTCCTCCAGTAGGCATTGAAATTTGCCCTTGTTTTTCTGCTATTTGGGACTGTTTTTCACTAATTTCAATGCCTATTTCAGTCAAATCTCTCTTGGCATTATCCAATTGATTTTGAAGATAATTTTTTTGCCTTGAAGAACTTATGGCAAGGGCTCTATTTTCAGCAACTTTATTTCTATTAGAATCCATATCTTCTTGTAACTGCTTGTATTTTAAGTCTGTCGCTTCTTCTTGATAAGCTAGGTTTTCCCTTGTGTTTCTCTCTGCAACAATGCCTTGATTGTATCTTTCGTCAATACTTCTCTTAAAATCATCGTAGGATTTTTGTGCTGCAAGATATTGGTCCATTGCTTGAGTCAAACTTGTTTCAGCAGCAACTATTGCGGGGTTTTTGCCAGAGTTTTTTCCACTTACTGCTTCAGATAATCTCTTTTTGGCAGCAGATATTTGTGCAGAGACATTTTTGTCTGTGGCTTCCTTTTGTGCCTTTCTAGCCTTTAGCTGTTGCTCAAGACTTGATGAATCAAGTTTTGCTATGACATCGCCTTTCTTAACTTTGTCGCCCACTTTTACATTTACTTCTGTAACTGGCAAAGTCTTTTCAGAAAAAACTTCCACAGAATTTGATGGCACGACTTTTCCCTTTTCACTCACTGAGTTTGTCAAATCGCCCTTAGTTAGGCTTACAACTTGATTTTTGGAAATCCCCTCAGCATCTTTTCCAGATATTTTCGCAAAAATTGGCTTTAATATCAAGAAAAGGAGCAGTGCTAAGATAAGTCCTGCAATTATTTTATTTCTTTTATTTTTTAAAATTAAGTTTTTCGTACTTATGTAAAAATTTTTCATATCTACCTCCAAGCATCATTATATAGTAAATTTCTCACAAATTACAATAGAAAAGACTTGTATAAATCCTTAAAAATATATTAAAAAATCCTTAAATTCTCTTGTAAGCTTTAGCTCATTAATTATACAATATAAGTTATAAAGATAAAATTAAGCTATAATAATTTTGGGGGGGATTAGAGTGTTAGAATATTTTATCTTACTATTATTCATGGTAAATTTATTTCTTGCAATTATTTTTGATATATCAATTGTCCTTGCCCTCTTTGCAAATTTAATGCTCTTAATATTTTATGCTTTTATCAAAGACTACAAATTAAAAGAAATATTTGAAATGGTCTATCAAGGTCTTTTGGAGACCAAGACAATTCTCTTTGTCTTTATTTTAATAGGAATGATAACTGGAATTTGGCGACTATCTGGCACTATCGCCTACATAATTTATTATGGGACAGGACTAATTTCTCCCAAGTTTTTTTATGTTGGAGTTTTTATATTTAACTCCCTAATTTCACTTTTGACAGGGACAAGCCTTGGAACTGCTTCCACTTCTGGAATAATTTCTATGTCAATTTCAACAGCAATGAATTTTAATCCACTGATAAGTGGAGGTGCAATTTTATCTGGTTGTTATTTTGGAGATAGGTCATCGCCAATGTCCACTTCTGCCCTTTTAGTTGCGACACTGACAAAGACAGACCTCTATGAAAATTTAAAAAACATGTTTAGGACTTGTGTGATTCCACTTATTTTAACTTTAATTAGTTTTCAGATTTTTAACTTCGGAAGTGAGGCAGAGCTTAATTATGACAGCTTAAAATCAATTGCAGATATGTTTAATTTTAATTTTTTATTAATTATTCCAACTCTTTCTATTATTCTTCTTGCAATTTTAAAAGTTGATATAAGGTTAAATCTAATAATTTCTATTGTCCTATCTATAATTTTTGCAGTAATATTTCAAGATATGGGCCTAGGAGAAATTTTTAGAGCTTTAATTTTTGGTTTTCACATAGATTCTGAAATTGGAAGGCTCATAAATGGTGGAGGTCTTCTCTCCATGAAAAAAATGCTTTTGATAGTTGGAATTTCTTCTGGCTACTTTGGTTTTTTCAAACACACAGATCTTTTGATGTCTATAAAAAAATATGTAAATAAAATGTTTGAAATTTTGCCAGACATGGTGGTCATGTCCTTAATTTCTCTTATAATTGCAGCTTTTTCTGCCAACCAAACTCTAACTTCTATGATAACTTATGAAATGGCAAGGGAAAATTATGAGGATCCCTATAAACTTGCCTTGGATTTGGAAAATTCTGCAATAATGACTCCTCTCTACATACCTTGGAACATAACAGGAAGAAGTCCCATGGAGTTGGTGGGAGGTCCAATTTCTGCAATCCTATTTTCCTTTTACCACCACTATATAGTCTTGGTAAACACAATAATTTCTATAAGGAATTTTAAGAAAAACAAATAAAATTTTTTTACCTTACACTTTCGCTTTAATTTTTAATTTTTAAAGCGAACTTGTAAAGTTTGTCTAAAAATTTTATGTGAGGGCATAAAAATAACTCAGAAGAATTCTCCTGAGTTATCTTTTTTATTAGCCAAATTTTTATTTCTCAAAAAATTTATAGGCTCTTATACTTTTGTAAAGCTTCTTGGTTTAAGTTTATTTTCTATTGCTCCCAAGATAAAGTCTGCTAAAACTGCCATCAAAGCTGTTGGAATAGCTCCTGCAATTATTATAGGAGATCCATTTGCCACTGTGATTCCTCTTGTAATTATATCTCCAAGTCCTCCTGCTCCTATAAAGGTTCCCACTGCTGTGACACCTATGGCAAGGACTAGGGCATTTCTTATTCCACCCATGATTATGGAAACGGCAAGGGGAAATTCTACTTTTGTCATTAGCTGAATTTTTGTCATACCCATGCCAGTTGCTGCGTCAACTAATTCTGGTGTAACTGAATTTATTCCACCAACTGTGTTTTTCAAAATTGGAAGAATTGCGTACAAAAATACTGCAAAGACCACTGTGTTTGGTCCAGTTCCAATTAAAAACATAAGTATGGCAAGCATGGCAAGGGAAGGGATTGTCTGCATTACATTGGCAATACTAATTGTAAGTCTTGATAGTTTTCTTCTTCTTGCTACGAAAAATCCAAGGGGAATTGCCACTAATGATGCGAACAAAACTCCGTAAATGGATATGAGAAAATGCCTAATAAATTGTTCAAAGACATAGGATGCATTCTCCATATAATATAATATTACATCAGACATTTTTTCCTCCTTCCGCTAATTCTTTGTATTCTTTAATTTTATTTTTATCGACTTTTACATCTTCAAAATAATTATTTTCTTTTAAGAAGTTTTCTGCCACTACTGAAGGCATAATCAAATCTTCATCTGCTTGTCTATTTAATTCTTGCATAGTTTCTGATGAGATTTGTCCCACAAGTTTCATAATTGATTCTTCAACTTCTGGATATTTTTCGACTATTGCCTTTGATGCTACTGGCGAACAATCATAAGGTGGGAAAAGTCTTTTATCATCTTCTAAGACAACTAAGTCATAAGATGAAATTTTCCCATCAGTGGAATATCCAAGGACTACGTCCATTTCTCCACTGGCAAGGGCTGTATAAACAAGTCCTATGTCCATGGGATAGACTGTGTCAAAGGAAAATCCATAAATTTCTTGAAAGGCCTTGTATCCGTCGCCTTCTCTTTTAATCCAAGCAGTGTCAACTCCTACTTTTGTCTTGTCTTTTATTTTTTCTAGGTCAGAAACTGTTTTAAGATTATTTTCTTCTGCAAACTTTTTAGTAACCATGAAAGCATAAGTGTTGTCAAATCCAAAGGATGGGTACCAATATCTTTCCCATCTCTTGTAATATTCTTCCATTACAACTTTTTCTGCTTCTTTTGGATCTTTTATTGGATCCATGCCAAGTTCACCACTTAGTGCTGTTCCTGTATACATGGCACCAACAACATTTACATCACCCTTTAACATGGCTATGTGATTTAAAACAGATGATGATAGGTTGGTTATTAGTGAAACATCAAGCTCTGTGTCGTGTTCTATCATTTGTTTTACAACTTCACCTAAAATTTGTCTTTCTGTGTTGGATCCAGTTGCCACTACTACAGAAGTTTTTGTGTTGCCACCAATTCCTGGTAGGGTACAAGATGTTAAAAAGATTGGCAAAATTATAAAAATCAAAAGATATTTTTTTAATTTTTTCATCATGCCACCTCACTTTTTTTGTCTGGAGATAGTTTATCCTCTAGGATTCCAAATAATAGGTCCACAATTATTGCCATAAGTGTTACTGGGATTGTTCCCCAAACTACCATTGGCATAATTGCATTTGTAAGTCCATTAAAGATAAAATCTCCAAGTCCACCTGCTCCTACATAGGCAGCAAGAGTTGTCCAAGCAAGGACATAAACTGCTGAAAGTCTAATTCCACCCATGATAACTGGCATTGCCATAGGAATTTGAACTTTAAATAAAACTTGAGAAGGAGTCATTCCCATTCCTTTTGCTGCGTCAATTAGATTTTCATTTACTCCATCTATTCCAAGATAAGTGTTTCTCAAAATTGGAAGAAGAGAGTAGATAAAAAGTGAAACTATAGCTGGCCTTTTCCCAACTCCAAAAAGTGGAATCATAAGAGCCAAAAGGGCAAAGGAAGGAACTGTTTGTAGCACTGAAGCTATTGCCATGACAATTTTTGCTGCTTGCTTTGATTTATTTAAAAGTATTCCCAGTGGAACTGCCACAAGGATCCCAAAAGCAAGGGAAATTGCTGCAATAAAAAGATGCTCCATAGATTTTGTCAGGATTTCTCCGCTGTTATTTATTAAAAAATCAATCATTTTCATCACCTATTTTCTTAGGTGACTCACCTGATGCATCCTTCATAAGTTCAGACAAGTTGTCCTCTTCAAAAATTTCTTCCTCTTCTTCCTCTTCTTCATTTTCCCAAAGATTTGTATAAATTGTATCTACAACTGATGCCCTTGTCACTAGTCCAACAAGTTTATTTTCATCATCTACAACAGGAAGATTTTTTATGTCGAGATTATAAATGTCGCGAATGGCATTCATAATAACTGTGTCTTTATCTATGGCATAGACCTTATCCATTACTTCTTCAAGAGATTTTATATTTTTACCGAACTTTCCTATGTCAAACATGCCAACTGATCCAAGTAGATGTCCCTCATCGTCTGTAACGAAAATTGTATCTACTCTTTTCTTTCTCATAAGGGCAAGGGCATCGTAAGTTGACCTTTCCTTTGGAAGAGAAACTGGATTTTTTAACATTATTGTTTCAACAGTCCTATAAGATGTTTTTGCTTCGTTTAATTTTTCTTGACCAAGCATATCTTCTACATACTTTGATTTTGGATTTTTAAGTATATTTTCTGGAGTGTCAAATTGTTCAACGTGACCCTTTTTCATAATTACAATTCTATCTGCAAGTGATAGGGCTTCGTCCATATCGTGGGAAACAAAGACAATAGTCTTTCCCATTTCTTTTTGAAGTCTTTTTACAAGTTTTTGTAGGGCATCTCTTGTTATTGGGTCAAGGGCACCAAAGGGTTCGTCCATTAAAATTATGTCTTGGTCTGCTGCAAGAGCTCTTATAACTCCAATTCTCTGTTGTTGTCCACCAGATAATTCTGATGGGTATTTATCTAAGTAAGATAGTGGCAAGTCCACCTTTTCGATTAGGTTTTCTGCAATAGGTCTTAATTTTTCTTCGTCCCACTTCAAAAGTCTTGGGACAAGAACTATGTTATCGTAAACTGTCATATGTGGAAGGAGTCCAATTTGTTGGATTACATAACCAATTTGTCTTCTAAGATCAACTGGGTCCATGTCCTTTATGCTGACGCCGTTTATGAGAATTTCTCCACTAGTTATATCGTTCATCCTATTTATCATTCTCATGCAAGTAGTCTTTCCCGATCCACTGGCTCCAATAAAGCATATAAATTCGCCGTCTTTAAATTTTAAATTTATATTTTCCGCTGCAACCTGATTACCGGGGTAGATTTTGCTGACATTTTTAAATTCAATCATTAATAATCTCTCCTTTTCATCAACTAACTAAATCTATTATACCCCAAAAGTCATACTTTCAAAAATTTTTGACTTCATACTTTATTTTGTTAGTGCTATAATTTATTTGTAAGATGTTATTATTTGTTAAGGAGGTTATTATGGCTAACGATTATCATGAACCGGCTAGTGAAATGACAAAAAAGTCTAGAGAAATTATTAGGGCGATTAACTCACTAAAAGAAGAAATAGAAGCAGTGGACTGGTACTACCAAAGAGTTGCTGTTACTGACGACAAGGAATTAAAGGAAATCATGTGGCACAATGCTGAAGAAGAAATTGAACACGCAATGATGACACTTGAATGGTTACGTCGCAACCAAGAAGGCTGGGACGAACAAATGAGAACTTACTTATTCTGCGAAGGTAGCATTATGGAAGCAGAAGAAAATAAAAAAGAAGAAGAGGACGAAGATAAAAAAGAAGATAAAAAGGAAGACAAAAAATCAAAAAAGACAACAAAAAAGAAAAGTAAATAAGATTTTTAAATCAAAAAACTGCTTGGGTTTATTTCTCCAAGCAGTTTTATTTTTTATTTTAAATTTTTTTCATCCTAAGATCTAAGTTCTTTTCATCAATTTTGTACTCTGTGTATTCTTTTATCAAGGCATAAATAGTTGATGCTAGTGGTATAAATGCCCACATGCCAACTACTCCAAATAGAGATCCACCAATAGTTATAGCTACAAGAGTCCAAAGGGATGGAAGTCCAACTTCTTTTCCCACAAGTTTTGGATAAACAAGATTTGATTCAATTTGTTGTAAGATTACAATTAGGATAATAAAGGCAAGACCCTTTGTTGGATCTTCTATTACAATCATGACAAAGGCCATGGCTCCTCCAAGGAAGGGACCAATTATTGGCACAAGATCTGTAACTCCAATTATTACTCCAAGAGTCGCCGCATTTGGCATCCTCAATATTAAACTACATATAAAAGTTGCAATTCCAATAAAAGTTGCTACTGTAAGTTGTCCCCTTATGAAACCAAAAAAGTTTTCGTGAAGAAGGTGGAAAACATGAATTATTTTGTTTGCAACTTTGTTGTCAAAGCATGAGTAACAAATTCTTGTTGCTTGATAGCCAAGTCTTTCTTTTTCTGCCAATACATAGATAGATGTTATAAGGGCAAGGAAGAAAGAAACAAGTCCACCAACAATACTTGATGCAGTTGAAAGTGCAGAGTTAAGTATATATGATGACTTTTCGTCTGATTTTACAAAACTCTTTGCCTTGTTAAAAATTTCATTCCAAGACAAGTTGTCATATTCAGCTTGCAATTTGTCTGAATAGTTATTTAGATAAGGGATTTGTCTTGTCTTATCTATTGCCATTTGCAAGAAACTTGGAAGGGACTTTCTAAGTTCGTTAAAGGAATTTATAAGTTGTGGCACTATTATTGCACTAATTAAAAATATAAGAAGTATTAATACAATAAAGGAAAGGGCAATTGATATTGACCTCTTGTGTTTTTGAAATTTTTCATTTTTAATTTTGTCAAAAACTTTTCTTTCCAAAAAGTTTAGGGGTATTTTCATTATAAAAGCAATTACTCCACCTAAGATAAAGGGAGCACAAATTCCTATGAATACGCCTAAGCCAGAAAATATAATTCCACTATTTCTAAATAAGTATGCCACAAATAAAAGGGCAAGTCCCAACAAAAATATTTTCTTGTAGACATCAGTTTTAAAAGATAATTTTGATGTCAATTTATTTTTTTCTTTTATTTCTCTTTCTTCTTCCATTTTTCACCTCAATTTGAAACTACAAGTCAAAGTAGTCTTCAAAAAATTGTCTTTCTATATTTTTTGTCCTATTTAAGTAAATCTCTAAGTAATCATAAAATAAGGATCCAGGTCCTATTTTATTAGATTTATTTTTGTCTTCTGCATTTATATAATTTATGCGAGGAAGAGGGAGATTGTCGCCCCTTTTCCTCTTATTTTTATTTTCTTCAAAATCTTTTGGATTTACTTCAATAATAATTTCGAAATTCTTATTGTTAGCTTCATCCTTGTCCTTAAAAATGTAGTCTATGTCAAGTTTTTCTTTTTTCTTGGAAGAAGAACTATCAAGGGGGATGAGATATCTAACAGGATTTAGGGCAAGAGATTTTTCTTCATTTTCTTCTGTAAAAGAAATGACACCAGAGTTAATATCTCTAGAAAAATTATCATTTTTTTGCCTTTTTTCATCCTTATTTTCAAAATTTTTATTTTTCAATTTTAAAATCCTCTCAATACGTCAGGTCTAAAAGACTTTTTCTTTAAAGTTTTTTCTATGGCCTTTATTAGATCTTCTCTATCTTCATTTAAATTGCCAGCGAGGAGTACATAATTGGAAGCGTGATTTGACCTAAAGACAGTTCCTTCTGAGTCCACATTTTCCAAAAATATTTTCATCTCTTCTAGGATCTCTCCTGCATCTGGCATCTTAAATTTACCAGTCACATAATCTTCATAAAGCGGAGTATTTTTGTAAATTCTCATTGTGAGGTACCCCAAAAAGTCAGGTTTTGTTTCGGAAACTAGTTTTGCAGTTCCAACTGCATTTTTTTCCATTCCCTCTACTCCACCAAGACCTGCAATTATTGTGACAGAAGTTTTAAATCCTGCTTCCTTTGCCTTTTTCATGGCAGTGACATATTCGTCATAAGTTATACCCTTTTGAATTTCCTTTAAGAGATCTTCATCTCCTGTTTCAAAACCAATGTAGAGCATTTCGAGTCCTTCTTCTCTTAAAGTTTTTAATTCTTCTAGGGACTTTCTATTTATATCCTGAGCTGTTGCATAGGAAGAAACCCTCTTTACATTGGGATAATATTTTTTTATTGTCCTTAGGATTTCGACTAAGTCCTCTGTCTTTAAAACAAGGGCATCTCCATCTGCCAAGAAGATTCTCTCAAAATAATCTCCATAGGAGGACATTTCGATTAAATCCTTTTTTATATCTTCAAGGGGTCTTATCCTAAAATCATCTTCCTTGTACATGTAGCAAAAAGTACAGTTGTTGTGTGAACAACCCACTGTAGCCTGAACTATTAGTGACCTTGCCTCACTTGGCGGTCTAAAAACATTTCCGTAATACTGCATATAACTTCCCTTTCTTTTTTCATCCTATTAGTTTTTACCGTGCTTCTTCAAAAGTTCATCCTTTAATTTCCAAAGTTTTTCTGACAAGTCAACGATGTATTCATTTGGATTGTCAAGTCTTTTTGTTTCTTCCCAAAGAGTGTCAAGTTCTCTTTCTGCTCTTTCCTTTATCTCTTCAAGACTTGGCAGGTCATAAACAAGTTCACCCTTGTCATAAATTTGTACAAGAACCTTTTTGGCTGTGTAGTCGCTTAAAGTTTTCCTCTTCCAAGTGTAAACTGGATGGAAAATTTCATAATTGTCCTCAGGAATTTCTTCATCCCTTAGGGCGATTACATCTGCCATGGCTTTTCCAGTTTCATTTTCATAAAATCTATAAAGTTCTTTAAAACCTGGTGTAGTTATTTTTGCCACATTTTCAGAAATTTTAATCTTTGGAATAATTTTTCCATCATCATTTACTGTGGCAACAAGTTTATAAACTCCACCAAAAACTGGAGATGACTTTGATGTTATAAGTCTTTCGCCAACTCCAAAGGAATCAAGTTTTGCCCCTTGGTGAAGGATTGTCCTTATTGTGTATTCGTCAAGAGAATTTGATGCCATAATTTGTGCATCAGGATAACCTGCATCATCTAACATTTTTCTAGCCTTGTTGGAAATATAAGTTATATCCCCAGAGTCAATTCTTATTCCCTTAGGTCTAAATCCACGCGGAACAACTTCTTCGTCAAAGACTTTTATTGCATTTGGGATCCCCTCTTTTAAAGTGTCGTAAGTGTCAACAAGAAGAAGGCAGTTGTCTGGATAAACTCTAGCAAAGGCTCTAAAGGCTTCTAATTCTGTGTCAAACATTTGAACCCAAGAGTGTGCCATTGTGCCAAGAGCAGGAACTCCAAACATTTTATCTGATAAAGTGTTGGCTGTACCTGCACAACCTCCAATATAAGCTGCCCTTGCTCCAAGATTTGCAGCAGAGTAACCTTGTGCTCTTCTTGATCCAAATTCTACTACTGGTCTTCCCTTAGCTTGTCTAACAATTCTTGATGCCTTAGTTGCAATCATAGATTGGTGATTTAAAGTTAAGAGAACCATAGTTTCAAGCATTTGAGCTTGGATAGCTGGACCTCTCACTGTTAAAAGTGGTTCGCCTGGGAAAGCAAGTGTTCCTTCTGGCATTGCCCAAACATCACATACAAATTTAAAATCTTTTAGGTAAGCTAAAAATTCTTCGTCAAAAATATTCTTACTTCTTAAAAATTCTATGTCTTCATCAGAAAAATGAAGATTTCCCATGTACTCGATTAATTGTTCAAGTCCTGCAACTATTGTGTATTCTCCATTGTCAGGTACTTCTCTGAAGAACATGTCGAAGATGACAATTTTATCTCTCATTTCTTCTTTAAAAAATCCATTTGCCATTGTAAGTTCATAAAAATCAACAAGCAAAGTGAGGTTTTTCTTTACATTATAATTTACCATTTTATACTTCCTTTTCTTTTTTTAGCTCACGCTTCTTATAGTTAAATTACATAAATTATATCACAAAGGAGATATTTTTTATAATTTAAGTCTTTCTTATCCTATATATTCCCAAAATTATTTTTATAAAATTCTACTTGTGTTATAATTTTTAAGCAAAACTTTATAGGAGTCTTGATTTTAATAAAAGATTTTAGATTTTTTTAGGCTTTATTTATTTAAAAATTAGTAAATAACTGTGATATAATGAAAATAGATTGATGAAGGTGAAATATTTTTGGAAACAATAAAAAGTGTTGTGGACATAGAGAGGTCCCTCATAAAAACTTACAGAAGAGATATTTATAAAAAATTTGTCCAAGGGGTTAATAAATATGAAATGATTAGCCCAGGCGACAAGGTTGCTGTTGCTATATCAGGTGGCAAGGATTCTCTTACTCTTGCAAAATTAATGCAAGAATTAAAAAGACACAATAAGGTGCCCTTTGACCTTGAATTTATAGCAATGGATCCTGGTTATCTTCCTGAAAACAGAAAAAGACTTGAATACAACTGTGAAAAACTGGGCATACCTGTTAAGGTTCACGATTCCGATGTCTTTTCTGTGGCTGAAAAAATGTCAGAAGGTGGATCAACTTGTTACATGTGTGCAAGGATGCGTCGAGGTAATTTATACAACAGAGCACAAGAACTTGGTTGTAACAAACTTGCTCTTGGCCATCACTTTGATGATGTAATAGAAACTGTTCTACTTAACATTATTTACGCTGGCGATTTTAAAACAATGATGCCAAAGTTAAAGTCAAAAAACTTTGAAGGACTTGAACTCATTAGACCAATGTATCTTGTAAAGGAAGAAGCAATAATAAGGTTTATGAAATCAACTGGTCTATCTGCTCTTGATTGTGCCTGCACTGTTACCCAAAAGAAATCTGGCAACAAGAGATTTTTTATAAAAGAACTTATTGAAGAACTAAAAAAAGAAAATAAAAACGTGGATATAAATCTCTTGCGTGCAACAGAAAATGTAAATATGGAACAAATTTTAGGCTACAAGGAAAAGGGAGAAAGACACGACTTTTTAGAATTTTACTAAAATCAAAATTATTCTAAAGTTCTGATTTTTATTGGGATTATGGGGTATTAAATTACTTATAGTGAATTTTTTGATTTAAAATTTTAGCTTATTCAAATTAGAAATAAATTTTTAAAAATATTTAATATAAATATAAGGAGGATATATGGAAAATTTATTGTCAGTGCCTATTAAAAATGATATTTATTTCATAGGTACAAATGATAGAAAAACAGAATTATTTGAAGGAATGTGGCCACTACCAAAGGGAGTTGCTTACAACTCTTACGTGCTTAAAGGTGAAAAAAATATACTTTTTGATTTAGTAAGAGTTAACACAATTGACGATTACATTCAAAAGATAAATGAAATTATTGGGGAAAATGAAAAAATTGATTACATAGTAATCAATCACATGGAACCAGACCACACATCTTCAATTATATCAATTTTGGACATCTATCCAGATGCAAAGCTTGTTACAAACAAAAAGGCTGTGGCAATGCTAAAGAACTTCTACGAAGTTACTGACAACATCATAGAAGTTAAGGACGGGGAAACCGTAGAACTTGGAGATAGAAAAATTACTTTCTACACAACTCCAATGGTTCACTGGCCAGAATCTATGGTTGCCTATGAAGAAAAAACTAAGACTTTATTCTCACAAGATATTTTTGGCGGTTTTGGAACACTTGATGGTGGAATCTTCGATGACCAAATCGAATACAATTCACAATATCTAGAAGAAACAACTAGATATTTCATCAACATAGTTGGAAAATATGCAAGCCAAGCATTAAAGGCTCTAAAAAAATTAGAAAATCTTGATGTTGAATTAATTTGTCCAGACCACGGACCTATTTGGAGAGAAAATCCTCAAAAAATTATCGACATCTACACATCACTTGCAAAACAAGAAACAATTGATGGCTGTGTAGTTATTTATGGTTCAATGTATGGAAACACTGAAACAATGGCAGAAGCTGTTGCCAGAGGACTTGCCGAAGGTGGACTTAAAGATGTAAAAGTAAGAGATATTACAAAGACATCTAATTCTTATCTTCTATCAGATATTTGGAGATACAAGGGAGTTATCTTGGGATCATGTTCTTACGACAACAACCTATTCCCTCCAATGAATTATCTTTTGACAGAAGTTTCTCACCAAAGAATGAAAAATAATTATTGGGGAATTTTCGGTACTTTCTCATGGTCTGGTGGAGCTTTAAGAACTCTAAAAAAATACATGGAAGATGGCAAGTACGATGTTCTTGACACTCAACTTGAAATTCAAGGTGCAGCAACTGACGAAGAATTAAAACAATTAATTGACTTTGGAAAAGAAATGGCTGCAAAAATCTTAGCAGATAAATAATCTTATAATTTAAAGATCTCCACTTTTTATGGTGGAGATTTTTTGTATAATAAATTTTATAAACTCTTTGAAATTTTAATATCAAAAAGGCATATTAATCTAAATTATAAAAATTTAAAATTAAAAATATGCATAAAAAAAGAATGTCTTTATATTTATACAAGAAAAAGACATCCTTTTTAAATTTCCAATTCCATCCAACTTAAACTTTTTGGTTCAATCACATCTATCACCTATAATCTTTATTTACTAAAGTCATATATAAATTAAGCTTTTGTAAGAGCTCCCAACTCTAGGACTCTTTGCCATTTATATAAAAACTAAGAGTAAATCTCATTAATTCTTACAATTTACACTATTTACCATCAACTAATTACTTTTTCTCATTCGATTTATATAAAAGCCTCATTAAATTTTAATAAAAAGGCTAACAAATTTAATAAAAATCAAATACGCTTTTACTTTTACTTGGATGGAATTGTCATTTTTCTCACCAAATAAGTTAATCAATTTCTTTACTTTAATACGTTAATCTTATTTGGTATTAATATTATACCACACAAAACTATTTTGTAAACACTTTTTTAAAAAATTTTTAAAATTTTTTTATATTTTTTTATAGTATAATTTGTTTTAAGAGGAGGATATTATGAATACTTTAATTGGATATAAAAAATGCAGTACTTGCAAAAATATTGAAAAACTTTTAGAAGAAAAAAATATTTCCTATGGATATAGAGAAATCGACAAGGATCTCTTGAGTACAGAAGAACTTAAAAAAATAAAAGAAATGGCAGATATAGACATCTACAAACTTTTTAACTCATCTGGAGTAAGGTATAGAGAACTTAATCTAAAGGACAAGAAAAAGGATATGACTGACGATGAAATCTACGGACTTCTTTCAAGTGACGGTATGCTAGTAAAAAGACCAATTCTTTTAAAAGATGACAAGGCCTATGTAGGTCCCCAAGTCAAAAAATATTTAGAGAACTTATAAAAATTTATAAGTAAATTTCTAAATAAAATTTATTTTATAAGTAAAATAAGTGCAAGAAAAAAATCTTGCACTTTTTTATTAGTTATTATTCTCCCTTAAAAAATTCATCTATATCGAGAGAGTCTTCTGCGTTTATTAATACAGTTATTTTATCTCCAAGCAGGATCAAGTCATCTGCCTTTGGTACAAATTCACTTCCATCTCTTTCAATGGAAAGAATTATAAGGTGTCTTGGGAATTTTATATCTCTTAGGCTTTTATTTATATTGACAAAATCATCTGAAACAGTATACTCAAAAACTGAATAATCGCCAAGTTCTTTTTCTTTTGCAGTAAGTAAATTTTTATCTTTTAACTGTCTTTCAAAAAGAGTGTCGTAAATTGGTGCAACTTTCAAAAGTTCTGCAACATAGTAGGACACCATAACCACAATGGATAGGGCAATTAAGTGTTCAAAAGTTTTTGTCATTTCTGAAACTAAAATTATGGATAGAATTGGACTTCTGACAACTGAAGCTAAAATTCCACTCATGCCCAAGATTATAAAGTTGATGTAATAGTCGTTTAGGGCAAAAGTTCCATCTAAGATAGAAAAAACTAAAGCTCCACAAGATCCTCCAATAACTAGGACAGGTAAGAATATTCCACCTTGGACACCTGATCCGTAACAAAATGTTGTGTAAAATAATTTTACCAAAAGTATGGCAAGTATATATTTTACTGCAAATCTTTCCTTTGCCATTTTTTCTAGAAGCCCGTGTCCTCCTCCAGTTCCTTCAAAAAACATAAATCCAACAAGTATTGTAACTCCCATTAAAAGTGCATATTTTAAAATTTTTGAATCTATTTTTTTAAATAAGTCCTGAAATTTTGTTATTAAGTGGTTATAAATTCCTCCAACTAAACCTGTCAAAATTCCAATAACAATGGGAAGCCAAATTAATTTCATTGGCAGTGATTTTGTCACAAAGAAGGAAAAGGAAGTTTCTGCTCCCATAATTACAAAGGAAACATAATTTGCCACTATTGATGCAATAAGTGCTGGCAAGAGAACAAATTTTGAATAGGACTTGTGAAGTTCTTCTATGGCAAAAATTGCTCCAGCCATAGGTGCGTTAAAGGCTGCGGCAAGTCCTGCTGCTGCTCCTGCTGTTATCATATACTTTATTTCATCAGGTGGTCTTCTAAGAGATTTGCCCAAAAACTTTGCCGCAGCTCCACCCATTTGGATAGATGGACCTTCTCTTCCAAGCGAAAATCCCATGAGATTTCCCAGTCCTCCACCTACAATTTTGGAAACAAGTGTTGGGACTTCATTCATCTTAAATTTGCCAAGGATTTCTCCCCTAATTTGTGGAATACCACTTCCACCTGATAGGGGTGCCCATTTTAATAATTTGTAGATTATAAAAGAAATTAAGCTTGCCAAAACTATTAAAATAAATAAAGATTTTATATTAAATTCCTTATACAAAAATGCCCTATACATGTCCATTTTCATTATTACAAATCTATATAGAACAGAAAAAATCCCAGCAAAAAAGCCCACCATTATGGCATCTAAAAGCATGCTAAAGATTAATTTGTCCTTTCTATTTATATCATTTCTCAACTTTTTCACCCCATCTCAATCTCTTCCAAGCCTCTTCATCTAATTTCAAAATTTCTATATATTCTTTTTCTTTTTCAATTTTTTCTGGCACTGTATAAAAATTGACATTTAATTTTTTTATATTTTCACCATCAATATCAGCAATTAATTTAAACTTTTTAGATCTTATAAAATTATAAAATCTCGCATTTATAAGGGTCTTTCCATCGTGATAAATTAATTTTTTTGTCTTTGGATAATAGGACATCCTAAAAGACCTGTCATTGATTTTCCCCTTTAGGGTTTTTAAATCTCCATTTTCTTCAGGCTCAATATAAATTTTAGTTTCTGGAAATTTTAATTCCAAATAATCCTTTATAGTAAGGGCATACTTAGAATCATCTGATTTTAATCTCAAAAGATTTCCCTCATCATCTGTTGAGATATAAAAAACTATTAAATCTCTCTTATCTAAATCATAGGAAATTTTTGAAAATTCATCTCTCAAAAAGCTTGAAAAATAAGTGTAAGGAAAGTAATTTTCTTCTTTATAAAAATCTTCTATCTTATCCATTAGATCTTTTAAGTCTTTGGACTTTAATTTTACTTCATAACTTTTTTCGGAGATCTTTTTTACTTTAGTTCTCCTAATTATCTCTGTCCATTCTTTTTTCACATATTTTTTTAGTTCCGAATTCTTTTCAGAAGGAGAAACTGGTGGAAGAAATAATTTTTTGTTGTCCAAACTATAGCCAAGGTCTGATAAAACTTTGGAGTCGCGAGAAAGGTTAAGCATAGTATTTCTGTCAATGTATAGGGGAAGACTTGCTATATCCTCTCTAAGAAGGTAAACATCACTATTTATAATTTTTTCACCATAAGTTTCAATCTCATGATTTACTTCTTTTCTCTCGTAAAAATATCTAGATTTGTCGCTTGCTGACTGGTGATTTATTATATTTAACTTGTCGCCCCTATTGTTTTCACAAGAAAGTCTTAGTCCATAATCTCCAGAAGCTTTTACCTTGTTAAAGATGTCACTAAAGCCAAAATCTTGGAAATAGTCATCTGCAAAGGCAAAAATCCTGTCGTCTATTGTGTAGAGAATTTCTGCAACAATTTTTTTTGGATATCTATTAAAAGAAGATACTGCAAAAAAAATCCCAGCTGCCAAAATAATTATTAAAATTAAAGTTTTTTTCTTCATAAAATCACTGCTTTTTTTTATATTACTTATAGTTTACAATAAATCTTCTCTTTATTGCAATGAAAAAGGCACCAAGAGGTGCCAAATTCTATTAATTCTTTTATAAAATTTATTTAAAAATCAAAATCTTTTCTCCACTTTCCAAATTTAAAATAAATTGCCATAATTAGGAAATTTGCAAGATAAGAAACTGGATAAATTATGGATATTACCCTTATTGAATTGTAAATTGGCATTGCAAAGTAAACTATTACAATCCTAAATATACAAATTGTTAGAAGAGAAATAATCATGGGTCCCATTGCGTGTCCACTTCCTCTTATAAAGCCAGATATTGTTTCTGAAAGTCCAAAGGACCATATTCCAAGACTCAAAATCTTCAGGAAGTCTGCCCCATAGGCAACGACATCAGGATCAGAATTAAATATTGCAATAAGAGGACTTGCCAAGAAGTATGCTATTAGTGACAATACAAAAGCAATTCCAAATACAATTAATAGTGAAACTTTCATACCTTCACGAAGTCTGTCAAATTTTTGGGCACCAAAGTTTTGTCCCGAAAAAGTTGTAGCTGCAAGAGCAATAGCTTGCAGGGACATAAATAAAAATCCATCTATTCTTCCTTCTGCCGCAACACCTGCTATGGCATCTGGTCCAAAGGAATTTATCTTCGCTTGGAAAATTACATTAGTAAAGGACAAGAGAGCTGTTTGAACTCCTGTTGGGATACCAACTTCAAAAATTCTCTTAGCTTCAAACTTGTGAAGTTTTATTTCACTTCTTCTAAGTTTATAAGATCCATCAGTTTTTAGGAGTGAATAAGTTACAAGAATTGCTGATGTAACTTGAGATGCAAGGGTTGCAATACCTGCTCCTAGTACTGACATCTTTAAAAATCCTACTAACAATAAGTCAAGGGCAATATTTACAATAGCAGAAACGCACAAAAAGTTAAAAGGTCTCTTGGAGTCGCCTGTTGCTCTTAGGATTGATGCTCCCATGTTGTATATAAGAATTGGAACTGTTCCTAGGAAAAATACCCTCATGTAAATTGTCGCATCTTGTAAAATTTCCTGTGGTGTGTCCATTATCCTTAGGAAAAATGGCGTAGTAAAATAACCAAAGGCCGTTATAATAAGACCCGAAACTAGTCCGAGAAAATAAGAACAACCCACAGATCTTTTTAAAGCTTCTCTGTCATTGGAACCATAGTAAAGAGAAATTATTACTGATGCACCAGTTGTAAGCCCAAGGAAAAGACCAATCAAAAGGTTTGAAACAGGTCCAGTTGCTCCAACGGCTGCCATGGGGTTTTTGCCAGCAAATCTTCCCACTATCATAAGGTCAGCTGTGTTGTAGAGCTGTTGCAAAAAGTTTGTGAGAAGAAGGGGAATGGCAAATTTAATTATCCCTTCGACAATTGAGCCTTCTGTCAAATTTATATTTCTGCTTATTTTTTTACTCATTGGCATACCTCACAATCCCTATATATATTTTTTTAAGTTCTCCCACCTTGCTATTTAAAAGTTCTCCCTTTTTTATGTCCGAAATAGCATAAGTAAGATTAGACGCTACACAATTACCGTACTCATCTCCAGTATCTGCATCCATTCCAGAAGGGATATCCACAGCAATGACATAATTTCCATGTTCATTTATACAGTTGATTAAGTTTTTATAAAAAGAATTTAAATCTCTATTTAAACCAACCCCAAAAATGGCGTCAATAGTAACTTCATTGACTTCTAGTGATTCAACTAAGTCATCAAAATTTTCGTCTTCTATATAATTTATTTCAGTAAGTTTTTCCAAAATTTCTAAATTTTTTGAAAATTCTCTAGTGGGATATTCGCCAACTACAAATACCTCAACTAGTTTTCCACTTAGTATTAGGTGCCTTGCAATGACAAGACCATCGCCACCATTATTTCCCTTACCGCAAATTATTGTAAAGGAATCGTACTGATTAATTTCACGATATATTCCCATTCCTGCATTTTCCATTAAAATAAGAGAATCAATTTTATATTCATCTATTGTTCTCTTCTCTAGTTCAATCATTTTATTTTTTGAAATTGTCACAGTCATCCCTCCTTCTTCTTATTATATGCTATTTGTGAAAAATTAAAACCATCTAGCCCCATTTATCTTCTACAAATTCAATTTTTAACAAATTTTTATCTCGTAACATAAATTTGATGAAAATCTTAAAATTATTTATAAATATTTAGATTTATTTTTAAAGATATTAAGATTTATTTTCTTTAGTTTTTATATTAAGACTTTCATAAAGTATTTATTTTACAACTTTCTATAAATTTTTACAAAAACTTTTTAGGATTTTTAAAATATTTCTCCTTTTATTTTGTTAAAGATGAGATAAAATAAAAATATTACTATTGATATTTGATATCAATTAGCTTATAATTATTTTGACTTTAAATTTAAAAACTAAACAAATCCATAAAAAATTAAATAAAGTAAAAAAGTTAAGAAAATAAATTAAAAACAGGAGGAATTTATGACAAATTATCTTAGGATTGCACAAATGGCAAGACCTCAGTGCATAAACTGTGCCACAGAAATTTTTGAAAATATTGAAGATATAAAAAAAGAATCTTCCATTGAAGATATGAAAAGGCAAATAGAAAATCTAAACACCTTTCTTTACACCTACTTCTTGATTACATATAACAAAGACCTTTCATACATACATGACAATTTCACAAAAAGACTTGAAGATATCTGTGAAGAAGAAGCTATAAAAAATCTTGCAAAAGACCTAATAGAGTCTTATTCCAACTCCCTTCTCGATGCTCTTTCTTTTTCCAAGAATGATCTTATAGATAAGGCTCTTAAAATTATTAACAAAGAATACATGAAGGGACTCACTTTGGAAGATTTGGCAAAAAAACTTCATCTTTCCAAAAATTATCTTTGCTCCCTTTTTAAAGAAGAAACTGGCTTTACCTTCTGCCAATATTTAAATACCTTAAAGACAAATAAGGCAAAAAAACTTTTGACAGAGGACAAAAAGACCCTAGAATATATTTCTTATGAGTGTGGATTTTCATCTCAAGCCCACTTTACAATGACCTTTAAAAAATACACTGGCAAAACTCCCAAGGAGTACAAATTAAGCCTAATAGCTAGCTAATCTAAATATTGAAATCCTCCAAATTTTACTATATTATATAGTGATTGGAGGATTTTATGCTTTTTAACTCATTTGAATACTTAATTTTCCTTCCCATAGTTGTAATTTTTTACAATTTATTTAGGGGAAAATCTAAAAATATATTTTTGCTCTTGGCAAGTCTTACATTTTACAGTTTTTGGAATGTAAAATACACTTTCCTAATGCTAATCTCCATTTTCATAACTTACTTAACTGGCATTTTTATAGAAAATAACAGAGATTCTAAAAATAAAATGAAAGTCGCTGTATTTTTGTGCTTCTTTATAAATCTGGGAATTTTATTTATATTTAAGTACTTTAACTTTTTTGTGGACTTGGCAGCAAAAATTTCATCAAAAGAATTTAATATTGCCCTAGATCTTTTGCTACCAGTTGGAATTTCCTTTTATACCTTCCAAGCTTTAGGCTACACAATCGATGTCTACAGAAAAGATCTCAAGGCAGAGAAAAATTTTATTGACTATGCCCTCTTCGTGTCTTTCTTCCCTCAACTTGTGGCAGGACCTATTGAAAGAAGTAGAAATCTTCTTCCTCAAATTAAAAATCCTAAAAAATTTTCCTATGACAATCTAGTAAGAGGTCTTGTGCTTTTTGTCTACGGCATGTTTTTAAAATTGCTAATAGCTGACAGGGCAGCCATCTTTGTCAACGATGCCTTTTCTTCTTACAAAATGCACTCTAGAGAATTCCTAATAATTGGAGGACTTTTATTTACCATCCAAATTTATTGCGACTTTTATTCCTATTCTATAATGGCAAAGGGTTCTGCAAAAATTCTCGGCATTGACTTAATGGATAATTTTAAGGAACCACTTTTGTCAAAATCCATAACAGAATTTTGGAGAAGATGGCACATTTCCCTTTCTACTTGGTTTAAGGATTATCTTTACATTCCTCTAGGTGGCAACAGACGTGGATCTTTTAGAAAATGTTTAAACCTACTTATTGTATTTCTAGTAAGTGGACTTTGGCATGGTGCAGAACTTTCCTTTGTCTTTTGGGGACTTATCCACGGAGTTTTTAATGTTTTAGAAAATATTTTTGGCATAAATAAAAATTCTAAAAGAAAAAATATTTTTATTGACACAATAAGGCGAGTCCTTACTTTCATAATAGTTGTATTTGCCTTTATTTATTTTAGGGCAGAAAATATTCACCATGGAAATGAATTTATCCTAAGTATAATAAACAATCCTTCTTCCAAAAACTTACTAGAAGAAATTGCTAATTCAAAATTTGGATTAGCTAATATTTATCCACTTATTTGTGGAGTTGTGATTTTATTTATCTTTGACATACTAAAATACAATAAGATAAATTTGTCCCAAAAAGTTATAAATTTAGTCCTTCCTCTAAGATGGATAGTTTATTTGGCCTTTATCTTTGCAATAATAATATTTGGGATTTATGGACCAGAATTTTCTGAATCTGCCTTTATTTACTTTCAGTTCTAGGAGCTAATATGAAAAAATTTTTTAAAATTTTAAAATCTATAATTTTTTTAGGCATAATTATTTTTGCCTGCCTACAACTGAATAATCTCTTTATTAGAAAATCTTTGGCAAAACCTTGGGATATGGGAAATAAAATTGGTGGATTTTTTAACGAAAGTGAAGATTACAATGCCATGTTTTTTGGAACAAGCCACACTTACTGTTCCTTTGAACCCCTTGTAATATATAGAAATACTGGAGTTAAGTCCTATGTATTGGCATCACAAAGTCAACCCCTAAAAATCACCGCCTCTTATGTGAAAGAAGCCTTAAAAAGAAAAAATCCAACTGTTATTTTTGTGGACATCCAAAGTTCAATCTACAATATTCCTGAGGATTACAGTGTAATAAATTCTTATTCAGATTATTTGCCCCTTTCAAAAAATAAAATTGAAATGGTTGCAAAAAAAGTTCCCTGGGGAAATAAACTCCCAGCAATTTTTCCTCTAATAGCCTACCACTCAAGATGGAATGAGCTTAAAGACGAAGATTATAACTTTGATAAGAAAAGCTATAAAGACTATTTAAAGGGCTATGTACTCTTAAAGGGACAGAGTGAGGACTTTGCCAATTCTGGAGAAGAAGTAAAAACAGAATATACAGAATTTGCAGAAAATTTTGATGAAGAAAGTTATTTAGAATCCAACTTAAAAGCCTTTGATGAAATAATTGATCTTGCTAAAAGAAATGGCATTAAACTTTATTTTCTAAAAACTCCAATTTACGATTATCCTATCTATGAAGAAAATATAAAAGTTATAGAAAAACACCTTGGCGAAAAGAACGCAGACTTCATCGACTTTAACAAATATTATGATGAAATGAATTTATCTAAGGATGACTTTTATGATCCTCATCACTTAAATGTGAATGGAGCAGAAAAATTTAATTTATTTTTTATTGATTACATGAAAAAGGAAGGGGTCTTCCAAGAAAATCTGGCTGATGATCCGGCTTGGTTTAACGATTTAAAGACCTACGATATAAATAAATTTTGATAGACAAAGGGATAATCCCTTTGTTTATATTTTTAGTATTCTTTTTATAATGTGACAATATTCCTACAAATATTTTTCTTAAAATTTTACTGAAAATAAAAATATAAGCTTTCTTCTATAATTCTTGATTTTTGCTAAAAATGATACTAGAATAGGTTTAAGGAGGTTTTTATGACAATTAGAGATTTAGAAATATTTATCGAAGTTGTTAAGACAAAAAATATGTCAAATGCTGCAAGTAATCTTAATATTTCGCAGCCCACTGTATCTCATGCAATTTCTCAAATTGAAAGTGAGTACAATGTTAAGCTCTTCGATAGAATTTCAAAAAAATTATACATAACAGATGTTGGCTTAAGACTATATGACTTTGCCTTAAATATTTTGGAACAATTTCAAGATACTGTTATTTTCTTACAAGGTTCATCTACTGCTCACAATATCAATCTTGGCGTCAGCTCAAATTTTAGCTCTCAGTTTCTTTTAGAAATCATTGATGAATATGAAAGTAAAAAAGAAGACATAAAAATTAGAGTTTATGTTGACTCTCGCGAAGAAATACTTAAAAAATTAAATGCCGGAATAATTAACTTGGCAATCATCGACGGAGACACAGGTTTTGAAAAAAATATTGCAGAACCTTTCTACGAAGATGAAATTTATATTATTTCATCTGGTGATTCTGAGTTCAGTAAAAAGAAGGAATTAGACGCCGAAGATCTTAGGAACAAAAAATTTGTCCTAGGAGATCTTGACGAATCAACAAAGAAAATCCTTCTAACTTATTTGAGAGAAACGAATATACCTATTGACATTAAGTATATTTGTCAAAACAAGGACATGGTCCTAAATATTGTAAAATCTTCTGATGCAATTTCTCTCGGTGCAGAATCTTCTTTTGAAGATGCTGAAATAACTAAGCACAGAATCAAAGACCTAGAAATAAAGAGGACTTACTACATGGTTTATCACAAGGAAGCCTTCCTAAAGAAAAACCTAAAGAATTTTGTGCAATTCATCAAGGGCAAATTTAAAGAAAAAGAATAAGATGGAATTACAATTCTTAAAATTTTTGGAATCAATTCATTCCCCCATCCTAGACAAATTTATGATTTTTATCACAAGTCTTGGTAACGGCGGAATAGTTTGGATTATTCTTGCCCTCATTATATTTTTTCAGAAAGACAAGAGAGATAAAAGAGAAGGTCTCACTCTTATTTTTGGTCTAATTATTTTTTCTATTATTGGACTTTTAATTATGAAACCTCTGATAGGAAGACCTAGACCTTATACAGTCTATGACTTTGATCTTCTGATAAATAAACCCATGGGATCATCTTTCCCATCAGGGCACACTGGATCATCCTTTGCCACTGCTTGGGGAATTTTTCACTTCAACAAAAAAGAAGGAATTTTCGCCCTAATCTTGGCATGTCTAATAGGATTTTCTAGAATGTATCTTTCAGTTCACTATCCCACAGATGTTCTTGCAGGAATTGTTGTGGGCATTCTTTCCAGTATTGGAGCAAGAACTTTAGTAAAAAAATTTGTATAAAAAAACTACCTCATAATTTTTTATGGGGTAGTATATTTTTCTGCAATTTTTATATTTAATTCTTCTCCAAGGCTTCCATAGATTTCTTGATACTCTTCGTAGACATTTTTTAGTCTATTTAAATTGAAATCTATTGCCTCCTTATCGTCTAGCATATCCAACTGATTTAGTGGAAATCTATCAAATAAGATTGAAATTTCTATTTCTAAATCATCTCTCATATATTGAAGCTTTTCATCACTTATATCTAATTCTTCTGGCCTTTTTTTATTTAAAAAGCTTTCGAGACCCTCTCTATCACAATTTTTAAAATGCTCTCTTGCCTCATCAAAATCTTCCAAAGGAAAATCGTAAAGCCTTGGGCTGTAGTGAAAAATAACCTCTCTAAATAAATCTTCTATTATTTTTCTGTCATCATCACTTATAAGTGGGGCTTTATTTTCAATTTTTTCTTCTTCATTTAGTTCAGAAAAATCTTTTTTAAATTCTTCATCTGCCTTTTTTTGGGCAAGTTCTGGAGAAAGTTTATCCAAAAGTCTCAAATTTCTCCTAAGCTTTCTTATGCTAAGGTTTAAATTATCTACATAAGATTCTAATTCTCCAAAAATTTCCCTGTACTTTTCATCGGTTTTTGGAATTAAATTTATCAAGGTATCTTCCTTAACAAAAATAAGTTCAGATACCAAAAATTTTAAATAGTTTCTTTCCATAAAATCACCCTATCTGGTCTTAAACTCTATTACAAATTCCTATCTAAGTCAATGTCAAAGACATTGTAAGAAAAAATTGGAAGGCTCAAAAATCCATTTAAGTCATTGTAGTCAATATAAGATTTTTCCTTATTCCAACCGTCATAAACGTGGAGAAACTTAACTTTCATGCCCCTAAATTTGTAAACTGAATATCCTGAAATAACCAAGGAGTGGTTTTTATAATAACCTGAAGCTAAATTCATAAGTAAGGGCCTAAAATTATCTATCTCATCTTTTACATGAGAATAAAAATTTCCTAAATAAACGCCTCTTGCCCTTATGGGAATATTATTTCTCTTAAAGTAAATATTTGCAATGTGGGAGATAAAAACTGGAAGAGTTCCATATTTTTTGAAGTAGCCATTTCTTTTTGCAATTTCAAAAACTTCTTCGTAGACCTTATTTTTGTCAATGTCCTTAAAATAATAAGTTATCACCCTAGTTAAGCTTGTAATGGTGCAGTTATTTAATCCAGCCTCAAAATCTCTTTGCAAAAAATCTGGCAAATCAATGTCACTAGCTTCGATGAATTTTGCTCCGGGATAATTTTTTTCTATATAAGTATTTAAGTTTGCAATTCTATTTTTTTCCATCTTTTCCTCCCAAGATATTTATACCCTTTGGAGAAAGTTTTATTAATATAGCTTATTTTTTTAGCCTATTCATCTCTGGGAGATTCTTCCAATATTTTTTTGGCATATTTTGCATCCTCAATTTTTCATTTTTTCTCTCATCTATGGCGACTGCATCGTAAAAAGAGAGCCAAAGATTCACATAAGCATCTTCTGATTTTAAATTTTCATCCATTTCAAATTTAAAAAATTCTCCTCTTTCACCATTGTAGATAAC
The DNA here is from genome assembly GCF_001517665.2 of Peptoniphilus phoceensis. Taxonomy (GTDB): domain Bacteria; phylum Bacillota; class Clostridia; order Tissierellales; family Peptoniphilaceae; genus Peptoniphilus_A; species Peptoniphilus_A timonensis. The sequence goes on from NZ_LN999806.1 coordinate 132,537, forward strand.
TGCCTTGTCACGTCTTAAATCTGCAATGACAAATTTCTCATTTACAAGTCTACTCTTAAAGTGTCTGTAAATAAAAAATAAAATATCATTTTGTGGTTCAAACTTTGCAAATAAAATTCCTTCTTTTTCATCAAAGCGAAGTAGTCCCTTGAAAGAATGAATTTCTCCAGAAACTCTCTTTAATAAATCCCTAAATTGAATTACGTCTTCATCTGCACTTTCCAAATAATTAAATCCATGGATGTATAATTTTTTTAGAGTCTTTGCAATGGCTATTTCCTTTTTATCACTAGAAGAGGCAAAAACTTTTAGAATGCTGTCATAAAAGGAATAGGAAAAGTTTTTTATGATAGAATTTTTTACTCGTCTCGCCTTATCTAATTCAGTAGTGCATTTTATCCTGTCCTTTATAAAATCTATTTGCTGAGACCTTTTTGTTATTGTGTCTACTTCTTCTAGGACCTTATAAGCATTAAAAATTACAGTAAATAATCCCTCAATGCTTCCATCATATATATAAATCATAATTTATTCAGTCAAAAAAACTGAGTTGTTCGCCTCCTTCTCTTTCTAGGATTAAGGACCTCAAGGCTTCTTTAGAGTCAAAATTTTTCCCATAATATTTTCCCGAAACTGTTATAAAATTTATGGCTCTCTTTGTGGAAATCTTAAGTTTTTTTAAATCTTCAAAGGTCAAATTAAAAGATCTCCTCGCCCTTACAATTTTTCTCGCAGACCTTGGACCAAAACCAGGGACTTTTAAGAGTTCCTCAAGACTCGCCTTATTTATTTCAAGGGGATCCTTATAATTTTCTATTGCCCAGTCCATTTTCGGATCTATATTTAAATCAAAGTCCTTTTTACTTTCGCTTAAAAGTTCTCCAGCCTTAAATCCATAAAATCTAAGTAAAAAGTCTGCCTGATAAATCCTGTGTTCCCTTAGAAGTGGTGTCTTTACACTTGGCAATTTGGAATCTTTTCTAACAGGAACATAGGCAGAATAATACACTCTTTTTAACTTGTAATCATCATAAAGACTTTGAGACCTTTTTAGCACGTCTCTATCGTGAATGTCACCTGCTCCAACAATCATCTGACTTGTTTGACCTGCTGGCAAAAATAAATCTTTTTTCGAAAACTTTTTATATTTTTTCTTTTCTAGTTTATTAATTTCTAAGGTTTTTGAAACTAAATCCATGGGTCTTGTTATTTCTTCGATACTTTTTTCAGGTGCCAAAAGAGCAAGACTTTTTTCAGTTGGAAGTTCTATATTTATGCTCATCCTGTCCACATATTTGCCAAGTTCTCTCAAAAGATCTTGACTTGCACCTGGAATTGCCTTCATGTGAATGTATCCATTAAAATTTTCTTCCTGACGTAGTTTCTTTGCAACTTCAATTAATTTTTCCATGGTGTAATCGCAGGATTTAAAAATACCAGAGGACAAAAATAAACCTTCTATGTAATTTCTCTTATAAAAATTTATGGTCAAATCCACTACTTCATCAACTGTAAATGCCGCTCTTTTTGCATCAACACTTCTTGCATTGATGCAGTAGTTGCAGTCATAGATGCAGTGATTGGTAAAAAGTATTTTTAATAAGGATATACACCTTCCATCTTCTGACCAAGAATGGCAAATTCCACTGGGACTTGCATTTCCAAGACCCCTATTATTTTTTCTATTTGATCCAGAAGAAGAACAGCTTACATCATACTTTGCAGCATCTGATAAAATTCTAATTTTTTCCCTTAATTCCATATTACCACCAAATTTATTTTATCATTGAAACTTACGTTTGTAAACAAATATTCTTTTCCTTTTTATATCTTGGTCCTCTCTTTTAGTTTTTCTTTTAAGAATTTTTTCCACAAAAAAATCTGCCCTAGAGCAGATATTTTTTTATTATTTTATTTTTAATATTAATTATTTTTACAAGTTATTTTAATTTGCAAGCTTGCTGGCATTAGAAATGTAAGATGAAATTCTTTCCATGGCTGCCAAAGTTTTTTCATAAAGAAGTCCAGATTCTGGATTACAAATTTTTTCTCTCATTCTAAGCATGTGGTTGTTTCTAAAGTTAGATGCTTCTTTTTGGACAAGTTCATTAGATTCACGCATAAAGGTAATTCTTTCGTCCTTATCTAATTTGTCAATAGCAGAGTGGAACATCTTCTCAATGATTGAATTAATTTCTCTTAATTCTTCAAAAGTCATGTCTGTAAATTCAAGTTTTTCATCATATTTTAGTTTTGCAACTTCGGCAATATTTTTGGAGTGATCCCCAATTCTTTCCATATCTCTTGAAATTCTAAGATAATTTGCAAAGTTTGCAGAAGTTTTTTCATTCATAGAAAGACCTAAGGAGTCAATTATAAAGGCTGAAATTTGTTTGTTTAAGTAATTTATTACTCCTTCTCTTCTAAAGATTTCATCGTATTTTTCCTCATCAAATTCGCTTAATAAGCTAACTGAAGATTCGTAGTTCATAGTAACAATATCTAATAGTCTTCTGATTTCTGCCTTTACATCTGTAAAAGTTGCCGGTGCATCCTTTACAACGTTTAAGTTTATATATTGTAAAGACATTTCTTCTTGTTCCTTGTCAATACCAGGGATAATCTTGAAGGATAAGTCCGCAAGTTTTTTGGAGAAAGGAATTAATAAAATTGTAGTTGCAATGTTAAAAGTAGTGTGCAAGTTAGCAATTTCTGCTGCTGGCAAATCTCTTGAAAAACCCTTTATTATTTCGTCTATAGGCACAAATAGTGAAATAGTTACGAAAATAATTGTTCCTATGATATTGAATAGAACGTGAACTAAAGCAGTTCTTCTGGCATTTTTGGAAGATCCAACAGATGATAAAACTGAAGTGACACAAGTACCAATGTTAAATCCTAGAATAATATACATTGCTGAATGTAGTGTTATAACTCCTTGATTTGAAATGGCTTGCAAGATACCAAGAGAAGCTGAAGATGATTGCAACAAAGCTGTTATGGCAGTACCTGCTATTACTCCTAAAAATGGATTGTCAAACTTAGTCATCAAAGTTACAAATCCAGGATAGTCTCTTAGTGGTGCCATAGAGTCACTCATAAATTGCATACCCATAAATAAGAAACCAAGTCCTATTATGGATTGACCTACATATCTTTTCCTCTTGTTTTTGGAGAAGGTATTTAGCAAGAATCCTACAAAGGCAATTATAGGTGCTAAAGTAGAAATGTTTAGGGCAACTAATTGACCAGTGATTGTTGTACCAATATTGGCGCCCATAATAATTCCAACAGACTGATAAATAGTCATAAGTCCTGCATTTACAAAACCAACAACCATTACTGTAGTCGCTGAAGATGATTGGATAATTGCAGTTACACCAGCACCTACAAGTATTGCCTTAAAAAAGTTCGATGTCATCTTTTCTATGATAACTCGAAGCTTATCACCTGCGACTAATTCGAGGCCTGTACTCATCATTTCCATTCCATAGAGGAAAAGAGCAAGTCCTCCCAATAGTTCAATAAAATAATTAATTGACATATGTCCTCCCAAATTGTTTTTCAATTTCATCTTACAATATATTTATCTTTTTTTAAAGTAAAAGTAAAAATTTTGTAAAGAAATAGTAAAAATTTTCAAAAAAATAGACGGCTATAACTTGCTATAAGTTGAACATAAAAAACTTATAAATTCTTATTAACCATCTAAACTTTATTTTATTTTAATTTGGAAACACTTAAATAAAATGGAATTGCAAGCACTTGAGCTAAGATAGAAATCCCTATCATAAGTGGAATGGAAACTGAATACAAAACTCCAAGTAACCAAGAACCCAAAAACCAAAAAATACCAAAAGAACATTCAAAAATACCATAACCACTTGCCCTATTTTTCTTGGGAACCATAGAAGTTACTGCAGCTTTTAAAATAGATTCTTGTGCACCCATTCCAATTCCCCAAAGGACTAGACCAAACAAAATTGCCCCTTCACTTTTAAACCCAAAGATTAAAAGCGAAAAGGGAGCAGATATTAAGGTTGAGATTACAAGAGCTTTTACGCCTTTTTTGTCGTAAATATGACCAAAAATAAGAGCAGCTATTGCATCGACAAGCATTGCCCCTGCATATAAAAGTGGCAATGTTTCTTCGCTTATGAGAGAAAGACCTGCAAGAGATTTTGAAATGTGCATAATTATAAGAGCGTAATCCATAAATCCAAAGGCAAAAAGGGAAATTCCAACTATATAATAGACAAAGGATTTTTTCATTACAAAAGCGTCTTCTTTTTTTGACTCTGGTTCAAAAGATTCTGGATTTGGAAATTTATTTTTAGTAAAAAGCAAAAGTAGAATAGTTATAAATCCAGGAATTGCCAAAAAAGCAAAACAAGTTCTGTAGATTTCAAAAGTAGATCCTTCAGTTTTAAATAACATCACAAGATAAAGAAAAAATGGACCTAGAAAGGCGCCAATTTGATCTAACATCTCTTGAATGCCAAAGGATTTTCCAACTCCTTCCTGACTTGCAGCAAAGGACATTATTGTATCCTTGGCAGGTTTTTTTATTGCCTTTCCCATTCTTTGGATAACCAATAAAATTGATGCAGCAATCCAACCCTTATCACCAACTAGGGCAAGTGCTGGCACGGCTAAAATATCAAGTATATAGCCAAAAATTACCATGGGCCAATATTTTTTAGTCTTGTCAGTAATTTTTCCAAAGACATATCTCATAGAATAACCCACAAGTTCGCCAAGACCAGATATAAAACCAATTGTCCCAGCTGATGCACCAAGCATCGCCAAATAAGCACCTCTAATGCTCGATGCACCTTCATGGGTCATGTCTGAAAAAAGACTGACAATTCCAAATAATATAATAAATAACATAGCTCTAGAGAATTTTTTATCCTTCAACTATATTCCCTCCAAAAAACTTAGTTTTTTTATTATAGCATTGTTAATTAATAATATTGTAAAATCTTAATAAATTTTTGAAAATTCTAAATATTTATTTTCTCTTAAAAAGAGTTATTCCATTAATAATTATTGAAGCAAGGGTGCAAATAAAAAGAGTCTTTGATATAGTTGGTATGACATCCTGAGCTCCAGAAAAGTCTCCTTTTGCAAGAAATTCTGCTCCCATATTGTAAAATGCAAAAATAGTTAAACTTGTAAATGCCATGCTGAGAAATCTGTATTTTGTTGGATCCTTTCCATATAACCAAGCTATTACATTTGCTGCAGCAAAAAATATTGCCAATATTCCAAGAATAAATCCCATATATTTCCTCCTTTATTAGCCCTAGGTATTTTTATAAGCTATACTTTGTTAAAGTGTACCCTATTCAAAAAATTATAATTAGATTCTTCTTACTTATTTTGATATTATCTTAATATAAAAATTTTTAAGAGGTGATTTTATGAAAAATAATTTAAAAAATATACTCATAGATTTATTTTTAATATCTCTTATGTCAATTTTCACAGTCTTTATTTCTTTTTTATTTACAAATCAAGAAATAAGTAAAAATTTGTTTTTCCTTTACATAAAAAATACAAATGTGGTAGCATTAAATTTTTTGCCAATTTTTATTTTAAATTTAGTCCTATATTTTGCTTCAGGGAGAATTTTTTTAACAGCTGTATTTAATTTTGTAATTTTCATTTCTATGGGACTTGCAAATATTTCAAAGCTCCACTACAGGTATGAAAATATCCGCTTTTCCGACTTAAAACTTTTTGGAGAAGCAATGACAATGCTAAAGGACGACTATTCCATTATTCTTCCAAGATTTTTTGGACTTATAATTATTTCCTCTCTAGCTCTTATTGTTTTCTTCTTTATCTTTAGAAAATATAAAATGCCCAAAAAGTTTAGACTTGTGGGACTTCTATTTTCTATAATAATTTTATTTGCTTCCAAAAATATTCTTTTATCTCAAAAAATTTATGCAGACAACAAGGTCTATGGTTTTAATGATTTTGTAGAAGTTGAACAAGAAAAAGCTCGCGGCATGGTCTATGCTTTTGTCCACTCTTTAAATGAAATTATAACCACAAAGCCTGATGGTTACGATGAAAAGTCCACAAGAGAAGTTTGGACATCTTATGATGATTTAGACATCCCAAGTGATGAAAAAATAAATATAATTGGCATTATGCTAGAGTCTTATAGCGATTTTTCTGACTATAATATTGATTTTTCAAAAGACCCTTATAAAAGTTTTAGGGAAATAAAAGAAAACAGCATCCAGGGCAGACTAATAAACAACATGTTTGGAGGAGGAACTGCCTTTGTTGAAAGATCTTTTTTATTAGGTTCTTCCTATTATTCAAGATACTATAGACCAGTAAACTCCTATGTTTGGTATCTCAAAAGTCAAGGCTACAAGACCATGGCAATGCATCCTCACAACGGAGGTTTTTATAACAGGAGAAATGTAAATCCAAAATTAGGTTTTGATGATTTCTTGTATATGGAAAATTATTTCAAAGATTATGAAAAAGGTGGCAAGCACTTCACAGATGAAAATTTGCGAGAACACATAATAAAAGATTATAAAAAACAGACTCAAGATGGAAGCCCCTATTTTTCCTTTACAGTTACTATGCAAAATCATGGACCCTATGAAAGTTCAAAAAGCAGCGAAGAATATATTCCAAAAGAAAATTTTTCCACAGAAGAAAGCTACAATATTGTAAATAACTATTTCACTGGCATAAAATCTAGTGGAGATTCTTTAAAAAAATTGTTGGACGATGTAAATGACTTTGAAAGTCCAACTCTTGTAATAGTTTTTGGGGATCACAAACCCTTCCTTGGTCAAGATGATATTGGTTATAAGGATCTTGGAATAGATATATCTGCTGACAAAAAAGAGAGTTATTTAAATAGATGCAGCACACCTTATATATTGTGGGCAAATGAATCTTTAAAAAAATCTCTTAACAAAGATTTCGTGGGAGAAGGTCCTGAAATTTCGTCACAATTCTTGATGAATTATGCCTTTAAAGAACTTGGCTGGACTGGTCCAAAATATATGCAAATTATCCAAAAAGAACTTCCTGGTTTAAGTGTTTTCAATGACAATATCTTAAAATACGAGGACCTATATTACGATTCAGAAAGTGAAAAATTTAAAGAGATACAGAGATTTATAAAATCTATAGATTATTTTGCCAATAAAAACTTTTACTATTAAATTTTTAAAAGAGTGCAGATGTAAATTTTTCTGCACTTTTTATTTTTCCCAATAAAAAATCAGTGACTTCCATCACTGACTCTTTATTTTTTCAAAAGTCCTTCCGCCATCTCTTGAAATGTAGTTGGTCTTATTGTTGTTTATATCCTCAAAATCCAAATGTATGACGCCATCTTCATCCATCCTTCCAGAAACTTTTGGGCTAGTTTCTTCGAGTTCAGATATAAATTTTATCTTGTCTCCAGAAATTTTTACAAAAAACCAGCGTGACCTTGCCATAGCTCTATCAACTTCCAAGAGAGCAAAGTCAGAATTTTCTATTTTTATGGCGTCTTCTTTTTTAAAATCTTTTAAAATTTCATCTTTATTCTCTATTTTCTTAATTTCTTCTTTTTCTGACAGGTTTTTATCCTCATCTTCATTTGTGAATTTTTCTGACTCTTCATTTCTTTCAATCAAAATTTTTAAAATTTCTCTTGTGTCTTGGTCCTCAATCTTATTTAAATCAACAAAGGTATTTTCAATTTCATCTTCACTTAACTTTTCCATGTTTATAAAATTTTTTCTGTAGACTTCATAAATTGGATCCATCCAGCCCACATTTAAAACATAATATTTATCCCCATCATAGATTAGATTTCGGTCTTCCTTCCCAGAAAAGACAGATGCCAAAAATAAATAAAATATGAATAAGAGCAAAATTCCTGTTAAAACTATTCCTACAAAAATTTTAAAATATTTATTAAAATCAAAATTCAAAATTTTGCAAATAGAGAAAATTTGTAAGCCTAAAAATAATAAAAAGTTAAGACCAAGTATAATATTATTAATTATTGGAATAAATTCAATTTTTGTAACAAGAAATAAAAATCCCAAAGAAATTACAAAGGACAAAAGATAAAGTAAAATGTATAATATTTTTTTGCTCTTTAACTTCATAATTCCTCCAATTTAATTTGAATTTTTATGAAATTATGTAAAAAAATTAGGAGAACTTGTCCCCTAATAATCTTACATATTATCTTTTACACCAACAGCAACCATCTTTGCCTTAGCACGAACTTCGCCTGCAGCTTCCATAAGCATGTTTACAATTACTTTTCTCTCACCAATTTCTTCAGCAGTGGCAGTAACTGTTATTTCTTCATCCATTGGAGTTGGCTTTTTGAAGTCAACTTCAAGCCTTGCTGTTATAAATCTTCCAATAACTGTATCTTCAGTGAGTTCAAGTCCCTTGTCATGATGTTTAAACCAAGCAGCTGAAGCAGTTCCATGGCAGTCAAAAATCATGGCAATCATTCCACCAAAAAGATTTGCTGGAACTCCTCCAGTGTACATTTTATCAGGCACTATTTTTGCAATACATTCACTTCCATCTTCTGATGGATAAGATTTTAAGTGCATACCTTCATCATTCTTTGGTCCACAACCCCAACAGTATTGAAATCTTTCTCCATAAGTTTCTTGAATGGCAATTTTTTTATTTTCTGACATATTATCCCCCTTGTAAATCACATTTATAGAAATATTTTACCATAATTAGTTTTAATTTTCCTTTTTCTATTAACTTTTAAATTTTTTAACTCATAAACAAGCATATTTTCTTATATTTATGAATCAATATTTTTGTCGTCAATATAATTTATCACAAAAGAATTTTGTCAAAAATTTTCCCAAATCAGCTTATTTTTTAATTAGTCCCTTTCTCAATTTTATTCAAAAATTTCAACCCCAAAAAAGTACAATGTTAATCAATTTGAAAACCACTGTTTTAACAGCTTTACTTGAGTCTGTAAATATACAAAATAGATACATTTATTAGTTTTATTAAATATATCTATTTTGTATAACATTTTATAATTGTATTTAATAGGTATTAATTGTTCAAAAATGTATTTATATAGTACATAAATTCTAAGATTTTAATCTCTTGATAATCTGTATTTTTACTGCTATACTTGAATTATAAAAGAAATAGTTTTTATGAATTAATACAGTTTTTTAAAAAAATATTTAAATCAGTTTAAATAGACCATTCTTTGGTATGTATGATATATTTTCAATTGTATCATAGAGGTGTACTATTTATAAATCTGCAAAATATTTTTTATCAGGAGATAAATTATGAAAAAGTTCAATTTATTTAATACAAAATTTAATTTTAAAAAAATAATAGCAGCATCATTACTTCTTGTAAGTTTAGTGCCTACTACAGTTTTAGCAGCAGGAAAAACTTCTACAAATACAGCACCAAAAAATATTTCCACTAATATTCTTGTAAAAGCCCAAGCTCAAACTACAGCAAATCCTACATTAGTTGAAAATCCAGAGTCCAAAATTAAAGTTGGATCTATTGGAAATTCAAACTTATTTGTAAAAAAGTTAAATAACTACAGAACTGCTAATTCCTTAGCTCAAATTAAGGAAGACAAAAAATTAAATGAATTGGCACTTTTAAGAGCTAATGAAGAATTAGAGCAATATATAAATACTGGAGATGGCGATCATGAAAGTCCTGGCGGCTACAACAAGAATTTAGGAGAAAACTTGGCACTTTCTTATTACACTCTTGCTTACAAAAATAGCGATATAAACGAAGAATGTTTATCAAGGTGGATTAAATCTCCTGGTCACAATCAAAATCTGCTTTTTAAATCTGCTAAAAAATGTGGATTTGCTTCTGTAAGAAAAGTTGTCGATAATCAAGTTTATGAAGCTTCAATTTACCTTTTTGGCATATAAAATAAATTTAAATAAAATTCTAGATTAAAAAATGGAGCACAGGCTCCATTTTTTTTGTAACAATTTTTAAAATTTAATGATTTTTATTTTTCTATTAATCCTTCTTTTATCAAGTAATCTCTCGCAACATCCTTTGCTGGTCTTCCCTTGACGTCTACCTCATAATTCATCTCTGCCATTTCCTTTGAAGTTATTTTTCCAGATAATTTTCCCAAAGCTTTTTCCAGTTCCGGATATTTATCTAAAGTTTCACTTCTAAGAAGTGGTCCTGCTTGATATGGTGGGAATAATTTTTTATCGTCTTCTAAAAGTTTAAGTTTATTTGTAATTATTTGACTGTCTGTTGAATATACATCAGTGACATCAATGGATTTATTTGAAATAGCAGTGTATCTAAGTGCCGGTTCCATTGTCTTTACGTCAAAATTAAGATCATATAAACTCTTTAGTCCCTTGTTTCCATCTTCTCTATCATTAAATTCTAGAGTAAATCCTGCAACCATTGATTTTTCTAATTTTTTCAAATCAGAAATTTTTTCCAAATTATTTTCCTTTGCAAAATCTTCTCTAACAGCTAGAGCATAGGTATTTTGAAATTCACTTGGATTTAAATAAACTAAATGATCTTGTTTTAAAATTTCATCTCTAGCAACTTTATAATACTCTTCTGCATCTTTTTCTATTTCTCCTGGGTCATTTTCCAAAAGTGTAGAAGTAACAGTCCCTGTAAATTCTGGATAAATATCAATGCTGCCAGACTTTAGAGCTTCATACAAAAAACTTGTCTTCCCAAAGTTTGGCTTTACTTCAGCCTTTATATCAGTTTCATTTTCAATTAATTCCTTATACATATTTATTAAAATTTCCGGTTCAGCACCAAGTTTTCCTGCAATCACAAGGGGTTTTTTATTATTTACTCCAAAGGGAACAAAACTAAGAGCCAAGAGAACTAATGCCATGATAAAAGAAATTAAAATTGTTTTTAATTTTTTATTTTGTAAAAATTTAATTAAAGCACCAAATAAAACTGCAAGAATGGCAGAAGAAATTGCTCCAATTAATATTAAAGAAGAATTGTTTCTATCAATCCCCAAAAGAATAAAAGATCCAAGACCTCCTGCACCCACAAGGGCAGCAAGAGTAGCTGTTCCTATAATCATAATACTTGAAGTTCTGACTCCAGACATTATAATTGGCATGGCAAGGCTCAATCTATATTTCTTTAACTTTTCCCACTTAGTCATCCCAAAAGCTCTCGCTGCTTCTTCAAGAGATGGATCAATTTCAGAAAAACCTGTCACGGCTCCTTGATAAATTGGAAAAATCGCATAAATTACAAGGGCAGTAATTGCTGGAACTTTGCCTATCCCCATAAAAGGAATAAAAAGTCCCAAGAGAGCAAGTGATGGTATAGTTTGAAAAATTCCAGTAACTTGAAGGACTCCTTCATTTATTCTTTTGCGATTAGACAAAAATATGGCAAGTGGTATTGCTATTATAATTGCAATGACAAGGGACATAAGAGAAATTTGTAAGTGTTCAAGAAGAGCAGTGACCCACTGACCTTTTCTCTCAGAAAAAGTTGCTATTAAACTATTCATGAATTTCACCTTCCTCTTTAAAGAAGTTTGCCACAAAATCACTTGCAGGATTATTTACAATATCATCAGGACTTCCAATTTGAACAATTTTTCCAACTCTCATAATGCAAATCCTATCAGCAAGTTTTATGGCCTCTCTCATATCGTGAGTTACAAAAACAGTTGTAATCTTGAAATCTCTGTGAAGTTTTTTCACCAAATCTTGGAGCTGAGACCTTGAAATTGGATCGAGAGCAGAAAAAGGCTCGTCCATTAATAGAACTTTCGGATTTGCAGCAATTGCCCTTAAAATTCCAATCCTTTGTTTTTCTCCACCAGATAAATCTTCTGGCAATCTATTTCTATAAACTTTTGGGTCAAGATCAACTTGTTCAAGAAGACTGTCCACTTTTTTAGAAATTTCTTTTTTGCCCATTTTTTTCATTTCAGGAATAAGACCAATATTTTCAGCCACTGTGAGATTTGGAAATAGAGCAATTTCTTGCAAGACATAACCCATCTCAAGCCTCATGTCTCTTAGAGGATAATCTCTAATATTTTTCCCTTGAAAGAAAATATCTCCTTCACTCTGTTCAATTAATCTATTTATAAGTTTAAGTGTCGTTGTCTTCCCGCTGCCACTAGGACCAACTAGAACGAAAAATTCTCCCTCTTTAATTTCAAAATTTAAATCATCGAGGACCTTTTCCTTTCCGTCGTAAGACATAGAAACACTTTGGTATCTAATCATCATTTTCTCCTTTGTTCCTAAAAATAGCTTACAAGAATAACTTACCCTTAGACAAAAAAATAATTCATAAATCCCAGTTTTTGTGAGATCTATGAATTATCCATTTTTCATAATTAATTTTTTACCAGCTAATGAGTTATCTTTGTATTTTTCATCAAGAGTTTCATCTTTTGTTATTTTTTAAGTAATATCAAAGAGCTTTTCAATATCTTTTCCTTGCTTTTTAGCTTGCTTACTGGAATAAAGTTCTTCTGCAGCTTCTTTTAAGACCTGTCCTAACAGTTTATGCTTTTTGAGATAAGTTCAGTATTTCCAGAAGTTTGTTGACGTCACGCAGTTCTGATTGGGTATGTTTTATCTCTTTATTAACTTTGTTTTAGTGCAGTTTGTAATTTAGTAGTATCTTCACCAACCTCAACAGTTATCCCTTTTATTCTATTTGCCAATATATCACCCCTTAATTTTAGGCATCAAAAAAGCACCTACCATTTTGATAGATGCTAAAAGAATAATCTTAGTTAATAGATCTTTCTAATATATGCTTAAATCATCATAAAGATTTTCTGATATTATTTCTTCAATTTTTTTCCCTTCTATTTTTGTATGATTTAGTAAATCAGCATATGAATTATATAACAAATCTTTTTTTCCACAAATGTCAGTAAAAATATACCCCTCTCTTGAAAAAGTAAGAGAATACATTTTATCATGATAACTAAATTCAAATTCTCTATTTGCTTTAATATCGTCTTTAAAATTTTCTAATTTATAGTTGCTCATTTTAATACACTGGTCCTCTTTTACCATTTATCCAATCATGTCTATGCAGAATATTAGGATCATGTGGTTTTTTTGAATCTTTTTTACATACCCTTCTTCATCTTTATCAAAGACAAAACGCTTATAAAACTGCTTAAAATACAGGATTTCTAAATTTACATCTTTTGTATCAACGCTATGGTTTTCGAGTAAGATGTTTTTGGAAACAGACATACTATTTCTAATTCTTCTATGGCCTAATATTTTTTAACTTCACTTATCGAAATGATTTTCATAATTATCTATTAATAGCCTAAGTCTTTCAACTTCTTCTTCAAGGAGTTCTCTTCCCTCATCTGTTATCATGTAATATTTTCCCTTTTTATCCACTTCAACTCTTGTGATAAAATCATTTTCTAAAAACTGTGCCAAGAGGGCATAGAGGGTTCCTGGTGCTAAGTTTATTCTTCCTTTGGTTATTTCACTTACCCAAGCTGTTATCTCTGCCCCATTTCTAACTTGACCTAGTGCCAAGAGGGTGAAGTACATGGGCTCTGTTAAGGTTTGGAATTGGTCTCTTGCCATGATTACACCTCCAAGATTTTTGCAATCTCTTCTTGGACCTTTTCATCCTCTAGATTACCACTCACTTCTAAGACTACATTCTTATATAAAATCACATAGTCTTCTCCATCAGACAAAATATATGTCTTGTCATAGGGATAGGCTTCAGATATGTCCTTTACATAGTCAGCCCTATAATGGTGCTTCGTAGATTTTTTTAGAATTCTTTCAAATAAATTGCCTGCAAGGTCCTGTGACTTTACCACAGTCTTTCTTATGCCAAGATTCTTTTTTTCAGAAAAATAATAATCGCAGCTTTCTGTCAAAAAGCTTCTATTTTCCTTAGTCTTAACAAAATCTCCCACAACTTGGTTTTCAACTTCATTAGCTGTAGAGAATTTGTCGATTAAGGTAAATATAGATATATTGGTAATTAAAGAAATTAAAATTACCATTGAGATTAAAATAAATTTTTTCTCGCTTCTTTTTATGTTCATTGTTTTTATTTTTTTGCGATAGAAATAAACAAAAGAAATCATAATAAAAGTTGAGAGAAGACTTATTAGATGAGCTCTGTCACTAGACCCATCATTAGGAAGTAAGAATTCTGATCCAAGGGCAAGGACCATTAAAATAATTGGAGTATAAAATAATAAGACAAAGGTCTTGGAAAAAGTAAGTCTTGAAAATTTTATTTCACTTATGCTATTTACATCCTTGTTCCTCTTTCTAAAAAGTATATGGTCTCCCAAGGCTAGAGTATTGAAAAGAAAAAATAAAATAACAGCCGGCCACATAAATATTAGGTAGTTTGAATAAAATATATCCCTAGAAAAAAATCTAGAAGTTATAGAGAAAACTATAAATACAAAGAATATAAAAGTTATGCTAAAGGAAATTAGTTCTCCTTTGGCACCCTTATTTAAAATTTCAATTTCTTCCTTTTCGTCGTTATAAAGAGAGTCTTGACTTCCTTCATCAAGCTTGTAGATGTTTATGTTGTAGGTCCTGTCTACAAGATGCCAACCAAGGTCTTTTGCCATCTCATCAAAGTCCCTTAGTTCATCCTTGGAGAAGGCAGAAAAAGATCCTTCGTTAGGTGCAATAGAAACTTTGTATCTGGCATCTTCTGGTTCAGCTTTTTTAAACTTGTGGATGAAGGAGAAAATTGTTTTTTCAATTTGCCAGCCCTTCTTCGCCATGTCTTCATACCACTTTTCAACAAGTCCAAAGTTTGTATAAGTTAAATGTCTTGCCTTTAACATAATCTATCCTCCTTTAGTATCGACTATCGATAATTAGATTATATATCGAGACTCGATAGATTTCAATAAAGATTAGGATATTTTTTTAATTTTTATTATCTTCTCTTTCAAATTTTGTTTTTGCCTTTCCCAAAAAATTTTTTATAAAAATAAGGTCCCTAAGATATAAAATCCTAAGGACCTCTAATTTATTTTTCGCTTGTAATTATCTATTTTGAGCAAATATTTAAGGGCACTCCTTTTATTTTACTTAAAAAATTATCCTCAACATTTTCAATTATTCTCCATAAATTCTTTGAGACTTTTCTCAAGATCAGTCTTTATCTTTTTCTTTACTTAATTTTACTGAACTCATTTGATAGTCTGATTTTAGTTTCTTAAAAAATTTACCAATATTATAGTTCCTATGAAAGGATAAAGTCGATTCAATCATTGATTTGTGATCTATAGCATCATCAATTATATCTAATGTTCTAACTTCCACGCCCTCTTTTGCAGCAAAAGCTAGAAAGCTTTCCTTATTAAAATTATCAGTGTCAAACACCATTATATAAGACTTTGTTATCATATCATTTACAAAATCACTAACTCCCCTTAATGATACCAAGGTTACCAGACAAATTATAGTTGCTATTAATGCTCCTTCATAAAATCCAACTCCCACTGCAAGTCCAATTGCTGCAGATAACCATAAAGTTGCAGCTGTGGTAAGACCTGAAACTTCATCCTTTGTTTGAAGTATAGTGCCTGCACCCAAAAAACCAATTCCACTCACAACTTGGGCTGCCATCCTTGCCGTATCTCTCCCAATATTATTAGATATTTCACCAATTCCCTCTATTCCAATTAGCATAATTAAGCATGCACCAACGCTTACTATTATATGTGTCCTAAGGCCAGCCGCCCTATTTTTAATTTCCCTTTCTATGCCGATAATGGCACCTAAAAAAGCTGCCACTAAAATTCTAACTGCCACTAAAAATATATCCATTCTCTCTCCCTCCCCTCGATAAATATTTAAATGATTTTTTATAATTTCTTTTTGCTCTTCCCTGCAAAAGCTACCCCCATTATATTAGGGCATCCTGGATAAGAGCAAGACCCCTTTGCTTTTCTTAGCAATCCTTCCAGGTCCTAATTGGTATAAGAAAATCCCTGAAGGTTTCCCTCCAAGGATTATATTATATTTCTTGCTAATTATATTGTACCACAGATTATAGGTAGACCTTCTAGAACTTTTAGGACACAAATCTAATCTAGAATTTTCTAAATTAATACTACTTGATTGTTGTTGGCAGTTTTAACTCATATTCAGCGATTAAATTTATTTTCCATAGAATTTGCAATCCTTACCAAGGCTAACATAACAGGAACTTCAACCAGAACGCCTACTACAGTTGCTAAGGTAGCTCCTGATGATAGCCCAAATAGTGATATAGCAACTGCAACGGACAGCTCAAAAAAGTTAGATGCACCAATCATACCGCATGGAGCTGCTATTGAATACGGTAGCTTTGCTAAATATGCCATGAAAAATGTTATCCCAAATATAAAAAATGTTTGAATTATCAAAGGAATTGCAATAAGGACAATATTTAATGGCTGATCTAATATCTTCTGTCCTTGAAAAGAAAATATTATAATCAAGGTCAACAATAGTCCCATCATAGTATATTTGTCAAATGTAGGTATAAACGTATTATTTAGGTAGTCCTCGCCTTTATTTTTAATGGTTATACTTCTAGTTATCATGCTTAAAATAAGAGGAACAACAATAAATAATACAATGGACAATAAAAGTGTTCCCCATGGAATATTTACATTCCCAACCCTTAATAAGAAGCTCACAATTGGTATATATGCAACCAAAATTATTAGGTCGTTACTAGCTACTTGTACTAAGGTATAGGCACTATCACCTCTTGTTAACTTACTCCACACAAATACCATTGCGGTACATGGTGCAGCTCCCAGTAAAACCGCTCCTGCTAAATATTCTGATGCCAATTCCTTATTAATAAATCCTTTATAAACAATAAAGAAAAATAAGGACGCGATTAAATACATAGTGAGTGGCTTAATGATCCAATTTACAAACCATGTAATAAATAGACCCTTAGGATTTTTTCCTATGTCTTTTATACTCTTAAAATCAATTTTCAACATCATTGGATAAATCATTATCCAAAGTAAAATTGTTGTCGGTATAGACACGTTGTAGAACTCAAATTTTCCTAACCACTCTGGAATATAAGGAAAATAGTTCCCAA
Organism: Peptoniphilus phoceensis; assembly: GCF_001517665.2. Lineage (GTDB taxonomy): Bacteria > Bacillota > Clostridia > Tissierellales > Peptoniphilaceae > Peptoniphilus_A > Peptoniphilus_A timonensis. The sequence continues at coordinate 149,676 of NZ_LN999806.1, forward strand.
TAAGTACGCCTATTACCATACAAATTAACACCCAAAAAGTCAGGTTTTTCTCAAAAAAACCAATATCATTTGTTTTCTTCATTCTTAATTTGCCTCAACTTCCTCAATTAATTTATGAACCTTACTTTCAATCTCCTTAATAGTTTTTATAAACTCTTCATCATTTTTTCCACTAGGATCGTTAAGTCCCCAATCATCTTTTTTAACAGTGTAAGGTAGTATTGGACAAACAACATTACATCCCATTGTAATTAGGTAATCAACTTCAGGAATATCATTTAAAAGTTTTGGCTTTTGAGTCTCTTCCATATCAACTCCATACATTTCCTTGACAAGCCTTACTGCATCCTGATTAATTTGATCCTTTAATTCTGTCCCTGCAGAATATACCTCTATAGAATCTCCAGCGAATTTTTTTGTCAGTGCTTCAGCGATTTGACTTCTACATGAATTGTGAACACACACAAAGGCAACTTTAGTTTTCTTCATTTTTCCTCCTATATATCATAAAGTTTATCTCCGTGAAGGTCTTCTTTTGTCCATTCAACGACGGCTAGTTTTCCTGAATTATGATCTAATATCTTGTTAATCCACTTAACTTCTTCATTTGCTTTAGCTGATAACATCTTGTTGCTAGGATTTGCTTTATATAGGGATGAATTAACAAGCCACCAATTGGTATGAATTGATGCCCTTTTTAGATCTTCTTCTAGTCTATATGCCTCATAAAATGGAGTAGCCTCCGCCAAGCTAAGGATTAATACTTCTGTTTCCTCTCCCCTTAATCTAGGTAACAATTTTTTTACAGATTCAGGTATTTGTCCTTGTGTTCTTTCAACTTCTTGATGATAACTTTGAGTTGAATCTAAAAGTAACAAGGTATGACCGGTAGGAGCAGTATCAATTACCACTATTTCATCATCCGCCTTTTCCACAAGCTCTGCAAAAGCTCTAAATACAGCTATTTCCTGTGTACATGGTGATCTTAAATCTTCTTCAATGTAAGCTATATCATCATCACTCATTGTATTTCTTGCATTTTCAAGTACTTCATCTTGATATTTTTTTAATTCTTCTTTTTCATCAATATGACTCATAGATATTCCACTTGAACTATCTATCATATATTTTATATGGTCAGCAGGATCTGTTGTAGCTAGGTGTACCTTTTTACCAAGTTTGCTTAGCTTGAGGGCAATAGAAGATGCAATAGTAGTCTTACCTACACCACCCTTGCCCATAGTAAAGATTACTTTTCTATTGTTTCTTACAAGATCATTAACAACATCATCTAAATTAAAGAGTTTACCTTTTACTTCAACTTTTTGTTCATTTATTTGATCTTTCTTAAGAAGATTTCTTATGGAGTCAATTCCAGTAATGTTATATGATCTTAAGGCAATCGTATAGGTATCAAACCCAGTTAACATCTCTGGCATATTTTCAAGGGCTGATTGTTGTTTCTTATATATACTTTCAGATAAGTCATCATCATATTTTTCTAAAAGACCATTAATCACTAGTATTTGATTTTTTACACCAATCTCAGATAGCTCTTTTGATGCTCTGGCTACCTCATTAAGTGGTGTTTTATCAGGCCTTGTAACTAATACCAGGGTTATTAAATTCTCATCTGATAAATTTTCAACTGCCTTTTTATAGGTTTCTTTTTTAGCCTCTAATCCTGATAACTGTCCTAAACAGGATGCTCCATGTGTGCTTTCACTGATAAAATCAGTCCAAGCAGAAGGAAGCTGTAACATTCTAAGGGTATGACCTGTAGGTGCTGTATCAAATATAATATGGTCATAGTCTGTATTGAGCTTAGAATTTGTAATGAAATTAGAGAACTCATTAAAGGCAGCAATCTCTACTGTACAAGATCCAGATAACTGTTCTTCCATATTCTCAATAACAGAATCAGGCAATTTGCCCCTAAAAGGTCCTACTACACTTTCTTTATAGTTATGTGCCGCTTCCAATGGATCTAGATTGATTACTTCTAGATTATCTACTCCTTTAATTTGTTTTGCATTACCGTCTAATTCTGTTTCAAAAACATCTTGCAGATTTGAAGCAGGGTCTGTACTAATAAGTAGTACTTTCTTTCCTTCATCTGCTAAATTAACTGCCGTTGCACAAGCTGTAGATGTTTTACCAACACCACCCTTGCCTGTGAAAAATAGATATTTAGTTAGTTTTATATCTTCAATATTAAATTCTTTCATAATAAATCTCCCTTAGCAACAAGAGCTGTTACTTCCACAACACCCTTGATTTGCTTCTTTATCCTCACTACTTTCAAGATAATCTTTAGAAATTTGTAAAAGTTCCATTATTTCTTCATTTTTTGGATATCTTCCTTCTATGACGATATCGTCGTCCACAAGGATTAAGGGCAGATTATCGGCTCCATTTTTATCCAAAGCATCTTTTACCTTCTTATTATTGACAAATGCCATTGGCTCACTAGATAAATTGTATCTTTCAATAGTGATACCATTTTTCTTTAAGTTGTTAATTACTGTAGAAATACGCACTAGTTCAGGATCTACATTAACTCCGCAAACACCTGTATCACAACACATAGCTGGTTCATAAATTGACATTCTTTTCATTTTTTACACCCTTTCTTCAATTTTTTAAATTAAATTTTATTAACACATCAAGTTTTTTTGATATGAAGAGTATTTTTTTAGTTACCCCTAAAGGTAACTAATTTCTTGTTGTTGCTTCTAAAAACATCTCTATTATTTTTTCTCTTCCTTGTTCAGATATAGTGTAGTAAACCCACTTTCCATCTTCTCTTGCTGTAACAATTCCTGACTCTATCAATATTTTCATATGGTATGACAAGCCTGATTGTGTTAAATCTAGTTCTTCTAGTAAGTTACAGGCACATTCTTCTCCATTTTTTAATAAATCTAATATCTCTAGGCGAATCGCCACTGAGAAGGCTTTAAATATCTTTGCAGTTTTTACTAAATCTCTGTTCATAAAAGTCCCTCACATCAATTTCTTTTGATGTGTTTATAATATTACTAGTTGTTCTTCTTGTCAAGTCTATTTTCGTGAAATATCAAAAATACTTCTGATAATCTTATCATCTATATTATTGTTATTAATGTTAGTTTCTATTATGTGTATTCTTAGGATATGAACATGTAAGTTTATAAAAAGACGTTACAAGCATCACCTATTCTTTTTATCAGACATTTATAATCCTCAAGAACCATTTGTAATTTTGTGTAACTTATTAGAAAGATCAGCAGCATTAACTGTATCTATATCCTTAATACTGACGACCAAGTCTTTTTTAGTGTCTCGTGAATATCTCTTTCTTCATCTAATAGGTTTACAAAGACTTCATTGTTTATCTTCTCTGACATTTTTAGCTAATCTTCAGCTTTCGTAAAAGCTTTTATATCTGATATCTTTTCACTTCCTATGTCTGCTGAATATTTTAAGATATCAAGGTAAAACTATTTTTCTATTCAAATTTCTCCACAAGATATTTTATAAAAAAATGACTTTTAAAATTTCTTTAAAAATCCTAAAAGTCACCTATTCAACATTCTTATAAGTTCTCATATTATTTTCTCGAAAGAAGACTTATACATTCCGCATGCGTTGTCTTTTGATTGGGAACATAATTTTTTATCCTCGTCATTCTTGTAGGAACACAATTTATCAATGTCATTGTCTTTGGCATTTTTTCTTTTATCTTTAAAGTTATTAGAATCTTGACTATCTTTAACTCCTGTTTTGAAATAGAATATTAAGTCATATGGGTGGACTGTTCCGTCTTTGTCAATTCTGCCCACCACAACTTTATCAACTATACTTTCAAATACTGTTCTGTTAAATTCCTCTATTATTTCTTTGTTTTCTAAGATCTTTTTAAATTGCTTTAGTCTTTCTTTAATAGAGTTTTCATCTTTGATAGTTAGCTCTAGTGTTTTCTTTTCATCAAGTAATTCTTCTTTTTGTTTTGTAAGTTTTTTATACTTTTTAGCATAAACTTCTTCGTCTATACTATCTTCTAAATGAAGATCAACTAACTTTCTTTCTTGACTAATGATTCTGTTTAATTGGTTTTCTAACTTTTTCAAATCTTTGACTAAAGTATTATCATTTATTTCTTCTTCTACAATTTTTAAAAAGTCATCTATTACTGTTGAATCTGCATGGCATAATTGCCTATAGCTTTCAACAAATGCTTTTTCTATTGCTGCTTCTTGTATTCCTTTTGAATGAGGGCAATATTTTTTACCTTTTTTTGTTGATTTTACACATTGCCAGTTAATTTTTTTGTAAATTGAACTTGTGTGCCAAGTTCTTCTTGACAGTATTTCGCCACAAAATCCACATTCAAGCATACTTGAAAAAGCGTATTGCCTTGATAGTTTTTCTCTTTTTCTATCCTTGTTAGCAATAGTGTTTCTGTTTTGTGCTCTTCTGAGTCTAATCTCTTGTGCCTTTTCAAAATCTTCTTTTGATATAATTGGCTCGTGATGATTTTCAATGTGATATTTATCAGATTCACCAAAGTTTGCTAGTCTTCTTTTTGTTATGGGATCAACTGTGAAGGTCTTTCCCATTAGTATATCTCCAATATACTTTTCATTCTTAATTATTCCTAACACTGTAGTATCAGACCATTTTGTTTTACCTCTCGGGGTGAGATATCCTTGCTCTTCTAGTTCTCTACCAATGACTGAGCCACCATTGCCCTCTAGATATCTTTTAAAGATGTATCTAACAATTTTGGCTTCCTCTTCATTTATAGAGATACTTTTTTTTATAGGGTCATAGTCGTAGCCAAGGCAACCTTGAAAACCAATAAGCTCCCCTTTTTCCATTTTCATTTTCAGTCCTTTTTTTACATGGGCTGAGGTATTTTCTACTTCTTGTTGAGCTACTGAACTTAATATTGTTAGTAATAGCTCTCCATCCATTGTCAAAGTATCTATATTTTCTTCTTCAAATACTACACCAACATTATTTTCCTTTAATAGTCTTACATATTTCAAAGTATCTAATGTGTTTCTAGCAAATCTCGATATAGATTTAGTAATTATCATGTCTATATCTCCATTTTGACAATCGCTTATTAGTCTCATGAAATCAGCTCTCTTACTAGCAGTTGTTCCTGTGGTTGCTTCATCTGCATATATACCAGCCAAAGTCCAGTTCTTATTATTTTTTATTAGATTTGTGTAATAATCAACTTGCGATTTATATGATTCAAGTTGGTCTTTACTATCTGTACTTACTCGACAATATGCTGCAACTCGTTTTAAATCTAAATGTAGTGCATTTCTATTTCTAGCTCCTGTATTTGAAGCTTTTATTAATTTTACTTTAGTATTCATTTTACCTCCTTCCCATTTTGTATCTTTCTACAGTGTTATTATATCACAAGATTAACTACTTTCTATCTCTCTTTTTATAATCATTTTCTATTCTATTTTTTATTTTTGTATATTCCTTATCATTAATTAATTTAAGATCATAAAGTCTACATAACATAGCAACTCTCATGCTATAAACTTTTATTGCTTTCATAATAACCTCCTATGTAAATTTAAGTTTTTTGACATTGACAAGTGCCTTGGATTAGCAACATAGGAATCTCACCTCCGCCTCTGTTCAGGATGAGCCGGCTTCAACCTTAGAAGTATCATTATCCTCATTTTCTTCATAGCGAATAGGGTATCCCTCCCTATATTCAAACTCTTACTTATCGCTCCCTTTCTTCTTCCCTTGCTTTTAGCTTAGCAGTACTTGTTTTGCCGAATTATTCAGCAGAAAGATCTTGGCGGATAGGTTATTACGCTCCAAAAATGATTAACGTCTTGTCTTGGTCTATTCAATTGTTAAGGTTCAAAATTTATCGAGAGTTATTAATCTTTTTAAAATTTGACCATCAGAAAATACTTATCTTGATGAAACAAAATTGTTTAAAATTACCCTCTTATACTTAACAGTGAAAAGAATTCTTTCTTGGTAACCAATTTTCAAAAATAAATTTTGGTATATAAAAAGGTCCAATTCCCACTGTATAAGTTACAGTGAAAATTAGACCCTCTTGGCAACTGTCATCTAAAAGTTTTCCAACATTTCCTTTAGTTTTTCTAAGACTTTATTACGCCTTTTAATAACGGCTGGATGAGAAATATTCAGTTTAGCAGCTACTTCTCTAATTGTTTCTTCTTTATAAAAAAGACTTTCTATCAAATCCCTTTCAACAGGGTTGAGTTTAGAAATAGCTCTTCTTACTTCTTCAATCATTTCCTTTGTTTCGATAATTTTTTCAACATCAAATTCCAGATCTTCTAAATTTTCTTCAAAATTACCATCATGATCATAGGAACAAAAAAAGAAACAGTTATTTAACCTGTCTCTTCTCATTTGATATTTCTCTTTATTCAATTCACTATGATAAGCAAGATATACCTCTTTGCTAACAACTACTTTCTTCCCTTCTACAAATAAATAATATTCTTTGTCCATTAATTTTTCCTCCTTGTTGACATGAATTTCTTTTGTTTGAAAATGAAATTCACACAAGGAGGGCTTCTAATTCTTTGCATATATTCTCCTGGGCATAAAAAAAGACCGAAAGAAAATAAATTCTTTCAGTCAATAAATGCCAATATTAAATTTAGGTGCAAATCACCTATCATGGATATTATATATGCACTTAAGTACACATAAAATTCGTATATGGTACTTTTTTCATCCGGAAATAGTACGCAATAAGTTCGTCATAAATTAATTTCCTAGATGTTCATTATTTCTTCAATGCTGCGACCGTCTTTAAGTTGGCTAATAGCAGTCGGTAAAGTATATCCCCAAATTATTACACCAACCAATGCAATTGCTTCCTTTTTTCTTTGGTAATAAACAGTTCTCTCTAAAGATACACTTCTCATACAAGCTTCATCAGTAATCTTTTTTTCAGAAATGTAGTAGTTATAAATAATCTTATGATAGATTTCTCCATACTCTGGATAAACTTTTAATCTAACACAGGCATCATAAATTATTAAAAGCATAAGCTTACTATCCATTACATTGGAAACTCTATTATTGAACTTTTCTTCAACTCTTTCTGGAGCAAATGTAGAAAGATACAAGTAAGCAGATTCTGAAGTTGACCCATAGTTTTCTTTACTCTCAAACATCATAAAATTTGCCCTGCTATCTACTGCCCAGGTAACTTGTCTATATAAACTTAAAATAAGTTTTGCAGCTGAACTAATTTCTTCAAATTTCAAGTTGCTATCTGCATACATGTTCATTATATTCTTTAAAGTTTTACTTATTCTCAATCTAATCACCCCAATACAACTTATTTACAAACTTGAATGTTTGTGCTATAATATGAATATAAGTTCAGTTTGTATTATATCTCAAATCGAAAAATAATTCAAGCACTATTGTTCGTATTAAAAGTTATAAATGCACATTAGTACAGGAGGTTAAAATTATGGCTTTTGCGGATAGATTAAAGGAATTTCGTGAAAAAGAAAAGTTAAGTCAAGCAGACTTTGCAAAAATGATAGGAATAAGTACAAGAACTCTTGTACATTATGAAGACGGAGAAAGATACCCAAGAGATGTCGAGGTTTACAAAAAAATAGCTGAAGTTATGGACTGTGATTACAATTATCTTCTAGAAGAAAGTGACGAATTTTTAAATCGAGTTTATAACATGGGTGGCAAAAGAGAATTAGAAAAAGCTAGAGCATTAACAGAAGGTCTAAGCTCTTTATTTGCAGGTGGAGAAATTTCTGACGAAGATAAAGATGCTGCTTTTGAAGCTATTACTCGTGCTTATTGGGAGGCTAAAAGAGAAAACAAGAAATACGGTCGTAAGAAAAAAGATTAGGTGATTTTATGAGCATGAATCGCCATATATATGATAAGGTTAATCGACTTATAAAAAAATATAAGACACGAGATCCTATCGAATTAATAGAAGCTTTGAATATTAACCTGGTATATCTACCTGAAACAAAAATACTTTTAGGAATGTACCATTATATTCAAAGGAATAGATTTATTTTTATCAGTAGCAACACAAATTTTAATAGAAAGACGATATTAGCACACGAATTAGGTCACGATCAACTTCACAGAGATTATTGTATGAGAGGTGGAGCTTTTCATGACCAAACAGTATTAAACCCAACAAACAAATTTGAAACTGAAGCTAATATTTTTGCGGCTCACTTATTAATAAGTGATGAAGATGTCCTAGATAATATCAATGATCAAGTTTGTGATTATGAAATCGCTGGAAAATTAGGTGTTGATATAAATTTACTAAATCTAAAAATTTCTGAGTTAGCAAAAATGGGCAAGTTTAATAAACCAATTAATGTTAATATACCTCAGGGAGATTTTCTTAAAAACTATCGCCCTGAACATGATGATTATTATTAGGAGACTCTATGGGAATTTTTATTACAGGATATTTTTTATTAATCCTTTCTGGAATAGTTTTCTACTATCTCATCACTACCTACTCTGTAAAAATCTCAGCATTTTTGATTGATTTTATAGTTGTAGGTTTAGGATTTTATATATCCATAAAAGATAAACTAGATAACAAATTGGCTATTCCCCTCTCAATTACAGTAGTAATAGTTTATGGAATATTGCTAGTTTTAATAAATCAAAAGCTACCAAAAGTTAGCAAGTTTTTAAACTATATAATTGCTTTTATAGGATCAGCAGTTGCCTTATGGTTGGCACTAGATTTTATAACAAACACTCTAGCCGCTTTTAAAATAATAGGTCAAACTTATCATCAATTACCAATAACAAACAGTATGATGATAAATTCCTTTATACATTATGTAATTGTATTCTTGATTAGTATTCCAGTGTTTAAAGGTAGAATGAAATTTATATTTGGAGGAAATTATGAGTAAAGAAATGGATAAAAATAAAGACGAAAATCAGAAAAAAAAAGAACTTCAAATTAGGTCATCTGCTGCTGAATACTTGACCTTTATTGCAGCAAATGGTGATGATCAAGAAGCTATCGAAATTAGATATGAAGATGAGAATATTTGGCTAACTCAAAAGATGATGGCAGCTCTTTATGATGTTAGTGTCGCCACAATAAATGAACATCTTAAAAAAATCTATGCCGATAGTGAATTACAAGAAGAAGCAACTATTAGGAATTTCCTAATAGTTCAAAAAGAAGGTTCTAGAAATGTTTCAAGGGAAACAAAACACTATAATCTGCAAGCAATTATTGCAGTAGGCTTTAAAGTAAATAACGAACGTGCAGTCCAATTTAGAAAGTGGGCAAACCAAATTGTAAAAGATTTTACAATTAAAGGTTGGGCAATGGATGATGAAAGATTAAAAAATTCTGGCACAAAACTTACCAAGGATTATTTCGAAAAATTACTTGTAAAAATTCGTGAGATTCGATTATCTGAAAGAAGATTCTATCAAAAAATCACAGATATTTATGCCACATCTTTAGACTATGACCCATCTGCAAAAGCAACAAGAAGGTTTTTTGCAGCTATTCAAAACAAATTACACTATGCCATTCATGGAAAAACTGCAGCCGAATTAATTGTAGATAGAGCCAATCACAAAACTAAAAATATGGGACTGACAACTTGGGAAGGCTCTCCAGATTCAAAAATTCATAAATATGATGTAGTCGTTGCAAAAAATTATCTAAACGAAGAAGAATTAAATCAAATGCAAAGAATTGTTTCATCTTATTTGGACATGGCAGAACTACAAGCAGAAAGACATATCCCTATGACTATGGAAGATTGGGAAAAAAGATTAAATGGATTTTTACAATTATGGGATAAAGAAATTCTAAACGATGCAGGAAAAGTATCTGCAGCCCTTGCTAAAAAACACGCAGAGAGTGAGTTTGAAAAATATAGAATTATACAAGATAGACTCTACAAGAGTGATTTTGATAAATTCTTGGAACTAGAAGATGATGCTAAAAAATTAGAAGAATAACTTAATACACGCTTAACGCTTATAACTTTAATAGCAAGCACAGTAAGTGTACGGACACTTACGAAAAAATTAATGGAGCAGACCTTTACGGAATGCTCCATTTTTTTAATTTTTACCTTGTTAGGGAGAACCCTAAGACCCCGAAATATATTTTATAAAGGAGAATAAAATGGCAAATAGATTTAGAAATGAAAGAATAGAAATAAAATTAACTAAGGAAGAAAAGGAAGTTTTTGAAAAGAAAATGAAACTTGCAAATTGCAAAACAATGTCCCACTTTCTTAGAAAATGTGTATTGGAAAAAGAGATATATGTTGTAGATTTAGAACCATTTAGAAACCTACAATGGCTGCTTTCAAATGCAACAAATAATATAAACCAGATTGCAAAAGCTACTAATACAACTGGTGTTATTTACAAAAATGAAATTGAATCTATGAATAATCAGATAGAAAAATTATCAAGAGAAATATGGCAGATCCATTCCCTACTTCTTAATAAATCAAAAGAAAGTTCTGATGAATAATATGGCAATTACAAAAATACATCCTATAAAATCAACTCTAAATTTGGCAATAGATTATATAACTAAGAGTGAAAAAACTGATGAAAAAATCTTAGTATCTTCATTCAAATGTCATCCATCTACTGCTCATATTCAATTTATGAGAACACGAGAAGACAATGATACTAAAGGTACAGTTTTGGCTAGACATTTAATTCAATCTTTTCTACCAGGAGAGGTTGATCCTATAAAAGCTCACGAAATTGGAATGGAATTATGCAAGAAAATTTTAAAAGAAGATTATGAATTTGTTCTTGCAACACATATAGATAGAGGGCATATCCACAACCATATTATTTTTAATAATGTCAATTACAAGACTGGCAAATGCTATCAATCCAACAAAAAAACTTACCATAAAATTAGGTATCAAAGTGACGAATTATGTAATGAAAATAAGCTTTCAGTCATTGATGAATATTATGAAGCTTACAAAAGAAAATATAAAACTGCAGGTAAATCTTGGTACGAATATGACCAAAATAAGAAAGGAAATTCTTGGAAATCTAAACTGCAATTTGATATAGATAGAATGATTAATAAGTCTAACTCGTGGGAAGAGTTTTTAGAAAATATGAAATCTCTTGATTATGAAATTAAGTTTGGTAAACACATAGCTTTTCGCCATAAAGACAAACAAAGATTTACAAGAGCTAAGACTATCGGAGAAGATTATACCGAAGAAAAAATCAAAGAAAGAATAGATTTAGCTATTAAAAACAAAGCTAATCCTATTAAAAAACGAGTAGGAAATGTTATTGATATCTCTACTAATAAAAAAGCTCTATCCTCTAAAGGTTATGAAGTTTGGGCAAGGAAACATAATATAAAAACAATGGCAGATTCAATAATTAAACTTAGAGAGCAAGGAATTAATTCAATTACTCAACTCGATGACCTGATCAAAAAATCTGCTGATGATAGACAAGACTTGTTAGATAAAATAAAGAAATTTGAAACTGAAATGAAGAGTTTATCTCAAGATATGGAAAATATTAATACTATAAATAAGTATCGTGAAATCTATAAATACCACAAGAAAAATCCTGAGGACAAGCAATTTGCAGAAGAATATTATAGTGAAATTTCCGTCTATAAAATAGCCGCTAAAGAAATTTTAGTTAACTATAAAAAGCCTCCAAATACAAAAGAAATACTATCAAATCTCAATAAATTGCAAGAAAAAAAGAACACCCTTATGCAAGAGTATTCTTTGAATAAAGAGCAATTTTCCGACCTTGTTCAGTATAGGAAAAACTATGAAAATTATTATAAAGAAGAAATTGAAAGATAAATCATTATACTAAAATATATGTTTTATATTCCAATTGTCAAAACAATACTCCACAAATAAATTCAGAGTAATTTGGATAACATCTTATAATTAAATTTAAAAATAGCAATGTTATAGTAATATTAAAGATATCCTTTTATAGATATACTATCTTATTAAAGGTTTAGGTATCTATAATATCTGTTAAGATTTTTTCTCAAACAGATATTATAGGTAAAATTGCTAAATATGGTTCCCAATTCAATTTTGACGCAATCTCTCAATAATAGTTTTTTTGAGATCTATATTAAAAATAATTATAGGTACTGTTAAACATAATATTAAAGTAATTATTCCAACTATCAATAGATGATAAATTGGGTAGCTAAAAACTGAATAGTATGCTATTTTCTTAAAACTCATATAGATAGGTATATATATCCCTGTTCCAATTGTTCCAAGCAATAAAAACGAGATAATCCAGTAATACCAACCTTCATATAGTAAAACAGTTTTTATTTGTTTTTTTGACATACCAATGCTTTCAAGAGTAGCAAATTCTTGCTTACGTGTATCTACACTCACAACCATTGTATTTATAAAATTCATAATCCCAATTATCAAGAACACAATAGCTGTTCCAGTTGCCAAAACTCGTGAAGTGAATAAATATTGTTCAATTTCTTTATACTTTTCATATCTGGATTGAATATTAACTTGAGATGAAGATATGATTTTTTGTAGTTTATCATCAATTTGCTTATTATCAACTCCTTCGTCTATATCAAATGCTATCCTAAATATTTTTGTATTAGGAAAAAATTTTTTTAGTGCCTGCTGGCTAATATATAAATTTGGGGCAGTTCCTCTTTCAATCCCCCTTCCACTTTGAAAATCTGCATCCAAAAATCCATTAGCAACAGTTAGAGTATGCTTTTTATCATCTTCTCCAACTATAGTTATTGATTCCCCTTGAGAGATTAGTGGATTGCCATTATTATCTGTCATAGAAGATAATAAAACAATTTCACCATTTTCAAATGCTTTTAGATCAATTGGGTTCTTAAGTGTTTCATTAAGCTCTTTAACATATTTCTCATCAATGCCATAAACGCCACTGAAAAAATTATCAGTATATTTCTTTACATTTTTTGGATCTGAAAAGTCAAGTCCAGATACACTATCTAAAGATTCAATATATTTTCCAAAAACCTTTTGGTCATATATAACAGGAATTTTTATTTTTGAAGATGCATATGTCAATCTGACATTTTTAACACCCTTAATTTCTTTTATTTTTTCTGCCATTTCAGATGTTAGTAGCTCACTCTCTTCATGAATACTGTAGGTCAATGCATAATCACTTTCTCCCCATTCACTTACAAAGTTTTTAGGATTTAAGCTTGATAAAAGTCCAGTGGATATTAGAAACATTGTCAAACCTAAAAACAATGATCCAAAAGTAAGCATTGCACTTTTAGGATTCCTAAAAATATTTCTAAATGCCATTCTAGATAATTTTATTTGATGACTCCTTCTTTTATCAGGTGTCTTTATAGTCTTGTCTATATATCGAGACGCAGTTATAGGAGACACTTTCCCAGCAACTCTAGCTGGTTTCATACTTCCAATTATTGCAGTTAACAACGCAAATATTCCAGCTCCAATAAATATAATAGGAGAAAAAGAGATTTTTGTTCCTAATTCAGCATTGCTAGAAGACAGCATCCTCATAGCAAATGGAACTACAAATAGCGAAACAAAACATCCTAATAAAAGACCTATGGGGATACCAATACTGGACAATCTTAATATTTGCCATTTTACAACCTTTTTTATTTGTTTTTTAGTAAAGCCAATTGTTTTAAGTTGTCCATAAAATCTTGTATCCCTTGAAATTGAAATATAGAGTATATTGTATATTAATAAATATCCACTTACCATTATGATAAATATTAAAGCAACACAGGAAAGAACTATAGAAAAATTATCTCCTTGTTTTGATGGTACAATTTGAAAAGATTGTTTTTCTGAAAAATCAATTTCAGATTTTAATTTTTCAAGAGAATGCTCAGCTTTCTCGTCTCCATTAAAAGTAATCATTGCACTAGTTCTATCTTCAAAAGGTAGGTCAATTTTGTCAGCGAAAATTTTTGATACATATACTGAACCACGTTTCCCCACACGAGTAGTTGTATAATCATTATAATAGCCTGAAAGTATAAAATCTTTATTAAAAACTTTATTAATTTTTGATATCCTATATGGTAAGGTAATCTTCATTCCTATCTTAGGATTATTAATTCCCAATTCATTTAATGCCCAAATAGGACACATAACCTCATTCTCTTCCTCTGGATATGAACCAGTAATATTGGAAACTGTGGGTTTTCTATGTTTCTCCCATTCTTCTTTATCTATATACGTAAGTCCAAGTTTTATATCTTTATTTTCTGTCGCATCAATATTTCCTAATCTCTGACTAATTCCCATTATAGATATCAATCCTGAACTATTTAATTCTTCTTCTTGTGTTTTTGTAATATTGGTTATAGCTGCATCTGCAGTTGTCCCCATATATCTAATTTGTTGCTTCTTTAATGTTTCAAAATAACTAAATCCCAAACTGAATATAGAAGTAATCATAAAAGTTGTCAGCATCAAAGCTAATACTACAAATAAATTCCTCTTCTTATTAGCATTGTAACTTTTTTTAGCTAGAAGTTTAATATAAGAATTATTATCAGAAAAAAAGTTTTTCATATACAATTCTCCTTAACTAGAAATTTTTCCATCTTCAATACGAATAGTTCGATCCGCTAGCTCTGAAATATCCATATCATGTGTAATCATAACTATAGTTTGATGAAATTTTCTACTCGATAGTTTTAAAAGTTCTAAAAAATCATTACTAGTCTTGCTATCAAGATTTCCAGTAGGTTCATCCGCCAAGATAATTTTAGGATTTGTTACAAGAGCTCTAGCTATTGCAACTCTTTGTTGCTGACCTCCTGAAAGGTTATTTGGCATATTTTGAAGTTTGTTTTTTAAACCTAGCATTTCTATTACTTCGTCCATAAAATTACTATCTACTGCTTTTCCATCTAATTCTACTGGTAAAACAATATTTTCATATACATTTAGAACCGGAACAAGATTATAATTTTGAAAGATAAATCCAATATTCTTTCTGCGAAAAATAGTCAACTCTTCATCTTTTAGTGTAGAAAGGTCTTTTCCATCTACCAGTACTTTTCCAGAAGTTGGTTTGTCTAAACCACCCATCATATTCAAAAAAGTGGATTTTCCACTTCCAGAAGTTCCAATAATAGCAACAAATTCACCTTCTCCTACTGAAAGAGAAATCCCATCTAATGCCTTTGTAATATTGGGTTCCTTTCCAAAATATTTTTTTAAATTTATAGTTTCCAATATGCTCATATTAAAATCTCTCCCTTCTAATATACAAACACTATAAATTAAATCTATTTAAAAGTTATTAATGACACATTATTATAAAATATTTATTTTCATATTCCAAATAGAATTAAATCATCCCCAAACATATTTTTGTAACTTTTCTCTATATTTTATACATCTTTGTTTTCGTAAATAGGGATTAGTAAAAATATTAATATTTGTTGAATAACATTTAGAAGAACAAAAATAACGCACATCACAAAACTTACATGGTGAAATTTTATCAACAATACAAGTTTGTTGTATATGACTAATATTCTTTGAAATCATATCTAAATCATTATAATTTCCTAAAACTATATTGCTATCTTCAGTAGATGCACATAACGTTACAGCGCCACTTGCAGTAATAGAAATCATAGAAAATCCTGCATTACACATTGATAACATATTTATATGCTTTAAGATATTATCTTCTGCACCTTTATTGCTTTCCGAAATTAAAAAATCATAATTTTCTATAGCACGACCTTTAATAGCTAATATTCTAGTTATAGGTCTTACATTCATTTTTTTGCATAGTTTTTTAAATTTATCTATGTGAATACTATTATCACTTGTCAAAATCATAGACAATGTAATGTTATAAAAACTATTTAACTGTAATTGTTTTATAGAACCCATAACTTTGGTAAAAGTACCTTTTCCACGTATAAAATCTACGCTTTGCTTGTCATATCCATCTAAACTTATATTTATTTCATCGACACATTCTGTTAAAACACTTACTTTTTCTTCCGAGAATAATGTCGCATTAGTAATAATACTTATATTCCCATTAAAATTATTACGAATGTATTTCAATTTTTCATATATATCTTCAATACAAAAAATTTCCCCTCCTGTAAGCGTTAGCGAATTTATTTGCTTAGTATTTGCCCAATTTATTATGCTTTTTAAATGAGAATTAGATAAAAATTCATTTTCTTTACTCCCATACATTCCAGAACAATGTTTGCACCTCAAATTGCATGCCGTTGTTAATTCTAATGACAAGTCCTTAATAAAAACTTCTCTTTTTTTAAATTCTTTATTTACCAAAACCTTTATCTTTGCAAGAACCCTCAATAGTTTCGTATAATAAACTTTGTATTCTACTGATTCCAAACTATTCATCAATTTTTTATACCCATCAACTATTCCTATATATGGCTTTATATAGTAATAATCTTCAACAGGTATTTTAATCCAAAGCCCACTTCTAAGTATATCTCCTATAACAATATAGTCATTCTTAATAATGATCCTCGTATAGTCAGAAAATGCTACGTCATCAAGTCGAATTTTATCATCCATAACTATCCTCCTTTATACTCAATAATTTGTTTGTTAAATTTTCTATAAACATAATATCTGATAACCAAATTAAATTATTAATATAATTTAATTTGGTTATAGAATTGATAAGCTTAACTAACCTTGTGACATTTTCACTTGTAGCATTTTCGATAATCAATTTACCATCACTATTATACATATCTGTAATAATCGAATTGGATATCATTCTTTTATAAAGTGATTTATCAATTAAACAATCCCTTTTGATTTCTAACTGTTTAGGTGAGAGTCTTAAAATACTTGATGGTTGCAACTTTAGTAACACTTTGTAACTTTCTTCTAGATCATTTTTTGATTTATTAATTTGATATAAATTTTTTATAAGGAATGGTGTCAAAAAACTATTTGCACCACTTAATTTATAAGTTCCATTTATCCACGGAACAACCCTTGGTATATTATCTACAAAAAAAGCCGCAGGGTTTAATTTAAGTAGATCATTATTTACACGGTTATGATTTCTTCTTTGAATACTAAGTATATCTTTGTATTGTGCTAAATAGTTGAACTTTCCACGATTAGAAGTGGTTGTTACAAGAATTATTTTCTTTCTGCAACATTCTAATAGAATACCTTCTAATTCCGAATCAACGGACATATTCTCTATTCCTAAACTTAGATTTACTATATTAACATCCTTTTTAATAGATTCTTTTAATGCACCCTTAAGCGAACAAAGATTACCTTCCCTATTTTTGTCTAAAATTGCCATATTATAGATTTCTATATTAGTCCCAATCGAATCAATTAATGTTATAATGCATGTTCCATGTCCATTTTTATCTATAGGTGATAATTCGCTCGAAAAACTATTACTATAAACTATTGGATTTTGCAATTGTCTGTGAAAATCAAATCCACTATCTAACACAGCTATTTTTAATTTATTCATGAATTTAATCCTGTTTAATAATACAATAAAAGGGAGGATAATCCATCCTCCCTTTTATTGTTTTCCCAATTTTACCATAATGGACTTGTGTTATCTGTTGGTTTCCATCCACAATTATATCCAGCTGTCTTTTCAAAGAATTCTTGACAATCATCGTCACAGCCATATCCTTTAATCTCGATGTCAAGTTCTTCAACCTTACAAGTATCCTTAGTATTAGTGTTTTGTTCTTTCATAAATAAACCTCCTTAAAGATATTTTCAAAACATACTACGAATCTATGTAAAATAGCGACCAACTGCTATCTCACATCAACATTATCCCATACAATGGTAATTAATTTTTCATATAATTTTTTGCAACGTTCCATTCTATATTCTTTATTTAAGTATATCACATCATTTTGTGAAATACAAGGGGTAGAGCAAAAATATCTGACAGGACACGATGAACAATCTTCTATAGTGTCGATAATCGGAACTAATGAATCTAACATAAATTCGAACTTATTTTCTCTTACTAAAAACTTCCCAATGATATATTCGATTTCTCTCAATGCAGCACATGGAAACACTTCGCCATTTGTATTCACAAATAATGAAGAGTAACTATGATGACATATAGACTTCATATTAGTTCCATTTAAAGAACTTAACTCGATTGACTCAGCGTTTTTATATTTGAAGTTCTCATTAGCTTTCCCCTTTAAATTTAGTTTACGAACCACTGGATGAACATTTAATCGTTTAGTTAGTTCATAAAAATGTGTTATTTTCTCTTGATCACCAGTATCTACACACGATAAGGAAATATCCTTAAAGTTATTTGAATGTAAATTATTAATTAGAGTAATAATTTTTTCAAAAACATATTGACCTCTAATAGAAGATACACTTACTTCATCATATCCATCCAAACTTATATGTAATCGATTTACATTTTCTATAATAAATGGAATATCAGACTTATCTATCAATGTTCCATTTGTCATTATTTCTAGTGAACCACTATAAAAAGAGCGAATACCTTCCAATATTTCAAATATATCAGTTCTACAAAAAGGCTCTCCACCAGTTAAAATTATACGCTGGACACCATTTTCTGAACACCATTTAGCCAAACCAATAACTGTACTAATGCACATCTCTTTATAATTATTTCCACCAAAGCTGTAAGAACAATGTTTACATTTTAGATTACATAGTGTTGTCAATTCAATAGTTACATTTTGAGGTCTAAGTAAATTCTTTTCTTCATCTTCAATTTTATTTTTTTCTATAAGAACATGAATTTCATATAATTTATCAAAGACTTTTCTAGTTACTTCATCAAGTGATTGGGAAGAATCCGTAAATTCTAATTTGTTAATACTGTCTATCAATACTGACTTTGGAATCTTTATCCAACGCCCATCCACCGCTATATTACCAATAATACATAAATTTTTCCAATATAAAGTCTTTGCATATTTCGAAATTACTAAATTATCATAATTGATCATACTCCTCTCTCCTTTATGCTATACAATATTTTTCTATATGAACAAAAAAAGTTATTAACTTTATCGAATTGACCTGAAAGCTTATAATTCCCATACAAACAACCGGAACTTTTACAACATTTGTAATACTTACATCCATCACAACCTTTTCTATGAATTTGTGTTCCATCTGTATAATTTAATGGGATTTCACAATTATCAAAAATGTTTCCAATAATAAATTTAGGAGTACCTACAATATATGTACATGGATAAATGTCACCATTTCTATCTAAGCTAAACATACTATATCCGCCAGCACAACCCTTTCTACCAATAAATAAGTCATCGTCATCCAAATTAATACGTATATGTTGATTCTCATATTTAAATTTATAAATCAATCTAATTTGTTCCTCAAGTATTGGTATTTGATTATCATCCCAATTATCATCAAAGTAATCAGGTATGGCTTTTAATACTGTAAATCCTCGATTAATTAAGTACATCAAACTACTATATAATGAATCAACGGTTTTAGAATTATAAGTCATGCGTGCAGATAATTTTAGACCATTATCCACAACCTTGGGTATTAGTTCATCAACAGTTCCCCATGAAGATTTTCCATTTTTATAATGTCTATTGGACTCATATACCGATTTATTTCCGTCTATACTTAAAGCACACTCTATGTCATTATCTTTAAACCAAGCAATGATCTCATTTGTCATTAAAGTACCATTGGTCGTAATTGAGTAAAAAATCCTAATACCTGGTAATATTTCATTATCTAATTTTTTAATAAATTTATATATAAATGGATATTTAAGTAAAGGTTCTCCACCAAAAAATTTAATAAATAATTTATTACTATTTGTCTTGTGGCATGTTGTATTAATGAAATCAATACATTTTTCAATATACTCATACTCATTAATAAATATATCATCTCGTAAATTATCTTGTTCATAGCAATAATCACAATCCATATTGCAAGATCTTGTTACCCAAATACTTAATTTCATAGACTTATACCTCCACTCATGATTTTTCAGTTAACTTTAAAATCTTCGTACATAAACGTAAAATCTCTGGTTTATGTGTTATTATAATAAGAGTCTTTCCCTTGAAATAGTTATTTATAAAATCAATCATAATCTCTTCACTGACAGAATCTAGAAAAGCTGTAGGTTCATCCAATATACAGATAGGTTTGTTCTCTAAATACAATTTATATAAAGCTAATTTTTTTGCCTCTCCACCAGATATGTTTAACTTATTCTCTTTGATCTCAAATCCAGACTCTGTTATATTAATACCTGAGTTAGAAAAGTTCATTGAGTTTATATATTTTTGAAGTAAAATTGCATTTTGTTTATTATTTAAAAATTCATTGAATTCCTCAGTTAGTATGAAACTATCTTGAGTCATGACTCCTATTTGTGTTCGTAAATAATCAGTTTCTATATCATTTAAGTTTATACCATCTAGTTCAATTGAACCTTCAGTAACATCACATAACTTGGTTAAAAGTCTGCATATTGTTGTCTTTCCGCTTCCATTCTCTCCTACAATTCCAACTATATCTCCTGGGTTCAAATGCTCAGAAAAATTTTTAATAACATAATCTTCACCGTTATATGAAAACGATACTTTTTTAAATTCGATTTTCCCTGTTAAAGGAAGTTGCGATTTATAAGAACCTTGAACAATTATGTTCTCATTAGAAACCAAATCGTATATGTTTTCAAGAATCGGAGAAAAATTTCTAATTTTGACAAAGAGATTCCCAAGAGTTACAATCGGAGAATATAATCGTTGGACATATATTGTCATACTGAAAAGCAAACCAACAGAAAGTAAGCCATCAGAAACATCTAAAGCGCCAATAAATAATACTAAAATAATAGCTAGTATATTAAAAGATGTCCCAGTAACACTTACCATACTTAAAATTTTTGTAAGTCGTAACCCTCTCAATGATAATATATTACACTTATTAGAATATGTTTTTTTTATATAGCTTACTTTACCAGTCATCTGTAAAGACATCATATTATTAATGGTTTCAGTACTATATGAGTTGAAATCCCCTATTATTTCTCTAAAGATTCTCATTTCTTCTTTACTTTTATTGGAAATCAATTTCTGAATTATAGCAAAAATTACAGCTAAAGCAATAACAAATACACCTATTTTTATATTTAATATTATTATATATGAAGCTATTCCTATCGCCAAAATCAAGTTTACAATTAACTCACTTATATTTGAAGTCAAAAGTTCCTGTAATTTATCTAAATCACTATCAAGAATAGTTAAAATATCACCGACTTTATGTTTGTTCCAAAAAAAAATGTTCACATTACATAATTTTTCATATATTTTTTTTCTTGTATCTAAAACAATTTTATTTCCAAATCTGAAAAAAAATACTCTCTGATAGTAATAAAAAATTACCATGATAACACCACATAACAACATTTCTAAAGAATATTTTAAAATAGCATGAAAATCGTTTTTAGCAATACCAATATCAACAATTTTACTTAAAAAACTCGGGAAAATAATAGAAGAAGCAGTATACGTTATAAGACAAAAAAAACATAATAATTGATTATATAAGTACTCCTTTTTATCTATATTTACAATTTTTGATATTTTTTTTATAAAAGTTCTCAAATAAATACCCTCCTTACAAAACATATTTACATATAGAGCCTATATCCACCAAAACTTAATAAATCAAATTTAATTTTTCAAATCTTTAACATAGCTTTAAACATACTTTGTTACTATTAGTTTATCACTTTTCCCCGTAAACATGCAAATATTAATTTCTATTGTAAATTAAAAAGATACGACTTTTAGTAATAATATTATAAATTATGTAACCTAGTTTAAGATGCTATAAAAAATCTTATTCAGGTAAATCTTACATATTTTATTATATAGATTTAGAATCGGTCTGAATTTTTTATTGTTTTCTCTTCTAATTTTCCTATATTCTTCAAGGCTAATTTCATCTAAAAAAAGAGATCTTGAATGAATTTATCCGATAGATAGAAATTAAGCTCTGCCTTTAAATCTCTTTCCAAATATTCAGTCTTTATAATTTCTTGTCTACCTTCAAGCTTTTTTACTTTCATACTCCACCTCCTATATCACAGGCAAAGAAATCAGATCTATTTTTTACCTTAATTTTCTTTCCTCTATATTCCTTAGGACAAGTTGGGTAATTTTGAGTAAAATAAATAAGCATACAAGATTCTGATATGCTTGTATGCTTACTTAAATCTTTAATTTTTATCATTTAAATATGTCTAGCTTAATTTTATTATCCAAGTTTTAACTAAAAATAATCTTACACATAGGATGAACATCTCCTATTAATTTATTATTTATATGAAATCATATCAAAATAATCTCCTTTACTTTCATAAACAATATCGCAATATTCTAAAACTTTAAATCTATGTGTAATTACTATGATTATTTTGTTATTGAATTTAGTAACAATATTCTTAATAATTTCTTCTTCATTAACCATATCCATATTAGATGTAAACTCGTCTAATATCAATACATCCTTATCTTTAAGTAATGCCTTTGCCAAACATAATCTTTGTTTTTCTCCAACTGACATAGAAAACTCTGATCCTATAACCGAATTAATTCCGTTATCTAATTGATTTATTTTACTGAGTAAATTAACATCATCCAAAACTTTATAGATTATTCTTTCTTCAACATTATTATCAAGCGTTAGATATGATTTAATGCTGACTTTAGGGATAATAATTTCTTGTGTGACAAGTGAAATTCTATCTCTTATCGAAAATTTATCTATATATTTTATATTTATATTATTCACTCTAAGTTCTCCATCTTCTGCATTCCAGAACCCTAATAGAAGCTTCAATAGAGTAGTTTTTCCTGTACCACTTTTCCCAATGATACCGTATTTTTTTCCTTTTTGAAAATGTAAGTTTATATTATTTAGTATATTTTTTGACTCACCATAGTTGAACTTAACACTATTATAATCAATTGTTTCAACAGTATGAATTTGTTCTTTTGCATTTATGGAATTATCTAGTGCAAGTTCAAAATTGTTTACTCTCTCTAAAGAAATGAGAGTAGACCTAATTTCATAATTCATATTAGTTAATCCTAAAATAGGTCCTAAAAGCATAGAAGAATACGACATAAAAGCTATAATTTCTCCAAATGACATAAGTGATTTTATAACGAGAATCCCACCAATAAACCAAATAATAATCTGTGAAATAGCACTAACAAATTTTCCAGAAAACGCATTTAAAAATGATAAATTCATAGCATCAATAAATTTATTTTGTGTACATATCTCCTCTTTCAATGAACGCTTAGCATAATATTCACATTCATTTGATAATACAATATTTTCAATATCGCTAATAAAATCATATAAAACCTGTTTATTTGTATCTTTTTGTTTAATAAAAACTTTTGTCTTATCTTGCACTTTACGAGATAGCTTATTGTTAATAGATACTATCACAAGCTGTAATAGTATAACAGCCATAAAAAGTAGAGTGTTCATTCTAAATAAAAATATAGCCGCTATAGAACCCATTAAAACATTTTTAAAAAGTTCAAAAAAGATAGTTGTAAATGATGCACCTATTTGTTCTAAATCATCACTAATGATATTAACTATCTTACCCGTGCTGTAGTCTTTTAGAACGTTCCCTTGAATATTCTTAATTCTGTTTAGTATAAGCGTTCTTTTATTTATCAAATACTCTTTCTTTAATTTAACCCTATTTATATTAGCTAAATACTCAAAAATATGTTGAAAAAAGACCATAATAATATACAAAGCAGTCCAAGTTAATAAGACCTCTTGATTTTTAGCAGCTATACCTTTATCAACTATCATTTTTAAGGTATATGGGAGCAATAACATTAATGCGATATTTATAAAGGAAAACAAAAAGCATAATATTTGCTCTTTTTTAAATTTTTTAAATTCTTTTATTATATCAACAAACATTAGCTACTCCCTACTCTACTCATATATTTTGTTACATAAAATTCTATTTAGACTTATATTATATACAAACATGATTAACAAATATAATAACAATGAAATCGTAGCAAATGCAAATATGTACATATCATTATCTAAATATTGATTTGTAAAATAATACATTGATACAGTCCCAGTAACCAAACTTAGCAATATCATTTCGGTAGCATTTATAAAGAACGCCTTGTTCCTAAACGCATTATATTGACTAATCTGTTCAAGACTCCATCCTAAATCAAAATATATTTTATTTTCTATATAGATTTTGTCTAAATTTTTAATGCTATAAAAAGCGATATTATTAATAGCGATCAATATCAAAATCGACGCCATAAAAACTCCAAAAATAGTTAATATCGATAACCCAACCAGACCATTTAGTCTACTCCACTCTTTCAAGACAACTTTAATTGTTATATGCTCTTTTTCATTATCCATGACTAAATTAGTTGAAGAATTTAAAGTCTTATATAGTTCATTTTTTAATTGAGCTTTCGGCTGATTTTTGAAACTTACCATCATAACATTCCTCTTTACAGGAAGTTGCATGTCATTAATTACTTCATCATTAAATACTAATAACTCAAATTTTCCATTTATATTACATTGTAGAAATGGAAAATTTTGAATACTTTCAGCCATATAAAAGTCTTTGTTATTGATGCTAATTTGATTATTTTTAACTTCATCCTTTATCCTTTTTTCAATAATCATATCCTCTACTTGCACTAAGTATTGATAATCAGATAAATTGATTGGGTCTTTATTCAACATTTTACGTAAATAATTATAATCGCTTAATTTTATACACTGTGTAGGTAAATTATATTTTTTTAAATCTTCGTTTGAGTATACCTTGTATTCAATCTTATAATTTACGTTATTAAAATCAATTTTATCTTTCACATTACTAAAGTCGACACTCTTGGCATCTACTGATACAGCCAGATCAAATGGGGCTTCTTTAGCTATATTTTCTTTATATGAATATCCAATCGTCAATGAACCAAATAAAAATAAGCACGATAAACAAAGAATCGTCGTTGATAAGCACTGATTCCTGTAATATTTTTTCCAATTTCGTATAACTTCTTGCGAAAAAACATATTTAAAAAAATTTTTAGATGAAAATTTTACATTTTTATTTAATCTTGTTAAAATAATCATCTTGGTTAATCTATATATAAGAAAAGAACAAGATATTAAGCTCGCCATAATATAATATATTGTAATATCATATTGTATATTTTTTGTAATTAAAAAAATAAAAAAAACTGTTAAAGCTAGTATTCCAGCTGTAATAACGGAGTATCTAAAAAGATTGTTGTCTCTTAAAATCGAATCTTCAACCTTTAAAATATTTTCATAATATATTAAATCCTTAACATCCTTTCTCTTTAAAATAATATATGCAACCAAATAGTTAGTACACAAAATCATAAGCAGCAGTAAAATATACTCCGTAAAAGTTTTAAATCCTATTATATCTATCTCTATATTAGATATTTCAAATATTAATTCTAAAAGTATGACAATACAATGACTATATATAGTACCTAAAATCACACCGATAATTGATGCAATAAAAAAACTTTCTAATAAGTTGACGTTTATCATACGAGCCAAAAAGGCAATTCTATTTCCGGCTAAAGAATATATACCTAATTTTTCTCTTTCCCTTATAATGACTTGTGTTATTCCATCAATGGCAAATTTAATTGTTACAAGAAATGAAACAACAAATATAACTGAAAAGAATACTTTCATATTTTCCATATTTTCTGCCAATTCGTATATTCCTTCACTATTGCTCAAAATTAAGACAGCATAAAAGAACATAAAAATTAACGACATACTAAACATATAATGATAATTTTTATTACCTCCTTGCCCTATCATATTATCCCTCATTACTCTCTTGATAAAATAGTTTTTCTGCACTGTTTAAATTATCTAATTCTATAAGATGTCCATGTCTAATAAAATATACTTTATTACATACTCTAGCAACTTCAAGATCATGTGTTACCATTAATAAAGTTATATTAAATTTTGTAACGACATCATCTAGATAGATAATGAGCTCCTTAGATGTATAAATATCAAGTGCAGATGTAATTTCATCAGCTACCACTAATTTTGGTTTTTTTATAATCGCTCTTGCAATAGCAGCTCTCTGCTTTTCTCCACCAGATAATTCTGATGGATACCTTTTTAATAAATTCTCGATATTTAACACATCTATAAGTTTGTTAAAATATTCATCTTTTTTAATATCCTTTCCAGCACTTCTACTTGGTAATAATATGTTTTCTTCAATATTAAAATTCTCCAATAGTCCAAAATCTTGAAAGATAAACCCTAATTGATCTCTACGCAACTCAGCTATATCAGAATTTTTTAATTTTCTCAAATAGTTATTAAAAAGATAAACATTCCCGGAATAATTAGAATCTATCGTTGCTATAATATTTAAAAGCGTTGTCTTACCACTACCGCTCTTCCCTAAGATAACTACTCGATCTCCTTGTTCAACCTCGAAATTAATATTTTCCAAAATCATCTTATCGGCGTATGATTTGCTTACGTTTTCTAATCGAATCATATTTCTTCCTCCAAATCCCGTAGTTATAAAATTTAACTCCACATATTTTTTATAATGTTAATACTAATGTCAGAAATACAATAATTTGAAATATTGTTTAATTCTATATAGTCTCCCTGAATAAATCTATTACCTATTATATTTAGGTTAAAACCGTTTCCACTAGATATGATGCTCTCAAATTCAAATTTTGAAACGCTAAGTTCATATATAGCATTATATTCCTAATGCAAAGTTTTTTGAACAGTATTTTTACCAAAGGTGCTTTCAGTACCTATAACAACTTTTTTATTATTGTTCACTCTTATTCCTGTTACAGGATCAGCTGCAGAAATAATTCCTTTTCCAACTAATAATACAATTCTAGAAAATTTGCTATCATGATTTTTAGAAGGCAAGTCTGTACCCTCTTTTTTATAAGACTAAATTTATATCTTCCATAAAAAATATCCATCATGCAAATTGTTTGCATGAAATTGCCACCTATACAATTCCTTGAATCTAGAATTATACTGGATATACTATTATGGTTTTCTATATTTTCACTTAGTTCATCAATATAACTCTGGTTTATATATTTAATTCTATTATATAGTGAATTATTCACTATATTAAATTTTACATTAGTTCTATTACTTTCATTATCATACTTATGTACTTTAATGATTATTGCATATTTATCTCTTCTATTTATGCCATAAAATATTGCAGATATATCTGTTTCATAATCATACTCATCACTATACAGCCAATTTCATTTTATCGTTTTTAATATTGTGCTATACATATTAGAACACCTACTATTTTTCATAATAAAAGAAAATTCGCTTCTCCTCACTACTTAATCCGATATATAGTTCTATTATTTTAGGCATAATACTTTTCAAATAATTGCACGTTAAATCATAAGGTCTTTTTAAATCTTTATTCGAAGACATATTCTCTGCAGGACATCCGCCTCCACATATACTTGATATCCAACACTCTCGGCAAACCGTATCATGAGTTTGTATCAGAGCTTCAATCATTCCATTTTTTCTATCATCTTCAATAACATTATGATTCATAATATTTCCGTAACTCAATTCTGGTGCAGCAACAAATCTATGGCATCCATGGAATGATCCGTCAATATCGACTGTCAGCATATTATTGCATGCCCCACAAAACTTTCTTCTAAGTCCACCTCTATTCAATCTGTTAAGAAATGCCATAATATTAGACATCCTTAAGCAATAATCATAGTCTTTTGACTTAAGTTTCTTCTCAAAGGTATCAATAAGTTCCAAGTAACTAATAATTAACTTATCATAAGCATCTTTATCCATAAATTCAATGGATGGGGAGATATGAATCGATCTAAATCCCAATCCATAAAGATGCTCGTATACATCTTTTATTTTTGGATTGTATTTTGTAAGAGTCGCTCTTGCAGCTACATTTTTAAATCCCAAATAGTTTTTTACATTATACACTACATCATCATATGTTCCCTCTTTATTAGCATAGAATCTATTTCGATTATGTGTTTTTGCATCACCATCTATGCTGATGGTTACACTGAATTTATTCTCGATTATAAATTTAGCGATCTCCGTATTTAAAAGAGTTGCATTTGTAGTAGTACTAAAACCTACTTCCTTCCCTAACTTCTCAGCTTTTTTCTTAGAATACTCCACGCAAAATTTAAATAAATTTTTGTTTAAAAGAGGTTCTCCTCCAAACAAAATGATTGATATTCTGTCTGTGGTAAAGTTATCAAAAGCATAATCAATCGCCATTTTAGCAGTAGATTCTTTCATTAGACCTTTGTTGCAATATTCTCCATCACCTGCATAACAATAATTACATCTCAGATTGCAATCCTGAGATAACATTAAAACTAATGCTGAAGGTTGTGACTTATTAATTTTAGATTTCCAATCTGGCTCTTTAAAAGAATCAGTAAAAAATCCTGCTTTATCCAAAATTTGCATAATTTCCTGATCTTTTTCAGAATCGCTATCATAAGCAAATAATGCATCTGACTCATTAATCATATTCTTAACATAGTCATCTATTTCAAACAGAGATGCTGTATCAGATATAAAAATATAATTTTTACCGTTATTTTTAATGAGTCTATGAGTTTTTACTTTTAATGTTTTCATATCATAACTCCTATATAGTTTAATTTATTAGAATAGAACATAAAAATATAGGAGAGGATTTCTCTCCTATATTCGGTTACTCAAATAATTAGTTTCATAATGCTAATTATTGTTTACACCCAGTCTTTAACTAAAGGCCAACACCATTCTGAATCACACAGAGTGCAACTGTCACGAGTGTCACAGAATTCACATATATCCTTTGAATCAATATTTGAGTTTCCAGCATTCGCATCTGCCCAATAACCTTTTTCTGCTACTTCATTAATTGCTTTAATCATTTCCGTTCCTCCTTTTTGTTTGATTTATATTAAAGTCTTTTGATAAGACCTCAATATCCCGCTAATACTAAACCTTGCTTTTTTAAAAAACTTTACTACAACATTCGTCTAATTCTTCGGTTCATTATACTGTCTCTTGCAACGATGAAATTGAAATCCATCGTTCTAACTTACTTATGTACTGTATTTTTCATTTTCATACTTTGAAAATAAAGACTCCAGCTGATTTAAATCTTTGAGGCTTGGCAAATCTTTTAGCATTTTATATTCATCTAGAAAACATTCTAAAATTTTTCCAGTTTCTAAGCCATAGAAAAAATATCTTCCATCTATAGCAAAAGTTTTCCAAGTCTTTTTCAATACTTGTTCTCAATAATATAATCTTCAAGAAAATCATATTTTCGTGATTAATATCACCCCTAATGACGTTATCATAACTAGAATATATCAAATTAACCTTTCCTACATCAGCTTAAAATAAATTAAATTTAAATATAATCAACTACACTAATAAAAATAGATATATCAAAATAAAACTTTCAATACAAACGTCTGATTTTATCTAGTCACTTCCACTCCTCTATGATTATTATATAATACTTCTTAGCATAATGCAACTATAGTTGCATTTAAGTATAAAGAATCTTTTTCCCCTGCTTTTCTCTATGTTTTCAGTTAAATTTAAAAATCTTTTTTTGCATGTTAAAAACCCTTGAATCATACACGAATCAAGGGTCACGATTTATTTTCAAGTAAAGAAAGTGAATTATACAAGCTTGCATATCAGATAGCATTAATTACATTTTCATTAAAATTTCTATACATCAATATTAATTTTATTATATAATAACAATTGGAATTATAAATAATAAAATAAGTCTTTAACTTCAACATCTAGAACCTTTGCACAATCAAAAGCAACTTTTATAGTGGGGGTTTTTTTGAAATTTTCAATATCACCTATATATTGTCTAGTTACTCCAACTGCTTTTGCTAAATCATTTTGTGTCATATTTTTCTGTTTTCTTATAGTTTTTATGTTATTACCCATAAATAATACCTCTTTTTAATTAAAAGTTATGATACTGTAGTATAACTTTTATTATCGATAATGTCAATAATAGTTTCTTTGATTTCTTAATTATCATATAGATTTCTTATTATCTATAGAATTATAATAGTTGATTCAATCTTCTCTGAACAGCATGATAATCATATCCAGCATTTGTGGGTCTTTTTTTCCTTTCTTCTCCATTACCCCAATCACCTCGGATAACTTCTCTAGCTAACTCATCGATTGTTTTTCCAACTGGAAAAACAATCTTTCCATTCTCATCAAATACTTTTAGTCCAAATGACCTGAACCCAAAAATCCGGAATAAGGATGGATGGGTTCAGATCAAAACTGCCGATATTTACCTCTCTTCACCTTTGCTATGTTCTTTCTTAGTTGACTTAGTTTTGTCATCTGTCTTAAAGCTTTTTATTTGCCCTAATATGGACTTTTTATCCTTGTCTTGACTCTTTACTTGTTCTTTTGCTTTTAAGAGCTTAGAAGATAAAATACGGACATTTTTATGTTCCTTTCCGTTGTTGTCAATGCTTGTTTTTACTTGACCAAATATTTTAACAAAATCTCCTTTTTTTAGATTCTCTAAATCTTTTGTCTTATCTCCATATGCTGAACAATTGGTATAAATTTTATTCCCATCGTCATCTTTTGAAACAATTGAAAAGTTGCTTACCTTGAACTTTTCTCCATTAGCATTTTCTCTTTCTAGATTTTCTACTTTTCCAGCTATATTACCCACGAGATTTATAAGATCGTCTTTTTCTTCAATATCACTGACATTTTCAATAATCTTGCCTTGTTCTTTCATATCATCAATCATATAGTCAAAGTCATCACTTAGTAGACCTGTTGTGTCATTGTTCATATATAAAACGTAGACTTCTTCAAGTGCCTTTTCATCAGTAACACCTTTTTCTATGCTCACAAGTGCTTTTATAAAAT
>NZ_LN999807.1:0-23650 GCF_001517665.2 Peptoniphilus phoceensis
TTACCGCGGCTGCTGGCACGTAGTTAGCCGGGGCTTTTTCTTATGGTACCGTCATTATCTTCCCATATAAAAGAACTTTACGACTCGAAAGCCTTCTTCGTTCACGCGGCGTCGCTGCATCAGAGTTCCCTCCATTGTGCAATATTCCCCACTGCTGCCTCCCGTAGGAGTTTGGACCGTTTCTCAGTTCCAATGTGGCCGTTCACCCTCTCAGGCCGGCTACCCATCGTCGCCTTGGTAGGCCGTTACCCTACCAACTAGCTAATGGGACGCGAGTCCATCTCAGACCACCGGAGTTTTGATCATTGGTGCATGTGCACTTTTGATTTCATTTGGTATTAATCCCGGTTTCCCGAGGCTATCCCAATGTCCGAGGCAGGTTACTCACGTGTTACTCACCCGTCCGCCGCTAATCCACTTTATCTTCACCCCGAAGGGATCTGTCAAAGTTTCATCGCTCGACTTGCATGTGTTAAGCGCGCCGCCAGCGTTCGTCCTGAGCCAGGATCAAACTCTCAATTAAAAAATTTGTATGACTCATTAGTTTCCTCAAAACTAAACGAATATCTGGTTTGCTTGTGATTCTTATTACTAAGAATCTGTGATTCTAATCACGAAATTTGTGTGATTCATTACGAATCTTTTCTATCTTCACACTATTTAATTATCATGTTTCATCGCTACTCTTTTGAAGTAGCTTGTTTATTATACTACCGTGTTTTTTCTTTGTCAAGTAATTTTTACAATTTTTTTAAATTGTTTTTACTTAACTTTCACAGTAATTTGTTTGCTGTCCTCTCAAGTGACAACTTCTATATATTATCATCTTGATCTTTATCTGTCAACTGTTTTTTTATATTTTTTATTAACTTTTTTGTCTTTAAAAAATTAAAAACAGCTGTCTTTTTTGACAACTGTTACATGATACTATTTTCTTTTTTGTCTGTCAATAATTATTTTATATTTTTTATAAAATTATCTAATTCCTCTGTTGGCTTTATTTTATATGCCTTATCTAGATACTCTATTCCCTTATCTTTTTCATTTGCATTTAGATAGATTATCCCCAAGTTGTAATTTAGTGGATAAGAGTCTTCTAATTCTTCTAGGCCAACTTTTAAAATATCTATTGCTCTTCTGAATTCATCTTTAGCTGCATATAGACTAGCTAGTAAATTTATGTTTTCTTCTGTTGTCTTTTTTTCTACAGATAATTTTCCATATTCTTCTGCCTTATCATAATCGGCTATATTGTAGTTTGCTATTGCATAAGTATAATAGAAACTTTCATCTCTGTTGAAATCTTCTGTTATATTATCTAAAAGATTTAGTGCCTTATCATAATCACCATAGGATAAATATGTTTTTGCAGAATCATAGTTTACATTGTTTTTTATGATCTCCATCTCTTTTCTAACTTCGTCTTTTAATTCTTCGTTATTAGACAGATTTATAAATTTTTCAAAGTACATATTTGCTTTTATGAATTTGGCAAGGGCAATGTTTATATAAGCCAACCTATAATAAGCTAGGGAATAATTTTCATCTAAGTTAAGGACTTTGTTGTATTTTTTTATAATTATGTTTAATAGTTTTTCACTTTTTTCATAATCATTTTGAATTTTGTTATAAAGCGCTTCTAATATATTTGCTTCTTTAAAAATTATATCTGGGTCTTCCCCCACAACTTCTTCGTAACCCTTCAAAAATATATAGGAGTCTAGGGGATCTTCTACTTGCTTGACAAAAGCCTTGTGCATGGAATAGTTTTTTAAATCAATATTTAAATTTTTAAGTATCTCTCTATACTTTTGGCTGTATTTAAATTCACTATCTATTCCCAAGAGATAAATCATAGCTTCAACTATTTTTTCAAGACTTATTTCTTCTTCAAGTTCTTGTTCCTTTATTCCTTCTATTAGGTAATCTAGTTTCAAGGGTAAAGAAAAGCCACGAGGAAGTTTTACCTCTTCCAGTTGGTAATCTTCTTTTAAGTCTATAAAAACTATATTTTTTAATTTATCCTTAAATTCTTCTTTAAAAAGACTTTCCATTAAATCTCCTCTTTTTACTTTCACTTTTATTAACTAAATAAATTTTATCAGATAAAAATTTCATTTTCAATTTATCTCATCATGACTATCATTGAATTGAGTCCATAAGCTTTTCCTTCTCTTCTAGCAGAATGTAAGGACAAATTATTATAAGTTGAATCTTTGCAAATTTCTATGTTTTCTTCATCTATACCTGCTTCTAACAAAATTTCTTTATTTACAGAAGTCATAGATAAATGCCAGCTTCCCTTTATTTTTTTGAAAAATCTATCTCTATTTTTAAATTCAGAAAATTCTTTATATACTTCTTCTCCAACTTCATAATTATCTATATCTATATTTGGACCAATATAAACAAAAATATCTTTTGGATTAGATTTAAATTCACTTTTCATTTTTTCTATAGCTTTTTCCGGAATCCTCTTTTGTGCTCCCCTCCAACCAGAGTGTACTATGGAAAGAATTTCTCTTTTTTTATCATAGAAAACTAAAGGTGTGCAGTCTGCAAATTTTAACAAGAGGGCAATATTTTTCTTGTCCGTTATAAGTCCATCTGTATCTGGAAAATTTCTGCCATAAATAAATTCTTTGCCATTTTCTCCATTGCAATATTGGACTTTTTCTGTGTGAGTTTGAATACATGAATATATTTCATCTGGATTTATATCCATTCTTTTTATCATGTCCTTTACATAATCTTTTACCCTATCTCCTTCTTTTGCATAAGAAAGAGAATATTCGCATCCACTTATTAAATTAGCAACTGAATATTTTTCTAAAAGTTCTGATTTCATTTATATTCTCACTTATAGAATTCAATATCAAGATAAATCGGAGCGTGATCTTGTCTTTCTCCAGAGTCTAACATTGCAGAATCTTCTACAAAATCTTTTATCCTATCGCTAACTATAAAATAGTCAATTCTCCAGCCTGAATTATTAATTTTTGAAGTTTTTACTCTTTGTGCCCACCAAGAGTAAACTCCCTCAACATCTCCATTTATGTGTCTAAAAGTATCTATAAATCCTCTATTAAGTAGATTTGTAAATCCCTTTCTTTCTTCATCTGTAAATCCAGCTGACATGTGATTATTTTCTGGATGAGCAAGGTCAATTTCTCTATGTGCAACATTAAAATCTCCACTTGCAATTACTGGTTTTATCTTGTCAAGTTCAGATAGATATTCTCCATACTTTTCATCCCAAATTTGTCTAAGAGGAAGTCTTTTTAATTCTCCACCAGCATTTGGTGTGTAAACTTGTGTAAAATAAAAATCCTCAAATTCCAAAGTTATAATTCTTCCCTCATAGTCCATTGTATCTGGAGCGCCAATTTTTGGGAAAAATACTTTTGGTTCAAGTCCTTTTTTATAAAAAGTCATGTTTCCTGCATAACCCTTGCGAGCAGGTTCCTCTGAAGAAACCCACACATAATCGTAATCAGGAAGTTTTTCTGCTAAAATTTCCTTGTGTTTTTTGCTAGGGCCATTTTTGGGAAGTTTTGTTTCTTGGATTGCAATTATATCAGGATTTGCATTTTTAATGCTTTCAAGAACTTGTCTTGACATCTTCGCCCTATTTGAATCACTTGTTAGGGCAGCGTTTATTGAATCTATATTCCACGAAATTATTTTCATTTTTCCTCCAAATTTATTTTTATTTAATCTATTTAAATATATTTTATATTATTACCTACACTTTAGCTTATAAAAAAAGACCTGAACTAGTCAAGTCTTCTCATGCTTTTTAATTTTAAATTTATAATTCACCCATGTAGGCTCTCTTTCTTCTAGTTGATCCTTGCAAAATTTTATATAAGTTACCCCTAAAGATTGCATATACAGCGGTGATTATAGTAGCTAAAATATTTTTTAATATATATGGGTTTAAAAATTGTCTATATAGCACTCCACTTACAAGATTTTCCCCAAGAGGTATGTCTATTATATTAGATGATGTTATTGTAGATATAAAATCAAATCCTAATAGATGCAAAATTACTAGATAAATTAAATATGGGATTATCCACAAAATAAAGTTTTCCTTCATAAACTCAAGTGAGTGAGTATAGGCTGAAGTGTAATACTCTCCTCTAATGTAAATTGACTCTGCAATTGGATTTATTGCAAAATTAATTACAATTGATATTAATATAAAAATGCTTGTATTACCACCAAAGGCTGGCATTATCCAAGATATAATTATTAATATAAAATATACTGAATAAATCGAGCCAAAGTAAGCCATAAAAGTATTTTTAAAATTCCTAAAACTAATTCTGTTGTAGTAAATCAAATCACTCAATACAGAAAAATAACTTGATAATATCAAAGAAGTTACTAGAGGAATTATAAAGCCAGCAAGGACTCCCAAATTAAGTCCAAATACTGTGCCTATTAAAGTTGTCGCCAATGTATATAATACTCCATACACTAAGGGAAGAATTAAAAAAATTGGAGAGCTCTTTATTTTTACTGTCGTGTCTTTAAAGGCCTTCTTATAAACTAATTGTAAATCTTCAAAAAAATTCATTTCATCACATCTTTTCAGGTGCTTTAATTCCAAGTAAGTCAAGTCCACTTGCTATAACATTTTTAACTGCATAGCAAAGCATAAGTCTTGTGTTTTTAAGTTTTTCATCTTCTACTAAGATTTGAGTTTGGTTGTAGAATTTGTTAAAGTTCTTTGCAAGTTCCACTGTGTATCTTGTTATAAAGTATGGCTCGCACTTTTCACAAGCATCAATAACTACATCAGTAAAGTTGTAAAGACTTCTTATAATATTTATTTCACTTTCTTCTGTGAGTAGACTTGGATCAATTTCATTATTTATATCGAAATTACCCTTTTTAAGAAGTGAAGAAATTCTCGCGTGAACATATTGGACATAAGGTCCAGTTTCTCCTTCAAAAGAAAGAGTCTTATCCCAGTTAAATGTGTAGTCCTTTATTCTTCCATTAAATAATTCTTGGAATTTAATAGCACCAATTCCAACTGTTTGTGCAAGTTCTTCCTTATTTTCAATTTTTTGACCCTGTTCTTTTTCTCTATCGTCAAGAATTTCGCGAACCTTATCAATTGCCTTGTTGAGAACATCTTCAAGATAGACAACTTTACCCCTTCTTGTGGAAAGTGTGCCGTCTTCAAGAGAAACCATGCCGAAGGCAACATGATTAATCTTGTCCCAAAAGTCTTCTCCCATTTCCTTTAAAACTGCACGAAGTTGTTTAAAGTGGAGAGATTGTTGCGTTGCAACAACATAAATAATTTGGTCGGGATTGTAATTTTCTTCCCTATATTTTGCTGCAGCTATGTCTCTTGTCAAATAGATTGAAGTACCATCAGATTTTACAACAATTGCTGGTGAAAGATCATACTTATCAAGATTTATAATTTCTGCACCTTCTGATTCTTCCAACAAGTTTTTATCTCTAATTTCCTTTATTACTTCAGGCAACATATCAGAGTAGAAGGATTCTCCGTTGTAGGAATCAAAGTGAATGTCGAGCATGTCGTAAACCCTGTTAAATTCCTTTAGAGAAATCTCTCTAAACCACTTCCAAATTTTTACGGCTTCTTCATTTTTATTTTCAAGTTCCTTAAACCAATAGCGACATTTTTCTTTTACTTCTGCATCTTCTTCTGCAACTTCATTTACCCTTACATAAAGTTTTAAAAGTTCAGGGATTGGGTCATTTTCAATTTCTTCCTTGTTACCCCATGTCTTGTAGGCATAGATTAACATTCCAAATTGAGTGCCGTAGTCTCCCAAATGATTTACTGCCACTGTCTTATAGCCCAAGAAATTAAAAATCCTTTTTAGGGAATCTCCAATAACAGTGGATCTAATGTGACCAATGTGGAAAGGCTTAGCAATATTGGTAGAAGAATAATCTAGGACAATATTTTTTCCCTTTCCTATTTCTGACTTGCCAAAATTTTCCTT
Source organism: Peptoniphilus phoceensis (assembly GCF_001517665.2). GTDB lineage: Bacteria > Bacillota > Clostridia > Tissierellales > Peptoniphilaceae > Peptoniphilus_A > Peptoniphilus_A timonensis. Next base: position 6,000 of record NZ_LN999807.1, read on the forward strand.
TTTGTTTACACTTTCCTTTAAAATTTCTTCTGTCAAAAGACTTTTGTTGATGTAAAAGTTTAGGTAGGCATTTTTATTTTCAACTTTTTCAAAATATTTTGAATCTATTTGTCCTGCCAGTTCTTCTGCAATAATAGCTGGGTTTTTTCTATAAATTTTTGCCAAACTAAAAACAGGAAAAGCAAAATCACCTAGTTCATAATTTGGTGGAACTTCTATCATTTTGTCGATTTCTTTAGCTTCAAGACCTTCGATTTTTTCATCAAGGATCTTTATTATTTCTTCTCTAAAATTTATCATCTTGACTCCTTACTTTAGGTTGACAACAGTTACTCCGTCGCCACCTTCATTATATTCTGCATCTTTATAGGATTTTATTATCTTAACACTTCTAAAATGTTCTCTAAGTTTTTGTCTAAGGACACCAGTGCCCTTTCCATGAATTATTCTAACGGATTTTAAGCCAGAAAGATAGGCATCATCTAAATATTTATCAATAATATCTTTCGCATCTTCAAAATTCTTGCCTCTAATGTCAATTTCACTCTTAACATTTGTCGCCTTGTTTTTCAAAATACTTCTAGTGTTGTTTTTTGTTGTATCCTCTTGAATATCAACTCGCATTAGTGATTCCTTAGGCATATTCATCTTCATTATACCTGATTGAACAAGGACATTCCCCTTTTTATCTGGAAGTTCAAGAACTGTCCCTATATTTCCAAGAGAGGTCCTAACCTTGTCCCCAACTCTTATTTCTCTAATTGGGTTGGCAGCTTTTTTAATCTCAAGTTCTGAATTATTCCTAGTATTTTTTATGGATTCACGCAAAAGATCTTGAGCCTCTTGAATTTTTTTTGAATTTTCAGAACTAATATTGTCCTTAGCTTCATTTATTTCGGATAAAATTATATCCACATTTTCTTTAGTATTTAGGAGAAGCCTTTTTGCCTCTTCACGAGATTTTTCTAAGATTTTTTCTTTTTGATCTTCTAATTTTTTTATCTTAGACTGCAATCTCTTATTTTCTTTTTCTAAGTCTATTTTTTCTCTCTCAAGTTCTTCTCTGTATTCACGAATTTTTGTCCTGTCCCTGTCAATAGACTGTAAAACATCCTCGAATTCAATATTTTCTGAAGATAAAAGTTCCTTTGCTTTATTGATAATTCCATCAGTTAGTCCCAGTCTTCTCGAAATTTCAAAGGCATTAGATTTACCTGGAACTCCAATCAAAAGTCTATAAGTTGGAGACAAAGTGTCTACATCAAATTCCATGCTGGCATTGGCAACACCCTTTGTTGTCAATGCATAGATCTTTAACTGATTGTAGTGAGATGTAGAAATACATCTTATTTCTCTTTCCAACATAAATTCCATAATTGCCCTTGCTAGAGCCGCACCTTCTGTTGGATCAGTGCCTGCTCCCAATTCATCAAAGAGAACTAGGGAATTTCTTGTAACATTTTTTAAAATGTAGACAATATTTACCATGTGGGATGAAAAAGTAGATAGCGACTGCTCAATAGACTGCTCATCACCAATATCAGCAAAAACTTTTTCAAAAACTGCAAGTTCCGATGCTTCATCAGCTGGTATTAAGAGCCCATACTGTGCCATGAGAGTTAAAAGACCAACAGTTTTTATACTTACAGTTTTACCACCAGTGTTTGGTCCTGTAACAATAAGAGAAGAAAAATCTATGCCAAGATTTATGTCAATGGGAACTGCAATCTTTCTATCTAGAAAAGGATGATAGGCTTTTACAAGATTTATTCTTCCCTCTTTATTTAACTTAGGCATATTTGCATGATAATTTATGGCAAGTTTTGCCTTTGCAAATATAAAATCAAGTTCAATTAATTTCTCTTGATTTGATTTTATTTCTTCTCCACTTTCTCCAACTAATTCTGAAAGTTCTCTAAGTATTTTTTCTATTTCAAGATTTTCTTTTACATATAATTCTTTCAGCTCGTTGTTGGCATCAACAACTGCCATAGGTTCAATGTAGGCAGTCTGTCCACTCCCAGAAATGTCGTGAACAAGTCCCTTTACCTTAGATTTATTTTCTATTTTTACAGGAACAACATATCTTCCATCACGAAGAGTAACTAGGGCATCTTGTAAAAAATCTGCATGAGTATTTAAAATTCCATTTAACTTATTTTTTATAGAATCTTTTTTTGCCGCTATTCCTCTTCTAATTCTTAAAAGTTCACGAGAAGCATCATCAGCTATCTCTTCTTCAGAAATAATTTTTGAATTTATCTCATCTTCAAGTCTTTTATCTGTGTACAAGTTTTCAATTAGTTTGTCAATATAAGCTAATTTTATTTCTTCGTCTTTATTGATGGGATCTTTTTTGAGATAAGTTTTAAGTCCCCTAGAAACTCTCAAAAAATCTGAAACTTGTAAAAGTCCTGCGGCTGTTAAAGATCCACCAATTTCCGCTCTCTTTATTAGACTTTTAATATCTACAATACCAAAAAGTTGTGGCTCTCCCTTAGCAATAATAAGTTTTAAAGCTTCATTAGTTTCATTTAACCTGTTTTTTATTTCATCATAATTTGTAGAAATTTCAACTTCTTCTATATATTCATTTGTAATACTTGCACTAGCAAGTTTTTTAAGTTCAACTAAGACCTTGTCAAACTCCAAGGTCTTTGATGCTTTTTTCAAAGAATTATCCACTGACAATCCCCCTATTTATATGTCCCTTAGTAACTTGTTGGTACTTATTTTCTAACTTTTTCTTTATTTTATAAAAATTTTCTTCATTATAATTTTTATACAAATTTACAATTTCATCTGTAAATTCATCTCCCAAAATTATAAGACTAATTTTATTTTCCTTTAATTTTTTCACATATCTATCTAATAAAATTGGATATGAATTAAAAATTTCTGTAAAAGTATTTTGTCTTAAAACTTCAAAATCCACGGACTTTTCATCTCTTAAAAGATAATTTTTGTACTTACAAGTAGGACAGTTTCTTTCATCTTTACAATTTTTTTCAATAGAATAAGGGCAGTGTTTCATAGTCATAACTGGAATTCTGCCATAAGAAATGAGATTAATTTCGCTGTCTTCGCCCTTTATTATATTCTGAATTTGTCCACTATTCATCTCGGCAGATAGTGTCATTGACTTAAATCCAAGATCCTTAAAAAATTCTAAACTCTTTTTATTGAAAATATTTAGACCAATATCAGCATTGAGATCAAGACCATCATCTTTAAAAATGTAGTATTCAGAAATATTATTTATCCAAAGTCCCCTTACATTTTTATTTTTTAAAATATAAGTCCTAAGTCTTTCCAGTTCATCATAAGAGTAAAATTTGTCGAGATAAATTGAAACTTCCCTATTCCCATAAATTTTCTTGAATTTTTCAAGATCCTTTGCCCTAATTATAATTTCGTCAATCTTATCTAAATTACTTCTTTCAAGATTTTCAAATTTATTAAAAAATACTTTGACTAGAGATTTTTTTGCCTTATTATCATTTTCAGTTTTTTCTAATTTATTTTCATAAATGTTTCTTTCAAGAGAATTTTTTAAAATTTTATCTTCTAAAATATCAAGAACTTCTCTTCTAAGTTCGTTAATGGCAGAAATTGGTAAAAAGGCAGCATCATCAAGATCTAAATCAATGTTTTTAACTTCAAAAATACTGTTGCCTGTTTTTGAAATATTTTCTATTACCCTATCTCTTTCAAGTCCAGATTTTTTTGCTGGCTCAACTAGTTTATCCAGGACATAAGTAGCTTCTAAATCTCCTGACTTTACATGAATAAGAGGTTTTTCCCCAATTTTTATTTTTAGATCAATATCTAGACTTCTTTTATAGTCGTATTCTTCAATTTTTTCGTCAATTTTTTCGTAAAGTTTTTTTGAATAAGTCCTATTTATCTTAGAATTTTCAAGTGGTCTTTTAAATAATTCAAGATTATAAACTTTTCCTGCTTGATAAAATTCTCTAGACTTCATGCCAAATCTTCCCTTGGCTGAATTAAATTCTAGTCCATCACCTTCATGTATGTCTTCATCAAAAACTACTTTTGTAGAATTTTTGATGAGACTAATAACTTTTCCAACTTCTACACCTCTGTTATCAGGTCTGTCATAGGAAATAAAATCTCTTCCAAAGTCGCCATTAAAAAGCCCCTTGGTAAAACCCCTGTTAAAAACTTGAACTGTATCTTTTTTATCTTCAAGTTTCAACTTATCTTCTAGAGATTTTTTATAAGAGGAAACCACAGTGTAAACATACTCTGGATTTTTCATTCTGCCTTCGATTTTTAGAGAATAGGCACCTGCTTTTATAATTTTTGCAACTTGATCTAGGGTATTTAAGTCCTTTGGAGAAAGATAATAAAGTCTTTTTGCAAGTTTATTACCATTAAAATCAAGAATTTCATAGGATTTTCTGCAAGCTTGGGCACATTCTCCTCTATTGCCAGATTTTCCACCAATCATTGATGACATCAAGCACTCGCCAGAATAAGATACGCAAAGAGCTCCGTGAATAAAAGTTTCTACATCAATATCTAATTCCTTTATTTTTTCTATTTCAAAAAGTGGAGTTTCGCGAGCAAGAACCACTCGGCTAAATCCCATTTCTTTTAAAAATTTTGCTCCATAATAATTATTTACTGCCATTTGGGTAGAAGCGTGAACTTCAAAATCAGGAAAAACTTCTCTGATCTTTGCAGCAATTCCAAAGTCTTGTAAAATTAAGGCATCGACGCCAATTTCATAAAGCATCTTTACACTTTTCATTGCCCTTTCAAGTTCAAAATCTGCAATCAAAATGTTAAAAGTAACATAAATTTTTACATCTCTAAGATGAGCATATTCTATTGCTTCTCTTAGTTCTTCCTTGTCAAAGTTTTTTGCTTTTGCCCTCGCAGAGAATTCATCATATCCCAAATAAATGGCATTAGCACCTGCTGATACAGCTGCCTTAAGAGCCGCCATATCACCTGCAGGTGCTAACAATTCATATTTAGTTTTCTCCATAAAGATTTTCCAATTCTCTTGATAGGTCGATTATTCTTCTCGATGCGGAGTTGTTTTTTTCTTCTAGATTAGAAATACTATCCTCAAGCTTCTTAATTACTTCCTTTGAATCTAGGAGTTCTTGGTTTTTATCCATTAAATCTCTATTTAATTTTCTGTTTCTATCTTCTAAATCAAGAGTTTTCTGTTGAAGATCTCTGTAAGTCTTGTTTGCCTTCTTGTTTTCATCTTCAAAAATCATAAGTTGTTTTTTAAGATCTTTGATTTCTTCCATCTTTTCCATGATTTCTTTCTTGTCATCGCTAGTATTTGCCAAATCATCTTTATCAGCCTTCATCTTTTCAAGATCGTCTAATACATTTAAGGCACAAAGGACAAGAGTTTGAACTTGATTTAATTTGTAATTACTTCTTGCTGTTTCCTTGATTTTTGCATCAAGATCACTTGCAAGGTCCTTAATATACTTTTCGTTGTCATTACCCATGACATAAAACTTCATGTCATCAATAGTGACTTCGATTCTCTTCGCATCGGACATAATAGCCTCCTTAGGATCTTAGTTTCGCTTTAATTTCACTTTCAATCTCAGCAACTATTTTTTCACAAATTTCTGTAACTTCACTTTCTTCTAGAGTTCTATCAGCTGCTCTAAATACAAGGGAGAAGGCAACAGATTTCTTTCCTTCTTCTATATTTTCACCTTCATAAATATCAAATACCTTAAAGGATTCTAAAAGGTCTTTTCCATATTTTTGAGCAATCTTTTCAAGATCAACTGAATCAACTTCCCTATCCATAATAAAGGCAAAATCCCTCTTCATAGTTGGATACTTTGGAAGTTCCTTGTAAGTATAGTTATCTATTGTGTTTTCAACAATTTTGTCAAAGTCTAATTCTGCAACATAGGCTTTTTTCTTTAAACCATAGTTTTCAAGAACTTTTGGATGTACTTCTCCAAATACTCCAAGACTTTCTCCCTTTAAAATAAACTCTGCAGATCTACCTGGGTGAAGGAAACTTGTTTCTTTTCTTCTAACTTCTAGATTATTTATTCCCAAGAACCAAAGAATTTTTTCTATTGATTCCTTTAAATAGTAGAAATCACCTAGATCATAAAATCCCATAGTTAATTTTAATTTTTCACTTGGAAGTTCATCTTCACTTGGGAAGAAAGTATTTCCGATTTCAAATCCACCAACATTTTCATTTCCTCTAACATAGTTTTTAGCAAGAGCATCAATCATTGATGGCACAAGAGTTGTCCTCATAATTGAATAATCTTCCCCAAGTGGATTTAAAATTTTAATTATATTTTTTTCATCTTCATCATAGTTTGCTTTTTTATAAGAAGATGGACTGACAAAGGAATAAGTCATAAATTCAGAATAGCCAAGACCTATTAAAAGATTTTTAATTCTGTCTTCAACATTTCTAAATCTAGGTTTTCTTCCAACTGTAAGAGTTCCTCTAAGTTTTTTTGGTTCAACATTGTCATAACCATAAACTCTTGCAACTTCTTCTATTAAATCTTCTTCTATGTTTAAATCAAGTCTAAAAGTTGGAATCTTTGCAAGAATATAGTCATCTTTTATATCAGTTTCAATTTCTAATCTATTTAATATGTCTGCAACTTCTTCTATGCTGAAGTCTACACCTATTAAGTCAACAACCTTTTGATGTCTTAATTTTATTTCTTTTTCTTCTTTAGAAAAATCTCCTACATCCTTATTTCCAGCAACAACTTCAGCAATTCCCATATCTTGTACAAGTTGACAAACTCTATCTACTGCAGTTTTTGCAAGATTTGGATCTATTCCCTTTTCAAACCTTGAAGAAGCTTCACTTCTAAGATCTAGTCTTCTAGATGTCTTTCTAATATTTTCTTTATTGAAATTTGCACCTTCTAACAAAACATTTACTGTCTTGTCAGTGATTTCAGAATCAAGTCCACCCATGATTCCTGCCAAACCAATAATATTTTTGCCATCAGTAATCAAAATATCATCAGATTTTAATTTTCTTGTTTCTCCATCTAGAGTGACAGTTTCTTCGCCATCTTCTGCCATTCTAACGACAATCTTTTTAGTATCAAGCGTGTCTAGGTCAAAAGCGTGAAGTGGCTCTCCATATTCAAGCATTACAAAATTTGTAAGGTCAACTATATTAGAAATTGGTCTAACTCCAGCTTGCATAAGATAAGCTTGTAGCCAAAGTGGAGATGGTCCAATCTTTATGTTTTTAAGTATTTTAGAATAATATCTTGTGCAATTTTCTGTTTCAATTTCAATATCATCGAAATAATCTGAAAAATCATCAACTTCATTTTCTAATTTTATTTCATTGTGCTTAGCCTTTAGGTCAAAAGAAGCTGCTGTTTCTACAGCCATTCCCATCATACTCAAACAATCTGGTCTATTTGGAGTGATTTCAAGTTCAAGTATTTCATTGTCCATGAAAAGAGTTTCCAAAGCAGATTTTCCAATTTCAGTTCCTTCTGGGAATATAAAAATTCCGTTGCGAGCTTCCTTAGGAATTACAGAATTTTCAAAGCCCAGTTCTTCCAATGAGCAAAGCATACCATTTGATTCAACTCCACGAAGTTTTCCTTTTTTAATTTTTTGACCACCAGCCACAGTAGAACCGTGAAGGGCAACAGGAACAATTGCACCTTCAAAAACATTTGGAGCACCAGTTACAATTTGAAGGACTTCTTCGCCAACATTTACAGAACAGATAACTAGCTTGTCTGCATCTGGGTGTTTTTCAATTTTTTCTATCTTTCCTACAACTATTTTATCTAAACCTTCTGATGGAATAATAATGGATTCAACGTGGGAACCAGAATTAGAAAGTCCATCTGCAAGTTTTTTTACATCAAAATCGAAATCAACATAATCTTTAAGCCATTTAATTGGTAATAACATATCTATCTCCTTAAAATTGTTCCAAGAACTTCTTGTTGTTTTCAAACATCATTCTAATATCTGTGATGTTGTACCTTACCATTGCAATTCTGTCGATTCCCATACCAAAGGCAAATCCAGAATATTTTTCAGGATCAATGCCACAATTTCTAAGTACATTTGGGTGAACCATGCCGCAACCTAAAAGTTCCATAGACCAGCCAGTGTAGTTACAAGCCTTGCATCCTTCGCCGCCACAAGAAGTACAAGTAGTATCAACTTCTAGACTTGGTTCAGTAAATGGAAAATAGTGAGGTCTAAATCTTGTCTTCACTTCTTCTCCAAAAAAAGCCTTTACAAAATAATTTAAAGTATCAATTAAATTAGCAACAGAAATCTTTTCATCAACAACAAGCCCTTCAAGTTGGTGGAACATTGGTGAGTGAGTTGCATCAACTTCATCAGATCTAAAAACTCTACCAGAACATATCATGCGAATTGGAGCGCCATGTTCCTTCATTGCCCTAACTTGAACAGGAGATGTTTGAGATCTTAAAATTGTATTTTTGTCAAAATAAAAAGTATCTGACATATCTCTAGAAGGGTGGTCTTTAGGAGCATTCAAAAGATCAAAGTTGTTTTCTACAGTTTCAATTTCTGGACCATCATAAACAGTAAAGCCCATATGTGTAAATAAATCTTCAAGATCTTCAAGAGTCTTCTTGAGAGGATGTCTGTGTCCCAAAATTAAATCATCAGTTTTTAAAGTGACATCAATTCTCTCATCGTGAAGCTTCTTTTCCAAAATCTTTTGATTAATTTCATTTTTCTTTTCTTCAATGGCATTTTCAATTTCTTCACGAACTTCATTGGCAAGAGCACCCATAACAGGTCTTTCTTCCTTTGAAAGATCCTTCATTCCCTTTAAAATTTGAGTAATCTCTCCCTTTTTGCCTAAGTACTTAACTTTTAGTTCATCTATATCTTTAATTGTATTAACTTCATTTAAAAGTTTCATGGATTCATCTTTGATTCCAATTAATTTTTCTTTCATGTTGACCTCCAATTCATAATATACAATTATATCATAGTTGCAAAAGATTTTTAAATAAATTCAAGTAAATTCCCATTTCATCAATATGTAGAGTGATTAAAATATAAATTTTAAAAATGGGCATAAAAAAACTGACTGCTTGCGCAATCAGTAATTGGCAGGGGTAGCAGGACTCGAACCCACGGCACTTGGTTTTGGAGACCAATGTTCTACCAACTGAACTATACCCCTAAGATACCTTATTATGATAACAAAAATTTCATCATTTGTAAAGTTTTTTATTTTTTAAATATATTATTTTTAGATTTTTAACTGCTTTGTGTGTTTATTGGTTAATATTTAGTTATTATAAATATAAAGGATTTTATTATGAAAAAATTTGATAAAATATATAAATTGTTATATTTAATAAGTTTAATAATTATCTTTTTAAATAATCATAATTATTTTATTTTTAATAGAACAACAAAGATAATAATAAATGTAATTTCCATTATTTTTATGATACTTATTATATTATCTCTTGATACCGATGATTCTAAAATATTTAAAAAAATTTCTACTTTTATGCTAATAATTTTAATAATTTTAATAATGTTTTTTGGGAAATAGTTAAATAGCTGTATTAGCCCACTCCTGCTAATACAGCTATTTGTTATAATTTTTTTAAATTTTTCTCAACTTGTTTAAAAGTTTCTTCTAAAGTCCCAGAGTTGTCGATTATGACATCTGCTTTTTTTCTCTTTTCTTCGACAGAAATTTGCGAATTTATTTTTTCTTCTGCATATTCTCTTGAAATGCCGTCTCTATTCATAAGCCTTTTTATCTGTGCTTCTCTATCTACATAGACAAGCCAAATTTCGTCAAAGTTTAAATTATATTTTTTATTTAATTCTTCACTTTCAAAAAGAAGAGGTATATCCACAAAAACTCTTCCCTTTGATTTTTTCACTTCTTCCAAAATTATCCTATAAATTTCTGGATGTTCAATTTCATTTAAGATTTGCCTTTTTTCTTCGTCCCTAAAGACAATTTCTGCCAAGCCACTTCTATCTAATTTGTCATCTACATAAATATTTTCTCCAAAGGCTTTTTTTATTTTTTCTTTTACATTTTCGAGATCTACTACTTCTCTTGCTATTAAGTCCGCATCAATGACTTTTTCTCCCCTATCTCTTAGGAAGTTAGAGACTTGAGTTTTGCCTGTGGAAATAGATCCTGTAAGTCCAATGATTTTATTTTGATTCATAAAGATTTTTTCCTGTATTCATATCTACTGACAATTTAACATTTAAATCAACGGAATTTTCCATTAATTCTCTCATAATTTCCTTAACTTCTTCCACTTCATCTTCTGCCGCGTCAACTACAAGTTCATCGTGGATTTGGATAATAAGTTTTGATTTCATATTTCTCTTTTTAAGTTCATTATAAACTTTTACCATAGAAATTTTTATAATGTCGGCAGCTGAACCTTGGATTGGAGTGTTAAGGGCAATTCTCTCTCCAAAACTTCTAATATTGAAATTTTTTGCATTTAGCTCTGGGATGTATCTTCTTCTCTTGAAGATAGTTTCAACATAGCCCTCTTCTTTTCCACGCTTAATTTCTTCTGCCATATAATTTTTTATGCCAACAAAGTGAGAAAGATAGTTGTCAATATATTCTTTTGCAGCCTTTCTCGGTATATTTAAGTTTTGTGAAAGTCCGTAGTCAGAAATTCCATACACAATACCAAAATTTACTGCCTTGGCTTCTGATCTTTGCAAAGAGTTTACATCGTCATAATCTACGTGAAATACTTCTGATGCAGTTTTTCTGTGAATATCTAAACCATTTTTAAAAGCTTCTAACATTTCCTTGTCATCAGATAAGGCAGCTAAAACCCTAAGTTCAATTTGAGAATAGTCGGCATCCACTAAACTTGCACCCTCAGATGCCAAAAATGCCTTCCTAATCAAACGTCCTTCTTCAGTTTTTATTGGAATATTTTGAAGATTTGGATCAGTTGACGAAATTCTTCCAGTTGCAGTCACAGTTTGCATAAATCTTGAGTGAATCCTCTTTGTTTTTTTATTTATAACTGCTTTTAAGCCGTCAATATAAGTTGATTTTAATTTGGAAAACTTCCTATAATCCAAAATCTTATCTATAATTTCTCCCTTTCCTCTTAATTTTTCAAGGACATCGGCAGAAGTTGAGTAGCCAGTTTTTGTCTTTTTAATAACTGGAAAATCCATTTTTTCAAATAAAATTATTCCCAATTGTTTTGGAGAATTGATGTTAAATTCTTCTCCAGCTTCAGAATAAATTTCTTCTTCTAAATTTTTTAACTTATCAATAATTTTTTCATCAATTTCATCTAAAACAGCTTCGTCAGTGTTTATTCCCACATACTCCATAGATGCAAGAACTTCAACTAGAGGAAGTTCCATATCGAGGTAAAGAGAAGTCATTTCTTCTTCCTCAATTTTTTCCCTTTGTAATTTTTCAAGTCTATAAACTGTATTTAATAAAAAGGCAAAATACTTAAACAAGTCATCTTTTTCTAAATCAGCATAAGCTTTCTTTTTAGCACCCTTGCCCAAAAGGTCTTCTTCATCTAAATATCCATTTTTAAAATAGTCCATGGAAATTTTATTTATATCATAATCACTTTTAGTTGAATTTAGAAGATATTCTGCGATTTCAACATCGTGGGAATAATTCTTTATATCAATCTCAAGATCCATTAAGATAATTATGTCTTCTTTGAGAGAATATCCAAGCTTTTCAAGATTTTCATCTTCCATGATTTCTTTTAAAAAGTCAAAGTCAATATCATCATAAGCTATGAAGTTTACAAGCTCATCTTTAACTTTGATGGCAAGATAAATAGGCTTTACATCCTCATAAATTTTACCATCGCTAATAAATTTAAAGGCAAAGGACTTCTTGTCTTTAATATTTTTTTCCAGTTCTTTTAGGTCTTTTATTTCAACAAATTTAAAATTATCATCAGAAATTTCTTCCACTGTTTCTTTTTGATATTCTTTAGGAAGTCTTGCAAGCATAGAATTAAATTCAAAATCACGATACATTTCAGAAAGTTTTTCATAATCGTATTCTACTTTTTTGAAGTAATCTAGCTCTTCTTCTATAGGAACATTTTTTACAATAGTCCCAAGTTTTTTGCTCATAAATGCAGACATCTTGCCATCAACTAACTTTTCCTTTAGCTTTTTGCCAGAAACTTCATCTATATTGTCATAAAGATTTTCTAGAGTGTGGAACTGACGAACTAATTTTAGCCCAGTTTTTTCTCCAATCCCATGAATTCCAGGAATATTATCAGATGCATCTCCCATAAGAGCCTTTAATTCAATAAATTCAAGAGGCTCAATTCCATAATCTTCCTTGATTTTATCCACAGTGATAATATCCATCTCTGTGATTCCCTTTCTAGTGAAAAGAACCCTAGTATTTTCATTTACAAGTTGAAAATAATCCTTGTCCCCAGTCAAGAGATAATTGTCAAAATTCTTTTCACTGGCAATTTTTGAAAGAGTGCCAGCAATATCATCTGCCTCATAAACTGGTGACTCAAGAATTTTTATATTCATGTAATTTAAAATATCACGAACAAGGGGCCATTGTTGCTCAAGCTCATTGGGAGTCTTTTGCCTTGTGCCCTTGTAGTCCTTATAAATGTCAGACCTAAAAGTCTTTCCCTTCATGTCAAAGCAAACTACCACATGACTTGGTTTTATCTTTTCTATGGCATTTTCAACCATCATGACAAAACCATAGATAGCATTTGTATAAAGACCTCTCTTAGTTTTAAGAAGAGGAAGAGCATAAAAAGCCCTAAAAAAAAGTGAACTTCCATCTATAATTAAAAATTTGTTATCCATAAAAACCTCCTATCTACATTATAACAAAGATTGAAATAAATAAAATTTGCAAATAAAAATCACAAAATTTATTTTGTTTTATAAGTTATTTTTTTATGTATACAATTTCTTGAAGGTCCATATTATTGATGATTGCTAGTAAAAAGGATATAATATAGCTATGAATAGAAATTTATTAGAAACTTTAAAATTCGAAAAAAACAATAAAATAAGTGGTGGAATATATCATAAATTGCAAGTTGAATTCACCTATAATTCCAATCATATCGAAGGAAGTAGATTAAGTGAAGAACAAACAAGATTAATTTTTGAAACTAATACAATTGGTCTTGATGATAGCAAGACTTCTTTAAAGGTTGACGACATAATAGAAACCTCAAATCACTTCCAAGCAATTGACAAAACTATTGACTTGTATGATGAGGATTTAACAGAAGAATTTATCAAAAATATTCACCAGATTTTAAAATCTGGAACGAGTGACTCAAGAAAAGACTGGTTTAAAGTTGGAGATTACAAGGCTTATCCCAATGAAGTGGGTGGTTATGAAACTACTTTGCCAGAAAATGTTTCTCATGAAATGAAAAACCTTTTAGAGTTTTACAATAACAAAAAAGCAAAAAGTTTTGAAGATATAATTGACTTTCACTACCAATTCGAGAAAATCCACCCCTTTCAAGATGGCAATGGACGAGTGGGCAGACTCTTAATTTTAAAAGAGTGTCTAAAAAATGATATAGTTCCCTTTATTATCAGTGAAGATTTAAAATTTTTCTATTACAGAGGACTTTCAAATTATAAAAAAGAGAGAGGATATTTACTTGATACTTGTTTGACAGCACAAGATAGATTTAAGACTTATTTAGATTATTTTAAAATTTCATATCACGAATAAAAATTTAGGAGGCTTGACCTCCTTTTTTGGTAAATAAAAATTATTAAAAAATTTGCAAATAAAAATCCCCAAGTGAAATTAAATTCATTTTGGGGATTTAAAAATGTTAAATTATCTTTCAGAATACTCTGCTTTAAGAGTCTTTCCCTTTATTTTCTTGCCATTAAGATCTTTTATGGCTTCTTTTATCATATTTTTTGGGATTTCCACAAAAGTAAAACTTGGCATAATATTTATCCTGCCAATTTCCTTTGGAGATACATTAGTGTAGCTATCGATTAATCTTATAATTTCACTAGAATCAAGTCCATCTCTTTTGCCCTTGTTGATAAAAATCTTTGGTCCCTTGATTTTCTTGATTTCTTTTCCTCTTTTGTCCTTGCCTTTTCTCTTTGAACTTTCAGATTTTTTTGACATTTCAAACTTTTTGCCATAATCAACTTTTTCAAGTTCATTAATTTTTGTCTTGTTTGAAGATTCATTTACCATCTTTAAGAGAGAAGCAGAGATATCATAAAGACTGTAGCCTTGTGCCAAAAGCCTATTTAAAACTTCTGTATAATCAATTTGCTCTTCTGCCTTTAAAATATTTTTATTAACTTTTTTATACAAATTGTCAAGACTTTCCCTCTCTACGTCAGCCTTTGTAGGTAGCTTCATCTTTTCCATTTTTATCTTTGCATACTTTTCGATTTCCTTAAACTTTGGATAGTCCCTACTAGTTACAAAAGTAAAGGAAAGACCTTTTTTGCCTGCTCTGGCAGTACGACCAATTCTGTGGACATAATATTCAGCTTGTTGTGGAAGATCGTAGTTAAAAACGACATCAATATCAGAAACATCAAGACCACGAGCAGCAACATCAGTTGCTATTAAAATATCAATAGTTCCCCTTCTAAACTTCTTCATGACATTGTCCCTAGATGACTGACGCATATCTCCGTGAAGAGAATCCACCTTGTAGCCTCTTTGTGCAATCTCAACTTCAAGATTTTCGACCATTCTCTTAGTGTTGCAGAAAATAATAGACTTCTTTGGCTTGTGAATTAAAATAAGTCTATTTAAAATTTCTGTCTTCATATTTCTATTAAGTTCAAGATAAAATTGTTCAATCTTTTCTGCAGTGAGTCCCTTTTTCTCAATAATAACTTTTGCAGGATTATTTTGATAAAGTTTTGAAAATTCCTTTATATTGTTGTCAAAAGTTGCCGAGAAAAACAAAGTTTGTCTCTTTGGATTTGTCCTTTCAATTATAGTTTTCATATCATCTCTAAAACCCATGTCAAACATTTCATCTGCTTCGTCAAGAGTCAAGAAACTTATCTCATCAAGTACAATTGACTTTCTCTTCATGTGGTCCATAACTCTTCCTGGAGTGCCCACAACTATGCTAGCATCTCTTTTTAATTCCCTAAGTTGTTTTCCCATGTCTGCTCCACCATAAATTGGAACTACCTTTATAAACTTTTTATGTTTAGCAAGCTTTTTTAACTCATCAGAAACTTGTCTTGCAAGTTCCCTTGTAGGAACAAGGACTAGAGCTTGTAAACTATCACAATTATCCTCCATTTTTTCAATCATTGGTATCCCAAAAGAAGCAGTTTTTCCTGTACCAGTTTGTGCCTGTGCAAGAACATCTCGTCCTTCTAATATAGTTGGAATTGTCGCCTCTTGCACCTCTGATGGCTTTTCAAAACCCAAATCCTCAACTGCTTGTAAAACTTCCATAGATAAATTTAATTCATTAAATCTCAATATATTCTCCTAATCTATTTTAAATAATTATTTCCAAAACAAAAAAAGACCGAGATTCCCTCGGTCCTTCAAGTTCTTTCTTTAGACATTATAACACAAAAAAATATAAAAATCTTAGAAGAATCAAATTTATTAATTTGTAATTATATATTTTAAGTTTATCACAAGCTTCAATTTAAATAATTATATACAAATATAAAAAAGTGATATAATAAGTTAGAGGACATACAATGGTGGCCGCCTAATAAATATATTAGGAGGAATTACTATGAGTGACTATGAGATTCTTTCATTAATGTTAGAATTTTCTACACTAATAGTAATCATCCTAACACTCAATAAAAAATAAGTAGTTAGAATGAAAAATACCACCCGTATCGTCTTAGGTGGTATTTTAATACAACAAACTTAAGGCGACCGCTTTTAACGGTGTCCTCATTTACATATATGATAACATTATGTTGTCGAATAATCAATTACATAATTTTAAGAATAGAAATATCCTTCCTTTTTTACTTTAATATCTTGTCTTTCAATTTATCTTAATATAAAATCCTAATATTAAAACAAACGTAAAAATTTGCGTTTATTTTTACGTTTGAAATAAAACGTAAATTTTATTTTGCGTTTGTTTTTATCTGATATGGAAAACTTTCCTCAACATCAAAAAAGGACTCTGTCATATAAACAAAGTCCAAAAATATGTAAAAAAAGAAGAACCCCTAAGGGTTCCTCTTTAATCAAACAATTTATCTTCTAACATAAATTGTTGCACTCTTGTCTTCTTGTTCCCATTCAATATCTTGATCAATCTTATCTTGAGTATTTCCGTTAGTTAGACCAAATACATTGGCTACATTAGTAACAGAAACTAAGATTCTATCGTTGATATTAAGTGGTTTAGAATCCATCTTAACTGTCTTGCCATTAGAAAGAACAATTTCGTCGCTGTCAATTTGGATAGAAGCAGTCAAACCGTCTTTTATAAATGTTGCAGTTCTTGTCTTCTTATCCCATTTAACTTCAGCGCCAATAGCTTCAGCTACATATCTAAGTGGAAGCATTGTTCTGCCATTTTGAAGAACAGGAGTTACATCCATTAGACGTTTAGTAACTACGCCATTTCTAACAACTTCATATTCGAACTCGTTGATGTGGAATACATACCATAGAGTATCACGAACTGGAGTTGCAGCTTGTGTCTTTTCAGGCACTACAGTCTTAACTGGGTAAGTTGGAGTATAGTCGTGTCTCTTGAATCTGCCTGGGAAGAAGTAGTCATTATCTCCAGGGATATATCCGTGGTCTCCACTACCATTGTCGTCTCTACACATAGCGTGTCCAGCTACATCAATTATAATAACTTTTTCTCCGCCTTTATTGTCCCTAATTGTTACAACAATTGGACCATCAACATCATTACCAGGATTAACAATAATTTCTCCAGTAGTTGGATCAATTGTTACTGGTACATTTTTGCCATCTTCGTCTTTAGCAGTTATTGTTGTTCCTTCTGGATTCTTAACAACTACGCCAGTTCCTTGGTCTTTATCAGTTGGATCTACTGTTTTCTTACCAGATTCATCAACAACAAGTTTGTCATCAGTTCCCGGAGTAGTTTTTTCTGTAATAGTTTGATCAGGAGTTAAAGTGTTTGTTGAATCATCTGGATAAGTTATAGTTACTGAACCGTCATCGCCTACTGTTACGTCTTTAGCTTCTGGGTTCTTTTCTTTAACTTTGTCTTCAACAGATTTCTTTTCAGCATCTGTTAATTTGTTCTTATCTTTAACTTCTGTTTTTTCTGGCTCAACTGCTGGATTCTTTTCAGCATCGGTCTTTTCTGCTGGTGTTTCAGCTTCTGCTACTGTTTTTGTTGCTTCGTCTGATGGGTCTTTTCCATCTTCTTGAGCGATTGCTTTTACAGTTTGATCTTTTTCTAGAGCTGGTGTATCTACTGTCCAGTTTCCTTGATCGTCTGCTTTTGTTTCTTTCACTGTTCCGTCTGGAAGTGTTACTTTTACTGTTGCACCTGGTGTTGCTGTTCCTGATACTGTTGTATCTCCAGCTTTTGGTTCAGTTACTTTTGGTGTAGCGGTCTTTTCTGCTGGTGTTTCAGCTTCTGCTACTGTTG
>NZ_LN999807.1:23787-234251 GCF_001517665.2 Peptoniphilus phoceensis
AGCTGGTGTATCTACTGTCCAGTTTCCTTGATCGTCTGCTTTTGTTTCTTTCACTGTTCCGTCTGGAAGTGTTACTTTTACTGTTGCACCTGGTGTTGCTGTTCCTGATACTGTTGTATCTCCAGCTTTTGGTTCAGTTACTTTTGGTGTAGCGGTCTTTTCTGCTGGTGTTTCAGCTTCTGCTACTGTTACAGTTGCTTTTACTTCATCTGTTGTTCCATCTGGATAAGTTACAACTACAGGGATTTCTACATCTTGTCCAGCTTTATCTTCTGCTGGCGTATATTTGATTTCGCCTGTTTCAGGATTAATTTCTGCACCTGCTGGAGCATCTTTGCCTAGAGCAAATTTTGTTCCTTCTGGTTTTGTTGTATCTTTTCCATCTTTATCTTTAAAGTTTGGTGCTGTTATTGTTGTTGGTTTTCCTACTTCAGCATCTGCACCTGTGTATTCTGGTTCAAATTGTGCAGATTGTCCATCTTTAATTGATAGTGGAACTTTGTCGACATGTCCTTTTTTGATTAGGACTTCGTCGCCTTTTTCGTTTAATTTATAAATATCATAAGTTACTTCTACGTTTGGATCTTCTTCTGTAGCGTCAACTTTTGCTGTTGGTGTTCCTGTGATTTTATCTCCTGTAATAGTTAAACCGTCGATTGCTTTTCCATCGATAAATTTAGCACTTACATTTTTAAATACATATCCATCAACTTCTGATGGTTTAACAGTTTCAGTATATTGACTATTTACATTACCATCTTTTAATGGTGAATCTGTTACTAAAGCAACATATTGAGAAATTCCTTCTGCTGGTTCTCCTGAGTCTTCATCAGGTACTGTTGTTTTCACAGTTACAGTATATTTACCTGGTGTTGTTGCTTTACCAGAAATAGTACCATTATTTAGATCAATTGTAAGTCCTTCTGGAAGACCTTCAGCTGAATAAGTTGCACCTTTCATTGATTCATCGTTAGCACCAGGATTTGGGATACTAACTTCATCATGTGCAGAAACTACTAGTTTACTAATCTTTACAGTAAATGAATCTTGTGCCAACAATTGACCGTTGTTTCCTTTAGCATCAACTCTATATAGTTTAGCTGTGAAAGTTTTAGTTTCTGTTACATCACTTGTATCTAATGTTGCTTCTGGGAAATCTCCTGTTGATGAAGGTTTTGCTGCATTTTCAGTTTTAACTACATTTCCTTTTGCATCATACCATACAATTCTAAAGGAATCGGACGTATGACTATAAGGAAGACCCTTAGTTTCTGTCTTAGCTTCATCACCTGGTGTTGCATAGTTATTGCCAGTATCATAGTTTGTAATATTAAACTTAATTTCTGCTGGTGCAAAAACGAAGTCCGCTCTTGTAGAGTTAGCTGCTAGTACTGTGGATACACCAAAGGCTGCTTGAGCCCAACCACCGTGGATACCCCAAGCGTTGTTAGAGCCTGTGTACCAGTTGTTATTCCAAGGAGTCATAACTCTTAGCTTGTCTGTGCCTTCTGTCGAAATGAACAACCAATCTGAGTTAATGTGTTTTTCATTATGGTTGAGTGCACCTGTTAAGAATGATCCTTCTTCAGGACTATTTGCTACAGTCCCAAGTCTGTTTACTTCTTCTTCTGTCCATTTGTGTGCATCTCCAGCGTAGTATTTACCTGCTACTCTGTTATATTCAGCAACATTTACGCCGTTTCTTTCAGGTCCCCAAGTACCATTGAATTGGATTTTGTAGTCGCCTTCTGCGTTTGTAACAGCGCTTACGGTTTCTGCTATCCATTTATCTGGGTCTTTTTCCACTTGTTCTTTTATCCAATCTTGTAATTGCTTTTCAAGATTAAAAGTCCATCCTGAACCACGAATTTTACTTGGAGATGATACTCCTAACATATTAGCTGTATCAGCACTAAAAATTTGTTTTAAGGCATAGTCAGACAAATAAGAAGCTCTTACTTTTACTTCTGGAGCTGGTGACGTATGAGTAGCTACAATACCCCATTGGATACCGCCTGCAGATTCATAGTCCCAAGAAACCTTACCACGTACTGCACCTTGACCTGGATCTGTTTTAAATATTTGAGCAGGTGTCTCTTTATCTTGTTTATGCATTAAGTCTTCTTTTGGAATTTCCATAAGAAGGACTTTCATATCAGTTAAAGTATTGTCCCCTAAACTATAATTTGCTCCAGCTACTCCTCTATCTGTAAATTCAACAGATTCTCCTGTGGAATATTGAAGTTGATAGCCTTCTGGGATTGTAGATTCATCTACCCAAAACTTATATGATTCATTTCCTGCTGATACTGTTGTATCTGCGTCAAATTTAACTAATTTTCCATCTTCACCAATATATGATTTTATCTTCATATGGAATTGACCAGTTGCATCAGATGTTGCAGCGTATACAGGTGATACTCTGTTGCCTTTCTTTTCATACCATTGGAAGTAAACTTTAACCCCTTCCTTTGGTATAAATTGACCCTTGCCTGCTTTAGCCAAGTTTTTGTTTACATCATCGCCTACTTGTACACCTACATAACCGTGCACTGCATTTTTTGCATCTGAAGCTGTGTCTGTGTCTTCTGGCGGTGCAGCGTCTCTTACAGCTACTGGTGCTTTATCTGGTGATAATGCTAATCTAGGTTCGCTGGCAGCTGCAGCAGTAGTTAAAGCGTTTTGTGCTTGTTCAGGATTTGCAAATACATTGTATGGAACCATACTAGCAAGCATAACCCCTGATAGGGCATAGGCTGCAACCCTATTGGTGTTGAACTTTTTCTTTTTATTGTCCATTTATTTCTCCTTTTATTTTTAAATAAGTTACATCTTTCTTACATATTTATAAGTTTTTTTAATCAATGATGTCTAATTTTTTTTATTTTTATTAATTAGATTTTTATATCATCTCCAATTTTTATCATAATTCATTAAGTTTATATTAAATATACTTTTACTGATGGAAAGGGTTCTTTATAGAACTGTTTTCCTTATGATTTGTTGTTCATTATATCAAAAAACCTTTAATTTTTCCATGTTTCTTTAGTAAAAAGCATTTATTTTCAATGTGTTTCGATGAAAATTGTAAATAATTAAATACAATTTTGTTTTAAGTTAATATTTTCCTCTTTATTGGCTATATTAAATGAATACTAGTTTTCTGCCTTTATTTACACTTTTTCATAGCAATAAAGGAATTTATTTTTTAATATTTTTATATTTTTTATGATAGATATTTTCTATAATTTTACATTTGTATTACAATGCACGTCGTTTTTTCTTTTATTCTTTTTATCTTAATTTTTTCTAATTTTTTTGGAAGATTGTAAAAAAATATCCCAAGCTTTTTAGAGCCTGGGATATCTCATAAAATTTTTATTTTTCTAATTTTCCCTTGTAATCTAGGATTCCACCATCTAGGTTTGTGACGTCATATCCTCTTTCTTCAAGATATGCTGCCACGTTATAGGATCTCACTCCACTTCTGCAAAGGACATAAATTTCTCTGTCCTTTGGGATTTCTTTTAGCCTATCTGGTATCTCGTCCATTGGAATGTGAATTGCTCCTTTAAGAGTACCAGTTTCTTCTAGTTCGTAATCTTCTCTCACGTCAATTATTGTGGGTTCAACTATTCTATCTATTTCATTTACGTTTATTTCTCTCATGTCTACCTCTTTTGATAAATCTTTTTATTAAAAAAGACCCATAAGGGTCCTTTTAAATTTATTTTACTGCGATTGCTTCGATTTCTAGTAGTCCAGCTTTTGGTAGTTTTGCAACTTCTACGCAAGATCTTGCTGGTTTGTGGTCTGTGAAATATTCTGCATAAACTTCGTTTACTGCTACAAAGTCATTTATATCGTCAAGGAATATGTTAACTTTTACAACTTTATCCATGCTTGAGCCAGCTTCTTCTAGGATTGCCTTAATGTTGTCAAGGCTTCTTGCTGTTGCTTTTTTTATATCATCAGAGATTAGTTCTCCAGTTTCTGGAACTAGTGGAAGTTGTCCTGATGTGAATATAAATCCGTTAACTTCTGTTGCTTGTGAATATGGACCAACTGCTGCTGGTGCTTTTTCTGTGTGTAATGTTTTTACCATAATTATTCCTCCTCAGTGTTTTTGTTTTCTTCCCACAATCTTTCTAGATTGTAGTATTCTCTTTCGTCTTTGTGAAATACGTGGACTATTATGTCGCCAAAGTCCAAGATTATCCACCTGCTTGAGTTTTTGCCTTCTAGGTTTTGTGGTCCTTCGCCTTTTTCAGATAATTTTTCGTCGATTTCTCTTGCTAAGGCGTCAACTTGTGTTGATGAATTACCACTAACTACTACAAAGTAGTCTGCTATTGATGTCATTCCTTGAATATCAAGAACCTTGATGTCAATTCCTTTTTTTGCTTCACATGATTCGATTATAATGTCTAGTTTTTCTTGAGTTGTCATTTTACCTCCTATTTTAGTTTTTCTTATTTAAAATTGTATTCCAATAGCATTACTTTTATTTTATTTTCGTTTGGAATGAAATATGATACTCCACCAATGTATTTTGGTGTACCTGGTAGGGTATTTGTGTTTATGTCCTCGCTTGTTATGTTACGCATTTTTGCTGCGATTTTCACGAGTTTTTTTACTGGTATGTTGTTCTCGCTATAATTTATATATGAACCAAGTAGAAGTGGTGCTTTTACTAGAGTTTTAGGATCTTTCATCTTGGAAAGTATTGCTGACATAAATTGTTGTTGTGCCTTAACTCTGCCAAGGTCGGCATCCTTGTAACCCTTTCTGAATCTCAAAAATCCAATTGCATCATAACCTTTTAATGTTTGTCTACCTTGTTTGATGTCAATTGTAAGTGGTGGATCAGCAGTAGGATCTTCGTATTTCATATCAATTGGCACATCCACTTCAACTCCACCAATTTTATCTACCACATCTTCTACAAATCTATAGTCTACTGTTACATAATATTTTATGTCTGTGCCTAAGAGATTGTTCACTGTGTCAAGGGTAAGTTCGCTGCCTCCATATTTAAAGGAATGGTTGATTTTTGTTTTTTTATATCCCTTTATATTTGTGTAAGTATCTCTTGGGATAGATATTATATTTACTTTTCCTGTTTTGCCATCTACGTTTACCACCATTATAGTATCAGATCTTGCGTTGTTGGCATTTTTTGCATCAAGAGAGTCAACTCCAAGCATTAAAAATTGTAGGTCTTCGCCTTCTTGATAGCTTTTGTTCTCATCTTCATCTCCCAAGAAATAAAAGTAACCTGCAAAAGCTGCAAGAGCCAAGATAATTATGACGAGAATTGTTGTGAAAAAAGATTTAAAAAAAGTTTTCAAGAGTTCAACTCCTTATAAAAATTTCTAGCAGTAACAGTGCTTGGCACTATATAGGTATCGTGTGTTACTAAAAATTTTAAAGTATTATTTAAGGCAAAATACATTGCCTCATCTAGGTCTTTTTTTGCAAGTTCTCTTGCTTCTTCTACTCCATCAAAGTTTCTCATAGGTTCAATATAATCTGCCAAGAATATTATTTTTTCAAGATCAGACATATTTACTCTTCCTGTTGTGTGATATGTTATGGCATTTAAAATGTCTTCATCATCTATACCATAAAATTTCTTTGCAAAAACTGCACCAAGATAAGAATGGATAATTTGTGGAGCTCTCTGCATCTCTTTTGTTATGAGAAGATTATTCTCTTTTGCAGCTTTTAACAAATTCTTTTTATCTCTTATTTTTGCACAATCATGTAAAAATCCTGCGATTTCTGCTTTTTCTTGATCAACCCCGTGGATTTTTGCAAGTTCAATAGCAACTTTCTTTACTCTTTGTGTGTGAAGAAATCTTTTTTCTCCAATTCTATCTTTAATTTCTTTTTCAAATTTTTTTAAATCAGAGCTCATTTTTGTAAAACTCGCTTTCTTCTATATAGTTAAGAACTTTTTTTGGAATTAGGTATCTAAGGGACTTTCCTTTTTTTATTCTATCTCTCAAATCAGTTGATGAAATTTCATAGAGAGGAGTTTCTACTAAAATAATTTTTGTCCCAAAATTTTCTTTTAAATATTTTATTTCTCTATTTATTTTTTCGTCATCGAGATAGCCTGGTCTTTTGGCAACTACAAATTCTATTTCACTAGATAGGTCTTTTATTTTTTTCCAAGTTTTAAGTTGGAAAAGTGAATCCATGCCTATGATGAAATATAATTTTTCTTCTCTGTAGATTTCTTTTAGTTCTCTAATTGTGTCCACTGTGTAGGATAATTTTACTCTTGTAGTTTCTATATCAGATATGTCAAAATCAGGGTTCGGTAAAATGGCAGTTTTTACCATCTCATATCTGTCTTTGGCAGAAACTTCGATTTCCTTGTGGGGAGGGTTTCCCGTTGGTATAAAAATTACCTTGTCTAGGCCCATTTCTTCTTTTATATATTCACAAATCATGAGATGTCCATAGTGGATTGGATTAAAGGATCCTCCAAAAATTCCGTACTTTTTCATTATAATTCTATTTTTTTATTTTCTTTAGATTCTCTATAAATTGTAAGTTTCTTGCCAATTTTTTGGACAAATTCTGCTCCTGTTTTTTCTAGTATTTCGTCAACAATTTCGTCAACTTCTACTGGTGCATTTTGCAAAACTTTTATTTTTACAATTTCGTGATCTTCTAAAAGTTTATCTATTTGACTTAAAAAGCCTTCGTTTATCCCATCTTTTCCCAATTGTATAAGTGGGTCCATATTGTGGGCAAGGCTCTTTAGGTATGATCTTTCTTTACCTGTTAACATTCTATCACCTTTATTTATTCAAAAAATTCAAATTCGTATCCACCAATAAATACTGAGCAGCCATCATCTGCCCCAAGTTCTTCAAGTTTTTCTACAACTTTATTTTTTCTAAGGTTTTCTTGGAAATATTTAAGTGAATCGTAATCGTCAAAGTTAGTTGAGCGAAGGAGTTTGTCAATATAAGGTCCTTCAACAAAGTATTCTTCTTGTTCCTTAAATACTCTTATACCTTCTTCTCTCTTAACTTCTTCTACGTGTTCTTCATCATAAGTTTCGTAATCTGTATAATCTACTTCTTGTAAACTATTATAAGTTAGCTTCATTAGCTTATCAACATTTTCTGTTGTGGCACATGATCCTGCTATTATTTCGTATTTATCGCCAAGTTCTTCTCTTAATTTTTTAAGATTTTCTTCTGCACCTGGCATATCAGTTTTATTTGCAAAGATTATTTGCTTTTTTTGTCCCAGTTTTTCATTGTATCTCACAAGTTCTTCGTTAATCTTGTAAAAGTCTTCTACTGGATCTCTCGATTCTGAACCTGAAACATCTAGTACGTGGATTAAAATTCCAGTTCTTTCAACGTGCTTTAAGAATTCGTCACCAAGACCAATCCCCTCTGAAGCTCCTTCAATTAGTCCAGGTATATCTGCAATTACAAAGGATTCTCCTTCATCAATTTTTACAACCCCAAGATTTGGAGAAAGTGTTGTGAAGTGATAATTTGCAATCTTTGGTCTCGCAGATGTAACTATGGAAAGAAGTGTTGACTTACCTACGTTTGGAAAACCAACTAGTCCAACATCGGCAAGAAGTTTTAGTTCTAAGATAATTTCTCTCTCTTCTCCCTTGTTACCTGCTTGGGCAAAAGCTGGAGCTTGTCTTGTTGATGTTTTAAATCTTGCATTGCCCATGCCGCCACGTCCACCCTTGCAGACAGTGACAGACATATTGTTTTCTTTTAAGTCGTATATAACTCCATTAGTATTGGCATCCCTAATTAGGGTTCCCACAGGTACTTTTAGGATGATATCTTCTCCATTTTTCCCAAATTTTAATTTATTCATGCCGTTTTGTCCATTTTCGGCCTTGTATTCTCTTTTATATCTAAAGTCCATCAAAGTGTGAAGTCCAGAGTCTGTCATTACAATTACATTGCCACCTCTGCCTCCGTCGCCACCAGCTGGTCCTCCTGCTGGTTCAAATTTTTCTCTTCTCCAAGCGACAGCGCCATCTCCACCTTTTCCGGCCTTCAATTTTATTTTAGCTATATCTATAAACATTTTTACCTCGCATTTTCTAAAATTATATCATAGAAAGAACATAGAATTGTAGTGAAAACTTGAACCTTATGTCAAATATGTAAAATCTTTGTGAAAATTAGATTTTACAAAATAAAAACAAAAAAATAAAAAGCAAGGTCTCCCTTGCTTTATCTTTTATGCTAATTCAACTTTTTCTTCTTCTTGGTAAACATTAGCGAATTTCTTTCCGCCTTTGCCCTTAGTTGTGAATCTTAAAATTCCATCAGCTGTTGCAAATAAAGTGTCATCTGACCCTTTCCTTACATTTTCACCTGGATGGATTTTTGTTCCTCTTTGTCTAACGATGATGTTACCAGCTAGAACAAATTGTCCGTCTCCTCTTTTAACTCCAAGTCTTTTTGAGTTTGAGTCACGACCGTTCTTAGAAGAACCTGCTCCCTTTTTTGAAGAAAAAAGCAATAAATCAAATTTAATCATTTTGCACCTCCACCTTCTTTAGTGTCAAATATTCTGGGTAAGCTTCCTTTATAAGCTCTATTCCCCTTATCATAAATTCAAAACAAGTTTGAATATCATTTCTTTTAAAAATATCACTTTTTAAAATTTCTATTTTTAACAATCCGTCGCCCTGTGTGTCATCTATATCACTCTCACTAACTTTAAGTTTATCAATAAGTGTAAAATAAAAAGTTTGTGTAAGAGTAGAAATACTGGAGCAGACAAGTGTATCAAATTCGCCCTCAGCATGGCCACAAGACTTAAATCCACAGTAATAATTTCCCTTTTTGTAAAGGTCAATACTAGTCATTAGTTAATTCCTGAAATTTCAACTAAAGTGTATGGTTGACGGTGTCCGTTTTTCTTTCTTTCGTTTTTCTTAGCTTTGTATTTGTAAACGACAACTTTTTTTGCCTTATCTTGAGCTAGTACTTTAGCTTCAACCTTAGCTCCTTCAACGTATGGAGTTCCGATTTTAGCATCATCACCAGATACAAATAAAACCTTATCAAAAGTTACTTTGTCGCCTTCTTTTACATCTAATTTTTCAACTCTAATTTTGTCACCAGCTTCAACAGTATATTGTTTTCCGCCTGTTTCAATAATTGCGTACATTGTAGCACCTCCTCATTACAAGACTCGCCATCATAGGCATCAAGGATTTAAAACCTATTCTGTGCGGTTACATCAATGAATTTTATCACAAATAAGCCTCTTTGTAAATAAAATTTCATAATTTTTACAATTATAATTTCCAAAATTTTTATTCTTATTTTTATCTTTCATGAGAGTATGGATTTTGAAAATTTTATAAAATTAGCAGGTCCTCAAACAAGACCTGCTGTGATTTTATCTTTATTTTGTAAGACTTTCAAGATTTAAGTTATTTTTTATTCAGTAATTGTCTTATTTTTTATTTCTTCTTTAAGTGATTCGATAAATTCATCTACATCAACATCTTGGATTTCTTCTCCGCTTCTCTTTCTAACAGAAAGTTTGCCAGAAGTTTCTTCTTTTTCTCCAATTACTAGCATGTAGTTAATCTTCTTAACTTGTGCTTCTCTAATCTTGTAACCAACTTTTTCTGTACGTCCATCAAGGTGAACTCTAAGTCCTTCTTCGTGAAGTTTATCTGCAATTTTTTGTGCATAATCTTTAAATTTGTCAGATACAGGTATAACTTCAACTTGTACTGGAGATAACCATAGTGGGAATTTACCTGCAAAGTGTTCGATTAGGATACCCATAAATCTTTCAACTGATCCAAGTAGGGCTCTGTGAAGCATAACTGGTCTTTTCTTTTCTCCATCTTCATCAACATAAGTTAAGTCAAAGTTTTCTGGAAGTTGGAAGTCAAGTTGGATTGTACCACATTGCCAAGTTCTTCCAATGGCATCTTCTAGGTGGAAGTCAATCTTTGGACCATAGAAAGCTCCGTCGCCTTCGTTAATTGTGTATGGTAAGTTCTTTTCTTCAAGAGCTTCTTTTAGTGATTTTTCAGCTAAATTCCAAGCTTCAAGATCTCCCATGTAGTCGTCTGGTCTTGTTGAAAGTTCAATTGAATATTTAAATCCAAAAGTTGAATATAAATAATCTGCAAGATCAATCATCTTAAATACTTCGTCTTTTACTTGTGAGAACAAGCAATAAACGTGGGCATCGTCTTGTGTAAATGTTCTTACTCTAAATAGTCCGTGTAGGGCACCTGAAAGTTCGTGTCTGTGAACAACACCGTATTCTGCAAGTCTTACTGGTAAATCTCTATAAGAGTGATTATTTGAATTGTAAACTAAAATTGATCCTGGACAGTTCATTGGTTTAACAGCGTAATCGCCATCATCAATTTTTGTGAAGTACATATTGTCCTTGTAGTGATCCCAGTGACCTGATCTGTGCCATAGGGCTTCATTTAGGATAATTGGAGTTAAAATTTCTCCGTAACCATTTTCTTCAAGAACTCCTCTCCACCAGTTAAGAAGAGTATTTCTTAAAACCATTCCATTTGGATGGAAGAATGGGAATCCTGGTCCTTCTTCGTGCATACTAAATAGGTCAAGTTCTTTTCCAAGTTTTCTGTGGTCTCTCTTTTCTGCTTCTTCACGTCTTTCAATATATTCATCTAATTGTTTTTGTTTTTCAAAGGCAATACCATAAATTCTTTGAAGCATCTTGTTGTTAGAATCGCCTCTCCAATAAGCACCAGCTATTGAAAGAAGTTTTATTGCCTTAACTTTTTTAGTTGAAAGAAGATGTGGTCCCTTGCAAAGGTCAACAAAGTCGCCAATCTTATACATTGTGATTTTTTTATCTTCTGGAAGGTCATTTATTAGTTCAATTTTATAATCTTGATTCTTTTCTTTGAAGTGGGCAAGTGCTTCTTCTCTTGATACTTCAATTTTTTCTACTGGAAGATCTTTTTTGGCAATTTCTTTCATTTTATCTTCAATTGCCTTTAAATCTTCTTCTACAAATCTGTGTTCAAGGTCAAGGTCGTAGTAGAATCCTGTTTCAGTTGAAGGTCCAATAGCAAATTTTGTTTCTGGATAAAGCTCTTGAATGGCATAAGCCATAATGTGAGATGCAGTGTGCCATAAAATTCTTTTTCCTTCATTGTCTTCAAATTTTACAACTTTAAAGTCGCTATCTTCATAAACTTCATCATCAAGTCCTAAGATTTCTCCATTTACTACTGCTCCAAGAGAATCTCTTAGTAGTCCTTGTGATATATCTCCTGTAATTTTTGATACCTTAACTCCACTTTCGTATTCCTTTTGTGATCCGTCTGGGTATTTAATAATCATTTATATCCTCCTAAAAATTAATAATAAAAAAAGTCACCATCCCAAAGGACGATGACCGTGGTTCCACCTTAATTAAACTCTAGGGATTTAACGCATCCTTACGCCATAGTTTGCTATGGGACTCCAAGTTAGTTTTCAAAAATATAAAATTGGAAATTTTCAGCTGCCATTTCCTCTCTTAGAATTTCATATAATTTACTCTTCTTATCAAAGTCTCTTTTAAAATTGTTTCTATAATATCATAAAGTTTTTATATCTTCAAGAATATTTTGAAAGAATTTATCATTTCTCTCGCCCCTATATATTACCCAGGAAAAATTATTTAAAACAAGATTTTTATTTTTTTTGATATAATTAAAGAAGAAAAAATTATTTGGAGGCAAGTATGAAAAATAAGTTAAAATATATTCTAATTTTAATAATAATTATAGGATCAATACCAATTCTTCCCGTCCTTGAAGAAAATTTATATGGTTTTTTTGCATTTTTAAATTTTCATGGACTAAGTTCTCTTGCCTTGCCAATTTTGATTTCACTGCCCTTCATTTACAAAAACAAAAACTTATATTTTCTCTATATTTTACTTATTCCAATTATCTACAACAACTTTTTTATAATTTATTTTTTCAAAGTAGTTGACTATTCTTTCACTTCTATAATATTTTTTGTACTTGGCCTGGTCTTGTCCCTTTACTTATTAAAGGGACAAGAAAAAAACTCCCTAAGAGGAGTTAAAATTATTTTATATAATAATCCTTTGAGGAGATGTAAAAGTAAAATGGACTACAAAACTCAAATTAAAATGTTCAAACACCTAATTCCTATTGGCGAGAGAGATTCAAAAGACCTTATAGATTATCTCAAAAATAAATTTGATATTGTTGAAATTGATTTTTCAGAATTACCTTCTTACAAGAGAGATATGCTTAGAGAAAGTGCAAAGTATTTCGTGGGAAATGATAAGCTAAATGTTGAGATAAAGGACATGTCCTTTCGCTACTTTAAAATTATAGAAAATGAAAAAAGTATAGAGTATGTGGATCCTCGTGAAGCAGAATATGGTAATTTTCTTTTTTTTATACTTGAAGAAAAGACTAAATATATGTCTACAAATAGTGGTAGACTTCTAACAGAGATGACTTATATTTCTGGGGTTTCTAAAGAATCTTACCTTGAAGAAGATTATGTATTTAAAGATTTGCTTTCTAAGTTAATGTTTGACTATATTTATGACAATAAATTTTTATATAAAAAAATTCTTAACAAAAAAATAAATAGATAGTATATGTTTATAAATAAAAGATGGTCCTAGTAGGATGGAACTAATCCTTCTACATACCATCTTTTATGATTGTCAATTTTACAAAGACCCTCAAATAAAATAAATAGAACCAAAATCTTCTATTGTATCATCTGACAAAATTTCAATTTCATAATCATAATTACTTATTATTTTTAAGATTTCTTCATAGGATGAATGATGAGAAAAATCTCCTGTGAAGAATATTTTTTTGCCCAAGACTCCACTTGCCCCACCAATAAAACCATAATTAAAGTTTTGAAGTCTAATCTCCCCATGATTTATTTTATAAATTGGAATAAAATCCCTTAGGCTTTCATAAATTCCTGCGTCACTTGTAATGATAAAGTCCTCTGTAACAAGTGAGGAACACTTGCCATAGCCCTGCTTTATATTTATCAGTTCATAGCCGGAATTTTTGTAGTAATCTAAAAGAACTTCATCTGTGTGCTTAAAGTTGTGGATAAAGAAGTTTTTAAAAGCAAAGGCATTTAAGTGAATGTCCCCTGGGTACTTCTTTGACAGTTTTGATTGAGATGGAATAAGATTTTTATCAGGAAAAATATTTTTGTAATATTCTAAATTATCTCTATCGACTACAAGCTCTCCACTGGGAAGTGGGTGGACTAAAATATCTGGATGTGTGTCCAGTCCTTTCATTAAATTTTTATTTGATTTTGTTCTTACAATTTTTCCATAATCTTTTAATTTCTCCAAAGATTTTTCTGGAAAATTTTCTGCCACTAGTACATAGGTCATTTCATCATCTCGTAAATTATAATTGATGCTGCAACATTGGCATTTAGGGAATCAACCTTGGGAGAAATGGGAATATTTAAAAATTCTTTTGAATTCTTCATCAAAAATTCAGAAACTCCCTTTGCTTCATTTCCAATTACCACAATGTCTTTATCCTTAAATTCATAATCCCTTGTGGATCTTGAATTTTCCAGTGAAGTTGCTATGACATTAAAATCTAAATCTACCAAATCTTCCCTAGTCATAAAATAAATTGGCAATCTAAAAATTGATGACATGGAAGACCTCACAGTCTTAGGATTGTAAAGATCACATGAATTTGGAGAAATTATAAGCCCATCAAGTCCAAGGGCATCTGCAGATCTTATTATTCCTCCAAGATTTCCAGGTTCTCTTATATCATCAAGGTATAAATATTTGCCAGAACTTTTGTCAAAATCCCTGTGAATTTCTCTGTAATAGGCAATGATGCCAGGAGATGTCACTGCATCACAGAGATTTTTGAAAATTTTATCTGAAAAAATGTAAATATTTTCTTCATCTACATTTTTTCTTATATTTTCAAATTTATTTTCTTTAAAGGCAGATTCACTTAGGGCAAGGTATTCTATTTTAAAGTCTTTTGCTTCTTCAATAACTACAGGTTTTTCCACCATAAATAGCTTATTTTCTTGTCTGTGCTTTTTTTCCAAAAGTCCCTTTAAAAATTTATATGTATCATTATTTTTGCTTGTAATTATCATTTTTCTCCTCAACTTATTAAAGAAAAAAGCCCCTAAGGGCTCTTAACTTTTTAATAAAATTTAAACTTATAAAAATTTAGACTTGTCTTTTAAATATTCTTTTACATCAATCACTTCGCCATTGTCCATGATAATCTTGAAAGAATAATCATAAATGTAAGCTGCAGATATGCCAAGAAGTGATGCTGGAAGTGCCAAAATCATTCCAATAGCAGAAGTTGTAAGGGAAAGTGAAAGGACTGTTTCATTGTCTTTTTCTACTAAAAGTCTACTTGCATTTCCTTTTCTCCAAATTTCCTTAATTGCATCCACAATTTCATCAAGATAATTTATAACTTCATCCACATATTCTCTGCCATTTTTCTTCTTTTCACTTGATTCAGAAAACTCAGAATATTCTTGATCCTTTTCTTCTTCGCTGTCATAAACTTTTGTAGGATCAAATTTTGGATCGTACTTGCCTTCCTTGATATATTGTATTGCTACATCAACATCACCATCACTATCTAGTAGTGCCTTTCTCACAATTTCATAGGATGCTCCAGTTGTATTTATCACATAATCAATTTTTGTCATATTAATCATAATATCACCTCTAACTAGTAGATACCCAAAAGAAATTTTTTAAAATACTTTATTTTTCAACTTTTTCTGCATTTGTATTTGTATTTTGAGTACTTTCTTCTCCTTCAGCTTGTGGGACTTCATAGACTGCATCACTTTCTTGGTCAACTATAGAGAAGAAAGTTCTGCCTGGATAAAATTTAACTTCAGTTCCATCAGCATATTTTAAGATTGTCCTTCCATCTTCATTTTCTTTTTCCCAAGTTATAGGTGCAAGTTTTCCCTTTTGAAGAAGAAGACCTGAACCTGTTCCAATATTTGCAAGTTTTAAAGTTCCCTTAGGTCCTGCAACTACTCCCTTTTGGAATAAAACTACTAAATTGTCTGTTGTAAATTCTTCGCCAGTGGCTTCGTCAAGAACAGCTTCTCCTTGGCGAATGTACTTGTATTTTCCACTTGCATCGTCATAAGTAAAGTTAGTCTTGTAATTTTTGTTGAAATTTAGTGTGATTTCTTTTACATCTAAGCCTTCAATTTCTGCTATCTTGTCATAAAAATTAAGAGATGCTGTGTTGTCATTTACATCAACTCCCTTTTCCACTAGATAATTTTCTAATTCAGGTAGAGAGATGTAACCATTGTGAGGTGCACGCTTGCCAACATCCTTGTTTCTATGGAAGACAATACCTTCTAGGGCAATGCCGTCAAGGTCAACTACATTTCTACTTCTAACTTCAGCAAGTCCTGCTTCAGAGCCTCCCCAGTGGGCGTAAATTGCATTGTATTCCTTGGCAGTTTGCACAAAGTAAGGTCTTGCAGAACGAACTGGTCCCACGCCTTCAGGGAAGTTGCTTTGGAAAAGTGCCATATATCTTGTGAACTCGCCTTCAACTCTGTATTCATAAATTATGTCAGCTTTAGAAATTTGCGCTTGAGGTCTTGCATCGTCGTGATTATCAAGCATAACTGCAAAGATTTTTTTCTTGGCTTGTTCTTGGTCTTCTCTCTCTTCATGAGTAAGTGGTGTGTAATAAACTATTTTTTCTGGCTCCTTTACTTCAGGCTCTTTATTTTCATTTGCTGGAGTTTTTCCACAGGCAACAAGGCTTGTGGCAGCTAGTCCTATAAGTAAAAGTTTTTGTAATTTTTTCATTGGATTTCCTCTTTTCTTTATGTATTAGTTTTATTGTAGAATATAAATATAGATATGTAAATAAGATGTTTTCCACAAATTTTTATTGGTCAAATATTTTTTAGTGGTAAAATTAAGTTAGGTGATGAATTTATGTTTAAAACTATTATTATTCCTGTCTATTTAATCTTTTTAATAGGATATTTTTTAACTGAGTACACAAAAATTATTAAGAATGAAAAAACAAGAAAAAGAGTCAATATTATCTGTCACACAGTGGCTTGGCTAATACTCCTATACTATTTTGTTATAAGAAGGTTTTTATAAAATTTGCAAAAAAATAAGGACTAGGTCTCAAAGGCCTTAGTCCTTTTCTTATATTTTTTTTATAAATTTTAATTTTTTTCAGTAAATCTTTTTATGTCCTTGTCTGACCCCAAAACTGTTAAGATGTCCTCTTCTTTGATTTTAAAAGAAGCAAGAGGATTTACAAAATTTTCTCCACCTCTCTTGATCATTAAGACATTAAAATTATATTCTTCTCTAAGTTTTAAATCCTTTATTTCTTTTCCATGCATTTTTGGAATAGATTTAAAATCATAAATAGTATAGCCCTTAGAAATTTCATTGGCGTCTAGTAAATAATCATTGGATAAATTATTTGCAAGTCTATAACCCATATCTCTTTCTGGAAAAATAATTTTATCTGCCCCACACTTTAACAAAATTTTTCCAAACCTATAATTAGGTGCCTTGGCTATAACTTTTTCTATTCCAGCTTCCTTTGATGCAAGAACTGCCATTATTGCAGGTTCAAGACTTTCCCCAATGGCAATTACTGCAACATCAAAATTTTTTAGTGCAAGCTCTGTCATTGCCTTTTCATCTTCAAGGTCACATATAATTGCTTCAGTGACATTTTCTGAAATTGCATCAATTTTTTCTTCGTCATAATCTACAATTACAACATCATTTTTTAAATCATATAATCTTGTGGCAACAGTAGAACCAAATCTACCACAGCCAAATACAATAAATGTCTTCATAAATTACCCCACTATTATTTTTCCTTCAGAATATTTCGTGTGCTTCTTTCTGTGATTATCTAAAATTCCCACACCTAAAGTTGCTGCTCCCACTCTTCCAAGATACATAAGAATTATTAAAATCAATTTTGCCATAGGACTTAGATTTGAAGTTATACCTCTTGAGACACCAACAGTACCAAAAGCTGAAACTATCTCATAAAGTATATCTAGGTACAAAAATTTTCCACTTTCTATTATTGTAATCCAAAGAGATGCAAATACTACTATGGCAGAACCCAAAGAAAAAATACAAAGACTCTTTAAGAGTGCATCTCTTGATATAGTCTTGTGGAATATCTCTGTTTCATCATTTCCCCTAAGAACTGAAATTGTTGAGAATAACAAGATACCAAAGGTAGTAGTCTTTATTCCCCCTCCAGTTGATGCAGGTGATGCACCAATAAACATAAGAATTATTGTCACAATTACAGAACTTTCTTGCATCTTTCCTATGTCAATGGAATTAAAACCTGCCGTTCTAGCAGAAACTGACATAAAAAAGGAAGATAAAATTTTTCCCTTTAAAGTCAAGGATTCCATAGATCCACTATTGTTTTCTATTAAAAAATAGGCAAAAGTTCCTACTAAAAGAAGAATTGCTGAAATTGATATTACAACTTTTGAGTGAAGTGTCAAGTTTTTAAACTTTTTCTTTCTATAAATATCTATAAAAACTGTGAAGCCCAATCCACCAATTATAATTAAAAGTGCAATTACAAGATTTACTGTAATGTCATCTACATAATCCACAAGAGAATTTCCAATAATATCAAATCCTGCATTACAAAAGGCAGAAACTGCGTGGAAAAGAGAAAATAATATTCCCTTTTTTAGACCAAAGTCAGGAATAAATTTTGTTGCAAGTAAAATTGCCCCAACAAGTTCCACAGTCAAAGAAAATTTTATAATATAAATTACAAGTTTAACAATACCCTTGCTGGTGTCTGCACTTGTCTGTTCTTTTATTATTCTTCTTTCTGAAATCCCAATTCTTCTATTTAGGACCATGGCAATTAGTGATAAAAATACCATGGTACCCAAACCTCCAATTTGGATAAGTGTTATGATAATAATTTTCCCAAAAACTGTCCATTGTGTAGCTGTATTTGCGACTATTAGTCCAGTTACACATGAAGCTGAAGTAGATGTAAATAGGGCGTTTAAAAAACCTATACTATTTCCATCTGCACTAGCTATGGGAAGATTTAATAAAATTGCCCCTAAAAGTATTAGGGCAAAAAAAGATAAGCACACAAATAAGGGTGGATTCTTTTCTAATTTTCTAAACATAATTTCCTCATTAAATAAATTTATTCAAACTTATTCTACAAAAAAAGCTCCCTAGAGGGAGCAATTATTTATTGTTCTTTTGCAATTTCAACTAATTTAGCAAAACCAGCTGGATCATTAATTGCCATTTCAGAAAGCATCTTTCTGTTAATAGTGATGTTAGCTTTCTTTAGACCGTTAATGAATTTTGAATAGCTCATGCCATTAATTCTTGCAGCTGCATTAATTCTTGTAATCCAAAGTTTTCTAAAATCTCTTTTTCTTTGTTTTCTACCAATGTATGAATAGTTAAGAGATTTCATAACAGCTTGATTAGCAGTTCTAAATAATTTTGATTTTGCACCAAAATATCCCTTGGATTGTTTTAGAATATTCTTATGTCTTTTTTTAGCGTTAACGCCTCTTTTTACTCTAGCCATTTCTACCTCCTATTAAGGGATCATGTGATCAATTCTTCTTTGATCACCTTTAGAAACCGTACTGCTCTTTCTAAGTTTTCTTAGTCTTTTAGCAGATTTCTTACCTGTTAAATGTCCTGTGTAAGCGTAAAATCTCTTAAGCTTTCCAGTACCAGTTCTCTTAAACCTCTTTGCGGAAGCTCTGTGAGTTTTCATCTTTGCCATAAAAATCCTCCTTATTTTTCAGACTTATCGCTGTCTTTTCTTTCTGAAAGGAACATAACTAGACTTCTTCCTTCCATTTTAGGTTTTTTGTCCACAACTCCATACTCAGAAATTAAATCATAAAACTTGTCGAGAACTTCTCTACCAAGATCAGTATGACCCATCTCTCTACCTCTAAATCTAACTGAAACCTTAACTCTATCACCGTTTTTTAAGAAATCAATAGCTCTATTGGCTTTAGTATTTAAGTCATGATCTTCAATGTTTGGAGTAAATCTAAGTTCCTTAACATTGATTACCTTTTGCTTTTTCTTAGCTTCTTTTTCTTTTTTCTCTTGCTCGTATCTGTATTTACCATAGTCCATTATACGACATACGGGTGGTTTTGCGTTTGGCGCAACATTCACTAGATCCAGTTTCTTAGATATAGCCAAATCGATGGCTTGATTTTTAGACACAACTCCAAGTTGATTGCCTTCATCATCTACTAATCTGACTTCCTTTTCTCTTATCTCTTCATTGATTTGAAGTTCTTTAATTTCTAAGCACCTCCGTAAATTAAAAAAGCGAGCACCTAAAGATGCCCGCAAATTCATCATAATTCTAAAATAACCTAAATGACTGTGCCATTAGGTGAGAAGCGGACTTCTTCTTTAATAACAAGCATTATAATAACACAGCTTCTAAAGATTGTCAACTCTTCTAAAAAATTTTTTATACTATTTTTATACTAAAGATTTAACTTTTTGGTAGAGGATGTCAATGGCAACTTCATTTTCGCCGCCTTCTGGAATTATTAAATCGGCATACCTCTTTGATGGCTCAACAAATTGAAGATGAGATGGTCTAACTGTGGCAAGATATTGGTCTATTACAGAATCAAGAGATCTTCCTCTTTCAAGCATATCTCTTTTTATTCTCCTAATTATTCTAACATCAGCATCTGTATCTACAAAAACTTTTATATCCATTATGTCAATTAAATTAACTTCATTAAAAATTAAAATACCTTCTAGGATAATAATTGGTTTTGCTTCAACTATTTCTATTTCATCTTTTCTATTGTGAAGGGCAAAATCATAAATTGGTTTTTCAATTGACTTGCCTTCTTTTAGCATTTTTAGATGTTCAAATAAAAGGTCGTTGTCAAAAGCCAGAGGATGGTCATAATTTGTCTTAACCCTTTCTTCAAATACTAGATTTGACTGATCTTTGTAGTAAGAATCTTGTTCTATAACAGATACATTATCTCTTCCAATTAATTCAATTAATTTTTTTGTGACAGTACTTTTGCCGCTACCACTACCACCGCATATTCCAATGATACAAGCCTTATTCTTCATTTTCTCTCCTCAAAATAAATCCTTTTTCAATAGCTTCATCGACTTTTATTTTAAAAATTTGCTTTGCCTTATTTGCCACATCTATTTCATTATCTTTTTCATCTAACATTTTTTCTATCTTGTAGTCAAAATGTTTGATTCCAGGTCCAAAAATTTCAACTTCTTCTCCCACAAAGACTCTATTTCTTTGCTCAATAGTTGCCATTTTTGTATCTTTGTCATAATCAAGGACTATCCCAACAAAATCATAACCTCTAATATAAGAGTTGTCCTTATAAACTTGAGAGTTTTCATTGGCTTTTCCATAGAAAAATCCAGTTGTAAAATCTCTGTGGCTTACTTTTTTGATTTCTTCCAAAAGATAAGGATCGTATTTATAATTTTCTGGGTCAGCATAATAAGCATCAATTGCCATTCTGTAAGACCTTATTACAGTTGCAAGATAATATTCACTTTTTACACGACCTTCGATTTTTAGGCTGGCTATGCCTGCTTTTATCATATCATCAATGTGTTCAATCATACATAGATCTTTTGAATTCATGATAAAAGTTCCCTCGTCATGTTCTTCTATTGGGAAATATTCTCCAGGTCTTTTTTCTTCTACTAGATGATACTTATATCTGCAAGGTTGGGCACAATCTCCCATAT
This sequence comes from Peptoniphilus phoceensis, assembly GCF_001517665.2. Classification (GTDB taxonomy): domain Bacteria; phylum Bacillota; class Clostridia; order Tissierellales; family Peptoniphilaceae; genus Peptoniphilus_A; species Peptoniphilus_A timonensis. The sequence continues at coordinate 44,650 of NZ_LN999807.1, forward strand.
TTGCATCTCTTCCTGTCATGTAATTTGAAAGAAGACATCTTCCTGAATAGGACATGCACATGGCACCGTGAGCGAAAGTTTCAATTTCAATAGAATCTCCAACTTCTTTTATTATATCAGAAACTTCCTTTAGGCTTAGTTCTCTTGCCATTACAACTCTTTCTGCTCCCAATTGTTGCCAGAATTTTACAGTTTGTGCATTAGTAACAGATCCTTGAGTTGAAATATGAATTGGAAAATCTGGTGCTACTTCTTTTACTTTCATAAACATTCCTGGATCAGCAACTATAAGGGCATCTACTCCAATATCATACAAGTCCTTAATATATTCTTCTACGCCTTTAATGTCCTTGTCGTGAGGAATTATATTTAAGGTAACGTGAATTTTCTTTCCTCTCTCGTGCAGGTATTCTGTTGCCCATTTTATATCTTCCATGGAAAAGTTTTTGGATGCTTTTCTAAGTCCAAAACTTTCTCCACCAAGATATACTGCATCGGCACCATATTCCACTGCAGTTTTTAATTTATTAATATCACCAGCTGGTGCTAAAAGTTCAATCTTCTTCATCTTTTCTCCTTACTAAAAGTATTCCATCCCCAATGGGAACAACAGATGAAATAAATCTTTCATCACTAGAAATATCTTTTAAAAATTTCCTAAGTCTTTTTACTATGGTTATTTTTCTTCTCTTTACAAGGGAGTCTTCCGCTATCATTCCCTTAAAGAGGACATTGTCACAGAGGATTATTCCCTTTTCATTTAAGTTTTTTAGGGCAGAATCAAAATATTTTTCATATTGACCCTTTGCTGCATCTATAAATATTAAATCGTACTTTTCTTCTAAGTCAACTAAAAAATCATAGGCATCGCTATTGTGAACGTGAATAATTTCATCAAGTCCAACATCTGAAATATTTTTTCTTGCTATTTCAACCATTTCTTCTTTTAATTCTACACTGTCAATTTTCTCTATGCACTTATTTCTCTTGGCAAAGGAAATGGAAGAATAACCTATAGCTGTGCCCAATTCAAGAATTTTTTTTGGCTTTTTCATAGAAATTAGAAAGTTTATAAATTCTTCACTTTCCCTTTCAACTATGGGCACATGATTTTCTTCTGCATACTTACTCATTTCAAGAAGCTTTTCATCTTTTATATCTTTTAAATCTCTTAAATAATTTTCTATATAATCGTAATTTATATTTGGCATAATTCCTCTAAAAAAGGGAACCTGTTAGATTCCCTAAATATCCTAAACCTCCATAATAATTGGTAAAATCATAGGATTTCTCTTTGTGTTTTTGAAAATATATGATCTCAAGTCATCTCTTATATCAGATTTAAGTCCATTCCAATCCTTTAAGTTTTCACGAGAATCTTCTTTTAAGATTTTTCTTACAACATTTTTTGCATCTTCAATTAAATCTTCAGATTCTCTAACATATACAAAACCTCTTGAAATAATGTCTGGACCAGAAACTACTTTTCCTTCTTTTGTTATAGTGATAACAACAATTATTAGTCCATCTTCTGATAGGTGCTTTCTATCTCTTAGAACAATATTTCCAACATCTCCAACTCCAAGTCCATCAACTAAAATATTACCTGATGGAACATCTCCAACTAGTTTTGCGTCTTTTTGTGAAATTTCAAGACAGTTACCATTTTCCATTATGAAGATATTTTCTTCAGGCATTCCCATTTGCTGAGCAATGCTTGCGTGCTTCATAAGGTGTCTAACTTCACCGTGAGCTGGAATAAAATATTTTGGTTTAATAAGACTCAAAATAAGCTTTAGTTCTTCTTGACAAGCGTGACCAGAAACGTGAATTTCTGATAAAGTTTCATAAATTACCTTTGCTCCTCTTTCAAGAAGTCTATTTATTACCTTTGTAACTGCATTTTCATTTCCTGGTATAGGAGTTGCTGAAAGAATAATTGCATCATTTGGTGTCAATTGAATTTTTCTGTGTTCACCATAGGCAATTCTAGTAAGAGCAGACATAGGTTCCCCTTGAGAACCTGTTGTTATTAATACAAGTTCGCTGTCATCATACTTGTGCATATCTTTTATATCTACAAAAGTATCTTTTTTAACTCTAAATTGACCAAGTTTTCTTGCAGTTTCAGTAACATTTACCATTGACCTACCAGATAGGACAACTTTTCTGCCGTATTTTTCTGCAGAATTTATAATTTGTTGAACTCTGTGAACATTAGATGCAAAAGTTGCAATTATAATTCTATTATCAGATAAATTTTGGAACAATCTGTTAAAAGTTTCCCCTACTTTAGACTCACTCATTGTGTAGCCTTCTCTTAGGACATTTGTAGATTCGCCAATCATGGCAAGTACACCTTTTTGACCAATTTCAGCAATTCTAGTTAAATTAATTGGTTCTCCACTAATTGGAGTGAAGTCCACCTTAAAGTCTCCTGAGTGGTAAACATATCCAAGTGGAGTCTTAATAGCAAGAGAACAAGCATCAGGGATAGAGTGGTTTACATTTATCCACTCAACTTCCATTTTGCCAAGTTTTACTACATCTCCTGCACTTACTACATGAAGTTTATCTCTTGAAAGTCTATGTTCTTTTAATTTATTTTCTAATAGTCCAATTGTTAGACCTGTTCCATAAATATCTAGGTCTAATTTTCTTAAAACATAAGGAATTGCTCCAATATGGTCTTCGTGACCATGAGTTAGGACAAGTCCTCTTATCTTGTGCTTGTTGTTTTCAAGATAAGTTACATCTGGTATTACTACATCAATACCAAGCATTTCATCTTCTGGGAAAGTCATACCACAGTCGATGATAATAATATCATCTCTATACTCAACTAGTGTAAGATTCTTTCCGATTTCGTGAAGTCCACCCAGTGGGATAATCTTCACCTTATTTGTGTTTCTCATTAATTTGCCTTCTCCTCAATTTTGTGTTGGCAGTCTTCGCAATAACCCATAAATTTTAGAGTGTGGTCAATAATTTTAAAATTCTTTTCTTTCTCTATTTCAGCTTCTAGTTCATTTAAGTTGTCAATATCAACTTCTTCTACTTTTCCGCAATTTATGCAAACGAGATGGTGGTGTCTGTGTCCTTCTGTTGGAATTCTTAGTTCATATCTCAAGATATTATCATCAAAAGCTATTTGATCTAAAATTCCAAGCTTGTGAAATAATTGCACAGTTCTATAAATAGTTGCAATTCCCATTTCAGGATCTTTTTTTGCAACTAAATTATAAACTTCTTCTGTCGTCAAGTGTTTGTCCTTGTTATATAGAAAAACTTCGTAAACTTTTGCTCTCTGCTTAGTGTACTTGTATCCACTGTCCTTTAAAATTTTTTTAACAGGTTCAATATTTATATCCATAAATGTCACCTAGTCTAATTCGTCAAGAAGTTCTTCATAAGCATTTTTAGCTTCTTCTAACTCATCATCATCAATGCCAGCAAGAAGTTCATCACCATTTTCGTCTTCTATTACTTTTAATATATAAATTTCTGGATCATCTTCATCAGTGTAAAGTGCGACATAATCAGTGTCATCAACAGAAAATTTTGCATCAACAAAAAATTCAACTTCATTATCATTTTCGTCATATAATTTTATTTTTTCCATTTTATCACCTATAAATTTAATCTATCCAGATAGGATTGCAGGATGTAAGTCGCCGCAATTTTATCTATATATTTTTTTCTATTTTCTCTTCGAACAGAACCCTCTATTAAAACTTTTTCTGCCATCAAAGTAGTCATTCTCTCGTCTACATATTCAATCTCAACTTTATATTTATTCTTTAACTTTTCTGCAAACTTAATAACTTTTTCACTTTGAGGTCCAATAGTATTGTTCATGTTCTTGGGAAGACCTACCACTATTTTTTCTACATTGTTCTCTTTTATAATTTCATGAATTTTTTCATAGGCTATCTTATTTGATTCTCTTTTTATAGTCATAAGAGGCTGTGCTGTAAGCAATAAGGCATCACTAATGGCTACCCCAATCCAGACATCTCCTACGTCAAGGCCTAAAACTTTATTCATTTAACCACAACCTTTACAGGTACATATATAATATGTAAAAGAGATGGGCTAGCCATCTCAAATCTTTTCTAAATAAACTTTTAACATTTCTTGTAAAAGCTCGTCACGCTCTACTTCTTGTATCATGGATCTTGCATTATCATGACTTGTAATATATGTTGGATCGCCTGATAATATATATCCTATAATTTGGTCAGTTGGGTTGTATCCCTTTTCTTCTAGAGCATTGTAAACTGTTCTTAAAATACTCTTAATTCTTTCTTGTTCCAAACTGCTTTTTTCAAAAATTTGTGTATTGTTATTTTGACCCATAATTACCTCCAAATAGATTATATCATAAAAGTATCTATTTTGATATTATTATAAAAGCTCACTTAGCTTATTTAGAGCGTCTTCAACTTTATCTATGTCCTTTGCACCAGCAGTTGCCATATCAGGTCTACCGCCACCGCCACCGCCAGCTACTTTGGCGATTTCTTTTATCAATTTTCCAGCAGCAATTTTCTTTTCTACAAGGTCTTTTGAAACTGCACATACAAAGTTTAATTTATCATCATTTATAGTTGCAAATAAAACAACAACTGATCCTACTTTATTTCTAACTTCATCAGCTAGATCACGAAGTGTATTTACATCTACTCCATCGAATTTCTTAACCACATATTTAATGCCGTTTTTTTCTTTAACTTCATTTGTAAGTCCAGAAATTTGATCCTTGGCAAGATCATGTTCAAGTTTTTCAATAGATTTATTTGCTTCTTTTAGATTTTTTATATTTAATTTTATTTTTTGAAGAATTTCATCTCTATTTGATTTTAATTCGCCAGCTATTTTATCTTCCTTATCACTTAATTCGTTAAGGTAATTGTAAACTGCAGGTCCTGTAATAGATTCAATTCTTCTTACTCCATTACTTATACCACTTTCAGATAGAATTTTAAACATGGAAATCTCTGAAGTATTAGTTACATGAGTACCGCCACAAAGTTCACGAGAATAATCTCCCATAGAAAGAACTCTAACTTCGTCCTTGTATTTACCTTCAAATAAGCCAATGGCACCCATTTCTTTCGCTTCTTCAAGTCCAGTAATTTTTGTATCAACTGGAAGAGCTTCAAAGATTTTTTCATTTACAATTTTTTCAACTTGAGCTAACTCTTCCTTAGTCATTGCATCAAAGTGGGAGAAGTCAAATCTCATTCTATCAGGCATAACTAAAGATCCAGCTTGATTTACGTGACTTCCCAAAACATCTTTTAAGGCTCTGTGAAGTAAGTGAGTTACTGAGTGATTTCTTCTTATATTATTTCTTCTTTTTGAATCAATAATAGCTTTAACAGGAGCTTTTTCAAGTCTTCCTTCTTCAACTTTTACTAGGTGAAGGTGAAGTCCATCCTTAGTTTTTTTAGTATCTGTAACTTTTAATTTGAAATTATCAGAAATAATTTCTCCAGTGTCGCCAACTTGTCCACCGCTTTCTCCATAGAAAGTAGTCTTGTCAAGAACAACTATAGCTTCTTCTCCTTCTTCTACAGAGTCAACCATTTCATCATCAAAAATTATTCTTCTTATCTCAGCTTGACATTCATCTTTTTCATATCCTAAAAATTCATTGGAAAGTCCTTCAAAAAGATGTTTGTTATCTTGGTTAGACCAACCAACATTGGAATCATTTCTAGCTTCTCTTGCTCTTCTCTTTTGGTCGTCCATTTCCTTTTTGAATCCATCCATGTCTACGTCAAGACCTTCTTCTTTTAAGATTTCTTCAGTCAAGTCAATTGGAAAACCATAAGTGTCATAGAGTTTAAATGCCTTTTCTCCATCTAATAACTTTTCATTATTTTCTTTCATTTCTTCTATGTGACCATTAAGTCTAACAAGGCCACCATCAATTGTTTCTAAGAATTTTTCTTCTTCTCTTCTAATTATTTCTTTTATGGATTCTCTATTTTCTTTTAATTCAGAATACTGTTCTCCCCAAGAATCAATTACCATGTCACAAACTTCATATAAGAAAGCTTTTTTAATTCCAAGTTTTCTTCCATGTCTTGCTGCTCTTCTAATAAGTCTTCTTAGAACGTAACCTCTTCCTTCATTAGATGGAACAATAGTATCAGAAATCATAAAAGTCATAGCTCTTATGTGGTCTGTTATTACTCTAAAGGAAATATCTAAATTCTTATCTTTGCCATATTCTTTACCAGAAAGCTTGGCAATTTCTTCAATTATATCTTTTATAGCATCTATTTCAAAAATATTGTCAGTTTCTTGTAAAACTGTAGCAATTCTTTCAAGTCCCATTCCAGTATCAATGTTTGGATGAGCAAGTGGATTGTAGTTTCCTTCTTCGTCCTTGTCAAATTGTGTGAAAACAAGATTCCAAATTTCTATAAATCTGTCGCCTTCTCCACCAGGTCTTTCATCTTCACTGCCGTGTTCTAGACCTCTATCTACATAAATTTCTGAGCAAGGACCTGATGGACCTACTTCTAGTTCCCAGAAATTATCTTCTTTTCCAAGTCTAATAATTTTTTCTTCAGGTATTCCAACTACATCTTTCCAAATGTTGTAAGCTTCGTCATCTTCGTGATAAACAGTTACCCAAAGATCTTCCTTTGGAATTTCAAGATTAACTGTCAAAAATTCCCAAGCCCAAGGGATAACTTCGTGCTTAAAATAATCTCCAAAGGAGAAATTTCCAAGCATTTCAAAAAATGTTGCGTGTCTATCTGTTAAACCAACATTGTCTATATCGCCAGTTCTAATACATTTTTGGCAAGTAGTAACTCTTTTAGCAGGTGGAACTTCTTCTCCAGTGAAAAATTTCTTCATTGGTGCCATTCCAGCTCCTATTAAAAGAAGTGATTTGTCATTTTTTGGAATTAGTGAAAAACTTGGTAATATATAGTGTTCTTTTGATTCAAAAAATTTTAAAAATTCAGTTCTTATATCGTGTAAACCTAAATATTTCATATACAACTCCTATTAAAAATCCTCCCATACCCTGGGAGGATGTGCTATAAATATTATAATTATAAAGAATATGAATGTCAATTAGAGCTGTATCTATCATTGTATTTTATTTTGATAAAATCAACGAGTATAAAGATAATTGACGTCAATGGAACAGAGATTACCATTCCCCATACACCAAATATTCCACCACCAATAATTATTGAAATTAAAATTACAAGTGGGTTAAGTCCTGTTGAATCTCCAATTAGTTTTGGTGCTAAAATATTATTTTCTATCCATTGAACAATTACAAATAAAATTAGAACCCAAAGTGCTTTCATTGGCGAATCCATAAAGGCAAATAAAACTGCTGGTGCACAACCAAGGAAAGGTCCAATGTATGGAATAATATCTGCCACACAAGTTATAAGACCAATTATTATGGCAAAGTCTACTCTAAGAACTAATAGGTAGAGCATAGTTAATACACCTACGAAAATTGCCAATAACATTCTTCCCCTAATGAATTGTTGCAGAGCTGTGTCAATATTACTTGTAAGATAAGAAATATCTTCTCTATATTTATTTGGCATTGCCTTTTTTACTTTTAATATAAATCTTTCCTTGTCCACTGAAAAGTAGAAGGAAAATATAATTATTAAAACAAGTCTAAAAGCAGAAGTTAAAAATCCATATAGTTTTGAAACTATATTAGATAAGGATCCCATAAGTGAACCTTGCATTTTAACTATTAATTCGTTAATAGCCTTTTTCATTGAATTCAAAATATCTGAAACTATTTGAGGTGTCTCTACATCTCCATTTACCTTTGGATTGGATTCTTTGTAGACATTGATAAAGTTTTCTGGAAGTTCTATGTTAAATTTTGCAAAAACTTCTGTCAAAAAATTATTAACATCTTTTATTAGAGTATCCACCATGGCAGGTAGACTTGCAAGTAAGTTTGAAACTTCATTTATTGTCTTTGGTATTACTGAAACTATAAGTATTCCAAAGATAAGTATTACTGAAATGTAAACTATAATTACACCAAACTGTCTTTTAACTCCCTTTCTCTCCAAGTAGTTTACTATTGGATCAATAATATAGGCAAAAATAATTGCTATTATTACAGACGAAAGAGTGTAACCAAGAATTGGAAACTTGTTAAAAATTATATTTATTAAATATATAGCAAGTATTCCCAAAAATATTTTTGTGATAAGCCTTAAATCTATGCTTATTCTCTTTTTGCCTTCTATGTACCTATTTCCAATATTTACTAGATAATAAATAGCTAAAAATATTAGAAAGATTGATAAGATGGCAAGAGCATAAACCATAAATCTTGCAGCATTATCAGAAATTTGCTCTAACATAATATCACCTGTTTTTGAACTTTTTCATCCCCTGATTAATTTTTTCCACTACAAAATCACATTCTTCTTTTGTGTTGTCGTGATTTAGTGAAAGTCTAAGCATAGAAAGAGAATCCTCTTCACTTTTTCCAATTGATCTTAATACATGGGATGGGTTAATGCTTCCTGCTGCACATGCAGATCCTGATGAAACACATATATCAAACATATCAAGATACTGAACCATAGTTTGTGGTTTTGTATTTTTTAAAGTGATATTTATATTCCCAGGTAGTCTATTTTCTCTTGGACCATTTAAAACAATTCCATCAATATTTAAAAGTTTTTCAATGGTGTAGTCCCTAAGATCCTTTGTGTAAGAAATATTTTCTTCAATATTATTGTAAGCATCTTCCATTGCTCTTGCAAGTCCAACTATTGATGCAAGATTTTCTGTGGATGCTCTTTTTCCTCTTTCCTGTTCTCCACCATCCATAAAGTTGTCTAAATCGACTCCATCTCTTATATAGAGTAGTCCAACTCCCTTAGGAGCTCCAAGTTTGTGACCAGATAAAGAGAGCATATCTGCCCCAATATCATCAATCTTGAATTTTACATTTCCTATAGCTTGTACTGCATCTGTATGAAATAAAATATTTTTTTCTTTCGCTATTTTTGATATTTCTCTAAGTGGCTCAATTGTCCCTATTTCATTATTGGCAATCATTATGGATATTAATCTTGTGGAATCTTTTATAGACGATTTAATTTCATCTAGATTTACAAATCCTTCCCCATCAACTGATATTAGAGAAGTTTCTGCTCCCCACTTTTCTATTTTCTTCAAAGAATTTAAAATAGCTGGATGTTCAATTTTTGATGAAATTACATGATTTTTTTCTTTTGCCTTGAGCGAACCTTTTATAGCCCAATTATCTGATTCTGAACCAGATGAAGTGAAATAAATTTCACTTGCTTTTACTCCCAAAATCTCTGCAATTTTTATCCTTGAATTTTCTATGGCTGCCCTAGATTTTTGTCCTAGTGAATAAATTGCCGATGCATTCCCATAATTTTCTTTCAAATAGGGAAGCATGGCATTTAATACACTATCTGTTATCCTTGTAGTAGCAGCATTGTCCATGTAAATCATAATTACCTCACATGTCTGCTAGAGTCATGGACTCCATTACATTTTCAATTTGACCTTGAAGTTTTGACAAAATATCTCTTGTAGCACAATTGGACTCTTTGCCGCAAGCTTCATTTTTACCAAGGTCGCAACAAGAAAGAGAAATATCTCCTTCAAGTGCATTTATAATTTCTCCAATTGCAATTGATTCTGGATCTCTTGCAAGGACATATCCTCCTCCTGCACCTCTAATGGATTTTACAAGATCTGCCTTTCTCAGAAGAGTGAATAGTTGTTCCAAATAAGATTCAGAAAGATTTTCATCTTTTGCTATATCTTTTAAGGCTATGGGACCCTTGCCCATATTTTCCTTCAAGTTATACATGGCCATTAAACCATAACGGCCCTTAGTAGAAAGTTTCATCTAATCACCTCTTATTATGGTCTGAAGGATCCTTTTTCTTCATTATTTTCTAACATATTTTTTAGAGTGTACCATGAAAGAACTGCACATTTTACTCTGGCTGGCAAAGTGGATATTGATTCAAAAGCAACTGCATCATCTAAATCTTCTAATTCATCTGGATCCTCAATTTCTCCCTTAACCATTCCAATAAATTTGTCAGCTCTTTCTATTGCTTCATCTACACTTATGCCCTTGACATTGTCACACATAATTGAAGTTGAAGCTTGAGATATGGCACATCCGTGACCTGTATAAGATATGTCTTCTATTATTCCTTCTTTGATTTTTACTTCTAGAGTTATTTCATCACCACAACTTGGGTTGTGTCCAAGTTCTTTTTTTGTATAATCTTCTAATTCTCTTCTGTTGTGTTTATTTCTAGAGTGTTCCAAGATTAGTTCTGTATAAATATTATCAAGATTCAATTCCTAAAATCCTCCTTACATCTTCAAGATGTTCCACGAAATAATCAATTTCTTCCACAGTGTTATAAATTGCAAAGCTTGCCCTACAAGAAAAGTTTGAACCTAAATATCTGTGTAGAGGTTGTGCACAGTGGTGACCTGATCTGATTGCTATTCCAAAAGTATCAAGTATTGATGCAACATCGTGTGGATGGGCTTCTTTAAAGTTAAAAGATATTACTGGAGCTCTGTTCTTGTTGCTTGTTGTGTAAACTTCTAGATAATCTAATTTTTTAAGTTTGTCATAACAATAATCAGTTAAATATCTTTCATATTCATCAATCTTATCCATGCCATACTTGTTTATAAAGTCAATGGCAGCAGCAAGATTTACTGCACCTTCAACATTAGCTGTGCCTGCTTCAAACCTTTGTGGTGCATCTAAGAAAGTTGTGTGATCTTCGTACACATATTCAATCATGTCGCCACCTGATAAGAAGGGTTCCATTTCATTTAATAAATTTTCTTTTCCGTAAAGTACACCAACACCTAGTGCAGAATACATTTTATGACCAGAAAAAGCTAAGAAATCAACGTCAAGTTCACTTACATTAACTTTTCTGTGAGGAACAAGTTGAGCTCCATCAAGAATTATTTTTGCTTGTGAATGTTCTCTTGTATATTTTACAATTTTTTCTATTTCAGGATTTGTTCCAACTACATTTGATGCTCCTGTAATAGAAAGAATTTTTGTGTTTTCAGTAACTTTTTCTTCAATTTCAGAAAAAGGAATTTGCATATCCTCATCAAGATACAAAAATTTTAATTTTGCACCAGTCTTTTTTGCCACTTCTTGCCAAGGCACTAAGTTTGAATGGTGTTCCATTATTGAAATTACAATTTCGTCGCCTTCACTTAAATTATTTCTTCCATAAGAGTAGGCAAGAAGGTTTAAAGCTTCAGTTGCATTTCTTAAAAATACAATTTCGCTTGCTTTTTTGGCACCAATAAAATCAGCAACCTTTTGTCTTGCATTTTCATAAACTTCTGTAGATTTCATTGCAAGATAGTGAGCTCCCCTGTGAGGATTTCCATTTTCACTTTCGTAAAAATTCTTTATATTGTCAATAATTTCTCTTGGCTTTTGTGTTGTAGCACCATTGTCAAAATAAACTATATCTTTTCCATTTGGCTTTAAATTTAAGAAGGGAAACTCTTTTCTGATTTTTTCTATTTCTGTCTTTGTAAACATATTAATTTCCTCTCTTTATAATTTTTCTAACTGAATCCCAAACTTCTTCTTTTAATTTTTCATCTTTTAGAGCGTCAATTGCACCAGAAAATTTGGATTCTACTATAAGGGCTTCAGCTTCATCATAGCTAATTCCCCTAGACATTAGATAAAATATTTGATCATTGTCTAGCTTTCCAGCACTAGATGCGTGATTTCCTACAACATCATCTTCGTGAGCAAGCATTAGTGGAACTGAAACTGAATGAACTGTGTCATCAAGTAAAATTGAATACTCTTCTTCAGAACCAACTGCACCCTTTGCTCCTTCTATAAATTGTAAATTTGATTTAAAGTTTTTAAAAGATCTGTCCTTTAAAGCACCATTTACCAAAATATCTGATTCAGTTTTCTTGCCTCTATGAATCATGTCGTAATTCATATTTAGATATTCATCTTTTTGTCCAAAATAAATTGAATCTACTATTGATGAAGATTTTTCTCCAATAAGTTCACACTTGTAGTTTGTATAAAGCTTAGAAGCTCCAAGTTCATATTGGTGAATGCTAACTTTTGCGTCCTCTTCTGTATAAATTCCAATAGATTCAAGAACTAGTGATTTGTCATCATCTCTTGCTATGACAAATACTTCCACTTCAGAATTTTCCTTGGCAAGAACTTTTATTACTGAATTTCTAAATTTTTCTTTTTCTCCATGTGATGTGTAGTCAAGCACAACTTTTAACTTTGAGTTTTTTTCTGCAACAATATGGTGAAGATCAAAGAGTTCAGAATATTCATCGTCAAGTTCAAAAAGTTTAAATTCTTCTTTTTCCTCATCTTCATCACTTGTGTAAGAGTTGTAATAATTTAAATATTTTCTATTTAAATCAAGAGCATCATTTGAAATTCCGTATTTTATATTTTCAAATTCAGAAATTTCTCCTGGATTTTTTTCTCCCACTTCTCTATATAATTTCCCTTGAATTTGGGGAATTTCTATTTCTGTATCATTTACCTTTAAAAAGCTAAAAGTTTTAAAGGCAATTTCATTTCCAATTATTTTAGTCATTTTTCACCTACCCAATTGATCCAACAAGTTCAAGATTGATTAAGTTATTCATCTCAACTGCATATTCCATAGGAAGTTCCTTAGCTATTGGTTCAGCAAATCCTCTAACTACCATTTCCTTTGCTTCTTGTTCAGATATACCTCTTGACATCAAGTAGAAAATAACTGAATCGCTAATTCTTCCAATTTTTGCTTCGTGTCCAATATCAATATCATTGTTTTCAATTTTTATTGTAGGAATTGTATCTGATCTTGACTTACTATCAAGCATCAAAGATTCACAAGATGTTGAGTTCTTTGCACCTACTGCATTTTCTTTTATTTCAACTAAACCTCTATAAATGGCAATACCACCAGATTTAGAAATTGATTTTGTATTTACAGTTGATCTAGTGTGTGGTGCTGCGTGAACAACTTGTGCTCCTGTATCAAGATTTTGTCCTTCACCTGCAAAAGAAATTCCAGTAAATTCACTGCTTGCATTTTCTCCAACAAGGATTGATGCAGGGTAAAGCATAGAAACCTTTGAACCAAAAGATCCTGAAACCCATTCGATTTTTCCATCTTTTTCAACTATGGCTCTCTTTGTATTTAGGTTATACATATTTCTTGACCAGTTTTCTATTGTTGAATATCTTAAAGTTGCACCTTCTCCAACAAAAAGTTCAACTGCTCCTGCGTGAAGATTTATTACACTATACTTAGGTGCAGAACAACCTTCTATGAAGTGACAATAAGCACCATCTTCGACAATAATAAGAGTGTGTTCAAATTGTCCCGCTCCTGGAGCATTTAGTCTAAAATAGGATTGTAGAGGAATATCTACATTAACTCCCTTTGGAACATATACAAAGGATCCACCAGACCAAACTGCATAGTGAAGAGCTGCATACTTGTGAAGGTGTGGATTTATACACTTGCTAAAATATTTTTTTACAATTTCAGGATATTTTTTTAGTCCTGTTTCAAAATCAGTATAAATTACACCTTGGTCTTCTAGATATTTTTGAATGCTGTGATAAACAACTTCAGAGTCATATTGAGCTCCAACACCAGAAAGCATAGATTCCTTTTCTGCTTCAGGAATTCCTAATTTATCGAAGGTATCTCTTATTTCATCAGGCACATTTTTCCAATCGTCAGACATATCTGCATCTGGTCTTATATAAGTTGTGATTTCGTCCATATCAACTTCAGAAATATCTGGTCCCCAACTTGGATTTTCTTTTTCGTTAAAGATTTTAAGAGCCTTTAATCTGCTTTCAAGCATCCATTCTGGTTCATCTTTTTCCTTGGATATTTGTCTTACTATATCTTCTGTAAGCCCTTTTTCAGTTTTTGACCTAAAGGTAAATTTATTTTTTATATCATAGACTCCACGGTCCATGTCTTCTACATAAGTTTTGTCTAACTTCTTAGTCAATTATTTCACCTCTTCTCTTATCCAGTTAAATCCTTCTTTTTCGATTTTATCTATTAGAGAAGCGTCTCCTTCTTTTACAATTTCACCATCTAAAACTACGTGAACAAAATCAGGTTTAATATTGTCAATTAATTCCTTGTGGTGAGTAATAATTAAAACTGCATTGTCCTTATTTAAATATTTTTCAATACCACTTGATACAATTCTTGTTGCGTCAACATCTAGACCTGAATCTGTTTCATCTAGAATAGCAAGCTTAGGATTTAGCATAAGCATTTGAAGAATTTCATTTTTCTTTTTTTCTCCACCAGAAAAACCAACATTTAGGTATCTTTCTGCATAAGAAGAATCCATTTTTAAATCTTCCATTTCTTTTTTTATTTCTTTTTTAAATTTTAAAATGGAAATAGCCTTGTCTTCTTTTAAAGATTTTGCAGTTCTAATGAAATTTTCTACAGAAATCCCTGGAACTTCTTCTGGAGTTTGGAAAGACATAAAAAGGCCCTTGTTAGCTCTCTTGTCTGTAGTAAGATCAGTAATGTCTTCTCCATCTAAAAAGATTTTTCCACTTGTCACATTGTAAACTGGATTATCCATTATTACATTTGCAAGAGTAGATTTACCAGAACCATTTGGTCCCATAATTACGTGAACTTCGCCGTAATTAATTTTTAAATTTATATTTTTTAAAATTTGTTTATCTTCTACGCCTGCACTTAAATTCTCAATTCTCAATAATTCTGTCATACTTCCTCCATTTATAAAAAATAATTCATACAAAATTACTATGTTTTTTTCTACTAACTATAATAACACAAGTTTTTTAAATATCAAATATTTATTGCAATAAAAAAACTAGGCTAAACCTAGTTTATGAAAGCATAAATGCCGATTCTATGTGATTGATTTCCTTTTCCTTAAAATAAACTTCTATTATATCAAAGCGAACCATTATATCAAATAAACCCTTAGCCATTATATAGGCTGTGGCAGTTTGAATAATATTTTGCATTTTGTATTCTGTGACAGCTTCGTAGGCATCTCCATATTTTCTGGAATTACGAGATTTAACTTCAACAAAGACGAGTTCTTCCTTGTCACGGGCAATAATATCAATTTCTGTTCCAAGAGCCCTGTAATTTCTATCTAATATAATGTAACCCTTGTCTTCCAAAAATTTAGTAGCTATATCTTCCCCACGATTGCCGAAAAATAAATTGTGTCCTACCATTTTTCTATATTCTTTAAGAAAGTTTTTCTGTGCATTTCTGTGGGACCATAGGCCTTTAAAGCTTCTCTGTGATATTTTGTAGCATAACCCTTGTGTTTTTCAAGACCATATTGCGGATATTTTTCTGCCCACTTTTTGCAGAGATTGTCCCTATAAACTTTTGCAACTATAGAAGCACAAGCTATAGAATAACAGGACTCATCGCCTTTTATAATTGCCTTTTGAAAAATACCTGTTTCAATAGTTTCGGCATCAATTAAAACACAATCTGCTATAATTTTATTATTTTCTCTGTCTCTTAAATTTTCAAGGGCATTTATCATAGAAATGTGAGTTGCCATTCTTATATTTACCTTGTCGATTATATCTGCACTTGCCCTTCCAATTCCAACTGCAAGAGAAGATTCTAGAATTTTTGAATAAAGAAATTCTCTTTTTCTAGGAGATAACTTTTTGGAATCATTAACTCCTTCGATGTACTCACCTTTTGGCATAATTATTGCACAAGATACTACATCTCCAAAAAGACAACCTCTTCCAACTTCATCAATTCCACAAATATTTTTGTATCCCTTTTCATAATATTCATTTTCAAAATTATAAAAACTCATCTGGAACCTCCAGCGTTATCCTGCCAAGAATACCCTTTCTAAATTCATCTAAGACAATGCCAGCTACTTTTTCATAATCAATATAGCCGCCACGCATTAAGGCTCCTCGATTTTTTCCAATTTCATCCATTATATCGAGGGCTTCTTTGTCTTTAACATTAGAAATTTTATATCTTTCTTCTATAGAAGAAGGATAAATATTTTTTAATTTTTCAATTAATTTTAGGGCGAGAGTTTCTCTATCCATAATCTCATCTTTTATGGCACCAGTAAAAGCAAGGTTTAATCCAACTTTATCTTCAAACTTTGGCCACAAAACTCCTGGTGTATCTAAGAGATGAAGCTTAGGATGAATTTTTATCCACTGGTTGACCTTAGTTACACCTGGTCTATTTCCAGTTTTGGCAGACCTTGTTCCAGAAATAGAATTTATAAAAGTTGACTTACCTGAATTTGGAATGCCAACTATCATAGCACGAAGTGCTCCCTTGTTAAGACCCTTGTCCTCATATTTTTTTATCTCTTCAGCCATTAGTTCTTGAGATTTTTTTACTACAAGAGAAACATTCCCCTTCATTGCATTGTAAGATATGGCGAAGTTATTTTCATCAGTTAGCTTTTCCATCCAAGCCTCATTTAATTTAGGATCAGAAAGATCTGATTTATTAAAAATAAGAAGTCTTTTTTTATTTTTTAAAAGATCATCAAAAATTGGATTTCTACTGGAAAAAGGAATCCTTGAATCTATAATTTCTATTACAAAATCAACGAGTTTTAACTTTTTTTCAATATCCTCTATGGTCTTTTTCATGTGACCAGGGTACCAGTTAATATTCATTTAATCACCAAATAAAACCTTATCTAAAATTTTTATTGCCCCATCATGATTGTTGTCATAATCAGAAACTACATCGGCAACTTCTCTTAGCTTTTCAACCCCATTTTTCATTGCAATGCCAAGTCCAACATTTTCTATTAGCATAACATCATTGGAATCATCGCCAATTGCCGCTACATCTTTAAGGTCTATATTTCTATTTTCTGCATATTTTTTTATTCCAAAAAACTTGTCGCCCTTTTTTTGAAGAATTTCTAGCATCCACTTTGGTTGTCTTTTTATTTTCATTAGGTGAAAATTAAATTTTTCTCCCAAATCTTTTTTCATCCTATTTCTAAGATCAACTAAGTCATCATGACTTCCTGCAAATACAATTGAAAGAGGATAGCCTTCATAATTGTTGAAATCATCAAACGCTAAATTTCTTCCTTTAAATGCATCTACATAGGTGCCGTCAAAAGATATAAAATTCTTTTTCTTGTATAAAAGGTCAATTTCATCTTCTCTTTCAACACGAATAGTGGAATAAATTCTGTCATTATCATCATAGGACATTATCAAATCCACATCTTTTTTATCCATTGGGTTTACAAATTCAAGTTTACCACTTAAATTATTTCTTATAACATTTCCATTGTTGCAAATAAGATCTATTGCAAGATCTTCCCCCACAAATCTGTGAGCAGTGTAAAACTCTCTTCCTGTGGCAACAACTGGAATTATATTATTTGATTTTAATTTTTCCACAAAGGGTTTAAATGACTCTGTTATAAACTTATCAGTAGATAAAAGAGTTTCATCTAAATCCATTGAAACCATTTTAATCATAAATCACCTTTTTCTTATATCCCAAATCTTATACATTAAATTTAAAGACTATTACATCTCCATCTTCAACTACATATTCTTTTCCTTCACTTCTAATAAGTCCCTTATCTCTAGCCTTAGCAACAGATCCTGCTTCAACAAGGTCCTTATAAGAAATTGTATCAGCTTTAATAAAACCTCTTTCCATATCAGTGTGTATTTTACCTGCAGCAGTTGGAGCTTTTGAACCTCTTTTAATTGTCCAAGCTCTAGTTTCCATTTCTCCAGTTGTTATAAAAGAAATTAATCCAAGAAGTCTATAAGAAGATTTAATAAGTTTATCAAGACCTGAAGAATCAAGACCTAGTTCTTCCAAGAAAAGTTCTTTTTCATCATCATCAAGGGCTGCAATTTCTGCTTCAATTTCTGCAGATATAACTACAACTTCATCGCCAGTTTTTTCTGCATATTCTCTTACTTTTTTTACATATTCATTGTCATCTTTTGTCAGTTCTTCTTCTGCAACATTGCAAACATAGATAACTGGCTTAGCACTTAAAAGAGAATAATTTTTTATAATTTTTTCTTTTTCATCATCTAGCTCAACTTCTCTTGCTGATTTTCCTTCTTCAAGTGCAGTTTTAATTTTTTCTAAAAGATCTCTTTCTTTTGCAAGAGATTTTTCTGCTCTAGCTTTTTTTACAACTTTTGAGTATCTGTTGTCAACTTGTTCTAAATCAGAAAAAATAAGTTCCAAGTTAATATTTTCAATATCACGAATAGGATCAATTGAACCATCAACGTGGATAATATTTTCATCATCAAAACATCTCACTACATGAACAATGGCATCAACTTCACGAATATTTGATAAAAATTGATTTCCAAGTCCTTCTCCCTTGCTGGCACCCTTAACGAGTCCTGCAATGTCATAAAATTCTATATTAGTGTAAACAATTCTTTCCGAATTACTAATTTCAGATAATACTTCTAGCCTTTCGTCAGGCACATTTACAACCCCAACATTTGGTTCAATAGTTGCAAAGGGATAATTTGCAGCTTCAGCACCAGCACTTGTAAGGGCATTAAATAAAGTTGACTTACCTACATTAGGTAGTCCCACGATTCCAAGTTTCATTAAAAAACCTCCATTCAAAGTAAAATTATATCACAAGGCAAAGTCTTAGTCATTTTATTTTAGAGCTTTCATTAGCTTAAAATAAATAAAATTTTAAAATATTTTTAAGAAAATAGAATTATTATTAATCTTTTCTGTATATTTCTTAATAAAGGCAGTCAAATCTTTTATTTAGCTATTTTTTATTGTATAATGAGTTTATTAATTATTAAAGAGGTGAATAGTATGAGTGCCATCGTCATAAATGACCTGACTAAAGGCAAGGGTAAAGATAAAGTTTTACGAAATCTAAATCTTGAAATTTTAGATGGAGAATTTTTCTCTCTACTTGGAACAGATAAATCTGGAAAAACAACTCTTGCAAGACTTTTAATGGGATATTTAAAAGCTTCTAGTGGATCTATTAAGCTTTATGATATGGATTCATTTAAAGAATCAAAAGAAATAAAAGAAAGTGTGTCCTTTGTGCCAGAAGATATGATTTACGATTCAAAAATCAAATCTTTTGCCCTACTTAAAAAGACACTTAACGCTCACAACCTATCTAACACAGAAGATATTGACATTCTCTGTGATTATTTTGATTTTAATTCAAATTTAAGGGTTTGTGATTTAAGAGATAAAGAAAGAAAACTTTTGGCTATTATTAATGCTCTTGTCATTAAACCAAGACTTTTAATCTTAGACAGTCCTTCAAAATTCTTAGAAGAAAAAGATATTGAAAGACTCTTCTCACACATAAAAAAATTAAACGAGCAAGAAAATTTAACAATTTTACTTTTGTCTGATTCTCTTAGAGAAGCAAAAAAATATTCTTCACGCATTGCTTACCTATCTGAAGGCAAGGTTCAAGATATTGAATACAACAATGTCAAGGCATCAGGGGACAAAGTCCTAAGAATAACATCCTTCCGTGGAAATCTAAATTACTTTACTTCTATTGGTGCAAGAATCTTAAAGGATGAAGAAGAAGAAACTGTGCTTTATTTTGACGGTCCTCTTCCAGAACTTTCTAAAGTAATTTATGAAGAAGGATTAGAAAATTATGTCCTTGAAGATGCTAAATTAAGCGACAAAGTTAACGCTTATTACAAGGGAGAAAACGCAAAACTTCCAAGAAAAAATCAAGAAAAAATAAAAGTTCAAAATAAGGATATTAAACTAGAAAAAGATAACACAGTAGAAGCAACTTCTATCAATGGTGTCACTGAAGAAACAGTTAAGCTAAATGATGCTGAAAAAGAATTTAATACCATAGAAGGTGTCGAAGCAAAAGAAATTGAAAAAGACACAGTTCACAATACAAAGACAAATCTTTTTGTAGATGAAGAATACAATAGTCGCGTCCTTAGTGAAGACAATCCTCCTGTCAAAGAAGAAACTAGCACTTCTGAGTATTTAGAAAATGTCACTGACTTAGATGCAAAAAGTGAGGACACAAAAGTTTTCGATAGCTCTAATGAAGTCATTTTCAATGCAAGTGAAGAAACAAAGCTAAAGGAGGACAAAGATGATCTTTAATATGGAATTTAAATCAAACTTTGCAAAGATGATTTCTTGGGCAATTGTCCTAATAATTTTACTTGGACTTATGCTTGCCTTTTATCCTTTCCTTGCAGAGTCACAAATGAATTCACTTTTTAATTCAGTTTTAGAAAGTTTTAACGAGCCAACAAGAAATATCTTGGGATTCTACGATGGAATGGATATAGTAAACATTGGCGATTATATTGCCTTAGTTTACCACTATCTTGCAATTTTGATTTTTGTATTTGCTATGCAACTTGGAGCAAACTCTCTTGCAAAAGAACAAACTTCAGGAAACATTGAATATATTTATTCAAATCCAATTTCTAAATCAGAAATCGTAACTGGAAAGTTCACAGCAAATATTTTAATTTATATTTTGTTCTTAATAATAATGGCACTTGCAACTATAGGACTTGTGCTTGGAATTTCTTCTATAGGAATAGGAGGAAGCGATGCAAGTCAAATAACAAGTTTTGAAATTTTTGAAGCAGTAGTTAAGGTTTTTGTTGGACTACTTGGCTCTGGTCTTGTATTTATGTCCATAGGTTACTTTTTCTCTGCAATTTCAAAATCTTCCCTACATCAAGATGCCGTATCTGCACTTTTTGTATTCCTAATTGTACTTCTTACAATTGTAGGAAAAGTTATTGGCGATGTCTTTGGAATGGTTGTATCTTACTTCCCTAACGAAGCCTTTAGACCATATAGCTTTGTAAGTGCAAATCTAAACATTTTTGGACTAATTGCAAATGCAGTCATCTTTATATTGATGATAGTCTTGACTTATTCAATATATTCTAATAAAGAACTTAAATATTAACTTTAGAAACTACCTTGTAAAGCGAGGTAGTTTTTTTGTACTCAAAATTTTTCATAAATTTTAATTTTAAAATATTGTCAGAATTATTATCTCTATCACGAATATATAAGTGAAGGAGGAAATATGGATAATAAAGACTTGATTGAAAGGCTAAAAAAGAAAGATGAAGATGCCCTTTATATATTTATTGAAGAATATGGAAAAATATTAAAAGGTGTTATTTCAAAAACACTTTGGAAATATCCAGATCTTTGGGACGAAGCCATGAATGACGCACTTTTAAGTATATGGCAAAATATAGAATACTTCGATTCAAGTAGGTCTACTTTTAAAAATTGGTGTGCCCTTGTTGCTAAGTATAGAGCCATAGATATCCTTAGAAAAGAAATTAAATTTGAAAGCCTTAGACTAGATGAAGATTCAAAAATCGTCGATTCAGATTTATCTTCAAATTTAGAACTAGAAGAAGTCCTTTCGCTTTTAAGTAACGAAGACAAAAAGCTTTTTGAAAATATTTTTATCCATGGTCTTTCCTATAAAGAAGCAGCATCTAAACAAAATATTTCCACAGCAAATGCCTATAAAAAAGTTAGTAGAGGAAGAAGCCTTTTAAAAAAATGGAGGAGAAATTTTTATGAAAAATAATATTTATGATGATTTAAACGACATGAAAATAGAGTATGAAGAAGTTCCTCTTAATGATTTCGAAAGAGAAAATCTGAAAAAAACTGTGAGATCATTAAAAATAAAAAACAAGAAAAATACGTTTAATAAAAAAATAGTTACTATTGCAGCATCTCTTATATTGATTTTAGGAATAACAAACCACACATATGGTGGTTATGTATTGGCAAAGACAAGAGAATTAGCAAGTAACTTTAAAATTACTTTATCTGATGCCATGGGATTGTCAAGGGAAGTTGATGAGTACAGCGTAAATTTAAACGAAGCTTTTGAAATAAATGGCAAAAAATATATTTTTGATAAATTTATTATTGAAGATAATAATTTATACACAGTTATTTTGAGCCTAAATGACTCAGAAAAAATGCTCTCTGGAGAAGTTAACTTAACTGAACTTAAGGTTAATGGCAAGAAAAATAATATTCTTAGCTCCAGTGCCTCTGGATATACTTTACCTGAAGATAAAAAAGTAAATGTTTATACTCTTGAATATGTTTTGGAAGACTCCTTGCCAAAAGAAGGCAAAGTTAATTTAGAATTTTCCTTTGATGAATTTTTAGGAGACAAGAAAAAAATTAATCTTTCAACAAATATAGATATATCTCAAATGAAAATGAATAAAAATATTATAGCAAAAGACTTTGCTATTCCAGATACTGATAATATTGTCATTGAAAGCTTTACTACAAGCCCAGCCTCACAAAAAATTGTATTGACCTATCCTGACACAGAAGATGGCTATATTTATTCAATAAAAGCCAGAGATTCTAAGGATAGATTTGTATATTTTGAAACTCGCGAAGCAGAAAAAAATAGATCCAATCTATATTTTTCACCAGTCATTAGCAAAGTTACTGCCGATGAACTTTTAAATGAAATAAAATCATTACGATGCCAATTATACAAAGTGACACTCCACAGCTATGACGGCAAAGAAATGCCTATTGGAGAACAAGCAATTGGAGATGAATTCACTCTTAAATTAAGATAAAAAATTTTTTAGACTAAGTATTTGTATTTTTTTAATTAATTTATAAGAAAGATAAGGACAGTCCTAATTAATTGGAACTGTCCCTATCTTTTTTATTTTTATTTGAGGTATTTTATGCGATTTTTTCTACTTGTTTTAGGTTTTCTAAACTTTTAATGTTTTCTCTTTCTATATTATTTTCTTCTTCAATCTTTTCGTTATAAATTCTATTTAGTTCTTCTTCTGTGACCTCACTTGGAAGAATGTCTAGGACAACTTTTCCCTTATTTAACATTATAATTCTGTCAGAATATTCTATGGCATTTTTAAGATTATGAGTGATCATAAGTGTTGTAATCTTTTCTTTTTTTATTAAATCATTTGTCTTATCCATTATTATCTTTGATGTTTTTGGGTCAAGGGCTGCTGTATGTTCGTCAAGCAAAAGTATTTTTGGTTTTTTCACAGTTGCCATTAAAAGAGATAGGGATTGTCTTTGTCCACCTGATAAAAATTTCACTTGAGTTTTTAATTTGTTTTCAAGTCCAAGGTCAATGGATTTTAATTTTTCAATTATTTTTTCATTGTTATCCTTGTCTATTAATTTTTTAAAAGTAAATTTGTGTCCTTTTTTTAAAGCCATGGACATATTTTCTAAAATATTTAAGCTTTGGCAAACTCCCTTTGATGGATCTTGGTTTACTTTTCCAATGTCAATTGCCCTCTTGTCTTCTGATAGTTTTGCAATGTCAACATCATCTAAGAGAATTTCTCCAGAATCTGGTAAAAGTGAACCAGAAATCATATTAAATAGTGTGGACTTGCCACATCCATTTGGTCCTAGGATTGCAACACATTTATTTTCTTCGATTTCAAGGCAGAAGTTGTCAAATACTTGGTTTTCTTCTTCCATTCCCTTGTAAAAAGTTTTTGATATATTTTTAATTTTTAGCATTTTCTTCCCTCTTTCCCTTTAATACAGATAGTCCCTTTGAAGAAACATTGTTGTAAACTATAAAGAATACTACTATTATTGCAGTTATTCCCTTTAAATCACTTGGAGCAAGTCCAATGTAAATTGAAATTCCGTAAATAATTCTATAAATAATTGCTCCAATAATTGCTCTTGTAGTTCTATTTAAAAAGTTTGCATTTTTTAAGAAAGCATCTCCAATTATTACTGATGCAAGAGCAGATACAATTATTGCTTGACCCATTGTTATGTCAGCATAACCATTAGATTGTGCCATTAAAGCTCCAGCTAAAGCAGCAAGTGCATTTGAAATTACAAGTCCAATGGCAATATATTTATCTGGATTTTTGCCAAGTGCCTTGACTAAAGTTTCGTTATCACCAGTTGCCAAAAGAAGGTATCCCTTTTCTGTCTTTAAAAACCAATCGAGAGCCATTTTTATAATGAGAGTGATAATTGCAAGAATTAAAATCTTTGGAACATTTTCAAAAAGTTGAAAAACAGTTTTGAAATCAAAGAAGGTAACATTTGGTGTACCTGTAATTCTTAGGTTCACTGAATATAAAAATGTCATTGTCAAAATTCCTGATAAAATTGCTTGGATCTTAAACTTTCTAAATAGTATATAAGTTATAAAACCACCAAGTCCTCCAGCTATTAGGGAAACAAGCATGGCAAGAACAGGATTCATGCCAAGTGTTAACATCTTTGCAAAGGCAAAGGCCCCAAGTGGAAAAGTACCTTCCACTGACATATCAGGAAAATCTAAAATTTTAAAGGTTATTACTACTCCTATTGTCAATATGGAAAATATAAGACCCATGACAATGGATTCCATTATTACTGAATTCAACTTTCTTCCTCCTAGAATTTATTTTTTATTTATTCAACAACTTTCGCATCTTCCATTAATTTTTCGTCATCTGCTAAGCCAAGTGCTTCAGCTGTTTTTTTGTTTACAACTTTTCTTGTTTCAGTTGAGAATAAAACTGGAACTTCAGAAACTTTTTTTCCTCCAAGTATTTCACTTGCCATTCCCGCAGCTTTTTTTCCAAGATCAAGGTAATCCACACCAGCACTTATTAAAATTCCATTTTCAACTGGTCCTTCTTCAGATGCAAAGGAAGGAATCTTTGCTGCTTTAAGAGATTCGGCAATTATAGATGATGCAGATGATACTGTATTATCTGTTATTGCCATGAAAATATCTATTTTTGGTTCAATTGTTTTTATTGATGTTGAAACATCATTAATGTTATTTACTCCAACTTCAACTACATTTAGTCCAAATCCTTCAGCTGCCTTTTTAAGTTCTTCGACTTGGAATTTTGAATTGGCTTCATTTGTTGAGAACATAACTCCTACATTTTTTATGTCTGGGAAAATATTTAACATTTCTTCAAGTTGAGCTGAGATTGAAAAATAATCACTTACTCCTGTTATATTTCCTTCAGGTTCTTCTAAATTTTTTAATAAATCTGCTGATTCTGGATCTGTTACTGCATTAAATATTATTGGAATTTCCTTTTCACCATTTTTTGCTCCTTGAGCAGCTGGTGTTGCAATAGCATAGATCAAATCAACATTTTTGTCTTGGAAAGATTTTATAATTGATGGTACAACTGTCAAATCTCCATTGGCATTTTTAGAAATAATTTCAACATCTGGATTTGTCTTTTTAAGTTCTTCTTCAAAACCCTTTCTTGCCCTTTCAAGTGCAATGTGATCTGCAATTTGAACTACGCCAACTTTTTTTGCAGTGCTTGTTTCTCTTGCAGCTTCTTCTTTAACAGCTTCATCATTTCCATTTTTTCCACAAGCCACAAGGACAAGGGACATAATAAGTAAAATAAACAACTTTCTAAATTTCATAAAAAACCTCCATAAAATAAAAAAAGTCTTTCATCCACATTGGGACGAAAGACTGACTTCGCGGTACCACCCGATTTTATAATCTAAAAAGATTACCTCATTTTAAGGTCTAACAACCTCTAGCCTCAGATAACGGTGGCTTCCGTACTTGCCTACTAATTTCAACAAATAAGCTTTAGAGTGTATGTTAAATTTCCGTGTATTGCCTCGCACCAGCCGACAACTCTCTTAAATCATCAAAAATTCTTTTTTCTCTTTCAACGCTTTATTTAAATTAAATTAATTATATTCTAGTAGCAGAACAAAGTCAAGCCTTTTTTTATTTTTTTATCCCAAATTTTTATTTTTTATTAAATTGTGAAAATTTTTATTTTAAAACTTCAGCGTCCTTTAATTTTTCATTGTTAAGGTCAAGTCCAAGAGCTTCAGCAGTTTTTCCATTAATCTTTTTCTTAGAAGTCTTGTTGTCTTCTGCGTGAATATTTTTAATGTCTTCTCCCTTTAAAATTTTTATTGCCATTTCTCCTGCTTGACGTCCATGTTCATAATAGTCAACGCCTTCACTCATTAAAAGTCCCTTTGAGACTTGTCCTTCTTCTGCTGAAAGAGATGGAACTTTATTTTTTAATAAACTTTCCGCAAGAATTGGACCAGCTGATGCAACTGTATTGTCTGTTAAGGCATAATAAGCATCAATCTTTCCAGTTAAAGTTGAAAGAGCTTGACCAATGTCATTGATATTATTTATACCTACAGTTTCAAGTGTAAGACCAAGTTCATCACAAGCCTTTTTCAAACTTTCAACTTGTATCTTTGAATTGGCTTCGTTAGTTGAAAAAATTGTTCCTATAGTTTTTATATCAGGATAAATTTTTAAGAAGGATTCAAGTTGATCCTTTGCAGAAACTGCATCATTTACACCAGTGATATTTGTAATTTTATCTGGAGAATCAATAAGACCTGCTTCCACTGGATCTGTCACTGCAGAATAAATAATATTTTTATCTGGAAGAGCAGTCTTTGCTCCTTGAGCAGCTGGTGTTGAAATAGCATAAACTAATTTGTAGTCTTCAGCTTCAAATTTTTTAGGAACAGTTGTGGCAAGAGCTTGGTCTCCTTGCAAGTTTTCAACATCAATTTCTACATCAATTCCTTCTTCTTTTAGCCTGTCTTGGAATCCCTTTAGTGCATTGTCAAGAGAAACATGTTCGATATATTCAATAGCTCCAACTTTTATTTTTTCTCCACTTTTTTCTTTTTTCTTATCTACTGCACATCCAATAAGGGAAACTGCAAGGGCACCTAGACCTATAACTTTTACCATTTTCTTTAAATTTTTCATTTTGTCCTCCAAAAAATTTTTATTTAAAATAATAAAAAAATCCTCCACCCATATAGGGCGAAGGATTCGCGGTACCACCTAAATTCGAAATATAAATATTTCCTCTTTAAAGATCTAACAATCTCTAGTCTATGGTAACGGAGACTTCCGTGAAAATCTACTATCATTCAATCTTCATGCTTTAGAGTGAATATTACATATAAGCTAATCTGCGGGCTCTCACCATTTCCCACTCTCTTTAAGACTCACTTGATATCTTTCTCTCTTTCATGGCATTTATTATTTTATTAGTGGATATTATATTCTTGTAAAAAATTTTTGTCAAGACTAATTTTAATTTTCTTTTTATTTTTTACTTAATTCCCTTGAACAATTTTAAAATCTATGTCGATTTCTCCACCTTCAGTAGGACTAGCTAAAAATTTATAATCAACTTTATCTTTTTTTATTGGAGCAGAAGTCTCTCCATCTTTTCCAGCTTCAACAATTACAGGGTATTCTCCATTAATTTTAATTTCCACTGGATATTCACCCTTGTTTTTTATCCAAAAATTCACTTCACTTCCATTGGACTTTTCTAAAGAGCGCTCTTGTTGGAAAGCAGAACCTTTTTGACTTCCATTGTCAACAATGTATAGCTCATTAGATTTTTTGTCAGCTTCTTTACTTTGATTGATGTTTTTCGCAATTTCTTTTTTATTTTTTTCTTCTGCATCCTTTGGATTTTTTGTGCATGCTGATAAGCTTATAAAAGCTAAAGCAACAGCAATAACAGTTAAAATTTTTTTCTTCATTTTAAACCTCCAAATCTTAATTACAAAAAATGCTACAAAAATAATACTTTGTAGCATTAAAAAACAGATATAGAAATTTTAAATTACAAGATTATTAGAACTTTTAAAGTTAGTCTCTTTGAGCAATTCTATAATCTATGTCTACATTTCCGCCTTCAGTGCAGCTGGCTGTAAACCTATAATTTGAACTAAACCATCCTACTGATGCAGAAGTATGCCCTTGTCCTCCTGGTCCTATAATATCCGCATTACTTCCATTAATTTTTATTACAACAGGATACCTTCCGTTGTTTCTAATCCAAAAATTCACAGTTGAACCATTAGATTTTTTTAAAGAGTATGTTTGAGCAAATGCAGTGCCTATATGATGTCCTGAATCAATAAACATATCGTAAGGTACAATTTCTCTGTTTCCTTGATTATTAATATTGTACAATTTTTTCTTTATCTTGATAATTAACTGTGCAAGATTCTTTTGCAAATACAGGGACTGTAAGTAAAATACAACCTAATACTATTGTTGGAACTATAGATTTCTTCATTTTATCCTCCTAAAAATATATCTGTTTTCAAACAAATTATATAAATAGTTTATTTATTACCTGTAAAAATATTGTGATGTTTTTGTAAGTTTTAAATTTATTTTATTCATTTCTTCTTGATATTACATAAACAATAAAGCAAGTTATTAAAAATACCCCGATTACAAAAATATACTTGTAAATTAAATCTGAAACTACTATTCCACTTGTAAAATACCTGTAGACATCAAAGGCTCCCATAATAACTAGTAAAATAAATAAATTTCTAAGTTGATGATTTCCCATAAATAATCTCCCTTATAAAATTTTTAAAATTTAAAACTTGGTGCCATAGATCTTTTGTGAGCTGAATTTTTGTGCATTCTGTCAATTTTTTCTTTGATTTCTTTTTCTGGAACTTTTTCTCCCCTAATATAGGAATCGAGAACATCATAAGAAAAGCCCATTTCATCTTCGTCAGTTTGTCCCACCCAAAGACCTGCTGATGGTTTTTTATTTATTATAAAATCAGGAAGTCCAAGTTCTTTAGCAACTTCAAAAATATCTGTCTTTAAAATATTTACTATTGGCATAAGATCTGCACCAGAGTCACCGTATTTTGTTGAGTAGCCAAGATACCACTCGCTGGCATTTGATGGACCAAGAACTAGGTAACCAAGGTCTTGTGCGTAGTAATAAAGTGTTGTCATCCTAAGTCTTGGTTTTATATTTGATCTTGCAAGTCTATTATCTGATGTAAAAGATGCCTTCATGAGTTCTTCAAAAGTTTTTGTAAGATCAATTGTCTTTGTTTCAAGATCAAGAGCTTCTGCAACTTTTAGGGCATCTTCTCTATCTTTATCAATGCTGTCACAAGGCATAATTAGTCCAAGAGAATTTTCTGGGAAAACTCTTTTTGCTATAGCAGCAACTACTGCTGAATCAATTCCACCTGATAGTCCAAAGATAAATCCCTTTGCACCAACTTTTTTTGCATAATCTTCTACCCATTTTACTAAATCTTCTGTAACTTTTTTATAATCCATAATATCTCCTAATAAATTATTTTTCCTTCTCTTGTTGGAAGTTCAATTTCTTCTAAGTCTTCTTTTTCAAAATTTGCACTAGTTAAATCTCTTATTTTGTCTAAAATAGATTTGTCCTCGCCAATATCAATAGTGATTTCAACCTTGTCTGTGTAATTTTCTTCTATGATTTTAAAATTTTCATTGGCAAGAAGATTTACAAGAGCACCATGAAAGGTGTAATCGTATATTATTTTTGTCCTTGTAAAATTTTTTCTAACTACTCTTTTAGCTGCATCAAGAGCCTTTACAACTGCATCGGTGTAGGCACGCACAAGTCCTCCTGCACCAAGCTTTGTTCCACCAAAATAACGAGTCACTATGACAAGGACGTTCCTCATCTCTTCTTTCTTTAAGACTTCAAGCATAGGAACTCCAGCTGTTCCAGATGGTTCTCCATCATCAGAATATCTTTGAGTTAGTCCATCTTCTCCAATGATATAGGCGTGACAATTGTGAGTTGCAGACCTCTCTTCTTCTTTTACTCTATCAAGAATATCAAGGGCTTCTTCTTCATTTTTTACAAAAAAAGCACGTCCTATAAAAATAGATTTTTTTATTTCAATTTCAGCTTTAGAATTTTTTAAAATCGAATTATACATTTACAATGTAATCCTTTACTTTTTCATATTCGCTCTCTTGAAGTCTAAGGTCTAAATAAATTCCATCATCTTCATACATAGGTTTTGCATCAAATTTTTCCACCAATTTGTAGAGAAAATCTGTGTCGTCATAGGCAAATTTTAATTTCACATCAAAATATTTTTCTTCAAGATTATCTTCTATGATTTTTAAAAGTGCATCCATGTTTTCATCTTTTTTTGCAGAAATATAAACTTTTTTATCTGGAAGAACTTTTAAAGGTAAATTTATATCATACAAATTGACCTTGTCTACCTTGTTAAAGACAGTGATAATATTTTTGTCCAAGACATCAATATCTTTTAAAATTGACATTGTAGTTTTGTACTGAATTTCTAAATCTTCACTTGATGCGTCTATTACATGAAGAATTAAATCAGAATATTTTATCTCCTCAAGAGTTGATTTAAATGCCTCGACGATTTTAGTTGGAAGTTTTGAAACAAATCCAACAGTATCAGAAATTATAAACTCACGACCAGATAATAGTCTTGCCTTTCTTGAAGAGGGGTCAAGAGTTTCAAAGAGCATATTTTTTACAGAAACTTCTCCTGAATCTTCTTCCTTTAACCTATTTAAAATAGTGGACTTGCCTGCATTTGTATAACCAACAAGTGATACAATGGGAATATTATTATTTATCCTCTTGTTTCTCGTTGTATCTCTAGTCTTTTTTGCCTTTTCAAGTTTTTCCTTAATCTTGTCGATTTCTCTTTTTAACCTTCTCCTATCAGTTTCAATGATTTGTTCACCTGGTCCTCTTGTACCAATTCCACCACCAGTTCTTGACCAACCATCTATGCCAAGAAGTCTAGGAAGTTGATACTCAAGTCTTGCAAGTTCAACTTGGAGTTTCGCCTCATAAGTAGTGGCACGAAGGCCAAAAATATCTAAAATTAAATTTGTCCTGTCAATTACCTTTTTCTTTATTCTCTTTTCCAAGTTTCTCACTTGAATACCAGATAGCTCATCATTAAAGACAACAGCATCAACTTCTAAAAGTTTTACCATTTCTTTAATTTCATCAACCTTACCTGATCCAATTAAATATTTTGGATTAAACTTATAAAGATTTTGTGTGACTTCACCCACAACTTCTGCCCCATCTGCATATACAAGCTCTGATAACTCCTTCATAGAAGTTTCCAAGCTGTGAGGGTAAGCTCCGAGGTTTGTTCCTACAATTATAACTCTCTCTAATTTTTTATTTGAATTTAAATTCTCTAAATAAACATTATCCATGACTACATTATACTACATAATGATGGGATAAAAAAACTCACATAATAGTATTTAGCTTATTAAAATGTTATAATTGTACAAAGGAGAAAGTATGAAAAACTTAGGAGAATTAAAAAGAAATATTAAAAATTTAGACAAGAAAGACAAAATAAAAATCTGGCTTTTAATTTTACTATTGATTTTTGTTTTATTAATTTCATTTTTTTCTGCACTTATTATTTCAATAATTTCAAAAACTCCTGCCACAGACTTAAATAATTTGAGCTCGTCTTTTAATCAAAGCTCCTATATTTATTCTAAGGATGGAAATTTAATCGAAAAAATTGAATCTCTTGAGTACAGAAGTCTTATTGACATTGACGATATACCAGAGGATATAAAAAATTCTTTTGTCGCCATTGAAGACCACAGATTTTATAAACACAAGGGACTAGATCCCATTGGAATTATGTCTTCAATTGCTGCAAATATAAAATCAAGATCCCTTATGCGTGGTGGATCTACAATTACTCAACAGCTAGTCCGTTCTGTATATCTTACAAATCAAAAAACTCTTGGTAGAAAAATCCAAGAAGCTTATTTATCCCTTCGAGTTGAAGAAGCTTTAAGTAAAGAAGAAATCTTAGAAGCTTATTTAAACAGAATTAATTTAGGTCAAGGATCCTACGGAATTGAAGCAGCTGCTCAAACTTATTTTTCTAAAAGTGCAGTTGATTTAAATATTGCAGAAGCAGCACTTCTTGCATCAATTCCAAAATCTCCAGCAAATTATTCACCTTTTAAGTCAGTTCCTGCTGAATATCTTGAAGATGATTTTAGAGTAATAGGAACTCGTGAAGTTGATGGAAAAGACCTCTACATGGTCTTAAATGATGATGCTTTCAAAAGACAAAAAACCGTTTTAATGAGAATGCATGAACTTGGCTACATTGACGACGCTCAATATGAAAGAGCAAAAAACTATGACATTGTGAGTGCTCTTAATCCTCGCAATTTCAAAAACCACACCATGTCTAGCTACTCAACAGACTACATAAAAAAAGAAGCTTCAAAGTATCTTGCTGATTTTTATAAGATAAGTCTTGATGAGGGTGAACACAAACTCTTTACTGGTGGCTACAAGGTTTACTCTACTATTGATGAAGAAATGCAAAAAGATTTAGAAGATAAATATGAAAATTTTCAAAATCTTCTTTTAAATTATTCTGCTTCTTCTGGTTCAAGAATGCTGGGCTTAAATTTCGATGAATCTAATAATATTATCTTTGGAGATGAAATTTTATATTTTGAAAAAAATAATATTTTAGATGAGAAATTTAATTTAGTTATTCCAAAGTCTGCCTACAATATATCATCTCATGGCGACCTCAAAATTAGAAGTTCCTACTTTAAAGACACTGGTCAAAAAATTGATATAATTGATGCTTATAATCTTTTCGATGACAAAATTTTGCGAACTTATGAGATTGGTGGACTAAAAATTGAAGATGGTGCAGCTGAACTTAAAAATAAATATTTAATTATTGACGGGCATTATTTAAAGAACTATCCAGATTTTTATAAAATCGAAAATGATAATTTAATAATTTCAAATAAATATTTTGACTATAATAAGGAGCCTGTAATTCAACCTCAATCTGCCATGATTTCTGTAGATAATGAAAGTGGTTTTGTGGATGCAATAATTGGCGGCTTAGATGTTAGGACAAAAAATGCAAAGATTTTAAATCGTGCTACTGACTCTTATAGACAAGCAGGATCTGCCCTCACACCTTTTTCTGTCTACCTTCCAGCACTTGAATCTGGAAAAAAATTATCTGATGTCTACGATGATGTACCAATGACTGTTGACGGAAACTTTTGGCCACAAAATTATTATAATTCCTTTAAGGGTCTTATGACTTTAAGACTGGCTATGGAAAATTCTTCCAATGTCATTGCAGCAAAAGTTCTTCAAGAAATTGGCAAGGAAAATGCTATAGACGTTTTGAAAAAATTTGATGTGATTGATGAAAATAATGATGATTATTTTATCACTGCAAAGGATAATAAAAAGAAAAATGATGAAAATTTAGAATCACTTGCTCTTGGAAATATGCAAGTTGGTTTAAGATTATCTGACTTATCAAAGATGTATCAAACTATTGCCAATGACGGATTATACAAAGAGGAAACAGCAATTTTAAAAATTGAAGATCCCAGTGGAAATATAATTATAGACAATTCAAATAAAAACAAGAGACTCTTTGACGAAAAGAGTTCCCATCTTTTAAAAGATGTTTTTATAAAAAATACTGATCGTGGAAATGCCAAGAATGTTCGCATAGGATCATCCGAAACTGCAGGATATCTTGGACAAAATAAAACTAATTCAGATTATTTTGTAAATGCTTTTACTAAGTCTCACACAGTTTCTTTTTGGATTGGTGCTGATTCTCCAAAGATTTCTCTTGCAGCTGATAAATCTGCAGCCATTGATATCTTTAACAAGATGTCTAAAAATTTAGCTACCAAAGAAAACTTTGACGAAGATCCATCTTATATTGTGACAAGATCTATTTCATCAAAGAGTGGAAAGCTTGCCACAAAAATGAGCGACTATGCTGGAGCATCATACAAGGAAAAATTTATTTCTGGAACTGAACCAAAGGATCATGACGATTTATTTAAAAAGTATTTAATTTGCAAAGACTCAAATAAACTTGCAAACCAATATTGTCCAAGTGAATCTGTCCTATACACTGTTCTCTTTGAGAGAAAAGAAGGATACGATGCAAAAGACCATTTTGGAATTTATCCCGATGACTACATGACCATTCCAAAGTCCTACTGCAATATCCACACAAGAGAATGGTATAATGAAAATGGAATGGATGACGAGGATGAGGATGAAGATAATAATTCTTCAAAGAAAAAAGAATCTAAAAAATCTTCAGATAAAATAAAGAAAACAAGTAAAAATAAAAATTAAAATTACTTTAAGGAGGAAATATGAAAAAATTAGCTAGTTTAATTAAATTAATTGCATTTTTTAAAGTTATAAGACCTATAAGAATTAGAAAGAGAAGAAGAAGGAGGAAGTTAAGACTTTTATCTTTACTAAATCCAAAAAGGGCTGGAAAAGTTGCTTTTCACGCTGGCAAAATAAGAATGAGAAACGAAATAAAAAGATTGTTGTACTAAGTAAATAATTTATTTTAAAATTAATTAAATATTTTAAGAATTAAAAAAGATAGCCTGTCTACTTTGACAAGCTATCTTTTCTTTTGTCTTATATTATTTTTCAATCCACTCTTTATTTTTTTCCTTTAATACTTTAAGTATGTTGTCATTTAAAACAGAAATTGTAACATCAATATCGTGCTCTTTGACAAAATCTCTAATGGTAAACACAGCAACTTCTGCAGCTTCATCTAATGGATAACCATAGATTCCTGATGATAATAAAGGAAAAACTAAGCTCTTAAAATTATTTTCAACTGCTAAATTTAGTGCAGACTTATATGCTTTTTCAAGTGTTTCCTTTTCAGCTTGGTTTCCATCAAAGTAAATTGGTCCAACTGTGTGAATAATATTTTTAGCCTTTAAATTATATCCCTTAGTTATAACAGATTCACCAGCTTTTATTGGGGCAAGTTTTTTACATTCTTCTTCCAATCTATTGTCGGCTGCTCCTGCAAAAATTTGTCCACAAACTCCTCCGCCTCTTCTAAGATCCTTATTGGCAGCATTAACAATAGCGTCAACTTGGTAATCTAGAATATTTTTCTTTTCAATTTGAAAGCTCATAATACCCCCCTTTCACTTCTTAATTACTATATACCACATTAGATTATTTTTAAAGTAGTTAAGTAAAGTTTTTTATAAATATTTTAAAAAATTTCAAGAAAAAAAAGCTAACCTAAGTTAGCCTTAAAAAATATTTTTATGCATTTTTTATATATTTATTTACTGTGTATCTTCTCATGAAAAATACCACAACTGCCAAAATTACAATCCCTATTGGAAGTGTAAGGCTTGGCTTTTCAAGTATACCTGATATTAAAAAGGCAAGGGCTGATGAAGCTCCAACACTTATTGCATAAGGAAGTTGACTTGAAACGTGGGAAATGTGATCGCAACCTGCTCCTGCTGATGACAAAATTGTCGTATCAGAAATTGGTGAGCAGTGATCTCCAAATACTGATCCAGAGAAAATTGCAGCAAGCACAACTTCAAGATAATGCATATGATTTGTGTGCATTAGGATTGGCACCATAATTGGAATTAAAATCCCAAAAGTTCCCCAAGCAGTTCCTGTAGAGAAAGATAGAAAAGCTCCCACTACAAAAATTATTGCAGGTAAAAGCCACATAGGCATTGTTGAGTTGGAAATAAGTGATGCAATATAAGATCCTGTATTTAAATATTCATCACTTGTTATTCCACCAATTGTCCATGCAAGAGATAAAATTACAATTGCAGAAACCATTGTCTTCATACCTTCCACTATTCCCTTCATAAAATCATCAAATTTTAGAAGTTTTCTTGGAATATAAAGGACAAAAGAAATTACAATGGCAAAAAATGCTCCAATAACAAGAGACAAGTTTACATTTGCATCTCCAAAGGCTGCAGCCGCTCCCACACCCTCAGAGAAAAATCCTCCAGTCTTTAACATCATCATTATAGTCACAAAAATTAAAACTACAATTGGCACTACTAAATCAAAAACTCTACCATTTTTAGAATATTCATAACCAACATCTTCTTTTTCTATAACTTTTGATGTGTCATTTAGTTCATATTTTTCCATTACTCCTATTTCAATTTCACTTGTACTGAAATACAAAATCATAAGTAAGGTTAAGATTGGATAAGCATTCATTGGTATTGTTGATAAAAATACCCTCATTGGGTTCTCAACACCAGTATCACCAATAACAGCAACAACAGATGCTGCCCAAGATGAAACGGGCGCCAAAATACAAACTGGAGCTGCACATGAATCAATTATGTGAGCAAGTTTTGCCCTAGATACCTTATTTTCATCTGTGATAGGTTTCATCACTGCTCCAACTGTCAAACAGTTAAAATAGTCATCTATAAAAATTAAAATACCCAAAAAAGCTGTGGCAAGTTTTGCCATTTTTTTACTCTTTATTTTTGTACTTGCCCATTTACCATAGGCAAAAGAACCGCCTGCCATATTCATTACCATAACAAGAGATCCAAGCATTGCCAAGAATACAAGCATAAGTGCGTTATCACCAAGCTTTGTTCCCATTAAATCAAAAACTGTTTCTAAGGCGACAATAAAATTTCCGCCAGCGTAGATAAGCCCTCCAGATATAATTCCAATTAAAAGGGAGGTTATAACTTCCTTTGTTATAAGTGCCAGAGCAATGGCAACTATTGGAGGAATTATCGATAAAATTCCAAATTCCATTTTTTCTCCTTCTTTTATTTATCTTTTTCTCTCATATTTTTCCTGTAAACATCCATTACTTCAGAAAAAATTTCTGAGCTTGACTGTGGTGTATATGTGATAGCATTTGCACCTGCTTCAATTGTTTCTAGTATATGCTCATCAGTATGACCACCAGTTGCGATAATTGGAAACTCATCTCCAAGTATCTTTCTTGTATATTTTACTAGTTCTGCAGTATTTTTGCCACCTGCAATATTTAAAACTCTTGCCCCTGCGTCAACTTTTCCCTTTATGTCATCATATTTTGTAATAACAGTGGCAATAACGGCAATATCCAAAACTTCTGATATTTGTCTTATGTTTTCATTTGTCATAGGTGCATTAACTACAACACCACTAGCTCCCATTAACTCAGCTTGAAGACCAATATTTACAGCTCTAAGTCCTGAAGTAGTTCCTCCACCTATTCCAACAAATACTGGAACTGATGCAACTTCCATTATAGCAGAAACAATTTTTAATTGTGGCGTAAAGGGATAAACTGACATAATTGCCTGAGCATTATTGTTCACAATTATGGGAATGTCATTGGTAAACATAAGAGATTTTATTCTCTTTCCCATGAAATTTATTCCACTGGCCCTATAAGTTACTTCAGGCACAGAAACTTGTCTTCTTCTAAGTTCAGTTTCAATTGATGGTACAAATTTCTTTTTCTTATCTATATTTTCAAAATTTTTTTCAATATTTTCCATATTTCCTCCAAAATAATAATATTTATATTAATTTAAAAGTATTTTTGCAAGAATGTCAATTTAAATTTTACTTTATATAAAAATTATGATTATGTGCTATACTTTTCTTAGAAGAACTTTGAAAGGAGTTATAAATTGTCTGGCAAATTAAAAATCCCTGGATTTGAATTTGAAAATTGTAAAAACAAAGTTTCCTATTCAATTTATCATGAAAATAAACCCATAAAATTGACAGAAGAAATGACAAAAAATCTTGAATACTTACTTTGGTATGTACCAAATATAAATTCAACTCAGTCACAAGAAAATGAACTAACCTCTTCTCTTTCTTTTGAAAATTTTGTCTTTGGAATAATAAAAAATTATATGGCTCTAGAAAATAAGGATGTGGCTTTTTTAAATTCCATTGACGATGAAATAGTAAAATTTTATGACAAAAAAATCTGTCCTCATTCACAAAAAATTATCCTTACGAAACAAGATAATGAATCAAAGACCGACTCTCTTTTGCGTCATATAAGAAATTCACTAGCACATGGAACTTTTAATATAGTTGATGGAATGTTAGTGGGATTTGATTACAAATTTGGAGCCCATGGCAAAAATATTTGTACGGGTATATTTAAAATATTTCCAAAAAATTTATTGAAGGGTCTTTCTAGTTTAGATGAAGAAGTTACAACAGAGAGTCTTGCCCAAATTGCCCTACAAAGAACAGGATACACCCTAGAGCGTTTTAGAAATGAAAGAGAAGATATTTTCTTTGACTTTTATGTAAAGAAGGGCAAAAAGAGATATGCTCTTGAAATTAAAAAATATAAAGATATAGAAGTTTTGCCTGAAGAAGAAGTTAAAAAATTGTTAAATAAGTTTTCAAATTTATATGAAAATATAATTCCAGTTTTATTTATCAACACTTCTTTCTTGAA
This sequence comes from Peptoniphilus phoceensis, assembly GCF_001517665.2. Taxonomy (GTDB): domain Bacteria; phylum Bacillota; class Clostridia; order Tissierellales; family Peptoniphilaceae; genus Peptoniphilus_A; species Peptoniphilus_A timonensis. The sequence goes on from NZ_LN999807.1 coordinate 82,932, forward strand.
AAAGGAAACTAAGGAAAAATTGAAAAAGGAAAAAGTTATAATTTTGGACATAAAAAATATTTTAAAAATGTTAGATGGAAGAGATATTCTAGCTGAAATAGATGAATTAAAATAGGATGCCGAGTAAATCAGCATCCTTAATTTTTTATAAAATAAATTGTAACAAATATGCCAATAATGTTGGCAAGGTAAAATTTCTTCTCACGAGTTTTGTGATGAAAAATTTTCATTCCAATAAGTCCACCAAATCCTGCCATGATTGAAAGGGTCAAGAGAGTTTTTTCACTTATTCTCCACAAGTCGTGCTTTGCCTTGTACTTGTCTATGCCGTACAAAATAAAGTTTATTAGGTTTAAAATTAAAAATATATAATTATTTTCCAAACAAATCATCCTCAACTCATAATCTATAATTTTATAATATCACAAATTGAGAATTAAAAATAAACTATTTTATGTGAAACTTCATTCCATCATCTCAAAAGAAGCAGCACCTCCTTCAAATTTTTCATTTTTTAGTCTTTCAATTAAGTTGTCAAAGTCTTCTTGGCTCTTCTTATAATCATCTACTTCTTTCCCATACTTGATTTTCAAAGCTTCATTGGCAAGGTCCTTGTCAATGAAACGAAAGTATAAGTCTTCTCCTGAATACCTAACTTCTTCGGCATCAGTTAAGATGAGTAGGACTACTCCATTTATAAATCCTGTCTTGAAGGACTCATCTTTGCTTATGTCAGGCTCTCCACTTACTTTAATTTCTAGATTCTTATTTCTTACCTTATAATCTTCAAGCTTATAAGGTCTCCAGTCAATGCTTCCAACTAATTTATTTAGCCCCCCTTCATCAGATAAATCTGTCTTCATAGAGTAGAGAGATCTATTGCCACAAGCTGATAAAAATAAAATTGTGATTAGGAAAATAAGAGATATTTTAAATAATTTTTTCATAAAAATCGCTCCCTGTTTATTACTTTATCTAATTATATAACAAAATTATTTTTTTTCAAAAAATTCCATAAAAAATCTGCCAAGTTTCCCTGGCAGATAAATAAATTTTTATTAAAATACAGAAACGTAAGAATCTTTTTTATCTAAGATAAGCATGTGACCAGGTGCGTGAGTAATCATAATTTCTGGTTTAGACGCCATAGCAACAGCTTGAGGTGTTACTCCACAAGCCCAAAATACTGGCACTTCTCCATCTTTAATTTCACTTCTTTCGCCAAAATCTGGTTTGTCTATATCTTTTATTCCAATAACTGATGGGTCACCAATATGAATTGGAGCACCATGTGTTGCTGGGAATCTTGCAGTAACAGTTGTCGCCCTTACAATATCCTTATATGGAATTGGTCGCATTGATACAACTGTATTTCCATGAAAAATTCCAGCTGGTTCTGTTTCTATGTTTGTTATATACATTGGAACATTGTGCTCGTCTTCAATGTGTCTTACTGGGACATCTGCTTCAAGCATTGCCTTTTCAAAAGAGAAAGAACATCCTATGACAAAAGTAACAAAGTCATCTTGCCATACATCTTTTAGGTCCTTAACTTCTTCTACAAATTCACCATTTTTATAAATCCTATATCTTGGCACATCAGTCCTAATATCAGCTCCATCAGCCATAATTTTTGTTAAAGGACTTCCTTCGTCTAAAACTTCAAGAATTGGACATGGTTTTGGATTTCTTTGTGCAAAAAGTAAGAAGTCATAGGCATATTTTTTTGGAAGAATTGCAAGATTTGCTTGTAAATATCCTTCACTCATACCTGAAGTTGGAAGGTCAACTTCTCCCTTTCTAATGAGTTCTCTAACTTCTTTGGGATGCATTTTTCCTAGTTCACTTAATTTCATATTACAGACTCCTTCTTTATTGTTTCAAATTTATTCCTGTAATCTAAAGTTAATTTTTGAGCCTCTTCTATTGTAACTTCTTGGAAAAGAATCTTATCCAAGAAAGACACTTGTGCAAGCTTTGGAAGGTCTGGAGTTATTACATTTGCAATTTTTGTATAACCTCCAGTAGTTTGTCTATCTGCAACAAGAATAATTGGTTGACCATTAGCTGGAACTTGAATTGAGCCAAAGTTAGTACCATCAGAAATAATATCTGCAGTTTCTTTGTGTTCTATTGCAGTTCCTTTAAGTCTAATTCCCATTCTGTCAAAATCTTTAGTCACTTGGTAACCACCTGATCTACATAGATCGTGGATTCCCTTTTCTGTAAAGTAGTCATCTTGAGGTCCAAGAACAACTCTTAAAACATTACAGTGATTAAACTTAGGAAGATACTTTTCTGGTATTCTTCTCATTGTTTTTTCTTTGGACTTTTTAATATCAAGGGTATCTTTTGCCTTTAAAGCTCTACCACTAATTCCACCCATCTTTGTCTTTATGTGAGTTGACTTAGATCCATTTACTAGTGGAACATCAATAGATCCACCAAAAGCAATATATCCCCTTACACCTTCATTTACTTTTCCAAATTGTAGGGTGTCTCCAGCCTTAACCTTAATGGTTTCAAACATTGGAGCTGGTGTGCCATTTATCTTTGGATTCATATCTGAACCTGTTATTGCAAGTGTCATATCTTCGTTAAACTTTAAAGTTGGTCCAAAATATGTCATTTCAAGAACAGCTTCATCAAGATTATTTCCAACTAATATATTTGCAAGTCTAAAGTTGTAATCATCCATGACACCTGATGTAGGAATACCTAATTCTTGATAGCCATATCTACCAGAATCTTGAATTGTTGTGAGAATCCCACCATTCATTACATCGATACTACTCATGAAGATCACCTCTCTTTACTTTCTTAATTGAAACTTTAAATGTGTCATTTTCCACTTCTTTTTTAATTCTGTCATATTCCTTTTGGTCAATTGGGACATATCTAATATAGTCACCAGCTTGTATAAATACAGGTGGTTCCTTAGTATCATCAAAAAGTTTAAGTGGAGTTCTTCCTATTAGTTGCCATCCTCCAGGAGATTCTAGTGGATACATACCAGTTTGAGAGCCGGCTATACCTACAGAACCTGGATCAATTTTAAGTCTAGGACTTTTTAATCTTGGAGTTGCAATTCTTTCGTCAAGTCCACCAAGATAAGTAAATCCTGGAATAAAGCCCATCATGTAAACTAAATAATCTGTTCCAGAGTGAATTTTTATAACTTCTTCTTCTGATAATTTTGCATTTTTAGCAACAAAATCAATATCTGGACCATATTCTCCACCATAAAGTGTAGGGATTTCAATTAGTCTAACTTCATCACTTTGTTTATTTGAATCAGCCTTGCTAAGTCCCTTTAGGATATCCATCATTTCACCATAGGAAATTTTTACAGGGTCATAGTTAATTAAGATAGACCTATAAGTTGGTAAAATGTCTAGGATTCCGTCAATTTTTTTGTTTTTTAAATTTTCTACAACTGCTGCAATTCTGGCGTTAATTTCTTTTTCAATTGTGTCGCCAAATTCCATAACTATGGCAGAATCACCAGCAGTTAGAAATTTTATTTTATCATACATTTTTTGCTCCTAACGTCATCTCTTTACTTAACCAAATAGTTTTCCAACGTTTGCTATTACAGTTTGAATTCCCATGAAAGCAGTTACTGCTACTACGATCCATCCTAGAATATATAGTACATTTGAGTGTACATAATCGCCAACGATTTTCTTGTTCTTAGAAGCAAGTAGAATTACTGCAAGTGTAATTGGAAGGATAAATCCGTTAAGTGTTCCAACTACTACTAGTAGTGTTTGAGGTTGTCCAATAAAGATAAACATAATTGTAGATAGTACGATAAAGGCAATTGTAACCATGTTTTCGTGGTCAGCTACAAATTTAAATAAAGTCTTTAGGAAAGATACTGATGTATAAGCTGCACCTACTACAGAAGTGAAGGCTGCTGCTGCAAATACAAAACCAAATATCTTATAACCAACAACACCTGAAGCAGCTAAGAAAGAAGATGCTGCAATATTATCAGGATCAATTTGAGCGTTTGTCATCTTAGTAACACCAAGAATAGCAAGGAATAATAAAACTCTTACTATAAAAGCAACACCAATACCTAGTGATGCTGATTTATTTACTTCTGAAAGATTTTCTTCTCCAGTGATTCCAGCATCAATAAGTCTGTGTCCACCTGAGAATATAATATAACCACCAACAGTTCCACCAATTAGTGTAAGAGTTGGAGAAACAATGCTATTAAATCCACCAACAGGGTTAACTGAAGCTTTAAGAGCTTCTCCAACAGGAGGTTGTGTTTTAATTGCTACAAAGGCAATTAAAATAATCATAAGTGCTCCAAGCACTTGAGTTACTCTATCCATAATTGAAGATGCAGATTTTGATGAGAATAAAATAATACCGATAACACCACCAATTGCTGCTCCAATTTTTACGTCAATGCCAAAGATAACATTAAGTCCAAGTCCAGCTCCACCAACGTTACCTATGTTAAATGCCAAGCCACCTAGGGCTACAAGAAAGGCAATTACATAACCAAGTCCTGGCAATACATTGTTGGCAATGTCTTGACCTCTCATCTTAGAAACTGCTATAACTCTCCAAACATTAAGTTGTGCTATATAAGAGAATATAATTGAAATTAAAATTACTGCTGCAAAGTCTGCTCCAATATTTGTAGTAAATGTAGCAGTTTGAGTCATAAATCCTGGTCCTACGGCAGAAGTTGCCATCAGGAATGCCGCACCTAAAAGAACGGACATATTAGTTTTATTTTTACTCATTTTGTCCTCCTAATATTATAAGAAACTAATTAAAGGTTTTATTTCAATACCTTCAGCCTTTAAACCTTCGCGAATATTTTTAACAAATTCTAGAGCTTCTGGATTATCTCCGTGAACACAAATTGAATCTGCAACTATATCGATTTCCTTACCATTTGCAGTTACAACTTTGTTTTCTTTTATCATTTTTACCACTCTAGGAATTGCTTCCTTTGGATCTTTTACAAAAGCTCCTGGTAGAGATCTATTTACTAAAGTTCCGTCTTCGTTGTATCCCCTATCAGCGAAAACTTCTTGAGCAACTCTGAGTCCTCTTCTCTTACCTTCTTTAGCTATGTATGAACCACTTAGAACCATTAAAATTAAGTCCTTGTCGAATTCTTCAACTGCATCTAAGATTGCGTTTGCAAGCTCTTCGTCATTACAAGCTGTGTTGTAAAATGCACCGTGAAGTTTCATATGTTGAAGTTTTTTTCCATGAGCTTTGGCAAAGGCACTAAGAGCTCCAACTTGATAAAGCATATATGCTCTTGCTTCTTCAGGCTTTACTGCCATTTTTCTTCTACCAAATCCCATTAAATCTGGGTATCCTGGGTGAGCGCCAATTTCAACACCATTATCAGCAGCTGCCTTGCATGTTGCATCCATGATTAGTGGATCTCCAGCGTGGTAGCCACAAGCGCAGTTAATACTAGTAACATATTTTACAATCTCTTGGTCCATTCCCATCTTATAGGCACCAAATGATTCACCGATGTCACTGTTTAAATCTACAAAGTATTGCATCTATTTCCTCCTTTTTCTAAATAAACTATTGCAATAACGTATTTAAATTATAATCTAAAAAAGACAATTATGCAAACATTGTCTTTTCTAAAAGTTAAGTACTTTTTTGTAAAAATCCCATAAAAAAAGAGGCTTAAAGCCTCTTTTACACGATTTCATCTAGTATCTTGATAATGTGTTTTTTATACTCAATAAATTTTTTATCTTCAAAAAAATTCTCATCAAAATTTTCTTGTACTTCAATTTCATCAACTATGCTTCCTGGATTTTTGCCCAAAATATAAATTCTATCTGATAGCTTTATCGCTTCTTCTATATCATGACTTATAAAAATTGTGGAAATTCCAATTTCACTAATAATACTTTTGTACCACTTGTGGATTGACGCCTTAGTTATTGCATCTAGGGCAGAAAAAGGTTCATCCAGTAATGCAACTTCTTTTGAAAAAACATAAGTCCTAAGAAGAGCTGCACGCTGAGCCATTCCACCAGAAAGCTGAGCTGGATATTTTTCTTCATATCCACTAAGACCAAAACCTTTAAAAAGTCCACGAACTTTTTCACGAGCAACTTTTTTCTTTTCTCCACGCAAAATTAGAGGAAGTGAAACATTATCTATTATTGTCATATAAGGAAGAAGAAGATCCTTTTGAAGCATATAAGAAACTTTTCCTGCTTTAGCAGTTATGTCCTCTCCCTTTAAATAAACTTTGCCAGAGTCAGCTTTTAATAGACCAGCAATTATATTAAATAAAGTTGTCTTTCCACTTCCAGAAACTCCAACAAGAGAAACTAACTCTCCCTTATTTAATCTTATATTGATATCTTTTAAAACAAGTTTATCTCCAAAAGACTTGTTGACATTTTCGACTCTTAAAATTTCTGATTTGCCACTCATTTTAATTTTTCAGGATTTACAAAATCATTAGTGAAACCAAAGTCCTTTGGAATTTCTCTATCAATTAATTTATTTTTCCACAACCAAGCGTAGAAATTATTCCATCTTTCTGCATCAATTTCGCCAAAGTAATTTGCATCATCTTGGTATTTGTCAGCAATATATTCCATAGCCTTGATTGTGTAATCTTTATCAAGTTCTGGATTTAACTTTACAAGAATTTCTGCTGCTTCTTTAGGATTTTCTGCTGCATATTCATAGCCTTTAGAGAAAGCACGCATAAATCTTTTTGCTACATCTTCTTTATTTTTTAAGAAATCATTATTGGCAATTAGAATTGGTGTGTAATAATCAAAAATTGGGTTTATATCTTTAAAAGCAAAATAATTAATTGGAACATTTTCCATTTCAGCTCTTACGCCATCTACTGGGTAGAAAATCCAAACTGTGTCAATATCCTTTCCTTGGATTGCTGCAATATTATTGGTTACATCGCCAGGAACTAAGTTTACCTTGGAGAAATCTCCACCATCATCTTCTACAACTTGTTTTAAAATTGCCTGTTCAATGGGAAGTCCCCAAGTTGAGTGATTGTGATTTTCCATATCTTTAGCTTTTTCAATATTTTTGTCTTTTGCAGAGAAAATGCCTGAAGTGTTGTGATTTATTATTGCAGCAACAGCTGTAACTGGAAGTGGCTTTTCACTTGCAAAAGCTGGAGCAATTGTATCTTGAAAAGATACTCCAAAATCAGCCTTTCCTGATGCAACAAGAGCTTCAGCACCATTTGCTGGCGGTTGATTTACTTCAACTTCTATTCCTTCATCTGCAAAAAATCCCTTGTCCATGGCAACATAAAGTCCTGCGTGATTTACATTTGGATCCCAATCAAGTAAGAAGCTAACTTTTTCTGTTGGGACGTCTTTCTTTTCTTCAGCTTTTTTATTTTCAGCCTTGCCACAAGCTGTTAGCATAAGACCTGCTAAAATTAAAACTAATAATTTTTTTAAATTTTTCATTTTTCCTCCATCCACGGCATCATCTTTTTTTGTAAAAATCCAACTAATTTCATCAATAAAAGAGAAATTGCCGAAATTAAAAATATAACTGCAAACATTTTGTCAAAGGAATAGTTTTTTTGGACTCTTATCATATAGACCCCTAGTCCCTTGTAACCTCCAAGCCATTCAGCTATTACTGCTCCTACAACAGAATAAGAAACTGCTATTTTAAAAGCAGAGAAAAAATTCCCCAGACTTTCTGGCAGTTTGATGTATTTATAAATTTCATACTTATTTGCACCCATTGCCTTTAATAATTTTATTTTGTCCCTATCCACCTCTTTAAATGCCTCAAGAAGAGAAACAGCAACTGGAAAAAATGTGACAATTACAATAAGTGTAATCTTTGGTGCTATGCCATAGCCCATCCAGAGAACAAGTAGTGGCGCAATTGCAACTGTTGGAACTGTTTGTGTCAGAACTAAAATTGGATAAATAGCAGAATAAATAGTATCTGATAAATCCATTAAGAGTGCTGCAATAAAACCAAGGCTAACTCCAACAAATAAACCTAAAAAAGCTTCTGTAAGTGTAGTGCCTAAGTGAGATAAAATTGTTGGAAAATCTGTAACAAAAGCTTTAATTACATCAAGGGGTTCTGGCAATAAATAAGGCCCCACAATCCCCCTAGTAGTTACAAAATGCCAAATAACTAAAATGACTATTATCAAAGAAGCTGCTGAGATATTATCCTTGATACTTGCCTGTTTTTTCTTCAATTGTCAAAATCCCTTTCTCAGAATAAAAAGTCTTAGAATAACAAGCTACTTGTTCTGAAATTTCTCCTGATAATTTTACACAGTTTTTTAAAATTTCAAAGGCCTTGTCAAAGTCATCGAGTTCTATAACTGTTTCAAAGGGAGTAACCACATAAGTTACATTTTCACTTTGGATATATTCTATAACCTTATCTACTACTTCAACAATAGATTCTGATGTTCCTTCTTTTGTAGTAGGTAAAATTTGTATTGCTATTGAAATTTTCATATTAACCTCCTTGTTAAAAAATACAATAAAAAAAGCCTCCACAAATAGAGGCAGCTTTCCCTAGACAGCATTACCTGTCCCGGTTCAAAGGGTTTAAGGATAAACCTAATCTCAGCATGCGCTCCCCTGACAAGTTAATTATAGACATATAAGTTATTTATTACAAGGTAATTGAAATTTCATAAAAAAAGTAGGCAAAATGCCTACCTAAAATTATAATTTATTCAAAAACCTTTAAAATTTCTTCAATTGGCTTCTTTTCTTTTGCTTCTGGTTCTTCTTCAATTTTGCCAAAGGGCATTTCTGCAATAAGTTCCCAAGAAGCAGGAAGATTATAATCTTCTTTTACCCAAGAATCTATAACTGGATTGTAGTGTTGATTGCTTGCTCCAATATTTTCATCACGAAGGGCTTGCCATAGATTTAATTCAAGCATAGCAGCTGAATGATGACCCCAAGTTTCAAAATATTCTTTATAGGATGGAATATCTTTTTCTTGTTTTTTTATTTCATCAGTATCAATGAAAAATAGGGCAGTTCCCTTGGCGTGATAAAAACCGTGAAACTTTTCTTCTTTAATTTTGTTGTCAAAAGTTTCATTTACCTTATTCCAAAATTCCTTAGATTTTTCATCGAATAATAAAACAATTCTTGTCGTTTGAGAATTCATGTGGGAAGGAGTTACATTCATTACATCTTCCACAAGATATTTTATTTCTTCGTTGGAAAGGTCTACATCTTCTGACAAGTTGTAATAAGACCTTCTCTTTTTAATCATTTCTATATAGTTTTTCATAATTCACCTCTTGCTAAATTAATAACTTAATAAGATGATACCCTAAACTATATTATTCTAACCTGCCACCCTTGGTGTATAGATTGTAATAATAGCCTTTTTTATCCATCAGATCTTTATGAGAACCTCTTTCCACTATGCCATCTTTTGTCATCACAAGGATTAAATCTGCATTTTGAACAGTAGTAAGTCTATGGGCAATAGTAAGTGTTGTCCTTCCCTTTGATAATTTTTCTATAGAATCTTGAACAACAACTTCACTTTTATTGTCAAGAGCTGAAGTTGCTTCATCCAAAATTAAGATTGGAGGATTTTTTAAGAAAACTCTAGCTATAGAAATTCTTTGTTTTTGTCCTCCAGAAAGTTTAACTCCCCTTTCACCAACATAGGTGTCAAATCCATCTGGCAAGTTTTTTATAAATTCATAAGCACCAGCAAGTTTTGCAGCTTTTACAACTTCTCTATCACTAGCGCCTTCTTTTCCATAGGCAATATTATCTCTAACAGATCCAGAAAATAAATAAACATCTTGTTGGACTATTCCAATATTTTCTCTAAGAGATTTTATTTTTACATCACGAACATCAAATCCATCTACTTTTACTGATCCCTTATCCACATCATAAAATCTAGGTATCAAGTTGCAAATAGTTGTCTTACCTGCACCACTAGGTCCAACTATGGCAAGTTTTTGACCTGGAGAAATTCTAACTGAAAAATCATTTAGGACTTTTTCTTCTCCCTTTCCATAAGAAAAGTCTACATGATCAAAGGAAATTTCACCTCTTAAACTTTTTATTTCAAGAGCGTCACTATTATCTTTTATGTCAGATTCTATTGCCATAATTTCTGTAAATCTTTCTATACCTGTCATTCCCTTTTGGAATTGTTCAGTAAACTCAATAATTCTTCTAACAGTGGCAATAAGAGATTGGACATACATTACATAGACAATCAAATCTTCTGGACCAATTTCTCCCTTCATTAAGAAATATCCACCAGAAATTATTAAAATGAGATACATTAGCCCGTCAAAAATCCTGTTTACCGTGTTAAATCCAGCCATAGACTTGTAATATCTCTTTTTAATGCCCAAAAATTTGTTGTTTTCTTTATTGAATTTTTCATTTTCCAAATCTTCTTTAGCAAAAGATTTTACAACTCTTATACCTAGAAGAGAGTCTTCTATACTAAAGTTTAAATTTCCTACGTGAACTCTTTGATCTTTTTGAGCTTTTCTCATTTTATTTCTAAAATGACCAGAAAAATATATCATAAGTGGAATCATAATATAAATAAGAAGAGTCATTTTTACATTGAAGTTTAGGAGAATAATAAGTGAAATAATTATCTTAATGGCTCCAATAAAATATTCTTCTGGACAGTGATGGGCAAATTCTGTTATATCAAATAAATCGTTGGTGATTCTTGACATAATAACTCCAACCTTGGTTTCATTGTAAAAAGTATCTGATAGACTTTGAAGATGGGAATACAAGTCCTTTCTCATATCAGTTTCTATTTTGGCACCCATAATGTGTCCAATACTTGTCATAAAATATTGAGCAATTACTTCCACAATTTTTATTCCTACATATATAAGTGATAATTTTAGGATAAAATCAAAAGTGATGGAAAGAATGTCTTCCATACCCCTATTTGTCAAAGCTCTTAATATCAGTGGCAAGATCATTTCACTTGCAGTTGTAAGTCCTGCACACAATAAATCTAAAAAAAGAGTAAATCTATATTTATAAAAATAGGGCAAAACTTTTTTTATTAAATTTTTATTTTTCATATTTCCTCCCTTTAATCTTATTTTTTCTATTGCACTATACATAATAACACAAAAACTAAATTCTTTGGAATACTAGAAATCAAGCTTACTTGACATAAAATTTCAAACAAATTATAATTTGATAAGACTTATAAAGGAGATTTTAAATTGGAAAATAAAAGTAGCGAAAGCAGCACAGGTTCAAGAATTGCAAAGTCAACTCTTGCCATCACAAGCTTTCTTTTAATAGGAAAAATTTTCGGCTTTTTTAGAGAATCACTGACAGCCTATGTCTTTGGTGCCGGCACTGAAATGGATGCCTTTTCTCTTGCACAAGCTGCGACAGCAATGATTGCAGGTTTTGTAACACAAGCAATAGCCACAACTTATATACCTTCTGCTCAAAAGGCAGAAAGTGAACATGGACCAAGTAGAAAAAATTATTTCACAAATAATTTATTGATGGTTACATCTCTTGTTTCCTTTGTCCTAATAATTCTTGGAATTCTTTTTCCAAATCAAATTGCACTTTTAACTGCATCACAAGCTGATCCAGAAACTTACGTCATTGTAGTAAAATTAATCCAAGTTGGAATGCCAGTGGTTTTATTTTCATCTTGGGTCGGTGTAATGGAAGGCTACCTTCAACACGGTGGCAAATTTGCCGCAACAGGTGCCATTGCCATTCCACTTAACTTAACTTATATAATTTATCTTGCAATTTTCTCCCATCACGTTGGCATAATGGGACTAACAATTGCATCAGTCCTTGGAATACTTGCACAATTTTTATTTTTGCTTCCAAACGCAATGAAAATCGGTTACAGACCAAAATTGGTCGCAGATTTCAAAGACGAGTATGTTAGAGAAGCAATAGTCCTTGCCCTTCCAGTTTTCGTTTCTGTATCAGTTAATGACATAAACACAATTGTTAATAGAAACCTTGCATCGGGAATGGGCGAAGGTGCAGCCTCAATTTTATATTATTCAAACAAAATGAATACCATGATAATTGGGATTTTCATAACAGCAATAACTGCCATAGTTTTCCCTATCCTCACAAGAACTTTGGGATCAGGCGACATGAAACTTGGTAAAAAAGTTATGAATGCATCAATAAAAACTGTTTTATTTATAACAGTTCCAGCAACTGTGGGACTAATAATACTTGCAAGACCAATAATAGAAATTGCTTTTGTCCGTGGATATTTTACTGCAGCAGATGGTATTGCAGCAACATCAACACTTAGATGTTATTCTTTATCCTTAATTTCAATTTCTGTTATCAATGTTTTAAATAGAATTTACTATTCTATCGAGGATACAAAGACACCTTTTTATGTTGGAATAACAAATGTAGCAATAAATGTTGGTCTTAATCTCTTGGTTGCAAGACATTATGGCACTAATGGACTTGCAGCATCAGTTTCCATTGCAACAACAATTGCAGTTTTTATTTCCTTTATCTTGCTGAAAAGAAAAATTGGAAATCTTGGAACAAAATCCTACATCAAAGCCTTGATTAAAACATTTATGGCTTCAATAGCAATGGGCCTCGTGGCACTTTCCTACTTCCCTTACGAAAAGCTTATAATGTCTTTGACATCAGGAGGACTTCAAACTCTATTAAGACTATTATTTTTAATGATAGTAGTATTTATTGCAGCAACAGTTTATGTATTTTTCCTTTACAAATTAGGAGTTCGCGAAGTTCGCGATGTTGTTAATATTGTTAGAGAAAAATTAGAAAATAAAAAAGTTAAAAGTTTAGAAAATTAATTTAAAAGACTCAAATTTGAAATGCCAATCAATTGTAAATAAAAAATTGATAGCTTCTATTTCAAATTTGAGTCTTTTTTTAAAATTTTTTAGAATTTATTTAATTAAAGTAGTTATTTACTATTTAAGTGGTATAATATAAATAAATTGGAGGTGTTATTATGGGTGGCGTAATTTTTGTTCTTGCCATTGTTGTAATCGTTTGCTTTATTTATTGGAAAAAATCACAAAATAAGAGAATTCCTGAAGGTAAAAAATCAATTGAAAAAGTCAATGAAGCTAATAATTCTAAAAGGGAAAATCTACATAAGACAAGTGATAATTCCAATGGACTTTCTAATAATGAAGATTTAGAAAGAAAAAATAAGAAGGAAGTTTATGATGCTTCAAGAAAAAAAGATCGTGGTAAGAAAAGACGTGAAAAGAAAAAATCTAATGAAATAAAATCTGAAGTTAAGGCTCAAGAAGTAAAAGAAGAAAAAGCTAAGGCTGATGAAAGTAAAAAAGAAACTAAAATTGAAAATCAAGATATTGATGTAAAAGTTTCTCACGAAGCCGATAAAGTTAAAGAAGATGCTCAAGCTTCAAAAGAAAATTCTGAAACTAAAACTAAAGATCTTAAAAAAGAAAATCAAGTTAAGGCTAAAGAAGTAAAAGAAGAAAAGATAACAAAATCTCAAGAAGTAAAAGAAGAAAAAGTTAAGGAAGATGCTCAAGCTTCAAAAGAAAATTCTGAAGACTTAGGAAAAAATCTTAAAAAAGAAAATCAAGTTAAAACTGAAAAAATAAAAGAAGAAAAGATAACAAAATCTCAAGAAGTAAAAGAAGAAAAAACTAAGGCTGATGAAAGTAAAAAAGAAACTAGACTCTATAATCAAGATATTGATGTAAAAGTTTCTCATGAAGCCGATAAAGTTAAGGAAGATGCTCAAGCTTCAAAAGAAAATTCTGAAACTAAAACTAAAAATCTTAAAGAAGAAAATCAAGTTAAGGCTGAAGAAGTAAAAGAAGAAAAATTTAAGACTGAAGAAATTAAAGAAGAAAAGATATCCGAGCCAGAAGAAATTAAAAGAGAAAAAGAAAATTTAAAAATTACTAATGAAAAATATTCTGATTTAATATCTTCTCTTAAAAATAATCCATGGAAAAAGGAAGATTTAAATACAAAAGTTAAACTAGAAAATACTAGGACTAAAAAAACCATTTCTGAAGAAGAAATAGATAATCTTCCACTAGAAAAGATAAAATCTTCCCTAAGTCCAGAATCTGTATCAGAATTTTTAAATGCAGTTAAAACAAATCCTACAATCTTAAAGAGAAAAGATGACACAGCTTACGAATTTACAAGTAAAGATAAGGATGAAATTGAACTAATTAAAAAGAGATACAATCTTCTTGATAGAGATATTGACAAAATTACTTCTGTCCTCATTTTCGACAAGGACAATTTAAAAGTCAAAGAAGTAAAAGATATTTTAGCTGAAGGAAAAAATAGAATTTACATGGAAACAAAATTTTAGTAGAATATAAAAGTCATAGAAATATGGCTTTTATTTTTTGCCAAAAATAATAAAAAATTACAAAGATCCTATTTTTTACTCAAAAATTTAATAAAAATTTTGAATTTTTTTTACTTTTTTAGTTTAAAATATGTCTTGGGAGGAAAAAAATGGATAATAAACAAAGATTAGAAGAAATAGTGAACTTCTTAAAGAAAAACACTAGATTTTTAGAAACCAAAAACTTTATACAACACGGCGACACCACTGTCTATTCCCACCAAATTTCTGTGGCAAAAAAGTCAATTGAGTTAGCAGAAAAATACAATCTTGATGTGGACATGAACTCTATGATAAGGGGAGCTCTTCTTCATGATTACTTCCTCTATGATTGGCACGACGGAAAAAGAGAAAGAATGATTCACGGCTTTACCCATCCCATGAAGGCATATCTAAATGCAAAATCAGAACTAGGCCTTAATAAAATAGAGAGAGATATAATTGTAAAGCACATGTTTCCCCTAACACCGCTACCTCCAAAATATTTGGAATCTTGGATTGTGACTTACTCTGACAAGTACGTATCCCTCGTTGAAACTCTAAGGGTTATACCTGTAAAAATTGGATTGGTTCGCCTATGAGAAATCAAGAATTTTATTTAATATTTTTTATTTATTCTTTTATAGGTTGGTGCTGGGAGACTTTCCCTTGCTCTGCTATTGAGCTTAACAAAATTCATAACAGAGGTTTTTTACTTGGCCCTGCCTGTCCTATTTATGGAATTGGAGCTAGCCTTTCCTTTGCTTTTTTAAAAAATTTTGAATCAAATCTTACAATTTTTCTGTATTCGGCTTTTTTATCTTGCTTAATTGAATATATAATTGGATATCTTTTGGAAAAGTTTTTTAACAAGAGATGGTGGGATTACAGCAACTATCCCTTCCAAATCAAGAGCAGGGTTTGCCTATATGGACTTTTGATTTTCGGTCTTGCAAATATTTTTATAGTAAAGAAATTAACACCAATACTTATATTTTTCTTATCACTTGCAAGTGATAAAATTGTAGACTACCTACTTATTTTCTTCTCATTCTTATTTATTTTGGATTTAATTCTAACTTTAAATCATCTCTTAAAGATATTTGAGAAATTAGACAAAATATATCTAACAATTGACAAAAATATAAATGCTTATTTTTCTGAAATAAACGAATCCGAGAGAATTGCAAATCACAAATTATTAGAAGAATCAAAAAAATTCAAGCTAAAACTAATTGATTTAAATTCAAATCTCAAGGAAAGAGAAGAAAATATAAAAAAATTAATTACACAAAAATAAAGACCTCTTTAGTAAAAAATACTTTTTGAGGTCTTTTTTATTACATATAATTTTTCCACAATAATAATTTTATCTTCTAACTGTCCCATCTGTTCCATCAATAGTTATTATATCGCCAGTTTTTATTAGCTCTGTAATGTTCTTTACTCCAACTATGGCAGTTTTATTTAAAGATATAGCAGCCACAGCTCCATTTGATGTAAAACCTGCCTCTTCTGTTACAAATCCTGAAGATTTTTCCATGTAAGGAATCATCCTTCCATCTGTTCCCTTGCAGATAATTATGTCCTTGCTCTTAAAGTTTTCTTTTAACTCTTCAAAAGTATTTGCAACTACTGCTCTCGCTTTTTTCTTTTTCTTGCCAATGGCAGTTCCTCTTCCAAGAATTTCTGAAACATTTTCTATTTTGAGAAGATTTGTAGAACCAGCAATGCCAGTTGGAACTCCTGCTGTTAAAACAACTAGATCTCCTGATTTTAAAAATCCCTTTTTAACAGCAACTTCCATAGATGCATCAATTAAATTATCTGTGTCTTTAAAATTTAAAACTTTAACTGGTCTTACTCCCCAAACCAAGCTCAGTTGATTTTTAATTTTTTCAAAGGGAGTTGAAGCAATAATTGGAGTTTCAGGTCTAAATTTTGCAATTGCCCTTGAAGTGTTGCCTGAAGTTGTGGCAGTTATAATTGCATTTGCACCTAAATCTCTTGCGATTACACAGGCAGATCTTCCAATAGAATTGGTCATGGAATTTTCCACATCTTTAATTCTATTTTCCAAAATTTCATTGTGGTCCACTGTTGATTCTGTGTATTCACAAATTTTTCTCATAGTCACTACTGATTTTAAAGGATATTTCCCACTTGCAGTTTCTCCAGACAACATAACTGCACTTGTTCCATCAAGGACTGCATTGGCAACGTCATTTGTCTCTGCTCTAGTTGGTCTTGGATTTCTTATCATGGAGTCTAACATTTGTGTAGCTGTAATTACAGTCTTGCCAGCAATATTACATTTTTTTATAATTTTCTTTTGAATTATTGGAACAGCTTCTGTTTCTATCTCAACTCCAAGATCTCCTCTTGCCACCATTATTCCATCAGAAACTTCTATTATTTCGTCAATTAATTCAACAGCCTTTTGAGATTCAATTTTGGAAATAATTTTAGTCGTGTAATCTTTTTCTTCTTCAAGAACTTTTCTTATAGCTAAAACATCTTCTCTTGATCTTATAAAAGAGGCAGCTATAAAGTCCACATCTTCTTTTATTCCAAATTTAATATCTTCAATATCTCTTTCTGTTAGGGCTGGAAGTTTTATATCAACTCCAGGTACATTAACTCCCTTGTGAGATGAAATTGTGCCAGAATTTTTCACTTCTGTTATTATTTCTTCTCCTTCAATAGATTTGACAAGAAGTTCCACAAGTCCATCGTCAATTAAAATTTTGTCCCCAATTTTTAAATCCTTGTATAAATCTTTATAGGAAACACTGGCAATTTGCTTGTTGCCAATTAAATCTTTGCTTGTCAAAATAAACTTCTGACCAATTTCTAAGAGAACTTCCCCTTCAATATCTCCAAGTCTTATTTCTGGGCCCTTGGTGTCAAGCATAATTCCAATGGGAAAATCCATTTCACGCCTTAATTTTTTAATTCTGTCAATTTTTATCTTGTGTTCTTCATGACTTCCATGAGAAAAATTTAATCTGGCAACATTTACTCCTTCTTCGAAAAGAGCCCTTAAAACTTCTTCACTCTCACTTGCAGGTCCTATTGTCGCTACCATTTTTGTATTTTTCATAATTCACCTCATATAGAAACAGTTTTTAGAATATCTAATAAATCTTGTCTAAAAACTTTTTTCACTTCAAAAATTTCATCAAAAGTCATGGCCATTGCCCTTCCATCTTTAAATCCAAGAGCTAAAGAATTTCCCTTCTTAGCTTCTTTTACTGCAAGATATCCAAGTTGAGATGCCAAAATTCTATCAAAGATAGCTGGAGCTCCTCCCCTTTGAATATAACCGAGAACTGTAACCTTTGTGTCAATGCCCGTCAGTTCTTGAAAGTCATTGGCAAATTCAAAGGCAGACCCACAACCTTCAGCCATGATAATTATGTGATGTCTTTTGCCACGATTTTTTCCCATAATTGCCTTTTCTGCAATTTCATTTATATTTGTTTTGATTTCTGGAACAATTATTGACTCTGCACCAGAAGAAACTCCTGCATAAAGAGCAATATCGCCGCACTCACGACCCATTACTTCCACAACATTTGCACGACCATGAGCTTCAGTTGTATCTCTTATATGACTTATAGCTTCTGTGACAGTTTCAACAGCTGTCATAAATCCTATAGTAAAATCTGTATAGGCAAGATCATTATCTATGGAGCAAGGGATTCCAATTACATTTATTCCACAATCCTTTAATTTTTTTGCACCCCTTAGGCTTCCATCTCCTCCAAGGACAATTAGTGCATCAATTTCAAAAATTTTTAGAGAATTTATTGCCTTTTCAAGTCCCTCTTCTGTCATAAATCTATCTGATCTTGAAGTTGATAAAATTGTTCCTCCTCTTTGGATAATATCTGCGACAGATGAAACTTCTAATTTTTCAAATTTTGCATCAATAAGTCCTTCATAGCCACCGCTTATTCCATAAACCTCTATCCCTTCAAAGATGCAAGTTCTTGTAACTGCTCTTATTGTGGCATTCATGCCAGGAGCATCTCCGCCACTTGTTAAAATTGCAATTCTCATATCCACCTACTTTAAAATAATTTTTTCTCTTGTTTTTGTAAATTCTATTAATTCATTTTGAATTTCATCAAAGGACTTGTCGTCAATCCAAAGATTTGATTCTGTGCCAAAGGCTCTCCTAGTTTCCTCTTCAAAAAATACAACAGGAGTGTTGCCTTCATAGTCCCTTAAAATTCTCTTTATCTTATTTACATTTTCACTTTTCATGGAATTAACTGAAATATATAATTTATTTTTTGTTGGCATCTTCAATCTTGAAATTGTATCCACTAAAATTTTAGGTTCTTCAACTTCAGACTCTTGGAAGTGGCCTTCTACTATAACTATATTTTCATCTTCAATTAAGTCCTTATATCTGGAATAAACATTTGGAAAAATAACAAGTTCAATTGTGCCAAATAAATCTTCTAAGGCTGCAAATGCCATCATTTTATTTGTCTTTGTTATCATTGTCTTCTTGGATTTTAAAATTCCTGCAACTCTAACCCTAGACCTTCTCAAAAGATTTTCCCTATATTTTTCAAAAATTTGATTTGTATTAATGCTTGAATTTTTTTCAATTGCTTCTCTATAAGGATCAAGAGGGTGTCCAGATATATACATTCCTATAACTTCTTTTTCCATGTCTAATTTATCTTTTTGTGGGAAATCACGTAGCCTTGGCAAATCTTCTTGAAGGTCTTGATCTTCAAAAAGAGAAAATTGTCCCATCACATTATTTTTTGCAGTATTAGATGACGATGATAAAATTCCTTCATAAATTGCCAAGTATTGAGCTCTATTTCCCCTAAAATCATCCATAGCACCACATCTTATTAAGGATTCCACAGCTCTTTTATTTAGAGCAGACTTATCAATGGCGTTAATCCTATCAACAAAATCTTTTAAAGATTTATAGGTTCCCTTTTCTCTTCCCTTAACAATTACATCAATTAAATTGTCCCCAACATTTTTAACTGCCTTTAAACCAAATCTTATTTTTTTATCTTCAACAGTAAAGTTTTTAAAAGAATAATTAATATTAGGTGGCAAAATTTCTATTCCAAGTCTTTTTATCTCCTCAATATAAAGGCTAACTTGCTTAATGTCATTTGTATAAGTAGAGATCTGTGCTGCCATAAATTCTCTTGGATAATAATATTTTAACCAAGCTGTCCTATAAGCAACTACTGAATAGGCAACAGAGTGGGATTTGTTAAAGGCATAATCTGCAAAATCTATTATCAAATCATAAATTTCATTGGCAGACTTTTCGTCAACTCCATTTGCAATAGCTCCACAAACTCCTTCAGCTGCATTGCCATAAATAAAATTTTGCCTTTCTTCTTCCATTACCTTCATTTTTTTCTTTGATATGGCACGTCTTACTATATCTGCCCTGCCAAGAGAATAACCACCAATTTGTTGAACAATTTGCATAACTTGTTCTTGGTAGACTATACAGCCATAAGTAGATTTAAGTATTGGTTCAAGTTTTGGATGAATGTAAGAAATTTTACTTTTGTCGTGTTTTGAAGCTACAAATTTTGGAATTTGCTTCATTGGTCCCGGTCTAAAGAGGGCGTTGGCTGCAACAAGATCTGAAAATTCATCTGGCTTTAATTCCTTTAAAAAGGCCCTCATGCCAGAAGATTCAAATTGAAAAACTCCAAGAGTTTCTGATCTTGCAAACATCTTTAAAACGTCTTTATCGTCGTAATTAAAATTGTAAAAATTTATAGTTTTGCCTTGATTTTCTTTGATTAAATTTATGGCATCTCTTATAACTGTAAGAGTTCTAAGTCCCAAGAAATCCATTTTAAGTAGGCCCAACTCTTCAAGTTCAATCATATTAAATTGAGTGGCAATAATTTTATCATTCCTAGTAAGGGGAACATATTCTGTAAGTTCGTCCTTAGAAATAACGACTCCAGCAGCGTGAGTTGAAGTGTGTCTTGGAAGTCCTTCAAGCTTTAGAGCCATGTCAATTAAAAGTTTTGAGTCCTCTTCACTTTCATAAATCCCCCTAAAAGTTTCAGAAACTTCTAGAGCTTTTTCAAGAGTCATATTTAAAGCTTGTGGCACTTGTTTTGCAATATAATCAACTTTTGCATAGGACATATCAAGAGCACGCCCCACATCTCTTATGGCATTTCGAGCAGCCATAGTTCCAAAGGTAACAATTTGTGCAACGTGTGAATCTCCATATTTTCTATTTACATATTCTATTACTTCTTCACGTCTTTCATAGCAAAAATCTATATCAATATCGGGCATAGAAACTCTCTCTGGATTTAAAAATCTTTCAAAAAGAAGATCAAATTCAAGAGGATCAACATCAGTTATGCCCAGACAATAGGAAAATAAAGATCCAGCAGCAGAGCCTCTTCCAGGTCCAACTTGAATCTCATGTTTTCTTGCATATCTTATAAAATCCCATACTATTAAAAAATAATCAACATAACCCATATTTTTTATGGTGTTAAATTCAAATTCAAATCTATTTTTTATTTCATCACTTACATTTTCATAGCGGCTATACATTCCATCTATGGCAAGTTTTTTTAGGTATTCTTCGTGAGTATATCCTTCTGGAACAGTGAATTCTGGCAAATGAAGATTATGAAAATTTATTTCCACATTACATCTTTTGGCAATTTTTACTGTATTTTCTAAAGCTTCTTTATTTTCTGGGAAAAGAGCTGCCATTTCATCTGGCGATTTTAAATAAAATTCATCAGATGGGAATTTCATCCTAGATTCATCATTTACAGTCTTGCCTGTTTGGATTGAGAGAAGTACGTCGTGACTTTTTGCGTCTTCCTTATTTAAATAGTGCACATCATTTGAAGCAGTAAGATCTATGGATAATTCCTCTGAGAGTAAAACTAATTCGCGATTAACTCTAGCTTGTTCAGGCATACCGTGATCCTGAAGTTCCAAATAAAAATTATCTTCTCCAAAAATTTCTTTGTATTCAAGAGCAGCAGCCTTTGCAGCTTCAATATCTCTATTTAAAATTAAATTTTGAACCTCGCCTCCAAGACAGGCAGAAGTTGCAATTACACCCTTTGAATATTTTCTCAAAACATCCTTATCGACTCTTGGCTTATAATAATAACCATCCACATATCCAATGGAAACTATTTTCATAATATTTTTAAAGCCCTCATTATTTTCTGCCAAGAGAATGAGGTGGTATCTCTTATTAGACTTGTCCTTTATTGACATATCCTTTTCAGAAATATAAACCTCACAGCCAAGTATTGGTTTTATTCCACTGTCCTTGCAAGCCTTATAAAAAGCAATGGCCCCATACATATTTCCATGGTCTGTAAGAGCGACAGCCTCCATTCCAAGTTCTTTAACTCTTTGTGGCAAAAGATTTATTCTTGTAGATCCATCTAAAAGAGAATATTCACTGTGCAAATGTAGGTGGACAAAATTATTCATACAATCATCCTTAATTTATAAAAAGTTTTTAACTCTATATTTTAAAAAACAAAATTCTATTACTAATCTTTAATATATTTTATCAAAGCCCATGGACAAATAAAAGGACATGAAAAAAGAGTTTTGACTAAGCAAAACTCCAAGAAATAATATTTTATTTAAATTATAGATTAATAAATTCTTTTTCAACTAATTTGGCAAGTCTTTCCACAGCTTCTTCTTCATCTACCCCATCAGCTTCAATGGAAATTTCTTCGCCTATAAAAGCTCCCAGTGACATTATACCAATAATAGATTTACCATTTACCTTGTCATCGTGAGCTTCAAGATTTATATCAGAAGCAAATTTATTAGCTTCTCTTACAAAAAGTGCAGCGGCTCTAGCATGTAGTCCGTCAGCATTATTAAGCACAACTTTTTTACTTATCATTTCATACACCCCTCAACTTGTTAGCAATTTTCCTAAGTTTTTTAAATCTATAATTAACAGTGGATTTTGAAACCTTTGGATCTAGGGAGTTTGCAATATCATTTAAACTCATAGACCTATTTTCTAGTCTAATCCTAGCAATAGATTTCAAATCATCATCCAAGTTTTCTATCCCTATCTCCCTATCGATGAGCTTAATATCTTCCACTTGATCGTAAGATGACTTAACTGTTTTATTTAAGTTAGCCGTCTCACAATTTACAATTCTATTTACATTATTTCTCATATCTTTTATAACTCTTATATTTTCGTACTTCAAAACAGAGTTATAGGCACCAATAAGAGATAGAAAATCAGAAATTTGTTCTGAATCTTTAATGTAAACTATGTATTTTTCCTTTCTCATAATAAGCTTGGAATTGAGACCAAATTCATTAATTGTCTCCATCAAAAAATTTGCATTGGATTCGTTTTCAGAAACAAATTCCAAATGATATCCTTTTTGTGGATCTGTAATAGAACCTGAACCCATAAAGGCACCACGTATGTAGGCCTTTTTCTCATTCTTACTTTTTATGAGTAAAGTAGGTGCATAATTTATCATAAATACGCTTGCACCCTTTATATATTTTAACTCATCAAGTAGTAACCTGCAAGACTCATCTTGAGATATATAGATAATAAATATATTTTTTTTAAGTTGCGTGGACTTTACATTTTTTACTTCAACATCAAATCCAAAATATCTTCTTAAAAATGTAAAAATTCTTCTCGCCACGGGAGCATTTTCAGTAATGTACTCCATGGAAATTTTATTATTTTTAAAATTTAAAATCCCACACATGGGTGTGATTCCTGCAAGTTCAGACAAAATTAATTTATAATCAGAAACTTTTATCTTTGCAACTTCATCCTTAACCTCAGATGAAAAACTCATTTCTTCACCCCATTACCAATAAGTTTACTTTATTATACCAGAATTTACTATAATTTGTTTATTTAATTAGATATTTATCTAATATAGGAAATTTATTTTACTTAAATCTTAAATTACAAAAATATAAACCTGTGAGCTAAGAGAAGGAACTAAATTATTTTGCCCTTAACTCTTCTATCACAGGCTTAAAATCTACTTTAAATTATTTTGTTTCTTTTTTATCTTCTACTTTTGTATTTTTATCTGCATTAGCTTTTTTTGCATTTTTGTTATTTTCTGCAGCCTTAGTATTTGATTCTTTAACTTCTTGACCTTCTTTTTCTACTTTACCAAAATTTTGGTATTCTTCTGGAAGTTCAACATCTTTTGAAGTGTCAACGTAAGTTTTTATTTTTGCATCTTTCTTAACTTTGTCAAGATAGTCTTTGAATTTTTCTTGTTGTAGTTCAGCCTTAATTTGATCTTTTACTGCATCAAATTCTAGAGGAGTTTTTTCATCAAGTTTAATTACGTGATATCCAAATTGTGTGTTAACTGGTTCAGAAATGTCTCCTGCCTTCATCTTAGCAACTTCTTGATCAAAAGCTTCTACCATTTGACCAGATGTAAATTCTCCAAGAGAACCACCATTTTGTGCACTTCCTGTATCTTTAGAATTTTCTTTTGCAAGTTTACCAAAATCTTCGCCCTTTAAAGCTTTCTTTCTCAATACATTAGCTTCTTTTAAATCAGATACTAAAATGTGAGATGCTTTAGCCTTGTAGTAGCTATCTTTATTGTCTTCGTAATGCTTTTTAACTTCTTCTTCTGTTGGTTCAAGATCTTTTAATTTTTCTTGAGTATATTTTCCAACAAGCATTTGATTTTTCATATTTTCAGTTACATATTCTTTTGGGAGACCATTTTCTTTTAAGAATTTGTTGAAGTTTTCTTCTCCACCAAGTTGCATTTGAATTTCTTCAATCTTTTTATTTACTTCTTCATCAGTAACTGTGATTTTAGATTTTTCTGCATCTTGTTTTAAAGCTTCAGTTGTTGTCAAATCATTTATTGCTTGTTCTCTTAGAAGTTCTTCAGTTGTTTTTTTGCCGTCTTCTTGATTTTTAAGAACTTCTTCACCATACATTGAAGTAAGTTGATTTACTCTTGCTGCATAAGATTTATAATAATCTTCCATTGGTATTTCAACTCCACCAACTGTTGCAGCTACTCCTTCTTTTTTTCCATTACAAGCAACTAATGTCCCAGCTAGGGCAATAGCTACTGCTAATTTACCAAATTTTTTAAATTTCATAATTCTCTCCTTATTCTAATTTATTTTTCTCATATAATAATTCCATTATACACTACTTTTTGGAAGTTTTTGTGTCCTTTTTGTGTAAATACAAAATAGTAACTAGTTTTTTCAACTCATCTAGAGGATATTTTAACTTTGTAAGAACAATTTCATTGTCTTCTCCCATGGAATAAGAAATATTTTCAAATTCATTATTTAATTCCATTATGGCATTAAGAGAAACTTCTCCCAGAACTTTAATTCTGTATTCTCCCTTTCTCTCAACAATAGATGACACTTTTGCCTTTTGCGCCTTGTTCTTTAAAAGGGCAATGTCCATTAGATTAGAAACTTCATCAGGAAAATCTGAGAATCTGTCAATTAATTCTTCTACAAGATCAGAATAATCTTCTTCGCTTGAAATTACAGAAATCTTTTTATAAATTTCAAGTCTTGTCTTGTCATCTCCTATATAATCCTTTGGAATAAATGAATCTAATTTTAAATCAATTGTCGTATCAATTTCTTCTTCAACTTCTATTCCCTTTAGTTTCATGACAGCATCTTTTAGATATTTCATGTACAAATCATAACCAATTTTTTCAATGTGACCTGACTGTCTTGAACCAAGTATAGAACCTGACCCTCTTATTTCAAGATCTCTTTCTGCAATTTTGTGACCTGAACCAAACTCTGTGAATTCTTTTATAGCTTGTAGTCTTTTTTGAGCAACTTCAGAAATTGACGTTGACCTATCATAAGTGAAATAAGCATAGGCAATTCTTGAAGACCTTCCTATCCTTCCACGAAGCTGATAAAGTTGTGAAAGACCAAGCCTATTTGAATCTGTTATTATCATTGTGTTGGCATTAGGCACATCCATTCCAGTTTCAATAATTGTTGAACAAACTAGGACATCTATGTTTCCCTCTATAAATTCAATCATGGTGTCTTCTAGAGCTTTTTCAGACATCTGTCCATTTGCCATTGAAAAACTTGCTTCTGGCACAAGTTTTCTAAGTTCCAAAAGTTTATTTTCCATATTCGAAACCTTGTTGTATAAGAAATAAACTTGACCACCTCTCTCAATTTCTTTTAGGATTGCTTCTCTAACCATGAGATTGTTGTATTCCAAGACATAAGTTTCAACTGGAAATCTTTCTTCAGGAGGCTCGTCAATTACTGACATATCTCTTATTCCAATCATTGACATTTGTAAAGTTCTTGGAATTGGCGTTGCTGTTAGAGTTAATGTATCTACATTTTCCTTTAACATCCTTAACTTTTCTTTGTGGCGAACTCCAAATCTTTGCTCCTCGTCTATAATTAAAAGTCCCAAGTCCTTAAATTTTACGTCTTTTGAAAGCAGTCTATGAGTTCCAACAATTATGTCTATATTTCCATCTTTCAAACCTTCAAGATCCATTTTTTGGTCTTTTTTACTTCTAAATCTAGATAAAAGTCCAACTCCAACTGGGAAATTTTTAAATCTTTCTTTTATGGTGTTGTAGTGTTGTTGTGCCAAAATTGTTGTTGGAACTAAAATTGCAACTTGTTTTCCATCAAGTATTGCCTTAAAGGCAGCACGAAGAGCAACTTCTGTCTTTCCATAACCAACATCGGCACATAAAAGTCTATCCATTGGAGATGCTTTTTCCATATCCTCTTTTATTTCTTCAGCAGATTTTAACTGACCACTTGTTTCCTCATAGATAAAAGCATCTTCAAATTCCCTTTGATACTGAGTATCCTCGCTAAAGGCAAAACCCTTTGTATTTTCACGAGTTGCATAAAGTTTTATCAGCTCATCTGCCATATCATCAATAGATTTCTTTGCTCGCGCCTTTTTCTTTTTCCAGTCAAGAGAATTTAATTTATTTACCTTTGGAGCTCTCTTGCCTTCTTGAACATACTTGTAAATTGAATCCAAAGCTTCAATAGGAAGAAATAATTTGTCTTCTCCACCATATTCTATTACAATATAGTCCTTTTGAATTCCAGAAACTTCAAGTCTTGTTGTTCCCACATACTTCCCAACTCCGTGGGCCTCGTGAACTACATAATCGCCAATTTTTAAATCTTCAAAATTCAAAGATTTCTTTTTAGAAGTTTTTTTCTTTTTCTTCTTTTTAGAAAAAGAACCATATATCTCAGAATAATTTATAAAAACTGTCTTTGAATCAGAAAATTCAATACCATCATTTAAAGCTCCACTTGTAACTACAATATTTGAAGAAATTTTTTCATTTTTAGTATTTTTTGCCAAGTATGGAGAATATCCAAGTTCCACTAAGTGATCAAATAATCTCTTTGCTCTTTTTTCTGTTGCACCAAGAAGAATTACCTTAAAATTATTTTTTCCATAAAAATCTAAATCTTCTTTAAATAACTTTATCTTGGACATATAATTTGTGACACTTTTTACCTTGATGTTCACAATATCCTGTGGATTAAACATCTTAGGCGGTTTTAAAAGAGCATTAAAAGTTATTAAACTTCTTTCATTTAGCCTGTCGACTATGTCCTTATAATTATAAAAAGTATTTTCGTGTGCTTTTGTAACTTCTCCATTTTCTATTAAGATAGAGAATTTTTCCCCATTTGCAAGTTCAAGCTCATCTTCTCTTTCAACTATTCTAGTAGGTTCTTCAATTAAAAATAAAAAATCATCTAAATAGTCTAAGAAAGATCCAATCTCATCCTCATCAATATAAGGAAGGATTAAATCTTTATTTAAAATACTTTCGTCATTTTCAAGTCTATCCACGTATCTAAGGAATTTTTCATTGAGTCTATCCTTTTCCTTGCCAACTAATTTTGTCTTGGAAATATCCTTTTTTATTCTCTCTGCAATTTTTTCCTTGTCCCCACTCTTTAAAATTAAATCTTCTATGGGATAAATTAAAATTTCTTCCAATTTTTCAATTGATCTTTGACTTTCTATTTCAAAAGACCTAATAGAATCTACTTCATCATCAAAGAGTTCTATTCTGTAATTTGCATCTTGTGTTCCAATATCAATTATTGAACCTCTAATAGAAAATTGACCAAGTCCTTCAACACTTGGAAATCTTTCGTAACCCATGTCTAAAAATTTATTTGGCAGATCTTCAAGAGATAAAACTTCTCCTTCTTTTATACTTATCTTGTAGTTTGAAAAAATTTTTGGCTTAGATATTTTTGCTGTGAGAGCAT
The DNA here is from genome assembly GCF_001517665.2 of Peptoniphilus phoceensis. Taxonomy (GTDB): domain Bacteria; phylum Bacillota; class Clostridia; order Tissierellales; family Peptoniphilaceae; genus Peptoniphilus_A; species Peptoniphilus_A timonensis. The sequence continues at coordinate 110,658 of NZ_LN999807.1, forward strand.
TTAAAGTTGTCACAACAATATTTGCCCTACCACTTGAGATTTCTGCCATAGCTTCAAGTCTTTTTTTTGTATTTTCTTTTGATTTTGAATCCCTATCATAGAAAAATACATCTTTTTCTGGATAATAGACACAGTTTTCATCAGAAATACTTTCTATATCTTCATAAGCTTTTCTTGCAGTCATCCTATTTTGTGAAATTAGGCAAACTTTTTTACCTTCATCACAAAATGCAGGCGCAAAAAGAGAGAGCACTGCCTCCTCTGAACCAAAGACTGCAGTGTTCTTTGAATTTTTTATTGAATTATCTAATTCTTTAAAAGATTTTAGATTTTTTACACTATTGATTAAAAAATTCAATTTTCACCTCAATAAATGTTGTTGTTATAAGAATTCATAGACTTGTCGATACCTGAATCAACTGCCTCTATTATGGCTTCGGCACAAGCATCTATGGCATCTTCAATATGTTTTTTATCCTTTGAAGGAAAACTGGACAGCACAAAACTTGCCAAATCTTCATTTGGGTGTTTCTTTCCAACACCAACTTTAAACCTGGCAAAATCTTTACTTCCTGTTAAATTTACAATTGACTTTAGCCCATTGTGAGTTCCAGCTGAACCATTTTTCTTTATCTTTAGCTGTGCAAACTCAATGTCTATGTCATCTACTACTACCATTAAATCTTCTGCTTTTAATTTATAAAAATTTAAAATTTCTACAATTGATTCTCCGGAATTATTCATAAAAGTATGGGGCTTTAGGAGAATAACTTTCTCTCCAGCTATTCTCCCTTCACCTACAAGCCCCTTAAATTTTATCTTATTAACTTTTATATTTAGTTTATCCGCAAGGACATCAATTGTCTTAAATCCCACATTGTGTCTAGTATCTTCATACTTTTTACCGGGATTTCCAAGTCCTGCAATTATATACACTAAATCACCTTATTCAAACATTTCACTTACTGATGTTGATGTGTTGATCCTTCTAATTGCTGATGCAAAAATTGGAGCAACAGACACAATATCAATTTTATCTATTTTCTTTTCTTCTGGAAGTTCAATTGTATCAGTGATTACAAATTTTTCAAGAGATGATTTTTCTAATCTTTCAATAGCTGGTCCTGATAAAACTCCGTGAGTTGCAGCACCATAAACATATTTTGCTCCCCTTGCCTTTAAAGCATCAGCTGCTTTTGTAATTGTTCCAGCTGTATCAGCAATATCGTCAACAAGGATTACTGACTTGCTGTCAACATCACCAATAATATTCATTACTTCAGATACATTTGCCTTTGGTCTTCTTTTTTCTATTATGGCAATAGGAAGATTTAATTCGTTGGCAAATTTTCTTGTTCTTGTAACTCCACCTAAGTCTGGAGAAACAACAACAAAATCATCTTTATTTACAATATCTTTAAAATATCTTGCAAGATATGGAACTGCAGTAAGGTGGTCAACTGGAATGTCAAAGTAACCTTGAATTTGTCCTGCGTGAAGATCCATTGCAACAACTCTATCTGCTCCAGCCTTAGTTAAAAGATCAGCAACAAGTTTTGAAGTAATAGGTTCTCTTGCCTTAGTCTTTCTATCTTGTCTTGCATATCCATAATAAGGTATAACTGCATTAATTCTACCAGCTGATGCTCTCTTTAATGCATCAATTAAAATTAAAAGTTCCATTAAATTGTCATTAACTGGTGAAGAAGTAGATTGGATAACAAAAACATCCTTACCTCTTACAGAAACTCCAATATCAATTGAAATTTCACCATCAGAAAATGTAGACACTGTACAAGCGCCCTTTTCGATTCCCAAGTTTTCACAAATTTTGTTTACAAGACTTAAATTAGAATTTCCTGTAAATACTACAATATCTCCGTTTACTGTACTCATTTTACGCTGTCCTCCTATTTGACAAATCCTTTTCTCTTAACCCATCCATCTATATTTTTTTGAGGTGCTCTCTCAAGAGAAAGTTGACCCTTCAAAACATTTTTAGTAATAGTAGAACCTGCGGCAATATAAGCCTCATCTTCTACTTCAATTGGAGCAACTAAATTAGAATTAGAACCAATAAAGGCATTATCCCCAACTTTTGATCTAAATTTTTCTCTTCCATTGTAGTTTACAAAAACTACTCCACAACCAATATTGACACCACTTCCAACATCAGCATCACCAATATAAGCAAGATGACTCATCTTGGAACCATTTCCCACATTGGAATTTTTAACTTCAACAAAATTTCCAATTTTACAATTTTCCCCAACATTAGAATTTGGTCTAAGGTGGGCATAAGGTCCAACAGTAGTGCCTTTTCCTATTGAAGAATCTTCAATTTCAGATGACCTAATAATTACATCTTCTCCAATTGTTGAATTTTTAATTGTGGAAGAATAAATTTCTGCGCCTTCTTTTATTACAGAATTTCTGTCAATGCGAGTGCCAGGATAAATCATGACATCTCTATCTATTTTTGCGCCATATTCAATATAAGTGGACTTAGGATCAATTATCCCAACACCATTTATCATATACTCTTTATTTATTTTCTTTTGCAAAATTTCTGCTGCAACAGATAATTCATATCTTGAATTAACACCTAGAATTTCTCTAGTATCTCTCAGTTTAAAGGAATCAACTTTTTTGCCTTCCTTAACTAAAATACCAAGAGTATCAGTTATATACATTTCATTTGCTGCATTGTCTGTATCAATTTTTGAAAGAGCTGACTTTAGTGAAGAACCCTTGAAAGCAAAAATACCAGAATTAATTTCACGAATTAACTTTTGTTTTTCGCTGGCGTCCTTTTCTTCTACTATTGCAACTACATTTGCATTTTCATCTCTTACAATTCGTCCATAATTTGTAGGATCCTTCATATCAGCAGATAAAACTGTTATATCATTATTTCTCTCTTCGTGATATTTCAAAAAGCAAGAAATAGTTGAGCTAGAAATAATTGGAGTATCTCCATTTAAAATTATAACTGTATCTTCATCTTCTATTTTATCAAGAGCATTCATAACAGCATATCCAGTACCATAGGGTACATTATCGCCAATTGGTTGCTCAATAAACTCTACATCTTTTTCTTCTTTAAAGGACTCACGCACTTTTTCCTTGTTGTGTCCCACAACCACAAGATTTTTCTCCACTTGAGAATGCTTGCAAGAATTTAGAACATAAAAAAGCATGGGTCTTCCAAGAATTTCATGAAGTACCTTTGGTTTTTTGGACTTCATTCTCGTTCCCTCTCCTGCTGCCAGGATAACTGAAACTTTCATAAAACACCTCTTTTTATTTACTTCTTACATTATAACTAAGATTCACACTCATATTCAAGAATATTTCATAATTAATTTAAAAATTAGATTTAGAATATCAAAAATATATTTTTTATTTAATAAGATACTTTTTAGTATTAAATTTTTCTTTTATTATTGGAGGGGCTTATACCCATTTGGGCACGAGTGGGCATCGTGAGGCCCCGCTTGTGCCCTATGGGTATGCCCCTCCAAACTACCCCCTTCACCCCACGTACGTTGAGTCCAAAAAAATCGGTTATGCTAAATTTTCAAAACTCATTCGCTTCGCGAATTCAAACAGTTGAAAATTTTTAACGCATAACCGATTTTTTTGCTTATTTTATACACTAGATTAGCTCACTACATAATAAAAAATAAAAAGCTTTTATCCTTAAATACTATTGTTTTTCATTATGAGCTTGGCAAGTGTGCTCCAGCTCATTGAAGTCTTATGAAGATATAGACTTGGCAAATATCCAGCAAGTTTATAAGGCAGTAAGCAAAAAGTTTGAAGGCGTTAAAAAATTTTGCTGTTTGAGCGAAGCGAGTTCAAAATTTTAGCCGGAGAGCTTTTTGCGTATTACTGGGTCGGGCCCCTGCCAGGTCGTTTTGGGTGTTCAGGGGAGGTATGGAGGGGATAAGGGCGATTCGAAACTCCCTAAATCCCCTCCATAAATATGCTTTAAAGCCTCAATCTTTAGAAAAACCTAAACATAATTTAATATCAAAAACTTTGCTTTACTTTTTAAAAAAGTAAATTTTTACTCTTCCTTGACAAAACAAAAAAATAATAGTATAGTCGAAACATATTGATGAGGCGATAAAAATGAAAAACTTAAATAACTTTAAAAATTTCACAAGCCAAGCATTCTGTTGTTGTTCTATAAAAAATTTTATAGGACTTATTTGAATGTGAATCAATATTTTAAAACTTTTATAAAATATTAAGAAAGATTTAAGAGTATATGATTTCATATACTCTTTTTTTAATATCTATTTATTTAGAATTACTCAGGAGGAAAAAAAATGACAAAATTATTAGAAACAGTTGGAAAATCAAAATTAGTGCAATTAGAAAATATTGGAAATGGAAAAATTTTCGTAAAAGTAGAAAAATCTAATCCAGCAGGATCTATTAAAGATAGAGCTGCCCTTTACATGATCAAGGGAGCAATAAAAGACGGATCTTTAAAAGAAGGTATGGAAATAGTTGAACCTACAAGTGGCAACACTGGTATTGCTATTGCCATGATTGGTCGTGCCCTAGGTTATAAAGTTAATATTGTAATGCCTTCTTCTATGTCAGTTGAAAGAAGAAATTTAATCGAAGCCTTTGGTGCAAACTTAATTTTAACTGGTGAAGGCGGAATGCAAGCTGCTGTGGATAAAGCAAAAGAACTTGTAGCTACAGGAAATTACTTCATGCCAAACCAATTTGAAAATAAGTACAATGCCCTTGCTCACGAAGAAACAACTGGTCCAGAAATCTATGAAAATCTTAAAGACATCTCTGGATTTATTGCAGGAATTGGAACTGGTGGAACTGTATCTGGTGTTGGAAGATATTTAAAAAATCAAGATGAAAAAATAAAAATTTGGGGACTTGAACCAGACGAATCACCACTTCTTACAAGAGGAGAAGCTGGCGGACACAAGATCCAAGGAATTGGTGCAAACTTTATTCCAAAAGTTTTAGACACAAAAATTCTCGACAAAACTATAAGAGTAAAATCAGATGAAGCTATCGAAATGGCTAAAAGACTTTCAAGAGAAGAAGGACTCCTTGTTGGTATATCTGCTGGAGCAAATGTTTTGGGTGCACTTAAAATGCAAGAGGAAATTGGTGGAAATATTGTAACAGTTGCACCTGACACAGCAGAAAGATATATGTCCACTGAATTATTTAAAAATGAATAATTTTTTTAAAAGACTAAAAGAATACGGGGAATTTATATTAAAAAAAGACCCTGCCTGTAAAAGTTTATTTGAAGCAATTTTCATGTATCCCATTGTATCTTGTATGATTAGTCACAGAATTGCTCACTACTTTTACGAAAAAAATCACACAAGTCTTGCCAGGTGGATTTCTCAAAGAGCCAGGAAAAAAACTGGTATAGAAATTCATCCTGGTGCAAAAATTGGCAAAAATCTCTTTATTGACCACGGCATGGCTGTGGTCATTGGAGAAACTGCCGAAATTGGGGACAACTGTCACATGTACCACAACATAACACTTGGTGGAACTGGAAATGAAAAAGAAAAGAAAAGACATCCCACAGTTGGAAACAATGTAATAATTGGAACTGGTGCAACAGTTCTTGGTCCAGTTTTTATTGGTGAAGGGGCAAAGATAGGAGCAGGTGCTCTTGTACTAACAGACATCCCTGCCAACTCAACTGCTGTTGGTGTGCCAGCAAAAGTCGTAAAATTCCACGATCCCAGTGAGAATAAGTTCCACTAAACTTATTATAAAAAGTTTTATAAGGAGGTAATATGTTTAAAATAGGTCCCCATCTTTATACATCAAAGGGCTATGCAAGTATGGGAAAAGATGCCCTTAAAATTTCTGCCACAACATTTCAATTTTTTTCACGTAATCCGAGAGGTTCCAAGATAAAAAAGTTAGATGAAAAAGACATAAAAGACTTGATGAATATAGCAAGAGAAAATAAATTTGGACCACTTTTAGCACACGCCCCTTACACCTTAAATCCTTGTTCTTCAACAGAAAGTGTGAGAGAATTTGCAAATTTAGTGCTTGCAGAAGACCTTGAAAGACTAAAATATTTTAAAAACACTTACTACAATCTCCATCCCGGTTCTCACACAGGTCTTGGAAAACAGACTGCCATAGAAATTATTTCTCAAAAACTGAATTTAGTTTTAAGAGAAGAACAAGATACTATTGTCCTTTTAGAAACTATGGCTGGCAAGGGAACAGAAGTTGGATCAAGATTTGAAGAAATTGGCAAAATAATAGAAAAAGTTAACTTAAAAGAAAAAGTTGGAGTGTGCCTCGACACTTGTCACGTCCATGAAGCAGGTTACGACATAGTAAATGACTTAGAAGGTGTCCTTGAAGAATTTGACGAATTTATAAGTCTTGATAAACTTTATGCAATTCACTTAAACGACAGCAAAAATGAAAAAGGCGCTCACAAGGATAGGCACGAAGTTATTGGTCAAGGTAAAATTGGACTTCATGCAATAGAAAAAATTATAAATCATGAAAAATTAAAAGACCTTCCCTTTTATCTAGAAACACCACAAGACTTAGAAGGTCACAAAAAAGAAATAGAATTATTAAAAAAACTCCGCAAATAATTAGTATTAATTACAAAAATATAAATACCCTTATAATCATAACCACCCGTCGATGAGGTGACCCCATTAAGTTGGACCAAATACCAGAGAGAATTTATATTTTCTCTGGTATTTTTTATGCTGCATTCTTTTCTCTGTATTCTATTGGACTTAAATATCCTATTTTTTTAATTTTTATCTTTATTTGGCATATTTTTAAGGTTCTTCTATCTTTTCTGGTTTCAGTCCTTCATAGCCTTGAGATTCATAAGCATTAACCCAAGTTCTAATAGTAGAATGATCTGGGATAGAGTATTTTTTTGCTAATCCTTTGTAGCCAATATTTCCTTATAGATATTCTTTTACTACTTTTATTTTAAATTTTGTTTTGTATTTTGCCATTAAAAAACTGACCTCCCTTAGTTGGTTTTCAAGTCCAACTTTTAGGGGTCAGTTCATTTTTTGCTTTTGTTCACTTACTCACCCGTAAACGGGTCTACAAATTCTTTAATGCTTATTTGATCTGCCATGTAATCTTCTTTTAATTGATTTTTTATATATTCTTGTATCTTTTTCGCATTCTTCCCTGCTGTGTCTACGTAATATCCTCTACACCAAAAGTGTCTATTCCCATATTTGTATTTTAAATTCGCATGCCTATCAAATATTATTAGACTACTTTTCCCTTTTAAATACCCATTATTTGGGATATGCTATATTTTGGTGGAATCTCCAGCAACATGTGAATATGGTCTGGACAACATTCTGCTTCTATTATATTTATTCCTTTTCTATCACATAGATCCCTTAATATTTTTCCTATATCTTGTTTTAATCTTCCATATATTACTTGTCTCCTGTACTTTGGAGCAAACACTATATGATATTTACAATTCCAAGCTGTATATGATAGACTGTTCTTATCCATTCAGGATACCTCCCTTTTCTATTTATGCTACTGCCAGTAACATATATAGTTTATCACGGGGAGGTTTTTTGCTTGAAGCTAAAGCTTTTTTCCTACCACCAGCATAGCTGGTGGTTTATTCATGCTAAAGGGTACAATAAAATAAGCTTAATCATAAAAGAATTAAGCTTATTGTTTTTTATTCTATATTTAATTGTAAGTTTTGCAATGATGCCCCAGCTCGTTGAAATTTTATACGGTCGTAAAGTTTGCCAATAAACCATAAACTAATAATGCAGTAAGCAAAAAGCTCTACGGCTAAAAATAGAAGACCACAAATTGTCGCAAACTCCAATTTGCGAACTGATCTACCATCAATTTGCTATGCAAATTGGGTTAGATCATGTCAACTCGCTTCGCTCAAACAGTGAAATTTTTTTGACGTCTCCATCCTTTTTGCTTACTGCCTTATAAGTTTACTGGATATTAGCAAGCACAACTACCTTATTAAACTTCAACGAGCTGGAGCACACTTGCCAAACTTGCAAATAATTACCTAAAGGAACTGATATTACATAAAAGTTTTTTGCTTATTTCTTACACAAGATTAGCTCACTATTTAAGTTCGAAGTTAGATTTACTTATGAAGTCATATAAAGTTAAAAATTTACAAATAATTAGGAAGCTATAAAAATTTTAAAATACAATAATCTAAATATTTATCTTGGTTAAACCATTGTAATTTATGTGTAATATACTTATAATTACCTTAAAGGAGCTGATTTTATGAACAAAATTAATTTAACTGTAAGTGTGGATAATGATGACAAGGAATCTTTTAATGCTTTGGTTTCTGAACTTGGTCTTAATATTTCTGCCGCTATAAATATGTTTATCAAACAGTCTATTAGAAATCAGGCTTTACCTTTGGATTTATCTTTAAATAAAAAGGAAAAAGGAAATACAAAGAGTTTAGAAAAAATTTCTGATGAAATTATGGATAAGTACGATATAGCATTTAAGGAATTGGCAAAATGAAATATGTAAGCCTTCAAGAAGTTATAATGCTTTAAGAAAAATTAATTTCTCGTTTTGGTGGATCCTATGGAATCAGAGAAATAAATTTGCTTAAATCTTCAGTTGAAAATGTATTTCAAACTTATGATGGAGAAGAACTATATCCATCACACTTAGACAAAATTATACAAGTAACTTATTCCCTTATAGAAAATCATTGCTTTGTAGATGGCAATAAGAGAATTGGTGTTATGGTACTTTTGTATTTACTAAAAATAAATGAAATTAAACATAATTTATCTAATGAAGATATTATAGAGATTGGGTTAAAAGTGGCAAGTGGAGAGATGAGTAAGGAAGAGTTAAGGAAGTTTGTTGAGAATAAGGTTGAGGGTTGAAGTTTTTTATCTGGAGGGGCATATACCCATTTGGGCACGAGTGGGCGTCTTAATGCCCCGCTTGTGCCCTATGGGTGCTTGTGCCCTATGGGTGCTTGTGCCCTATGGGTGTGCTTGTGCCCTATGGGTATGCCCCTCCAGACCACCCCATTCACCCCACGCACTGGAAGTCCAAAAAAATCGGTTTAAATGTCGCAAGTGGAGTCATGGATAAAAAGGACTTAAAAAATTATATAGAAAAGAGAGTAAAAAAATAAAGCTAGCAATTTTTGCTAGCCTTTTATTTTTGCCCTTTTACTTTTTATATCTTTAGATCAGGCTTATAAATAAAATTATGTAAAAAGAAAAACCCGAGAGTTTCCTCTCAGGTTTTATCTTTAAAGCTTAATTAAATAAAGTTAATTATTTAAATTCAACTGTGTAAGTGTCTTCAGCTGTTACACCATCTTTTTCAAGGTAAACTTTAACTTCTAGTTTGTTTCCTACGAAATCAGAAAGAGTGTTTACTGATCCATCTTCAGCTTTTATTGTTGAATAAGCTATAGTTGTAATAGCAGCCTTTAGTTGATCAGTAGTCATGTCTTTTACTGGAACTTTATTACCTGCAATTTCAAAAGCAGTAAGGTTTTTAGCAGTTGCTAGTTTTTCTAGAGCAACCATAGCTCCTGTTCCTTTAATAGCTGTAAATTCTTTTTCACCATCTTTAATAGTAATTACTAAAGTTTTAGTTTCAGGATCATAAGATTTTTCTGCAAAAGGATCTACATTAATACTGTCAATTGAAGGTTCTACTTCATCTGCTAGATCTTTAATTAGTTTTTTTTTGCGTCTTCTTCAGCTGCTTTAGCTGCTGCGTCTGCTGCTTCTTTTTCAGCTTTAGCTTCTTTTACAGCATCTCTAACTGCTTGAAGTTTGTCAGCGTGATTTTTATTTTCGCTTAATACTTTAAATTGTTTTTGAGCGTCTAATTGATCATCAATAGCTTTAAGTTCTTTAGCTACTTCTTCAAAGTTTTCAACAGTTACTTTGTTTGCTGGTGTTAATTTTTCAATAGCAGTTAAGAATTTGTTTTCTAAATATTCTTCAATAGTTGTTTCATCTTTAACTGAAGTATCTTTTCCATCGTTTAGAACAAAGTCAAATGCCCAGTCGTTTCTTTCGTTGTCTCTGAAGTTAACGTTAAATTTAACTTCTTGTCCAACTTTAAGAGCGTCTGCCCATTCTTTACTTACTTCAAATACTTTTGTAGTCTTAGCAAGTCCTGCATCCCAGTTAGCTTCTTCAATCTTAACTTCTACAGTGTATGGGTAAGCATCGTTGTTAACTTTTGTAACTTTACCAACAACAGTGTTAGCTTGGATACCTTGAACAACGTTTAGAACAGAACCTGATTTATCAAATAGGTCTCTTGTGTCCTTAGTATCTTCAAGAATTGATACAATTTCGATATCTCTTGCATCTTTGTTGTTAGCAGTGAATTGTAGGTAGTCACCCTTAGCTAAATCTTTGTATTGTTTAGCGTTAAAGATGTCTGCATCGCCTACATAAAGAAGAGTTTCGTTTCCGAATCTGTCTTCTACTCTGATTTCATTGTTGTCAAAGATTTGTGCAACTTTAACTACAGGGAATGCTTTTTCATCGCTGTGGTCAAGAAGTCTGTCGATAACGTCTCCACGAGTTTCGATAACGTCAAGTAAATCACCATAGTTTAGTGGGAAGTTAGCTTTGTTAAGAACGTTGTCTCTGTCGTAAAGTTTTCCATCAGTATCTTCTAGTGTAGTAGAGAATTTAGAAGAAGAAGAGTTAATTACTCTGTATCTGTCTCCATCATTATCTTTAGATACTACGTTAAATACGATAACTTTTGCAGTATTTCTTTCAGAATTGAAAGATTTTACAGCTGATTTGTGAGAATCTGTGTCGAATCCAGCGTAAACATTAGGAATCTTGAAAGTGTCTCCATAGTGGTGGAAACCGATTAATGAAAGTGCTTCATTAATGTCTTTAACTTCTTTCATAATGTTGTTGTATGGGTTAGCAACATAGATTTCAGTTTTGTCGTTAACTTTTAGGTCAGCGATAACTGATTTGTTAGCATTGTGGAATACAATGTTATCAGCTTTAGTCTTAGAACCGTTAAGAGTTACAGTAGCATAAGCTCCGTTAACTTTCTTTTGGTCAAGATCTTTTAGAGATTCAATGTTCTTGTAGTAGTTTGTTTCTACTGTAGCATCAGCAACACCTTCCCAGATGTGGTTGTCAGTGTCAAGAAGTTGATCTTCTTTGTCAGTTCTTGCAAGAGCTTCTGGGTTACCAAGTTCGATAATGTGAGTTACTTCGTTCTTGTCGTTAGTAAGAATTCTTACTAGAGATCCTTTGTAAAGGTCAAGGTTGTTAAGGCTGTTAACTTTAACGATTTGTTTTCTAGCGTTGATACCATCAACGATTACTGTTTCACCAGTGATAGTGTATTCTTTTTCGCTATCTTGGTTAAGAGTAAGTTTAGAGTTTGTTAAGTTAGAAACAATACCTCTTGTTTCGTTAGCTGGTACTCTCTTGAATTCTTTCATTCTGTAAAGAGCATTGTAAACCATAGTGAATGCGTCTGCTCTGTTAGCTGCTTTGTTAGAATCTGCAACAGTTACGTCGTTAAGAATTCCAAGTTCAGCTGCCCAAGTCATCCAAGAAGATGCCCATTTAGCGTTTTTAACCATGTCTGCAGTAAGATCTTCTTTAACAAGAACTACTAGCATTTTAGCTAATTCAGCGTAAGTTACATCGTTTTCTGGCTTGAATGATCCATCAGGATATCCTGCTAGCATAGCAATTCCGTTAGCATCAGATGGTACAGTTGTACCTACTGTGATAACTCCGTTTGCCCAGTGCTTAGTATCTACGTCAGAGTAGATTTTCATTGATCCTTGTAATTGTTTAGCTAATTCTTCGTTACCATTAGCTAGTACAAGTAATCTTGTAATTTCGGATCTCTTGATGTTTTTATCAAGTCCGTAGTTTCCGTCTTCATAGCCTTCAACAAGCTTTTTGTCGATTACGTATTGGATTTTGTTATCTTTTCCAACTACTTTTTCAACTTTTTCTCCAGCTTCAGCTTTTTTAGCTTCAGCTTTTTTAGCTGTTTCGGCGAAGACACTTGAGAATGTTCCTAGTACCATAACTAGTGCTAGTACTAGAGAAATAATTTTCTTGTTCATTTGTCTTTCGACCTCCTTAAAAATTTTGTAGATTCTACAAAAGTCTCAAACTTTTGTCGCCAAGACTGAACTATCTCGGCTAAGAGGTCGACAAATAAATATCGCCTTTTGGTTTTATTTAGTTGTCATGTTCCTCTTGTGCTTATATTATACACTAGAAATTTGCTTTGTAAAATTACAATTACATTACATAAATTTCATCCATGAAATTATCATGAAATATTAAGATTTTTGTCTGTAATTGGCATCTACTGGCACTTTCCTGTGCTAATATAAATAGGTCTTTTGGACCGTATTTAGAATTATAACAAAGTGGTTACAATTTTGCAATTGTATTTTTGGGGTAAGGGTGGAAAAAGTTTTTCTTTTCTTTTATAAAGAAAAGAAGGAAGAATTTAAGAAATGGGTGAAAGATGAAATTTTTGGGAATTTATATAATTTTTTTATAAAATTTTTATAAAATTTGTAAAAGCTAAAGCTTTTTAATTGCTTTGTAAAGCCCATGGCATTAATATTTCTTATAGATCCTTCATTCTTTTCTCTGCTTCTTTATAGACTTTGGAGTCTGCTCTTGCCCCTATTATAATTATCAAGACATTATCTTCGTGTTTTTCTAATTTGTAGACGATTCTAAGTCCTGAACTTTTTAATTTTATTTTCATAAGTCCTGCTAATGATGAATTGCTTTGGTTTCCTAGTGGCTTCCCATATCCTCCTTCTGTATTGGGTAATGGATTTATTAATATTCTTTTTATTGCTTTATCTACAATTTTTCTTTGTGAACCATCTAAGGCTTCGTAATCTTCTGCTGCCTGCTTAATAAAAGATAGCTTGTACATCATTCAAACTCATCTTCACTAAGAGGTTCAATGTCATCGAAGTTCATCTTAAATGCTTTTTCAATATCTTCTTTTGAAATAACTTCAATTTCATTCATGGATTCAAGTCTTGACTTAGCAAGCATTAAGTCCCTTGCATCCTCAACTTCATCCATTAGTCTTGAATACTCCTCTGGTGAAAGAAGAACGCACTCAGGTGTATTATTTTTTAATACAACTTTTGATCCATTTGACTTAACATCATCAAAAATTCTACCTGCAAGACCTCTGTTAAAATCAGATATAGATACAGTTCTATTAGAAATTTGTTTAATAAAGTTCATATAATCACCTCATTGTCATTATAACACAAGGATAAAAAGATAGGTATATTTATCGATAAAATTGTTGTTAAAATTGTTTTAAAATTATTTTAAAAGCTGACACTTTTATGAACCTTATTGGAGGGGCTTAGGGACATCGTGAAATTTATTTGAAAAGACCCTGTCTTTATGAATCTATTTCTAAAGCCTAAGGCTTTAAAACTCTATAAGGAGGGGGAGCAAGGGGCAGGCGAGGCCCCTTTCCCCCTCCTTAAACCTCCCTCCTATCCCCTCGCCCTGGCAGGGGCCCGTCCCTTTAATACGCAAAAAGCTCTACGGCTAAAATTTTGAACTCGCTCATTTCATTCGCTCAAACAGCAAAATTTTTTTTACGCCTTCGAACTTTTTGCTTACTGCCTTATAAACTTGCTAGATATTTACCAAATCTACATCCTCATAAAATCTCAATAAGCTGGAACACACTTGCCAAACTCACAATTAAATACAAGACTATAAAAAGAAAAAGCTTAGTTTTATTCAACTAAGCTTCTTTTGATGTAAAAATTTTTATAAGTTATTAAGTTTTTCTAAATAACTCTACATAAGTTTGAAAACATGTAGAGGTAAAACCAATTAGTAATCTTATGTAACACCGTAAGGCAAGACATCCGTTAAAAAATTCAACTGTTTGAGTTAAGCGATTGAGTTTATAAGTAATTAAGGCGTAATCTTAATTGATTGATAATTTTTTTAATCTTAAAAATGTAAGCTTAACGAGTTTTGAATTTTAGGCTGTCTGCCGCTCGGGGTTGTTTGCCAAGGCCCCTGCCAGGTCGTTGAAGGTTTTGGGGGTGGTCCGGAGGGGGAAGGACCAATCGAAAGGTCCTAACCTCCTCCGGATAAAAAATTTTAAAGCCTCAGGCTTTACAAAAAACTATATAGATAATATCTTTATAAAAAATTATAAAAACCACTCAGTTTTTAGAAAAAACACCTTATTGATTAACTTCCCAATACCCATCCTTAGCACTACCGACATACTTTATTGTTTTTTCATCTGTGAGAACTTTTAAATCTCTTTCAATAGTTCTATCGGTTACACCAAATTGTTTAGATAAATCATAAGCCGTAATTTTAGGATTGCCCTTTATTATATCAATAATTTTTTCACGTCTATCATTTGGTTTTAATTTTTGACCGACATTTTGACCGACATTTTGACCGACATTTTGACCGACATTTTGGGTGTCACTTTCACCTTCATTTTGGATGTCATAATTTAAATTCTTCAGAATTGTAATAAAAGAAGATTCTGTTGACTTAAACCCTGGCTTTAATTCTTCTTTATAATTTTCTTCTGCTTTATAGGCTTCTATGATTTTTCTAAGTCCTGATCCACGTCTTTCCATTAAATCCATTCTTGCAAATACATCTGCTATGATTGGATTTCTTCTTGTGGAAGATACATTTAATGGATTGAGATCCTGCACGAAAGTTCCGTCATACATACCTCCAGGAGAATATATTTCTAATCTGTCATCATAGATATCTACATGAACTTCACTTCCAAATACTGAATAATCCCTGTGAATTAGTGCATTTACTAAAGCCTCTTGAACTGCTCTTTCTGGATATTCTGGATATTCTATTCTATAGACTGGACCTTTTTTCCACATCTTTTTGGTGTTTCTTTTTACAAAGTCCAAACTTGCTTTTAAAAGATAAATTATATTACCTTCAAATTCAGCATCATCTAAGGCATCTATTCTTCCATTCGCTTTAGTTAGACCATTCCATCTAGTACAAAATACTCTTGACTGATAAACTTGATAATCGTCTGCAAAGAGTGCTCCTGCTATGGTTAGGTTGCCCTCATCATTTACAAGCCCAAAAGATTTTAAATCTTTTTCTTCAAATTCTTTTTCTGTTCTATTTTTATATTCTATGCTAAGTTCTTTAAAAGTTACATTTTCTAATCTTTTCTTTGATTCTAGTGAGTCATAACTTATATGTTCTCCCTTTAAAGACAAATTAAAAAGATCAATTCGACCTGCAGGGACACTTTGATTTCCTACTCTCTTGTAGGCTGTTCTAGAACCACCATCTACTACAAAATAAGGAGTATTTTTACCTGCAAAGATTGTTAGAATTAAAATTATTTTCTCATCTATCTCTTGTATCTCCATATCAATTTCGGGGTTAGGATCCATTTTAGATTTTATGATTTCTGAAATACTTTCAGAAGTCTCTTGATATTCACTAAGTCCAAGGATTGTGTTATCTTCTTTTACTCCAAATATTAGCTTCCCACCTCGACCGTTGGCAAAAGCTGAAACAGATTTTAACCAAGACTTAGGTTTATTTGTTTCTAATTTTTCTTTTTTGTCATATAGATTTGTTTCTCCAAGATAGTCTTTTAAGTTCAAAGTATCCCTCCTCTCAAGCAAATATTATACTTAATTTTACCATGTTTATTCTATTGTTAAGGATCGATTTTTAAAGTAGTTTATAGTACTGTATTTAATATCTCTTTTTCATCTTTATCTCTAACTACTTTAAAATAATATCCTGCACCTATAACTTCTCCTATTACAAGTGAAACAATTGAAAAATCTCACATCAACTAGATCTTCTTTTTTTTCAAACACAGAAAATTCATATCTTTTACTAAATTTGCACTCATATTTTTTATTTATCTATCCATTAATTTTTTATCCTTATTTAATAAATTTTAATTAAAATAGCGACTGAAGTTTTACTCCAATAGCCAATTACCTTTACTATTTATTTCTTTATAGAGAAAAACCTTATTTTTACCAACTTAAACCAAAAATTTTGAGTATAAAAAAACGATATTCTTACCAGCTTTCAATCGGTGTTCTAAAATACTTAATTAAAGGAATTAATTAGCTTCTGATTATTTTTGTTTTTAAACTCCATTATTATATATATAAAAATCGAAAGTATTTCTTTGTACAAAAGTTCAAAATCAATATTTTCTTCAATAACATCCCCATGAGATAAATCATTTCTTATATCCATCATGTAATTTAATCTTTTTTTTCGTTCAATTAAAAATTTATTTTCTTCCTCACTAAATAAATTTTTAATTTTCTTTGAATGTAGATAATAATTAATATTCATTAAATCAACAAATTTTTCATTCACAAGATTTCTTGTATCATTACTTATTTTCTTTATAAAATAAGCTGAGTCAATGATTTCTTTATTTATCATCTGTCCGCGAGAAAAGTCTACTGAAACAAGAAATTTAACTAAATCTTTGACCTCTTCTTTTACACTATTATTAAAAATCCAATCTGTTATTTGATTAATCATTATGTGTTTTAATTGAAATATACTTGATTCAATGAAAGAATCTAAGGAAAACATAGATTGTAAAAAAGCTAGTTTATAATTATTTTGATTATATAGTTTTAATGATTCAATAAGGTATTCTTCCCATGAAAATATAGTTGTAAAGTATTGTATTTCTACTTCTATGTACGCTTCATCTTCAATAGCTTCCCATACAATATTACTGTTGTAATTTTCTTCAATTGTAGCTTCTACATAAATTTGGTCTGATCTATTACTAACTCTAATATCTTTTACATTCAATTCATAAAAATTATCATTCTCTCTTAATATCCCAAAACATATATTTTCAATTGAGCCGATTTTGGAATATTCGATGTCAACATCACCCTTAATATTTGTTTCGTGGGTAATATGACTTACTAACCTTCCTGACCTTCCGGAATAACTATTTCCGCTTTCAAATTCTATTTCTGCTCTAAATCGTGTTTTTTCAACTTTACTATTAATTAATAGCTCAATAATTTTTAACACTAATGAATTGAAATACTTATAATTAGTATTATAAAGAATATATTTATACAAATTATTTTCTTCTTTATAAAAATAATATAACAAAAAGTAAGAAACCAAAGCTTCTTTTACTTTAATCTTAACTTCATCTTCTTCAAGTTTCTTTCTATCCACTTTGAGCAAATCCAAAATAACACTATCACGAATTAACTTATACTCTTCTAAATTTATTTCGCCATCAACATATTTAGTTAATAATAATTTTTCTTGATCGTTAATATCTAAGTCATTTATCGATAATTCAATGAATGTTTTGCTTAAGTCAGATTTTAGATCTTCAATTTTACATTTTTTTTCAAATAACTTTATCCATTCCTCTAACATTTTTTCCACCTTAAAACTTATCTTCTAAGAAAGATTTTATTTCTCTTAAGCGTTATATAAATTTGCCCCAATTTGTTACATTTATTTCATCTTGGTCAATAAGTCTTTTTCACAACTTTTGATAAGTCAGTTAAAAATTTTTTGCTTTTCAAAAGCAATTTTATCACTTCATTAGTTCTACAAATTCTTCTTTTAAAGAAACTTCCGTCTTTATCCCAAGTTCTTCAAAGACTTCATCCAACTTTTCATATAATTCTAAAAAGTTTTCATAGGATATGTTGTTGCCCATGTGTCCTATTCTAAATACTTTTTCAAATATTTCTCCTGCTCCCTTTGATATAAGGATTCCCCTTTTTCTAAGTGCTGATAGGATGTCTTCTGCTATAAATCCTTCTGGAACCATGACTGCTGTTAGGGTATTTGATCTTGAGTCTTTGGCATAAAGTTCAAATCCTGCTTTTTCAAATATTTCTCTTGTTACTTCTGCGTATTTTTGGTGAAGGGCAAGGGAATCTTTTTCCATCAAAATGTCTAATGCCAAGTCAAGGGCATAAGTCAAGTTTTCATTCATTGTGTATGGAAAGGCAAAGCCGTCAGAGTATTCGTAGTAGTTTGTGAAATTCATGTAATATGAAGGAACTGGTTTTTTTCTTTCTTTTATGGCTTTTTTTGCTCTTTCTGATATTGTGACTAGTGTTAGTCCTGCTGGTGCTGAAATGCATTTTTGACTTCCGCCAAGGGCTATGTCAACTTTGAATTCGTCAAAGTCAAATTCCTCTCCACCCATTCCCGATACTGTATCCACAACTGTTAGGATTCCATAGGAATTTAGGAGATTGCAAATAGTTTTTACGTCATTTGTTATGCCTGATGGTGTTTCGCAGTGAACCATAGTTGCAACTTTGAAGTCGTGATCTTTTTCTAGGAATTTTTTTAATTTTTCTATATCAAATCCTCTTCTAAAGTCATCTTCATATATGTAAGGTTCTCCACCATAAAATTTTACATAGTCGGCAAAGCCTGCTCCAAAAACGCCGTTATTTAGGACTAGGACTCTGTCGTTTTCTTCTACTAGGTTTATAATTGCTGCTTCTAATCCAATTATGCCTTCGCCAAGCATGATAAAGGAAGTGGCATCTGTTTTTAATAGTTTTGAAATTTTCTTTTCTACTTGTCTGTGTCTTTTTTCATACTCTGGATCAATGTCTGGGTTTGTGTGTGACTCTCCCATGACTTCCATTACTCTTTGGTCAATTGATGTAGGTCCTGCACATAATATTTTCATTTTTTACCTCTCTTATGTAAATTTCTTTTGAATAAATTATATTAATATAGATAGAAAAAAACAAGCTGCCTTGTGACAGCTTGTTTTTGATTTTTATTTATTTTCTACAAAGTAAGTGTTTTCTTCTATTTGTTTAAATATTTCGTCATATTCTTCTTTATCAAAACCAACAACGCATTTGCTTATGCTTTTTCCGTCTTTTTCAAGAGTTATTATATGAGTTGGATAATAAACTCTATCATTATACTCTGTTCTATCAGAATAATATTTTTCAAATATTTCATCTTTTTTTTCTTCGCTATCTCTAATATCTCTTGATATATACTTGATGCCTTTGTTATCTAAATATGCTTTTAATTTTTGGCAGTAAGGACATTCTTCAAATCCATAGATTAAAAATCTTATGTCTTCTTCTCCTGTTTTTGTTTTGATTTTGTTTATAGGCGCTGTAAAGTAGCCTTCTTCATATATGTCTTTTATGTTTGCATCTTTGGAATCTAATAAAACTGTTCCTGTTTTGAAGTCATAAGCTACTCCAAAGTCTAAGATTTTTGCTAGGTCTCTTAGGCGAAAATAGTTGTATCCATCTATGAAATATCCATTGAGTTCTATGTCATTTCCTTTGCTGTCAACTATTTTTTGTTTATTTGTTTTTGCTATTTTTTCTTCTTCCGTTTTTTCAACATAAGTAAAGTCTTCTTTTTGATTTTCACCCTTTGTTATGATTACCTTTTGAGTTTTATTGTCGTAAGATACCATAAATTTTGATGGTGTATCTTTTAGAAGAGCTGCTGCATCTCTAATTCTTACATAGTTAGACCTGTTTATTAGGTAGGAATTTATTTTTATGTCTTTTCCGTCAAATCTAACTTTTTCTCCTGATGTCTCAGCAAACCTTTCGTCTGATTCTAATTTTGATATTTTAGCTTTGTTCTCTTCTTTGCCTTCATTGCTGTTAGCTAGGGCTGTCATTGGACTTGTTAAGGTTAAAAGAGCTAATAATACTACTACAAATTTTTTCATAATCTGCCTCCTTTAAATTTATTACTAGTATTTTATCACATTAAATTAAAGTTTAAATGTTATTTTCAAATTTTTTATGGAGACAAAAAAACAAGCTGCCTCTTGACAGCTTGCTTTTATAATTTTATCTTTAATCTTTAAAGATTGGACTAATTTTTTTGTAAACTAGCATCATCACTGCTGATGTTGTGAATCCTTTTATTAGGTTAAAAGGAAGGACTGAATAAATCATCATGGAAAATAGTCCTGTGATTCTTGGTGTGATAGCTGATCCCATTTCTATTATTGCGTCCATTGGCATTACTTTTGCGTAAAGTGGGAAAACTACGAAATAGTTTGATAGCATTGCTAAACAAGTCATAGCAAGAACTCCCAGTGTTAATGATAATATGGCTCCTTTATATGTCCTGTGTTTTCTATAAAAATATGCTGACACAAAGGCAAAGGTACTTGAGATTAGGAAGTTGGATAGTTCTCCTATTCCTGCTGTCATTGTTCCTTTAAATATTATGTGCATTATATTTTTTAAGGCAGCTATTATTATTCCAAAGACTGGTCCCATTGTGAAAGCCCCCATGAGGACTGGCAAGTCTGAGATGTCTAGCTTCATAAAGGGTGGTGCTACAAAGGTAATTGGCAATTGAAAGTACATCAATATAAATGCAATTACTGATAGCATTCCTACTTTTGTCATGTCTTTTGTTCTTATCATAGAACTTGAATTTACTTTGTTCATTTTACCTCCTGTTGGGGCATAAAAAAACCCCGAACCTTCGGGGCATGAAAGTTTAAATCATTCTCTCATCCAGACTTTACTGTCGGTATTGGAATTGCACCAATTCAGCTTTCGCTCGCGGACTTTACCGCCGGTTGGGATTTGCACCCTTCCCTGAAGATTTAAAATTATTATTTATTTCTTAATTTAATTATAACATTTGTGAAAATTTTTGCAAGATTTATGTGCACTTAATTTGTATTAAATTGATTAAAGCTTCGCTTTAGAATTATAAATACAATTTTTTCTTTATTAACTTTATTTTAATTTTAAAGATTTTATTTCTAATATATTTTTAAGGAGGGGATTAAGGGGCATTGCGAGGCCCCTTTTTCCCCTCCTTAAACCACCCCTTTGAACTCCACGCGCTGAAAGTACAAAAAAATCGATCATGCTAAATTTTCAAAACTCACTCGCTTCGCGAGCTCAAACAGTTGAAAATTTTTAACGCATAACCGATTTTTTTGATTATTTTATACACTCCCTTTAACCTACGATTGTAGCTAAAGGTGTTCTTTTTATAAGTTAACGATGAGTTAGACAAAATTGCCTAGTTCATTATTTTAGAAAAATTTTTTCTTTATTTTTATTGTGGTCTTTGTCCCACTGTATTTTCTGGACCTGGATCTTGAACTTTTTGGGCTGCAGAGTTATAAACTATAACTGGCATACCTGTAAATGTTTTTGGATAAAGATTTTTCATAACTGCTGGTGGAATATTTATGCAGCCATGAGATCCAGAAGATCTATAAATATTTCCTCCAAAGGATGATCTCCATGATGCGTCATGAAGTCCTATGCCAGACCAGTTTATTGGTGCCCAATAGGAAACTTTTGAACGATATGTTTCGCCAGTTAGGTATCTATCTCTTTCTCGTGACCAAATTCTGTCGGTCCCTGTTGGAGTTCCATTGCCAAGATTTGGATTTCCTGTAACTACATTTGTTTGTAGTTCAATGATTCCATTGTTGTAATACCAAAGTTTTTGTCTTGCCAAGTCAACTTCTATATAAGTTTTTCCAATGTCGTCAATTTTTCTTGAAACTGCATCTTGTCTGTAAACTGCTTTTACTGTCACTGGCTCATTTTTTTCTAGGGCAGCAACAACAACTTCTCTCGTCTTTGGTCTGTCTGTTAGCCAGCCGTAAATTCCACCGTCAACTTTTACTGTTCCCACACCAGTTGCATAAAAAATCCTCGATGTTCTATAAGTGTCATATTTTGCAGCAAGTTTTTCCACGAAGTGGGCAACCTTTTCTTCGTCAAGGATAAGACTCCCATCCTCTGACTTGGAATACATAGCTATTATGCCCTGACCTGTAACTTCTTCTTTTCTATCGTCAAAGTCAAAGGTAATTCTCTTAGTAAATAATTCCTCATAAGAAGCAAGTTGTTTTTTAATGTAATCTGAATCTGCCTTTATCTTTGGTTCCATATATAGATTTTCATTTTCAAGGTCCAATTTCTCTTTTTTATCAGCAAAGTGATTTAAGATTGCATTTTTTAGTTCATCTCTTTTTATAATATTTCCATAAACTTCATCTTCTATTTTAAATTCATCTTTGTCAAAGACGACTTTGGCATCTTGAGAAGGTGTAGACTCTCCCCTAACTGCTTTTAGATTTGCAATTTTTTCATCTAAAGCTTTTTCATCATAGTGAAGGTCAAAGTCAACTGCATAATTTTTATTTATAAGAGAAGCCACTGGCCAATAGAAAGGAGTTTGTTCTACAAAACTTGAACCAATGGAGTCTATGTAATTTATTTCTTTTGCTGTAATTTTATCATTTAGATTTTTGTCCTTTGATATTATTTCAAGTTCAAAGTTCCTTGATAGGTCCTCGTAATTTTTTTCAAATTCAGAAATCTTTGTGAGACCAAAATCTCTGCCATTGACAAAAGTTCTCGGCATAAATCTGTCTTTGAAAAAATAAAGTCCCATTATATATATGAAAATTAATAAAACTAATAATAGTCCAAAAATTATTTTAAATGCTTTTTTCATAATTCCTCCTTCAACTATTATACTCTAAAGTTTATGTTTTTATGTGAGATTTTTTAAATGTAAAGTATTTGTAAATATTTTAATTTATAAATTTGTAAGTCTTATTTGTTTTTTCACTTAATTGTATGTAAAATTAATCTAATGAATAGGATTTGCAAAGGGGTTATTAAATGAAAGATGAAGAGTTACTATCAAAAATGCGTTCAATTGAACTCTGGGACAAGAAGTTAATAAATGAATTTGAAGTGGGAAGTCTAAAAGGCTTGCAAGATATTCACAGATATTTGTTCCAAGATATATTTGATTTTGCTGGGGAGATAAGAAAAGTAAATATTTCTAAGGGGAATTTTAGATTCGCTCCAATTTTATTTTTGAGAGAAAATTTAAAAATAATAGAAAAAATGCCCGAGAATAATTTTGATGAAATTATCGAAAAGTATGTAGAAATGAATGTCGCCCACCCTTTTAGAGAAGGAAACGGCCGTGCAACAAGAATATGGCTAGATTTAATTTTAAAGAAAAATTTAAAACTCTGTGTAGACTGGTCTAAAGTGGATAAATTTCAATATCTAAGTGCTATGGAAAGATCTCCCGTCAACTCACTGGAGATAAATCATTTGTTGAAATCAGCTTTAACAAGTGATATTGAAAGCAGACAAGTCTATATGCGTGGTATTCAAAATTCTTATTATTATGAGGACCTATACCAATACGATATTGAAAATTTAAATAAATAATTCTGTAAATCTCTTGTAAAATAAATGCAAGAGATTTTTTTTATGATTTTTATAAAAATAGGCATGAAAAAACCCACAAGTTATCTTGTGGGCTTAATACTGGTGCGGGAAAGAGGACTTGAACCCCCACTCCGTTGGAACTAGATCCTAAGTCTAGCGCGTCTGCCAATTCCGCCATTCCCGCATGAAGTTTTAACAACAAAATATATTATACGCACCTTTTAATATTTTGTCAACACTTTTTTTAAAGTTTTTTTACTTTTTATTTAGAGAAGATTTATCCTTCTCTTTTCTGGTGCTTCTTTATTATAGCAGGTGGTTTTTAAAAAATCCAGAATTTTTTATATTTTTTTACAAATTTTATTTATTTTTTATATAAAGAAAGAATTTATGGGATTTCTTTACAAAATTTTTATAAATTTTAGCTGCTACTATTATTTGCTCCTATTTCTTTTTATATCTTCCTATACTATAATATTTAGAAAGAATAATTTTAGAAAGAGTTGATTTTTTTGAACTTTAAAGAAAAAATGAGACAATTTATGGTTGGCAGATATGGACAAGATCAATTGGGCAAATTTATCCTATCCCTGGCACTTGTGATTTTAATTATAAATCTCTTTGTGAAAAATGCTTCCCTGCCAACAGTTGCACTAGTGCTTATAATTTATTCCTATTACAGGATCCTTTCTCGTGATGTCAATGCAAGATACAAGGAAAATAGAAAATTTTTGGACACAGTTGAGCCACTGAAAAGAAAATTTTCGAAATCAAAAAATACTTATGAAAAAAGAAAAACTTACAAGTATATCAAATGTCCATCTTGTAAGTTTGAGATGAAAGTCCCAAGGGGCAAGGGCAAAATTAGAGTCACTTGCAAATCTTGCGGCAACAAATTCATAATAAAATCTTAAAAGTTCCACCATGGGGACTTTTTATTTTGCCTAAATTCTTAATCTTTTTGTAAATTTTAAATCTTTTATTAATGGTATAATGAATTAAAGGAGTGATATTATGAAAAAGAAGCTTTTATTTGTTTTATCTTTTTTATTTTTATTTACTAGCGTTTATGCCAATGGCGGGAAAAAGATGACTCTTGTCATTAATAATATTGTCTTTGAAAAGGAATTTGTCCTTAAAAATGATAGGATTCACATTCCTCTTCGCCTAGTTTCTGAAAATCTAGGTGCTGATGTCAATTGGAATGCTGATGAGCGTAAGGTTGAAATTTTAAACCAAGATAAGAAAATTATCTTTTATGTTGATTCTAATGAGTATAGGATTGACGATATGGTCTTCACAATTGACTCGCCATCTTTCATCATGGATGATACAACTTATGTGCCAGCAAGGGCTCTTGCCAATGCCATGGATGCAAAATTAGAATGGAATGAAAAAGAGTTTTACTGTGCAATCGACAATGGTTATGAAATTGACTCCACTCGTGATGTAGATTTAATTAAGGATGCAAAGGATCTTCAAACTATTAATAAGATAAGGAAGGTAACTGATCTTGCTGGATATCTAAAAGATGGTGTGATGAAGGTTGAAGAAGTGGAAGATGGAAAAGTTTATGAATTGTACTTAAAGGATTATGAAAAGAAAAATTTATCTATGAGATTTTCTTTTGATAAAAATAATAATTTAAGATTTTATAAATTTGACTACTTTCCTAACGAAAAGTATCCTTTCTTGGAAAAACATTTAAGTGAAGAGGAGTCAAAGAAAGTGGCTCGTGAATTTATGGACATAGTTGGGGATAAGAAAAGATTTTTAAAGGAAAAAGAACTAGGTGCAAATCAACAAGTCACACCAGAAGCTGGAACTTACAACTTTTACACAAAATCTAGCCTCATAGCAATTGATGCAAGTGGCGGTTTTGTTTACTCTTATTCTAATTATTAATGTTACAGAAATATTAAGAATGCCAAATTAAGTAACTCATTTTAGCCTTTTAATTGATTTATTGAAGAAAATCTGTATAATAAAGTTAACTTATATTTTAGGAGGATAAAAAATATGAACAAAAAATTAACATCATTATCACTAGCAGGAGTTATGCTTTTATCTACTGCAAGCCCAGTTTTCGCTGAAGTTACTGAAGCTGTTAAAGACGTTAAAGAACCAACTAAGATGGAAAAAGTTGTTGAAGAAGGCAACAAAAAGCTAGAAGAAACTAAAGAAACTGGCAAAAAAGTTGAAGAAAAAGCTGCAGAAAAAATGACTGAAGTTAAAGAAGAAGCTAAAGAAAAAGCTGAAGAAGTTAAGAAAGACGCTAAAGAAGTTAAAGAAGAAGTTAAAGAAGTTAAAAAAGAAGTAAAAACTATTGACGTTAAAGCTACTAAACAAAAAGTTAAACTTGACGGCAAAGATGTTGTTATCTACGGATACAATATTGATGGTTACAACTATTTCAAACTTAGAGATTTAGCTGCAGTTCTTAAAGATTCAGAAGCTAAATTCGGCGTTAACTACAAAGATGGCGTTGTTACTCTAACTAAGGCAGAAGACTACAAAGTTGTAGAATCTGACCAAAAAGAAGTTAAAGCTACATCTAAGGGTATGCTTACAAATGACAAAGTTCTAGTTGGAGATAAAACTCTTACTGCTACTGCTTACAAGATTGATGACCTTAACTACTACAAGTTAAGAGATCTTGGCGAAGCTCTTGAATTTGGAGTTGGATATGACAAAGCTACTGATACTGTTCTTTTAACTTCTGTTGTTAACAAAGAAGAAACTAAAGAAGAAAAAGTTGCTCCTAAAGTTGACGAAGTAAAAGAAGCTATCAACAAAGAATTAGCTAAAGAAAAAGAAGTTCGTGCTTCTGAAGAATACAAAAAAGCTACTGACGAAGTTAAAACTAACTACGAAAACGCAGTTGCAGCTGCAAAATCACTTCTAAATGATGAAAAAGCTACTGCTGAACAATTCGAAAACGAACTTAAAGCTCTAGTTGAAGCTGGAGAAAAAATTGGTTTCAAAGCTGACGCTAAAATAGAAGAAAAAGCTGAAGAAGGCAAAAAAGAAATCAAAAAAGACGCTAAAGAAGCAAAAGAAGAAGTTAAAGAAACTGCTAAAGAAGCAAAATAATTTAACTTGAATTTTAAAAGACCATGGAAAAAATCCATGGTCTTTTTTTGATTTTGTGAAGTTTTTTGTGGATGCGAGTTTGTGTGTAGTTTTTAAATATGTGAAAAATTCTGTGTATGAAGTCTTCCTAATAGGATATTAACTATTACTATATGTCATTTATCTTTTCAACTGCCCAAGCTGCTTTTATTTCTTTTTTTATTTTATCGTACTGCCACCTGTTTTTTGAATTATAAACAGAGTTTGGGTCGTTTAAAATAATTCTCCCCTCATTATCAAGCCCGCATGCCAAAGCTATGTGTCCTGTATCTGTAAAAATTCCTGGTTTGAAAGATAAAATTACAAGATTTCCCTTTTCAAGTTCACTCATCATTTCACTTTTCATGATTCCGCGAACTCCTAAACCCTCTTTTATTAAATAATCTTCTATGAGATTCCATGAACTCATGCCCCCTTCAACATAGCCATTTTTTTCTGCAAACTTTGCAATTTCTTTTGGACTCCTATTTATCCCGTAGCCGCTTAAAGCCATGGAGAGAGTCGTTGGCATGCAACCTCCCGTGCCAATTAGTCCGCCTGCATATTTTTCGTAACCCCAACGAGGATCAAATTGTAGATAAAATTTCACTGGATTATTTACAGCAAAACTTTCACTCTTTTTAGCAAGACTTTTATCATCTTTTATGTATCCAAGTATAAAACCCAGGGCCTCTTCCCTTTTTGCGGCAAGCTTTATCATTTTGTCTGGGAGCTTGTCAATATTTTCGTAGACAAATTCATAGCCCTCATCTTTTTTTGCCTTTTCCTTTATTATTTTTATTTTGTCTGACAAATCCTCCCCTCTTGTAAAATTTTCACTGTCTTTTAAACTTATCTCACTTGAAATTCTATTTCTGTGGATGGAAAATCCCCTTGCAAGAAAAATTATTAAAAAAATAATGACTGCGAATCTAATCTTTTTCATATTATCACCGCAATCATTATATAAAATTATTTTTAAGACTTTATTCCAAATTTCTTACAAGTTATCTAAATTTTAAAATGTTTATATGCTGTACTCGTAATTTAAAATCTTTGCCCTCGCTTCACTTACAAAATAAAGGGAACCAGTTATTAAAATCAAATCGCCATCATCGTATTTTTCCTTGTAGTGGTCTATGGCATCTTCCAGCTTCATCACTTGGGCCCTAAGTCCATAAGAAGCTGCCTCTTTTTTTAATTCTTCAGGGCTTGTTCCCCTCTTGTAGTCCAAATTTACAAAGACGACTTCGTCAGTGAAAGATGAAATTTCTTCTAGCATCTTCTTGTGTTCTTTGTCTGATAAAATGGACATGATTAGGTAAAGTTTTTTGAACTTAAAGTTATCAATGGACTCTACTAATTTTTTTATTCCATCAAAATTGTGAGCTCCATCTAGTATAATAAGTGGATCTCTTGACACAATTTCCATTCTGCCAGCCCATGTTGAATTTTTTATCCTATCTCTTATTTCATCAATAGAAATTTTTAAAATACCCCTCTTATTTAAAATATAAAGGGCATAAATTGCTCCAAGGGCATTTTCAGCTTGGTAATCACCAATTTGTGTGAGATGAAATTTTTCTTCTTTTCCATCTAATTTTACTCTAAAATCAATTCCCTTTAAGTCAGATTTTATAATTTCACTTTCAAGATCCTTAGTGTAAAAAATTTCTGCAGATTTTTCTACTGTTTCCTTATTTATAACTTTAAGGATTTTTTCATCTTTATTTGTAGTCACGACAAGACCATCTTCTTGGATAATGCCTGCCTTGGCATCTGCAATTTCTTCTATTGTATTGCCAAGATATTCCATGTGATCCATGGAAATAGATGTGATAATAGAAATTAATTTTTCACGACTTGTGAAGATATTTGTGGAGTCGGCACGACCTCCCATGCCAACTTCCAAAACTGCCAAATCAACTTTTTCTCTTTCAAAGTAAATTATCGCCATTATTGTCAAAAATTCAAAGAGATTTAATTCCCCATATTCTTCAACTATTTCTTTTTCTTTTTCTAAGATAAATTCGCCTATATCAGCAAAGTCTTTTTGTGATATTTCTCTATCGCCAATTTTTATCCTGTCGCAATATGTGATTAGATGAGGAGAAACAAAAGTGCCAAGTTTATAATCTTCTTTTAAGATGTCTTTTAAAAAACTAACAGTTGAGCCCTTGCCATTAGTACCTGCAATGTGAATAACTTTTAATTTTTTATGGGGTGAATCAATATTTTCTAAGAATTTTTTTATTCTCACATTGCCCTTGGACTTGAATTTTCCAATTCTCTTCTCAATGTTTGCTACAATTTCTTCATAAGTCATAGATTTTTTTCTACCTTCGCAATTTGTGCTTCAACAGTTTTTAAAATTTCTTCGTATTTTGTAACTTTTTCTTTTTCTTCTTCGATTAATTTAGCTGGAGCTTTTGATACGAAACCTTGGTTAGAAAGTTTTCCCTTAGCTCTTTTTAGTTCAGCTTCTGCATCCTTCTTGTCCTTTTGAAGTCTCTTTAATTCTTTTTCAAAGTCAACAAGTTCTTTTAGTGGAAGTTGAATTTCTGCTCTATCGAGAACAATTGCTATATTTTCAGAATTTTTCTTTGATTCGTCATCTGTTATTTCAACAGAATTTGAATAGCCAAGATTTAGTAAAAGTCCCTTCATTTCTTCAAAGATTTCCTTCACTTCAGCATCCTTAGTGTAGACAAGAGTATTGGATTTCTTTGAGTTTTCTATATTCATTTCACTTCTTGCATTTCTAATTTCACGAATTGCATTTTCAATGTATTCAGTTGCCTTTTCTTCTTTTTCAAATACAAATTCTTCCTTATATTCTGGCCAAGATGAAATAATTAGGGCTTCTTCTCTATTTGGTAAAGCTTGCCAAATTTCTTCTGTTATATATGGCATAAATGGATGAAGAAGTTTTAAGATGTTTTCTAATACATAAAGAAGAACTTTTACTGTGTTAGTTTTTTCTTCAATATCATCTGAATATAAAACTGGCTTTACAATTTCAATGTACCAGTCACAGAAGTCAGACCAGATGAAGTCGTAGATTGCATCTGCTACAAGTCCAATTTCATATTTGTCGATTTTTTCTGTAATTGATTTTATAACTTTTTGTAATTTTGAAATTATCCACTTGTCTTGGTAGTGAAGTTTTTCTAAATCAAACTTTGAATCCTTGATTTCATCAGACATATTCATCATTAGAAATCTTGTTGCATTCCAAAGTTTGTTGGCAAAGTTTCTATTTGCTTCTACCCTCTTAATATAAAATCTCATGTCATTACCTGGTGTATTTCCAGTTACAAGAGTAAATCTAAGGGCGTCAGCACCATAATCTCTTATTATATCTAGTGGGTCAATTCCATTTCCAAGAGATTTTGACATCTTTCTACCTTGGTCATCTCTTACAAGTCCATTTAAAAATACATCTTTAAAAGGAAGTTTGCCAGTTTGTTCTAGGGCAGAAAATACCATTCTAATTACCCAGAAGAAAATTATGTCATAACCAGTTACAAGCACATTTGTTGGATAAAAATATTCATATTCAGGAGTTTTTTCTGGCCAACCTAATGTTGAGAAAGGCCAAAGAGCTGATGAAAACCAAGTGTCTAAAGTGTCTTGATCTTGTGTAAAAGTTTTGCCTTCGTGTCCAGGAGTGTTTGATGGATCTTCTCTTGATATTACAATTTCATCATCAGAATCAGAATACCAAACTGGAAGTCTGTGTCCCCACCAAAGTTGTCTTGAAATATTCCAGTCACGAATATTTTCTAGCCAATTTTCATAAATTTTACCAAATCTTTCTGGGACAATATTTAAATTTCCCTTTCTGTATTCTTCAAGAGCTGGCTTTGCAAGAGGTGCCATTTTTACAAACCATTGTTTTGAAATTAGTGGTTCAATAACTGTGTGGCATCTTTCGCAGTGACCAACGGCATTGTGATGGTGTTTTTTGCCAATGTAGAAGCCAAGTTTTTCAAAATCTTCTATGATTTTTTTTCTTGCTTCATATCTTTCCATGCCTGCATAAGCTCCAGCATTTTCATTTAAATATCCCTTGCCATCAATTACTATGTTTTGACCAAGATCGTGACGTGCTCCAACTTCAAAGTCATTAGGGTCATGTGATGGAGTGATCTTTACTGCCCCAGAGCCAAAGTCCATTTCTACATATTCATCGGCAATAATAGGAATTTTTTTGTTGTCCATTACTGGGATCATTACATATTCGCCAACTAAATCAGTATATCTTTCATCTTCAGGATTTACTGCAATGGCAAGGTCTCCTGGGATTGTTTCTGGTCTTGTTGTTGCAATTTCAATTCCACCTTCTCTATCTGCAAAAGGATATTTAAAGTACCAGATATTTCCATCACTTTCAACGTGTTCTACTTCTGCATCAGAAATTGAAGTTTCACAAGATGGACACCAGTTAATGATTCTGTTGCCACGATAAATTAGTCCCTTTTCATAAAGTTCGATAAAAACTTCTTCCACTGCGTTGGATAAATTATCATCAAGGGTAAAACTTTGTCTTGACCAGTCACAAGAAATTCCAAGTTTTTTAAGTTGATTTACAATGTTTCCACCATATTCGTGAGTCCAATCCCAAGCTCTTTCTAGGAATTTTTCCCTTCCAATGTCTTCTTTGTCTATGCCTTCATTTCTTAATTTTTCTACAACCTTTGCTTCTGTAGAAATAGAAGCGTGGTCTGTTCCTGGCAGCCAAAGAGCAGAGTAACCTTGCATTCTCTTTGTCCTAATTAAAACATCTTGGATTGTGTTATTAAGTGCGTGACCCATGTGAAGGTTGCCTGTTACATTTGGAGGTGGCATTACTATAGAATAAGGCTTCTTGTTTTCGTCCACCTCTGCCTTAAAATAATTATTTTCCATCCAATAGTCATAGATTTTTTCTTCAAAATCCTTTGGATCATAAGTTTTGTTTAACTCTTTCATTTTTCCTCCTAAATTTATCTTTTTTAAATATTTACAATTTATAAAATTAAAAATAAAAAAGCGTCCTCCATCCCTAAGGACGAAAGACGCGGTACCACCTTAATTTTTATTTTTCAATAAACTCTCTATAATCTTTAACGAGATAAGTCGTCTTTGGCTACTATTTTCACCAAAGAAGCAAAAAAGCTACAATTGTAAAATTTATAAAAACTTTTCAGCAAACAGTTTCTCTCTAAATATAAATTTTTACAATCCTCTTTTTTATTGCTTGTTTTTATTTTGATTCAGTATAAATCTGTGTTGGACCGTCTGCTCCACCAATAATTACTATACCTTTATCTTTGTCATTGTTTTCTTTCTTTTCAGTATAAATCTGTGTCGGACCGTCTGCCCCACCGATAATTTCTATACCCTTATCTTTGTCAGTCTTTTTATTTGTTTCTGTATAGATTTGAGTTGGACCGTCTGCTCCACCAATTATTCCAATAGATTCAGCTTCATTTGCATTAGATCTATCTAAGACTCCTGAACCTATTAAGCCAATCGCTACTACAATTATTATTTTATTCATAGGACACCTCCTAATTAATATAAAAGATACCACAAAAATCCTTTGAAATCAATAAAAATTCGATTATCTAGGGATAAATCCAACTTTTTTATAAACTTTTCTAAGAGTTTTATTTGCAAGATAAGATGCTTTTTCTGCTCCTTCTTTATAAACTGATTCAAGATAAGCCTTGTCAGACCTTATTTCTTTAAATCGTGTTCGTAGAGGTCTTAATCCTTCAACTACAACTTCTCCAAGGTCTTCCTTAAATTCTCCGTAGCCAAGGTTTTCGTATTTCTTTACAATTTCTTCTGGGCTCATTCCAGAAAAAGATGAGTGAATATTTATTAAATTCTTTAGACCTGCTTGTTCATCTGAATATCTAAATTCGCCAGAGGAATCTGTCACGGCTCTTTTTATTTTCTTTCTTGTGTCATCTTCTGAATCTAAAATTAAGATAAAGGCATCTTTATTTGAATCTGACTTTGACATCTTTGAAAATGGGTCTTTTAGAGACATGATTCTCGCTCCAACTTTTGGAGTCATAATTTCTGGAATAGTAAAAGTTTCTGAATATCTTGAGTTAAATCTTTGAGCCAAGTCCCTTGTAAGTTCAATGTGTTGCTTTTGATCTTCGCCAACAGGCACATAAGATGTTCCATATAACAAAATATCGGCAGCCATTAGGACTGGATAATTTAAAATTCCTGCTTGGACATCAGTATATTTTTTTGACTTATCTTTAAATTGTGTCATCCTTTGAAGTTGTCCAAGTCCTGTCATTGTATTTAAAACCCAGCCAAGTTCTGCGTGTTGTGGCACGTGTGATTGAATATAAATTATAGATTTCTTTGGGTCAAGACCTGCTGCAAGATAAAGAGCAAGAACATCAAGAGTATTTTTCCTAAGGTCCTTTGGTTCTTGTGGTGCAGTAATTGCGTGCATGTCTACAATGCAGTACAAGCAGTTGTAGTCATCTTGAAGTCCAATAAAATTCTTTAAAGCTCCAATATAATTTCCAATAGTAAGTGATCCTGAAGGTTGGATCCCAGAATAAACTATTTTTTTATCATCCATTTTAATTTTCTCCCCTTGTTTTTATATCTTCCCATCTCTTGTTTACAATTTCTCTAATTTTTTCTTCATCTATGTTTACTAGTTTTCTGTCTCGCATAATGAATTTTCCGTCACAAATAACTGATTCCACATCAGATGAAGATGCAGAATAAACTAGTGCAGAAATGAGATTGTTCCTCGGTGTAAAGGAATTTGAATTTAAATCAAAAATTGTAAGATCTGCTAGATAATCTTCTTTTATAAGTCCAAGCTTTTTAAATCCCAGTGCCTTTGCTCCATTTATTGTTGCCATTTTTAAAATTCCTATGGCAGGAACGGCTTTTTCATTCATAGTAACAGCCTTATTGACAATGCCTCCAATATGCATTTCTTCAACAAAATCTTGATTGTTATTTGATGAGTCACCGTCAGTCCCAAGTGCCATAGTAATATTATTTTTCAAAAGTTTATCCACCGGAGTAAATCCACTTGCAAGCTTTAAATTTGATGATGGGTTGTAAACTGGATAGAATTTTTTATCTTTTACAAGTTCAATTTCTTCATCAGTAATGTGAACGCAGTGAGCTGCAATTATTTGACTATCAAGTAGTCCCAGTGAATTTACATATTCAATTGGCGTCATGCCATATTCTTTTTTAGAATTTTCCACTTCTGTAAGAGTTTCTGAAAGGTGAATGTGAATTAGACTGTCATATCTTTCAAGAGATCTTTTTGCAATTTCTTTTAAAAATTCTGTGGAACAAGTGTAAATTGCGTGAGGTGCAGGCACAACTCTAATTCTTCCATTACTTTTTTCGTGATAATTATTGTAAAGATCATCAAACTCTTGTAACTTTTCTTCGCCCTTGCCATCTACATCTGTCATGCCACGAGTTAAGACTCCACGGATTCCAGCTTCTATTGCTGCATCGCCAACCCTATCCATTTCGTAGTACATATCACAAAAAGATGTGACGCCTGATTTTATATTTTCAATAATAGAAAGCAAGCTTGACCAATATATGTCCTCTGCATTTAACTTCGCTTCTATGGGCCAAATTTCATTTTCAAGCCAGTCCATAAGTGCCAAATCGTCGGCATAATTTCTAAAATAAGACATACCAAGATGAGTGTGCGCATTGACAAAGCCTGGTGTCAAAAGTTTATTTTCTCCATCAAGGACTTGGTCTGCTTTTTGGTCTAAATTTTCTCCAATTTTTTTTATTTTATTTTCTTCTATAAAAATATCTGCCTTGTCGACAATTTTTTCTTCTTCTATATCTAAATAAGAAATATTTTTTATAAGTATACTCATAATTCCTCCAATACTAATATTATTATAACAAAGTTTAAAAATTTTTTTCAATTTATTGAAATTTCTCACTTCACAAAATAAACTTTGGTATAATGGGCTTATGAATGGTAATTATTTAGAATTTAATGTATTTTTTGACATCATCGGAACTATTGCCTTTGCAATTTCCGGTGCCATACTTGCTTGCAAAAAAAACATGGACATACTTGGTGTAATAGTTTTGGGACTTGTGACTGCCCTTGGAGGTGGCTTTGTTCGTGATTTGGTTCTTGGAATAAATCCACCAAATATGTTTCAAAATTCAACTAACGCACTTATATCCACAGTTTTTTCAGTTTTGGTTTTTATTTTCTTTTTTACAAAGAAAAATTTTTCCAACAACCACTTGTTAAAACTCATGAATAGGTTCATGATTATAACTGATACAATTGGCTTGGCATCTTTTACTATAACGGGAATGGCAACTGCCCTCTCCCTAGGCTATCACAAAAAGTTTTTGCTCATCTTTGTGGGTGCAATTACAGGTGTTGGTGGCGGTATGATTCGTGATGTCTTGGCTGGCACTATCCCCTTTATTTTTAAGGAACAAATTTATGCTGGTGCCTGCATCTTGGGATCAATTGTATTTATCATAGCAAGAAACTTTTTTTCTTATGAACTTTCCATGATAATTTGTTTTTTTACAGTTTTAGTATTTAGACTCTTGGCAGTGAAAAAGAATTGGAACTTGCCAAGGATAAAAAATCAGGAGGAATAAAATGGCAGTAGCAGAATTAACACTTATACCTATAGGAACTAAGACAACATCAGTGAGCAAGTACATAGCAGGCGCCTTGGATTCAATTGGAGAAATCGAAGGACTAACTTATGAACTAAACCCTATGGGAACAGTTATATCTCACAAAGATCTTTCAGTTTTATATGAAGTAATAAGAAGGATGCAAGAATCTGTCTTTGAGGCTGGAGCAAATAGAGTTTACTCTGTCGTAAAAATTGATGACAGACGTGACAAGGATTACACTTTTAAGGACAAGGTAAAGTCCGTAAATGAAAAGAGAAAAAATAAATAGAAATAATTTAAGCCTCATCATTGATGGGGCTTTTGATAAATTTATTTTAAGTGAAAATTTTAAGGAGGAGGAAATATGTACGAAGGATTTTTGACAGATGTTAAAGGGATAAGGCTTGGTCACGCAGAAGATGATCTTGCTCTTACTGGAACAAGTGTCATCTTGTGTGAAGATGGATTTACTGCAGGAGTTGATGTTCGTGGTGCTGGACCTGGCACTCGTGAAACTGATTTATTGAGAGCTGAAAATTTAGTGCAAAAGGTTCACGGAGTTTTCTTAACTGGTGGGTCTGCCTATGGTCTTGATGTTGGCGGCGGCATAATGAAATTTTTAGAAGAAAAAAATGTTGGCTTTGATGTAGGTGTTGGAGTGGTTCCCATAGTTCCTGGTGCAGTCCTATTTGATCTCGCTGTAGGCGACTCAAAAGTTCGACCTGATTTTAAGATGGGTTATGAGGCTGCTAAAAATGCAAGCGAAAAAGATGAAAGCATGGGAAATCTGGGAGCAGGTTGTGGCGCAAGTGTTGGTAAAATTTTGGGAAATGATTTTGCCATGAAGTCTGGCATAGGTCAATCTTCTGTAAAAGTTGGTGACTTAGTGGTGTCATCTATTGTTGCCTTAAATGCCATGGGAGATATTTTTGATTATGAAAAGGGAAAAAGAATTGCTGGAGTTTATGACAGAAAAAATAAAAAATTTTTAGACACTTGTACTCTTTACGAAAAGAGCTTAAACGATTATAATCAATTTAGCCCAGCCAACACAACAATTTCTCTTGTTGCGACAAATGCAAAACTCACTAAGGCAAACTGTAATAAGATCTCACAAATGGCTCATGATGGTTATGGAAGGTCAATTAATCCTGTGCATACCATGAACGATGGAGATACAATTTTTACACTTGCATCTGACGAAGTTGAAGCAGATATTAATTTAGTTGGAATTCTTGCTGCAAAGACAATTTCTAGGTCTATTGCCAATGCAATTTATTCAGCTAAGGATTCAGGCGGGCTTGTTAGTTATAATAGCATCAAATGATGCAATGAAGGGTATCTTTTTGAACCCTATCGGAGGTAAAAATGAATCGATCAACAGAACGTAACAGAAGGCTAGTAATAGCTGCCATGCTTGGTGCAATTACCGTTGTACTCAGTCTTACTCCCCTTGGACTAATTCCACTTGGAGTAATTAATGCAACTACAATGCACATACCAGTAATTATTGGAGCAATAGCAGAAGGTCCCGTAGTTGGAGCTTTAGTTGGACTTATTTTTGGAGTATCTTCTCTTTTAAATGCAATTTTAAGAAATGCAAGTCCCGTTGCTTTTGTCTTTTACAATCCCTTAATTTCTGTTGTGCCAAGAATTTTAATTGGGATAACTTCCTACTATTCTTACACAGCTGTAAAAAAACTTGAAGACAAAAATTTGAGAAATCTTACAAAAGCACTTTGGGGTCTTATCTCAATATTTTTAGTTTATTTACTTATCAAAAATATTAGGACTGGTGGAACAGCACTTAATATTACATTTGTAGTGATATTACTTGCACTATGTATTGGATTTTTAGTTTATTCTTTTAAGTCAAGTGAAAAGGACTTTCCTATTGCCATAGGTGCCTTTGTGGGATCAATGACTAATACTATTTTAGTTCTTGGTGGAATTTATCTTATCTATGCAAAGAGATATGTAGAAGCTCTAGATATACCACTAGACAATGCAAAATCAGCAATCCTCGGTGTATCAGTTACATCAGGAATACCTGAAGCAATCTTATCTGTTATAATAACTACAGCAGTTATAAAAGCTTTAAAATCAAGAAGGGGTTAATATGTTACTTGCAATTGATATAGATAATAGGTCAACAGACTTTGGAGTCTATGATAAAGATGAACTAATAGATAAATTTTCCATTACAACTGACAAAAACAGGTCTGTTGTGGAAATTAAACTGACAATTAAATTAATTTTAAAAGATAAAAATATAAATCTCAGTGAAATTGATGAAATTATAATTTCCAATGTAGTTCCCGAACTTTCATCTTCTTATGAAATGATTTCAAGAGAACTAATTGGCAAAAAACCAATAGTTATATCTGCTGGAGTTAAAACTGGTCTAAATATAAAATGTGAAAGTCCAAGAGAAGTTGGCAGCGACAGAATAATAAAAGCTGTGGCAGCCACTCACAAATACAAGAGCAATATAATAATTGTGTCTGCATCATCAATTACGACAATTGACTATATCAATGCAAAAAAAGAATTCCTGGGAGGACTGATCCTTCCGGGAATCAACTTACTTCAAGATTCACTTGTAAGAGGAAGTGCAAAACTCCCTCATGTGGAAATAAAAAGACCTGATGATATTATTGGAAAAAATACAGAAAAAGCAATCCAAAGGGGTCTTTACTTTGGCTACAAAAAAGCAGTCCTTGGGATAATTGATGAAATAATAGAATCCTATTCACTGAAAAAAGATAATACAAGTATTTTAATAACTGGTGCCTATGCCTATCTTCTTAAATTTTGTAAATACGAAATGATAAGAGAAGATGAACTGGGCATAAGTGGTTTAAAATATATTTACGACTTAAATAAAAACAAGGCTTCATAAAAATAAGCCTTGTTTTTTTATCTATATTTTATTAAATCCTTTGTATCAACCTTGTGGAAGTTGACATCAAATCCACTTAAATCCACAATCTTTTCCATAGTGTATCTAAACTGATCTATATCTCCTGTAATATAAAAATCAATTTTTCTATTTGGAATTTCTTCGTGATTTTCTTTTATATTTAAAATATTCATGGCATCAAGGACAGTTTTGTAAGCTGGATCCACCATTAAAACTTTTTTACCTTGTGAATTTAAAACTCTTTTAAAAGAATCTTCGACAAGAGGATAATGAGTGCAGCCCAAAATCATAGTGTCAAAATCATAGTCGCCAAATTCATCTAAGTACTCTTTTACAATTGCATCCATATAATCCTTTTCAAACTCTCCCCTTTCAATAGCAAGGGTGAGTTTTGGACAATAAACAGATTTTAATTCAATAGATGGGTCCATAGACTTTAGGACTTTTTCATAAACTTTACTGTTTACACAAGATTTAGTTGCAACTAAAGCAATTTTCTTTGTATTTGTCCTCTCAAGTGCGTTGATGCTACCTGGTTCGACAACTCCAATTATAGGATACTTATATTTTTCATTTGACTCTTTTAAACCATGACTTGTAGCTGTATTACAGGCAATGATAGAAAGATCTACATCTAAATCTTTGAAATATCCCATGACTTCCATTGTATAATTTTTTATCTCTTCATCAGTTCTTGCGCCATAAGGCATTCTAAGAGTATCCCCAAAAAAGACAAAATTTTTATTTTTTATTTTATTTAAAGCGACTTTTAGAACTGAAAGCCCACCGACTCCACTGTCATAAAAGCCAATCATATTTTTTCCCATTAAATCACCAACTCTTTTATTATAATACTATATAAGATGAAAAACAAAAAGAATAATAAACATTTATAGCATAATATGTAAAATTTCATAAAAATATTTACTAAAATTTTTCACATTTTAATTTTATAATATCATAGAAAAAAACCTGCCAACTAAGTCAGCAGGTTTTAAGTGGTGCACCTTTACGGACTCGAACCGTAGGCCCACTGATTAAGAGTCAGTTGCTCTACCAACTGAGCTAAAGGTGCATATAATAATTTTACTTTTGAGCTGTACCATCAGTACAACAAAAATAATTATAAATAAAAAAAACACTCCTGTCAAGTGTTTTTTTATTTTTTTATTTCCTAAACATTCTATAATCAGCCTGCTCTTCAAACATCTCATAAATAGCATCAATAGTTCTTTCACTGGCTTCTCTAGCTTCTTCAGGATTTTTTTCTTCTATTAAATTATAAATTCTTTGTAAATTTTTGTAGTGTTTGCCATAATTTGCCTTGTTCTTAAAAATAAAATTCCCAAACCTGTAAAGTCTTTTATTTACCATAGTCATAACTTCATATAGAATTTCATTGTTTAGTGATTTTACAAGTGCTAAATTCCACTCTATTATAAGATTTTGTGCCAACTCTTCTTCCTCATTGTCTATGGCTATTCCAAGTTCTTTGTTTATTTCTTGAAAATATTTGGTATTTTTTCCCAATCCTTTTTCTGCCAAGAGTTCGACACAAAGAGGCTCTAAAGATTTTCTCACTATATATAGATTTTTGGCTTCCTTGACAGAAATTTTAGAAACAATATATGATTTTCTTGGAAAACTTGTTACTAAACCATCATTTTCTAATTTTTTTAGAGCTTCCCTCACTGGAGTTCTAGAAACATCTAATTCAGAAGCGATTTCCATCTCTATAAGCTTATCTCCAGGTAGTAATTTGTTTTTTAAAATTTTTTCTTTTAAATCTCTATATACCATATTACTAAGAGATTTTTTATTAGTCTTTAATTCCAAAAATCTCACCTCCCTATTTTAAAAAATGTTTTCCTTTAGTGCATTAAATTCTTTTTTTCATTATAACATATTGAGGGTAGTTTTCTACTATTATTTACTATTTATTTACTTATTTTTACTAAAAATACAAAAATCTATAAAAAATATGAATAGATAAAGCTCTTCTGGGTAGAAAAATATAGAGAGAATTGTTAAATTTTAGGAGGAATTATGAATAAGAAAATTTTAATGACAACTGTTGGACTTGGATTAGCACTTACTCTTTCAGCATGTGGTCCAAAAAACCAAGCTCTAAATACAAAAAATGAAAAGACAAATAATACAGCAACAACTGCTAATGCTAATACAAATGCAGCTGCAAAAGAAAATGCTAATAAAAATGCAAATAAGAGTATGAATGATGCTCAAACAAAAGAAGAAACTGCAGTAAATAAGGGTGCTGTTGCAAACTTAGATCCAGGAATTGCTTTTGACGGTTTCAAAAAACTTCACGCTGACGCAAAGATTGAATCTTTCGGACTTGATGTTGAAAATGGAAAAGCCTACTACACAGTTGAT
This sequence comes from Peptoniphilus phoceensis, assembly GCF_001517665.2. Classification (GTDB taxonomy): domain Bacteria; phylum Bacillota; class Clostridia; order Tissierellales; family Peptoniphilaceae; genus Peptoniphilus_A; species Peptoniphilus_A timonensis. Next base: position 151,091 of record NZ_LN999807.1, read on the forward strand.
GGCTACGATGCAAAAAATGAATACGAAGTTAAAGTTGATGCAGTTACTGGTGATATTGTAAAAGATGAAGTCGAAGCAGAAAACACTTCAAATAAAGTTGCTGACGTTCAAATACACATGGTTGAAGCTGTTGACAAGTTCATGGATGAAGCTTTAAAAGACGCTGGTCAAGGCTATGAAGCTGGCGAATACGAAGTAGAATACGATGACGGAAAGTATGTAGTAAGTGTTGAAGTTGTAAACGGAAATAAAGACATCACTTATGAATATGATCTTGAAACAGGAAAATTAATAGAAAAAGATATGTAATTTAAAGAAAAAGAGGCTTTGACCTCTTTTTTTCTTGTTTAAAATTAAAGTAAAAAAGCTTTCATCTCCACATCAAGAGATAAAAGCTTTTTTTTATTTTAAATTTTTATATCTCTGCAGGGCATCTTTATAGGCAGAAATTATTGCCTTAGTAGATGAAGCATTGTATCTTCTTTGGACTTCTTCAACAATAAGGTCGTGGTCATTTATATTTTTTCCAATAAAAATTCCCTTTATAAACTTTCTAGTAAGTTCAAGAGTTGCATTGGTATCCGCATCGATAATCATGCCATCTTCTTCAACTTCAAAGGCTAAATAGAAAACTCCGTAAATCTTTGTTATTGCATTATCAGAACTAGTCCTTGCTTCTCCCGTGAGATATAAAGTATTTTTCATCCTATTCTCCAATTTCCTCATAAATTTTGAGAGAGATTTTGCCTATGATTTCTTTTGCAAGTACATTTGACTGGGCTTCATTTACTAAAACCACTAGAATATAGTTTTTCTTATTAGTAAAAAATATTCCGCCATCATTTTCTAAATTATCTAAATTGCCACTTTTGCTTGCAATCTTTATATCTTCTGATAAAAATCTTTGAAGTCTACTTCTTTCCTGCTGCCTCAACAATATATCAAGAGCAAGATCAGATAAATCTTCTCTCAAAAAAGTTTTTTCATAAATCATTTTTAAGATTTTTAATATATCTTGAGACGATGTATAATTGTCAAATCCCTTTTCTTTGGCATCTAAGTCCATCATTTTTCTTTGAAGACTTGTATTTAATAGCCCAAGTTTTTCCCCAAGGTCATTTACCTCATCCATGCCAAGGATTTCTATTAAAATATTTGTGGCAAAATTGTCACTTACAATTATCATAAGAGTCAAAAGCTCTCTAATAGAAAATGTGTGATCCCATGAAAGTTCTTTTAATATTCCAGATCCATCAACTTTTTTATAATCTTGAATTTTTATTTTTTCTTCAAGATCCAATTCTTTTCTTTCAACTTTTTCTAAAACCTTTAGCATAATTAATAATTTTATCATGCTTGCTGAAGGAACTTTTTTATCTCCATTTATAGCAAAGTTTTCATCTTCATCTAAATCATAAAAACTAATAGAAATATTTGCAGAACTGTCTTTCACCATATCTTCTATTTCTTTTTTCAATTTATTATAGTTTATCATAGGAAGCCTTTCTTTTCTATCAAACTAGCTAAGTAATTTTAAAATTTGTCCCATGCCAATTCCCAAGAAGTTACCAACAGCAGCACCTAGTACTCCCATTAGAACTCCTATACCTGCATAAGATGCGTCATAGGCAGATGCTACTATTGGAGCTGATGCTGATCCACCAATGTTAGCAAGAGATGCTGTTGAAACCATACAAAGATCCCAGTGAAAAACTTTTGAAAGTAGATACATAAGTACTACGTGAATTGCTAGTATGAAGATTCCATAAACTACCCACATTGGTGCAGATATTAAGTCTACTACTGATGCTGTTGATGCAAGTAAGGAAACTACGGCGTATAGATATACGTTTGATAATTCTTCTACTGCTGGAAGTTTTCCTATTGGAGATAGGGCACATATAAGTCCTAGTATTGTTACGAATAAAGTTGTTATTGTTCCTTTATCGAACATAGCAAGACCTGCGTTTGTAAGTCCTTCAGATAGTTTTGCTCCAACTAGTTGTGAAAGTGCTGAAACTATTAGTGATAATCCAATTAAGAAAATCCAATCTGCTGAATCTGCATTTTTCTTTCCCTTTGCTACTTCTTCTGCTGCTGCATCTGCTACTGCTTGTAGTTTTGATGTGTCAGCTTTTGTTGATTTGTTCCATTTTGGTGCGTATCTTACTGCTAATAATAGTAGGGCAATCCAAAGTGAATAGCAAACTGTGTCAAGTGCAAGGGCACAAGAGTAAGCTCCTGCATCTACTGGAAGTGCTGCTTGCATAGCTGCCATGTTTGCTGATCCTCCAACCCAAGATGCAAATAGTGCTGCTACTGCTGCCCAAGTGTCTGTTCCCAAAGTGTGTTTAAAAATTGGGTATCCAATTAAAAATCCTACAAATAGGGTTGCTGAACATCCCAAGAATATTGCTACCATTCTGCCGCCTAGTTTTGCAAGTTTTTTAAAGTCACAACGTAATAACATTACAAAAATCATTGCATACAAGAGGTTATTTTTTAGGGCTGAATATGTATCTGAACATGCGTCTGATGCGTATAGGCCCATTGTGCAGAATATCATGTTTAATACGTAGATAAATACAAGTGGTGGAACTACATTAAAAATTTTCCATTTTGTGTATTTTTCAAGTGCTAAGAGGGCTCCTGCCACGAACATTAAAAATGCGATGTAAGTAAATCCATTAGTAATAACCATAATTATCTCCTTTCATTTTTTATTTTTATTTAAGTTAGTTTTAACTTTCTATTTTTTAATTTTGTTTTTAAATTTTATGATTTCAATTTTTAAAGATCTAGGTATTTTATTCCCTTAACTGACTTTATTCCAAGTCCAAAGTCATCTGTGACTGTAACTTCTTTTTCATCAAATACTGCTCCACCTTCTATTGGATCTTCTGAGCAAAGTACTGGTCCGTCTAAATCAATTTTTGTTATTATTTGTTTTGCACAAGCTAAGTGAACTGCTGCGTTTACAGATATTTTTGCTTCTAACATGCAGCCAATCATACATTCAACTCCACAAAGTTCTGCCATGCTTGTGATTTTAAGGGCATTGTAAAGTCCTCCGCACTTCATAAGTTTTATGTTAATTAAGTCTGCTGCCTTCATGTTTAAAATTGTCATAGCATCTTCTGGAGAAAATACACTCTCGTCTGCAAGAACTGGCACTATGGAATGGTCTGTTACGTATTTTAATCCTTCGTAGTCGTGAGCTTTTACCGGTTGTTCTACGAGTTCTATGTCCAAAAGTTTTTCTTGCATTGAGTCTAAAATCCTAACTGCTTCTTTAGGTTTCCATGCTTGATTTGCATCTATTCTTATTCTCACATCTGGACCAACAGCTTTTCTTATGGCTTCAAGTCTTTTTACGTCAAGGCTAGGATCAATTCCCACTTTAACTTTTAGGGTATCATATTTTCTTTTAACTGCGTCTATGGCATCTCTTGCCATTTCTTCTGGGTCATTTACAGAAATTGTTATGTCCGTAATTATTTTCTTTCTTGATCCACCCATTAATTTGTGAACAGGAATTTTATGTAGCTGACCATAAAGATCCCAAAGAGCCATGTCACAAGCTGCCTTTGCACTTGTATTTTTTACTATGCAAGAATTTAAATCCTTCATTAGATTTTCAAAATCGTCAACATCTCTTCCCACTATTGTTTTTATTATGTGGTCTTTGAAGGCTCCTATAATTGAATATTGTGTCTCTCCTGTCACTGCTCCTGTTGGTGGTGCTTCTCCATATCCTATTTGTCCTGTGTCTGTGTGTATTTCAACTATTATGTCTTCAACACTATTAACTGATCTTAGGGCTGTCTTAAAAGGAACCCTTAATGGAACTGATAAGATTCCTAATTTTACTTCTGTAATTTTCATATTTACCTCCTTTAAATAAATATATAATTTAACTTCGAGCTATTATTTATAAATTCATATAAAAAAACCCAGCAAAATAAAAGATGTTTATTTACTGGGTCTCATAATGTTTTTTGATCTACTGTAATAGCTCATGCAAAATGAAGCAGTTAATATTTATTTGTGAAAACATTTTACTATTTTTTAGCCGATTTGTCAATATGTTATCAAGCTAAAGTGTATGACACAAAAAAAAACTCTGGCATTGCTACCAGAGTTAATTTCTATTTATAAATCTTATTCAAATTTTCCGTGACAGTTTTTATATTTTTTTCCACTTCCACATGGACATGGATCATTTCTTCCTACTTTTTCTTTTTTTCTAACGTAGGGTTTTTTCTTTCCGTCATCTGGATTTACAGTTTCAACTTCTTTTGCCACTCTAACTCTTTTTACTCTTTCAGGGTTAACAACGTGGTAAAGCATCTTAACTGTATCTTCTTTTATTGACTCGTTCATTGCTTCGAACATGTCAAAACCTTCTTCCGCATAAGCTCTTACTGGGTCAGTTTGTCCTACTGCACGAAGTCCAATTCCCTTTCTTAGTTGATCCATTGCATCGATGTGGTCCATCCATTTTTGGTCAACATTTTGAAGTAAGGCAACTCTTTCGATTTCTCTGAATTTTTCTTCGCCGAATTCTTCTTCTTTTTCAAGATATTTTTCATCAGCAAGTTTCTTCATATAATCTTTTATAGAGTCTACAGTTGGATTTTCAAGTTTCTTTAAGAAGTCTTCTTCAAAATCAAAAGTAGCTACGCCAAAGTTTCTAATTGATTCAAAATCAAGATAATTTTTGTTGTTGTCATCAAGCTTATTGTAGAAATCAACAGTCTTGTCGATAACATCATTTCTCATTGCTATAATGTCATCTTTTAGGTTTTCACCTTCAAGTACTCTTCTTCTTTCTGCATAAATAACTTCTCTTTGTTTATTCATAACGTCGTCATATTTTAGGACATTTTTACGAATACTAAAGTTATTTCCTTCTACTTTTCTTTGAGCTGATTCAATTAATCTTGTCAAGATTTTGTGTTCAATTGGTTCATCTTCTTCTGGATCAAGTTTTAGCATTGTTTCTTTAAATCTATCTCCAGCAAATAGTCTAATTAAATCATCATCTGCTGAAATATAAAATCTTGAAGAACCTGGGTCTCCTTGACGACCTGAACGTCCACGAAGTTGGTTATCAATACGTCTTGATTCGTGTCTTTCAGTACCAATAATTCTAAGTCCACCAACTGCTTTAACTTCTTCAGCTTCTTTATCAGTATCCACTTTGAATTTTTTTACAAGAGCTTGATAATCTTCTCTTGCTTTTATAATTTCTGGGTCTTCTGTCTTGAAGTATGAATCTGCATATTCAAGCATTTCATCTTCCATACCTTGCTTTTTAAGTTCTTTCTTTGCAAGATATTCTGGGTTACCACCAAGTACAATGTCGGTACCACGACCAGCCATGTTTGTAGCAATAGTAACTTGTCCAAAACGACCAGCTTGTGCAACTATTTCAGATTCTTGTTCGTGCTTTTTAGCATTCAAAACATTGTGCTTAATGCCTGCACGTTTTAAATATTTTGAAAGAGCTTCAGACTTGTCAATTGAAACTGTACCAACTAGAACTGGTTGTCCCTTTTCATGCGCTTCAGCAATTTCTCTTGTAACCGCTTTGAATTTTGCATCTTCATTTAGATAAATGTGATCATTGTCATCTTCCCTTTGTACTGGTTTATTTGTAGGAATTTCAACAACGTCAATATTATAAATATCTCTGAATTCGCCTTCTTCTGTCATGGCAGTACCTGTCATACCAGAAAGCTTGTCATACATTCTAAAGTAGTTTTGGAAAGTAATAGTTGCAAGAGTTTTTGATTCAGCTCTTACTTCTAGACCTTCTTTAGCTTCAATAGCTTGGTGTAATCCTTCAGAGTATCTTCTACCATACATTAGACGACCAGTAAATTCATCAACTATAATAACTTCGCCATCCTTAACAACATAGTCAATGTCTTTTTTCATTGTTCCTGCTGCCTTTAGAGCTTGATTAATATGGTGAGAAAGTTCCATGTGTTCTGCATCTGCTAAGTTATCTATGCCAAAATATTTTTCAGCCTTAGCAATACCCTTATCAGTAAGAGTTGCAGTCTTGTCTTTTTCATCTATTACATAATCAACAGTTTCTTCTTCGAATTCTCTGTTAAATCTTTCAAGATCAATTTCATCTTGGCTCTTAATTCTGTGGCTAAGTGTATTTACAAAATCTCTTGCCCTTACATATAAGTCAACAGATTCGTCGCCTTGACCTGAAATAATAAGAGGTGTTCTCGCTTCGTCAATTAAAATTGAGTCAACTTCGTCGACGATACAGAAGTGTAGTCCTCTTTGAACCATTTCTTCTTTATAAATAACCATGTTATCTCTTAGGTAGTCGAAACCAAATTCATTGTTAGTACCATAAGTGATATCTGCATTGTAAGCAGCCTTTCTGTCATCTTGATCCATATCGTGGATAATACATCCAACAGTAAGACCCAAGAATTCATAAACCTTAGCCATCCAGTCCCTATCACGACTAGCCAAATAATCATTTACAGTTACAACATGAGTACCCTTACCTTCAAGAGCATTTAAGTAAGCTGGCAGTGTAGCAACAAGTGTCTTACCTTCACCAGTTTTCATTTCAGCAATTCTACCTTGATGAAGAATAATACCACCAATAACTTGAACTCTAAAGTGCTTCATTCCAAGCACTCTCCAAGCAGCTTCCCTTACAACAGCAAAAGCTTCTGGAAGTAAATCATCAGTAGTTTCACCATTTTTAATTCTATTTTTAAATTCTTCAGTTTTATCTTTAAGCTCATTATCAGAAAGTTTTTCCATCTCGCCTTCGAGACTCATAACTTTATTCACAAGGGGCTCGATTTTTTTTAGTTCCCTTTCGCTATAGGTACCAAAAATCTTTTCCATTAAACCCATTTTACCACTCCTTTTACCTGACGTATTATTTTATCATTAAATGGCATATTTTACAATAAAATTCACTTTTCATATATCTCTATAAATTATATTGTTACTAATATTTAATGTCAATATAAATAAGATAATTACTTAATTTAAATCCTATCTTCTAAGCTATTGCTATACAAATGAAAAATTTTATTATAAAATGTATTAAATAAAGAGGAGGTTAATATGATACTAGTAGTTGACTTTGGCGGCCAATACAATCAGTTAATAGCAAGAAGAATAAGAGATCTAAATATTTACTGTGAAGTTGTCCCATACAACAAGGCCTTAAAAGAATTAGAAAATAGAAAAAACGTAGAAGGAATAATATTTACAGGTGGACCTAACTCAGTTTACGAAGAAGGAGCACCACAAATAGAAAAAGAAATCTTCGACAAAAACATTCCAATCCTTGGACTTTGCTATGGAATGCAAATCATGGCCCACACATTAGGTGGAAAAGTAATAAAATCACCTAAAGAAAGAGAATTTGGAAAAACAAAAATAGAAACAAAAAAATCAGAAATCTTCGAAAACCTATCTCAAGAAGAAACAGTTTGGATGAGCCATGTAGATAGAGTTGAAAAAGCTCCAGAAGGATTCGAAACAATAGCAAACAGTGCTAACTGCCCAATAGCAGCAATGGCAAATGTAGACAAAAAACTCTATGCCCTACAATTCCATCCAGAAGTAAACCATTCAGTCCATGGAAAAGAAATGTTAGAAAACTTTGCAGTAAAAATCTGTGGAGCAAAAAAAGATTGGACAATGGAAAACTACGCCAAAAAATCAATCCAAGAAATAAAAGAAAAAGTCGCTGACGGTAAAGTACTCCTTGCCCTATCAGGTGGAGTTGACTCATCAGTAACAGCTGCCCTACTATCAAAAGCAGTTGGCGAAAACCTAACTTGTATCTTTGTAGACCACGGTCTAATGAGAAAAAATGAAGGTGACGAAGTAGAAGAAGCCTTTAAAAATTCAGGCATGCACTTCATAAGAGTAGACGCAGAAAAAAGATTTTTAGATAAACTATCTGGCGTGACAGACCCAGAAAAGAAAAGAAAAATCATTGGCGAAGAATTTATAAGAGTCTTTGAAGAAGAAGGCCAAAAAATAAAATCCGTAGACTTCTTAGCACAAGGAACAATATATCCAGACGTAATAGAATCAGGACTAGGCGATTCCGCAGTAATAAAATCCCACCACAATGTTGGAGGATTACCTGACTTCGTTGACTTTAAAGAAATAATAGAACCACTTCGCATGCTATTTAAAGACGAAGTACGTGACTTAGGACGAGAACTTGGACTAGCAGACTATCTAGTAGATAGACAACCCTTCCCTGGACCAGGACTTGCCATAAGAGTAATGGGCGAAATAACAAAAGAAAAATTAGACATACTTCGCGATGCAGATAAAATCTTTAGAGACGAATTAGAAAAAGTAAAACTAGAAGACATCAACCAATACTTCGCAGTCCTAACAAACAACAGAACAGTAGGAGTAATGGGCGACTTTAGAACCTACGACTATACACTTGCCCTTCGTGCAGTATCAACAACAGACTTTATGACAGCAGACTTTGCAAGAATACCTTGGGAAATCTTGGATAAAGTATCAAATAGAATAGTAAATGAAGTAGACCACATAAATAGAATAGTGTATGACATAACATCAAAACCCCCAGCAACAATTGAATGGGAATAGTAGCAAAAAAACAAAAAACTTTGTAAAATCAATGGTTACAGAAGATTAAAAACTGTAACTGGGATTAAAATGGGAACATTTGTCAAAAAGAATAAATTGAATAATAGTTCCAAGTGGTTTACATTCGGACAAAAAATCAGACCGTAGTTTCAAGCTGCGGTCTTTTATATTATAAAAACATCTCGTTATTATTAATAAAAAAAAATCAACTTAAAATATATTTAACAGATGAAGAAAAAGAAGTTTTTGAAAAGAAGATGAAACTTGCTAATTGCAAAACTATGTCCCATTTTTTAAGAAAATGTGTATTAGAAAAAGAAATATATATTGTAAACCTAGAACCAATTAGAGATCTCCAATGGCTACTTTCAAATGTAACAAATAATATAAAACCAGATCGCAACAGAAACTAATACAACTGGAGTCATTTATAAGAAAAATATTGATTATATGAGAGAAAAAATAGAAAAATTGGCAAAAGAGATATGGGATATATATTCCTTGTTTTTAAGAAAAACTAAATAGAATTCAGCTGAAATAAATCTTAGACCTGTAAGAAGTTTTTAAAATAAGATATAATATATTCAAATGAAATGCCGATTTTTAAAATGACAAGAGAGAGAAATCTATGCAAAACTTTGGCAAAATTATTTTTAGAATAGACCAAGTTTTAGAAGAAAAAAGTATAAGCAAAAATAAATTAGATAAAGAAGCAAACCTTCAAAGGACGCAACTTAATTCTTATTGTAATAATAAAGTTAAAAGAATTGATTTAGAAACTATAGCAAAGATTTGTTATGTTCTTGAGTGTAAGGTTGAGGATATTATAGATTATGTCAGGTAATTAAATGAATAAATACGAAACAATAAAAAATAGGTAACATGCATCAGATTGGTAACACTGAATCAGGAAAGTTTAATTATGTTAAAGCACTTAAAACAGTTGGAAAAAATATAAAAGATTACCAAAAAGGAGACACAGATACAAACCATCAATACTTAGGCATAAGATTTAAAAATGATAGATTAGTTATATTAGTAGAAACAAAAAATAAAAATAAGGATTTAATGATTTTTACAGTAAATTTGTAAAATAATTTAGAAAGAAGAAAATATTACAATAAAAAATAAGGGAGGGATAAATATGAAATACATACCAGTAAGTTTTGAAATGAAAAATGGTAGGATTTGCTAAATTAGAGAAATTCAAGTAAAAGATGCCGCAGAAACTATTGAATATTTGGAAAACCGTTATGGGAGAATCTAACTTTTTATACTATTATCCAGAAGAAATAACTCTGAATGTTGAACAGGAAAAGAAAACGATAAAAGAATTTAATGAATCTGAAGATATTCTTATGAATATAGCAGAAATTGATGGAAGATTGATTGCAAGTGCTCAGATTTCAAGATCAAAAAAATGAAAATGCATCATCGAGGAAATGTTGCTGTTACAGTTCTGAAAGAATTTTGGAATTTAGAAATAGGAAAGAAGATGCTTCTTTGTCTTGAAGACTATACTAAGGAATGGGGCCTTACCCAAATTGAACTGGACTATTTCTTAGGTAATATAAGAGATCAGATACTTTATGAGAAACTAGGATTCGTCAAAGTGGGGGAATTCCAGAAGCATTTATTTTGAAGAATGGAACACGATACAATAATATAAAAATGGTAAAAAGTATCTAAATAAATTTCCGATGTATAAATTTTTCAGTTGATGCGATTAATAATCCGCCTTAATAGATCGAAAAGATAGTGTCTGCAATCATTAATAATACTATAGGATGTTTTTGAGTGTTTCGTGTCATCATACAGATGGAGACAAATAGTTATGTAAACATAAGGAGCTCAAGACTTCTACCAAAGTTTAAAAATCGAAAAATTAACAGTTGGTGTGTTGCTTAGAGTAATGATTATATAATGACTATTGTAAGGAGTACACTAGTATAAGGAGGTAGTAAATTGTCAAAAATAAATAAATAGCAAATTTCTGCTAAAGGATTTTCAATTCAAGTTTATACTGAAGATTTTAAAAATGATTACAAAAGACTTAAGACTTAAAGAAGATGAAAACTTAAAATTATCATTATCTTGGAATCTGCATAGAGAAATATCAAAGATTAATTATAAAATCCATACCGATGCAATAAAAGAATACCTTCTTAAAGATTTAACCAATGAACAATTATCATTCAAGTATGCTAGTGAATCGGATATGCTAAATGTAGTATTATTTAATAAAACTGCTAAAGAGTAGCGTGAAAAAAATCAGGATTTAAAAGGTAATATGAGAGACTATGCAAGTTTAAATGAGTTATTGGTCCCTGCAAATATGGAAAGCTATAATGCGGTTCTTATCGATAAAAGGATGGATCAAAAAGAAAGAATGACAGAACTTAGAAAACTTGCTAGAAGACAATTGGTGTCAATTGAAAAGCTTGGTGATAGTGGTATCAGGAGATTAGAAAGAAACAAGTAGTTTTAACCGAATATAGAAAAATATTGTAAAACGTTGGTTTACCTTATTGAATGTGTAATTCTTAAAATGAGAGCAAAACCACTAGGAAATGATGATTTCTATATAATTAAAATTCTACAAATAATACCTCGGATTTTTCTTGTGGATCTAGCGGTATAATTATTAAAAGGGAAGATAGTGGCGATGAATACTTGGTTTCAAGCCTTCTACTAAGGAAATAAAAATATAGATTTTAAAAATATAAGGAGGAAAGTACATGATAAAATATCTTACTTTACTTAAAGTTCTAGAAGCGTTGAGAAAAGAAGCTCCAGAAGATTATAGAATTTATCATCCAAATAAGGATGATTTAGATAAAGTAAATCGTGCAAATTCTAGAGCTTATATTCATTTGCTTTTAAAAGCTAAATTTAATTTGTTGGATTTTGAGAAACGAGAAAAATTTGTTACAGATGATTCTCAAGATGGAGGAATTGACGCCTACTATATTGATCATGAAAATAAAAAAATATATTTTATTCAATCAAAGTTTAGAACGAATAATGATAACTTCATGAATAAATCTATCGAATTAGAAGAAATAAATAAAATGGATATAGATAGGATAAGTAGAGGTGAAACAATAGATAAAAATGGAATAAAATACAACGACAAAATCCAAAGATTAATACAAAATCTTTCAGAAATTGAGCAAATAAGTAGGTACGATTTTAATGTTATTATACTTGCAAACGTAAGTAGTGTACTTGCAGATGCAATGGGTAAGTTATTAAATTTTCCATTTGAAGTTTACAACTATGAAAGAGCATATGAAGAATTGGTTTTTCCTATAGTTAGGGGAACTGTTCATCAAGCAACAAATATTTCTGTTAATTTAAATTTAGGTTCGAAAAATAATTATACAATGGATTATTGGGTTGAAGACGAAGAATTTACCACATCTGTACAATTGTTTTTTGTTCCGATATTAGAAATTGCAAAATTAATGAGTTCATTTAAGAACTCTATATTGAAGTTTAATCCAAGAAGCTATTTAGGAGCGTCAGTCAATGAAGTAAACTCTTCAATAAAAGATTCTGTAATCAATCGTTCAGGTAATGTATTTGCATTGTTTAACAATGGAATTACATTGCTATCTGATAAAACATCATATACCTCAAGGACTGGCAGAGAAGGTATAGGTGAATTATCATTGTTAAATCCACAAATAATTAATGGAGGACAAACAGCTTACACTTTATCAACTGTTTTAGAAGATGATGACATAGATAATAAAGTATTTGATAATAAAGAAGTACTACTAAAGGTAATTACTTTTGATCAAGGGATGAATGATGAAGTAAGCAAACAAAGATTAATTGATGAGCTTTCATTAACAACAAATAATCAAAGTAAAGTAACAGTTGCAGATAGGAAATCAAATTCAAATGTACAAATTGATTTTCAAAAGTATATATACAATAACTACGGATACTTTTATCATAGAAAAACAGGTGAATTCACTGAAGGTATCGAAAAAGGCTATATTTCTAAAGATCAAATTATTAGTAGAAATACAATTATTAGAATTATCTATGCTATGAATGGTAGAGTAAATGCTGCCAGGCGAAATGGTGAAGATGCTTTATATAATATGAATGATTATGAGAAATTTTTCAATATAGATATAGGACCTGAAGGATATGATCGTATATATTTCTTATACATTGCATTTAAATATTTAGAAAAAAAAGAAAAAAAAGAAAATAGTAGATCCGATTATGGTGAAGGATTAAGATATGGGAAATATGCAATAATAAATGTTATTTCTAAATTTTTAACAGATGAATATTTTGATAGGACTGAAGATTCATTAAATTTGATCGTAGATGAAATTTTAGATCAATGGAAAGAATTTGAACGTATACAATCAAATAAAAAATCTAATATTGATTATTTCTATGAAAAAGAAGAAATTCTCAAGCAGGAGAATAAAAATGGTAAAGAAAAAATGGAAAATCTAGTTATTGCTACACGAGTTGAAGATTTTGATAATTATTATAAAGGCTCAACAATTAATAATGACTTAAATGATTACGAATTTAAAATAACTAAGATCGAAGAAACACAATCATGACTAATCTTCCGGTACTGGGACTGGGATTGGACTAAAAATTTGAAAACGTCCTATAATTAGGTGGATTTGGTGATACTCTAAAAAAAGGAATCTTGTATTTTGAAAGGTTTGGGATATATCGGACGTTTGGAAAAGAAGAATGGGAATAATAGCAAAATTTTATAAAAGTTTACAAGACCTTAGTTAATACTAGGGTCTTATTTATTTGTCATGATACGAAATCATAGCTATAAGAATTTTCTAAAGTGTGTTATTATATCTAGAAAATATAAAACATTTTTAAAATTAAATTTTAAATGTTAAATCTTGAAATAATTAAGCTGGATTAGCTTACTTAATAATTTTTTGAAGAGTTAATTTTTCAAAAACAATTTTAATGTTCTCAACTTAATTTTATATCTTGAAAATTTAATCTATCAAATCAATAATAAGGAGTGAAAAAATGTCAAATGACAACTTTGAAGTATTAAATGAATCAGCAATTCGTGGAAAAATTATTGTAAGGACTAGTATTATTGGAATAATCACAAATGTTTTATTAGCGGTCTTCAAGGCAATACTTGGTTTTTTGGTCAATTCCATTGCCTTAACCCTTGACGCTCTTAATAACTTGTCTGATGCTCTTTCCTCTCTTGTAACTATTATAGGAGAAAAACTCGCAAGCAAAGCACCAGATAAGAAGCATCCTATGGGTTATGGAAGGATTGAATATATTTCTTCTATGGTTATAGCTGCCCTTGTTCTCTATGCTGGAATCACTTCTCTAGTGGAATGTGTTAAAAAAATTATTAACCCAAGCCCTGCTTCCTACACCAAGCTTTCAATATTTGTAATTGGTCTTGCTGTTGTAGTGAAGTTTTTCTTAGGCAAATATGTCAAAGGACAAGGAAAAAAAGTAAACTCAGGCGCTTTGATTGTATCTGGGTCAGATGCCCTATTTGATTCAATTCTCTCACTTTCAGTTTTTATTTCTGCTATTATTTTTATGGTTTTTGGACTCTCTCTCGAATCTTATGTAGGTCTTGTCATCTCTGCCTTTATGATTAAGGCTGGTATAGAAATGATTCTTTCTACTATTGATGATTTAATTGGTCATAGATCTGATCCAGAAATGATTAAAAAGATTAAAGACTTAGTAAAAGAAGAAGAACCTGTAATTGGAGTATATGACCTTGCACTTTTTAATTATGGACCTAACAAATATTATTGCTCTCTTCATGTTGAGCTTCCAGACAATATGGATGTTGATGAGGTAGATAAACTTACAAGAAAATTACAATATAAAGTCTATAAAAAAACTGGTATTATATTGATTGCTCTGGGTGTTTATTCCTACAACACAAGGGACAAGGAAGCTGGAGAAATTAGGAGGACAATTGAAAGAAAGATAATGTCCCACGCTTGGGCCCTCCAAGTTCATGGATTTTATGTTGACACAAAAAATAAAAGTATTAGATTTGATGTTGTCTTGAGTTTTGATGTAGAAAGAGATGAGGCTTTAAAAGTTATTGAAGAAGAAATTTCTACACTTTATCCTGATTACAAAATTCAAATTGTTCCAGATATTGATTTATAATTTTAACGGCCCACTAAGGGCCTTTTTTATTTTCACATTTTAAAATTTTATCTTGACTATCCCCTTTCTCATTTGTCATAACTTATCTTTCCTTTCTTTATTATAGACCCCTAGCAATTGACAACTTTAGTAAATAATTGTATAATCGAAAAAATTACTTTTAACATTCTACCTATATTAATGGTTCTTTTGTGAGATTTTTTTAGTTTTCTTCCCTATTTTAGGGATTAAAAAATTTTTATCTATTTTTATTTATATGGTATTCTATTTTTATTTTTTATTTTCACAAATTTATGTTAAAGAATTTTATTAGCTTACTTATTTTAGATTACTTAAAAAGGAGAAAAAGATGAAAGTCGCAAAATTTGGTGGCAGTTCACTTGCCGATGCTCGTCAGCTGAAAAAAGTTAAGGATATTATTCTGGAAGATGACGCAAGAAAGTATATCGTGGTTTCTGCGCCTGGAAAAGGTGTTAACAACAATCACAAGGTCACTGACCTTTTAGCAATGTGCCATGAGCTAAGTGCGCACGAATTGAATTTTAATGAAGTTTACAAGATCATCGAAAATGTTTTTAAAAATATTGTTGATGATCTTGTTTTGGATATTGACATAAATAGTATTTTATCTAATGTTAAAGATGAAATTACTAAGGGTTCAAGTTATGATTTTGTCATAAGTCGTGGCGAATTTATCAGTGCTCAAGTTCTAGCTTCTTATTTGGGATATGATTTTGTTGATGCTAAAGATCTTATTGTTTTCACAAATGGAGTTTTAGATTTAGAAAAGTCAGAAGAAAATATTAAAAATGTTTTGACTAAACACGACAGGGCTGTAATACCTGGTTTTTATGGTGTAAAAGAAGACGGAAAGGTAAAGACTTTTTCTCGTGGTGGGTCTGACGTGACTGGTTCTGTAATTGCTTCTGCCCTTGATGCCGAAATGTATGAAAACTTTACAGATGTCTCTGGATTTTTAGTTGCAGATCCAAAAATAGTAAAAAATCCTGCACCAATGGGAACTATTACTTATAAAGAACTTAGAGAACTTTCTTACATGGGTGCAAAAGTTTTACACGAAGAGGCAATCTTTCCACTTAGGGACAAAAATATTCCTATTAATATAAAAAATACCAATGCCCCACATGAAGAAGGTACTTTGATTTTATCCAAGTGCGATGTGAAAAATAAAAATATTTTAACTGGTATTTCTGGCAAAAAAGATTTTACTGTTATAAATCTTGAAAAAGTAAACATGAATACTGAAAAGGACTTTTTCAGAAAATTAACTACAGTTTTTGAATCTAATGACATTTCTATTGAACACATGCCATCGAGCATTGATTCTGTTTCTGTGCTTGTTGCAGATTCTTTTATAACACCAAAGTTAAATAAGGTTCTTGAAGAATTAAAAATTTATCTAAATGTTGACAATCTTTCTTGGGAAAGAGATATTTCCCTTATTGCTGTTGTTGGTCGTGGCATGATAAATGAAAAAGGTGTTTCTTCTAGGACATTCACTGCTCTTGCCAGAGAGGGCATTAATATAAAGATGATAAGTCAAGGTTCCAGCGAAATTAATATTATTATTGGAGTTGAAACTAAGGATTTTGAAAAGGCAATTCGTGCTATTTACAAAGAATTTTACAAGGAGGACTAAAGATGAAGAAAGTAAATGTAGCTGTTGTAGGTGCAACTGGTTTAGTTGGAAGTATGATGTTAAAGGTTCTAAGTGAAGAAAATTTTCCTATAGATAATTTATATTTATTTAGTTCGAAAAAATCTGCAGGTAAAAAAATTGAATACTGTGGAAAAGAATATACTGTTGAAGAATTAAAGGAAGATTCTTTTGAAGGAAGAGATATTAAAATTGCTCTTTTCTCTGCAGGTGGTTCTGTAAGTGAAAAGTTTGCTCCCCTTGCTGCAAAAGCTGGTGCAACAGTTGTAGATAACTCTTCAGCTTTTAGAATGGACCCAGAAGTTCCCCTAGTTGTTCCTGAAATAAATCCTGAAGATATAAAAAATAATAAGGGCATAATTGCAAATCCAAATTGTTCTACAATTCAATCTGTTTTGCCACTTAAACCAATCCACGACAAATACAAGATAAAGAGAGTTATTTATTCTACTTACCAATCTGTTTCAGGATCTGGCATTAAAGGTATATCAGACTTGGAAAAGGGTACTAATCTTGCCTACAAGTATCCAATTAAAAACAACTGCATACCACAAATTGATGTATTTTTAGATAATGGTTACTCAAAGGAAGAGATGAAAATGATAAATGAAACTAAAAAGATTTTTCATGACGACTCCCTTCTTGTCACTGCAACAACTGTGAGAGTCCCTGTTAGAAATTCTCACTCCATATCAATAAATGTTGAAGTGGAAAAAGCTTTTGAAGTTTCCGACGTGAAAAAAATTATCTCAGAATATCCTGGCATGGTCTTAGAAGACGATCTTGCAAATGAAGTTTACCCAATGCCACTTATGGCAGCTGACAAAAACGAAGTCTTTGTTGGAAGAATTAGACGTGACTTTACTGTAGAAAATGGTCTAAATCTTTGGTCTTGTGCCGACAATATAAGAAAGGGTGCAGCGACAAACGCAGTGCAAATTGCTAAAAAAGTCTTGGAGGTTTAATTTGAAAATTGCAATAATGGGCTTCGGCACAGTGGGAACTGGCGTCGAAGAAATCTTATTCAAAAAAAGAGATGCCCTCTTAAAAAATAATTTTGATATAGAAATAGAAAAAGTTTTAATAAAAAATAAAAATAAAGAGAGATTTCCTCACAATAAGGACTTAGTCTTTACAGATGATTTTGATGAAATTTTAAATTCTGATGTAGACACAGTTATTGATGTCACTTCAAATTTAGAAGAAACTCATGATAGAATTGTAAAATTAATGAAATCTGGTAAAAATATTGTAACTGCCAATAAGGCCATGGTTTCAAAATATTTTGAAGAATTAAATGAACTTGCAAGAGAAAATGAAGTTTATTTTTCCTATGAAGCTTCAGTTGCCGGTGCAATTCCTATAATTCATCCAATAATGGAAGAAGCTTTTTTTAGCGACATGAATAAAATTTATGGGATTTTAAATGGAACATCAAATTATATTCTCTCAAAAATGGAGCTTGAAGGTTCATCTTATGATGATGTTTTAAAAGAAGCACAAGAACTTGGCTATGCAGAAGCAGATCCAAGTGCTGATGTTTTAGGTTTTGATGCCATGAGAAAGATAAGAATTCTTTCTTCACTAATTTATAAGGCAAAGATAGAAGAAGATGAGATTTTTACTTTTGGAATTTCAAATATAAAAAAATCTGATTTTGACTTTGCAAAAGATAAGGGCTATGCTATTAGGCTTCTTGCCAAATCAAAACTTTCAGATGGAAAAATAAATATTTCAGTAATACCAACTTTTTTAAAAGACAACTTTTTTGCAAAAACTTTTGATGGAATAAATGCAATAAAAGTTTGGGGCGAAAACTTTTCTTCTTATGAATTAAAAGGACCTGGTGCAGGTAAACTTGAAACTGCCGATGCAATTATGCGTGACCTTTTGAGGATTCTTGCAAAAAGAGAAATAAAAACTTTTTATGATGCATCAAATTCCTATAAAGTCACAAATAATTTGAAAAATAAATTTTATATTAGGACTTCAAAAATCTCTAGCCAATTAAAAAATTTAGTAGAAGAAGAAAAGTGCATTGGAGATGACCATCACATAATAACCAAAGAAATAAGTCTTGATGAATTAAGAAATTCTATAAAAGATCTTGATGATATATTTATAGCAGAAATCGAGGAGGAAATATGAAATTTTTATCAACAAGAAATTCTAATTTAAAAATTTCTGGCAGAGAAGCCATTGTAAAGGGAATTTCTGAAGACGGTGGGCTTTTTGTTCCAGAATCCTTCCCTTCCTTTGACATAATGGAAAATTTAGATCTTTCCTACGCAGATCTTGCTCACAAAATTTTGTCCCTTTATCTTACAGATTTTGACAGCCAAGATTTGTTAAAAATTATAGAAAAATCCTACGCATCTTTTGAAGATGAAATTGCAAAAGTAACTTGCAAAAAAGATTTTTATCTTGAACTTTATCATGGCAGGACTTCTGCCTTTAAAGACTTTGCCCTTTGCCTACTTCCAAATCTTTTAGCTTATGCAAAAAAATCTCTTGGCATAAAAGATAAGACTTTAATTTTAACTGCCACATCAGGCGACACTGGAAAGGCTGCACTTGAAGGATTTTACAACACAGAAGACATTGACATCTTGGTCTTATACCCAACAGAAGGCGTAAGCTCCATCCAAAAGGCACAAATGGACACAACAGATTCTCTTAACTCCAAGGTCATTTCCATTGATGGAAACTTTGACGATGCTCAAACTGCTGTCAAAAAAATATTTAATGATAAAAAAATTAAGGAAGAATTAAAAAAAGAAAATATTTATCTATCTTCAGCCAACTCCATTAACATTGGTAGACTTCTTCCCCAAATAGTTTATTATTTTTATTCTTATGCAGACTTAGTTAAGAAAGGAAAAATTTCTGAAGGAGAAAAAATTTCTTTTTGTGTCCCAACAGGAAACTTTGGAGACATCTTGGCAGGATATTATGCAAAAGAAATGGGTCTTCCAGTAGAAAAACTTGTAATAGCATCAAATGACAACAATGTCTTGACAGATTTCTTCACAAGTGGAACTTACGATGCAAATAGAGAGCTTGTAAAGACAATCTCCCCTTCTATGGATATCTTAGTTTCATCAAATCTTGAGAGATTAATTTTCCACAAGTCATCTGATGAAATTGTAAAAGAAAAAATGAAGGACTTAAATGATTCTCACATCTTCACTTTTGAAGGCGACTTTGATGAATTTTTGTGTGGCTATGCCAGCGAAGAAGAAACAAAAAATACAATAGCAAAAACTTTTAAAGAAGAAGGATATTTGATGGATCCTCACACAGGCGTTGCAAAAAATATTGTGGATAAGCTTGAACTTAAAAAAACTGTAATCTTATCAACTGCAAGCCCTTACAAATTTTCATCATCAGTCCTAGATGCTCTTGGCGAAAATATTTCCAAGGATGAATTTGAAAATATAAATATTCTCCATGAAAAAACAGGAGTTAAAATTCCTAATGAAATTAAAAAATTAAGAAATAAAAAAATTATTCACAATACAAAAATTTCAAAAGATGAAATTGAAGAAGAAGTTTTAAAATTTGCATCTCGTGGCAAGAGAATTTCAGTGCCTGCAAGTTCAGCAAACCTTGGACCTGGCTTTGATGCCCTGGGACTAGCCCTCGGACTTTATAACACTTGTGAATTTAAAAAAACATCTGATAAAGATCTTTTTGAAAAAAATCTTAAAGATAATTTAATATATAAGGCTTACAAATATGCCTTTGATTTTTACGAAAAAGAAATAATTCCTGTGGAATTTGATGTAAATACAAATATTTTCTTATCAAGAGGTCTTGGTTCATCAGCAGCTTGTATAGTGATGGGAATAATGGCTGCCTTTTCTGTCATGGATAAAGAATTTGATAAAAAAGAAATTTTAAAAATTTCAACAGAGATGGAGGGACACCCAGACAATGTTTCACCTGCTATCTTTGGCAATGCAAGTGCAGCAATTTTAAAAAACCAAGAAGTTTTTGTAGAAAAATTTGAAATCTCAAATAATTTTAAATTCTTGGCAATCATTCCTGACTTTAAACTTCCAACAAAATTAGCAAGAGAAGCCCTTCCACAAACTTACACAAAAGAAGATACTGTCTTTAATATCTCTAGAGT
The DNA here is from genome assembly GCF_001517665.2 of Peptoniphilus phoceensis. Lineage (GTDB taxonomy): Bacteria > Bacillota > Clostridia > Tissierellales > Peptoniphilaceae > Peptoniphilus_A > Peptoniphilus_A timonensis. The sequence continues at coordinate 171,715 of NZ_LN999807.1, forward strand.
TTCTATGCTTATTTTATCTTTAATATCAGGAAATGAAGAAAATCTAAAAACTGCCCTTGAAGATAAAATTCACGAACCCTACAGATTAAAACTAATTCCAGAAATTGATGAAATCGAAAAAATAATTGCTGACTCCCCTGCCATTGGTCACTACCTAAGCGGTGCTGGTTCAACTATAATGGTGATTTTAAAATCTAGTGATAGAAAGTCAGAAAAACTCATAAAAAATAAATTGGAAAAACTATCAACTAGTTACAAAGTTATGCCAGTAGAAATTGATAAAAGAGGAGCCTTCTTAATTTAAAAAATTTAAAAAAACAAAGGTCGCATTGTCGACCTTTTTCTTTTTTTATAGGACAATTTCTGGTATTATTAATTTAAAATAAAATGTGAAAGGAGTAAGCATGAAAAATTTTAAGGTTAAGGACCTTGTCATAACATCACTTTTTATTGCACTTGTCTATGTATTCACTTGGATAGTAAAAATCCAACTTCCCTTTTCCCCAAATGGAGGTTTGATTCACTTGGGCAATGTCCCCTTTTTCCTTGCAGCAATATTTTTTGACAAGCGAGTTGGAATGACAGCAGGTGCTCTTGGAATGGGTCTATTTGATCTCACAAGTGGTTGGGTTCTTTGGTCACCCATGACAGTAATTTCGGCACTTATTATGGGCTACATTTTAAACAAAATGAATTACAAAAAATTAAATATTAAAAATTTAATTTTGTCCTTTGTGCTTGTGGCTATAGTGAAAGTTCTAGTTTATTACATAGGAGAAATTTTCATCTTGTCATCATTTATTGCACCTCTTGCCTCAATCCCAGGCAACTTAATTCAAATTGCAGTTTCATCTGTAATTGTCCTAATTGTTTTAAAACCAATGGAAAAAGTTTTTAAAAATTTTTAATTAAAAAATTACAAAAAAAGATAGCTAATTGAGTAAAACCATTTTTTGTTCTAACTCCAAAAGCTATCTTTCTTTTTTTATAAAATTTTAAAAATTATCTTGGATAATTACGTCCCTATTTTTATTTATGTCTTCAGCTTTTTTTAACATTCTTTCTAAATCTTCTTCATCAAAATCATAGACCTTGTCGCAGAAGTAGCAATTTACTTCAGCTTTTTTGTCTTCTTCTAAAATTTTACCAATTTCCTTTGGACCAACAGATACAATTGCATCTTCAACTTTTTCACGTGAACAGTTGCACTTGTATTCTATTTCTCTTTTTTCAAGAACTTTGTAGTTCATGTCTCCCATTAAAATTTCAATTAACTTTTCTGCATCGTGATACTCGTCAATTACTGAAGTCACATTGTTAAGTTTTTTCAAATTTTCTTCAAGTTTTGCAATTTCTTCTTCTCTGCAATCTGGCATAAGTTGAACTATAAAGCCGCCTGCCGCCTTAATTGAATAATCAACATCAACTAAAACACCAAGACCTACTGCAGATGGAACTTGATCAGATTGTAAAAAATAAACTGCTAGATCTTCTGCAATTTCGCCACTTGTAAGATTTACTGTTCCAGTGTAAGGTTTTTTCATTCCTGTGTCCATAACAAGAGTTAAATTTCCTTGACCAACTGCACCAGCAACATCAATTTTGCCATCAGATTCTCTTATAGGAAGATCTGCTGATGGATTTGTCACATAGCCTTTCACAAAGCCGTCATTTTTGCAAGTTGCAACAACAGACCCAGCTGGACCATTTCCGTTAATGGAAAGAGTTATTGAGTCCTTTTCATTTTTTTGCCAAGAACCAATAATTGCTGTGGCAGTAAGAACTCTTCCTAGGGCTGCCGAAGTTGTCTTTGATAATTTATGAATCTTTGCCGCCTCTTCCACAACATCAGTTGTTATAGCAGCAGAAATTTTTATAGTTTCTGTATCATCTATTGCTCTTAAAATATATCCCATTTAAATCACCGCCTACTATTATAACAGTTTTTAAGTAAAAATGGTGTATTTTAAAGCTTTTGAGGAATTTTAATTATTCTTCTAATTAGTAAAATTTTTAAATTTTTATAGAAACGTTGTCTTTATATATTTTATTTAATATAATATATTCAATATATAAGCAGCTTGACTGCCAAAATAGTTAGGAGGAATTTAATTGAATAAGAAGTTTGAAAAATTGATTTTAGTTTTTTGCTTATTTTTTAGCCTAATGCCTTTAAATGCATTTGCTAATAATGAAATCAACTTGTGGATTGACGGCAATTATGTAGAATCAGATGTCGCACCCTTTATAGAAGATAGTAGAACTCTTGTACCACTTAGAGTTATATCTGAAAATTTGGGTCTTGAAGTCGAATGGAATGCTAAAGATAAAGAGGTAATTATCTCTCAAGGTGAAGATTATTTTGTTTTTTTAATAGGTGAAAACTTTTATAGCAAGGGCGACGTAAAGATGGAAATGGATGTTGCACCAAAAATAGTTTCTGACAGAACTTTTGTGCCTATCAGAGTTATCGCAGAACTTTTCAACAAAGAAGTCAATTGGGACAATGCAAATAGAACTGTTGTAATTGGAAGTGGATATAATTTTACCTTACAAAATAAAGAGGTTACTCCTAAAAAAGAGGAAATTAAAAAAACTGAAAAAACTCTTGAAACCAATACAAGTGAAAAAAGTGCTGAAACTAATAAAACTGCAAATGTGAATACCTTAGTTGGTAATCCTATTGGCAATGGAAATGGAAATAATTTTAATACTTATAATATTCCAACAAATGCAAAATATGTTGGGAATTCTAGTAAGAAAAAATTACACTTAGGAAGTTGCGGATCCGCGAAAAAAATAGCACCAAATAACAGAGTTATTTTTAACACACGTGAAGAAGCAATAAATTCCGGTTACCAAGCTTGTAAAAGGTGTCATCCATAAAAATAGGTATTCTGTTATCCTTAAAGGTTCTCTCTTAATAAGAGAAAATAAAAATTTTAATTTATCTACTAAAAATGGCCTCCCTATGGAAGCCATTTTTTAATGTATTTTATTTTTGTGCGACTATTGTATATCTCGAAGTTTTATCACTTACTTCTTTAAATTCATAATCATCATAAACTTCTATTTCTTTACAGCCAATTTCTTCTAAAAATTTTTTTACATAGGAAAGGTCGTATGCCCTCTCAAGGTGTTCTTCATAAAATCTCTTATAATTGTTGTCATCAGTATTTCTGAAAAAATTAACTCCATAAGTGTTTAATTTCTTTTCTTCATCAAAAATATTTTCCCAAATATAAAAGACGTCTTCAACTTCATCGACAGTTACTGGATCAATATTTTTAAACTTGTACTCAGTATTTAGGTCGAATATAAAAATTCCACCTTCTCTTAAATGCTCGAAAGCTGATTTTAGAGCTGACTCAAAATCTTCTTTTTCTGTTAGATAATTTAAGCTGTCGCCTACAGAAACAATTGCATCATAAGTTGATGGAGCAGAAAAATCTGCCATATTTTGTTTAAATAGTTTTAAATTTCTACTTCTAATTTTATTTTCACAAACACTTAACATATCTTCTGACAAATCAAAGGCGTGGACTTTGTAGTCCTTGACCAACTTTTCTGTCAGTCCTCCTGTCCCACAAGCCATTTCCAAAATTAAGTTAGCTTCTAGAGATTTTTCCCCTAGAAGCTCTCTTATAAATTTATAAATTTTTTCATAATCAAGATCATACATGAGCTTGTCGTAAAAATAAGCAAAATCTCCGTACATCATGATCTAATTTCAATCTCCTTTAAAATTTCTTGAAGAACTTTTGACGAATTTTCATGGAAAACAAAATCTGCTCGCCTGTCCATTGGTGTAGGATCATTGTTTATTATAATTAAATGATCAACATAATTTGGCAAGAAATTTACTGGAGAAACTGTAAGAGATGAGCCCACAACAATTAAGGTATCAGTTGAATCAAGTTCTCTTGCTCCTCTTTCAAAATCATCTGGCATCATATCGCCAAACATCACAACATTTGGTCTTATTACTCCGCCACATGAGTCACATTTAGGTGGGATTTCTCCACTTTCAACTTTTTCACGCATTAGGGCAAAGGGATATTCTTTTCCACAATTCATACAATGAGTGCCACGAGTTTCTCCGTGAACTTCATAAATATTTTTTGAACCTGCCTTTGCGTGAAGGTTATCTATATTTTGTGTAATAATTCCAGATAAATATCCAAGCTCTTCCATCTTTGCAAGGGCCTTGTGGCCATCATTGGGTTCTTGGTCATTTAAGTCTTCTAAAATTTTATAGCCTTCTTTATAAAAAATTTCTGGATGATTTATTAGTCTGTCCTTTGAAAGGGCAAGTATTGGATCCATCTTGGAATAATATCCAGTAGATGATCTAAAATCAGGAATGCCTGAATCTGTAGAAATTCCTGCACCTGTTAGGGCAAAAACTTTTTTTGATTTTAAAATTAATTCTGCTGCTTCTTTTATTTTATCCATAATCCCATCTCCTTAAAAAACAATGTAGTGATAGATGAAATACAAAATCACAAGGGCAATTAGGGGAACAAAGTTAAATAAATCTATCCCCTCAACATCTCTATATCTGATTTTTACTTCCTTGCATTTATTATTTTCTTCCTTTAAACTTTTTAAAATCAACCTACTAAGTATAAATGAAAAAATTGAAAGAAGAACTAAAATAATAATAATTGAAAGTTCAAGAGATCCAATTTCGCGTGTAAATTTTGTCTGTCTCAAAAAGTCAAAAAGTCTTTCATTTAAGTATCTAGCTGTCAAAACTGCAATGACATTGTTAATAAAATGTGCAACAATTGCAGGGATAATTGAACCCGTGTATTCAATTAAACTTGCAAACAAAAGTCCCAACAAAAAAGGTGCAATAAAGTTTTGTATGTCGAAGTGGAATAAAGCAAATACAAGTGCCGAAACTACTATGGCAAATCTTTCTCCATAGACATTATAGGCATTTGTAAGTGTCCCTCTAAAGAAAACTTCTTCACAAATTGCTGGCACAAGGCACATAAAAATCAAATAATTTAAAATAGGAACATTTTGTAGCATTATTTCCATGGGGAAATTTTTATATTCAATAAAATTTGAAAGTAGGGATAAAAATACTCCATTTAATAAGAGAATCACTGGGTAAATTAAAACAACTAAAATAATTGTCTTCCCCAAACTCTTAAAAGAAACTTTCTTTATTTTTAAAACCTCTTTTACATCTCCAGTTGAAGAAATGAGAAGGGCTGGTAGCAAAACTATTAAAGTTTCTGTTATAAAAGTTCCCCAAAAGCTAAAACGCTCCTGAATATTAAAACCAATTGTCAAAAAAATAATTGCAAGCACAAGTGTCAAAGAGTTGACACTCATGACATTTAAATTTTTCTTTTTATAAGTTCTCATTTTTTTCTTTATATGTGTAAATGTAAGGGACATTTCTGTAGTGGTCGCCATAATTTAGTCCATAACCAACTATAAAAATATCATCAATTTCAAATCCAACATAGTCAGCACTTACATCTGCCTCTCTCCTTGAAGGTTTATCAAGCAAGACACAAGTCTTTAAAGATTTTGGATTTTTTTCCTTTAATTTTTCTTTCACTGCATAAAGTGTGTTTCCAGTATCTAAAATGTCATCGACTACAAGCACATTTCTACCTTCAATATCTGTTCTAAGGTCAGTCAAAAATCTAACTTCACCGCTAGAACTTTCGCTGTGTCCATAACTTGATGTTGTAAGAAAATCTATCTCTACTAATTTATCTATCTCTCTAACTAAGTCTGCGGCAAAAATAAAACTTCCTCTCAAGAGGGAAATAACTACGAAATCATCTTCAAAGTCCTTTTCAATTCTCTTGCCCAAACTTTCTACTTTTTCTTTAATCTCTTCACGAGAAAATAATATTTCCTTTTCCATAATTCCTCCAAATACATTATATCAAAAAATGCCAAAAATTCATCTTTAATTGCCATTATAAGCCTGGCTTTGGTATAATTACTTGGAAGGTGATCTTATGAAAAAAAGTTCTTTTGAACTTGCATTAAATAAATTATTAATTTTATATGTGATAGATAATTTCAACCACAGATTGAAAGAAAATGACCTTAGCTATTTTGTACTTAACATTGAACTCTTTAATTATTTTTACTTTAAACAATATTTAAAAGAGTTAGAATCAACAGGACTTGTCCTTTTTGATAGTGAGAAAAAATATTATTTGTCAGAAGATGGACAAAACACACTAAATATTTTCTACGAACAAATCCCTGAAGACAATATAAAATTTTTAGACGAGAAAATGGAAAACTATCGTCACGAACTTCTCTTAAAAAATTCTATTTTGACAAAAGTTTTTGACAAAGATGGAACTTCTTATGTGAACTTAAAAATAAAAGACGACGAAATTGATGTCCTTGATCTTAAAATTGAAGCATCAGATTCCACAATGGCAAAAAAAATCTCTTCAAACTTTAAAAAAAATCCAGAAGAAATTTATTCCAAAATATTAAAAATTTTAACAGAGGACACATCAGAAGAATAAATAAAAATCCACCGGCGTAGCCGGTGGTTTTGCTTTTGCGGTCCAAAGGACCTTTTTTGCTAGCTGCGTCTCAAGGACGCTTGTGGTTTACCACTTGCAATTACTACTAGCTAACCCCTAAAGGGGTCTGTGTTGTCCATTGTTATCTGACCACTTAATTCATCCTCTTTAAGTTGGTTATGAATATACTCTTTTATTGCTTTTGTATTTTTTCCTGCTGTATCTACATAGTATCCTCGGCACCAAAATTGCCTTCCTCTGTATTTGTATTTTAAGCTACCCCACTTATCGTATATCATAATACTGCTTTTGCCTTTTAAAAATCCCATAAAACTAGATATACTCAATTTTGGTGGTATTTCTAACAACATGTGCACGTGATCTGGACAAACTTCTGCTTCTATTATGTTAACTCCTTTCCAGTTGCAAAGCTCTCTTAATATTGCACCTATTTCTAATCTTTTGCTTCCGTAAAATACTTTTCTTCTATATTTCGGAGCGAACACTACATGATATTTACAATTCCATTTTGTATGTGATAGACTATGTGTATGATTTAAATTCATAAAAAACCTCCTGTTATTTTTGTGTTCTGGTAAACCACAATTTATTTTAACATGGAGGTCTTTTTTTATTAGTTTTTCATCGCTAAAGCTAAATTGAACCCCTGGTCTAACCAGGGGTATTCTAATTACAACAAAAAAGGACCACATGGGTCCTATTTTTGTGAGAATTTATAAATTAGAAGTGTATCTTATTTTAACTTTTTTAAAAGAATTTCAAAACTTGTTCCTTCTCCTAATTCTGAAGAAATTTTTATTTTTCCACCAATATTTTGTATAACGTGTTTTACAATGGAAAGACCAAGTCCAGTTCCTCCAACTTTTCTTGACCTAGACTTATCAACTCTATAAAATCTTTCAAAAATCCTTGCTAGGTCTTCTTGCGGAATCCCTATGCCAGTATCTTTAATTATTATTTTACAAGTATTCGCATCTTCAGAAATTTTTATATCAAGTCTTCCACTATCCTTATTGTACTTAATTCCATTATTTATTAAATTAGAGAAAAGTTCCCAAATCATAGTTCTATTTTCAAAAACTGATCCTGAACCTTCTAGATTTACATAGATATTTTTTTCTTCTATTAAACTTTTATATCCCTTTAGAATTTCTGCAATTAATTCTTTTAGGTCAATCTCTTCTTTATCAAAATCCCCAGCATGTTCAAGTCCAGAAATTTTCATAATGTCTTCCACAAGACTTAAAAGTCTTTTAGAATCATCATAAATTAATTTGTAAAAACCTTCCTTGTCCTTGTCTTCAACAAGATCATTCAAAAGAAGTTCTGAAAATCCAGAAATAGATGTAAGTGGAGTTTTTAACTCATGACTCACATTTGAAGAAAATTCTTCACGAAGTCTTGTGGCTTTAATTTCTTCTGTTTCATCTATAAAAAGAATCAAAAGTCCTCTAACTTTTTTATCTTCAAATACTGGATTGACATAGCATTTGTATTCTCTATCGCCAATCTTTGTTATAGCTTCGCAGCTTTTTCCCTTTAAGGCTTCATCTGCCATATTTAAAATATTTTCATCTCTTATAAGATTTATAATATTTTCACCGAGAATATCCCTTTTAGAATTAAATATTTCTCTAGCAGAATCATTTACTGTCAAAAGATTTTTATTTTCATCCACAATAACAAGAGATTCTTTCATATTTTTTAGGATTGTATTTATTGTGTCCCTTTCTCTTGCAATTTCCTTGTAACTTTCCTCAATAGTCATATTTTGTTTCTTTATTTTATTAATAAATGGGGAAATTTCCGGAAGCTTATTTGTGTCAACATTAAGTAAATCTTCTTCCAAATTATTTAGAGGATCAAAAGTCTTTTTAGTAAGTTTTTGTGAAACAACAGTTGCAATTAAAAACACTAAAAGAGACATTAGAATATCAAAAGGAAGAACCTTTGTAAAAGCTCCAATTAGGTTATCCATCTCTCTTGAAATCCTAATCATGTTGCCATCATCTAATCTAAGGCTCACATAATAAAGATCCTTTGATAAGGTGTTAGAATACCTTTCCACTTGTGCATAGCCAAGCTTTTTTGCCTTAATAACTTCAGGTCTATCCTTGTGAGATGGTAAAAATCTAACATCTTTTTTAGAATCGTAGAGAACTTCTCCGTCATCTTTTATCAAAGTAATTCTAAAATCCATTCTCTTTTTTGCAAGAGATTCTAAATAATTTTTGTCATCTTCAACTTTATTTAAAGTTTCTCCCATAGTTATTACAATATTCCTTAGATCTTCATTTGACCTTTTTGCATAAACAGAATAATAAATGAACATGGAAGCAATTGTTGATAGAAATAAAGTTAAGAGAGATATTCCAAGGAGATACCTGAAAAATCTTTTTTTCATTTTATTCCTCCCTAGTCAGCATGTATCCAATACCTCTAACGGTCTTAATACATCTTCTCTTGTCGCCTAATTTATCTCTAATTAATTTTATATGCATATCAACTGTTCTAGTTTCTCCCTCATAGTCATATCCCCAAATTTCTGTAAGAAGTTTTTCACGAGAGATAACTATATCCTTGTTTAAAATTAAATATTTTAAAACTTCATATTCCTTTAAACTAAAATCAACTTGATTTCCATCAATTGTCACAGACCTATTCTTATCCTTTATGACAATACCATTAAAGTCTAAGACACTACCGTCAATTATTTCTTTTCCAGCACGTCTTTCCACTGCTCCAACTCTAGATAAAAGTTCCATAACAGAGAAAGGTTTTTTAATATAATCATCTGCTCCCTTATCAAGAGCAGAAATAACATCATATTCAGAAGTCTTGGCAGTGATCATAATAACCCAAACATTTTTTGTGTCTTCTCTCTCCCTAAGCCTCTTTAAAATTTCTAAACCGTCCATGTCTGGAAGCATGATATCAAGTAAAACTAAGTCAGGCTTATCTTCTTCTAGGACCTTAAAAAAATCCTTTCCCCTTTCAAAAGCCCTGACCTCATATCCCTTTGTCTTTAGAGAATATTCTATTAACTTTAAAATCGATGTGTCATCTTCAACAAGATAAATTAACATAAAATCATCCTTATTAATCAATTGAATTTATAAAACTAGCCTTCAATAGTGAAAATAACCCAGTGAGCGATGTTTACTCCATGATCGGAAATTCTCTCCAAATATTTTGCAATCATTATAAAATCAATTGCAGCAGCTGGGTCAAAATCTGACTTTATTATATCAATTAATTGGTCTCTTATCATTACAAAATAATTATCAACTATGTCATCTTCCTTGTCGATTTTTTTTGCAGCTTCAAGATCTAGATTTACAAAGGCATCAATGGATTTATTTAAAAGTTCCACTGTTGCATCAGCCATTTTCTTTATTAAAGGGAAACTAAGTGTGTCATAATTATTTGGAAGACTCATGCAGATTTCTGCAATATCTCTTGCATTATCGCCAATTCTCTCTAAGTCTGTAATCATTTTTAAAGCAGAAGAAACCCTCCTAAGGTCGCTAGCTGCTGGTTGTTGCTCTACAAAAATTTTAAGGCATTGTTTTTGAATTATATCCTCATATTCGTCAGTTCTCTCTTCGTCATGGACAACTTCTTCTGCAATGCTTTCTTCTTTTTCATCTAAAAGTGAAATTGCTTTTTTTATGGCACTTTCATTTAAACCAGCCATTTCTATAAGCAAATCATTTAACTTTCTTAATTCATCATCAAATCTTTTTCTCATTAACCGAACCTTCCTGTTACATATAGTTCTGTCTTTTCTTCCTTTGGATTTGTAAAAATATCAACTGTATTTCCCTTTTCCACAATTACACCATTTAAGAAGAAGGCTGTTTCATCAGAAATTCTTGATGCTTGTTGCATATTGTGAGTTACCATAACAATTGTGTATTGATCCTTTAATTCCTGTGCTAAGTCTTCGATTTTCCCTGTTGAAATTGGGTCAAGAGCAGAAGTTGGTTCGTCCATTAAGATAACTTCTGGATTTACTGCAAGAGCTCTCGCTATGCAAAGTCTTTGTTGTTGTCCACCAGATATTGAAAGGGCAGATTTTTTTAAATCATCTTTTACTTCTTCCCAAATAGCAGCTTGTTTAAGTGAAGACTCAACAATTTCGTCAAGCTCAGCCTTATTTTTTATGCCATGTGTCTTTGGACCATAGGCAATATTTTCATAAATGCTCATTGGGAAAGGATTTGGTTGTTGAAATACCATTCCAACTCTTTTTCTCAAACTATTTACATCATAATTTTTGGCGTAGATGTCCTCGCCATCAAGTCTAATATCTCCCTCTATCTTGCAACCCACTACAAGGTCGTTCATTCTATTTAAACACTTTAATAGAGTGGACTTACCGCAACCAGAAGGTCCAATAAAGGAAAGAATTTCTCTTTCTTTTATGTCTAAGTTTATATTGTGAAGAGCCTGAAAATCTCCATAATAAAGATCTAGGTCTTTTACGCTCATTTTTGTATTCATTATTCAACCTCTCTTAGTTTGTCTGCAAGTTTTGTTGAAAACCAATTTATAATTAAGACAAGAATCAAAAGAATCATACCTGTTGCATAAGCTTCTCCAACGTGTTTTCCTTCAGATGAAAGCACATACATGTGTAGAGCCAAAGTTCTTGATGATGCCTTTAATGTAGTTGGAAGTGATGTCGCTGTTCCCAAAGTGTACATTAGTGCAGCTGTTTCTCCAACTACACGACCAACAGATAAAATTATTCCTGATAAAATCCCTGGAATTGCTATGGGAAGCACTACCTTAAAAATTGTTCTAAGCTTTCCTGCACCAAGAGCAAGAGATCCTTGTCTTACTGATGGATGAACGGATTTTAGTGCTTCTTCAGTTGATCTTATTATAATTGGTAAAATCATTATAGAAACTGTTAGAACTCCAGAAATTACTGAAAATCCCATCTTTAGTTTTAATCCAAAAAATAACATACCAAATAATCCATAGACTATAGATGGAATACCTGCAAGAGTTTCAGTTGCAAGTCTTATTGCTCTTACTAGTTTATTTTCTACACGAGTGTATTCAACTAGGAAAATAGCAGTGAAAATTCCAATAGGTGATGCAAGTAAAATTGAAAGGACAACTGTTAGTAATGTAGTTATAATAGCAGGACCCATGGATAAATTTTCTGTTGTGTAATTTAGAGATAGCATCTTTGGACTAAAAGACATGGCTCCCTTTAAGACAACAAAGACAACTATAAAAACTAAAATTGCAAGAGTCATTGCAGAAAAAAGTCTAGTTGTTATTCTATAAAAAGATACTTTTCCAATAAAGTGTAGACCTAGGATAGACAAAATTAAAACTGCTATAAGTCCAAGACCAATATATTTAATCATTTTTTTCTCTCCTATTCTTAACTATAAAAAAGCTTGTATTTATTATTAAAATAAATACAAATAGGACTCCAGCTGTGGCTATTAGAGCTTGTCTGTGGTCGCCTGCAGCATAAGCCATTTCAAGTACAATATTTGTAGTCATAGTTCTAATTCCTTTTAAAGGGTTTAGAGTAAGTCTTGTTTGGTTTCCTGCAACAAGGATTACTGCCATAGTTTCGCCAATAGCACGGCCAATTCCAAGAATAATTCCTGCAAAAATCCCTGATCTTGCAGCTGGTATCATAACTCTTGTTATAGTCTCATCATGAGTTGCACCAAGAGAAAGTGATCCTTGATAAAAAGATTTTGGCACTGTTCTAAGTGACGCTTCTGCCATAGAAATTATTGTAGGAAGAATCATTATTAAAAGTAAGACTGATGCACTTAAAATATTCATCCCAGTTCCACCAAAAAGACTTTTATTAATAGGAACAATAATTGTCAAGGCAAAGAAACCGTAGACAATTGAAGGTATACCTGTCATTAAATTAAGTCCTGGTTTTAAAATTCTATAAAATTTCTTTGGACAATCAAATGCCAAGTAAGCAGCAACCATTATAGAAACTGGCACAGCAGCTATACATGATAGAGCTGTAATAATAACTGAGCCAAGTATCATTGATAAGATTCCATAAGTTGGCGGTTGATTCATAGGTGCCCAAGAATCATTAAATAAAAATTCCTTTACTCCTACCTTGCCAAAGAAGGCAAGAGAATCTTTAAAGATAAAGACACAAATTAAGAGTAAGAAGAATATTGAAAGAACAGAACAAATTAGGAAGAAATACTTAGATATTTCTTCCCATGAAAATGTCCTGGTCCTCTTGTCTTCTCGAGGGGCCTTTATATTAATATTTTCCATTTCATTTCCTTTGCATTTTATTTTGCAAGATTTGCCCAATCTGTCAATTCTCCTGTAAAGATTTTTTGAAGATCGTCCATGGTTACATCTTCAACTTTGTTTTCCTTGTTTACAATAACTGCAATACCATCTCTTGCTATAACTGTAAAATCAAGAGCTTCTTTTTCTTCATCTTTAAGTTCTCTTGAAGCCATACCAAGTTGTGCAGTTCCTTCCATTGCAGCAGTCATACCAGCAGATGAACCATTGGATTGGATATCAATTACAACATCTGGGTTCTTAGCCTTATATGCTTCAACAAGTTTTTCCATAAGAGGAGTAACAGAAGTTGAACCAGCAATAGTTAATTTTGCATCATTATTAATTGCTTCGTAAGTTTCGCCCTTAGCATCTCCTACATAACCTTCTTCTTCACAAATCTTTTGTCCTTCATCTGACATAATAAACTTAATTAAGTCCATTGCTTTTTCGTCAACATCTTTCTTATAAGCAACATTAAATGGTCTTGCAAGTTTATATGTGTTTGACTTAATGTTTTCAGGAGTGGCTTCAACACCTTCAACTTTAAGAGCCTTAACATCATCATTTAAAGATCCAAGAGAAATATAACCAATAGAAGATGCATCATTTTGAACTGTAGTAAGAACTGCATCAGTAGAAGATTGAACAGCTGCTTCAGAATAAGTGTTGTCAACTTCTTTGTCGCCATCTTTTACAAGAACTCCTGTTAGTTCAGTAAAAGCAGATCTTGTACCTGAACCTTGTTCTCTTGTAATAACATTAATCGAACTAAGTTCTTCTGTCTTTTCTCCACCTGCATTTGCAGTAGTTTCTTCTTTCTTGTTTCCTCCACATGCTACAAGACTAGCTCCTAATGCTAAAACTAAAGCAACTTTTCCAAAACTTTTTAACTTCATTATTTTTTTCATCCTTTCAAAATTTAATTTTATTTTTTATTTCATGGTCATTATAGATTTAATTTGTAAATTGCCAAGAAGTCTTTTGTAAATTTTATGTAAATTATTTTGAATACCGTGAAAGAATAGTGAAATTGTGTAAAGTTTTTTTTAATAAAATACCCTCCTTACTATTTGTCAGTAAAGAGGGTAAATCTCATAGCTAAATTTTTAATTTTTCTTTTATTAAATTTTAGTATCTTTCAAAATAATAACTAGAGCCAATTCTTCCCCAGGATAATCTTGTATATGAGTTTTCAAGATAATATGTTCCTGCCACAAGATAAGGATTTACTCCGACAAAAAATCCAGTTTCGCCATAAGTTGTGTGTGATTTTTCTACTACTAAGGCATTTTTGTCCTTATCATAGTATCCATACTGTTCTGCAAAATATTCAGAATTATTGTCTGAACTTAGTATAGTTCTAGTCGTAAGCTTATATCTTCCATTTCCTAGACTCGTTATATAAGTGTATACATCTGTGGCTAGACTTGTATCATTAAATTTATGTCCACCAGGTCCATACCAAGATCCTACAAAAATATCATCTGTTGATATTACATAATATTTATCTTTAAGTTGTTTTTCTTCTGCTACATTTGATTTTGGAATTTTAACATACTTTACTTCTTCTTTTGGCTGAGTTACAGGTTGAGTTACTGGTTGAGTATAAGTAGTTGTATTAGTTTTATAAGTTGTAACACCATATTTAGAGACTCCGCTAACTCTATATTCATAGAAATCTTCATAAACTACGTTAACAAGTTCGCTTATTGTTTCAAATCTTGTAACATTTCCATTTACATTCATCTTGTAAGTTGCAATATTAATTGTGTATTCAGAAATTACTGTTTCTCTCTTTTCATAATAATATACAACTTTATAGAATGCATTGTACTTAGGATTGTCTCCTATATAGACAGCCTTATAATCCTTAGAGTAATCTACTTTTTCTCCAAAAGCTTCTGCAATTGCTCTAAGTGGTACGAAAGTTCTATCGTCTCTTATTTCTGCTGGAGCATCTAAGTGAACTGCCTTGCCATTTACCATCATCTTATTTGATCCTATAGTAAGTTCAACTGTAGTACCGTCATTTGTCATTGTTACTTTTTTGTTTGCTCCGTCCCACTTAACATCATAGCCAAGTTCTTCAGCTATAAATCTTATAGGTACATAGGTCCTAGAATTTTTAATGTAAGGATATACATCACTATAAACAATGTGGTCGTTGACAATAATTCCATTCAACGGAATATCTCTTTTTTCATGCCTTACAGCAAAAACGTTTACTGTTGAGAGTAGCATTACAAGAGATAAAAATAAAATAAAATATCGTTTCGTCTTTTTCATAACTTCTCCTTTCTTTCTTTGAAATAAGTTAACGTTTACATCTAAGTCAATTGTATAGAAATTATAACTTTATGTCAATACACTACTATGCTAAATTTACAATAAAAAAAGAGCTAGTCTCCTAACTCTTTAGTCTTCTATTAAAAATCCCATTTCCCCCAAGACAACTTCTATCTCTTCCATGACTTCTTCATTTTCTGCTACAACTGTGTGATAATGAACTCCACCTGTTAGCACGTCAAGGGGTTTGGATTTTTCTTCATTCATCTTCTCTAAAAAAATTTTTACATCTCTTCTTGATGAACAATTTAAATCTTTTTTTATTTCACCATAAACCTTGTGGTGGACAATGACGTCCTTAACAAGTCCTCCCAGGTCAACAATGGCTTCTAGTTCTTTTTTTATGTCCTTGTCACTATGCTTGACCTTAAAAACTTTTTGGGTCCTGGCTTCGTTCAAGTAGTAGCCCCTATTAGTTGATACAATATCCTTGCCGCTAGCCCTGAGTATTGCCATGTCCTGGACTATCACCTGTCTTGTTACATCAAACTTTTTTGCCAGATTTTCTCCCGACATAGGCTTTTGACTTTCGTATAAAATTTTTAACACGTCTTCTCTTCTTGATTTTGGATCTAACATATCTCCCTCAATAGATTTTTAAATTTTTCATGGATAGGTCCAAGACTCCTGCCCCATAAGTGATTGCACCTGATGATATATAATCAATATCTAGGTTCCTATAAGAATTTATATTTTCAAGACTTATGTTACCTGAGCACTCAATGATGGCCCTCTTATTAATTATCTTGCAGGCTTCTTTTATCTCTTCTATATCCATGTTGTCTAACATTATTATATCAGCTTTTGCCTCCAAGGCCTCCCTAACTTGGTCAAAATTTTCTACTTCAACTTCAATTTTCTTTACAAAGGGATTGAGCCTTCTCACTTTTTCCACTGCCTCTCTTATTCCACCAGCTGCATCTATGTGGTTGTCCTTTAGCATAATTCCATCAGATAAATTGTACCTGTGGTTGTAGCCTCCACCAAGTGTCACTGCATACTTTTCAAAAAGCCTCATATTAGGTGTAGTCTTTCTTGTGTCGAGAATTTTTATATAGTCGCTGTCAAGGGCATCAACCATTTTCTTGGTGTAAGTTGCAATCCCACTCATCCTTTGCAAGAAGTTTAAGGCTGTCCTTTCTCCCTCAAGGATTGCCTTGGCTCTTCCACTTATTTTTCCTATTAGGTCCTTATTTCTAACTTGGTCTCCATCTGAAAAATAAAATTCAAAGGTCACATCTTCATCCAAGATTTCAAAGACCCTCTTAAAGACATCAAGACCTGCAAGTATTCCAGAGTCCTTGGCTCTTAAATCTACCTCTGCCCTCTCATCCTTTAAGATGGCATCTGTTGATATGTCTCCACTTGTAATGTCCTCCCTTAGGGCTGCGATTATATACTTGTCAATTAAGATTGGCTTTAGATCTCTCATCTTCTCTTATCCTTTCAAAAATAATTTTTTTCTTATCTTCTCCATCAAGGTCTTTTGTGTCAATTGTAAAGTCTATTTCTTTTTCTTCAAGTTTATTTTCATTTAAGTAGTCTGCCAAAATTCTTCCAAAAACTAGGCACTCTAAAAGTGAATTGCAGGCAAGTCTATTAGAACCATGAATTCCAACATTACCAGCTTCACCAACTGCAAAGAGTCCCTCTAGGTTAGTCCTTCCTTCGATATCACACTCTATTCCTCCCATGGTATAGTGTTGGCAGGGAACTATTGGAATGTTTTCGTATCTTGGGTCTATCCCCCTGCCCCTTAACTCATCAAAAATCATTGGAAATCTCTTGGGAATTCTTTCTTCTCCAAGGGGCTTCATAGACAAGTATTCAAAGTCCATTCCTTCTTTTTCCATTTCATTTTTTATGGCACCTGCTACTATGTCTCTTGGCTTCATTTCATCTGTGAATCTCTGGTCCTTATGATTAAGTAGGACTGCCCCTTCTCCCCTTGCAGATTCGGAAATTAAAAATTGCCTTTCTACTCCTTCTTCATAAAGAGAAGTTGGATGAAATTGAATGTAAGATATGTCCTTTATCTTGACCCCGTTTTTTATTGCCATGGCAAGTCCATCTCCTGAGATATGAGGAAAGTTTGTTGACTTGTCAAAGAGTCCACCTAGTCCACCAGTTGCAAGAACCACATTTGTAGAAATAAAAACCTCATCGTGAGACCTTGCTCCGTAACACTTGCCATCTCTTACAATAAGATCAAGTATAGGCGTGTCTTCAAATATTTCTATGTTTGACCTTTCCCTTAATCTTTTATAGAGGACATCGAGGATTCCCTTTCCTATTTCATCGTCAATGTGAAGGCCCCTTGATGCTGAGTGTCCGCCCTCTCTTGAATAATCAATCTGGCCATCCTTCTTTGTGAACTCAACTCCAAGATCCATTAAAAACTTAATTGCATCTTTTGACTTGTCCACCATGGTCTCAACTGACTTCAAATTATTTTTGTAGTGGCCTGCCCTCATTGTGTCTTCAATAAAAACTTCCCTATCTTCTTCATCTCTTAAGACATTTATCCCACCTTGGGCAAGATAAGAATTTGAATCTTCTAACTTTTTCTTTGTGACAAGACCAATCCTATAATCCTTACTCAACTCTAGGGCAGTACTGACTCCAGCAAGGCCTGAACCCACAATTAAAATGTCAAATTTTTTCATCCTATGCACCTAACTCCAACATTTTTTCAAGAGGTTTTAAGGCTCTTTCTCTAATTTCTCTTGGAACTTCAACTTGATTTTTGTTTTCTTCTAGGACTTCAATAATTTTATTTAAGGTCAATTTTTTCATGTCCAGGCAAATCGGTCCCTTGGCAAGCTTTCTAAAGTTGACCTTTGGATATTTTTTCTTAAGCTCAGTAAAAATTCCTTCTTCAGTGACAACTAAAACATCATCATACTTGCCTGCTTCATTAATAATTGCCTTTGTAGATCCAATGAAGTCAGCAAGTTCTAGGACTTCTTTCCTACATTCTGGATGAGCCAAAATTTTTACCTTACCCTTGTAGGCTCTTACATCTTCAAGATCTATCTCATCGTGAACAGGACAGTAGCCATCATTTAAAATAACATTTTTATCTGGCAAAGACTTCTTTATGTAGTCGCCAAGGTTTTTATCTGGTACAAAAAAAATATTTTTTTCTTTTAATTTATTAACAATTTTTGCAGCGTTTGAAGATGTTACGCAAATATCTGAGTAGGCCTTGATCTCTGCAGTAGAATTTATGTAAGTCACAACTGCTAGGTCATCGTAAGCCTCTCTCATCTCCTTAATTTTTTCAATGCTCACCATGTGGGCCATGGGACAATCTGCTCCAAGATCAGGCATCAAAACATTCTTACTTGGATTCAAAATCTTAACACTTTCTCCCATGAAATAGACTCCTGCCATGACTATAGTGTCTTCCTTGAGTTCTGTAGCCTTTTGAGCTAAGAAAAAAGAATCTCCTATGTAGTCAGCCACAGCTTGGATCTCTTCATCAACATAGTAGTGGGCAAGTATAACAGCATCTCTCTCTTCCTTTAATTTTTTTAATATTTCAATTTTTTCTTTTAAAGTTAAATTTTCTAAATTTTTCAATTTCACCAATCTCCTAATAAATTTTACTTAAAATTATATTACAAAGAAGCATGCCGGACAAGTCAAGTGTATATACACTAGCTTATCTTAGAATGAAGAGTTTATTTTTTTGACTAAGCTTTATTTATAAAATAATTTAACTTTAATGGCTAAGTTTCTTTTTTTGTCCTTAAAATTTTTTAGCTAAGAAAATAAAAATTAAAATCACTGGACTTTCAGGCTTTGTTACTTAAAAACTTTCTTGGGTATCATATTAATATAGGATGTCGTTTTAAAGTGATAAAGGAAAGTGATCTTATGAAAAATGATGAATTGAGAAGAAAAGAACACGAGGCTGTGAGAAATTCAGTTGGATATTATGACTTTACCCACCAAGTTTTAGATGTCTTTGGAAAAGATGCAGAAGACTTCTTGGATAAAATTTTTGTAAATGACATTAAAAATATGAAAAATACTCATGCTCTTTACACAACAATGCTAAATGAAGATGGAAAAATCATTGACGATGTAATTATCTTTAGATTAGAAAAAGAAAAATATCTAATTTCCACTCTTTATATCGACAAGATGATTAAGTGGTTTGACAAATTTAAAGAAGGATTTGATGTAGATTACAAGGACATCACAGATGATCTTACAATGTTTGCAGTACAAGGACCAAAGTCCAAGGACCTTGTAAATAAAATTGTAGACAAGGACATTTCAGATTTAAAATTCTTCACAATTGAAGATAACTCCCTTGGCGACATAGCACTTATGGTCGCAAGAGCAGGCTTCACTGGCGAACTTGGCTACGAACTATATGTACAATCAGATAAAAAAGATATCTTAGAAGAAAAAATCAAAGAAGCAGGAAAAGAGTTCGACCTTGTGAACATCACTACAGATGTTATAATTGGAAGCTTACCTGGCGAAAAAGGCTACGTTCTTATGAGTGATTTAGAAGGAGCAAATCCTCTTGAAGTTGGCTACGGCTGGACAGTAGCTTGGGATAGCGACTTTATAGGAAAAGACGCCCTTCTTAAAGCAAAAGAAAATGTAAATCGTGACCTCTTTGGATATGAATTATTAGAAGATGGAGAAGTCGAAGCAGGAGATATAGTTTTACTTGATGGCAAAGAAATAGGTGAAGTGACAAAATTCATTTACGGCTACACAGTAGAAAAATATATTGGCTACTGCATGATAGAAAAAGATAAAGCAGTAGAAGGCAAAAAAGTAGAAATAAAAACAAAAGCAGGAAGCCTAGAAGCAAAATTGTGCGACAGGGTTTTTTATGACAAAGATAATGAAAGAGTAAAAGGATAAAAATAAAAAATTTCAAAAGTTATAAGAAGTCATTGAATTAGTGAATTTAGAAATATAATTTGATGAATCTTTAGTGGAAATAATAAAAATCCACCGGCGTAGCCGGTGGTTTTGCTTTTGCGGTCCAAAGGACCTTTTTTGCTAGCTGCGTCTCAAGGACGCTTGTGGTTTACCACTTGCAATTACTACTAGCTAACCCCTAAAGGGGTCTGTGTTGTCCATTGTTATCTGACCACTTAATTCATCCTCTTTAAGTTGGTTATGAATATACTCTTTTATTGCTTTTGTATTTTTTCCTGCTGTATCTACATAGTATCCTCGGCACCAAAATTGCCTTCCTCTGTATTTGTATTTTAAGCTACCCCACTTATCGTATATCATAATACTGCTTTTGCCTTTTAAAAATCCCATAAAACTAGATATACTCAATTTTGGTGGTATTTCTAACAACATGTGCACGTGATCTGGACAAACTTCTGCTTCTATTATGTTAACTCCTTTCCAGTTGCAAAGCTCTCTTAATATTGCACCTATTTCTAATCTTTTGCTTCCGTAAAATACTTTTCTTCTATATTTCGGAGCGAACACTACATGATATTTACAATTCCATTTTGTATGTGATAGACTATGTGTATGATTTAAATTCATAAAAAACCTCCTGTTATTTTTGTGTTCTGGTAAACCACAATTTATTTTAACATGGAGGTCTTTTTTTATTAGTTTTTCATCGCTAAAGCTAAATTGAACCCCTGGTCTAACCAGGGGTATTCTAATTACAAAAAGGGCTATGAGTATAAATTCTCATAGCCTTTAAGTTTAAAAAAACAAGTTTGTTTAAAATAATTCGAGCTCCTCTGTTTCATAAGTTACCACATCTACAGGATCTCCATCAACGTCCCAGATCTAGACTTCGCAATAGTCAGAATTAGGGTAAAAACTTACGATAATACCAATAGTGGATGGTGGATATCCATCTTTTTCAACTAAAGTTTTGACTTTATCACATTCTTTAAATTTCATCATCTATTCTAATTTTGATTATAATTATTTGATTCTAAAATTCTTCTTAAACCTCATATTTTATCTCCGTAAGGAAGGGAATTAATATAGTTTTCCATGAAATTCCAATCAGGTACAAACTCTCCATTAACGTTTATAGCAGGGAGATTTATTTTTGTCTTCTTTATTAAATCCATTTTAAAAGCTCTTCCATAACTATATTTATACCTTTCTTTTTCAATCAAACTTTTAATAAATAGTGCTGTATATTTATTTATCCATTTTGCTCTGCATACGACAATGTGATCACCTGTAATAAAATCATTTTCTTGATAATATATCGTTGATGTAGTATCCCCAATTATAATTGCATTTCCTTTTTCTTTTACTGAAATATCCACTAAAGGAACATAACAATCACACCCATTATTTTTATCTGTTCTGCTGATAAATGAAATTCTATCTATGTTATTTGAATCAAAAGTAGTTAAATCACTTTTAACATAAGCTTCCGATTTATAAATTTCCTCAAAAATATCTTCTAATAAAAATTCTTTCCAATAATTTATATTTAAATCCAGGATTTCGTCAGCCCTATTATCAGTTCTTAATGCATCCTTAATAGAGCCTTGACTCTCTCTCTAGTTTCAAGCCTTTCTATGAACTCTTCCATATACTTCCAATCTGGAATATATCCTTCATCTGAGAAAGTTTTTTTAGGATCAATAATACATTGTCCATAATTATCAGTCAAAACAGGTAAATTAATTGTGGATTTAACCATTCTAACTGGTCTCCATTTTCTTCCGTATTGCCATCTATATCTATCTTTCATAATAACAGTAGCAATAAATAATCCTGTTTTATGATTAAATGGAATTCCATCTTTTCTATATAAGGGGTTTACATCATGACTACAAGTAAATTCTTTAGGTTGGTAGTATGCATATCCGACAGAACCATTATTAGTAACACATACTGCATTAGCAGGAAATATTTTATCTGAAATAGGAGAATTGTTATCGTCTCCTGTTTTAGATGCATTATTTATATTTTCTATTGTATGATAACTAGTTACACCATTATTGCTATCAGTTGCTCCTAAAAACGGAATTTCACCATTTTCAGAAGAATCTGGTTTTTTATTATAAAACCCCTTTCTAATGATAAATATTCTATTATATATAAATGATTTCCACTTTTTAGTATTTAACATTTTTAAAATCCTCCATCCTTTATTAGATAAGAGTAATAACTTCTAATAGTTTTTTCAAAATCTGCCTCTGTTAGAGTAGAATAATCTGTTTTCATGTAGGCTTCGGCTAGCCATTCGTCTTTATGCGTTACAGGGGCTGTCGCACTTAATCCATCTATAACTTTTTTATTTCTATATAAATCTAACCACTTTTCTTCAATATCTTTCCATAATGAATGGTCTTCTTTACTAAATTGTTCTACTCTTCCAAGATATTTTCTTTTAATAAAACCGTCATCTTTATAATAGCCAAAAAAAGTGTCCTTAATACTTCCGTCAGATGCTTTGTGTGGTCTTCCTAATGTGAAAACCATACAATAAGATGCTCCTGGATAAAACACTTCATTTGGAAAAGTAAATACAGCTTCAAGAGTATTTTCTTCAAGCATTTTTTCTTTTGCGGCTGTAAGTAAAGAGTTTGAACCTATAGCTCCTGCAACAGGAAGTAGGATAGCCAGCTTTATTTCTTTTTTAGATTCTCCATTTTCTATTCTAATATCATTAATGTTCTTCAAGCAATCTGAAATAAATTCTGCAAAAACAAATTCCTTCGTCGGCTCTTCCTTACCATCTTTTTGAGATTTAGTCCACTACTTTTGGTATTTTTTTGGTATAGATCTAGGTTTTGCGTTATATGGAGGGTTCATAAGAATAATATCGGGGTTAGCTTCTACAAAAAAATCTTCCATATCAAAAAGAGAGCCTAATTTAATATTAGAATTTCCATCCCCATGTATAAGCATATTTGTTGTAGATAAGCCAAAAGCAACTTCCTCTATCTCTACACCATATATATTATTTTTTTGATATTTTCTCTTTTGATTCTCTTTTCTGAATCAGTGATTTTAGCTTTATCACAGTCAGCTAGTTCTTTAACCATAGCTTGTACTAAGAAAGAACCCGAACCCTCTCATGTCAAGCTTATGACAAAATTCTGATGCTATGTAAATAAAAAAG
Organism: Peptoniphilus phoceensis; assembly: GCF_001517665.2. Taxonomy (GTDB): domain Bacteria; phylum Bacillota; class Clostridia; order Tissierellales; family Peptoniphilaceae; genus Peptoniphilus_A; species Peptoniphilus_A timonensis. Next base: position 195,016 of record NZ_LN999807.1, read on the forward strand.
AGTAGTCTTAACTACTCTCAGAATGTTTTTAGAAAATCTTATTTGTTTTAATGTTCTATTAAAATTTCTTCTAACATAGGCTCTATGCCTCTTTTTATTAAAGATTCTACTAACCTCTGTGCATAAAATCTATTAATATAAAATGCAATATGATTCAATAACTCAGCCGCTTTTTCTCTTACTTCAAATGCAGATAAATTGTTTTCAAGAATGTAATTAGCAATATCTGCAAAATTATCTGCATCTTCAAATTTATTGCATTGAGAATCCATATCTAATTCAATAAACTTAATTACCTCTAAAATAGACTCTGGATACTCATTAAAATAATAATATAATGAATATTTAAAGTTACATGTGTTAATTATATTGTTGCACAAATCCTTTGATGATAGAGAAGATATATACATTAATATTCTGTCATCATATTTCTTAGATTCTATTAAACTTAGAATTTCTTCTTTGTTCTCATTATCATCTATGAATTTTTTTATTTTGATAAAATTTTCATACATATTAATTGCATCTTTATAGTGAGAATTAATATCTAGACTTGTAGCTTTTTCAACTAATAATTTATACTTATGATTTTTATCATTAGGGCTTTTTGTTAGAATAAAATTAATTAATCTTCCCAAGGAATATACATCACTATATTTTCCTGTGCTTCCAAGCATCATTAATTGCTCTGGTGGGCAGTATTGTACCTGTCCCAATTGTGCTGTGCTTTTTGTTTGATGTGAAAAAACTAAATCAAAATTTTTTCCTAAACCAAAATCTGCTATTTTAATATCATTTCCTTTCAAAAATATATTATTAGAAGATATATCTCTATGGATAATATTTTTGTTATGCACTTTTGCCATTATATAAAGAATTTTTATTATAATAGATTCTTTAACTTCAACAGATAAAGGATTAGAAATCAAAAAATCATATAAAGTTGAATCACACTTTTCCATAACATAAAAATATTCAGATTCATTAAAATCATATACTTTAATAATCCCTTCTATGTCAGATAAACTCTTAGTAATTTCAAATTCTCTTTTGAATCTATGCTTGCTATTTTCTTCAAGAAGATTTTCTCTTTTTAATTTTTTTATAACTAGACCAGTAGATTTTTGAAGGTATACATTAGCAAATCCACCTTCACCAATTAATTCAAGATCTTCGTCAAGTTTTGTTAACTCAAATGAATCTCCTATTTGTATTAATTGATATTTAAAAGGTCTTAATCGCCTATTCCAATTTTCCTTTAATTTTTCGATAAATGGGACTATTTCAACAGGCGTTTTTTGTTTTTCCTGAATATTAAACTCTATAGACATAATATAAGAAAAGAATTTGTTTATTTTCCCATTATTGTATAAATCTTTGATTCTTTCACTAGCGTAAACCCATCTAGTTGGAAATCCACTATAGTATTGATCATTGTATCCAAAATTAGAATTAAAAAACCTTACCAATGTAGAACCAGTTTTATATTCATATAGACTATCTTCAAAATCTCCACAAAACTCTTTTGAAATTATCTCAAAAAATGAACCATTCATTACAGCACCTCTGCTGTAATTATACATCATCTCTTAGTTATAATAAAATTGCTATAATAATTATATTAATTTAAAAGAGAGTGATTGCTCACTCCCTTTGCTACTTCCATATTATGTTCAACACTTCGTTTCCTTCGCAGAATACTGAGTCTATATATTTTTCCATCAATTCTCTGGTAAGTTTAGTGTTGTCTATTACTTCTTTTTCTTCTTTTGCTTTTAGTATTTTTTCTTTTATTGCTCGTATTTCTTCATCTATCAAATTTTTAGAGTCAATGAATTTTTGTCTATTCATCTTGCCTAATTTATACTTCTCAAAATTCTGCATTTTCTTAGCTTCAAGATCTTCGATAGATTTTTCCATAGGTTTAACTTTTACTTTTTCATCCTTGATTGGATCTTCTAAACCATATTTTTCTTTTATTGCTTCAAATACTTGCTCTTCAAGGCTTCCTGCTCTTGAGTTCTTATGTTTTACATTATTACATTTACATATCCTACATGTAAAATATGTGTGGACTCTTATAGTTCCATCTTGTCGTTTTCTTTTAGATTGAACACATCCTAAAATGTGATTGCAAGTTGGACATTTCGCAAAACCTTGTAGTGGAGATTTTTTTCTCCATTCATAATCGGTATTTTTACCTTTCATAAATAGATTCTTCTCTTTTATCTTTTGAACTTTTTCAAAGTCTTTTCTAGAAATAATAGCTTCATGGTTATTCTCAACTCTTCCCCATTCTTCTTTTGGTTTGAATTTAAAAGAAGATGGATTTAATACTGACTTATCTTGCATATTGAAAGTGTAAGTTCCAGTGTAATTTTCATTTGCTAATACATCTATTACATTACCATTAGTCCAAGTTGGTCTAGGCTTTTTAGCAGTTCTGATTATTGAATATTCAAAATCAAGATTTGTTAATTCACTCTTTCTTTTTGATGGTGTTGGTATTTTTTCTTCATTTAATATCTTAGCTATATTTCTTGAAGATATACCTTCAAGTGCAAGTTTGAAAATCTTCTTTACTATCCAAGCAGTTTCTTCGTCAACTATGATTTTGTGCCTATCATTAGGATTTTTCATATATCCTAAAGGTGGACTCCAGGCTAAAAACTTTCCTTGTTTTTTAAGTGTAGCCATAGATGACTTTACCTTTTCAGAAATATCTTTTGTGTAGAAATCATATAATAGTCCCTTGAATTGAATATCTAAATCTGTTCCATTTCCTTTTTCTTTGTTGCTATCATAGCCATCATTTATGGCGATAAATCTTACTCCTAGGAATGGAAATATATTTTCAAGATAATCTCCAAGTGTTATATAATCTCTCATAAATCTGGACAAGTCTTTTACAATTATCGTCTGAATATTATTTTTCTTTACATCTTCGAGCATTCTTTGAAAGGCTGGTCTATTTTCATTTGTTCCAGAATATCCATCATCAACATATTCTTCTCTTGTGAAGTTTTTAAATTCTTCATTCTTGTCGAGATAATCGTTTAGATATGCTCTTTGGTTTATGATACTTTCACTCTCATCAGTCTTTATCATATCTTCAACGGATAATCTAATATAAAGAGCAATCTTACTCATCGTCTGTTCCTCCTACTAAATTATATATATTGAATTTAAAGACTATTTCAAATTCGTGTTTGTCATAAACTATTATTTTTTCAATTAAGCTATGGATTAAATCACCAGGTAGCTTTTCCAAATTCTTTGAAGCATATAAATCATTTATCCATTTTGTTGATTTTAATCTTTCTTTTTTAAGCTTTGAGATATTAACTTCAATTGCTGAAATCTCGTTATCAAATGTAGACATATGACTTTGAGCAATCTCTCTTTTTAATAGATACTCATCTCTATCAATCTTACCTAGACTATATTCTTCATAGGCTTTTTAAATGATATTTTCTTCATTTATATTTTTTCTTTTAAGATTTTCAATGTCTTTCTTAAAAGTATCTATCGCCTTATTAAATCTAGCTTTAATTCGGTTAACAAATTTTGTCTTGCTAGTTGTCTTCATAATAAACTCAGAAATCTTATCACTAATAGCCTGATCCAAATCTCTTTCCATAATGAATACTGATTTTTCGGGTTTTATACTTCCACTAAATCTCTCATTCTGAAATGAATAGTAAAGTCTATCTTTATTTTTACCATAGATACGAGTTCTTCTATTAAGTTCTTTGCCAGTATTATTATTGATTACAAGACCTTTAAATCTGTTCTCATAGTCCCTATTTTCAAAATTATGCATTGGCGAACTGAAAACATGATTTTTCTTTCTTGTCTTTCTCGTAAGATTCTTTCGTGAACTTCCTTAGAAATGATTGCTTCATGTGCATTCTCACAAATTATATACTGACTTTCGTCTACAAAATGTTGCTTAATTACTTTTGCAAGATTTTGTTGCTTAACTCCTTGTACTAAAGTCCCCGTATAAGCTTGGTTTGTAAGCATTTTTGAAATTGTCCCTTTATTCCATTCAGGATCATCATCTTGTCTATAAACTCTCCCAGTTTTATAGTAAATCATTCCAGGAGCATAGCCTTTTTCATTAAAATGCTTTGCGACTTCATATTGGCTTTTGCCTTGAAGAGTTAAATCAAACATCTCTTCTACTATAAATCTAACATTTTCATCAATTACAAGCTTTTGACCTTCTTTAGATTTTTTAATCTTGTACCCGTAAGGTGGAACAGAACCAATAAAGTATCCGTTTCTTGCCCTATTGTGTTTTGAGGTTTTTATCTTAACTGAAATATCCTTAGCATACATATCGTTGATAATATTTTTAAGAGTAACCTCAAAAGATTTCTTTGAATCTGTTTCTTTGACTGTGTCTAATTTATCATTAACTGAAATAAATCTAACACCTAAAAATGGAAAAACTTTATCAATCAATCTTCCCATTTCAAGATATTCTCTTCCAAGTCTTGATAAATCTCTGATAATAATACAATTGATTCTTCTATCTCTAATATCTTGCATCATATTCTGAAATGATGGTCTTTCAAAGTTTGTCCCACTATATTCATAGTCGGTGTAAACTTCTAAAACATCTATATTTTCTTTTAATGCATATTCTTTACAAGATAGGATTTGAGTTTCTATTGAGTATGATTTTTCTCTCCACTCTTCTGTTCTTTCGTTAGATAGTCTTGTATAAATTCCGGCTTTAAAGACTTTTCTTTCTGTCTTTTCATTTTTCTTTTCAATATATCTTTTGGAAGTTCTTGCCATTATAAAACACCTCCAGCTAATTGCATTGGAGTCTTATTTTCAAGAGCATTTCCAAATACCTTATTTATTGAAATTAAATTCTTCTTTACTTCGGACTTGCTTTCACTTTCTTCTTTTATAAGGGTCTTCAGTAAGTTAACTGTTTCCAAATTATTAAAGACAAAATTAATCTCATTATTTTCTCCGATTTCAATTCTATCTATAAAAGATACAATTGTTAGTCTATTTAGACTGCTTAAATCAGTGGGAACAATTTCGGAAACCAAACTGTCCTTGTTTTTCATCTTTTCTTGCAAATTGGCAAGTATATTTTTCTTTGTAGCAATTTGTTTCTCTATTTTCCTGATTTTAATAAGATAATTTTTTCTGAACCTTTCAAATTCTTCAGAAGTTATAAGTTCATCTTCTAAGTCCATATATAAAGTTTGTCTAAGTCTTTCATACTTTCTCTTTTCTGAGTTTAAGCTTTCAAAGTCAATATTAAATGTAACTTTTGATACATCTAACTTATTAACTTGACTTAGTAATTCATTGTATTTTTTTAAATAATCTTTAAGTGCAAAAAGAGTCATATCCAGTAGATAGTCTTCTTTTATACTATGTCTTGTGCAATCTCCTTTGTTATTATAGTGAGAACAAATATAAAAAATATTATATCCATTCTTGGACTTAACCTTTCTTCTAACCATTGAAGATCCACAATCTTTGCAATAAAGCATTCCTGATAAAATATGTGGTATATCTGCTGATTGTTTTACATCTCGAAGCATCATCTTATTAGCCAAAGCATAAATGCTTTTTGAAATAATAGGCTTATGAGAGTCGTTTATTACAATCCAATCTTCTTCATTTACTTCTACTTCTCTCTTAGACTTGTAATTTAGTTTTCTAGTTTTCCCTTGTTCAAGCACTCCTATATAGACCTTGTTTGTAATAATCCTATTGACCATTTTTGCATCCCATTTAGAGTCTTTAACAATAAAACCAGTAGTATGATTATCGCCAGAATTTTCTTTATGCTTAGATGGTGTTACACAACCTATGCTATTTAAAAAATCTGCAATAGCCTTAGACGAATAACCGTCTATCTTCATATTGAATATTCTTTCAATTATGTGTGAAACTTCTGTATCAACGACTAACTTATGTTTGTTTTTGCTATCCTTCTTATAACCAAAAGGAGCAAATGCACCAATAAATTCACCATTTTTTCTTTTAATTTCCTTTGAAGATTTAACTTTCATAGAAATATCTCTACAATAAGAATCATTAATAAAGTTTCTTATTGGAAGAATTAAATGTGTATCGCTTACATCTGCATTTTCACTGTCATAGTTATCGTTTACGGATATAAACCTTATACCTTTTTCTGGAAATATCTTTTGTAGATATTTTCCTGATTCGATATAATCCCTCCCAAAACGGGATAAGTCCTTCACAATAATTGTTTTGAACTTCTTTTCTTCAAGATCTTGAATCATCTTCTTAAATTTTGGTCTGTCAAAATTAGATCCTGAAAAACCATCGTCTACATATTCAGCAACAACTTTAAAATCATTGCCCCTTGCATATGATTTGATAATCTGTCTTTGATTTGAAATAGAATTACTTTCTGTGCTATCTCCATCCTCTCTCGATAAACGAAGATACATACAAGCAAATTTCTCCATCACAAAACCTCCTTAATTTGTATTTGGGCAAATAGTCATTAAGGAGTTCTTCTACCACTTATATTTTACCGCACCCAAGTTTTTAAGTCAGCACCCCAGCTTATAGTCTTATACAAGCTCTACATAAATAAAGTTCTACAATATCTAGTAAGTCGAGGGACTCTTTATCACTTTGAGTGTAAGTAATTTTTTTAGAATAATCTTCTTTTGATATTTGCTCTTTAGGTTTACATTTCTTCTTTTCTTTTGTATTCATAGGTTTTACCTCACAATATAAAATTAAAGTTTTTTGACATTGACAAGTGCTTTGGATTAGCAACATAGGAATCTCACCTCCGCCTCTGTTCAGGATGAGCCGGCTTCAACCTTAGAAGTATCATTATCCTCATTTTCTTCATAGCGAATAGGGTATCCCTCCCTATATTCAAACTCTTACTTATCGCTCCCTTTCTTCTTCCCTTGCTTTTAGCTTAGCAGTACTTGTTTTGCCGAATTATTCAGCAGAAAGATCTTGGCGGATAGGTTATTACGCTCCAAAAATGATTAACGTCTTGTCTTGGTCTATTCAGTTGTTAAGGTTCAAAATTTATCGAGAGTTATTAATCTTTTTAAAATTTGACCATCAGAAAATACTTATCTTGATGAAACAAAATTGTTTAAAATTACCCTCTTATAATTAAGAGTGAAAAGAAGTCTTTCTTGGTAACCAATTTTCAAAAATAAATTTGGTTAAATAAAAAGGTCCAATTCCCACTGTATAGGTAACAGTGAAAATTAGACCCTCTTGGCAACTGTCATCTAAAAGTTTTCCAACATTTCCTTTAGTTTTTCTAAGACTTTATTACGCCTTTTAATAACGGCTGGATGAGAAATATTCAGTTTTGCAGCTACTTCTCTAATTGTTTCTTCTTTATAAAAAAGACTTTCTATCAAATCTCTTTCAACAGGGTTGAGTTTAGAAATAGCTCTTCTTACTTCTTCAATCATTTCCTTTGTTTCGATAATTTTTTCAACATCAAATTCCAGATCTTCTAAATTTTCTTCAAAATTACCATCATGATTATAGGAACAAAAAAAGAAACAGTTATTTAACCTGTCTCTTCTAATTTGATATTTCTCTTTATTCAATTCACTATGATAGGCAAGATATACTTCCTTGCTAACAACTATTTTCTTTCCTTCTACAAATAAATAATATTCTTTGTCCATTAATTTTTCCTCCTTGTTGACATGAATTTCTTTAGTTTGAAAATAAAATTCACACAAGGAGGGCTTCTAATTCTATGCATATATTCTCCTGGGCATAAAAAAAGACCGAAAGAAAATAAATTCTTTCAGCCAATAAATGCCAATATTAAATTTAGGTGCAAATCACCCAGCATGGATATTATATATGCACTTAAGTACACATAAAATTCGTATATGGTACTTTTTTCATTCGGAAATAGTACGCAATAAGTTCGTCATAAATTAATTTCTTAGATGTTCATTATTTCTTCAATGCTGCGACCGTCTTTAAGTTGGCTAATAGCAGTCGGTAAAGTATATCCTCAAATTATTACACCAACCAATGCAATTGCTTCTTTTTTTCTTTGATAATAAACAGTTCTCTCTAAAGATACACTTCTCATACAAGCTTCATCAGTAATCTTTTTTTCAGCAATGTAGTAGTTATAAATAATCTTATGATAGATTTCTCCATATTCTGGATAAACTTTTAACCTAACACAGGCATCATAAATTATTAAAAGCATAAGCTTACTATCCATTACATTGGAAACTCTATTATTAAACTTTTCTTCAACTCTTTCTGGAGCAAATGTTGAAAGATACAAGTAAGCAGATTCTGAAGTTAATCCATAGTTTTCTTTACTCTCAAACATCATAAAATTTGCCCTGTTATCTACTGCCCAAGTAACTTGTCTATATAAACTTAAAATAAGTTTTGCAGCTGAACTGATTTTTTCAAATTTCAAGTTGCTATCTGCATACAAGTTCATTATATTCTTTAAAGTTTTACTTATTCTCAATCTAATCACCCCAATACAATTTATTTACAATCCTGAATGTTTGTGCTATAATATGAATATAAGTTCAGTTTGTATTATATATCAAATTAAAAAACAATTCAAGCACTATTGTTCGTATTAAAAGTTATAAATGCACATTAGTACAGGAGGTTAAAATTATGGCTTTTGCGGATAGATTAAAGGATTTTCGTGAAAAAGAAAAGTTAAGTCAAGCAGATTTTGCAAAGATGATAGGAATAAGTACAAGAACTCTTGTACATTATGAAGACGGAGAAAGATACCCAAGAGATGTCGAGGTTTACAAAAAAATAGCTGAAGTTATGGACTGTGATTACAATTACCTTCTAGAAGAAAGTGACGAGTTTTTAAATAGAGTTTATAACATGGGTGGCAAAAGAGAATTAGAAAAAGCTAGAGCATTAACTGAAGGTCTAAGTTCTTTATTTGCAGGTGGAGAAATATCTGATGAAGATAAAGATGCCGCTTTTGAAGCTATTACTCGTGCTTATTGGGAGGCTAAAAGAGAAAACAAGAAATACGGTCGTAAGAAAAAAGATTAGGTGATTTTATGAGCATGAATCGCTATATATATGATAAGGTTAATCGACTTATAAAAAAATACAAGACACGAGATCCTATCGAATTAATAGAAGTTTTGAATATTAACCTGGTATATCTACCTGAAACAAAAATACTTTTAGGAATGTACCATTATATTCAAAGGAACAGATTTATTTTTATCAGTAGTAACACAAATTTTAATAGAAAGACGATATTAGCACATGAATTAGGTCACGATCAACTTCACAGAGATTATTGTATGAGTGGCGGAGCTTTTCATGACCAAACAGTGCTAAACCCTACAAATAAATTTGAAACTGAAGCTAATATTTTTGCAGCTCATTTATTAATTAGTGATGAAGATGTCCTAGATAATATCAATGATCAAGTTTGTGATTATGAAATCGCTGGACAATTAGGTGTAGATATAAATTTACTAAATCTAAAAATTTCTGAGTTAGCAAAAATGGGAAAGTTTAATAAACCAGTTAATGTTAATATACCTCAGGGAGATTTTCTTAAAAACTATCGCCCTGAACATGATGATTATTATTAGGAGACTCTATGGGAATTTTTATTACAGGATATTTTTTATTAATCCTTTCTGGAATAGTTTTCTACTATCTCATCACTACCTACTCTGTAAAAATCTCAGCATTTTTGATTGATTTTATAGTTGTAGGTTTAGGATTTTATATATCCATAAAAGATAAACTAGATAACAAATTGGCTATTCCCCTCTCAATTACAGTAGTAATAGTTTATGGAATATTGCTAGTTTTAATAAATCAAAAGCTACCAAAAGTTAGCAAGTTTTTAAACTATATAATTGCTTTTATAGGATCAGCAGTTGCCTTATGGTTGGCACTAGATTTTATAACAAACACTCTAGCCGCTTTTAAAATAATAGGTCAAACTTATCATCAATTACCAATAACAAACAGTATGATGATAAATTCCTTTATACATTATGTAATTGTATTCTTGATTAGTATTCCAGTGTTTAAAGGTAGAATGAAATTTATATTTGGAGGAAATTATGAGTAAAGAAATGGATAAAAATAAAGACGAAAATCAGAAAAAAAAAGAACTTCAAATTAGGTCATCTGCTGCTGAATACTTGACCTTTATTGCAGCAAATGGTGATGATCAAGAAGCTATCGAAATTAGATATGAAGATGAGAATATTTGGCTAACTCAAAAGATGATGGCAGCTCTTTATGATGTTAGTGTCGCCACAATAAATGAACATCTTAAAAAAATCTATGCCGATAGTGAATTACAAGAAGAAGCAACTATTAGGAATTTCCTAATAGTTCAAAAAGAAGGTTCTAGAAATGTTTCAAGGGAAACAAAACACTATAATCTGCAAGCAATTATTGCAGTAGGCTTTAAAGTAAATAACGAACGTGCAGTCCAATTTAGAAAGTGGGCAAACCAAATTGTAAAAGATTTTACAATTAAAGGTTGGGCAATGGATGATGAAAGATTAAAAAATTCTGGCACAAAACTTACCAAGGATTATTTCGAAAAATTACTTGTAAAAATTCGTGAGATTCGATTATCTGAAAGAAGATTCTATCAAAAAATCACAGATATTTATGCCACATCTTTAGACTATGACCCATCTGCAAAAGCAACAAGAAGGTTTTTTGCAGCTATTCAAAACAAATTACACTATGCCATTCATGGAAAAACTGCAGCCGAATTAATTGTAGATAGAGCCAATCACAAAACTAAAAATATGGGACTGACAACTTGGGAAGGCTCTCCAGATTCAAAAATTCATAAATATGATGTAGTCGTTGCAAAAAATTATCTAAACGAAGAAGAATTAAATCAAATGCAAAGAATTGTTTCATCTTATTTGGACATGGCAGAACTACAAGCAGAAAGACATATCCCTATGACTATGGAAGATTGGGAAAAAAGATTAAATGGATTTTTACAATTATGGGATAAAGAAATTCTAAACGATGCAGGAAAAGTATCTGCAGCCCTTGCTAAAAAACACGCAGAGAGTGAGTTTGAAAAATATAGAATTATACAAGATAGACTCTACAAGAGTGATTTTGATAAATTCTTGGAACTAGAAGATGATGCTAAAAAATTAGAAGAATAACTTAATACACGCTTAACGCTTATAACTTTAATAGCAAGCACAGTAAGTGTACGGACACTTACGAAAAAATTAATGGAGCAGACCTTTACGGAATGCTCCATTTTTTTAATTTTTACCTTGTTAGGGAGAACCCTAAGACCCCGAAATATATTTTATAAAGGAGAATAAAATGGCAAATAGATTTAGAAATGAAAGAATAGAAATAAAATTAACTAAGGAAGAAAAGGAAGTTTTTGAAAAGAAAATGAAACTTGCAAATTGCAAAACAATGTCCCACTTTCTTAGAAAATGTGTATTGGAAAAAGAGATATATGTTGTAGATTTAGAACCATTTAGAAACCTACAATGGCTGCTTTCAAATGCAACAAATAATATAAACCAGATTGCAAAAGCTACTAATACAACTGGTGTTATTTACAAAAATGAAATTGAATCTATGAATAATCAGATAGAAAAATTATCAAGAGAAATATGGCAGATCCATTCCCTACTTCTTAATAAATCAAAAGAAAGTTCTGATGAATAATATGGCAATTACAAAAATACATCCTATAAAATCAACTCTAAATTTGGCAATAGATTATATAACTAAGAGTGAAAAAACTGATGAAAAAATCTTAGTATCTTCATTCAAATGTCATCCATCTACTGCTCATATTCAATTTATGAGAACACGAGAAGACAATGATACTAAAGGTACAGTTTTGGCTAGACATTTAATTCAATCTTTTCTACCAGGAGAGGTTGATCCTATAAAAGCTCACGAAATTGGAATGGAATTATGCAAGAAAATTTTAAAAGAAGATTATGAATTTGTTCTTGCAACACATATAGATAGAGGGCATATCCACAACCATATTATTTTTAATAATGTCAATTACAAGACTGGCAAATGCTATCAATCCAACAAAAAAACTTACCATAAAATTAGGTATCAAAGTGACGAATTATGTAATGAAAATAAGCTTTCAGTCATTGATGAATATTATGAAGCTTACAAAAGAAAATATAAAACTGCAGGTAAATCTTGGTACGAATATGACCAAAATAAGAAAGGAAATTCTTGGAAATCTAAACTGCAATTTGATATAGATAGAATGATTAATAAGTCTAACTCGTGGGAAGAGTTTTTAGAAAATATGAAATCTCTTGATTATGAAATTAAGTTTGGTAAACACATAGCTTTTCGCCATAAAGACAAACAAAGATTTACAAGAGCTAAGACTATCGGAGAAGATTATACCGAAGAAAAAATCAAAGAAAGAATAGATTTAGCTATTAAAAACAAAGCTAATCCTATTAAAAAACGAGTAGGAAATGTTATTGATATCTCTACTAATAAAAAAGCTCTATCCTCTAAAGGTTATGAAGTTTGGGCAAGGAAACATAATATAAAAACAATGGCAGATTCAATAATTAAACTTAGAGAGCAAGGAATTAATTCAATTACTCAACTCGATGACCTGATCAAAAAATCTGCTGATGATAGACAAGACTTGTTAGATAAAATAAAGAAATTTGAAACTGAAATGAAGAGTTTATCTCAAGATATGGAAAATATTAATACTATAAATAAGTATCGTGAAATCTATAAATACCACAAGAAAAATCCTGAGGACAAGCAATTTGCAGAAGAATATTATAGTGAAATTTCCGTCTATAAAATAGCCGCTAAAGAAATTTTAGTTAACTATAAAAAGCCTCCAAATACAAAAGAAATACTATCAAATCTCAATAAATTGCAAGAAAAAAAGAACACCCTTATGCAAGAGTATTCTTTGAATAAAGAGCAATTTTCCGACCTTGTTCAGTATAGGAAAAACTATGAAAATTATTATAAAGAAGAAATTGAAAGATAAATCATTATACTAAAATATATGTTTTATATTCCAATTGTCAAAACAATACTCCACAAATAAATTCAGAGTAATTTGGATAACATCTTATAATTAAATTTAAAAATAGCAATGTTATAGTAATATTAAAGATATCCTTTTATAGATATACTATCTTATTAAAGGTTTAGGTATCTATAATATCTGTTAAGATTTTTTCTCAAACAGATATTATAGGTAAAATTGCTAAATATGGTTCCCAATTCAATTTTGACGCAATCTCTCAATAATAGTTTTTTTGAGATCTATATTAAAAATAATTATAGGTACTGTTAAACATAATATTAAAGTAATTATTCAAACTATCACTAGATGATACATTGGGTAGCTAAAAACTGAATAATATGCTATTTTCTTAAAACTCATATAGATAGGTATATATAGCCCTGTTCCAATTGTTCCAAAATAATATCAAGAATTATTATATTTATTAAAATTTATTAGCATTGTATTTAAGGATTTTATAGTACAAGATGTTTAATATGATTGATAAGACTATAATTAATAGCATTTTTGTATTAGAATATGAGAATACTATATTTCCTACATGTTCATAAAGATTTGGAGTTCTTGACACTATAATAAATAAAATAGCTAGTATAACAAATAACATTTTTCTTATATTTTCAACATATACTTTTCTATTGTTGATTTCAGAAATGTCGAACATAAATTTGTAAAATGTACTTATAGTATATATAATTAGCGAATAAAATATCAATTGTTGAGTAGAATATTCTTTTTTATACATACCTATGATGACCCACATTACTAGTATTATTAGACTTGTTATATTGTTATTTATAATACAATATTTTGGATACAGGTCTTTTGAGGACGGAAATGTTTTAACCATATTTTTTATTTCATTAAAGTAATTATAGTCTGAAATTGATTTTCCAATTTTTATTATTATATATAATGCAGCTACCAAACCAGCCTCAAACTTATAAAATGATATAATTATAAATATTAATATCATAATTAAGTTGAGTCTTTTATTAGCTTCCAAGGATGACTTAATTAAATGTAACATAATATCTTTACTCCTTACTCATGCATTCATATTCTGTAGACCCTTGTAATAAATTTGCTTTACAATTTATACACATTAATTTTTTACAACACGAAGAACATTTAGAGTCTTCATAATTGTTTATTTCCCATGTATCAAATATTTTGTCTGACATCAATGATTTATAGAGTGTTTCACTAACATTTCCTAATGACTCATCTAATTTCTGACATAATTTAATATCACCAACACTGTTTATAAAAATTGTATTTCTTAAACATGGATTGAAATTTTTAAGAGACTCAAAGTTTAAATAGTTTACAGGTGTATTTTCTATACAATACTTTACAGAATTATCTATTATTACTGCATATTCACTTGGTGGCAAATCACTTTTATATAAAATCTTATCTTTACAAGACGCTTCCGTAATTAAATCTTTATTCTCATGTAATGTCAATTTACTAAATACTGATATGATACTATAATTTATATTGTATTTATTAAACAGATGAATAACATTTTCAATTTGTTTTTTTATGCCACAAATCCCAGATATACCTTTCATCGAATCCTCATTCAACGATGGTACAAATAATTCAATTGAGCATTTATGCTTGCCAAGGAACTTAATATCATCTTCTTTCAACAAGGAGCCGTTAGTGCTAATTATACAGCCTATTTCTAATCTTTTTAATATCTTCAATATCTCATTTATTGTATTTCTTTTTAAATAAGGCTCGCCACCAATAATGTTTATTTTTTCAACACCTAAACGTTTTAGCTGAATAAATAAATATTCCCAGTTAATACTATTTTCTTCGCCATCTTTATTTTTAGCACAAGAACATGGTATGTAATTTTTACTTTGGCAGTATTCACAATTATAATTGCATTCTCCTGTTATTTGAATCATGCATCTTTTTATGTTTAATTTTTTAAGTCTTTCATATGCTTTTAAATCAAAAAAATTCATTTTAAATGGTTCCACAGTGGACAATGCTTTTTGATTTTCCATATACTCATCTTTTATACCTAAACCATTGTTCTCAAAAAAAAGCATTACTTTTCTCTCAATAAAATTAAATTCATCTTCATTGATGCCATTAAATAGCTTTTCAACTATCTTTCTGTGTTCATCATCAAAATAATAAACTTTCCCATCATATAGCGAGTAGCAAATATCCTTTCTTAATCCCTTCTCATAATAGACATCTGGATTTAATAATAACCTAATCATATTCACACCTTCCTCATTTGAAAATTTAAACCTTACTTACCTGTCCATTTTCCAAAGCAGTATAATAAAGACTAAATAATTTAGTAATATTGTGTTTGTATTTATTGCAGTATTCCTCATTCATAAAAAATTTGTCATCTCCGCAAGAACAATTTGCAAAACAAAGATTACATAAATTAGATATGTTACAACTCTTACAGTAAGATTTCTTTATACTGATAAAATCCTCTAAATACTTTTTCTGCAAATTCCAATTGATTCCCTCGTCAATATTTCCTATCGAAGATTGGTAATCTATTCTTTCACATATATACATATCCCCAGAATGAGTAACTGCTAATTTTTCACCTGGTATGCAGGTACCCCCGCTTGTATTATTTACAAGATTTACGTTATTGGCTTGAAAAAGTGTTAATTGATTGAATAAAATAGTCTCTATATTAGTTCCATTTGAATTTCCGTCTATATACGAATTTACAATATCTAAAACATCTGCATATGCCTCCTTATCTCCTCTTTGACCATTATAATAATTAGTATTCATAGATTTTACTTTATTTATCTTTCTAAATTTATTAAATATATCCGGCATTTCTAAAGCTGCTTTAATTGTATTTGAAAAAGATGTGTTATTATCGTAAGTCATTAAAAGTGTATATGGATATATGGTATTATTTTCCCTAGATAAGTCTCTATATATTCTATCTAATTCAATTATATTACGTATAACTGAATCGTATGTTTTTTCTCTATTATGGAGAATTCTATTTCTGTTATGATCTTCTTTATTCCCGTCTAGGCTAACTGCTATTGAAAATCCATTATCAAGAAGATATTTAGACTTCTCACTATTTAAAAGATAACCATTTGTTGTTATTGTATAGAATACCTCTTTATAGTTACTTGCATAATTATCCTTAATATATTCCACACTCTTGTATATTACATCCCAATTCAATAAAGGTTCTCCACCATAAAAGCCTATCGTTGGTTTAAAATTAGGATTATACGTTAGAACGTTTTTATTAAAATTAAAATAATAGTCTATTGATTTTTTAGCAATACTCCAATCCATCATATTCTTACTATGATTCCTTGAGTACTCATATTCATCAGAATAAAAACAATATTTACATCTAAAATTGCAAGCCTCGGTTATTATTAAAGTTAGCTGTCTTATTCCATTACTTGTGATAAAATCCTTACTTCCTTCAACCCAAATGTCCATTTCATTACTTATGTCAAAATCCTCGAACAATGGGTATTTTTTATATTTATTTTTTATTTGATGTATTTTACCTACTTCAATTACATTACCATTTTTATCTAGGTCATTTTCGCATAATTCAACGTCATTAATAGGCAAAACAAATCGAGTTTTATTGTCATAAATATACCAATTGTCATTCTTTGTCTTAAAAGCTATTGGTTTTAACATATATTACCCCCATACAAATCCACTAACTATGTAAAAAAGCATAGCAACCCCTATAATTCATGAGGTCACTATGCTTTTAAATTTAAGCTAAATCATCATTATAAGAAAGTGATATGCCAACTGCATCTAACACAGGTACTCCTGAATCAGCAAAACAAGTCAGCGCACATCCTCCACCGCAAATTACCCAACACTCCACACTTCTAGTTTCTACATCGTAATTACCCATCATTTACCTCCTTAATAAATTTTTAAGTTGAAAACGATTGACCATAACATAATGTACAATATGTCCTGACTTATTAATATCATATATTTCTATTTTTGTCAAATATTTATGAAATTATTGATGGTTTTTATCTTGATTCTTTAGTTGAGACTAGTATATATTATATACTTTTGTTATAAAAGTAATCTGTTTTTCTTATTCTGCAAATAAATCTGTAAACTAATAGGAAAAAGAATAATACAGAAAAAAAATCAAACTTAATAGGAAATCGAAAGTTAAATTTATTTACTGCAGTTATTGTTAGACCATAAATAATTGTTATGATATTTGTGTAAACTCTCAAATTATAAACTTTAACCTTAATTGATAATATTCCTGAAATTAAAATAACATTAAACAAATGAATTAAAGTATAGGGTTTAATAATGTTTAGACTAATGATATAATTTATTAAATTTGTGAGTGAGTAGAATACTATACTTAAAAGGAATCCGAAAATTATTTTCTCTATTATTACATATCCTCTCATTTTCGGAAGCATATTAAAGTAAAATAACGATTTATCTTTTATTGATTTTGACTCTATATCTAATACAATACCCAAAGTTACATAGTAAAAAATAATATAGTTTAAAATATTACTTCTCACTATATAATTAGAAAAAATTATTATAAAGAGAGACGAGATTATTAACTTATAGTTATTTTTGAAATCAATAGAAATCAATTCATACATTTTTTATGACCCCTTATATTCATTCTTTAAAAGAATACTCTTTGTAACTATGTCGTCAAAAAAGTTATTATGGTCTATAACTATGACGATTTTATTATTTAGTTCATTGTTTATTATTTCTTTTACTACATTTCTTGTCTCATAATCAACATTTGCTATTGATTCATCGAAGATAATTACATCATTATCTCTAAGCAAAACTCTAGCAAGTGCTACTTTTTGTCTTTCTCCGCCTGATAAATTTCTTCCGTTTTGTCCTATTCTTTTCTCCATTATATCTTTTTCACTATAGTTTCTGTCTAATCTTAATAGTTTAATTATATTTACAAATTCATCTCTAGATGGTTTTTCATTCAAAGCGTACAAAATATTATTTTCAATTGTGTCATTAAAAAGAAATATACTTTGGTCAATTATCCCGATTTTTTTCCTTACAGCATTTTTATCTAAATTTTCATACTTCAAACTGTCGATTTTTATATTACCTCTTGTTGGAGATAAAATACCTAAAACGAGCTTAAGTAAAGTACTTTTCCCACTTCCATTCTCTCCAGATATTTTCATCACATCTCCTTTAGATAAATCAAAATTAATATTTTGAATTATAACATTTGATGAAGATTTATATTTGAAATAGACATTTATGAATTCAATTTTATTAATTTCATCTAAACAAATTTTATCATTTTCATTACTTACTCTTAAATCATCTTCATTTTTAAATTCTTCTAATAATTCTATCATTCTTCTCCCTGACGCCTTAATTGATTTAATGTTTACAGTAAAAAGTGCAACATTTAAAAAAGGAGAATATACTTTTGATATGTTGGTAGTAAATGATATGATTCCACCCAATGTAATGTTGCCATTGATATATAGATATCCTCCAATCATATATAGTAACACAGGTAAAATGGTAACATATAAACTAATTGTCTCAGTTATTTTTTTAGTTAACAGCCCCTGATGATACTTTTGGTTAAAGACCTCTCTATCAATTGATTTCATTGAGTTTATTTCTGTTCCTTCTTTACCAGTCTTCTGTATGTACTCAATACCTGATAATTTTTCAGTTACTCTCTGAGTCTGCCTTGACATTTTTTCCATCAGTTCCTTTGTGCTTTCTTCCAATTTATTATTCTTATTTTTAATCAATAAAAACAATATGGGTATTGGAATCAATGATATCATCAAAAGAAAAATATTAATTCTAAATAATAATAAAAATACAAATGAAGCTTCTAGAGTTGTTGTAACTATATTAAATATATTAGGAGAAAATATATCCCCCAATGTTGCAATTTCATTTATTCTATGATTAATATAAGAACTATCATATCGTGAATATGTTTCGTAGTCGCTATTCAATATCAGTTCAAATGAAGATTCTCTAAGATCCTGTGCTAATTGTTTAGATATCTTTAGAGAAGTTTTATTTAAAAAATAGGATAATATTGACCTGAGAAAATAAATAACTATTAGGAGTATACTTATGATTACAATTAACTCATAGTTCTTTTTAACAAACCCTTCATCCATAATATTTTGTATTAACTTCACAGGAGCGGAGTTTAATAAGGCTATAAACATAGATATGAATACTGATAAAATTATAGTTTTCTTTTTTATATTCCCGTATTCATGTATTATATTTATGATATTTAAAAAATCTTTCATAATTATCAGTTGCTTTCAAGATCTAATTTTCCATTGCTAAGTTTTATTATTTTATAACTAATTGAATTTAAAACGTTTTTTATGTGAGTACTTATTATAACAGTTCCATTGTTTTTTATTACATTTCTAAATTCTTCTACAAGAAACCTCTGAGATTCAGTGTCTATATCATTAAAAGGCTCATCAAATATTAAAACATCTGGTGAATATGCCAATATAGTTGAAATCATAAATTTTTTTTTCATACCATCTGACATCTCACCAATCCTTTTACCATTGTCAATTTTAAAAGTTCTCAAATATTTTAGAAATTTCTGTTTTGAGAAATTTGAAAATTGCTTTCCGAATATTTTAGCTGTTATTTCACTATCATATATATTAGGTAAGCAGATTACATTTGGTAAAAACCCAATATTATTTTTTATGATTCTTTCATTTCCTTCCATTTTCTTGTTATTATATAAAATTATCCCTTCATCCTGAATTAATAAATTACATAAAAGATTTAAAAATGTAGTCTTTCCAGATCCATTTTCTCCTTCAATAACATACATACACCCTTCTTGAAAAAAGATATGTTCTAGATAAAATTCGAAATCCCCCATCTTTTTTTTTAATTTACAGCATTCTATAATCATTTTTAGTCCCCCATACAAATCCACTAACTATGTAAAAAAGCATAGTGACCCCTATAATTCAAGAGTTCACTATGCTTTTAAATTTTAAGCTAAATCATCATTATAAGAAAGTGATATGCCAACTGCATCTAACACAGGTACTCCTGAATCAGCAAAACAAGTCAGCGCACATCCTCCACCGCAAATTACCCAGCACTCCACACTTCTAGTTTCTACATCGTAATTACCCATCATTTACCTCCTTAATAAATTTTTAAGTTGAAAACGATTGACCATA
Organism: Peptoniphilus phoceensis; assembly: GCF_001517665.2. Lineage (GTDB taxonomy): Bacteria > Bacillota > Clostridia > Tissierellales > Peptoniphilaceae > Peptoniphilus_A > Peptoniphilus_A timonensis. The sequence goes on from NZ_LN999807.1 coordinate 215,353, forward strand.
ACATAATGTACAATATGTCTTGACTTATTAATATCATATATTTCTATTTTTGTCAAATATTTATAAAATTATTGATAGTTTTTATCTTGATTCTTTAGCTGAGGCTTGTATATAAGTAATAAACTGTTCTTTATTTCTATCTTTTCGTGATATTACACACCCTAAGTGATTATTTTGCTTTGTTTAGTTTAATAAAATTATTTTACTACATAAAACTTCATTCATTATTCTCTGAAAAACATGATAATCATATCCAGCATTGGTTAATCTTTTTTTCTTTCTTCTCCATTTCTACATTTTCCATTTTCCATTTATAAATTCTCTTGCTAGTTGATCGATTGTCACACCAGGAAGATGAAGTTGTCCAGGCTCTGTTAGATTCATCTACCCCTAAAACAACTACTACATCGGATCCTAAATTGTAGTTTGCAGATGCTCGTCTTGACCTTGGCACAAATACTCCAGCAAGATTTCTACCATTTATAACTCCAGCTGCATGGTGTATAGCAATTTTTGTTATATTCTGATTTCTTCTTCCACTATGGTTCGGTGATAGAATTGTTGCTTGTACTAATGGGCTATTACTCATTTATTTCTCCTCCTTGAATTGTTTTAATAGTGTCTTTAACTTTTCTGGTACTGGCAATCCTAGTGCTACAGAATTTTCTAGTATAGAAAGTCCCTCATTTGCTATATAAAAAAAATGATGGCTGTTCTTATGATTGTTCCATCACCTTTAATTAAATTTACATCACATAGGTTTGCTATTCCCACAACTATAAAAATCATAATCTTTTTAGCTATCTCTTTAAATCATATGGATGAGGATAGCTATCTTTCGACTCCTGCTCTTAAAACTCCTGTTAAATAGTCAGCTATCACAAAAGCGAGTAGTGTGTAGATGAAAGCATCTACACTTCCTAGATAAAATCCCAACCATCCTCCGATAGCTGTAAAGCATACTTTTAGTATTTCAAAGAATTTGTTCATTTTATTCCTCCTCTGTTAAGGTATATGTTATCTTCATTGTTTTATCTGCCGTTTTTAATATTGGACTTGATAAGTTATTAATTGTTCCAAGGTATTACGTCATTATACAATCTGTTTCAATATGACAAAAAAATAAAGGCAGTCCGAAGACTGCCGATATTTATCTCTCTGTACCTTTGCTATGGTCTTTCTTAGTTGACTTAGTTTTGTCATCTGTCTTAAAGCTTTTTATTTGCCCTAATATGGACTTTTTATCTTTATCTTGACTCTTTACTTGTTCTTTTGCTTTTAAGAGCTTAGAAGATAAAATACGGACATTCTTATGTTCCTTCCCGTTGTTATCAATACTTGTTTTTACTTGTCCGAATATTTTAACAAAATCTCCTTGTTTTAGGTTCTCTACATCTTTTGTCTTATCTCCATAAGCTGAACAATTGGTATAAATTTTATTCCCATCGTCATCTTTAGAAACAATTGAGAAATTGCTTACCTTGAATTTTTCTCCATTAACATTTTCTCTTTCAAGATTTTCTACTTTTCCAGATATATTACCCACGAGATTTATGAGGTCATCTTTTTCTTCAAGTTCATTGGTATTTTCAATAAGCTTTCCCTGTTCTTTCATATCATCTATCATATAGTCAAAGTCATCACTTAGTAGACCTGTTGTGTCATTGTTCATATATAAAACGTAGACTTCTTCAAGTGCCTTTTCATCAGTAACACCTTTTTCTATGCTCACAAGTGCTTTTATAAAATCCTTGTAGTTATCATTCATCATTTCTTCTAAATTTTCTCTAATATCTTTGTATTCCATAATTTCCTCCTTGTACTAAATAAGGAGAGCCTTTCGCCCTCCTTTATCGTTCTTGTCCTTTTTCACTTTTTTCTTGATTTTTATCTTTTTCTTCTTCCGCTTTGAATTTTGATATTTGTCCCAATATTGATGGTTTCTCTTCCCTTGCGTGAAGATTATCCTCTACATCATAAGTTGATTCAAAGTAATCACTATCTTTAAAATCATTGTCATACCTATCTGGTATTCCATCATTATCAAGATCTTTTGCTAGTGGGTCATAGAAGTTTCCGTCATCATCTATTTCTAAGCCTAAGGCTTGTTTTAAATCTTCTTCATCTACTGATACCAAATCATCAAAACTTGACATCTTTATGGCTTCAGTCATATCTTTAAGAGCTTGTGAATTAGATATATCTTCTTCTACAAAAGATTCTGTTCTAATAGCAACATTATCTACATACTGAGTCCATGTTTTTTCTTCCAAATTCACCTCATATTGAATAGAGTGCTTACCATCTGGTGTTTCTGTATAGGCAAGTCCTATATGGCTTAAATCAGGGTATAGTTTGTCAAAGTCTTCATAGCTATTAGATTCTGAAAACTCATAGTTAGAATAATCAACTATCGCCCTTTTTAAATCTTCTAATAGTGGTGATTGATTTTCTAATTCTTCTACTTCTCCCATATCTAAAAGTTTATTAATTTCAGCTAGTCTTAGTGTCTTATCCCTTAACTCATCTGCTTTTTCAAATGGTTTGGTCAATTCTACTTTGGCATTTTCTAAAGATTCTTTATAGTTTTCAAGATTTTGATTTAATCTTTCAAGCTTTGCGGGCATTTTTTCAATGGCATTATCAAGCCTTGTTATATTACCATCAGTAGAGTTTGAAAGCTCTCCGAAATATTCTGCTTTTCCTAGGAGTTTAAAGGTATGAGTATTAGTCATAAAGTTATATGAAACTTGTAAGTCTAAATTTCTATATTTACCAATGACCTTGCTATCATTTATCTTTACTTTTTTTATTTCTTCTAATAGCTTCTCTCCAGCTTCTTTCTTATCTAAAATTTTATCTGCACCAAGACTGATTGAAGTAAATTTACTATCTCCTTCTCCTAATTTCTCAACACTTGCAATATCTTCTTTAACTGCTTGTATTTCCATTTCAGTTTTTAAAATACTTTGAGGATAAATTTTATTTACCTTATCTTCAAGCTTATATTTATTAGACTTGTAGTTTGCTTCCAGCATTTTTAGTTTTGTAACTTCGTTATCTAAATCCATTTTTTCTTTAATTAAAGGATTTCCAGTGGCTAAAGCCTTAATTTCTGAATAAGATAGGCTTGCTTCATCAACATCTTCTGCAACACGCACAGGCGTCTTGCTTGTCATAATTTGGGATATGAATTTCTGCTTATTCTCTATTGTCTGGTCGAGTAGGTCGGGGATATTACTATCCCTTTCCCCTCTAAGAACCGTGCATGAGAGTTTCCCCTCACACGGCTCAAGTTTTTATAAGCCCTAATTAAAGAGCCAGCGTGTTTTCTTCATCATCTATATGCAATTTTCTATGACACCAAGGGTGTACTAAAGTTTTAAGAGTAATATTATTTTGAATTGTTTGATGTACTCTAAAGTCTGTATCAATAGTTATTTTCTCTCCACAAACAGGGCATATTCCATTTTGCGTTTTATACAGTCTATTTATAACTGTACGTCCTTTAAGTTCGTTTCGTATTTTTAACTCTTCTCTTTCTTCAAAGTATATTTGCCAATTTTCATCAAATGGATTTGCTTCAGCTTGTATTTTGGTAAATCTTTTAATATCAGTGTCTGTAGCATATTTAAGACGAAGATAGTATTTCTCGCCATTTTCCATTCTGTCGCCAGTTGCTACACTGAAAGTCCAGGTTCTATTTCCAATGGTATGGAAGTATTTCTTAGCTATCCATTTTCTACCTTTCTTTGGGTGTCTACGAACGCACCAGGTCCACAAGCTTTTATATATTTCATAATCAAGTTTTTCAAAGGTTTTAGATGAAACATTATATTTCTGATAGTTTACCCAACCTATAATGATTGGATTTAATTTTCTAATCAAAATTTCTTGTTTCATTGACGGATTATCTTTTATGATTCGTCTGATTTTATCGACAATAGCCTTAAAGTTCTTATCAGATGGTTTTGTAAGCAACTTATCTTTATACATCCTAATATTAACTCCAAGAAAATCAAAACCGTCATTTATGTGTGTTATGAGTGTCTTTTCCTCTGATAATTCTAAACCTCTTTCAGCCAAGAATTTTACAATGATTGGCTTTACACCATTTTCAAGTAATTCTGCACTTTCCCCTGTAACGATGAAATCATCTGCATATCTAACAAAGTTAACCTTTGGGAAATATGTTTTCTTATTTACTGTTCTTCTATGGTATTTCTCTTTGATTGCTTTTTCTAAACCATCTAATACCATATTGGAAATAATAGGTGATATTGGAGAGCCTTGGGGACTTCCTGTTTCTGTTGGAAATAGTTTTTGTTTTTCTATATATCCACACTCAAGCCAAAGTTTTAATAATTTCTTGTTCATTGGGATATTATTTAATATCCATTCATGACTTATATTATCAAAACAACCTTTTATATCTCCCTCAAGTACCCATTTTGCAGATTTCTTTTTATTAAGTGATGTAAAACACTGCTCGATAGCATCTTGTGTACATCTTTTTGCCCTAAATCCATAAGAATTAGGGTCAGCAGTAGTTTCTGCTATGGGTTCAAGTGCAAATTTATATAGGGTTTGCATTGCTCTATCTGTCATTGTAGGAATGCTGAGAGGTCTTTTCTTGCCATTTTTCTTTGGTATATACACTCTTTTAAGAGGCTTAGGTTTATATCCTCTTAAATTTAACTTTTCTATCGCCTTATACTTTGCCTGTGGTGTTAGCCATAATTCGCCATCTACACCACTTGTTTTCTTGCCTTGATTTTCAGTTACCCTCTTAATAGCCAAGGCTTTTGCATAAAATGAAGTTGTGAGTAAATGTTGTAAAGATTTTACCTTTCCATATTTACTCATTTTCCACGCTTTCACAATACGCATTTGTAGTTTTTTAACATAGCTTTCTGCTAGAGAAAAATCTATACTTTCCCAGTTTTTAGCTCTGTTAGTAGTAGCACACATTTTACTGTTCATTTGCTTTCTCCTTTCAAAAATTCTACAAGTTCTCTTGTGATTAAAAACCAAATGGAAGTCTGCACTCTTTCAAGTTAGGGCAAATTTTGAACCCCTATCCATCTCATTACAAGATGGCATTCGCTTTTTCCATTCTCCTTTACCTGCACCATTATCAGCATTTCTTACGATTTGCCTTGCCTTATGGCAATAGTACAGGCTTACCATGTTTCACTTAATTAACATTGATAACTTAGGCTCTACCTCTCTGCCGGTAGTCTTTTTGTCCGTGTAATCCCACTGTGGAAAGAATTATCCGACTACACACCATTTTGTTCAGGCTTATCAGCAACTTTAGCCTGTTCGCCTTAACGACATTTATCAGTAGTTCACATATGTTAGCCATATTATCAAGCCTCGCTCCCTAACCACCTTGTTGCTAGCAGTTTCGGTATTCCCTCACGGTTTTACCTCAAGTAGGGCTACTTTAATATCGGCTTACCACACCTAAGTGCAGTCGATACTCGGCTCAACTAACGGAACAGTTGGTTTGGTCATTTTGCCAAACAGTTAAATTAAGCGACTTCATGTCGCACCCACAAATAAGAATCAAATGTATTCTCTGTTACATATCTAAAGATATTGACTTTATCATTTTCATTACCTTGACGAACAATTCTACCACTTCTTTGCTCTAGGTCAGACGGTCTCCAAGGGACGTCTAAATCGTGTAAGGCTATTAGCTTATTTTGTACATTTGTACCTGCTCCCATTTTTTGAGTAGAGCCTAATAATACTCTTACTTCTCCTCTTCTTACCTTAGAGAACAATTCATCTTTTTGTTTGTCTGTATCTGCTTCGTGAATAAAGGCTATTTCTTCTTTAGGTATTCCCATATTCACTAGCTTATTTCTAATATCATCATAGATATTAAATTCTCCATCTCCTTTTGGTGTGGACATATCCGAAAATACTAATTGGGTCGATGAATTTTCTTTTGTCTTATCCCAGATCGAAAAGATATTTTTAACGCATACATTAACCTTTGAATTAGGATCATCGGGAAGTAGTGGGTTTATTAATCTTTGGTCTAGGGCAAGTTTTTTGCCATCATTTGTAATCTTTAGCATATTATCTTCTGTTGGCTCTACTTGGTTATTTCTAACCGCATCAGCTCTTTCTGAAATGGCTTCTAATATTTCTTTTTGTTCCTCAGTAGGTTTTGTTTTAATAACTTCAAAATTTGCTTCTGGTACTGGCAAATTTAACATATCTGAAGTCTTTATATCTGCTACTTCTTTAAACATAGACATCAACTCTGGCAAATTATAAAACTTTGAAAATCTTGTCTTTTGCCTATATCCAGTACCTTCTGGAGATAACTCAAAGGTGTTTTCTGTTTCTCCAAAAGTAGAAGCCCAAGCGTCAAAATGTTCTAATCCTCTTGCCTTTAAATCGTCATATTGAAGGTATCTTTGCATGGTATAAAGCTCTGTCATTGAATTTGATATTGGTGTACCAGTAGCAAATACAACTCCCTTTCCATCTGTCATTTCATCCATATACCTACATTTCATATACATATCCGAAGACTTAAAGGCTTCACTCTGACCGATACCCGCAACATTTCTCATCTTTGTATGCAAAAATAGGTTTTTGTAATTATGAGCTTCGTCTATAAATAACTTATCTACTCCTAGTTCTTCAAAGGTTATTACATCATCTTTTTTAAAGTCATCAGTTAGTTTTTCAAGTCTTACCAAGAGTTTCTTCTTTGTCTTTTCCAGTTGTTTTACTGTGAAATTTTCCCCTCTATTTCTTTTGTTCTCATCAATAAAGGAAACTATATCGTCTATTTGGTCTTGTATATGTCTAACTTGGTATTCCTTAGACATTGGTATTTTTTCAAATTGAGAGTGTCCTATGATGACTGCGTCATATTCTCCTGTTGCAATCCTTCCAATAAATCTTTTTCTATTTTTCGGTTGAAAGTCTTTTTTATCGGCCACCATAATGTTTGCTGACGGATATAATTGCATAAACTCCCTACCAATTTGAGTAGTTAGATGGTTAGGAACTACAAATAATGATTTACTTGCAAGTCCTAACTTTTTAGATTCCATAGCAGAAGCTACCATTTCAAAAGTTTTTCCTGCTCCTACTACATGGGCAAGTAGTGTATTTCCACCATAAAGAGTTCTTGCTATGGCGTTTTTTTGATGCTCTCGAAGTCTGATTTCTGTATTCATTCCATCAAATGTTAAGTTAGAACCATCAAATTCTCTATTTCTAATTGAGTTGAATTTTTCATTATAAATCTTTTCTAGCCTATATCTTCTATCAGGATCTTCAAATATCCAATTCTTAAATTCTTCTTTAATCAGTTCTTGCTTTTGACTTGCAAGCATAGTTTCTTTTTTGTTTAATACAGAAGTCTTAGAACCATCATCATTTATTACTTGGTCAAATACCTTTGTATCTTTTAGATTAAGGGCATTTTCAATTAGCTTATAGGCATTCACTCTACTTGTACCATAAGTCATGTTAGCAAGGTCATTAGTTGAGTCAACACTTTTACCCTCAATATTCCATTCACTTGAGTGTGGCGAGAACCTAACATTTATATTCCACCTATCATAACCTGGTGTTTTTAAAAGGTTAAAAGTAAAGTCTTCTATATCTTTTTGAGGTATCCAGGTTGCTCCTAACCTTACATTTATATCAGAAGCAGTGAGTTCTTCAGGCATAACTTCTTGTAATTTTTCTCTTTGATATTTGAGTTTGCCTAACTCGTTTAATAATGTGTCTTTCTTTTCAGAAGGTGCTAAATCTATTACATTTTCAATTTCTCCGATATATGAATTGAGGTAACCAATCTTTTCTCTAATATTGCCACTTAAATATTCATCAGCTGATACATATGAAAAATGAAAGGGATCATCATTGTTAAAGTTTTCAAAGGGCATTCTGTTATTTATTAGGTCTGTATCCTTAATATCTAAAAATATCTCGCCCTCAAGCTCACCAATTAAGGTGTTCCTATCTTTACTTGTTATAGATTCCATATATTCAAAGTCTACATATCCCTTTTGTGAAACTGATAAGACTAAGGCTTCAAGGGAAGTATCTACATGGTCTACTACTTTTGCCTTTGTTATTGTTCTTTTTGAAAATATATCACTCTTAGCTTTGAAATTATCCTCATCATCAAGTATTTCTATTGATGATACCAAAGGAAAGTTTGAGTCTTCCTTTAAGGCTCTAGTGTTTGATAAGGAGTTAATAAAGCCATGTTTCTTTGAAAAGTTATCATAGACTTCATTTAACTTTGCTTGTGACTCTTTTATTTCTTCATCAGAAAAATCGTCCTTTTGTTTTTCTATTACATCTTTCAAAGCATTCATTACATCAAGATAATCTTTTATCTTTTCTTTATTTTTATCTGATATATTCTGCTTAATTAAGACTGAGTTTTCTCTTAGGTAGACCTCTTCATCAATAATGGTATAGGAAAAATTCTTAACATCATCTGTCGCTGGAAGACTTAATTCTTCATCTTCCAATAGTTCGACCTCTTCATATTTTGAATTTGAAGATATTTCCTTACTTGCAAGATCCATTAAATCTTTTAACTTTTCGTCTTCTTTTTCATCACAAGTAATTGTATTTCCAAATCTTCCAGATACTTCTTTCATATCCCCTAATACCATTTGAGGATTATCTACAAAATATTTATTGTAAGTTAAACCCTTTTTATCAGTTCCTAGATGAATCCAATCGTCATCTCTTTCTATAACTGAGTCTCTCTTCTTTAGAAAAATAATATCTGAAGTAACTTCTGTACCAGCAAGTCCTTTAAATGTTGTATTAGGAAGCCTCATAGCTCCTAAAAACTCACATCTTGCATTAATATATTTTCTAACAGATTCATCTTTTTTATCCATAGTTCCAGATGAAGTTATGAAGGCAATAATTCCTCCATTCCTAACCTTATCTATTGACTTTGCAAAAAAATAATCGTGAATCAGAAAGTTATTTCTGTTATATTCACGATCGTTAACTTTAAAATCTCCAAAGGGAACATTTCCTATAACTAAATCGAAAAAGTTATTTGAGAAGTTTGTTTCTTCAAAGCCTTTAATTTGAATATTAGCTTCAGGATAAAGTTCTCTTGCTATTCTTCCGCTTAGACTATCTTTTTCTACTCCATATACTTTAGAGCCTTTTATTTCACTTGGCATATTACCAATAAAATTACCGACCCCTGCAGATGGTTCAAGGATATTCCCAATCTTAAAACCCATATCTGTTAGAGTCTTATATATTCCATCCATTACCTCTCTATGTGTATAAAAGGATGTTAAAGTAGACTCTTTAGCATTCAAATACTCTTCATTTGTTAGATTTTCTTTTAAAATATTTCTTGCTTCGAGCCATTGACCTCCCTTTTCTTCATCAAAGACATCGGCAAGACCTCCCCAACCTAGATAGTCAGCAAGATAGGCTTGTTCATACTCTCTTGGACTCCTGTTTTCATTTTCAAGTCTTTTTAGCATTTTAATAGCTTTTATATTTTTATCTAGCTTTTCTGATGGTGTTAGGTATTCTGAGTAGATATGATTTTTCAAGTCATAATTTCTAGCAAAGCTTAGCCTTTCCTTATTAGGTTCATAGCCTAGATTTTTTAAATCCTCTTTACCCCTCAATAAGTTTTCGGCTGCTTCCCTTGGGACATCATACCTATCCATCATTTGGTCAATTTCAGGATTGTAGTTATCAATAAAGCTTTCTTGCTCTACTTCTGTTCCAATTTGATTTTCATGTTCAGATAATTTGTATATCTCATAATTTCCACTATCTAAAAGGTCATCAATCTTTCTACTTTCTTCAAATGTTTCACCCTTATATAAAGGAATTTCTTCCCCATTAACTTCTACCTTAGTTCCAGTTTCAATTAAGTTAATTCCATCAAAGGTATTCTCATCTTCTAAAATAAATTCTTTTCCAACCTTTACCGCTAGTTTTTCTGATGTTTGACTTATATTTTCAAAGATTTCTTCCAGGTATGAATCGTTTCTATATGGAATTACTTCCGAACCCCTAATCATACCTCCCATATATTCCATATTATCTCTAATGGTTACAGTTTTAAGTCCTCCACTAAGTTCATCAAAATCTGTAATGGTAAATTCTTTATCTTTATACCTAACCTGATCTCCTATTTTAAACTTAGGCTCTATCTTTTCCTTAACTTCTTCTTGTAAGGAATTTTCCTCACTTAGTTCAACTTGCTCTTCTAAAAATGAAAATTCACGCTCATTTACTTCTTCACCATCACCAAGGTCAACCCTATAATGTTCGACAACTTCGCCGTCTACATAGTGGTCAAAATAGAATTTGAAATATCCGATATAATCATCAGTCATTTCTCCAAATTCATTTTCTCCAAGAGTTTGATTATGGTCTTTAACATCAATATCCTTTTGTCTTAGGACATTTATTAATTCTTTGGTTACTATCTGTCCACTATAATCGGGAACTAATTCGTGGTTTTCATTAAATTCTACAATCCAATAATCTTTTCTGTTTTCAGTGTTTTTGCCATCAAAAAAAGAAGCTTCATCAGCTTCCTTTTCTTGGCTTATTTCCTTTTCTACGCTTCCACGTATTCCTTGATTGCCATTCTCTTCACTGTTGCAATCAAGTTGTTCATCTGTCCTTGGAATTTCTCTGGATTTTCTCTCATCATCTTCTCTGTCAATCCTTGTGCTTTCATCATCTTGACTTTCTCTCTCTTGATATAGTCCACTGCCTGAGTCTGAATTTCCTTCAGGTGGTTCAAAAGTGTTTTCTCCTCGTACATTTCTTGAAGTTTCTTCCAGTTCTCCATGTCCTCGCTCCCTACCAGGTAAGACAGTCTTAGAACTGCGTATGTTGGATTCGGAAATCTCTCCATAAATTCCAGATCCTTCTCCATCATGTCCAATGTTTTCTCTTCGATCTTCATCGCTATTTCCTCTGTCGCTTCCATCTGTGAAAACTCGTCCATCTCTACTTCTTGACCTATCATCTCGTCTATATAAATCATTTTGACCTCCTCTATCTTCGTTTATATTTTCTATATCTCTATTATAGTCGCCACCGGCCCTTTCTGTCAGCAGCCTAGCTCGATCCATTTCCTTAGATTTTTCTATTGTGTTATCTATAATATCTTCACTAACCCTTGATATTACAAGACCTATCTGCTCTAAAGAAATTGTATTAATCCTCGAAAAATTATTTTTTAAATTTTCCATATCCATAGGATAAACTGTATTAAACCTATTAGCTACCGCATAGGATATTGAGTCTCTCATAAACTTTTCAAAACTTAGTCTATCCTCTATATCTATTCTCAAATCAGCAAGTGCCAAATTAATGTATTCATCTCCATAAATTCGACTTAAAGAAAATATATTTTCATTGAGTGAATCACTAGCTTCAAATGAAGAATCTCTTATTATTTCTTTTAAAGCCTCCTTATGGTTTTCATGGTCAAACTGCCATAAGCTAACCTCATTAATATTCCTATCCATTGATGTTGTCTGACTAATATCAAAAATATATGAAATTCTTTGATTTATATCACTTCCAACTAAAATTGGAATGCCCTTTTGACCTCTCATAACAACTCGACCAAAATATTTTTTCCACATATCAAAAGTCGCACAAGCTCTAGCTTCAGGTTTCTTGTTATATATGCTTAATTGGCTAGAAAAATCATATTTCTGGTTATTGCCTATAACTTTTAAGAGCTTTAAATATTCTTTTTCATCTTGTAACACTTCATACTTTATTGCCTCTTGTATATTCTTAAAATCATTTACTTGCATTTTCTACCTCCATTCTATGAATTTCTTTTATAATAGCCATTAAAATATCAACCACAATAGAATTGCCGGCCTGCTTATATAGTTTACTTGAAGTGCAATTTTTTCTTCTTGGATGTACTTCTTCTAGTTTGTCAATATCACTGTCATCAAAACCCATGAGTCTTAAACATTCTCTTTCTGTTAAATACCTATACTGACCATTTCCAATATCTATTATTCCAGAATTAGGTACTCTCATTTGTTTTGTAGAAATAGTATAAGAAAAATCTTTAATCACTTTTAGTCGCCCTCTAAAACTGTTATCTATGCCTTTATTTAAAAATTTCAGCATATAAGGTTGGGTCATTGTGTAAAGTTCACTTACATCCTTTTCTAAAAATTCACTTAGTGGTCTAGTTTCTTTCCTCTCCAATTTATTAAAAGAAAAGTTATTTGCTCCAAGACATGAAACAACAAATATCCTTTCTCTTTTTTGAGGTATCCCAAAGTCCATTGCATTTAAGATTTCATATTTGCTTTCATATCCAAGGTTTTCTAGCTCTTTTAGATAAATAAAAAAGGAGTCCCTCATATTTCTATCAAGGACTCCCTTTACATTTTCCCAAATTATCCATTTAGGTTTATCTTTCATTTCTTTGATTATTCTAATTGTTTCAAATAGTAAGCTTGATCTAGTGCCTGAGTTTTTCACTCCTCCCTGCTTTTTTCCAATTCTTGAAAAGTCTTGGCAAGGACTTCCATGCATTATTAAGTCTATATTCTCATTAGGTACTTTATATCCTACTACTGATTTTGGCTTATAATCTTCTCCATAAAGTTCATTATATGATTTAACACAAGCCTTATCTATTTCTACATAATCAACAACTTCATAAGGTATCTTTAAATTAATAAAAGCCTTTCTAATAGCACCTATGCCGCCGAAAAGCTCTAATATTTTTACCTTATTCATTTAGATTATTCTTGTACCTATCTACAAGCTCCTTTATACTATCTTCTATTTCTCTTAAAAAGTCTTCTTTATCAACTTCGCCAGAGCTAATCTTTGCAAGTTTCATTTCCCATTCAGATGTTGTTTCTGCTGATTTAAACTTATCCTCTACAATCGATACAAGTCTATTGCCTTTTTCTGTTACAAGTAGATTTTTCTTATCTCTTCTTATAAGATCCTTATGGATAAGATTTTCGATAATTCCTGCTCTTGTAGCTGGTGTTCCTAAGCCTTTTCTTTCTACTTCTATAGCTTTATCCAAAGATTCTACTCCTGCATTCTCCATAGTCTTTAAAAGTGTATCTTCATTATAATGACTTGGGGCTTTGGTGAATTTCTCCGATATATTTTTAGAAGTTAGCTTAATTTTATCTCCAGTCTTTATATCTGGTAATTCATTTTTTTGTTTTTCTTTTCCATAGCTCTTTAGATACTTGGTATAACCTTCATCGATTATAGTCTTGCCACTTGCATTGAAGTTAAATTTATCATATTCATATCTGATTTTTCTACTAGATTCCTTTAAGTTATCCGAACATGAAGCAAGTAATTTATCCTTAATTAGATTATAGATTTTACTTTCTTTATCAGTTAAATCTTTGGCTTTTCCAATACCTGATATAGTAGGAATAATTGCATAGTGGTCTGTAACTTTAGATGAATTAAAAATAGACTTAAAGTTTGATTCATTGATTTTAAAATCTTCTTCAAGTCCTTCCAATAATTCTTTCATAGTAGTAACCATATCATCGGTTAAATACCTACTATCTGTTCTTGGATATGTGATTAGCTTTTTTTCATACAAGCCTTGTGCCAGATTTAAAGTGTCATTTGCTGAATATCCAAAATATTTATTTGCTTCTCTTTGTAAGGTAGTGAGATCATAAGGCTTATCTGGTTTTGTGCTTATTTCTTTATCTTCTACCTCTGTAATAACTATTTCATCTTCTAGCAAGTTTAATAATTGTTCTGCAACTTCAATTTTATCAATTCTATCTGATACAAGTTTCAATCCTCCATAAGATAGGTCAACTGTATAATATTTTTGCTTCTTAAATAGATTTATTTCGCTATCTCTTTTAGCTATTAAATATAGAGTTGGTGTTTGTACTCTACCAACTGAATATGTTTCCTTGTAAATGCAAGAATAAAGCCTACTTAAATTCATTCCTACCAGCCAATCTGCAATAGCTCTTGCACTTGCCGATCTATATAAGTCTTCAAAGTTTTCTCCATCTTTAAGATTTCTAAAGCCATCTTCAATAGCTTTGTTTTCCATTGAAGATATCCAAAGTCTTTGAATTTTCTTCTTGCATTTAGCTTGATTATATACAAGCCTAAAAATAAGTTCTCCCTCTCTTCCAGCATCACAAGCATTTATAACTGTGTCGATGTTCTTATCGTTTAAAAGTTTCTTTAAAACTCCATATTGTTTTTTAGTGCTTTTAGATACTTCATAAATATATTCTTCTGGAATTATAGGAAGAGTGTCTATTCTCCATTTCTTCCATTTTTCATCAATCTTATCTGGACTTGCCATTTGAATTAAATGACCGACACACCAAGAAACAATGTATCCACCTCCCTCATAATATCCGTTTTTTCTTGTTCTTGCTCCAATTACTTTTGCAATTGTAACTGCTACACTTGGCTTTTCTGCTATTACTAACTTCATTAATACCTCCATAAATAAAAAAAAGAGCGAAAGATTTCTCTCTCGCTCAAAGTATTTCTCCCGAATATTATATTATTTTTGGGAGAATTCGATTTACTTATTAATTTCTTTTTCTAGTTCTTGAAGAACTTTTATAATCTCTTCAAAGTTTGGATATTCTCCATATATCATTTCTGACATAGCCTTATAATCTTTTTCTATTTCAGAAAGTCGGTAGTTTCTTGGAACAAACTTTAATCTACCATCTAATGCTTCTTCATACCTTGCCCACTTCCTAGGGTAGAATTTCATTTTGAATTCAGTTACTTTCTTTAATAACTCCTTATCCTCTAAGGCTCTGTCTTTGAAATCTGAATTTGCTATTTTATATAAGTCATAAAAGTGTCTTGCATACCTATGTGGCATAGGAGAAGATTCTGGTCTATTTGCTTCGTGGTGTAAAATTGTTGCTTTTTCCCAAAAAGTTCTCTCTGCTGATACTGTTCTTATATTAGTTTTTTCTTTAAAAACATTTGGATAGACTTCTCCAATTATTGGCAGGATTTCCACTTCAATTGCAGGTGTCCATGCTGCAAGACTTCCTATTTCAAGCCTTATATTTTGTGTTAAATAATTAGATTCAAAGATTTTAGGATATTTACATAGAATTGTTTGTGGATCTATACTATCTACGGAAAATTCAAAGTCCATGTCCTTTAAATCTTGTTCTAAAACTTTTAAAAATTCATCTCTTAAAAATTCTTCTGTCTTTTTATTAACTTCTTTGTTGAATTTATCCTGTTTAGTATTTGATCTTTCTAACCAAGGTTCTTTTTCTTCGTAACCTAATACTCGCCAATCTAAGATTAGATCTATATCTTCTGAAAATCTTTCTATAAGTCTAAAACACTTTGAAAGTGATGTGCCGCCTTTAAAAGTAAAATATTCTTTCCATTTATTTTCATTAAATAGATAGCCTAAGATAAAAGTAACCCAATAGTCCTTTTCAATGACTGCTTCAGATATATTTTTCTTTCTTGCAGTATTGACTATTAAAACTCTCAAATCGTCCTTGTTTCCTATATAAAACTTATTCATTTTTACCCTCAGAAATTTCTCTTATTACTTCATATATCCATGATGGAACTGATTTTGACTCATTCATTAAGTCTTTTCTTTCTTTTTCAGTTAAGTTTTCTCTTATTTTTTGTATAACTTCGTTGGTTATATTTTCTTTACCTAAAGACTTAATTGCTTGAATAACTGTTGCTGTCTTCAAAGACATATTGGCAATTTCTCCAGAATTTACTTTTTTAAACTCTAAAACCGTATCTCCAATTTTATATTCTTTATATCTTCCACTAGATATATATTTATAGTGAGTTGGAACTTGTGTTGAAAGTCCTAATAAGTTTAAGGCTGTGCTATTATATGGTGCAATATTCCAATTGTATTTTCTTGCTATAGCAAGTGCCAACTCGTGAATTGATACTGCTTCGTACTCTCCAATTAATTCACTATATCTTGGATTGTAATAAAAGCCATCAATGACACGCTTAATTTTTCTTTCATTAACCATTCTATTCAATGTCTTTCTAGCAGTTTCATAAGAAGCAATATCTAAAAAGTCATTAGCAAAAAATACTTTATGTGAGTCAAAATCATTTATTTTATCTGATATTTTTTCTGTATATGAACTCATTACAATCCTCCTTTGTCCCAAATATCATATCATATCTGGGACAAAAGTTCAATTGTACTTAAATTTAATATCCTTATAATAGTTCATCGTCTTCATCTAAAGATTCTTCATGACTTTCTTCATTGTCAGATTCATCTTCTGACTCACTAATATAATCTTCATCATCTTCTTCAAAGTCTTCCAACATTCTATCTTCTTTTGCTTTGACTACTTTAAAGTAATATCCTGCTCCTATAACTCCTCCAATTACAAGTGCAATAATTAGAAATGAACCTATTCCGCTTTTCTTTTCTTCTTTTACTGGAACAGTCTTAGGTTCTTCTTTTTTTACTTCTTCTTTCTTAGGCTCTTCAACCTTTATAGTATTTTTATCTTCTGATTCAATCATATTAAGTAGGTCTTGCTCCCCTACTTCTGTCAATAACCTTACATTATCTTGATTTGACGAGTGATCCACTATTAGGTGCATAGTTTTTCCACTTTTAGTTTGAAATGTTAAGAATTGTCTTACATCAACTGGATTTTCTTTATCTTTTTCTGTATCTCCACTTGGTGTAATATCTTTTCCATTCCTATCTACATTTTCAATTACTGAACCTCTTGCCTTATTTTCTTGTGTTGCAAGATTATTTACTGCCTTTGTATTACCACCTTTTACAAGTGGGGTTTTCTTTGGAGAATCATTTGAAGGCTTATTTGCTTCACTTGTATTTCCTGGTATTCTTGGAACATCTTGATAAGGAATTTCTTCTTTTGATGGTGTAAAAACATCATCTTTCAACATTTTTTCAAATTCTTCTTTTTGTGGTTCATAGATTGATTCGTTTTGACTTTCTATTTTCCCTTCATTTGTCATTGCAAATGTAGTTGCTGGTACTGTAAATGTAAAAAGGAGTAACGCTATGGCTACTCCTCGTTTAATGCTCATATTCATTTTTCTATCCTTTCTTATTTTACATTTTTAAATACATAGACTGCTTTTCTAGTATTGTCCCATTCTATTGTTTGGTTTTTACCATCTTTAATATCCCCATGACTTGCTCCGAAAGCTTTGGCAATGTTTGAAATTGAAGCATGAATTCTTCCATTTATAATCACTGGCTTAACATCTGAATTGTAGACCTTTCCATCTGAATCTTTCATAACACCAGTATCAATATTTAATCTTAATGTCTTTTTAGCTAAGATATTATTCTCTTTGTTTGAGAAAATAGCTTCACGAGTAGAGTTGTCATACTCAACATTAAAACCTAGAGTATAAGCAATATATCTTACTGGAATCATAGTTCTTCCTTGATCCACATAAGTTTTTACATCCATATAGACTGTTGTCTTACCATCTTTGTTGATAATGTTATAAAAGTTTTTGTCTACTTGGAAAACTGCAAATTCTTTTTCATCTTTAACTTGTTTTTTGTCCTGTTGTTCCTCTTGCTTTTTCATCTTGTTAAGATCAAATTGATTTAGGATGTTCTTATCATCAGCTTTTAAAATTTCGTCCCACTTCTTATCTTGAGATTTCTTATCTTCTTTCTTCTCTTTGTTTTCTTTTTGAAGTTTTAGAAGTTCATCTAATTTCTTAGATAAGTCTTGGTTTAGGTTTTTGTCTTTTTCATCTTTAGCTTGTTTTTCAAGTTCTTCTTTCGATTTTTTATTTGCTTCCTCGATTAACTTCTTTGCTTCTTCGATTTTCTTATCTAATTCTTCTTTTAGCTTTTTAATTTCTTCTTCAGAAGCTTTTTGTTTTTCTTCTAACCCTTTAATCTTCTCTTCTAATACTTTTTTTGTATTTTCAGAAGATTCTTTTAAACTATCAATAGCCTTTTGAAGCTCTTCAATTTTCTTACAACATTCTAACTTAGAATTTTCTGTTTCTTTCTTTTTAGACTCTAGGTCTTTTATCTTAGTATCTTTTTCATCAAGAGCTTTTTCCAAACCCTTAATTTTATTATCTTTATCCTCAATTTCTTTAGTCTTCTTTGCAAGTTCCTCTTCTAAAGACTCAAGCTTTTCTTGCATTTCTTTGATTTTATTTTCGTTTTTATCGGTCTTTTCTTTCTCAGCTTCTAACTCCCATTTTGTAGATGAATAATCTTCTTTTAGTTTTGCATTTATATCTTGTAATCTTTTTAATTCATCTTTAAGCTGAGTAATTTCTGCTATTAATTCATCATTATTGGAGTTTTTAAGATTCTCAATTTCTTTATTCAATTGAGCAACCTTATTATCTTTATCTCTAATTTCTTCTTCTAACTTAGCTTTTTCTTGTTTTAGTTTTTCTCCATTATCTTTGCAATATTCTAACTTTTCCTTTAATTCATCTATCTTTGATTGGTCTTCTTGTTTTTTATCATTTAAGTCTTTGATCTGATTTTCTAAATCACTAATTTTACTTATTGAACTTTCTATAACTTTTTTACTACCATCTGTATCATCAGCTTTAGCTAGTACATTAGTAGTTGAGGTTGATGTTAAAACTAATAAAAGAGCCATAAAAAAGGCTCTTAGTCTGTTCGTATTAAATTTCTTCATTATGAATGTTCTCCTTTTCTTTTTTTCTATCATTAATTTTCTCCATTAATTCTTCCAAGCTAATATTGTTCCTCCTAAGAGTTACAATTATTTCTTCATTTTCAACTTGTATTTCTTCATCGCAGATTTCCTTGTATCTTGCATTTAAATCTTTCAATTTCTCTTCTATTTTTTTCTTTTTGTTTC
>NZ_LN999808.1 GCF_001517665.2 Peptoniphilus phoceensis
TTACCGCGGCTGCTGGCACGTAGTTAGCCGGGGCTTTTTCTTATGGTACCGTCATTATCTTCCCATATAAAAGAACTTTACGACTCGAAAGCCTTCTTCGTTCACGCGGCGTCGCTGCATCAGAGTTCCCTCCATTGTGCAATATTCCCCACTGCTGCCTCCCGTAGGAGTTTGGACCGTTTCTCAGTTCCAATGTGGCCGTTCACCCTCTCAGGCCGGCTACCCATCGTCGCCTTGGTAGGCCGTTACCCTACCAACTAGCTAATGGGACGCGAGTCCATCTCAGACCACCGGAGTTTTGATCATTGGTGCATGTGCACTTTTGATTTCATTTGGTATTAATCCCGGTTTCCCGAGGCTATCCCAATGTCCGAGGCAGGTTACTCACGTGTTACTCACCCGTCCGCCGCTAATCCACTTTATCTTCACCCCGAAGGGATCTGTCAAAGTTTCATCGCTCGACTTGCATGTGTTAAGCGCGCCGCCAGCGTTCGTCCTGAGCCAGGATCAAACTCTCAATTAAAAAATTTGTATGACTCATTAGTTTCCTCAAAACTAAACGAATATCTGGTTTGCTTGTGATTCTTATTATTAAGAATCTGTGATTCTAATCACGAAATTTGTGTGATTCATTACGAATCTTTTCTATCTTCACACTATTTAATTATCATGTTTCATTGCTACTCTTTTGAAGTAGCTTGTTTATTATACTACCGTGTTTTTTCTTTGTCAAGCAATTTTTACAATTTTTTTAAATTGTTTTTACTTAACTTTCACAGTAATTTGTTTGCTGTCTCAAGTGACAACTTCTATATATTATCATCTTGTTCTTTATCTGTCAACTGTTTTTTTATATTTTTTAAATCTTTTTTGTCTTAAAAATTAAAAACAGCTGCCTTTTTTGACAACTGTTATATGATACTATTTTCTTTTTTATCTGTCAATACTTTTTTAATATAATTCTGAAAGTTTTTTCCACTTTCTTATTTTTGTCCTAAAGGTCTTAAAGGGTGCCACAGTATTTACATGTATAAACTTATAGACTTCCCAGGCTGCAGTTTTTGTTGCTCCATCAGCCCATTTTCTCATGTGTGGTCTAAATAGTTCTTCTTCAGTCATAGTATCTATAAGTTCTAGGATCTCATTTATATTTCCATCTAATAGGTTTTTAAGTTCTTCTAAGGACAAATGGGAATAAGTTTCATTAAAGAATTCATATAGTTTTCCAAGTTCATTCCATTTAAATTTATCCGATGGTGTTTTACTTCCAAGCCTTTTTTCTCGTCTTCTTCCCATTTTATCAAAAGGCTTGTCCATCCCACTTGGTAAGATAGATTTTCTGCAGGGCTTCTATCTACTCCATCAAATTTTTGATCCTTTAACTTTTCATCAATATCAGTAAATTCTTCAATATACTTTTTATAGGCTTTAGTAATTTCTTCTTTTAGTTCTTCTTTACTCTCGTATTCTTTCATATTTATCCTTTATAGGTGTTCGTTATCTCTAATTAATTTTTTTATTTCTGCAAATTCTTCTTGCGCTTCTTCTAGATTCTTTTTCAAGTTAGGAAAAGTCTTTAATATCCTCTTTTCTTCTAGTCTTTCTCTTCTTTCTCTAAGCTCCTTAACTCTTTCTTCAAGTTCTATATATTCTGCTTTCTTCTTTAGTTCTTCTTGTCTATTTTTTATTTGAACAGTTCTGTCGTAGACTCTAACTCCAATTCTGTCAGAAACTTTCTTTATATCTTTACTTATTTTATCTATTGCCCTAAATTCTTTGTTTAGTCCTATAAGTGTATTTACTGTTGCTATTACATCTATTAACATAACTATTGCTAGGACTATATCTATATATTTTAAAGCAGTCAATGGTATTAAATTTACTAAATCACTTATAAGTGGATGAACTGCTTCATATAATAAAAAGCAAAACATACCCCATATCACTGAAAATTCAAGACAGACATATCCACCTATATTTAGTTTCTTTTGAGAGTAATCCCACCATCTTTCGTGGAATATTTTTTCCAAAAAGAATCCTGCAACTAGTTCTATCAAGGTTGCGATTAGCATTGAGCCCAAAAATAAAACAAATTTATTTTTTTCAGCTATATCTGTTAAGAAAATTATTACTGATATTGCTCCAAATCCATATATTGGACAGTAAGGTCCAGCTAAAAATCCTCTATTTATAAATTTCCCCACAGTTACGGCATGATAAGCCACTTCTACCACCCAGCCTATGAAGGCGTAGATAAAAAAGTACATAAAAAACAACAAGTATTTTTCCATTTTTCCTCCACTTCTAAATTTTCATTAGTGCCTTGATTTTGATGATATATTTCTTAAATAATTTAGACTTTCAATTTTCTATTTTAAATTTTTTTGTAATAAAAAATATGTTAGCCTTACTAACATATTATAAACTATTAATCTTTTATTTGACTGTATTTTTTTACAATTTCTCTTCTGCCACTTACATTTAATTTTTTGTAGAGGTCTGTGAGATTGTTCTTTATAGTCTTTTCACTGACAAAAATTTCTCTGGAAATTTCTTTATTTGTCTTTCCTAAAATAATTTCCTCTAACAAGTACTTTTCTCTTTTGTTAAGAGTCTTTATCTTTTTAAATTTTTCGTTTCTATCTCTCTTTACTTTTTTAAGTCTTTCTTCTATATATAGATATCCTCTCAATGTCTTATCTACAGCTTCTAGAACTTCTTCTTCTGATGCCCAAAAACTCAAAAAGGAACACTCTATTATCAGCGGAAGATTTTTTTCATCTACTAAAGCTATTTTATCTATGTTTAGTTCTTGATATTTTAGATCTTCAAATATAAGAAGATCAAAATCCTTGTCTTTATCTTCATAAAAATCAAGGACTTCATATCCCTCTAGGATATTCTGAAGTCCTCTTTTTATAATTTCACTTTTTGTCTCGAGAGCAATTTTTATCATTTTAAACTTTTTACACTTTCTCTTTCAAGAATTTCTGATGGAAGGACAAGATTTTCTGATAAATCACTTTCCTTTTTAGCAATTTTCTTTAAGATTTTTCTAATTGAAACTGCCCCAATATCGTAGTAAGGAACCTTAACTGTTGTAAGTTTTGGTCTATAAATATTTGAAATATATGATCCACCAAAACCTGTAACAGAAATATCATCAGGTGTCTTGTAACCATTGTCCAATAAAATATTCATAAGATGAATAGCAAGAGTATCATAAGATGTAAAGACGGCTGTAATATTTTCTTTTTTCACAGTTTCAAGAATGTTAGCTTCTTCATCTTCTACATCACTTGCTTCTAAACCTTCAACAAAAAGATTTGTTTTCTTTAAACCAGCTTCTTCCATAGCCTTGTTGTATCCTTCGATTTTTTTCTTTTCAAAAGTTCTGTCGAAGTCTTTTCTTATAGCAAGAGAAGCAATATTTTTATGTCCCTTTTCTATTAAAAGCTTAACCATTTCGTAGGATGCTTTTTCATAGTCAATTTCTGTTGAGAATTTTTCAATTTCATAGAAATTAGAAATTATTACATAAGGGATCTTACTTTCTTCAAGTTTATATTCAAGTTTAGGATTATGTAAATTTGAAATTACAATTATACCTTCAACTTGTTTTTGTGCCAAAAGGTTAGCAAATTTCATTTCAGATTCAACATCACCATAGGAGCTTGATAGAAGTATGTCGTATTTGTACATTCTTCCAATTTCTTCCACTCCTCTGAGGATTTGAGAAATAAAATTAGATCCAATGTCTTCTACAATTACACCTATTAAATTTGATTTTTTTGTAACTAAACTTCTCGCTACTTCATTTGGTTTATAGTCTAAAACGTCAATAGCGTGTAGGACTCTTCTTCGTGCCTCAGGGCTAACAGGTTTTGAGTCATTTATTACCCTTGATACTGTAGAAATGGACACATCTGCCATTTTTGCTACGTCTTTAATTGTAGATGCCATAGTTTCCTCCTTATGGTACTATTATTTTTAATTTATTTTCTAAAACTTTAAAAGTCATAGGAAGTGTTGAAGCCTTTTCTCCGTCCACATCTATTGTTAGTTCTTCATCACTAGATATTTTTATATTTTTTGTCTTTAAGTACATTACCTTGTTGTGATCCACATGTCGTCCGCCCATTAGAGATGTAAAAAGTTCTGGTACATCAGAAATCTTAATTCCCTTAAAAATTAAAACATCTAGATATCCATCTGAAATATCAGCCAAAGGTGCCATTCTCTTAAAACCACCAACTGAAGTTGAATTAGTAATTAAAAATAAAAGCCCTTCTACTGTCCCAGTAAATTCTTCACTTTCAACATAAAAATTTAAACTTTTTTGATATCTGAAAATTTTCTTTTCTAAAAGTTCTCTGGCGCCTTCAAGATAATATGCCATATCTCCTAGAGTTGCCTTTTTTTCTGCAGGAACTGTGTACGCAATTTCTGTTAACATCCCACCAGCAGCAACATTTATAAAGGCTCTATCTCCAGCAAGTCCAAGATCAATTGTCTTAGTCTTATAATTTTTTATCATTTTATAAAAAGCATTTGCAGATGTAGGCAAGCCTTGGGCATTTGCAAAATCATTTACAGTCCCACTTTGAAGAATTCCAAGTGGAGTATCTCTTCCTGAAAGATAGATTCCATTTACAACTTCATTTACCGTTCCGTCTCCACCAGAACATATAATAAAGTCTTCGCCAGAATAATTATAGGCAAACCTAGTTCCATCACCCTCTTCATGGGTGAACAAGAGCTCAATTTCATACTTGTCCCTACTCATTAACTTTATAAGATCTAATATTTTGCCAAGCGCTGTCCCTCTACCTGAATTGGGATTAGCAATAATTTTAACTCTCTTCATCTTTTCCTCTGTCCTAATATAAAAATAAAAGGAGACGAAGCAATAACTCCGTCCCTAGATTATCTTAGAAAGACTTCTTTAACAGTCTTTGCAACTTCTCTTAAAATATAAAAATAGTCGATGGCGTTATTTGAACTAAGTGAAATAGTTTTTGCTGTATCAGAAATAACATCTGATATATTCATAACTGTATTTGACACTCTTAAAGAAGTATCATCGACTTGTCTTGTAATACCATTGACAGTGTCTGAAACAGTTCCAACTGTTGACACTAATCTTTCAACTTCTGGTTTTACATCATTTACAAGTTTTGTAGCATCAGTTGAAATTGAATTCACATTTGTAGAAATGTCCTTGGCATTATCCATAATTGTAGGGACAGTCTTTATAGTGTGATCAATTTCTCCTTGGTTTCTCTCAACAATTTCATTAACATTTTTTAAAACTTTAAATACATTAATAAGCACTAAAAACAGTGCCACTAGTGCAGCTATTCCAGCTACATAAAGTAAGAAACTAAGTAGGCCACCTATAGTAAATGCTTGATCTAACATACTATATACCTCCTATTCTTATTTTCTTTTTTCTTTTTCTACCTTATATTTTGTTTCTTCAACAGAATCTTTTACATTGTCAGCAGATTTTTTTGCTTCTCTTTTAACGTCTTTAGCGCCTTCTTTTACATCTTCTTTAACGTCTTCTGCAGTTTCTTTAACTTCATCTGTTGTATTCTTAACATCATATTTAATATCTTCAGCACCAGCTCTAACAACTTCTCCAATTGCTTTAGCTTTTGCCTTTGCTACTTCAACATCTTCGTCAAATTCATATTTTTTAAGTGTAGCTTTATCTCTTAAATCAGCATAAGTTTTTTTAGCTTGTTCGCCAGCTTGGTAAGCCTTAAATTCAATAGTGTCTTTTGCGTCATTAGCTGCATTTAATGCTTGGTTAGCTGCTTCTTTAGACTTATTTGCGATTTCTTCACGAGTTTTTTTACCTTCTTGTGGTGCAAATAAAATACCACCTAGTGCTCCAAGAGCAAGTCCAGTACCAACTTTTGAAATTTCTCTAAGTCTTCTTCTTCTAACTGCTTGATTTCTTTTTTCTTCTAAATAATCGAATAATCCCATAATAACTCTCCTTTGTATTGTTTATTTTATAATATCTTACCCCACAATACTCAAATTAATCACATCATTTATGTATTTTTGAAATAAAATAAAAAATCTAAAATAATAATAGTAAAATCCGCAATGCCGACACCTAGTTAATTCACACCCGCCAGTTACCATGGTGGGTAAAAAAACTTGATAGCGTATTCTGACTTCCGCTCAAAGACGGCTTGTCATAGGACGCTTATACACAGTTTCCCGTGTGAAATTTGTCGGTTGAATTAAGTAGGCATTCTTCGCACATCGCAGAATTTACTTAATTAAATTATAACGCAATGAAAGTGCTTTTTCAATAAGTAGAGGGGAAAAATGAAAAATCCTTGGGAAGCTTTGCACAAATTTCTATCTCTTTATTATTTCTTGGAAGCTTGAATTTTAAAGAATAAGAATGAAGGGCTTGCCTATTTATTAAATCAGATTTAGATCCATAAAGACTATCTCCCAAAACCGGATGAGAAATGTGTGCCATGTGAACTCTTATTTGGTGAGTCCTTCCAGTATGAAGAGTAAGAAGAAGAAGGCTCATGTTATCATATTCTTCTAAAACCTTATAAGATGTGAGAGATTTTTTTCCTATTACATAATTCACTTCTCTTTTTATACCATCTTCACTTGTTGCTATTGGTCCATCAATTGTGCCTTCTTTTTCATCAAGAATTCCTTCAACTATTGCAATATATTTTTTCTCAACATTTTTCTCGAATTCACTTGTCACTTTATCTTGAGCAAAAGCATTTTTGGCTACAAGGACAATTCCAGAGGTGTCTCTATCAAGTCTATTTATGAATCTCACTTTTCTTTTTATAACATTTTTTTCAAAATATCCCAACATATAATTGAGAAGAGTTCCCTCACTGTCGTCCTTTGCTGTGTGAGTAACCATAAAGGGCTCCTTATTTACAAGAACAAGATCTTCATCTTCATATAAAATATCAAGATCTTTATATTCTACTTTACCATTGGGCTCTTCATCTTGAAATCTAAGGGATACAATATCATTTCTTTTTAAAACTTTATTTTTCTTATTTATCCTAGAATTTAGATAAATATTTTCAGCTTTAACAGACTTTCTAATTAATCTTGAAGAAACTCCCTTTTCCTTTAAAAAATCATTAACTTTTACTTTGTCAGCTGAATTTCCGCTGAATTTAAAATTTAAAAAGTCTTTGGAATTTAATCTATACATTTTACACCTCTAGTCAACGTGACTTTATTCGTTTATAATATAAATAATAGATGAAAAAATCAAGGGGGTTTAACCTTGTCAAAAATTATAAATATTCTTACAAATGCAAATTATGAATCTAAAAAAACTGCCACAAATTTGCACAAAGTTTTAACTCAATATGGATACGAACCTTTTAACGGTTTTAAAAAAAATGCAGAACTCTCTATTTGCATAGGTGGTGACGGATCTTTTATAAAAGCCATTCACAAAAATGATTTTCCTGATATGCCCTTTGTCGGCATCAATACAGGACATCTTGGTTTTTATCAAGAGATAAAGCCAGAGGAAATCGAAGAGTTCGTAAAAGATTACAAAAACGGAAACTACAAAGTTGATGATATAAAACTACTTAGATCTGACATTTATACAAAAAATAAGGTCTACAAATTTTATTCTGTAAATGAAGTTGTATTAAAAGCAGCACATTCAAAAACTATTCACATGAATGTTTTTATTGACAGAAATCATGTTGAAAAATTTTCTGGAGACGGCATCTTAGTTTCAACTCCATCGGGATCCACTGCCTACAACTTTTCTTCGGGAGGAGCAATAGTATATCCAAGTCTTCACGTCTTGCAGATGACTCCCATATCTCCAGTTAACTCGGCAGCTTATAGGTCTCTTAGTTCTTCAGTAATAGTCCCTGGAGCTCACACAATTTCCTTAGTCGTTGAAAAGAGATATAAAGATTCTAATCTGCTTTTAGTTGACGGCTCAGAATATTTTTTCAACAACTTGCACAGAGTAAATATTAGACTGTCAAACAAAACAATAAAAAAACTTGTCTTTTCAAATAATTCCTACTGGGATAATTTAAAAGACAAGTTCCTATAAGAAAAGTCCTAGTTCAAAACTTAGGACTTTTTATTTTTTTATTTATTTTTCTTTTTTATTGCTGCTTTTATAAAGCCATTAAATAGTGGATGAACTTTTGTTGGTCTTGACTTAAATTCTGGGTGGAATTGACAGGCAAGGAAGAAGTCGCTGTCCTTTAATTCAATTATTTCAACAAGGTCCTTATCTTCGTTAATGCCTGAAAATACAATACCAGCTGATCTAATCTTTCCTCTGAAGTCATTATTAAATTCATATCTATGTCTGTGTCTTTCCTTAATTTTTTCTTCTCCATAAAGATCATAAACAAGAGAATCTTTTTCTATAGTACAGTCATAATTTCCTAGTCTTAATGTTCCACCAACATTTTTTATATCCTTTTGATTTTCTAAAAGGTCAATTATTGGATAATTTGTATTTGGATTTATTTCAGTTGAGTTTGCATCTTTTAGACCAAGTTTGTTTCTAGCTATGTCAATAAGAGCAACTTGCATTCCATAACAAATTCCAAAATAAGGAATATTGTTTTCACGAGCATATTTACTTGCCAATATCATTCCTTCAGTTCCACGAGAACCAAATCCACCTGGCACAATTATTCCATCAAGTCCTTCGAGAACTTTGTCATCTTTTTCAATATCCTCTGAATTTATCCACTCAATATTTACCTTGTAGCCATTTTCACATCCTGCATCAGTTAAAGCTTGAGTTACAGAAAGATATGCATCATGAAGACTGACATATTTGCCAACAAGACCAATAGTTATTTCGCCTTTTACATCCTTAAATCTTTCCACCATTTCTTTCCACTTGCCCTTGGAAGCTGGTCTATCTTCTAAATCAAGTTCTTTTAAAATATAATCATCTAAGTGTTGATTGTGGAAAACTAGGGGAACTTCATATATAAGTTCAACATTTGTAGATTGAATTACCGCTTCTACTGGAACGTCGCAGAATAGAGAAATTTTTTCTCTTAAATCATCTGTAACAATGCCATTAGACCTTACTATTATTACATCTGTTTTTATTCCATTTGACATAAGTTCCTTAAAGGAGTGTTGAGTTGGTTTTGTCTTTAATTCATCTGAACCAGGAATATTTGGAACAAGAACTGTGTGAACAAATAATACATCAGATTTTTTGTTTTCTGAGTGAATTTGTCTTATTGCTTCTAAAAATGGAAGAGATTCAATATCACCTACTGTTCCACCAATTTCAGTTATTACAACATCTGCGCCTGATTCCTTTGCAGCTTTATAAACTGCATTTTTTATTTCATTTGTTATGTGAGGAATTACTTGCACAGTTGCACCATCGTAGTCTCCTCTTCTTTCCTTGGCAATAACTGTAGAATATACTTTACCAGTTGTAATTGATGCTCCCTTAGTGAGTTCTTCGTCAATAAATCTTTCGTAGTGACCAAGATCAAGGTCAGTTTCTGCTCCATCCTTTGTAACAAAAACTTCTCCATGTTGGTAGGGACTCATTGTTCCTGGGTCAACATTTAGGTAAGGATCGAATTTTTGCATAAATACAGATAAACCTCTGTCCTTTAAAAGTCTTCCAATACTTGCTGCAGAAATTCCCTTTCCAATTCCTGAAACAACTCCACCTGTAACAAATATAAATTTAGTCATAGTTCCTCCTAGCTTAGTGAATTAAAAATATCTTCGTAAGATGGCAAAGTCATGTTCTTTCTTGAGATTAATTTTTCCATTTCATCTGCAATTTTTCTAGTAGAAAATAATTTTGTGGCAATATTTCTCTCAACATACTCTGCCTTTTTATAAATATCATCTATTTTATTTGAATGTTCAAGAAGAAGTTCTATTTCATCTCCTGATTCAAGTAAGTCTGTAATCATCTTATCTATTTTATCATACTTGGCACTTAGTTTTTCATTGTTTTTAAATTTTAAAATTTCTAAAATGTCTTTTAATTCAGCCATCCCCATGGGAACAATATCTTTACTTATCATAGATGACATGACTTTTGCTTCAAGATTATGATAATTTACAACTTCTTCGAGGTTAACATCATAGGAAGCTTTAATTTCCTTTTCTGTATAAATTCTTCTCTTGATAAAAATGTCATAAAAATCAAAATCTCTTAGAGAAACTAAAGCATCAAAGTAAGTCTTGTGATTTGCAAGTCCCCTTCTATTTGCCTCTTCCTTCCAATCGTCAGAATAATTATCTCCATCACAAATTATTCTGTCGTGATTTTTCATAACATTTCTTACAAGTTCAAGAGTTTTTTCTCTAAGTTTTAATTTATCATCTTGAAAATCTTTTAGGCTTTCATAAAAGTTTGAAAGAGAA
Organism: Peptoniphilus phoceensis; assembly: GCF_001517665.2. Lineage (GTDB taxonomy): Bacteria > Bacillota > Clostridia > Tissierellales > Peptoniphilaceae > Peptoniphilus_A > Peptoniphilus_A timonensis. Next base: position 10,423 of record NZ_LN999808.1, read on the forward strand.
TCAGCCATGGCACAATTAAGAGCAATATTTAAATCTGATCCAGTTTTAGACGAACCAAGCATTCTAAATTCAAACTTATTTCCAGTAAAAGCAACTGCCGCAGTTCTATTTCTGTCACTTGAATCCATAGGAACGCTTAAAAGATTGTAGCCTCTGAAAATATTATTGTCTTCATTTTTGTATTCAATATCTTCTTTTATATCCCTAAATAATTCTTCCAAATCAGAACCTAAAAATAAAGAAATTATTGCCGGTGGCGCTTCATCTGCACCAAGTCTAAAATCATTAGAAGTTGAAGATGCGCTTACCCTAAGTAGACTTTGGTACTTGTCTGTGGCTTCAATAATTGCTGCAACAAATAATAAAAAGACATTGTTATTATAAGGGTCATCTCCTGGATCAAAAACATTTAATCCATAATTTGTGACAATAGAATAATTGTTGTGCTTACCTGATCCATTTACTCCATCAAAGGGTTTTTCATGAAATAGACATACCAAATTATTTTCTAAGGCAGTTTCCTTTAGAATATTCATGAGAAGTTGATTATCATCAATAGCAACATTTACATTTTCAAATAAAATTGCCATTTCAAATTGATTTGGGGCAACTTCATTGTGCTCTGCTTCAGAATAAATGCCTAGCTGGCAAAGTTTCTCATCAACATCCTTATAAAATTTTTCTACTCTTGCTGGTATTTGACCAAAGTAATGATCTGATAATTCTTGTCCCTTTGGTGACAAAGCTCCAACGATAGTCCTGCCTATGTTTTTAAGGTCGCTTCTCTTTTTACAAATTTCCTTATCAACTAAGAAAAATTCTTGTTCAAGACCAACCTTGACTCTCATCCTGTAAGCATACTCATCTTTTTCAAACAAGTTTACAATTTTTGTGCCTTCATCACTTAAAATTTTTGTAGAATCAATTAAGGGTCCTCTCTTGTCAAGTTTTTCTCCCTTATAGGACATAAAAATAGTGGGAATATAAAGAACATTTCCAATAATAAAAGAATTTGCTGTTAAGTCCCAATAAGTGTAACCTCTTGCTTCAAAAGTAGACCTCATTCCACCACTAGGAAAAGATGAAGCATCAGGTTCGCCCTTTACAAGTTCCTTGCCAGAAAATCTATTAATAGGTTCATTATCAGAAGTCCTAGACAAAAAAGCTTCATGTTTTTTTGCAGTGTGACCTGATAGAGGCAGGAACCAATGGGCAAAATGAGTTGCACCATTTTTTAGTGCCCAATCTTTCATGGCGTGGGCAATAGCGTCTGCCGTTTCTCTGTCCAGGTCTTTTTCATTCCTAAGGGCATCCTTCCACTTTAAGTAAATTGGATAGGGTAGTGATTCTTTCATCTTCTTCTTATTAAAACTTTTAATTCCAAATTCTTCTATCATACTTCCCCCTATTTAAAAATAAAAACAAAAAAATGGCAATTAATTAAAATTGCCATTATGAAAAACCTGTGGTTTCTTTTTATTTTATTTCAAATTAAGTTCTTTGTCAATAAAATATAATTAGTCAGAATCTCTCAAAAGTAGGACATGAACATCAAACCACTGACCATGAATTGAAACCTTAACCTCACCGCCAAGGATCTCTGCAAGATTTTTTACTATATTAAGTCCAAGACCTGACCCTTCAGAATGTCTTGACCTGTCCGCTTTTAAAAGTTCTTCAAATAATTCATCAGAATTCATATTTAATTTTTCATCTACAATATTTTTAACATAAAATTCAATAGTAGATTCAGTTTCTATTACACCTGCAAGGACTCTTGTGCCTGCTCTTGCGTGTTTAGCTGCATTGGAAAATAAATTTTCAACTATTCTTACAAATAAATTTACATCAGTATAAATTAGAATTTCATCATTCGCAGACTTGTAAGAAAAATCCAAGTCCTTCTTTTTGAAAAGAGAATCATAATCCCCATAAATTTGTAGAATCATTTCATTTAATTCCACTAAGGATTTCTCCACAGAAAGATTTCCCGTACTAGTTTTTGATGCAAAGACTAAATCTACTATTAAATCCTTTAATCTTGTAGAATTTCTCTTTAAAATCTCCACAAACTTTTTTGCTTCGTCATCAAATTCATCTTTTTTAGACAAGAGATCTGCATAATTAATTATAGAAGTAAGAGGTGTTTTTAAATCGTGAGAAATATTTGTAATTAAATCTACCTTAAATCTTTCAGACCTAAAATTTTCCTCAAGTCTTATTCTGTCACGTCTTTTGAAATCTTCCATTAAGACAGTAATTTTATCTAGATATTCATTTTCAAAGGGTTTTGGAATTTCAAAATCGTAACCATAGAGAATTGATTCCACAAGTTCAATAGATAGGGTATTTTGAGCAAACTGAACTTCCATAATAATAACTGCACGAAGAATTATAAAGAGAAGTACATTTAAGAGGATAATATCTCTTGTTATTAAACTATAAAAAAGTATGTATAAAATTATTAAAGTTACATTTAAGGTCCCAAAAAGTCTAAAACTTTTAAATCTTCTGTATTTATAGAGGTTGTAAGTAAAAACTGTATCTATAAGTTTTTTTCTTTTTATTTTTAAGAAAATAAATAAAATAGTCACAGACCAAGATGAAATAAAATACTTATTTAGGTTAAAAAGTTCAAAAATGATTACAGAGGACACAAAAATATTTTCCACAAAAACCCTATCAGTTAAATCTATTATTAGACTTTTTAAAAAATCCCAAAAATCTGATATCATCACTTTGCCTCAATCTTGTAACCCATGCCATAAACTGACTTTATAAGATCTGGCTTTCTCGGATTGATTTCGATTTTGTCACGCAAGTGAGAAATGTGAACAGAAATAATTTTCCTAACATCAATAGCTTCCTCTTCCCAAACTCTCTCATAAATTTCATTAGAAGAAAAAACTCTTCCAGGATTTTTTACAAGTAGATATAAAATTTTGTATTCATAGGGAGTGAGGCTAACTTTTTCGTCTTCAACATAAACTTCTTTTGATTCATCATAAATGCTAAGCCTTCCAATTTTTAAATCACCTTTTTTTATATCAGATGCACCTAGAGAAAAATATCTCCTAATAAGAGAATTAACTCTTGCAGTAAGTTCTACTGCATTAAAAGGTTTTGTTATATAGTCATCTGCACCTACATTTAAGCCCACAATTTTATCTGTAACTTCACTTTTTGCTGAAAGTACAATAATTGGAATATTAGTAGTTTCTCTCATCTTCATAATTAGAGAAATTCCATCCATTACAGGCATCATTATGTCAATTATGGCAAGATGGATTTCATTTTTTTCCATTATTTCTAAAGCTTCCTGTCCATCTCCTGCAGTAAAAACTCTATAGCCTTCTGCCTTTAAATATATTTCTATTGCATTTAGAATATCTCTTTCGTCATCGCAGACTAATATATTATAGTTCATAGTATCACCCTTATTTCTATTTTATCATTTAATTAATTGTTATCATATGACATTTAATATATAATACAAAAGAGGTGTTTAATGAAAGTTATAAATAATTTTATAGACAAAGCAAAAGACAATAAGGTCTTTACTTTTTTTGACAAACTAATATATAGGGTTTTAGACCATGACACACTCTCTTATGGAGGAAGCCTAACTTATTTTTTAGTTTTATCAATATTCCCCTTTTTGATTTCTTTAATTAATGCTATTAATTTTTCAGGAATCTTAGATCCAGAATATATTTATTCTCTCCTAAAGGTCTTGCCAAGTGAAATTCAAGAAATCGTCGGAAATTTTTTAAATGAACTTCACATGTCCTCTTCCGGTTCATTTTTCACTATATCCTTTGTGGCAGGTCTTTTTACTGCCTCAACAGCAGTTTTTAAGCTTATTAAAATAATAAACTCATCCTATGGATTTGATGAAAAAAGAGGCTTCGTAAAATTAAGACTAATTGCTCTTTTCTTTACATTCTCTCTTATAATAATGTTTTTTATGCTAATATTTACACAAATTTTTGGCGAAATTATTTATCAAAATGTAATGAATTATTTGGGCATAGGAAATAATTATTTTGATAAAATTTGGAGAATAGCAAAAAATGCCATACCGCTTATTTATATGTTGGTTACTTTTATGCTTTTGTATAAATTTTCTCCCTCAAATAGTAGAGAAAATATGGTGACTTTTAAGGGAGTTCTTCCTGGAGCTATTTTTTCCACACTGGGACTTATTATAGTTTCTATTGTATTTGGATTTTATGTATCAAACTTTGGAAAATACTCCATAACTTACGGATCCCTTGGAGGTATTATAGTTTTTCTTATTTGGATATATTTATTGTCAATAATTATCTTAATTGGTGCAGAGATAAATGCAACTCTTTATTCCATGAAAAACTTTAAGAGCCTAAGCCTTTGGCCAAGACACGATTCAATTTTTAAAAATCTACAGAGCTAAGCAATTTCTGTGGCTGCAATTAGTGCAGTCACTTTTTTTATGCCAGACATTTTTGCTATTTTTGTAAGTTCAGCAATAGTTGCTCCAGTGGTTATGACATCATCAACTATAATTATTTCTTCTGGAGTTGATTTTACGACAAAGGCATCCTTTAAGTTTTCTTCACGTTCTAATTTTTCAAGACCCACTTGAAATTTTGTATCCACTACTTTTTGAAAAACATCTATGCAGTCTAAATCCAAAGACTTTGCTATTTTTCTCGCCAAAATCTCTGACTGATTGTAGCCTCTTGCCCTCTCTTTTTTCCTGTGCATGGGAACAAAGCTTATGACTTCTTTATTTAGATTTTTTTCCAGAATTTTTTCAAGCATTATTTTTGAAATTATTTCTCCATAAGAAAGCTTGCCCTTAAATTTAAAATCTATTATCAATCTTCTCATAAGACCAGAATAAGTTGATGCAACTATTAAATCATCAAGTCCATCAATATCATAATAATAATGAGGATCTTTATTTATTAAATTCATACACTCATCACACAAGCCATATTCTTCAGTTACTCTTCCACAAAGTGGGCAGCTAATTTCTCTTAATTTCATTTTGTTCCCTCAACTTCTTAGAAAGATTAGAATATCTTTTTACTGTCCTGTTGTTTTCAATCATCTTAACTAGATAATCACTTATTCCCACTAGCACAACTGCCTTTGAAGCCCTAGTTATAGCTGTGTAAATTAAATTTCTAGTAAGTAGCATTGGTGCAGCTCTATATATTGGAATTACAACTACAGGAAATTCACTTCCCTGTGACTTGTGTATTGTCATGGCATAGGCAAGTGCAAGCTCATCTAAGTTGTCTTTTGAATATTCCACACTTCTTGCATCGTCAAAAACAACAGTGAGTTTTTTATTTTCTTTATCAATTTTTGAAATATAGCCTAAATCACCATTAAATACACCTTTTTGCTTGTCTTCATAAAATTCATTTTCAAGTTTTGATTCCAATTCATAATTATTTTTTGTCTGAAGAACTCTATCTCCAAGCTTAAACTTTTTCCCAAGAAATTCTATATATTCGTGACTTTCATTCAAATGATCTTGAAGAACCTCATTTAAATTAATAGTCCCAAGTCTTCCCTTTTTAGTAGGTGATAAAACTTGAACATCAGAAGTCGAAACATTAAAATAATTTGGCAACCTAGTTTTTACAAGATCCTTTATAATCTCAAGACCCTTTGCCTCTCCTCTTTCGGAAATCATAAAAAAGTCACCAACATTTAAAATAGGCATATCTCCCTTATTTATTAAGTGAGCATTTTTTACTATCATTGACTCTTCGGATTGCCTAAAAATTTCTTCAAGATTTACCGATTCTATAACTCCAGAATCCAAAATATCAGCAAGTACATTTCCCGCTCCTACAGATGGAAGTTGGTCTTTATCTCCTACTAAAATTAATCTTGTGGGACTTTCTATTGATTTTAAGAGAGTTTCCATCAAAAGAATATCCACCATAGAAACTTCATCTAAAATCAAGACATCACAATCAAGCTCTTCAAGGCTTGAAAAAGCAATATTTTCTCCAAATCCAATTTCCAAAAGTTTGTGAATAGTAAAGGCTTCTCTTCCAGTTTGCTCCTTCATTCTCTTTGCTGCTCTTCCTGTCGGTGCCGCCAATTTTATTTCTTTATCCATGGACTCAAAAATATCAATTAAAACTTTTAGAGTTGTTGTCTTTCCAGTTCCTGGTCCACCAGTTATAACAAAGACTCCCTTATTTATTGCATCTTTTACAGCCTTTCTTTGAGTTTTTGACAATTCTATATTTCTAAATTTTTCAGTGTCTTTAATTTTTTTATCTATATCAATTTCTTCATCAATTTCTTCCTCAAAGGAAATGTTTAAATCATTTAATTTACCAGCAACATAATTTTCTGCAGCAAGAAACCTAGCTATGTAGCAGTTGTAATTGTCCCCATCTCTTTCAACAAAAAAATTTTTCTCCAAAGTTAAAGTTCTTGCAATTTCAGCTGTGTCGTCAAAACTTGTCCCAAGAATTTTTTCTCCAACTCTAATTAACTTTTCTAGAGGAAGATAAGTGTGACCATCTCTATTGGCAAGCATTAAGGCATATTTTAATCCTGCAAGTTTTCTAAAATCAGAATCTTTTTCAATTCCAATGGACTCAGCAATTTCGTCTGCCTTCTTAAAACCAAGACCTCTAACTCTTCCAATTAAGTCATAAGGATTTTTCATGACTATATCTATGGATTCATCTCCATACTCTTTATAAATCTTTAAAATAACAGAAGCAGGAAGATTGTACTTTGAGAAGTGAAGAAAAATCTTTCTCATTGCATACTGCTTGTCCAAGGCTTCTTTTATATCCTTGTATTTTTTTCTTCCAATTCCCTTAATTGATAAAAGTTTTTCTGAATGATTTTCTATTACATCTAGAGTTTCATCTTTAAATTCATCGACAATTCTCTCCGCCATTTTTTCTCCCACATGAGGGATCATTGCACTTGAAAGGTAAGAAACAATAGCAGCTTCTCCCTCTGGCAAAACTTCTTCCAAATCTGTAAAGGCAAATTGTTCGCCATACTTATTGTGATATGTAAAATCTCCAGTAAATTTATATTTTAAATTTTCCTTAAAGATTGTGGCAGAGCCCACTATTACAAGGTCTCCATCTGTCGAATTTATTTTTGCAACAGTGTAGCCATTTTCTTCATTTCTAAAAATAATTCTTTCCACAATGCCTTCAAGACTAATCAATTAAAACACCTCTTAATAATTGTACCAAGTAATTGAATTTTTATACAGAAATATTTCTCTAGACCTTTAAATTGCAATAAAAAAGAGGCCTCTTGGACCCCTTTCTCAATAAAAATCTTCGTCAGATTCTTTGTTTTGTCTTTGATACTCTTCTCTATAATTTTCGTAATCGTCACTGTAAGTATCCTTGAACTTTTCTCCGTAACTTTCATCAATTCTTCTTCCATAAGGTTCATTTGGAATTATGATGGCAAGGGCAATATAAGCCCAAATACTAAGTCCACCTGGCACAATTAATAGAAAAGTTATAATTCTTACAATAGTAGAGTCTATACCAAAGTATTCTGCAATACCGCCACAAACTCCAGCTAAAATTCTGTCATCTCTAGATCTGTAAAGCTTTTTCATATTACACTTCCTTTATAATTTGTGGTAAATCTATTTATACTAATTTACCCAAGGAGAGCTTTTTTATTCAAAGTTCAAAAGAAGTTCTCCACTTTCAACCATGTCGCCTTCTCTTACTGTGATGTCTTTAACTTTTCCAGCTATATTTGCAACAATATTTGTTTCCATCTTCATGGCTTCTGCAATAAATAAGCTGTCTCCCTTTTTGACTTCATCGCCTTCAGCAACAAGAACTTTTACGATTTTTCCTGGAATAGATGATCCAACTTCTTTTTCATTCTTTGGATCAGCATAAATTTTTTCTTCTGCAAATTTGTCTGCAGCTTTTACAGTTTCATCTTTTATGTTTAAAGTTCTTCTTGATCCATTTATTTCGAAAGTTAGATTTCTAGTACCATCTTCCAATAGTTTTCCAATTTCAATTAGACTTACGATTAAAGTTTTTCCTTCTTCTAGAGAAATTTCTGTGGATTCACCTTCCATTAAACCGTGGAAGAAAACATCAGATCCAATTCTTGTGACTTCTCCATTTTCTTTTATATAGTCAATGTAGTCATCAAAAACTTTTGGATAAAGAGCTGAAGAAATTATATCTTCTTCACTAGGATTTATCCCCTTTTCTTCTAAGTGTTTTTTAATTGCATCAAAATCTTCATCTTCTAGAAGTTCACCAGGTCTTTTTGTAATTGGCTTTTCTCCCTTTAAAATCATATCTTGGAGATCTTTTGGGAATCCTCCATAAGGTTGACCCATCATTCCCTTAAAGTAAGTCATTACAGAATCTGGATAGTCTAAATTTTTTCCCTTTTCTAGGATGTTTTCTGGAGTAAGTTCATTTTGAACCATGAAGATTGCAAAGTCACCAACCATTTTTGAAGATGGAGTTACTTTTACTATATCTCCCACCATTTCGTTTACACGCTTGTACATTTCCTTTACATCCTTAAATTTGTGACCAAGTCCAAAACTTTCAACTTGTGGTTTTAAGTTTGAATATTGTCCACCAGGAATTTCATATTTATAAATTTCTGTAGTTCCAGATTTTAAATCAGATTCAAAATTTGCATAAACTGGTCTTACTGCAGCCCAATATTTTGAAATATCTTCTGCCTTATCAAGGTCTAATTCTGTATCCCTTTCAGTATTTTTAAGAGCAGCTACAACAGAGTTTAGGGCAGGTTGTGAAGTAAGTCCACTCATGGAATTAACTGCAGTATCAACTATATCAACACCAGCTTCTGTAGCTTGCAAGATTGTGGCAACACCATTGCCAGTTGTGTCGTGAGTGTGTAGATGAATTGGAAGACCAACTTCTTCTTTTAAATTCTTAATTAATTTTTTAGCTGCATAAGGTTTTAATAAACCAGACATATCCTTTATTCCAAGAATTTGTGCACCAGTCTTTTCAAGTTCTTTTGCAAAGTCAACATAATATTTTATAGAATATTTATCTCTATATTCATCTAAAATATCTCCTGTGTAACACATAGTCGCTTCAGCAATTTTTCCATTTTCAAGAACTTGATCTATGGAAAGTTTCATTCCATCTAGCCAGTTTAGTGAATCAAAAACCCTAAATAAATCCACTCCGTTTTTTGCAGATTCTTTAATAAATTTAACTACAACATTGTCTGGATAATTTTTATAACCAACTGTATTGTTTCCACGAATCAACATTTGCAAAAGCATATTTGGCATTTTTTCACGCAATATCTTTAATCTTTCCCATGGATCTTCATGAAGGAACCTGTAAGCAACATCAAAAGTTGCTCCACCCCACATTTCAACAGAGAATAATTTATCCATGTTGTAGTTTAGAGCTTCAGCAATTTTAACAAGATCAATTGTCCTCATTCTTGTAGCCATAAGTGATTGATGAGCATCACGCATAGTTGTATCTGTCAATAAAAGTTTTTTCTCATTTAAAATATGATCCTTTATTCCGTCAGGTCCAAGTTCATCAAAAATTTGCTTATATCCTTTAAATGCCTTCTTTTCAAAAGCTGGAACTTGTGGAACATCAAAGTTCTTTTCAAGAGCCTTGGAGTCATTTACAACTCTATCGCCAATAATCTTCATAAGTCTTAATTCCTTATCCTTAGAAGATTTTATTTCAAATAGTTCTGGATGTTCTTCTATAAAACCAGTATCGCAAGTTCCCTCTTCAAATTCCTTGGTATTTAAAACATTTAGTAAGAAACCTATATTAGTTTTAACTCCACCTACTTTTAATTCAGAAAGAGATCTCTTTGCCTTTCTTATAGTGTCCTTCCAAGTTCTTGCTTCAGTTATAACTTTTACAAGAAGTGAATCATAATAAGGAGAAATTACTGCTCCTGTAAATCCATTTCCACCGTCAAGTCTTACACCAAAACCTGAAGATGATCTATATAAATTAATTTGTCCTGTATCAGGCATAAAATTGTTTAGAGGATCTTCTGTAGTCACACGACATTGGATGGCAAATCCCCTGTGATCAATTGCATCTTGTCCACTGATGCCAATTTCTTCACTATCAAGTCTATATCCCATGGCAACAAGGATTTGTGACTGGACTATATCAATATCTGTCACCATTTCTGTTACAGTGTGTTCAACTTGAACCCTTGGGTTTACTTCAATAAAATAGTGATCGCCCTTAGAATCTACTAAAAATTCAACAGTACCAGCATTGGAATATCCAATAGATCTTGCGATTTTTAGTGCATCTTGGCATATTTCTTCTCTAAGTTCCACAGGTAGCGAAAAAGCTGGAGTGTATTCTATAACTTTTTGATGACGTCTTTGGATTGAACAGTCCCTTTCATAAAGGTGAACAATATTTCCAAATTCATCTCCCAAAATTTGTACTTCAATGTGTTTTGGCTTGTGAAGATATTTTTCAATAAACATTGAATCATCTCCAAAAGCTTTTTTTGCTTCATTTTTTGCAGATTGGAATTTTTCCAAAAGTTCATTTTCGCTTTCAGCAATTCTCATTCCTCTTCCGCCACCACCTGCAGCTGCCTTAATCATTACAGGATAGCCACAAGATTTTGCAAACAAAAGAGCTTCCTCTTCATTTCTAATTGGTTTTTCAATACCTGGGATAGTGGCAACACCAGCTTCTTTTGCCACAATTTTAGAAGTTATTTTATCTCCAAGTTTTTCCATAACTTCTGATTTTGGTCCAATAAAGGTAATTCCTTCTTCTTCACATTTTCTGGCAAATTCAGGATTTTCAGACAAAAATCCATAACCAGGGTGAATTGCATCTACACCTTTTTTCTTAGCAAGCTTTATAATTTCATCAATATCTAGATAGGCATCTAAAGGTGACTTTCCTTTTCCAATTAAATAAGATTCATCAGCTTTAGTCCTGAAAAGTGCGAGTCTATCTTCTTCAGAATAAATAGCAACTGAGCGAATCCCCATTTCTCTTGCTGCTCTAAATATTCTAATTGCAATTTCTCCACGATTTGCTACTAAAATTCTTTTGAACTTCTTCATAATTTCCTCCCTTTTAGTTTTAGTTATTATACAACAAATATAGACTAAAGTGTAGAAGTAATGCATAAAAATAGGCTCAAAAATGATTCTCTAAGATTAGGCTTATATTATTATAAAATTTTATTTTATTAACAATAGCTTGCTTTGCGTGTCTAGTTAGGTCAATGACAGACAATTGCTTTAAATCGACCTTCGCTCTGTCTTTTACAAATGCTTACAACTGACCTAACGTCAATTTACTTCGCAAATTGGGTTAGGTCAATCAAAAAAAGGACCTGACATGGTCCCTAAAATTTATATTATTTAATTTAAAAATTAATCTCTAATATATCGTTTTAACTCTTTATAAAAATTTTCTCTCGTGCCAATCATGACAACAATAATAACAAGGTCATCATCTTCTATTACTTCATAACAAATTTCATAATTAGTCTTGTTGTAAAAAACATCCAAAGACCAAAAATTTTTTAAGTCTCCTGTTTTTCTTTCTCCTACTTTGTAATCATCTTTTATTCTGTCTAAACCATTTTTGATCTTATTTTTTAGACTTTTGTCCTTTAATTTCTTTATGAATTTTTGACTGGATTTAGAAAGTAAAAGTTTAGTCATTAAAAAGTTCCTCGTAATCTAACATTTCTCCAGATTCATATTCTTTTAATAAATCTTTCTTAAGATTTTTTATAGCTTCAGGAAAATTATTTTTAATTCTTTTAAATTCCATCAAAAGCTCATCGCCCTCATAACCTTCTTTTATTAAATCTTCAAGAATTAAATCAGAAAAATCTTCAAAGTTTTCTCGAGTTTTGGATAAAACTATTTTGTTGTTTTGAATTTCTAGATCCAAATTATCATCTATGCCAAAGCCAAGGGAATCTAAAACTAATTTAGGTAAAATAATTCCTTGAGAATTGCCCCATTTTTTTATAGTTATATTCATAATATCACCTAAGTGTAGTATAAACATTGTTTAACTTTTTGTCAATTAATTCCTTTTTAAAAATTTAGGGCAAGAGCAGACATCTGCTGCAAATCGAAGTTCACTATGCTCTTTTTCTTTGGCAAATGGTCGCATAACCAACCATCAATTTGCAAATAAAAACTTTTTAGGGCAAACAAAAAGACCCTGTTTCCAGAGTCTTTGTAAAATGATATAAAATTATCTCTTTGAGAATTGAGGAGATTTTCTAGCCTTTTTAAGACCGTATTTCTTTCTTTCCTTCATTCTTGGATCTCTTGTCAAGTATCCTGCTTTTTTAAGAACTGATCTGTATTCAGGATCTACTTCTAGTAGAGCTCTAGCAACGCCGTGTCTTACAGCTCCTGCTTGTCCTGAGTATCCACCACCAATTACTTTAACAATTACATCAAAAGATGCTTCTGTATCAGTAAGTTCAAGTGGTTCTTTTGCAACTGTTCTTAGAGTTTCAAAATCAAAATATTCTTCAATATCTTTTCCATTAATAGTAAATTTTCCATTGCCAGGTAGAAGTCTAACTTGGGCGATGGATTTTTTTCTTCTTCCAGTACCTCTGTATTGTATAGTATCCATTCTTACCTCCAATTAAAATTCATAAACTTCAGGTGATTGGGCTTCATGTGGATGTTCATTACCAGCATAAACCTTTAGTTTCTTAATCATCTTTCTGCCAAGTCTGTTTTTAGGTAGCATACCCTTAACAGCTAGTTCGATAACTTTTTCTGGTCTTTTTTCCATCATTTCAGCATATACAATTTCTTTTCTTCCGCCTGGATATCCAGTGTGATATGCATGAATTTTTTGATTTAGTTTATTTCCTGTCAATACAGCCTTGTCAGCGTTAATAACAATAACAAAGTCTCCACAGTCCACATGTGGTGTAAAGATAGGTTTTTTCTTTCCTCTTAAAATACTTGCAACTTCTGATGCTAGTCTACCAAGGACTTTTCCTTCAGCATCGATTACATACCATTTTCTTTCGATTTCATCTGCTTTAGCCATATAGCTTTTCAATGAATTTTCCTCCTAAATAGTTTAAAAATTATTCCGGGGCTTTTTAAACATGACACATATTTTAGACTATAGAGTCTAATTTGTCAATATTTATGGGGATTTTTTTAAATACTTTCTCTTTCTTTTTCGATGTGAATATTTTCAAGTGGAGTAGGATATGTTGACTCTTTCTTGAACTTTTCAATTTGCTTCTTAACTCTATTTACAGAAGCTATTGTTCCCACACCTGCTACACATCCACCAGGACATGCCATACCTTCTAATAGATATCCATCAAGCTTGCCTGCCTTGGCTATTTGTAACATTTTTTTACATTCCGAAAGTGTATGAGCACCTTGAATGTGAATATCTTTTTCTGGTTCTAATTTTTCTGCCACTGTCTTTACAGATTCAGCAACACCACCAGCTATTGGATAACCTCTACCAAGGGCAGACCCGTCATCAACTTCTTCTTCAACAACAATTTCTGATGGTTCAATATTTTTTGCAACAAACATTCCCATTAATTCTTCAAAAGTAATTACAAAATCTACATCAGATTTTACTTTTGTATCTAGGGCTTCTAATTTTTTAGATGTGCAAGGTCCAATAAATACAACTACTGCATCTGGATCCTTTGCTTTTATGTGATTTGCTGTATATCTCATTGGTGAACCAGAGTCAGAAACTTGTTCGAAAAATTCTGGGAACTCATTTCTTATCATGAGAGTCCATGAGAAACAACAACTTGTACCCATGAAAGGTATTTCATTAGGCACTCTTTCTAGATATTCTTTTGCTTCATGTAGAGTTGTAAGGTCAGCTCCAAGGGCTACTTCAATTACATCTTCAAAGCCAAGTTGTTTTATTGCTTCTATTATTTGTTTTGCAGAAGTGTTGGCACCAAACTGTCCTATGTATGAAGGTGCTATGGCTCCATAAACTTTTTTGCCAGATTTTATTGCTTTTATAAGTTGGAATATTTGTGTTTTATCAGATATTGCTCCAAAAGGACATTCTGCAATACATCTTCCACAAGCAACGCACTTGTCATGATCTATGTCTGCTCTGCCAAATTCATCTGAATCTATGGCATTGACCCCACAAGCAGCGGCACATGGTCTTTCATATTTTACAATTGCGTTATATGGACAAGCTTCTTGACATCTTCCACACTTTACACATTTATCTGTATCAATAATAGTTCTATTTTTACCCATAGAAATGGCATTTACAGGACAAACATTTATACAAGGATGTGCAAGACATTTCCTACAATTATCTGTTGTATAAAAAGCCTTAGTTGGACAAGCTTCGCAACCAAACTTTATAACATTAATTAGTGGTTTTTCATAAGCGTTTGTATCAATATCAACCTTATCAAAACCGTCAGTTACATTTTTAAATACGCCAATCTCTCTAACATCTAGCCCCATTGCTAGTCTAAGTCTTTCGTCGACAACTGCCCTTTCTCTAAAGATATCACTTCTATATTTCGCCACTTCGCCTGGTACAATTTTGTAGCTGGACTCTTCTAGGGCAGAAATATCTAAATCATTATAGGCAATTCTTGCAACTTCAGCAAAAACTCTTCTTCTGATGTCGACAAGTGTTCCATAAATTTCTTTCATCTTTTCCCCTTACTTATATTCTTAATTTATCAATTATTTTTGCACTTACTTCTTGTGCAGTAGCCTTTAGCATAATTTCATCATCTACAATGACAACTGGTGATGCTTCGTTGTTGTGAATCTTGCAATAATTAAGACAATGTGCAAATTCAACTTCCAAATTTTCAGCAGAACATAGTTCGGACTCTGGTCCGCATAAATGATCTTGTAAGTACTCTACTGCATCATAAATAGCATTTGCTCCCATAAGAGTGCACCTAGCACCCATACAAATAGTAACTTTCATATATCCTCCTCTTCACTCTATAATGATAGTTTAACATTTAACAATCGCTTCTTCAATCATTATAATTATTTTATAATAATCTTATTAATCGTGTTACAATATAGTCGAGGTGTGACATGGAAGAACTAAAGATTTTACAAAATTTAAAGCTATTTAATAACTTTGATGAAGACCAACTAAAAGAAATAGAAGATTTTTTATCAGACATAAAAACTTATAAAAATAGAGAAATTATTTTTAATATTGGCGATGAAATAAATTATTTTGGAATTCTTTTAAGTGGTCAAGTTGATTTAGCAATAGAAGATGCCTTTGGCAATAAAACAATTTTATCAAAATTATCTGCACCTGCTCTTTTCGCAGAGTCAGTCCTAATAAAAAATGTAGACGAGATTCCCCTTTCAGTTATCTCTAGCTCGGATGCAAAAATTGTCTTCTTTGACTATTTATCTTATAAGTCATCAAATTTATCTTCAAAGGAAAAACTTCAAGATAATCTAATTAAGATTTTGGCTAACAAAAATTTATTTATGCGTGACAAATTGAACCTCTTGAGTTTACCAGATTCTCGTTCGAAAATCCTCTACTTTTTGTCCAATGAATCTAGGAAAAAAGATTCAAAATACTTTACAATCGACTTTAATATAACTGAGCTTGCACAATTTTTAAATTTAAACCGTTCATCTCTTTCTCGTGAACTATCCAAATTAAAAAAAGAAGGTCTAATTGACTATGACAACAAGACCTTCCGAATTTTATAATTATTTTCTATTTTGATGAGCTATTCTTGCAGATGCAGCTGCAGCTATTGCTGCCACTAAGTCGTCTGCAAAAGTAGTTACTCTTTCCACTTTTTTCTTTTCATCCAAATCCTTGATTATCCCAATTTTTTCCTTGTCAAGATAACCAAAATTTGTAAGCCCAATAGTTCCATACATATTTACAATTCCAAGAGTTAGGATTTCATCTATACCATAAAGACCTTCATCATCAGAAATTATAGATTGAATGGGTTCTGGTAATTTCCCTTCATTTGCCAAGTCATCAAGAGCAAGACCTGTTAAAATTGCGTGAATGGACTCTCTTTTTCTTATTACACTTTCTACACTTTCAAGACATCTTTCTAGGCTTAAATCTTCAATATAATTACCTTGCAATTCTTTTACAAGCTTTGCTATCTCTATTAATTCAACACCAAAATCCTTTAATCTAGAAATTGTGTGCTGATAAAGTTCTTCACTATCATATTTATAAATTTTATTTTTCATCATCTCAAATTCTCCTATCTTCTCCTCATTTTTGCCCTATTTCTCTTTATCATTTTTGCCCTAGAAATTTTTATAGAAAAAGCATAAATAAATCCAGGGATTATTGTAGCTATTAAAAGACTCAAGGTATTATATTTTATGCCCAAAAGCTTAATTGCATAGACTTGAGGCATTAGGAAAAACTCTAAGGGAAACTTCCAATAAGATCCGCCAACAGAGCTACTAAAGACTTCCCTTCCCAAACCTACAAAAGCAAAGGCAAATAAAATTAGGGCAATTAACCATATTAAATTTCCCGCAAAAAAATCTAAACTCTTAGCATTTTTCTTGGAAAGTCCTTTTCCAAAATTAAAGTACAAGATAAAAATAAAGGCAATTAAAATTATCTTAAAAAAAATATTTCCATAGACCAAATTTCTAACCTGAGCACTTAAATTAATAAGGCTCGCTATGGCAAAGGTAATAAAAACTATTAAGATGTGAAAAATTAAACCTCTAGTGTTATTTCTCATAATCTCTCCTACATTTCCATGAATTTGTTGGCATTTTCAGTTCCCTTCATGTTCATATCCTTGTCTATCCAAATAATTGCCGCTCCAGTTTTTTCTGAAAGTTCTTCTATTTCTTCATCTGTGGAATTAAAAGCAGCAGTTGACAAGAAGTCACAAAAACCTGAATCTTCTTTTATAACAGTTGAGGACTTAACTTCTCTTGCAGGTTTTAATGTATCTGGATCAATTACGTGACAATATCTCACACCATCAAGATCAAAATATCTTTGATAATCGCCACTTGTAACAATAGAAGTATTGGCAACATTTACTGCAGCAATAACTTGATCCTCGCTTTCTATATCAGGATTTTGAATTCCTATTCTATAATTTTCACGCCCATCTACTGGCTTGCCAATAATCCTGACATTACCACCAGCAGAAATCACTGAAGATTTAACTCCTCTTTCTTGAAGCTCTCTTGCTACGAGTTCTGTTGCAAATCCCTTGGCAGTTGCACCAAGATCAAGTTCCATTCCTTCTTCTAAATAAACCGATTTTTCATTTTCATCTAATTTTATATTATCTATATTTGTAAGAGGACGCAACTTTTCAAGTTCCTCATCACTTGGAAGAGCTTGACCCTTTATGGCAATAACTTCTTCCTTAGTTTTTCCAGATTCATAAAGATCTCTGTACTCATTCCAAAGTTTTGTAACTGGTCCAAGAGCTATATTTGTGTTGTGAGAAATATTTTTATAGTCATCGACAGAATCTTTTATAAGACTAAATAAAGTTTCATCAACAACAACTGACTTTTGTCCTGCCTCATCGTTTATTGTCTTTACATTTACTAGACCATCATAATTCTTGTAATTATCAAAAAGTTTGTGAAGTTCTTCGTATCTAGATTTTGCATATTGCAAATTTTCCTCAGCAAAATCTTCATCATCAGAAAAAATAGAAATAGTTACAACAGTATCAAAAGTATCGTAAAATTCTATATCATACTTTTCAGCTTTTTTAGTAACTTCTTCCGAAGCAAGATTGGCATTTTTATCTTCATTTATATTTTTATTTGTAGTCTTGTTTTCACAGCCAGATAATAACAAAAGGCTGCCCAAAGCAAGAGCTATTAAAGTTTTTTTCATATTATCACCTTTCTTTATAATACCATTTAATTCGCCATTTTTTCAACAACTTTAGTTCTGATAGAAGTTTCTACAAAATCATATTAAAATTAATTCTTACTATTTTAAAAAGTTTTAAATCAAAAAAAGACAGCCCCATAGACTGTCTCAAAAAATTATTTTTTATTATTCATCGTCTTTTTTTCTCTTAAATCTTCTTAATAGAAGAAGTAAAGCTGATGCAATACCAACTGATGCAGTTTCTAGTGTGATACCAGCATCGCCAGTCTTAGGAGCTCTGTCTTTCTTTGCAACTTCTCTTTCATCGTCATTGTCACTGACATAGTTTGCTTCTTCAGTTTCTTCTATTTGATCTTGTTGATCTTCATCAAGAGCTTTATTTTCTTCAGTTTCTTTCAATTCTTCATTTTCAGGAACTTTAACTTCTTCGTTTTCCTTAACTTCAGGATCCTTGTCATCCTTCTTAACTTCAATTTCAACCTTTGGTTTTTCGTAAGAAATTAGTGGTGGATTCTTTGGATCCTCTTCTCTTGGTTTCCAAGGTGTATTGTCGTCTGGATAAGATGGTCTGTTAGGTTTATGAGGTCTTTCGTGATCTTCATGACCTGGTTTATCATCGTCCTTTGGATCTTCATGACCTGGCTTTTCTGGCTTTTCTGGGTCTGTTGGATCTGTTGGATCTGTTGGGTCCTTTGGATCAGTTGGGTCAACTGGCTTATCTGGATCTTCAGGATCTACTGGTGGAATTTCGCATACATTCTTAGTTCCAACTTTTATAATCTTCTTAATTGGTTCTTTAATTATATCTTCTTTCCTAGAAACTTCCTCACTATTTACTACAGTAATTGTTGTTTCTTTCTTACCTAATTCACCTTCTTGAACTGTTTCAGTTTTGCCAGCTTCCATTTCAGGATCTTCTATGATTTCAACTTCAAAAGGAATTTCGCTTTCTACTTTAACTTTTCCATCAGTCTTATAACCAATTTCTACAATCTTATTTGTAGGTTCAGTTATCTTTTCACTTACTTCAATTTTTCCTTTTTCTTTGTTGAATGTTATAGTGTACTCAACTTTTCCATTAGAACCTTCTTCGATAACTTTTTCTTCGCCTTCTTTAAGGTTTGGATTGTATCTGTACTCTGTATCATGTCCAAGTTCAGTTTCCTTAACAACTGGTTTAACACCAACTCTTACTATCCTATCTTCTTTTTCAGTGATAGTCTTAGTAGTTTCTGTTGGATCACCAACTGGCTTAGAATCTTTTATCTTTTGAGTGATAGTAACTTCTTCCTTACCTGGCTTACCTTCTTTTTCAATCTTTTGGAATCCAGCTTCAAGAGTATCGTCATAGATCACCTTAGTTTCATAAGGAATTTCTCTTTCAATAGTCTTAGTGTATTCGCCATCAGTTGGCTTTCTACCAATCTTTATAAGTCTTTCTTGTGGATCCTTAGTTGTCTTGAATTCACCTTCTTGAACTTCAACTACCTTGCCATCCTTGATAACTAGTTTGTTAGTTCTTTCTTGTTCTCCTGGTGAACCTGGAGTAACCACTTTTTCTTCGCCTGGTTCTAATGAGTCGTCATATTCATATCTAGTTTCGAAAGGAATTTCTTTCTTTTCAACTATATCGTGAGTTCCGTCATTTGTTCCTTTGCCTACTTGGATAAGAGCATCTTCTGCTTCAACTATTTCTTCAGTAGGTTCGCCTACTACCTTTGAGTTTTCTATTGTCCAAGTTGTTGTCTTTGTTCCAACCTTACCAGGTTTTACAATTCTGTATTCGCCCTTCTTTAGGTCTTCTACTTCTTCTACCTTGTAACCAAATGGTATTTCTTCTACGTGTTTTACTTCTCCGTCAGTATTTCTACCAACTTTAATAATTTTATCTTTAGGTGCTTTAGTTTGAGTAAATTCGCCTTCTTCGGTATTTGTTACCTTACCATCTTGGATTGTAAGTGTTATGTCTCTACTCTTCTTACCTGGTTCACCTTCTTGTGTTACTTTTTGTTCACCTGGTTTTAGAGAGTCGTCAAATTCTATTTTTGTTTCAAATGGAACGTCTACTTCTTCTGTAATTGTATGAGTTCCGTCGTTAACACCTTCACCAACGTGGATTACACGGTCTTTTGCTTCTTTTATAACTTCTTCTTTTGTCTTTGTTTCGTCGACTTTTGAATCCTTAATAGTGTAAGTTACTTTCTTAGAACCTTTTTCGCCTTCAGTGATAACTTTGATTTCACCTTTTTTAAGTGTAGGATCTTTTTCTACCTTAGTTTCAAAAGGAATTTCTTCTATCTTTTCATAAGTTCCATCTGTTGTTCCAGGTCCAACTTCCACAATTCTCTTAACTGGAGCTTTTGTTTGTTTAGTTTCCCCTTCTATTGACTCTGTTACTTCACCATTCACTATAGTGTGAGTTACCGTAGTTTCTTCTTCACCAAGTTCGCCTTTTTGTATTTCTCTTACTTCGCCTGGTTTTAATTCATTATTAACTCTGTATTCTGTATCAAATTCAATAGCTTTAGTCTTTTTAGTTTCAAGAGTTCCTGTGAAGTCTTTCTTTCCAACTCTAATTACGGCATTTACTGGGTCTGTAGTTTCAACTTCTGGTTCTCCAACTACTTTAGAATTCTTAATAGTCCAAGTTGTCTTCTTTGTTCCTTCAGTTCCTGGTACATCTATAACATATTCACCTGATTCAAGATTTGGATCATAAGAAATTTCATACTTAAATGGAATCTTTTCTTCGTGAACAACCTTACCTTCAGTGTTTGCACCTACTTTTATAATTTTCTTTTGTGGTGCTTTGGTTTCGGTATATTCGCCTACTTGAGTATTTGTAACATTACCATCTTGGATTGTGATAGTTGTAGTTCTAGTTTTTTCTCCAGGTATACCTTCTTGGAATACAACTTGTTCACCTGGTTTTAGAGTGTCGTCAAATTGGATTTCAACTTCAAATGGAACTTCAACTTTTTCTTCAATCTTGTGTTCTCCGTCTTCAGTTCCTTCACCAACGTGGATTAGGCGTTCTTGAGGTTCTTCTAGTATTTTTTCTGTAGTCTTTTCTTCATCAATTTGAGAATCCTTGATAACATAAGTTACTTCTTTAGAACCTAGCTTACCTTCAGTGATAACTTTGATTTCGCCTTTTGCAAGCTTTGGATCCTTTTCTACCTTAGTCTCAAATGGAATTTCTTCTGTTTTTACATAAGTTCCATCAGTGCCTGATGCAACGAATTGGACTTCCGTTTGTCTTGTTCCCATTGAAACTTGTTGTCCATCTTCCATTTCATAGTAGTGGGCAGTTACAGGAACGTTTAAAAGAGCTCCATCAATTGACTGACCTTCTTGAGGATTTGGAACTGTTGCAGTAACTGTACCTGTGTTTTCATCAATACTTACATTCCAAGTATTGCCCTTGTCATCTACAAAAGTATCATAATCTAAAGTAAACTTAGTAGGTCTTCTGTTGTATGTGTCTTCTTCATTTAAGATAATATCTGATGATAAGACATCTCCAGATCTACCTGCCTTAGCATTGTAACGAGCAGTCATGTTAGCTTTTTCTTTGATAACAAAGTAAGCATTTACATCTTCAGTGATATCTTCTCCCGGTTTTTGTTCATCTACATAATGAGCAATTACACGTACTGTTAGCTTTTCTCCACCATTAAAGTCCTCTGGTTTTACTGGTTGAGCAGTTACCTCACCTGTTGTTTCATCAATAGTTACAGTCCATTTATTACCTATATCGTCTGTAATAAGCTTATTTCCTTCTCCATCAGTTTCTAAAGTATCTGGAAGAGTAAATTTACTTGGTGGAATTCTCTTTCCATCTTCCGTCCAAGTAGCTGGTGATGTTTGTTTTCTACTTGGAAAGTTAACTTGTGTTTCATATTCTGGTATTATATGATTTGACTCTTGGACAACAAAGTGGAACCAGTGAAGGTCTGTAGATCCGTTTGTATAAGTGTATTTTACAGCTACAGCTACAGAATCTCCTGCCTTAGCTGATTCTGGAGGAGTGATAGTAAATTTAGAAATATCGTTGCCTTCAACATCTATCTTCCATTGGTCTTCTGGTGCCTTGCCCTTGTTTTCTTTATCAAATAAGGTCAAGTTAAGTTCACCGGAAGCTTCTCCCCTATCTTGAGCATCATTCATATCTTTAGCTGACTTGTCAGTTTTCCCAGGATTAGCTGGTTGAACGATTTTAACCGCAAAAGGCTTGCCTGGTTGTACATCTGATATATCTACTTGTGTAGTATCATCGCCATTGCCATCTTCAAATCTTTGGTCATAGTACATAGTGTCATCAAGGTTTAGCTTAAATTCACCTACTTTATTGTAGTGGTCGTAACGAGGAATGCCTTGCTTGTCGATTACTACATCATTGCCCTTATGATTGATGGTTTCTGTGCCAGCACCTGTTGGTGTGTAATTGTCTGCGCCATAATTTGCTTCTTCGCCAATAGCTCTAAACTCTGCTTCTGTTCTTGGACGGGCAAAGAATTTAATATCTAGGCTTTGAATATTTTTGTATCCAGTTTTGCTAAAAATAGATTCATTATTGACTATAGTCTTGCCATTTGCATCCGTCTTTAAAGCTCCTTCTGGCATTTTAACTACAACCATATCATTTTCGTCTATATAGGCTTCTGCTCCTGGGACTACTTCGCCTGAAACCGGATGATAAACTTGACCTACTAGTCTTTCTCTAGCATTAGCATCTAGGTTTTCTACCTTTATTCCTGTTTCAATAGTTTGACCTTTGACAAATACTTTCTTATCATAATCTCCATTTAAATATATTAAATCAAGTTGATCATTTTCATTTGGCCATGGGTTAACTGTAATATCAAAGGTAACATTGCCTGTTCCTTGGGTAGCTTTAAGTTTTTGACTACTTGCATCTTTTGAATAGTCACTCTTCCATCCTATGGTAGTATTCTTGTTTTCGATACTGTTGATATGCTTAAGGTCTTCTACAGTAGCATAAAGATTTAAGTTTCTTTGAGCCCTAGAGGCAGTTATGTTTATATCTGATTCAGCTTTATAATTAGCCTCCTTAAAGCCTTCATCTTCTGCAATTTTTACTCCTACATCATTAGCAGAAATAATCCCAGCATCAAGATAAGCACCCATGAGACCTGAGTTGGTAAATCCAAAATTAGTATATGTCCTTTGACCTTGTTCTCTATCAAATTCCATCTCTATGCCCCAAAGAGTTTTAGACTTACTTGTAGCAGATGGTTCTAAGGTAGTGTAACGGAATCCATCTAGATAGTCCATACTAGGCTCATTAGGAATAGAAAAGGCCGGACCATTTCCTCTTTCCAATTGGGTATCTTTATAGAAACCTACATTTTGTTCATCTTTTAAATAGTTTGGATCAGTAGCTTCTTGCGGTGCTCTTAGAGCAGTTGGTATTATTTCATCGCCAAGTTCTAGTTCATTTCCTAAACCTATAAAATCTGTTGCCTTTAACTCCTGACTAGATTCTGCTAAAGCAGTATATCTTCTTGTCCTTATGTCATTAATTATAGTTTGTGTATAAGCATTTTCTGCAGCTAAATCTTTTTTAGATTCTGATGCTGCGTCCGCTTTTACAGACATTGATAATGACATTATTGTCGCCACAGAAAGTACGGCAAAGACCTCTTTACCATTCTTAATTGGGTTTTTCATCTTTTATTATCTCCTTTTTAAAATTCTTTATAAGACTTTATGCATAATAAATAATTTGTGCAATTAAAAAATCCGTAAATTCCAAAATTTAAATATACGGTTAATGTTTACTTATATCGTCTTTTATATAATGTATTATAACATTTATTCCGTAAAAATACCTATTTTTATGCGATTTTTGCAAAGTTTTTTTCAATATTTTTGTATTTTATTCTCGCCATTGTTTTTTTATTTTTACTATTTCATCTTTGTAATAAATTATTGTATTAATTCTATGACTTTAGACTTTTTTATTTTTTTAAATCGCTATTTTTAAAGCTTTTTCTTTTTTTATTTTTATTAGCTTTACTTTTACTTGTGTAAAATTGTATTTTTATTCTTGTTTACTTTTCGAAAAACTTTTTAGAATTATCTCAAATCACTTGAATTTATATCTTCCCAATGATTTATTTCTTCTTTTATCTCTATAATTTTAAAATTTACTTGTATAATTTTTATTTTTAATTAGAAAGTTATTTATTTATATCTAATAATTTTAATATCCCAATAGAATTATTTTTATTGTCATTAATTATATTAATATTTTATTATCTCAAATTTTTATAATTTTAATATTTATGAACTTATTTTTTTATCTTTTACTTTGAAAGCTAAAATCTTTCTAATTTTTTTAAAACTTTTTCAAATTTTTAAAAAATCCTCATATCTAGCTAACTTAATTTTATAAATCTTTCCAAAGAAAAAGAGACTACAAAATGTAGTCCCTTATTTCTTGATTTTAAATTTAATTTAAAATTAGATTTCTGCTTTAATTTTTTGTTCTCTTTCAATTGATTCAATTAGTTTAGGAACAACTGCGTTAATGTCTCCAACAACACCAAGATCAGCTATTTCAAAAATTGCTGCTTCTGGGTCTTTGTTAACTGCTATGATTAAGTCAGAATCTTCCATACCTGCAACGTGTTGGATAGCTCCAGAGATACCCATTGCGAAGTAAAGTTCTGGTCTAACTGTTTTACCAGTTTGTCCTACTTGGTGATCTTTTGTGATCCAGCCAGAGTCTACTGATGCTCTTGATGCAGAAATTTCTGCTTCTAGCTTGTCAGCAAGTTCTTGAAGAGGTTTGAATCCTTCTGGTCCACCAATTCCACGTCCACCAGATACAAGGATCTTAGCTTCTGTGATATCTTTCTTATGAGATTCTTCTTTAGCGATGTCAACAATTTTAACATTCATATCAGCATCTGTGAAGTCAACTTTAATTTCTTCAACTTCACCTTTTCTAGAGTCGTCAGAATCAAGTGCTTGCATAACGCCTGGTCTAACTGTAGCCATTTGTGGTCTAAAGTCTTCGCAGATGATAGTAGCCATTAGGTTACCACCAAAAGCAGGTCTTGTCATCATAAGGTTTTTAGTTTCTTCATCTATTTCTAGTTTTGTACAGTCAGCAGTAAGTCCTGTGTGAATTCTTGCTGCAAGTCTTGGAGCAAGGTCACGACCTATTGATGATGCACCGTAAATTACGATTTCTGGTTCTTTATCTTTTATAATTTGTGTTATTGCCTTTGCATAAGGTTCAGTAACATATTCTTTTAGCATAGGATCTTCAACAACAAGAACTTTGTCAGCTCCGTGCTTAATAAGAGTTTGTGCATGGTCTTTAACTTTTTCTCCAAGGATCATTGCAACAACATCTTGATTTAAAGCGTCTGCAAGTTCTCTTGCTTTTCCTAAAAGTTCAATTCCAACTTTTTCAAGTTTATTGTCTCTTTGTTCTATAAATACAAATACATCTTTACTCATTTTTAAACCCCCAATTAGATAATATACTTTTCTTGAAGTTTAGCAACGATAGCTTGAGCTGCTTCGTCAGCAGTAAGGTCAGTTAAAAGAACGCCTTTACCTTTACCTTGTTTAGGGAAAGATTTTTTAACTTTTGTAGGTGATCCTTTAAGTCCAATGTTAGCCATGTCGATTTTGTCTTTAATATCTTCAAGACCCCAAACTTTGATTTCTTTTTGGTAAGATTCAAAAACTTTACCAATTGTCATATATCTAGGTTCAGCTAATTCTGCAATTGCAGTGATTAGGCATGGGAATTTAGCATTGATTGTGTGGTATCTGTCTTCGAATTGTCTCTTAACAGTAATACCTTTTTTATCTTCATCAAGTTCAAGTTCTTCTACATAAGATACTTGTGGAACTCCAATGTGTTCAGCAATTTGTGGTCCAACTTGTGCTGTATCACCATCGATAGCTTGTCTACCACAAACAATTAGATCAAAGTCTAAGTGTTCAAGAGCTGCAGTAATTGTACAAGATGTAGCCCAAGTGTCAGCTCCACCAAATGCTCTATCAGATACAAGGATTCCTTCATCAGCGCCCATTGCAAGAGCTTCTCTTAATGCATTTTCAGCTTGTGGAGGTCCCATTGATAATACTGTTACATGAACATCATCTGGATTTTCATCTTTAAGTCTAAGTGCAACTTCTAGACCTGATTTATCATCAGGGTTTATAATACTTGGCACACCGTCTCTAATAAGAGTGTTAGTAACAGGGTCAAGTCTAACTTCATTAGTATCAGGTACTTGTTTAATACATACTACTATATTCATCTATAATACTCCTTCCGATTATTTTACGCCCATCCAGCCAGATACAACCATCTTCATTACTTCAGATGTACCTTCGTAAATTTCTGTAATCTTAGCATCTCTCATCATTCTTTCAATTGGATAGTCACGAGTGTAACCATATCCACCGAATAATTGTAGACATCTTCTAGTAATATCACTAGCTGCATCAGCTGCAAATAATTTAGCCATTGCTGCAAAGTGTCCGTAAGGAATTCCTGATCCCTTAGCGTCAGCTGCTCTATAAACTAATAATTGAGCTGCTTCTGCAGTTGTCTTCATATCTGCAAGTTCAAATTGAGTGTTTTGGAATTGAGAAATTCTTTTGCCGAATTGTTTTCTTTCAGTAGTGTATTTTACAGTTTCATCGATTGCACCTTCAGCGATTCCTAGTGCTTGAGATGCGATACCAATTCTACCACCATCAAGAGTCTTCATAGCGATAGCAAATCCTTTACCTTCTCTTCCAAGAAGATTTTCTTTTGGAATTCTACAATCTTCAAAAATAAGTTCGCAAGTAGAAGATCCTCTGATACCCATTTTGTCTTCTGGTTCACCAACTGTGAATCCTGGAGTTCCTCTTTCAACTATGAAAGCAGAAATTCCGTGGTTACCCTTTGTTCTGTCAGTCATTGCGATAATTACAAATACATCAGCAAATCCTGCGTTTGTTATAAAGATTTTTGAACCATTAAGTACGTATTCGTCTCCATCAAGTACAGCAGTTGTTCTTTGACCACTTGCATCTGTACCAGCACCTGGTTCAGTAAGTCCGAAAGCACCAAATTTTTTACCTGCTAGTAAATCTGGTAAGTATTTTTTCTTTTGTTCTTCTGTTCCATTTTCATAAATTGGAGCACAGCAAAGTGAAGTGTGAGCTGAAACAATTACACCAGTAGTAGCACATTTCTTTGAAAGTTCTTCTACTGCCATAGCGTAAGCTAGATAGTCAGCACCTTGTCCACCATATTCTTTAGGAAATGGTATTCCGAAGAATCCATATTTGGCCATCTTTTTAACATTTTCCATAGGAACTTCTTCAGTTGCATCTACATCAGCAGCAACTGGTTCTACTTCGTTTTCAGCAAAGGCACGATACATTTGTTGTAATAATAGATGTTCCTTATCCAATTTTAAATCCATTTAAAATCCCCCTAACAATAATTTAAAGAATGTTATTTAATTAACATACGTTGTTTCTATTATAACATTATGTGTTTGTTTTTCAAGACTTTCTTTATTTAAAAACTTTTATTAGAAGAAAATCCCCTCCTCAATAAATGCTAACTAATAGTAAATTATTTCTACGATTTATTTGTATTTTATAATTTTTTCTTCTCTTTCTTTACTCAATCCCAAGATTAAAAATTTTTTCACATAAATTCTTAGCAATTTATGATAAGGTTTTTACAAAAATTTAATTTTATATTCAAAAATTTTACAAATTATTTTAAAGATTTTTTTTAATTAACAATAGATGAATACTCTTTCAAAAAATTTGCTAGCATAAAATTTGCAATAAAAAAGGACCTTTGGTGAAGAGACTCCATAAGCCTTTTTAAAATCAACTTATGGAGCCAACACATAATTGTCCTTTTTAGATATCTGCCTTAACAACAAGAACAGACTTCTTAGAATGATTTATAACTTTATTTGAAACTGAGCCAAGTAGAGTTCTTGAGAAAGCTCCTAGACCTCTGTTGCCCATGATAATAAAATCTACATCTTTTTCATCAGCAAATTTACAAATTTGTTCGCCAGGATTTCCTGAAGTGTAAAAAGTTTCTACATTGTGAGGATATCCATTTAAATCACTTTCAGCATCTTTAAGTATCATTTCAGCTCTTTCAACATTTGCCTTGTCTATTTCAAGTGTAAAATTGAAATTTGCTGGGTATTGTTCAAAAATAGAAGTTTCTGGTGTCACTGTGAGGATTAGTAGTTCAGCCCCTAGTTTTTCTCCCATATCTCTTGCTACATCAACTGATTTCTTTGAACTCTTTGATCCATCAATAGGTACTAATATTTTCATGTCTTACCTCCTATTTATTGTAAGTATATTATCTTCTATTTTTATTATACCCTAAGAAGAGAACATTTAACACATCAAGTTACTTCTTTATTTAATTAAATTAATTTATTTATAATCTTTTATTGTTCATAAAGCCTTTTTTTGGGAATAATCTTTAGAATAATCTTTAGAATAAGATTTAAAAATAATTTTACTAATATTTTTTTAACTTTCTAAATTTTTTAAATAATCTATTCAAATTGAAGTTATTCCCATATAAAACAAAATTAAAAATTTTTTAAAATAATATTTGACAAATGTACTTTAAAAATATAATATTATTTTAGATGACACCTTGTCACTTTTGGAGGGATAATATGGCAAAATCAACTTTTAATAACTTAGACAAAAGAAAGAAAAACAAAATTTTTAAAAGCTTAAAGGAATACTTTGAAAAAGAGGACTTAGAAAATATTAGCATCTCTGGCATAGTAAGAAAACTAGGAATAGCTAGGGGATCATTTTATCAGTATTTTGAAAATCTAGAAGATTGTTATTTCACTGTACTTAAAATTGAAACCGGAGAAATTCACCACAAATTTTTCAATTTATATAAAGAAAACAATAAAAATTTAGACCTAACCTTAAAAGCTTACAGAGATTTTTTGGCTGAAGAACTCTTTGACAAAAAACTAAAGAAACTTTACAGGGCAAAATTTTTTATGTTTGAAAACTCTTTTATGTTTCACGGCAAAAAGTTTTTGGAAGAAAATTTATCCCATCTCGACTATAATCTAACTATTTACATTATGGCAATTTTTCACGAACTAATAAAAGAATGTATAAGTCGAGATTATGATAAAGAGAAATTTTTGGAAGTTTGCAACTTGTATATTAACTGGACTTTAGGAGGTATAAATGATGCATCAATTTGAAATTTTTTTTGACGCACTTTATCTTGCTTTTGCAATCTTTCTCGGCATAAGAATGCTATTAATAGAAGATAAAAACAGCAAAATTTTGGGTTCCATGACTTTACTTCTTGGTCTTGGAGATTCCTTTCACCTTGTCCCAAGAATTCTAGCAAACACAATGTCAAATGGATTTGAAGTAAATAGTTTTGGCTTATTCTTAGGAACAAGAGTATCAGCTATTACAATGTCTATTTTTTATCTACTATTTTATTTTTACATCAAGAAAACAAAAAGAGAAAGCAAGAAAAGCCTAGATATAACTATATTAGTGCTATTTGCAATAAGACTTGCAAGTGTGCTTATTAGCTTTAATCACGATCCTAAAATGGACTTAATATCAAATATTCCTTTTGTAGCAATGGGACTAATTGATATTTTTCTTCTATATAAAAATAGAAATCTTGAAGAATTTAAAAATTTGGCAATTTATGTATTCTTTAGCTTCTTATTTTATATTCCAGTTGTTTTATTTAAAAACATCTATCCTAGCCTTGGTGCTCTCATGATGCCAAAAACTCTAATGTACATTTTAATTGTAATTAAGCTTTACGATAATATTAAAAAAGATTTTGTCAAAAAAGATATTATGGAATTTGCAGTTGCCTACTTGTTCTCAGGAATACTAGCAGGTGCAGTTTATCGTGAACTTGGAAAAATTTATACACTTGATGTTAAAATGGCATTTGTCCACACACACTTGATTGTACTTGGTTTTGCAGTTTCAACAATTTTTTACTTGTTAGTTAAAAAATTGGACCTTGCAAATAAAAGCGTAGAAAAATTTTATAAGGTTTATAACTACGGAATTTTCCTAAGCTTTACCACAATGTTCCTACACGGTTTAGTAGATAACAATGAAGTTCTCAATGCAGTTAAGATGGCAATGGCTGGAGTAAGTGGAATTGGTCACATATTAATTACTCTTGCCGTCATTGTAATTTCTGTAAAGGGACTTAGAGCTAGACAAGTAGTCGAAGCTAATTAAATATAAACTTGCCTTCCTTTCACAAAATATAATAAGAAAAGAAATCTGCTGGATTATCAAGTCCAGCAGATTTTTTTGTATAAATTTTTTTGCAAAATAATTATTAGTGGGAATTTAAAAGTAATTATTAGACTTATAATTATGGATCAAATTGACAAAAATAAAAAATAAAACAAAAAATTAAATCTAAAATCAAATAATTAATAAACTAAAATATAAAGTCTAAATTAATAATTAATATAAATTTTTAAGAAGGGCAAGACTTAAATTAATAAAAGTATAAGTTTTAAAAAAAAGAACTTATAAATACAAAAGCGACAGGTAAAAACCCGCCGCTTTTATTAAAATTTATTTAATTTTAAATAAGTTTTTAAAATCAAATCTTATTGCCAAACACTTACATCGTCAGACTTGTCGCCTTTAACAGCATTGTGTCCATTAGAAGCATCTAGAATTTCATAATATGCCCAGTGACTCTTAGAAACATCTTTAAATTTCTTTAATCCACTTTCGCTAACATTTGCAAAAGATGTGGACTTAGTGTTTCTACCGAAAACAGAGTTTAGAATTGTAACAGCTTCTGCTCTAGTAAGTTTTTGATCTGGTTTAAATGTTCCATCAGAATAACCCTTTATGTTTTTGTTTCCATAAAGTTCATTGATTGCATCAGATGCCCAGTGACCCTTTACATCCTTGAAGTTTGAAGATCCTGGATAACCATCCTTAACAAATACAGAAATCATTTGTGCAAATTCTGCTCTTGTTATAGTTTGATTTGGTTTAAATGTTCCATCAGAATAACCTTTGATAAATCCCTTAGATACTGCATAGTTAATTTCATCAGAATACCATTTATTGTTGGCATCTTTAAACTTAGTAGTTGGATTCTTTGGAAGTTCTGCTCCATTGTTTACAAGTTTAACAAACATTCTAACAGCTTCAGCTCTAGTAACTTCTCTACTTGGTCCAAATGTTCCATCAGGATATCCTGCAATATAAGAAGGTTGATTTACTTTTGCTTCAACATTTGTAGAAACTCCGCCAACTTTATATTCAGTTGATCTTGCAATCTTGCCAGATTCTTTTGCTTCAACTTTTATAGTTTCGCCAGCTCTTAACGCTCTATTTAAATTGATATTGTAAATACCAGTGCTTCCTGCAGTTGTGCTTCCAAGCTTAACTCCATTTGAATCATAAACAGTTACACTTGCATTATTTCCTGCATTACCTTTAAGATATTTCGCTCCAGCAGAAACTGTATTAACAGTAGGGATAATTGAATATCCACTGTCATTTACATATTTGCCATTTACATAATAGTCTAGAGTTCTTGATGTTGAAATATATGGAGAATTCCAAGTTACCTTGAAGTATCCATCACTGTCAATTGTGTCACTACCAAGATAAGTTCCATCGTCGTAAACATAAACAGTTCTATTTTTGTAGCCCTTTAGATAACCACTAGTAGAATAGTTTGTTCTATAAACATCACTTGGATAAACTTTGTGATCGTATTTATTGTCATACCAGTCACGTCCATAGTATCTTCCATTATTATAGTATCCATCTTTCCATAGGTTCTTTTCTGCTGAATAGTAACCATCTTTTTCTGCTATTAAATCAGCTGAATAATCTCTACCCCTTCTATAATATCTAGATGAATAATTTATATAGTGTTTTCTGCCATTTTTGTAGTAATACCATCCGTCAGAATCACTATAAACTCTGTAACCATCATAGTAAGTGTAGCCATCTCTATAATAGTAGTCGTCATAATAATATCTGTAGTCGTCGTAGTATTTGCCTAGATAAACTTTAAATCTACCATAAGAATCAGTTTTATCTTTGTAAGAAGTTTTGTAACCGTCAATCTTTAGTGTAACTGTTGCACCATCAACAGCCACTCCCTTAGATGTAACTTTACCAGTTACATAATCTCCATCATATTCAATATCAGAAATATAAAGATCTTCCTTAGCTGGAACAACTGGTTTTTCTTCTTCCCATTTTGCATAAAGAATTGTATCTTCAGTTACTGGATTTGAGAAATTAAATCTATTTACAAATTTACCATCGTCTGTGTACCAAGCTACGAAAGTATAACCTTTTTTAGTTGGGTCTGTTGGTTTTGTTGCAGTTTTTCCTTTTTCAATAGTTTGTGTTGCTACTGAACTTCCACCCTTTGAATTAAATGTTACTGTGAATTTTTCAACTGCTGGTGTTTCAACCTTTTCCCATTTTGCTTTTAATGTTACATCTTTTGTCACTTCATATGGAAATGTAACTTTTGTACTTCCATCATACCAACCTAGGAATTTATATCCCTTTTTTGTTGGAGCAGTTGGTTCTTTTATTTTACCATCATTATCTTTTTCAACTTTTCCGTCAAAATCTCCACCACTTGCTTCAAATATTACTGTATATACTTTAGTTTCTGGTGTTTTAGCTTTCCATTTTGCATAAAGAATTGTATCACTAGTTAACTTCGTATTAAAATCGAATACTTTTGTTAGTCCTTCATCTGTGTACCAGCCATCGAAAGTATAACCGTCTTTTGTTGGGTCAGCTGGTTTTGTTACGATTCCATCTACTGTTTTGGCATCTTCAACTTTTGAGCCTTCATTAGAGTTAAATGTTACTGTGAATTCTTCAGCTTCTGGTGCTCTTAAAGGAGTTTTTTCTTCCTTATCTAATGTTTCTCCAGAAACTACTTGTTCTTTCGAATCCTCAGTCGTACCTTCGTCTGCAAATACATTAAATGGAATTGATGTTACCATCACTCCTGCTAGCAATAATGATAATATTTTTTTGTTTTTCATAATAATCCTCCTAACTTAGTTATTTTTCGATAAAACATTTTCCTTAACCCTATTATACCCAAATCCTTGTATAATTCCCTATATTTTTCAAAATTTTAATAAATTTAATAATTTTGTAACATTAATGAGGTAAACATATGCAATTATAAATTTCTGGTAAACTTTTTTGCTTTCTATGCAAAATTTCTAAAATACTTTAGACTTTTTTGTAAAATTTTATATTTAAAATCTAGCTTTAACTTAAAAATCTCACTTTAAATCCAATTTAAATATCTTTTTAAAATATTTCCAATAAAATCCCCAAAAAATAGACAATAAAAAAGACAAGCCTGAGCTTGCCTCTTAAAAATTTACCATACGCTTATAAGTAGCATTGAAATATCATCTACTTGTGGAATGTCGCTAAATTCTTCCAATTCATTATTTAAGTTTTCCAAAATATCGCTGTTGTACTTTGATATTATTTCAAAAATTCTGTCATTTCCAAAGGCTTCTTTTTCAGCATTTCTAGCTTCCACAACTCCATCTGTCATAAAAAGAAGATAGTCACCTGCATAAAGTTTAATTTCTTTTTCCTCATAATCTGGCTTTGCGAAAAATCTAGAAATTGGATAGCCTCTAGATTCTAGATTTAGACCCTCTCTATTTCTAACCCTTATAGGAAGAGGAAGGTGTCCTGCATTTGAGTAAGTAAAAGTTTCTTTTTTTAGATTGTAGACTCCATAAAAACAAGTGAAATAATTTTCGATTTCAAGTTTTAAGCTAGTAAATCTCTCGCAAAGTTCTGTCAAAGTTTCTTTTGGCGAAATTTGCACGAACTTATCAAGAGTTCTAACCATGGATTTTATAAACATAGTCACCATTGACGCTGCAAAACCGTGACCTACTGAATCTGCAATATAAATCCCAATGTGGTCATCGTCTATTTGAAAGACATCAAACATATCGCCACTTAAAATCGTAGAAGGTTTGTAAAGATAATTTACCTTTAAGTTTTTTATAAATCCCTTTTCTGGTAGTACTTTTTTCTGAATAAGTGAAGCTGCCATAGTTTCGTCAGTCATAAACCTGTTTTTGTCTATGACTTCCTTTTGAAGTTTCCTTGCCATAGTGACATTTCTAAAAACTTCTACTACACCAAGGATATCTCCACTTTTTGAGATAATCGGTGAACATTTTACGGAAAAAACCATGCTGCCAATATTTTCTTCTCTTTGGATAACTTCGCCACTCATGAGGGCACGCTTAGTTATCTCTGGATCAAATAAATCTTCTCCAAGGATACAGACTTTTTTATTGGGATCATAGCCCAAGAGGTCTTCCATTGCCTTATTTACAAAGACAACTTTTTCGTTGTAGTCAAGAACTCTTACTAAATCTGCAATGGCATCTAGGACTTGAAAGTCAATATTTTCGTCAATTTTTCCTTTTTCCACATTATTTTCCATGAGTCACCACCTTCATCTGATGCTTTCAGTATAGCAAATTACAACTTACTTAACAATTATCTTTTTGGCTTTGGACCATAATATTGATAGTAATAAGTTTTTAATCTGCCGTTGTATAATTTCCTATTTCTGTCAGCTTTTTTCCCAAAGTTTTTTTCAAAATTCTCATTGGCTGTAATTATATAATAGGACCAAGTTTTAAGTGATTTTGCAAGTTCGCCAAGTTCTTTGTTTAGTTCGTCAACATCTTCTTTGCCAATTCTTTCTCCATAAGGAGGATTTGTTATTATAATTCCATAGTCGTCTGGAAGATCCAAATCCCTTATGTCCTTTTGGAAGAAGGATATATCCTCATCTAAGCCCAAAATTTCTGCGTTGGACCTAGCGATTTCTATTGCCTTATGAGATAGGTCTGATGCCAAAATTTCTAATTTTTCATCGTATTTTATCTCTGAATAACATTTTTTCTTTTCTTCTTTAAATATTTCTTGGTCAAAAAATTTAAAGTTTTCAAAATCAAAGTTTCTCATTAGTCCTGGAGCTATATTTTTTTCTATCATAGCTGCTTCTATGGGAATTGTTCCTGAACCACAGAAGGGATCTGCTAAGATTCTATCTTTATTCCAAAAAGTTAACTTTACTAGACTTGCAGCAATAGTTTCTGATAAGGGAGCCTTGTAATTTACTTCTCTGTATCCTCTCTTGTGGAGTCCATCTCCCGATGTATCTAAAGTTATTTCTGCAATGTCATTTAAAAGTGAAACTTCAATTTTAACTCTTGGTCCAGATTTTTCGAACCAAGAAATCTTATATTTCATTTTTAATTTTTCGATTATTGCCTTTTCTGTAATTCTTTGACAATCTGAAATAGAAAATAGTTTTGATTTTCTACTTCTTCCTTGGATGATGAACTGATCATCTTCATTTATGTAGTCCCACCATCTTATTTCAAAGACCTTGTCAAAAAGTTCTTCAAAAGTCTCTGCCCTAAAGGAGTCGATTAACAATAAGACTCTTTCTGCCGTCCTAAGTCTTAAATTTAAAATGGCAATGTCCTTTAATTGGCAAGATATTATTATTTTACCATCGCTAACTTCTAAATCTTCGTATCCAAGGTCAAGGAGTTCTCTTTTTGTAACTGCCTCGAGACCCATGTTAGTAGTTGCGATTAATTTTATGTTTTCCATTTTACACCTCATATCTATTATACTAGATGTGAAAAATTTTTTCCTTATTTTAAAATTAATGGGTTAAATAATTTAAATGGGGTATAATATACTCGTAAAATATTTATTGGGGGTAATAAAATGAAATTAACTGAAACAGTACAAACTGCTGATTGGAAATCTGAAAAACACGTTCCTGTAATCCACGTTGAAAAAGCTGATGGACTACTTAAAATTAAAGCTATGGTTGGAGAAGAAATTGAACATCCAAACACTTTAGAACACCACATTTCTTGGATCAAAGTATTCTTCAAGGCTGAAGGAGAAAAAGCTCCAGTAGAAGTTGGTTCTTATGAATTTAATGCACACGGCGAAGCTGACATCTTTACAGTTCCTGCAGTTGAAGCAACAGTTAAAACTGACAAGGGCGGAGAAGTTTATGCACTAAGCTATTGCAACATTCACGGACTTTGGGAAAATTCAGTAGAAGCATAATAAATTTTATAATATTAAAGAGCTATGATTAATTTCATAGCTCTTTTTTTCTTGTTTTTTTATTTTATAGTGATGCCTTATAAATTTCTAAGATATCATCTTTTGTAAGCTCAACTACGCCTTTTATACTTCCACCAGCGTGTCTTGCTGCAGCTTCTGCCATTTCTTCTAACTTTTCATCATCAATGCCAACTTCTCCAAGAGTCATTGGTATATTCATTTCATCTTCAAAGAATATGTGAAGGCTAGCAATTGCTTTTTTTGCGTCATTAAATTTATCATCTGTTGCTTTTATGCCAAAGACATTAATTCCAAAATCTCTAATCATGTCAACTGTATCATCATTTAAAATGTGTTTTAAAAATCTTGGAGTCAAGATTGCAAGTCCTATGCCGTGAGTTATGTCATAAAAAGCTGAAAGTTCGTGTTCCATTGCGTGAACTGACCAAGGAGTTGACTTTCCTGTGGAAAGAAGTCCATTGATTGCCCAGCTTGATGCCCACATTATATTTGCCCTTGCATCATAATCTTCTGGATTTTCCATTGCAATTGGTCCAAAATGAATACAAGTTTTTAAGATTCCTTCAGCTAACCTATTTTGCATATAAGCTCCATCATTTAGAGTGAAATAATTTTCCATAGTGTGGCTCATAATATCAGCAATACCTGCTGCTGTGTGCTTAACATTTACAGAATAAGTTGTTTCTGGGTTTAAGATGGAAAATTTTGGAAGAGTGTAAGCTGATCCAAATCCCAACTTTTGATTTGTATCTGGGTTTGTTATAACTCCACCTGCATCCATTTCTGAACCAGTTGCTGATAAAGTCAAAACAGTTCCAATAGGAAGAGCTTTTTCGATTTTTGCCTTTTTTATCACAATATCCCATGGGTCACAATCGAGGAAAACTGCTCCAGCAACTAATTTAGAAAGATCAATTACAGATCCACCGCCAACTGCCAAGATAAAATCCAGGTCATTTTCTCTTACGATTTTAACTCCTTCTCTTGCAGATTCAACTCTTGGGTTTGGTTCTATGCCAGAAAGTTCCTTGTAAAAAATATTATTTTCTTCAAATATTTTTATTATTTCATCGTAAAGTCCAATTTTCTTTATTGAGCCACCGCCATAAGCTAATAGAACTCTTGAACCATATTTTTTTATTTCAGATGCCAAATTTTTCATTTGGTCTTTTCCAAAAAGAATTTTCGTGCTTACATTAAAAATAAAATCTTTCATATTTCCTCCTAGTTTTTAAACTGTGAATTGTAAAGTTCTGCATAAACTCCATTTTTTTCAAGTAACTCTTTGTGATTACCCTTTTCAACTATATCGCCCTTATCAAGGACCAAAATTACATCAGAATTTACAATAGTCGAAAGTCTGTGAGCAATGACAAAATTTGTCCTTTCTTTCAATAGATTTTTCATTGCCTTTTGAATTAAAGCTTCTGTCCTGGTATCTACTGACGAAGTTGCCTCGTCTAAAATTAAAATCTCCGGATCAGACAAAAGAGCCCTTGCTATTGTAAGAAGTTGTCTTTGTCCTTGAGAAATATTTGAAGCATCTTCATTTAATACTGTATCATAAGACTTTGGAAGCTTCTCTATAAAGGAGTGACAGTAAGCCTTTTTAGCTGCGTCAATAACTTCTTCCCTTGTGGCATCTTGTCTGCCATACAAAATATTATCATAAATTGTGCCCCTAAAGAGCCACGAATCTTGCAAGACCATGCCAAAAAGAGATCTCAAATTTTTCCTAGACACGTCTTTGATATTTACTCCATTTATATTAATACTACCCTTATCAATATCATAAAACCTCATTAAGAGATTTACAATAGTTGTCTTGCCAGCTCCAGTGGAACCAACTATGGCAACAGTTTTATTTTTCTTGACATGAAGATTTAAATTATTGATGACAGGATTCCTTTTGTCATAAGAAAAATAAACATTTTTAAAATCAATATCTTCCACAGGTCTTTCTATTTCATCTTTTACAATCTCTTCTTCAGGCTCTTGATCCAAAAATTCAAATACTCTTTCAGCTGCAGCAATAGATGCCTGAAAAATAGAAGCCATCTCTGCCAGTTGTTCAATGGGGTTTGCAAGTCTTCTTACATATTGGATAACTGCTTGTATATCCCCAACAAATAATTTGCCTGACAAAACCAAAAGTCCACCTACAATAGAAAGCATTACATAACCGAGATTTGAAATAAAAGTCATAATCGGCAGCATAATTCCAGTCATAAAAGATGCCTTGTAAGATACCTCATATAAATTTTCATTTATTTCCAAAAATTCCTTCTCCGCCCTTTTTTCATAATTAAAAGCCTTAATTAATTCTGATCCAGAAAAGTTTTCTTCTACAAATCCAACCATGGATCCTAAACCTTGAGACTTTCTCCTAAAATATCCCTGAGATTTTTTTGAAATAAATTTAGTAGAAAAATAAGTCATTGGCAAGGTAAATAAAAAGACCAAGGTTAGAGTTGGAGAAATTTTTATCATAACTGTGAAAATTCCAACTATTAATACAATAGACGAAAGAATAGATGAAATAGTTTGTTGCAAGTTTTTCCCCAAGGTTTCAACGTCATTGGTCATCCTAGACAAGAGATCTCCAGTTTTATTTTTATCATAATAAGAAGTTGGAATGTACTTTACCTTTTCAGAAATCTCTCTTCTAAATTTTGCAATTAAATCTTGTGTGACATTAACTAAAATTCTTCCCCTAAAAAATTCAAATACCCCTTGGAAAAGATAAACAATTCCAAGAATTAGGCAAATCTTTATCACATATTGAAAGTCAATTCTTGTATTCATCTTTAGATTTTCAAAAATCCTTGTAGTAATATTTCCCATGAGTTTTGGTGAAATTATCTCAAAAATCGAAGATCCAATAGTTAGAAAAATAGAAAGAAATAGGAAAAACTTATAATCTTTGAGATAGGATATTATCCTAATTACTGCCTTGTTATTCTTCTTCATAAGCTTGCCCCTGACTAATTGCTATTTCTCTATAAACTTCATTTGTCCTCATCAAATCTTTGTGATTGCCATATCCAGCAACTTGTCCATCTTCTAGGACCAAAATCTTGTCGGCATTTAAAATTGTCGCCACTCTTTGTGCAACTACAATTACAATTTTATCGTCTAACTTTTTCTTCAAAATCTGTCTAAGTTCGTAATCCGTCTTATAATCTAAAGCAGAAAAAGAATCGTCAAAAATATAAACTGAAGCATCTCTGGTTAGAGCCCTCGCCATGGCAAGTCTTTGTCTTTGACCACCAGATAGATTTTTTCCTCCTCTTGAAATTTTCTTTTCCAGTGGATTTTCACCTAAAAATTCTTCAGCTCTTGCATTTTTAAGAGATTCTAACATTTTATCATCCTCTGCATTTTCCTTTGCATAGGATAAATTTTCAGAAACAGTCTTTGAGAAAAAGAAATTCTCCTGTGGTACATAAGAAATTTCCTCTCTCACATCATAATTATTTAAAGATTTAATATCAAATCCATTTATGAAAAGTTCACCATCTCCTGGCTCATAAAATTGCAACAATAATCTCAAAAGGCTGGATTTTCCAGATCCAGTACCTCCAATAATGCCTAGAGTTTCTCCCTTCTTAACATGAAAATTTATATCTCTTAAAACTTTCATGCTTGCATCAGGATAGGCAAAGGAAAGATTTTTTGCTTCAATTTCATAAATTTCTTTAGACAAGTTTTCTTCTCCACCAGTTTTTGTAGATTCGTAGTCTAAAACTTCGTTGATTCTATCCATAGAAGCATAAGTCCTGGGAATAAGTGACAAGAGAAAACTCATCATAATCATTGCAGATAAAACTTGAGTGATGTATTGAATAAATGCCATTAAATCTCCTATGCCCATCTCTCTAATATCAATAAGCCTTGCCCCAAAGTAGAGGACAAAAATTATGCCAAAATTTAAAATTGTTCCAAGCATAGGTCTAACATTTACAAGAAGTTTATTTACCTTAGTCGCCATTTCTTGATAAGAAATATTTGCCTCATCAAAAATTTCCTCTTCATATTCATCCTTAGAAAAAGCTCTTATTACACGAAGTCCAGTGAGTCTTCTCCTAAAAAGTTCATTTAACTTATCAAGTCTTTTTTGCAAAATTGGAAAATAAGGAATTCCCTTTTTAAAAACAAAATAAATTCCAAGACCAATAAAAGGAATAGTTATGGGAAAGACAAGAGAAAGCCTCATGTTAGTGGAAAGTGCCATAATAAGTCCACCTATAAACATAAGTGGTCCCCTAATAAGAGGTCTAAGTCCCATTAAAACCATTTGCTCCACTTGATTTACATCATCAGTCGTCCTTGTGATAAGTGATGAAATAGAAAAATGTTCCACATCATCAAAGCTCAGATAATTTATTTTTTTAAATAGTTTGTATCTTAAATCCCTAGAAAAAGCCATGGTAGTTTTTGAAGAATGGTAGGCAGCAGAAGCTCTGCACATAACGGTAAAAATAACTACCAAAATCATAAGACCACCAATTTTTAGAACATAATCTGTGTCACCATAAGCCACACCCTTATCAATGACAAGACTCATAAGCTTTGGAAGAAAAAGTTCCCCAAGAGCATTGCCAAAAGTAAGGAGGATGACCACAATTATTCTAATCTTATATTTATTTAATCCTTTATATATACTCATAAATCCTCCATATAAATATTTTAACATATATAGATTTAAAAGAAAATTTACCGAATTAAAAAGAGACTCAAATTAACGAGTCTCCTAAATATTTTATAAAATTTTTATTATCTTTTTAGCGAATTGTTCCTGAATAAACATTTTCTTACCTACTGTGTAATATTATTCTATTCTTCTATATATTCCACCCCAATTTCTGTTAATTTATCTTGTAACCAAGGTCTATCATAATTTGCATCTTTTTCTATTATTTCTAAAAGATTATCTTCATTTTCTTTGATTTTAATAGCTTTTTTTAACACATCTTTTGCTTCACTAGGCTTTATAACGATAATTCCATCTTGATCACCTACCACTATATCTCCTGGACTAACTAATACTCCTCCTATAGAAATAGGAAAATTAATATATCCTGGTCCGTTTTTAAAAGGTCCGTTAGGGGTTTGTGATTTAGCATATACCATAAAGTCTTTAAACTTTGATAAGCTATCTACATCTCTTATAGCCCCATCTATTACTATACCCTTAGCTCCTAATTTTTTTATATAACTTATCATAATTTCGCCAGTTATTGCTCTGTCTTCATATCCACCTGCATCTATTAATACAACGTCACCTGGTTTCACTAAATCTAATGCTGCGTGAAAAAACAAATTATCACCAGCCCCAACTCTAATAGTGAAAGCATTACCAACCATATTCCCTTTATTTATGGCTTTTATTTCACTTGAAATTGCACACATTCTTCCCATAACATCGTCTATATTAGCGACTGGAATACCTTTAAATTGTTCAAGTACTCTTTTGTCAACCCTCTTAAAATTTTTATTAATCTTATTCAATACTTCCATTTCACACCTCTATTCTAAATTGATATTATCTATAAAATTAATCACTTCTTTATTAGCAATGTATTTAGTATCTAACCTATTTTCTTTACATATTAAAGGTATTAAAGACGACACAAGTTTTATCTGTTCCTCTTTTGATCTAGATCCATACGCACCGCTATGTGGATTTAATAAAACATTATCCATTTTTAAAAGAGGACTTTCTTTACTTATAGGTTCGCATTCAAATGTATCTAAACCTGCATATCTAATTTGATTGTTTTCTAAGGCCCAAACTAAATCTTCTTCATTTATTATTTGTCCTCTAGCCGTATTAATTATAATTGAAGTGTCTTTCATCTTTTTAAATGCTTTTTTGTCAAAAATATGATTAGTTTCTTTTGTTAATTTAGAGTGTATTGAAATTATATCACTTTTTTCAAGTAACTCAGTAAAAGAAACTGATTCTACATCATATTTTTTCAATGATTCCTTACTAATATAAGGATCGTATACTAGAACATTGGCTCCAAAACCATTCCTGACTATTTTATATAATTCTTTTCCTGCAGTTCCAAATCCAAATAAACCTAATGTCATCTCTCTTAAATTTGGTGGTAAATAATACTCACATTTAGGCCAATAACCTTTTCTAATTTTCCTATCATAGTAATTTACATTTCTTATTAAACCTAATATCATCGCCATAGATAAGTCTGCTAACTCTTCAGAACAAAAACCAGGTAGATTTAATACAATAACTTTATTTTTTGTAGCTTCTTCTAAATCTATGGAATTTACTCCTATTCCAAATCTTTGTATATATTTGAGTTTAGGTAATTTCTTTATAACTTTTCCATTTAAAGGTGGGTTCCCAGTAGCAAGAATTGCAGTAGCGTCTTGACATTCAGAAATTATTTCATCTTCACTATTCAAATCTTTTAGTTCTAATAAAATTCCATTATCTTCAAAACTAGATCTTATTTTGTCCAGTTCTTTCTCACTTACGCTTCCATAATTTTTATCGATAACTATTGCTTTAATCACTTTAACAATCACCTTCTTATATATTTTAACTACTAAATTAGTTTGAAGTATTAAAAAAATCAACTATATTTTCTGCTGACATTTTAGCAACTCTCACAGATGCTTCAGATGTATTTGGTGCATAATGAGGAGTCACAATAACATTATCATATTTAAACAGTCTGCTGTCAGAATTTAAAGGCTCTTCTTCAGTAACATCTAAACCTGCTCCTGCGATTTCATTATTTTCTATTGCTTCAATTAAATCATCTTCGTTAATTAATCCACCTCTGCCGCAATTTATAATTATGGCTTCAGACTTCATTAGTTTTATCTCTTTTTTAGATATCATATGTTTTGTTTCTTCATTTAAACCTACATGTAATGATATAAAATCACTATTTTTAAATAAGTACTCTAAATCAGAAACAGAATTGACATAGTTGGGTTTTTGTTTTAAATACGGATCATATACTAAAACATTCATATTAAATCCTTTATATGCAATACTCCCTACTAAGCTTCCTATATGTCCAAATCCAATTATCCCTATAGTTTTACCATACAACTCCTGAGAGTTAATTAGATTTTTAGCTTTAAAACCAATTTCTTTATATTTATTTGAAATATATTTAATATTCTTACTTAATGATAGTAATAACGCAAATGTATGCTCTGCTACAGATAATGAATTGGCACCCGGAGTTGTCGCAACTATAATATTGTTATCTTTAGCAAAATCAACATCAATATTATCTATACCTACTCCATGCTTAGCTATTATTTTAAGTTCATTACATTTGGATAGTATTGATTTATCAAGATTTATGACTCTAACAATTGCACCATGAGATTCTTCTAAACTTTTTAACATTTCCTCATAACTTAACTCCCATCCTTTGATAACTTTAAAGTTATTACTTTCTAAAATATCTACTGCAACTTCATTTATTTCTTCTGTAATAGTAATTTGTTTCATTGTACATCAATCCTTTAACCCTAATTTTTCTATGCAATTTTCTATATTTTGTAACCCTTGTTTTATATCATCTAAACTAGCTGCATAAGATAATCGTATGTATTCTTCTCCATTCTTTCCAAATACATTTCCAGGAACCACCGCTACATTTGCTTCTTCTAATAAATAATCACAAAATTCTTCACACTTCATTCCAGTTTTACCAATATTTATAAAACAATAAAAAGCACCCTTAGGCTTAATTAGCTCAAGCTCTTTAATTTTATTTATTCTATCTACTATATAATTCCTTCTTTTTTCATATTCTTTCACCATTTTATCAACTTCATCTTTTTCGTCAGAAAGTGCTACTACACCTGCATCCTGAACAAAAGAGGTAGCGCACGCAGTATTATGTTGATGTATTTTATTGATCTGTTTAATTAAATATTCTGGACCTGCAATATATCCTAGTCTCCAACCAGTCATTGAATAAGCTTTTGAAAAACCATTTAATGTAATCGTCCTTTCCAACATTCCATCAATACTAGCTATACTCTTATGTTTAAAATTATCATATGTAATCCTTTCATATATTTCATCTGATATAACAAACAAATCTTTTTCTTTTGCTACTTCTGATAGTTTCATCAGACAATCTTCATCCAAAACACTTCCAATTGGATTATTCGGATTAATGATTACTATGGCTTTTGTTCTGCTGCTAATCTTAGATTTAAGCTCTTCAAAATCAATTTGATAATCATTTTTGGCTAACAAAGAATACTGTATAGATTTCGCATCTAAAACTTTTGGTATATTCAGGTAATTTAACCATCCTGGATCAGGAATCAATACTTCATCACCAGGATTTAATATTGTTAACATTATATCTAGAATAGCTTCAGCTAAACCTGCTGTTACTAAAATATTATTATAATCACAATCGATATTATTATGCTCTTTTAGTTTTTTTGCAATTTCTTTTCTTAACTCATCTGTTCCATAATTGGATGTATAAAACACCCTTCCTTCATTTAG
The DNA here is from genome assembly GCF_001517665.2 of Peptoniphilus phoceensis. Lineage (GTDB taxonomy): Bacteria > Bacillota > Clostridia > Tissierellales > Peptoniphilaceae > Peptoniphilus_A > Peptoniphilus_A timonensis. The sequence continues at coordinate 55,096 of NZ_LN999808.1, forward strand.
ACTTTTTATACATGCATCTTTTATATATTTGGGTGTATCAAAATCCGGTCTCCCCAATTCAAAATGATAAACACGTTTCCCTTCTCTTTCTAATTGTAGAGCTTTTTCATTTACTTTTCTTATGCCTGATGGTGTTAATTTATCCATTCTTTCTGCTATAATATTTTTCATTATGTTTTCTCCTTTAGTTTTAAATTTGTAATAACTTAAATAATTGTCCTATATTTTATTTACAATCTAGACTATTCGTAATTATGTTAAATGATTATATATTTACAAGCATTCTATTTTAAACTCTCATGAATTCAATAAATTAAGTCAAAGATTCCATTTTATTCCTCTTCAAAAAGCCATGTTGCACCTCTTTCAGCTGGTTCAACTAACCTTCTGTATACTTTAAGCAGTTTTGTTATCTTCTTTTCTGGAACTTTTAATTTTTTTCTTCTTTCTTCTAACACTTCTTCTGATACTTCTAAATTTATTGTATTATTATTTAAGTTAATTTCTATAATGTCACCATTTTCAATTAGTGCTATTGGACCTTTTTCATATGCCTCTGGTGATACATGTCCTACACATGGTCCTCTCGTAGCTCCTGAAAATCTTCCATCTGTTACCATAGCAACAGATTTGTGTAACCCCATTCCAACTAACATAGCTGCTGGTATCGAAAGTTCTCTCATTCCAGGTCCACCTTTCGGTCCCTCATATCTAATTACTAGAACATCTCCTTTTTTAATGTTGGAATTTTTTAAAGATTCCATGACCTCTTCTTCACTATTAAAAACAACTGCTGGTCCACGATGGTAATACATTTGCTTTTCTACACCACTTCTTTTAACGATGGATCCATTAGGTGATAAATTTCCGTATAAAACTGAGAAGCATCCTCTATCTTCAATAGGATTGTCAGATAGCTTTATTAAATCTTTATTTTTTATCTTTGCACTTTCTACAATATCTTTGATTTTTCCATTCATTACAGTTTTTGCTTCTAAATGCAAATAATCTTTTATAGCATATAGTGTTGCACCAACTCCTCCGGATCTACTGTAGTCCATAAGGTTATATTGAGAAGATGGTTTCCATTTTGCTATTAAAGGAATATCTTTTTGAATTCTGTCAAAATCTTTTAAATCCATGTCGACTCCTGCATATTTTGCTATTGAAATTATATGTAGAGCAGCGTTTGTTGAACCGCCTGTTGCTGAAATATGCATCAAACCATTTTCTATTGAGTTTTTATTTATAAATTCCCTAGCTCTTATGTCATGCTTTACTAACTCTATAATTGTTTCTCCTGCATCTCTTGCTTGTTTTTGTTTTCTTGCCGATGCAAATGTTTCAGTTGTTGATCCAAGAGGACACAAACCTATTACTTCTGCAAACACTCCTAATGTATTAGCTGTTCCATACATAGAACAAGTCCCGCATGAGTTGCATATATTTTCTTTTAAATCTTGAAATTTTTCGTCACTTATTTCACCGCTATTCCATGTCCCAATAAGTTCTTTCAGGTCTGGTGTTGAATATGTTTTCTCTTCACTTGTATAAGGTAACATAGCTCCTGCAGTTAGTATTATACTTGGAAGGTTTAGTGCCCCAGCCGCCATCAACATACCTGGAATAATTTTGTCACAAGAGCCTAAGAAAACTAAACCATCGAACTCATGGCTCCTAACCATTGCTTCAATATTAGATGCTATTAGGTCTCTTTGCATTAGAATATAATTCATCCCACGTAACTGTGCAATTCCATCGCAGGGCGCAGGTACATTGAATTCAACAGGTGTTCCTCCTGCTGCCCATACTCCTTGTTTAACGCTATCTGCTAATTCTCTCAATGGTTTGTGTCCTGGGTTTGCTTCTGTCCAAGAATTTACTATCCCTATTGTTGGTTTAAATATGTCTTTTTCTCTTAATCCAGTTGCACCCATTAAACCATGATAATAAGCTTCATAATTTGTATTACTTTCCATACTACTTCCTCTTCTTTAAAAACTTTGACTGTGCTTTGAAATAAACTGATATAATACACTTTATAAACTAGTATCAGAAAGAGGACCTTCTTAAAATAGACCCTCTTTCAATTGAATGCCAAAATCTAATTATTAATATTTTAACTTTCTTTTGTTTTAAATAAATCCTAAGAAATATAGAATTAAGGTCATAGTACAGCAACCTAGTCCACTTAATAATGTGGCAATACCTATAGATTTAAGTCCTTGGTCAAAAGACATATTACATAAAGTTGTATTTAGCCATAATCCTGATGAGTTAGCATGTGAGAATATAATGCCACCTGATCCAATAGCTAGAAAAGCTGCTAAAGGAGTTATACCTAGAGTATTGAGCATTGGTGCAACTAATGCAGATGTTGTTGTCAATGCTAAAGTATTTGAACCTGTTATTATTCTAATAAGTATAGAAATTAACATTGGCACAAATATTGGAGCTATGCTTGACTCTACTACTCTCTGAGCTATAATATCAGCAACACCTGAGTTTTTTATAAAAGAACCTAATGATCCACCTAAACAAGTAATAAATATTGGAACGACTGAACCAATAAGCGCATTTTCAAATATATCATTTCTATATTCTTTTTTTTGCCAAAATTTTTCAATTTGTAAAAACATAGCCATGAATACTCCTATAAGGAGTGCAGATAATGGATTACCTACAAATGAAGTTATTTCATTAATCCTAGTTTCTGGATATAGAACACCTACAACATTGTCTATTAGAATTAGGAAAATTGGTATTATTAAAGGAATAATAGATTTACCAAAATTTGGAATATTGTCTAACTTATCCACTTCTGTTATAAATTCATCTTTGGGTTCTATATATTTCTTTATGCTTTTCGCCCACAAAACATTTACGATTGCTCCAGGTATCGCTACCAAGATTCCCCACGGAATAACTTCTCCTAACGATAGTCCTAAGATAGATGCCGCTGCAACAGGCCCTGGAGTTGGTGGAACTAAAGAACTTGTAATAACCCCAACTTGTATTACTGCAGCAAATTGCATCATTGATAGTCCAGTTGTTACAGAAATATTCGAACAAATAGGTATTAATAATAATCCAATTGTATCAGGAAATATAGGTATTCCCATTATAAAACAACTCAATGCTATCGCCCAAAGTACCTTTTTTTGACCAAACCACTTTATAAAAGTATTCGTTATTTTTATAGCTGCTCCAGTTTTACTCAATATCTCTCCTAAAACTGATCCTAAAAATATTACTAATGCTACATTTTTAGCTGTGTTTCCAAAACCCTCATTGATTAATTTTGGCACCTCATTTAATGGCGTTTTAATAGCCACCGCCAAAAATATAGTAACCAAAAGCATACTCATACTGGCATGAACTTTAAACTTACTTACTAATAATAGTAATATTATAATTGCTACAAAGAAAACCGTTAATATATATGTACTATTCATAATATTCCTCCTTTTTTAATCCATCATAATACAAAAATTTATTTTAATAATTAGATTTTTTATACTAAAAATTTTTTAGTGGTAACTTACTACGAGTTGGACTTCCACTGGTGCATTACCTGGAAGTGAATATACTCCAATAGCTGCTCTTGAACAAATTGCAATATCACCTAAGTTCTCGACAATATAGTCAGATGCAAAGTCCGCAATTTTTGAATGTGATGTGAAACCTTCTTCAGCGTTTACATATACTGTCATAGTTACAATAGACTCTATTTCTTGATTATCTTCAAGTGTGTTTTTTATAGCAACAAGTGCATTTTTTGCTGCTTGTCTTACCCCATCTCTGAACTTACTAATATCATCAGAAATCATAATCCTACCTTCTATTATCAATTTTCCATCTAACCTTGGTGTCATACCTGCTGAAAAAATTAAATTTTGTGATTTCTTAGCTGGTATATATTTTCCTTGAGGAATTGGGTTTTTTTCCATTATTTTGACCTGTACCTTTCTATCATTTCTACAATTCTATCTACTGCATCTGATGCTTTTTTAGGATCTTGGGAGAAGTTAAGTCTTATGCAATCATCAAATTGTGGCCCAAATTCTGTACCAACTGTTACTATTACATTTGCGTGAATTCTTAAAATTTTAACAAAATCTCCAATACTTACATCTAGCTTAGGTAGTTTAGGGAATATATAAGATCCACCTTCAGTTGGTCTAATCTTAACTCCTTCAACTTTTCTAAATTTAGCAACTAAGTCGTCTCTAATTTCTTGATGTGCCTTTATCCTGTCTTCTAACCATCCTTCAGGTTCATCAAACCACAAGTCAAGCATTGCTTGGTTATAGCCTGGTGCTCTAAGAGAAACTATAGCCTGAAGTTTTTCCATTCTGTCAATAATTTGTTTAGACCCATAGGCTATACCAAGTCTAAATCCACTCATTGATTCAGTCTTTGATGGTCCCATTATAGTTATTAACTTATCGAAATCTACATCTTCATTAATCATATGATGATATTCACGTCCATCAAAAATTTGTCTTGAATATAACTCGTCTGCAAGTAAAGTAACATCATATTTCTTAGCTAATCTTGCAATCTCTTCAAGCTCTTTCTTTGAGTACACAGCACCCGTTGGATTGCCTGGATTTGTAAATAAGAAAACTCTTACTCCGTCTTTAAAAGCATTTTCTAGAGCATTAAAGTCAATACCTGAACTTCCTGAAGGTGCATTTAAGTAGTCTAATTGGACTGGATAAATATCTGCTTCTAGAAATTCTGCTAATTTTCTATTATCAAAATAATCTGGTTCTAAGATTGCAACCTTATCTTCGGCAGCAATTAGAGAACTCATAGCTAAAAATAATGCTCCCTGTGTTCCTGGAGTTATAATTATATTATTGTTAGGATTTATTTTTACTCCTGTGAAACTTTCAATGTTTTTAGCAACTTTTTCACGAATAAACTTGTGACCCCTGTATTCAGAGTAAGCTTGTTTGCCACCAGCCTTATAGGACTCAATAAATCTTTCTAAAGAGCCTGGTATAGGCGGATGAGCATCTACATCACCATGTGAAAAATCAACAAGCTCTCCTTTTATTTTTTCACCCCTCAGTTCAAGCTTTTCTTCAGATTGAAGTCCTTCTTGACCTGGGGCATTATCAATACCTAATCTTTTAAATTTTTCTTCAACTCTAGTCATTTTTCAACCTTCTTTCTATAAATTAAAATATTTTTATTTCTATGATATAATATTACCAGTAAAACCTTTTCATTGTCTAATACGTATTGTCGTATAAGATTATATAAATTTGATTATAGGAGATATTATGTTTGATTATAATGAATATATTTATGAAGTTTATGTACATAAAAGTTTTTCTAATGCAGCAAAATCTTTATTTGTTTCACAGCCCTCTCTTAGTAATATTGTAAAAAAAGTTGAAGATGATTTAGGCGTCGTATTATTCGATAGAAAATCAAACCCGATTCAACTAACTGAAGCTGGTAAAATTTATATAGATGCAATAGAAAAAGTAATGGAATTAGAGAAAACTACCTCTGAAAATTTAAAAAAATTAACTGACTCTAAACAAAATATTTTTACTCTTTGCGGATCAACTTATTTCTGCACACAAATATTCCCTGAGATTATTGAAGAATACTCTGGGATTGATCCCGAACTAAAAATTGCAATCATAGAAATTGGAACAGGTGAAATTGATGAATTTTTAAAATTTAACCTGGCTGATCTGGGAGTATGTGTCGAAAATTTAAACCAAAAATTATTTAATACACAAGTTTGGTTCAATGAAGAATTAATTTTGGCAGTACCTAAATCTAATCCAATAAATAATAGTTTAGGTGAGTTTGTTTTGAGTTATGAAGATATAACTAATTTGGATACTGTTAGTCGAGAAAAATGTGTTGATTTAAAATTATTTCAAAATGAAAATTTTATTTTCTTAAAAGAAGGTAATGATTTACACGAACGTGCTATGAATATTTGCTACGAATATGGCTTTAGACCAAATATTTTGATTTATATGGATCAGCTACAAACTTCATATGACATAGCAAAATCTGGCAAAGGAATAGTTTTTATTAGAGATCGTATTGTTAAACAGGATAAGTTTAATGATTCTCTGTTTTATTATAAATTAAATAGTGAGTACGCAAAAAGAACTGTAAACTTTTTTTATTTAAAAAATAAAGTTTTATCTGACAAGGAAAAAGATTTTATCAATTACTTAAAAAATTTTCAGCTCTAAATAATTATATGTTAATTCTTATAAGAACATTTAAATGTTTCTATGCTCAAACACTTGAAGTTATCCCTCTTAAATTATAATTTATTTTTAGAAACTATTTTATAAGGAGATAATTCATTAGAATTGGAATTATAGGATACGAAAATGTGTGGAGAGCTTTTGTTAATCTGTTAAATATAACAACAAGAATCTTGCAAATTTAGGAATACAGACTATTTTGAATTATATGCTTGGCAATAAATTGGAAATTTGTAATACCAAGGTAATTGATTTTGATGACTTGATTTTATCTGAAAGCCTAGAGTCAAATGAACTTTATTATAAGAAAATAAATTTTGACTTTTTGATGTCTAATAAAGACATAGATGTACTTATAGAGATACTCCTACAATTCTAAAAAATATTGGTATTGCTCAGAAACATATTGAGGCTGCTCTTTTAAATATTATCAATGTTGTAACTGCAAATAAGGGTCTCGTAATATATAAACACAAAAAATTAAAGAATCTTTCCGGCGGGAGAAATTTAAACGTGGCATTGGTTGCACTGGTGGTGGAGCTCTTTCTCCTCTCAATGCAAGACTTCATGATTTAGCTGAAGCTGAAGTAAAATCAATTGAGGCTGTATTAAATAGAACAAGTAATTTTATTCTGAAGCAAATGGGAAACAATGAAATTACATTTAGTTCTTCCCTAAAAGAAGCTCATAGGATTGGTATACCTGAAGCATATCCAACATATTATATCAGCGGATATGATACAGACACTAAATTGCTGATTTTATCAAATATTTTGATGAATTTAGATTTAAAACTTGAATATATTAGCATAAAGGGAATAGAAAATATAGATATCAAAAACGTCATTTTTGCAAAAAATGATAATATGCGATCTAAACTAGTAGAATCTGGTGTCAGAAATGACGATAAATTAAGTTCTGAAGCTGTATTAAAACTAGTTGATGAAGATAATACTTTATATTCAATTAACAAAAAAACAAAAGAGTTAAATATATGACAGATACTATTGGTGAATTAGTTGTATTCGAAAAAGAATCTAGTCCAATACAGCTGGCACATCAATTTTTATAGATATAATAAATATGTTAATTTAGTCAAAATTTATATATTAAATCTTAACTTTTTTTCACAACTTTATAAAATTCACCCTCTATATTTAAAATATAATTTAATAGATTTTTTATTTACTTTTGATTCGTTATTATATTCTATTCAATAAATCTTTTCTATTATTCTAAAATTTTTTATAAACTGTTTTCTTACAATTCTTTATATCAACTCCAAAAATTTACATTAAAAAAGAGGGAGCATAAACTCCCTCTAATTTTTTATTTATTAAGATTGTAATCCAAAGGATTAGTCAATAATCTTTGATACTACTCCTGATGCTACAGTTCTTCCACCTTCACGAATAGCGAATCTTAGTCCTTCGTCCATTGCGATTGGTGTGATTAGTGTTACTGTAAATGTTGAGTTATCTCCTGGCATTACCATTTCTACGCCTTCTGCTAGTTGGATATCTCCTGTTACGTCTGTTGTTCTGAAGTAGAATTGTGGTCTGTATCCGTTAAAGAATGGAGTGTGTCTTCCTCCTTCTTCTTTTGTTAGTACGTACACTTCTGCTTCGAATTTTGTGTGTGGGTGAATTGTTCCTGGTGCTGCTAGTACTTGTCCTCTTTGGATTTCTTCTCTTTGTACTCCTCTTAGTAGGGCTCCTATGTTGTCTCCAGCTTCTGCTTGGTCTAGTTGTTTTCTAAACATTTCTACACCTGTTACTACTACTTGTCTCATTTCGTCTGTTAAGCCAACTAGTTCTACTGTGTCTCCTACTTTTACTACACCTTGTTCTACTCTTCCTGTTGCTACTGTTCCTCTTCCTGTGATTGAGAAGATGTCTTCGATTGGCATTAGGAATGGGTGTTCTGTGTCTCTTGCTGGTGTTGGAATGTATTCGTCTACTTCTTCCATTAGTTTTGCTACTTTGTCTCCCCATTCTCCGTCTGGATCTTCTAGGGCTTTTAGTGCTGATCCTACTACGATTGGTGTGTTGTCTCCATCAAAGTCGTATTCGCTTAGTAGATCTCTTACTTCCATTTCTACTAATTCAATTAGTTCTGGATCGTCTACTTGGTCTTCTTTGTTTAGGAATACTACAATCTTAGGTACACCAACTTGTCTTGCAAGTAGGATGTGTTCTCTTGTTTGTGGCATTGGACCGTCTGCTGCTGATACTACTAGGATTGCTCCGTCCATTTGTGCTGCTCCTGTGATCATGTTCTTAACATAGTCAGCGTGTCCTGGGCAGTCAACGTGTGCGTAGTGTCTTTTTTCTGTTTCGTATTCTACGTGAGAAGTTGAGATTGTGATTCCTCTTTCTCTTTCTTCTGGTGCTTTATCAATGTTTGCGTAATCTACGAATTCTCCGCCGCCAAATCTCTTGTTCATTACAAGTGTGATTGCAGCTGTAAGAGTTGTTTTACCGTGGTCAACGTGACCAATTGTTCCAATGTTTACGTGTGGTTTATTTCTTTCAAATTTTGCTTTTCCCATTATATTCCTCCTGGATTTTTAAATTAAGTTCATAATACCTCATATTGGATTTTTTTTCAACATTTAAGGCACTTTTAAGCCTTAAATTGCTTCCATTTTTCTTCTCACAAAGGTATTCATAAAATATGATATAAAAAGTACTGATGCAAATTCTGCAATTACATATCCCCACCAGATTTCGTTGACTGTAAAAAACCTAATGGCAATGTAGGCTACTGGCAAAAGGACAATAATTTGTCTTAGGATAGAATCTAGTAGTGCCAAGATTCCATTGCCAAAGGCTTGAAAAATACTTGTTCCCACTATTGATATACCTGCAAATACATAGGACAAGGCACAAATTCTAAGCATTGGTACACCAATTTCAAGCATCTTTCCTGAAGCAGAGAAAATTCCTAGGATTTCTCTTGGGAAAGAAATAATAAGTACTGACACAATTAAAGTCATTACTGTTACTGTTGTAAAGGCAAGTTTAATTGATTTTTTTATCCTGTCTTTATTTTTTGCTCCATAGTTATAGGCAATTATTGGGACAAGACCATTGTTTATACCAAAAATTGGCATAAAGACAAAGGACTGAACCTTGAAATATGCTCCAAGAGCTGCTATGGCAGATGTAGAAATTTCTGATAGCATTTTATTTAAAAGATAAATAGTAAAGGACTGAATTGTTATTGTAATCATGGATGGCACGCCCACAACATAAATTGCCTTTATAATTTTTGGGCTAAGGGATGGCTTCTTAATAGTAATTTCTGGATTAAATTTGTGTTGCAAAAAGCTTCCAAAGATTGCTCCAATAATTTGTCCCGTTACTGTGGCAACTGCTGCACCCTTTACTCCCATAGCAGGCAGTCCAAAATAACCAAAGATAAAAATTGGATCTAGGATTATATTTAGTATTGCTCCAGTGAGTTGTGTGAGCATGGTGAAAACTGTCCTACCTGTTGATTGAAGAGTCCTCTCTAAAAATATTTGGGTGAAAAGTCCCATGGAAAGACCCATTACAATTTGTAGATAGTCCACACCATAATTTATTATATTTTGATCTGTAGTTTGTGCAGACAAAAAGGGTCTTGGTAAAAATCTTGATAAGACTAAAAGAAAAATTCCATATAATAGGGCAAGGCTCAGACCGTTTTCTGCCGTCTCATTGGCACCCTTAAAATTCTTTTCTCCCAAGTATCTCGATATTAATGAACTCATACCAACTCCTGTTCCCACTCCAATTCCTATCATTATATTTTGTATGGGAAAGGCAATGGAAATAGCTGTAAAAGCCTCTTCATTTATCTTTCCAATATAATAGGAGTCCACCAAGTTATACATAGATTGGATAAACATGGAAATTACAATGGGAAAGGAAACTTGAAATAAAAGTTTTGGAATTGACATAGTCCCCAATTTATTTTCATTGTTTTGCACTTAATCACCTCTTAACTTTTTTATTATAATATTAACTTTTCTATTATATATGAGATTATAAGATTTTTGAAGTATAAAAAAGAAGTTAGGAAAATTCCCAACTTCTTAAATATCATTTTTTTCTCTTAACAGTAATAATATATTTGTAATAGTATAGATAAATAAAGTTAAACCAATAAGACTTATTATATTTTCAACAATTTGAAAAAAAGTTAAATACTTTACGCTTTGACTTATATCTCCTGTGATTTTCCATGTAATATGATTTATAAAATAAATTATAGAATCAAAACCTAATCCACGACTTCCAAATAGCATCATTACTATCGAACTAATTAAATATAAAAAATATTTTAATACTTTATAAATTTTTTCCATCGTAATCTCCTTTATATTAATAAAAGCTATGTCTACACTAATCTCTTTTATTAATATAATATAAACATTGGAAACATCTTCTCTCTTTTAGCTTAATATAACATTTGCTTGTTTTTTAGTCAATACGTTTTCCTGTTGCTTTTTTCTTTTATACTATTTTTTGTCTATGTGTTAAAATAAAATTAATGAGGTGATTTAGTGAAATTATTAATTACAAGTAATATCCCAGAAGATATTTACAAGGACTTAGATAAAAATTTTGATATAAAATACCACGACTCCAACGTCCCACTAACAAAAGAAGAAATTATGGAAATGATTAAGGGACAAGACGCCCTTCTCTGTCCCCTATCAGACAAGATTGACAAGGATATAATTGATGCAGGAAATTCTTTAAAAATAATTGCAAACTATGGAGCTGGCTTTGACAATATAGATATTGATTATGCAAGAGAAAAAGGAATTGTTGTTACAAACGCACCTGCTCCTGCCTCCGCTGTATCAACTGCAGAACTTGCTTTTGGACTTATGCTTGCTGTTGCAAGAAAAATTGTATCTGGTGACAAAGTAACAAGAGCCGGAGAATTTTATGGCTGGAGACCAACTTTTTATCTTGGAAGTCAACTAAAGGGCAAGACTCTTGGCATAATTGGTCTTGGAAATATAGGAAAGAACCTTGCAAAAAGAGCTCAAGCTTTTGAAATGAAGGTAATTTATTATTCCCGCACAAGAAAAGAAGATTTTGAAAAAGAATTTGGCCTTGAATATATGGAAAAAGATGATGTAATTAAATCTTCAGACTTTTTAAGTCTTCACACTGCCTATGTACCTGAACTTCACCACATGATCTCCAAAAAAGAACTTGAAATGATGAAAAAATCTGCTATATTAATAAATGCGTCAAGAGGTCCAATTGTTGATGAAGAGGCTCTTGCAGATGCTCTAATAGAAAATAAAATCACAGGCGCTGCCCTTGATGTTTATGAAGACGAACCTAGGGTAAATAAAAAATTAGTAGACCTTGATAATGTAATTCTCGCTCCTCATCTTGGAAATGCAACTTTTGAAGCAAGACTTGAGATGGGCGAAAATGCAAGGGACAATTTAATTGATTTTAAAGATGGAAAAAGTCCAAAGAACAAAGTAAACTGAGGTGTAAAATGATAAATTATTACAGTCCACAAGAAATGGGAATATGGTCAGGAAGAATTGACGACGAAAATGATTATGAATCTTTTAGATGGCATCAATGGGTTGAAGCACTTGATTTAAATGATGAAAGTCTAAGTCCTTTTGAAGGAAAGTTGGGATTTGGCATCATAGGATTTGAATCTGACCAAGGAATTGAACTCAACAAGGGAAGATTTGGTGCTGCCGCAGGTCCTGCTGCCATTAGAAAGGAACTTGCAAAACTTCCTTGTCAATTTTCCAAAGAAGTAAAGATTTTTGACTGCGGAAATGTCACAAGTAAATTCACAACTCTTGAATCAAGCCAAGACGAACTAGCAAAGGCTGTAAAAAGAGTTTTAGAATTAAATTTATTCCCACTAGTCTTAGGTGGCGGACACGAAACTGCCTTTGGTCACTACAAGGGAATTTCAACTTACCTTGATGATAAAGAAGACAAAAAACTTGGAATTTTAAATTTTGATGCTCACTTTGACCTTAGACCTTATGAAAAGGGAAATGGAACAAGTGGCACAATGTTTAGACAAATTGCAGATTACACACAAGAAAAGGGAACTGAATATGCCTACTATGTAATGGGAATTCAAAAACACTCCAACACTCTTGCACTTTTTAGAACAGCTGAAGATTTAGGAGTAAAATATGTTCTTGGAAAAGATTTAATAAACGGCAACTTCTTTGAAATTGTCCACGAACTTGATGAATATATCCACGAACAAGATCACCTTTATGTGACAATTTGCATGGACTGCTTCACATCTTCTTTTGCACCTGGTGTTTCTGCACCACAAGCTCTTGGTGTTGACCCAGAAAAAGTAATCTTGCTATTAAAGCACGTATTCTCAACTGGAAAGCCAGTTAGCTTTGACATTGCAGAAGTATCTCCAAGATTTGACCACGATTCTGTAACTGCCAACTTGGCATCAATTTTAGTTTACACAGTTGTATCAACTATGGCACAACACGTTTTGGGAAAAGAAAACAAAAAATATATCCCACAATAATTTAAATTTTATAATCACAATAATTTTTGAAAAATAAATTTTATATAAGTTCAATAAAACCACAAAGAAGTCTAAAATTCTTGTGGTTTTATTTTATTTCCTATAACTTTTATAAAATTTTTATCTTAATAGAACTTATAAATCCAATAAAAAAATGGAAGGCTTTCGCCCTCCACTTTTTCTTTATTCACTTTTACTTATCTAGGATTTCTTTGAAATTTTGCCTTTACAATTTCAAAATCTCTTGTATCAATATTAAATGTATTATTGTCTTCGTTGATCCAGTGTGCCCTATATAAATCTTTCTTGTTTAAGAAAGTGTTACTTGCACAAAGAATATCTTCGTAAGACCACATATCTCTATTGACATCCTTATAAGTTATTAAACTCTTTTCGTTGTTTCTAATATAAGTCTTGTCAAGTGTTCTCTTGAAAGCCTTGTTAGAAACTGCAGCAACTTCTTCTCTTGGTATAAATTTATCTCCTTCATATTTTGCAAGTCCATCAGAATAAATCTTTAACCAACCTTCATTGTAAGCTGCTTCGATTTCTTTGCTTGCCCAGTGACCATCTTTTAAATTCATGTGATTGCCATCAAGATCCTTTAATTCTTGGAATCTCTTTAAAGTTGCAATCCATTCATTTCTTGTGATTTTACCTTGTGGCTTAAAGTTTCCATCATCATAACCTTCAAAAACATTGGCTTCTGTAACAATTTTGACTGCTCTAGTGTACCAAGCTTCTCCAATGTCTTTGTAAGGTAGTTTGTAGTCAGGATTATATTTATATCCATCTTCTACTAATGCATTGGCAAGAATTTGTGCAGCTTCAGCACGAGTAAGTCCATCATGTGGTCTAAATTCTTTTTTGAAACCTTGCATGTACCTTACTTCTTTGAAGTAGTTATCATCAGAAATAGGCATTGGAACCTTAACAATTTTTTCTTGAATAATAGTTTCATACCTTACTTCAGGATACATTGGTATATAAGGTCTGTCTGGATATTCTGGATAAGATGGATAATCTGGTATTTCTGGATAATCAGGATAATCAGGTTTTTCTGGTATCTTTCCATAAACTACAACTGTAACGTCAACTGTGCTAGAAGATCCATCAGTGTAAATTACATTAACTTTAGCACTACTTACTCCTTCTTTACTTACATCTGGTTTTTCAATTATTTCAACACTTTCAATTGTCTTTCCCTTAGGAGGAGTAATTTTGTCCTTGTAGTCCTTTTCCTTAGGTTCAATTCCAACCCTTGTTTCTACAATTCCTGCGTCAGGTTCTAATGGTGTAATTGGACTAGAAGATATTTTGTATTTAGCAGTTATAACTGTTCCATCAACAAACTTTCCAAATAATGGTTTATCCCAGTTTGAAAAACTATATCCCTCTTTTGCATAATCTTCTTTTAGCTCAGGATCTTCTGCTGGAATTTTAAGATATTTATCTGGATTTACATAATAAATCTTATTAGCAGAATCTATGGCCTTTTCTGTTGGAACAAGAGTAACCTTAACATAATTTTCAGGTGTATCTTCTGTCTTATTTCCATCTTCATCTGCTGGATAAATATCTTCTGTCCATTGAGCCACAGCAATTTTATTTTCTGTTAAAGTTAATGGACTTCCTGCTTGGTATAATCTTCCATCAATCATCCAACCTATAAAGTTTTTACTACCATTACTTAATCCTCTTGGATAAGAAAGATTTATTCTTCCACCAATGTTTGTGGATTCTGGGTCAGGTACAGTTCCTGTCGCACCACCTGCATCATAAGTCAATGTAACTTGACCTTTTGTAAAGTGAGCAACATATTCTCTATTGCCTTTGATTGAATTAGTCAAATCTAAGGATTCAGACCAATAAGCAAATTCAAAACCTTCATTAGGAATAGTTTTTGGAACTACAAGTTCTTTATCGCCAGCTGTTTGACCTTCTTCTAATTCAACAAGCTTAATGCCTGCTTTAGGATTTACAAAATAAGTTTTTTCTGTGACATTTCCTTCAAGCTTACCATTTTCATCAGATCTAAAAATTACTGTTACGTAACCATCAGGAATAACTTGGCTAGGATCATCATTCTTTTCAATTACGTCATCAGACTTAACAAAGTTAAAAGTATAAGTCTTTTCATCTGTAATCATTTCAGATTTTATTTCTGGCGACCAATTTCCACCATTTGAAGTGTAGCCAATACTTGGATTCTTTGTAATTTTATTAGCTGATTCATTCATATCAACTTCAACTTCTGGCGATACATAATAAACTGTGTCGCCACTTAATGTTCCGCCTTCACCAGCCTTGAAAACTACTTTCACATAATTATCCATAGCTCCTTCTGGTTTTTGACCAGGAACGAGTTCTGGAATTATCTTTTTGTGAACTTCTACTGGAATTACAACTGGACTATCATTAGTTCCTTGACTTGATCCATCCTTGTATTTAACTATTACTTTTGCTTTTTTTGATCCTGGTTCTGATGTGTCAGGATTTTCAATTACTGTAATTGAATCAATTTCTTTTCCCTTTTGAGGTGTAATCTTAGAAATTAAATCTTCATCTGTAATTTTTTTATCTTGTGGTATGTCTAACTTATTTGTATTTAGTGGATCATCAATTTTTTCAGCTTGAATTGATTTTTTATAAGCTGCTTCAATAATAGTTACCTTGTCAGTGTATTGGTTCTTAGTTAAGTCAATTTTTACTGGCGGTTTTACATCTGCTAGATTATCATCAGCATCCCCAGTTTGTACTTTTTGCCATTCTTTAAAGATATAATTTACATTTTTCTTTCCAAGTCCATCAATTTCAACTTCTTGATTTTCCTTACCTCTTGGATTTGCTAATAGAATAGTAACTTCTTTTGTCGGATTAACCCAGAAAGTTCTTTCAAAAGCTGTTTCATCTGTTGCCTTATCTGTCGTTTTTACAATGACTTTAACAAAGCTATCTGGAACTTTTGGTTTGTCTTCTCCATTTTGAGGAACTACATCTTTTGAAAAGCCCGGAGAAATTATTGTATCTTCAGTGAATTTGTGACGTTTAGCAAAGTCATATATTCCATTTTCTTCTTGCTTTTCATTTTGTTCCCTCTTATCTGCTGTCCAATTTGTAAAACCTAAAGCAGCTTTTTCCTCATCTGTCAGTTCAATTTCTGGAATTTCCACCCAAGCTTTTGGATTTACATAGTAAACTTTATTGTCCTTGGAATTTAAATTACCAGTTGGAGCAACAGTTACTTTTACATATGATTTTGATTCAGTGTCTTCTAGAATTTCTTTCAGTCCACCGTCTACAGCATTTTTATTTTCAGCCTTGCTCAAAATTTCTGGTTTCCCACCACTTGTCAAAGCTTCATAGCGGTTTTTATAAATTTTTACAGGAATGTCAACTTCTTTATCTGCTTGATTTCCCTTAAAAGTAACTTTTGCCTTAAAGATTTCTGTCCTTACAAGTTCATCTGTGTCTGACTTGTTCATTTCTTTTACTTTTTTATAGATGTCATCTTGAGTAAGCGGATTTCCAGCGTCATCAACTAGAGTTACTGTAGCATCTGCTGGCAAGTTACTTACAGTACCATCTTTATTAACCCACTTAACTTGAGCTTTTAATTCATTAATTGTTGGAACAAAATCATTTGTCCATTTTCCATCAGGATCCTTGTAGGATTCTGTTCTCACAAGTTCATTTACCTTTACACCTGACCAATCGAAATAAGCTGTAAATGTGTAGTCCCTATCTATAATAGTGTTGCTATTTAAAAGTTTTTCATTGTCCCATTTAATAAATTTCTTTCCATTGTCTGCTGTGATGTAATACTTGCCTTCTTCTTTTGTTTCATTATCTTTTAATTTTTCTGGAACAGGAAGATTATCTGATTTTAGACCAACTATTACATCATAATAAAGTTCCTTAACTGGATTGTCTTTGTCATCTCTAAAGTTTCCACCATCTTCTGCGATAAAAGTAACTCTCTTATATCCATCTGGAATAGGATCATCCTTGTCTTTTACTTCTATAATTCTTACGTCCTTGTAGAAGAAATTAATTTCATCAAGTCCAGTTTCATTTATGCCAGCAAAAGTATCTGTGTCTTCATAAATGTCAAAGAATAATTGTTGTTGTGGCTTGTCATTTAGAACCCAACCAGGAATTTTTCTGTAGTTTCTAGCATCATAGTGACGCTTGCCATTTACCACTGTTTCACTAGGAATAACGGCATATTTTTCTTTTATCTTTGCAAATTCTTCTTTATTACTTGCAAGAAGTTCTTTATATGCATCACTCTTTTCTTCAGAAGTCATGCCTTCATTATCTTTTATAGCTTGATAAGCAGCTTTAGCCTTTTCCATAAAGGCTTCAACTTCTGCTTTACCTCTTTCATCAAGATAATTTACTTGGTAAACTCTTTCCTTAAATGGCTTGTAGAAAAATTCAAAGCGATTGTTCTTTTCCTTAGGATTACCAACTAAATCCCCTGTTTCAGAGTCATGAACTTTTTCTGGCTCAACTCTTAGAATTTGGTTGTAGGAGTTATCTCTATTAGTTTCATCCTTATAAGTTTTATAATCAGTATTTGCATTATAAAGTGCATCCCACTCAGCTTGTGGAACTAAGAGGTACTTGTCATCCTGTCTACTTGCAAGACCTGTTGTATAAGATCCAACTCTTCTGTTATAAAGATTTTGTACTTCTTTAGATTCTTCCTCATAATTCAAATTTAAAAAGTGGTGTATAGATTCAACTGTTATTAGGTCTTGTTTGTTCCAAATTGCTCTAAGATGAACATTAGATACAACTTTATTTCCAAAGTGATACATTTCAGGCACTTTATACAAATCTTTATAACTTGTATCTTCAGTTTCAGTGTCATTACCATTTTCATCTTTTGTGTATCTTACAAATTCCCAACCAGCGAAGTTGTATCCAGGTCTTGTTGGCTCAATAATATTGTTGTTGGCATCTTTAGGTTCTTTTAGGGTCATCTTGTGGACAAGATTGAAGGTGTTGGCTTCACCATCTACTTTTTCTG
Source organism: Peptoniphilus phoceensis (assembly GCF_001517665.2). Classification (GTDB taxonomy): domain Bacteria; phylum Bacillota; class Clostridia; order Tissierellales; family Peptoniphilaceae; genus Peptoniphilus_A; species Peptoniphilus_A timonensis. The sequence continues at coordinate 72,934 of NZ_LN999808.1, forward strand.
GATAAGTGTGACTTACACCATCTATTTCAAGTTTTTTAGATTCATTTGTAATATTTTCTGTGCTTAAGTTTCTTAAACTTCCACCATTTGGATCAAATTTTACCTTCCAAATAGTTTCTGGTTCACCCCACTTGGCATAGAGAACTTGGTCGTAATGAAGTTTTGTTTCATTACCGTCTTTTACCAAGTTTTGGCCGGCGGGATCCAATGCCCAGCCTAAGAAGCTCCAATCCTCTGGTACCCAAGCTGGTCTAGTAGGCACATGGCCTGTATCTAATTTCAAATCCTTTAGTGGCATTTCATAAGGCACATCTAAAATATTACCTGCACCATATTCACCGTCGTTTTTTACTATCTTAGGATCGTTATTTAATTTTAATTTATACTTGTTACGAGAATAGTTTGCATAATTGTAGGCATTTCTCCCATCAAAGAATTTTGTGCCCCAAGGAAATTTATCGATATATTGAATCTTGTCGGCGTCACTTCTAAAAGGCGTTATATCATTTCTCGCATTATTTAAGTCGTTAATAGTTCTATACTGACTAGTTGTTGGTTCAGCCAATACCCATTCTGCTTCCCTTGTCTCTTTTTTAAGGGTAAAGCCTTGAAGATTAGGTAAAATGAAAGCATAGAATGCATTGGTGTCGCTCTTCCAATAGGAAAGGTCATAATCTATTTGTTCATTGCCATCGAAATCGTCTTTTATAATATCAATGTGGTGGACAACGGATTCATCCCATGATGTCGCTGCCAGAGAAATCTCATATTTTTCCCTATCTTTTGTTTGATTTTCTCCTATAGGTATTTTATCTCCGTGACCATTTCCCTCAAATTCTCCTGTACCCACTATATCTTGACTGTCGATAAAATCTTCTGCACTTAAGCGATAAGGCGGCGTGTCACGAAAAATTAGTTCTCCTGGTTCATTAACATTAATTGTCCACCCTATTGGACCCATGTCTACACCTGGTGTGCTACTGGCAGGCGGAAGATTTGAAATTTCCTCATCCTTTGGCCAAATTTTATCTAAGCTTTGGTTGAAGCGAGCCTCTACTTTATAAGGAGATCCTTCTTTTCCTATGACTTGTCCATTTCTTGTTAAAGTAGGCCAATAGCTAGACGATGGATCCCATCCCTCTTCATTAGCTGCTGTAAAGTAAAGGGTATAGACTCTGCGGTCGTAGTAGACGTTATAGACAGTTTCTCCTGTTGATAGAACGGATTTTTGAACTGTAGGATCTTTTTCGGATGCGTTTTGCTTCTTAGTCAAATCTTCATTTAAGAAGTAATATCTTTCGAATTCCTCTTTGTCATCTTGAGCCTTTTCTAATCGTCCCTCATTTAAGTCTGGGAAGGTGATTCCATGTATATCCAAATCAGTAAGGTTAGGAGTAGAACCTGTTTCGGCATTATCTACTCTTCTTGCACCGATAAAGTCGTAACGATCACGCAAAGCTAGTGTGTCATCTTGGTCATCATAATCTGGTTTTTCAGTCCAAAATTGGATAACATATTCAGCTGTCTTATTTTCAGTCCATTCTGCAGTAAAAGTAAGACTTTCTGCAGGCATGGCATATTTTATGCCGTCTTGGAATTTTCCACCTGCTTCAAAATCTGCTTTGGTAATAAGAGTATCTTTAGGAAGAGTCTTCTTATTGCCATCAACATCTGTATAATTTATATCTTTATCTGCCTTCCAACCTTGTAACTCTGAACCTGCCTTTTTAATATCAAAATTTAATTTTGGAATTGTTTGTCCATAGATGAGAGTCATTCCTGGCAAATCAGTTCCACCATTGGAATCAAAATTCACATCATAAATAGCGCGGTTGTAACGCATTTCTATTTCAAAATCATTTGAATTTTGTGGAACTTGAGTTGTAAGAACATTTACTTCAGGAACATAGCCTTTAATTTGTTCTCCGTCTAAGGCTTTTATAGTGACAGAAGTTCCTGTAAGGCCGTTTTGACTTGTGTAAATAAATTCATTATCTCCATCTCTAAAACCATATTCATCACGATTTTCTAACATTTGGAAAGTGTGTTTTATCTTTATTGTTCCGCGTTTTGCCTTATAAAGATATGGATGTCTTCCAATGTATTCATTGACATCCAAGTTTCCCTTTTTTGCATTTTCTTTGATGTAGTCATAATTTACATGAAAGCTTTTTGTAGGCGAAGTATATCCATCAATACCTGGCAAATCTATTATTTTATCTATCTTAGATTTTTCTTCTTCTGTCAAAACTTTTTGATCCTCATTGTCGTCTAAGTCAGTATATGTATATTCATCATCACCAACAGTAGCAATATAGGGTTGATAGCCAATGACTTCTTCATCATTTCTTGGCAATTTATAGTCTGCACGCATGGTGTAGAGCTTTGGCATGTCAGGGTTTTTTACAATATCTTCTGCACTCTTTCCCTCTGCCTTTTTTATTGTCACAGGTTCTTTGTTTAAATTCTGCTGAGAAGTTATTGTTGTTTTGTCATAATCTAAATCTGCTGCTAGAGCTTGTAAAGGAAAGGCTGTTATTAGCATCATAAAAGCTAAAAGTCCACAAATTCCTTGTTTAAAAAAACTTTGCAGCTTATTCTTTCTACTCTTCTTCATTTTTTCCTCCTTAGTTATATATATTTATTAATGCAAAATAACCAGTCCTTTAAATTCATTCCTGGTATTTATCTTATGACATTATTATATTAAAGTAAGTTTATTATTTCAATATTTTTTGTGTATTTCATGAGAAATATAAAATTTTCCTAAAAGTTTAAAACTTCTAAAATGTTTTATAAAATTTTAATAATAATTTTGGGCTAAATAAAAATCAAAAATATTCTATTAAAGATTTGACTATTGGCATAAAAAGATATATATTATTAGCAGATGCACAATTCGAGTGCTAACGAAGAAAGGTGATTATATGCAAAATAAAAAATACAATGCTGAAACTGAAAGATTAATGGATTTAATGATAAATTCCATTTACACAAATAAAGAAATATTTCTAAGAGAACTTATATCCAACGCATCTGATGCAATGGACAAGATGTATTACATTGCCCTAAACAATGAGGATGTTAAGTTTAACCACGAAGATTATTTTATTAGAATTACTCCAAACAAGGAAAATAGAACTATCACTATTGAAGATGGTGGCCTTGGAATGACTGAAGATGAACTTGTAGAAAATTTAGGTACAATAGCAAAATCTGGCTCTCTTGATTTTAAAAATTTAAATAAAAAAGATGCTGACCACGAAATAATTGGTCAATTTGGTGTAGGTTTCTACTCTGCCTTTATGGTTGCAGATGAAATTTCTGTCTTGACTAAATCTTATAAGGAAGATGTCGCTCATCTTTGGAAATCCAAGGGTGCAGATGGTTACTCAATTGAAGATGCCGAAAAAGAAAATCACGGAACTATTATAACTCTTCACCTAAAGGCAAACACTGAAGAAGAAAATTATGACGAGTATCTTGATGAATACAAGATAAGAGATCTTGTGAGCCACTACTCCAACTATATTTCCTACCCAATTAAAATGGAAGTGGAAAAGAAAAGACCAGCAGCTGATGCAACAGAAGAAGATCCAAAATTTGAATCCTATAGAGAAGATGATGTGCTTAACTCATCTGTTCCTATGTGGAGAAAAAATAAAAACGAATTAAAAGATGAGGATTACAACAATTTCTTCAGACAAAGACACTTTGGCTTTGAAGATCCTCTTGCCCACATTCACATCAGCGTGGAAGGTATGATTTCCTTTAAAGCAATTCTATACATTCCATCAAGAAGACCCTTTGACTTCCTAAACCCAGATAAAAAGGGCGGACTTGAACTTTACTCCAATGGAGTTCTCATAATGGAAAAATGCGAAGACCTTCTTCCAGATTATTTGAGTTTTGTAAAGGGCGTTGTGGATTCTGAAGATATTTCTCTAAACATATCACGTGAAATGCTACAAAAAACTCGTGAACTACAACTAATTAAGAAAAATATAGAAAAGAAAATCCTTGACGAACTTGCAAAAATCTTAAAAAATGACAGAGAAAAATACAGAGAATTCTTTAAAAACTTTGGAGTTAGTTTAAAATCTGGTGCTTATGAAAATTATGGTGCGGACAAAGATAAATTAAAAGACCTATTTATTTTTGCCACAACAAAAAGAGAAGATGCAACTTTCAATGAATACAGAAAAGAAATGAAGCCAGATCAAGACTTCATCTACTATGCAAATGGATCTTCAATCGAAGCTATTAAGGACCTACCACAAATCAAGCACTTTATAGATGAGGACATAGAAGTCCTTGCCTTGACAGATCCAATTGACGAATTTGTCATCAAGATGCTAGAAGAATATGACGACAAAAAGTTTAAATCAATTTCTGAAACTGATGAAGTAAAAGAAGAGGATGAAAAAAATCTTGGCGACTATGTTAAAAAGATGAAAGAAATTTTATCTGGTGAAGTTTCATCAATAAGGGAAAATCCAAACTTAAAAGATGACGCAGCTTATCTTTCAAGCAAGGGTGAAATATCAATTGAAATGGAAAAAACTTTAAGCCACATGCCAAATAATGGTGGCTTTAAGGCTGACAAGGTTCTAGAAATAAATCCAAACCACTCTGCTGTTAAGAAATTAAAAGAAATGGACGAATCTTCTGAAGAATTTAAGACTTACACAGAATTATTATATGACGGAGCAAGACTAGTTGCAGGTCTAGACATAAAAGACCCAATTGCCTATGCAAGAAATGTTTCAAAGTTAATGTAAATAAAAATTTTATAAAGTTTAAAATACAAAAAGGCTCTTTTCCTTGTGAGAAGAGCCTTTTATTATTGATTTTTATTTGTCTGTAAGTTTTAAAAAACTTATGACTTCTTATTAAAAAGTAAAAAAATATTTTCTCCTATAAGCAATAAAAAATACAGTGCACTGAAATCATAAAGGTAGAAAAATTTTTCTTGTAAATAGTATATTTTTGTGAATATGTAAATTGCGAGTATAAAAATTTCAATTAATAAAAATATTACAGCAGTCTTTTTTGGTAGTTTGCTTGCAAAATTAAAATAATAGGCGAGCATAAAGCCCAAAAATAAAATCATTAAAATTTTTACAACATCTAAGATAATCATATATTTTATATCAAAGGTTGCTTGAATTCTCCCATTTATGTATTCAAAAACCTTTGTGCAAACTAGGTTTAAAATTGGGAAACAAAATAATGAAATTATAGAATTTATATATTTTTCCAAAATAAGCTCCTAACTTTTAATTTCCATTAAGTTTTTTATCACTAAAATTTTTAAACTATTTTTTATCGTCTAAATACTATTACATAAAGATTTCTTAGCAATTATGATAATAAATAAATTTTGTTGTAAACTTGCGTACGAATTGATAAAATGTAAGTACAAAAGCAACAAAAGCTGAGGTGATATTTTGAATTATATGGAGATTATTGAAAATAAAATAAAAGAAAACCATGGGATAATAACTAATAGAGAACTTGTAAAAAATAACATACCTACTATCTATCTTCATAGAATGGTTAAAAATGGAAGACTAGCTAGAGTTGATAGAGGCATTTACATATCAAAAGAAGGCGACTACGATGAATATTATTTTTTTTCAAATAGATATGATGTGCCTATTTTTTCTTATAGATCTTCTCTATACCTTTACGACGTCACAGATTTTATTCCCCAAAAGATGGAAGTAACAGTTTATAGAGGCTACAATGCTCACAGAATTGATAAAAATGTAATAGTTCATTATGTAAGTAAAGATATTTATGAGCTTGGAATTACGAAAGTAAAAACAAAATATGGAAATAATGTTAAGGCATATAATAAAGAGCGAACTTTTTGTGATTTTGTAAAAAGTCGAAAGGAGATAGACAGTGAACTTTTTTCCAAAAGCATAAAAAAATACATTAAGGATAAGAATAAAGATTTGAATAAACTTTATGCTTATGCAAAGAAAATGAAAATTGAAAGAGAAGTTAGCGAAATAATCGAGGTTATCTATGAATAAAAATAAGTTGAGAACCCTTTGTTTAAAAATATCTCAAAAATCAGGCTTAAGTTATAATTCCATTCAAACCTATTATTTTTTGGAAAGAATACTGAAGCAAATTGCTGACAGCGACTTTTCATCTGATTTTATTTTTAAGGGAGGCTTTTTATTGTCCAATATTATAGGTCTCGAAGAGAGGACAACTAGAGATATTGATTTTTCAATAAAAAATTTTTCTTTGGAAGAAGAAATCCTTAGAGAAAAGTTTGAAAAAATATTAAAGAAATCTGATGATATTTCTTTTGAGCTTATTGATTTAAATAGCATAAAAGAAGATGATATTTACGGCGGATACAGAGTTGAAATAATGTGTAAATTAGAAAATATTAAAGAAAAAATTCACATCGACATAGCAACTGGAGATCCTATAACGCCAAAAGAAGTGAACTACAATTACAAAAGTATTTTTACTGGAGAAAACTTTAATTTAAAGGCTTACAATATTGAAACTATTCTCGCAGAAAAAATGGAAACTATTTACTCACGAGGAGTTTTTAACAGTAGAAGTAAGGATTTTTTTGATGTTTATATTATTTACTTGCTTAAAAAAGAAGAAATAAATTTTGATAATCTAAAAAATGCCTGCATAAATACTTTTTCTTATAGGGGCAACGACTTCAATGTTGATGAGCTTTTAAATACAATTGATTTAATTGCAACTAGCGAAAATATTTTAAACAGGTGGAAAAACTATATAAAAACTCAATTAAACTACTCTAATATTAGTTTTGAAGAAGTTATATTAAATATAAAAGAACTCGTTCAAAAAATAAATTCTTAGATTTTATTTTTTTATTAAATATCCTTTAGCTCACATAAAAATGTAAACTATTATGATTTCCACAAGAATTGAATATTATAGTCTTTTATGTTATATTTTTTCATGTTAAAAATTTTATAGGAGGTCAAATGGAAACACTTTTATCAGGGATTTTAAATCTCGAAGTTAAACACTTAATTATGTTTGTCATTGGCGGCATTTTAATTTATCTTGCTATTGAAAAACAATACGAACCGTCACTTCTTCTTCCCATTGGTTTTGGGGCAATTATTTCTAATATTCCACTATCATCTGCCGTTGGCGAAGAAGGTTTCTTGACAATACTTTATAAGGCTGGGATTACAACTGAGCTTTTCCCCGTTTTAATCTTCATAGCTGTAGGTGCTATGATTGATTTTAAACCACTTATAGCATCGCCTTTTATGCTCTTCTTTGGAGCAGCAGCACAATTTGGGATTTTTGCCACAATGTTATTTGCAATTTCAACAGGAAAGTTTAGCCTTCAAGAGGCAGCTTCAATTGGCATAATCGGTGCAGCAGATGGCCCTACATCAATTTATGTTGCAAAGGTCTTTGCTCCAAATTATCTTGGACCAATATCTGTGGCGGCATACTCATATATGTCTCTCGTTCCAATTATTCAACCACCAGTTATTAAACTTCTTACTACTGAAAAAGAGAGAAAAATTAGAATGAAGTACACTACTGTCCACGTGCCGAAAAAAGTTGAAATTCTCTTCCCAATTGTCATAACAGTAATAGCTGGGATTATCGCACCAATATCTGTTGCACTTATTGGCGCTCTAATGTTTGGAAACTTAATTAGAGTCTGCGGAGTTCTTGAAAGACTTTCAACTTCTGCACAAAATGAACTTTCAAACTTAGTTACAATTTTACTTGGCATAACGATTGGTGGAACAATGTCTGCCGATGCTTTCTTAAATATCCACACACTTATGATTCTTGCCATGGGACTTGTTGCCTTTATCTTTGACACAGCAGGCGGCGTTCTCTTTGCAAAGTTTTTAAATTTATTTTTAAAGAACAAGGTAAACCCAATGATAGGAGCTGCTGGCATCTCAGCCTTCCCTATGTCTGGTAGAGTTGTTCAAATGATGGCAGCAAAGGAAGACCCAACTAACTTTATCCTTATGCAAGCTATGTCAGCCAATGTGGCAGGACAACTTGGCTCAGTAGTTGCAGGTTCAATGATCTTGGCTCTCGTGCCAATCTTTATGTAGAGGTGATAAAATGGACATGACAGTATTTATGCAGGGAGTAGAAGTCGCAGTCTGGGGACTCACTGGAGTTTTCGCAGTCCTAATACTCTTCTACATCTTTACAAAAATAATGCTAAAAGTTTTTAAAGAAAAATAAATATAATTAAAAAGTGATGTGCAAGATAGGTAAATCTATTTACACATCACTTTTTTTAAATTTATTTTTCAATTCTTTCATCATTTTTATCACTGTTTGATTTTTCTAAATTATCAAGTTTTTCTAAAATCTTATTTAACTTTTCATTAAGAACAACAAAAACAATTACAATAAAAATATACATAGAAATAATTAAATCAGCATTATTTCCACTAAAATCTTGTCTAATGAAAAGAACTAATATGAAGTTTAAGAACACATATATGCACGTTTTTAATATATATTTCATATATCCTCCCTCATAAAAATATAGTATCTTTCTTAACTAGTAATTTCTAACTCCTTAAATAATAGAGTATAAATCTTTACTATAATTCATGATTTTAATTCACGATTTTGATGTAAAAGTAAAAAAGTATTTCCTCCTATAAGCAAGATAAAATACAAAGCATTAAGATCAAAAAGATAGTAAAAATTTTCTTGCAAATAATATTTTTTTATGACTATATAAATTGCAAGTATAAAAATTTCAATTAATAAAAATATTCCAAGAGTCTTTTTGGATAGTTTGCATGAGAAATTAAAATAATAGGCGAGCATAAAACCCAAAAATAAAATCATTAAAATTTTTACAATATCTAAGATAATCATATATTTTATGTCAAAGGTCGCTTGAATTCTCCCATTGATGTATCCAAGAACTTTTATGAAGATTAGATTTAACATTGGAAATAAGAATAATGATATTAAAAAATTTATATATTTTTTCAAATAATAGCTCCTTCCTATTACGACAATAATGTTTTTATCTAGATAATATTTTATTTATCCTTATATTCGCCGATAAAAGAATAGGTCCTTTCCATAAAATCAAAAACTAAATTTGGCACAGGGTCCTTGTCATTCTCAGTTTTCATGCCATATCCAGCAAGCACAGCTTCTTCAAAGTCATCAAAATTCATTATAACTTGGTAACCACTTCCAGCCCTTTTTAATTCATAGCTTCCAGTAAAGTCCATGGCATTAGTCCTATCAATCATGACAAAATTTTTATCTCCAAATTTGATAGCCACATCGTTACTTAACTTTTCTCCGTCATCTGTATTTATCATACTATCTAAAGTCCAATTTATTTCACTAATTTTCTTATCTGGAAGACCTTGGTCTTTTCCTGTGCAAGCCGTAAAAATTATTCCTAGCACAAAAATTAATAATAAAAACTTTAAATTCTTTTTCATATTTCCCTCCTCCTTCAATTCCTTTAACTCGCAAAAGCTTTCTTACTTATATTTTAATTAAGATGAAATTTTATTGCAATCCCTTGTTAAAATTATAAATAATTGGATATAAATATAGTGTAAATTAAAGTAAATATTTTTTTGGAGGTAATTACAATGGATATAACATTTGGCGGAGATAAAGTAAATCTAGAAGGTAAAGAAATCAAAGTTGGAGATGTAGCTCCATCTTTTAAAGCAGTTAATAAAGATTTATCTGATTTTAATTCAGAAGATTTAAAGGGAAAAATCGTAGTTTATTCAGTTGCACCATCAATTGATACACCAGTTTGTGCTCTTCAAGCTACAACTTTTAACGAAGAAGCTACAAAATTATCTGATGATGTGAAAATTGTTACTGTAACTGTTGATTTACCTTTTGCACAAGAAAGATTCTGTTCAGTTAAGGGAATCGACAATGCAGACATTGTTTCTGACTACAGATACAAGGAATTTGGTCAAAAATTTGGCTTCATGATGGAAGAATTACAACTTCTTGCTCGTGGCGTTGTAATTGTTGATAGAGATGGAAAAGTAGCTTACGTTGAATATGTTCCTGAAGTAACTGATGATGTTAACTTTGACAAGGCTCTTGAAGAAGTTAAAAAATTAAGCTAATATGATAAATATTAATTTAATCGTACTTGGAAAGATCAAAGAATCTTATTTTAAAGATGCCATAAATGAGTACAAAAAAATGCTTAAGTCTTACGCAGATTTAAGCATTTTTGAAATTATGGACGAACCCTGCCCCGAAAACTTGTCCCAAAAGGACATGGAGAGGGTAAAAAATACTGAGGGCGAAAAGATTTTGTCAAAGATAAAAGACGATGCCTATGTAATTGCCCTTGCCATTGAGGGAAAGAGCCTTGACTCTTTAGCTTTTGCAGATAAAATTAATAATCTCATGATTGACGGTCACTCAAATATTACTTTTGTAATTGGAGGAAGTCTAGGACTATCTGATGAAGTTTTACAAAGAGCAAACTACAAACTAAGCTTCTCAAAGATGACCTTCCCTCACAAGCTTATGCGAGTAATCCTCATGGAACAAATCTACAGGGCCTTCAGGATAATAAATAACCACCCCTACCACAAGTGATCTTATTATGAAATTAAATTTACTAAATTAAGTTTTTTTCCTTTCACGACTTTCGTCTTACAAATATTGAAAATTTAGCTGACAAGACAATTTTGTCCTTTGATCAGGGTATTTATTTTGAAAAAAGACGAAGATAAAGTAGATTATAGAAACAAAATAGAACTTGTCTTTGATGATTTAGAAAAATTATAATCAGTCCAATATTGGGCTGATTTTTTTGAAAAATTATAATCAGTCCAATATTGGGCTGATTTTTTTGAAAAATTTTTATAAAAAAACTTGCCAGATTGGCAAGTTCATTTTCATCTTATATTAAATTAGTGAGTCTAAAAACATCATGAGAATAAATCCAAAAATGACGCCATAGGTTGCTGCTCTTTCGTAACCATTGGAGTGGGTTTCTGGAATAATTTCATCGCTAATTACAAAAAGCATTGCTCCTCCTGCAAGGGCAAGTATAAATCCAAGTGTTGATGAGAATATTGACACAAGCCAAACTCCCAAAAAGGCTCCAATGGGTTCAACAAGTCCAGTAAGTGTTGCTATTATAAAACCTTTTTTGCGAGAGTAACCTTCCCTCACAAGGGCAAGGGCGACGGCAAGTCCTTCTGGCATATTTTGTAACGCTATACCAAAGGCAACTGAAAGTCCATTAGACATATTTTCTCCACCAAAGCCAACTCCAGTGGCAAGTCCTTCTGGAAAATTGTGGATTGCTATTGCTATTACAAAGAGCCAAATTTTGGAAAGATTTTTTACATCCACTCCTTCATGTTTCTTGTCGATTAAATGCTCATGAGGTGCATACTTATCTATTAAATCAAGCATGAGTGCTCCACAAAAAATTCCAAGACCTGTAACTATTACTCCCATCTTGCCACTTCCTGCTTCAAGGCTTGGGATAATTAGTGAAAAGCAAGTTGCAGAGAGCATTACTCCAGCTGCTGCTGCGAGTAGTACATCTAGCACCTTTTGGCTCACATTCTTTGCAAAAAATATAGGGATTGCACCAACCCCTGTCATAAGTCCAGGCACGACACAGCCCAGAATAATAAAAGTTAAATTCATATAATCACCTTAATTCTAATTACTAAATAATTATATCACATTAAATCCTTACTTTTTCCAAAAAAATAAAGCACGACTGGCGTGCTTTTCTAATTTTATTTTTTATAAACTATTCACAGCTCTTCTTATGCCACCCGCTATTTCTTCTGCAAATCTTGAAACTTTGTCAAAAAGATCTCCTAGGTTGAAATTTCTTATTCCATTTAATATGAGATGTCTGTCAATTTTTTGATTTCCAATAAATATGGAAATATTAAAAAGTTTCATAAGGACAAGGATTAATACCACTATTCCCAAAATTTTTAAAGCTTTTTTCATTTTATCACCTAGGTCTTTAATTCTCTTTCAATTTCTTCATAATTTGCCATGTACTTCTTGCAAGCACTTAAAAATTTCTTGTCGTGCTTTAAGTGTTTTAGATGAAGAAGTTCATGCAAGACTACTGCTTCGATTTGCTCATAGGGTCTCTCTGCCAAATAGAGATTTATTTTTATATCTCTCCTCTTGGGATAGCAAGTTCCCCATCTCACTTTCATCTTCCGAATTTCATAGGAATTGGCATAAAGCCCTGTCATAGCTTCGTATTTTGGAAAAATTTCATCTAAGACTTTTTTTAATTCTCTTCTATAAATTTTTTCCAGATCTTCTTCTGATGTAAAGTTCACTTTTTCTCCAAATAAGTGATTTTTGTAGCGTCTTCTTCTCTTGTCATTTTCTTTTAGTTTTTCTATTGTTTCGAGATTTTCCTCAATAAAGTTATTTATTTTTCTATCACTTAAATTCCTTGGAGCTGATACTTTAATTATACCATCTTCTACTTTTATTCGAAGACTCTTTATCTTTTTTCTATTAATTTCTATATCCATTATAAAATTGGTGACAAAAGTCTTGAGAAGGATTCCTTTATTTTTGTTATCCTAGATCTATTGGTATAAATTTCTTTTGTTATCTCTGTGCATTTTTCCAAATCTTTTTTAAAGTCATCCTTTAATTTTTTATTTAATTCTTCATCATACAAGAAGGCATTGACTTCAAAGTTAAGTTCAAAGGATCTTATGTCAAAATTTGCTGTACCAACGCTTGATAAGTAGTCATCTGATATAACAATTTTTGTGTGAAGAAAACCTCCTTCGTATTGGTAAACATGAGCTCCCCATCTTATTAATTCTCCTAAAAAGGAAAGTGAAGCCCAGTGAACAAAGGGATGATCTTTTTTTGCAGGAAACATTATATTTACATCAACACCACTTAGGGCAGCAACTTTTATTGCTTTAAAAAGGCCTTCATCGGGAACAAAGTAAGGAGTTTGAATATAAAGTTCCTTTCTGGCAGAAGTTATAAGTTTTTCATATCCATTTCTTATGGAATCTGCCTTTGTGTCTGGTCCACTGGTAACTATATTTATGTCGACTCCATCGTCTATTTCATCAAAGATTTCAGTTGTGAATCCCTTTGTGTGTGCGTCTGATGCAAATTTAAAATCCAAGAAAAATCTCCAAGCTAGTCCATTTACTGCTGGTCCTTCAATTCTTAGGTGAGTATCTCTCCAATAACCCATAGGTCCCTTGGATATATATTCATCGCCAACATTAAATCCGCCAACGTAAGCAATTCTCTTGTCTATTACTACGATTTTCCTGTGATTTCTGTAGTTCATGTGAGTGTTAACTTTATCTATAATTCCTGGGAAAAATATTGCAAATTTAACTCCAGCTTCTTTTAGGGACTTTCTATCCCTAAGTTTCATTTTTCTAACACCCATACCATCTACTAATAAGTAAACGTCAAGACCATCTTTGGCCTTTGACTTTAGTATATTCATAAATTCAGCGGAAATTCCATCTGATTTAAAAATATAGTATTGCACATAGATAGTGTGCTTAGCTTTTTTTAAATCTTCAAATAGGGCATCAAATTTTTCCACACCGTCATTATAAATTTTTATCTTGTTGTCAGTGTAGAGCATTTCATTTTCTGCCTTGTTAAACATCTCTACCATATCTAGATAATTAGATGTCCTCTTGTTAGAAAATCTAAAATCTTTGTTTTTTAATTCTCTTAATTGAGCCTTAGATTCCTTGCTAAGGAGTTCATCTTTTTTACTCTTTCCACTAAATATCCTAGATTTTGATATGTCTTGTCCTATGAAAATATAGAGGATAAAACCTATAAGAGGCAAGAAGTTAATTGCCATTACCCACAAAAGAGTGGATATTGGCTTCTTGTTGTCAAATAAAATTATAAAAGTGGATACTAATACATTTATTATAAATAATATTGAATAAACTTGGGCGAAGTTTTTAAACATCCCAAAATATGCACTTAACATCTTCTTCTCCTCTATTAAAATTATTTATTTTTCTTTGATTTATATCTTGTTTGTGAATTTAAGATTTTCTTTCTAAGTCTAAATTCATTAGGTGTGATTTCGATTAACTCATCATCTTCAATAAATTCAAGAGCTTCTTCAAGACTCATTTTTCTTGCTGGAGAAAGTCTAAGAGCTTCATCAGAACCAGATGCTCTTACATTTGTTTGTTTCTTTGACTTTGTAACAGAAACTTCGATTTCAACTCCCTTTGGTGATTCGCCAACAACTTGTCCTTCGTAAACATCTTCTCCTGGAACAACAAATAGAGTTCCACGTTCTTGGGCATTGTTAAGTCCATAAGCTGAAGCTGTTCCTGTGTCAAAAGAAACTATGGAAGCATTAACTCTTCTTGGAATATCTCCCTTAAATGGTACATAAGATTCAAAAATAGAATTTAGGATTCCAGAACCCTTAGTGTCAGTCATAAATTCAGTTCTATAACCAATAAGTCCCCTTGATGGAATTATAAATTCAAGTCTTTGATAACCACCATTTGGTTCAACTATATTTACAAGTTCACCTTTTCTTCTTCCAAGTTTTTCTATAACAGAACCAGCATAAACATTGTCAACATCAATAGTAACTCTTTCAGTTGGTTCAAGTTTTTTGCCATTTTCATCATATTTATATAAAACTTGTGGTTTAGAAACTTGGAATTCATAACCTTCACGTCTCATGTTTTCAATTAAAACAGAAAGGTGAAGTTCTCCTCTACCACTTACCTTGAAGGAGTCAGTTGTTTCAGTTTCTTCTACTCTAAGTCCAACATCAGTTTGTAGTTCTTTATTTAATCTTGCCTTGATTTGTCTTGAAGTCAAAAACTTACCTACTCTTCCTGCAAAAGGTGAATCATTTACAGAGAAGTTCATAGATATAGTTGGTTCAGAAATTTTTACAAATTCAAGAGCTTCTGTATCTTCTGTAGAAGTGATTGTATCTCCAATATTTATGTCTTCGATACCAGTAACAGCAACTATAGAACCTGACCTTGATGAATCCACCTCAACTCTATCTAGACCTTCAAATTCATAAATTTGTGCAATTTTAATGTTTTCTTGGAAATCTGGCAATTCTTTATTAACTCTAACAAGTTTGTCGTTTTCTTTAATTACACCTTGTTCGATTTTACCAATACCAATTCTTCCAATATATTCATTGTAGTCAATTGTAGAAATTAAAAGTTTAAAAGGTTCATCATCTCTTTGTTCTGGACTTGGAATGTATTTGATAATAGTTTCAAAAAGTGGGTCCATATTTTCCATCTTGTCATCTAAATCAAGTGCTGCAATGCCTTGTTTTGCAGATGCAAAAACAAAAGGACATTCAAGAACATCATCGTCAGCACCAAGTTCAATAAATAAATCAAGAACTTCGTCTACAACATCAAGTGGTCTTGCTTCTGGTCTGTCTACCTTATTTATGCAGACAATAACTGGAAGATTAAGTTCAAAGGATTTCTTTAAAACAAATTTTGTTTGAGGCATTGGTCCTTCAAAGGCATCTACTAATAAAACAACACCATTTACCATTTTTAAAACACGTTCCACTTCGCCACCAAAGTCGGCGTGTCCTGGAGTGTCAATAATATTAATCTTTACACCATTGTGATTCACAGCAGTGTTTTTAGAAAGAATAGTGATTCCTCTTTCTTTTTCAATGTCGTTAGAATCCATTACCCTTTCATTAACCTTTTGATTTTCCCTAAAAATACCTGATTGTCTTAGTAGGGCATCAACTAAAGTAGTTTTGCCGTGGTCAACGTGGGCAATAATTGCAATATTTCTAATATCTTCTCTTTTCAAAAATCTCATCTCATTTCTTCATGTTTCTATCCTATTTTAATCTTAAATAAAAAAAAGTGCAACATAAGTTGCACGATTTCTTGCATTTTTAAGCTTTTTCAAAGGAGTCGCACCTATCTCCTAAATCTTTCTACCAATTCGTCAAAAGTTACGTCAACTTGGTCTCCTGAGTGCATGTTTTTCAAACTATACTTTCTTGACTTAATTTCTTCTTCGCCAAGTACTATTACATAGTCTACCTTTGTTTGGTCTGCATACTTAAATTTCTTTTTAAGTTTTGCAAATTCTGTATAAACTGAAACTTTTACTCCCTTTTCTCTTAATTCGCTGAGAAGTTTAATACCATCAGAAAGACAGTCATCCATAGGTATTATCAAAAGATCAACTAGAGATTTTTCTTCACTAGAAATAATTTTTGCTTCATTTAATTGGTAGAAAAGCCTAGAAAGTCCAATGGAAATTCCAACTCCTGGAAGAGTTTTGTCTGTGTAATAACTTGCAAGATCTTCGTATCTACCACCAGAGCAAACTGAACCAATTTTTGGATAATTATCAAGAGTAGTTTCGTAAACTGTTCCTGTATAATAATCAAGACCTCTAGCTATTTTTAGGTCAATGTCAAATGAGTCTTCATCTATGCCAAAATCTCTCATGTAGCCAACAACTTGAGTAATTTCGTCAAGTCCTTCAAGGAAGATTTCATTTTCTATATTTAAATCTCTAAGTTGCTCTAGGATTTCATCCACAGATCCACCGATTTTTATAAATTCTAGAATTTTTTCTCCAGAAGCCTTGTCAACTCCAGATTCAGCTAATTCTTCGAGGACACTTTCTTCGCCAATCTTGTCGAGTTTATCCACAGTTCTCAAAACATTCATTGAGTCTTCGATGCCAAGTGAGGCAAAAAATCCCTTTAAAATCTTTCTATTATTTAGGTGAATTGTAAAATCTGTGAATCCTAAATCTTTAAAAGTGTGGAAAATTACAACTGGAAATTCTGCATCATTTACTAGGGATAATTCTCCCATACCAATTGTGTCAATATCACATTGGTAAAACTCTCTAAAACGTCCTTTTTGAGCTTTTTCTCCTCTATATACCTTTCCTATTTGATATCTTTTAAAAGGGAAAGATAAATCGTTCATGTGTTCTACAGTATATCTTGCTAGAGGAACTGTTAGGTCAAATCTAAGACTCATGTCTGTGTCGCCCTTTGAAAATCTGTAAATTTGCTTTTCAGTTTCTCCACCGCCCTTTGCTAGTAGGACTTCAGATTTTTCTATAACTGGAGTATCTATTGGCAAAAAGCCGTGTTTTTCAAAATTCTTTCTTATTATGTCTTTCATCTCATTAAAGAGAATTTGATCCTTTGGAAGTAGTTCCATAAAACCTGGAAGGGTTGATGGTTTTACTATTGTCATGATATCACTCCTGTTTTATAAATTCTTATTTCTTCTTATAGTTATTATTAATATTTTTATTTTATCACATTTAGATATCTTTTTGTACTTTTGTATAGTATTATATGAAAGTTTTCTTTTTTCACAATATACAAATGCTATTTTTTAAAATTTTTAAAATTTTATTTGCCCTTCTCTTTTGACTTGCGAGTTATTATCATTTATAATAATTTAGTTAATATTTATAACAATATTAATAGAAAATTTTAGGAGGAAAAAAGATGGAAAGAACGGTAATTGAGTTCGGCATGTTCGAAACTCTACTTCTAGGCGTATTAGCCATTTACTTGGGAGATTTCCTAAGAAAAAAATTCCCTGTCCTAGTTAAGTACTGTCTGCCTTCAGCAGTAATAGGCGGCACTATTGTTTCTATTATAACAATGCTTTTATACTATGCAGGAGTTATGGAACCAAACTTTGATTTCCAAACAGTTAACACTTTATTTTACTGCTTATTCTTTGCTGCCAGTGGAGCTGCAGCCAGCCTTTCACTTTTGAAAAAAGGTGGAAAACTTGTAGTTATTT
Organism: Peptoniphilus phoceensis; assembly: GCF_001517665.2. Lineage (GTDB taxonomy): Bacteria > Bacillota > Clostridia > Tissierellales > Peptoniphilaceae > Peptoniphilus_A > Peptoniphilus_A timonensis. The sequence goes on from NZ_LN999808.1 coordinate 90,783, forward strand.
TTGCAGCTTTGGCTGCCCTACTTGCTGCTTGTCAAAATGCAGTAGCAATAGGTGTTGGTAACTTACTGCATGTTCACCCACTTATCTCTATGATGACTGGTTCAATACCAATGACAGGTGGACACGGAAATGCTGCAAGTTTTGCACCAATAGCTGTTAAGGCAGGTCAATCTGCTGCAATGGAAGTTGCAATTGCATCTGCTACTTTTGGTCTTATTGCTGGTTCTCTTATTGGTGGACCTTACGGTAACTTTATTGTCAGAAGATTTGGCTTTGAAGATCCAGAACTCGACAATCAAGCTACAACAATTGTAGATACTGCAAAAACTGTAATGATGAACAAGAAAACTGTGGTTTCTTCTGTCAATATGTTGGTTCTTGCTTGTGGTATTGGTCAATTAGTTTTCTTAGGTCTTCAAAAAACTGGAGCAAACATTCCAATTCACGTTTGTTGTATGCTTGGTGGAATTCTTATAAGAGTATTTTTAGACAAGACTGGAAGAGCCGAAGATTCACTTCTTGAAGCAATTGATACTGTTGGAGATTTTTCTCTTGCACTCTTTGTTTCTATGTCAATTGTAAGTATGAAATTGTGGCAACTAGCAGACCTAGGACCTCAACTTATTGTACTTCTTCTTGCTCAAGTTGTTCTTGTTCTAGCATTCACATACTTCTTGACATTTAGGCTACTTGGCAAGAATTACGATGCAGCTGTTATGACTGTAGGTCACCTTGGATTCTCAACAGGAGCTGTTCCAGTTTCAATGACTACAATGAAAACAGTTTGTGACAAATATAGATTTTCTAAACTTGCCTTCTTTGTTGTTCCAGTAATTGGTGGTTTTATTTCAAACTTTACAAATGCACTAATAATTACAAAATTCTTGGACATTGCTACAAAAATGGGCATGGGTATGTAATTTAAAATTTAATAATTCTTAAATTATATTTGAAATTTATTTTTGAAAATGTAAAAGGGCTAGTAATAAAAAACTATTAGCCCTTTTCTTATTTTAAATTTTTATATTTATTTTTAATTAATTAGTAAAGTCCTGAAGCTTTTTCAGATGTGTTAATGAAAATATTCTTAACTTGTGAATAAGCATCAAGCATCATCTTGTGGTTTTCTCTACCAATACCTGATTTCTTGTAGCCGCCAAATGGTGCACCTGCTGGAAGTTGGTTATAAGTGTTAACCCAAACTCTTCCTGTTTCGATTCCTCTTGCAACTCTAATTGCCTTGTTGATATCTCTAGTCCAAACAGCTCCTGCAAGACCATAGTCAGAATCATTTGCCATCTTAATAACTTCATCTTCATCTTTAAACTTAATTACAACAGCAACTGGTCCAAAGATTTCATCTCTTGCAACTTTCATATTATTGTCAGCATTTGTAATAAGAGTTGGCATTGTGAAGTAACCATTTTCTGTGCCATTCTTTGTAGCTTTTTCGCCACCAACAGCAATAGTTGCTCCTTCTTTTCTTGCAACTTCTACATAACCAAGAACTTTTTCAGTTTGTGATTTATTTACTTGTGCTCCCACTTGTGTGTCTTCTTCCCAAGGTAGACCAACTTTTATATTCTTGAATTTTTCAATTGCCTTTTCAACAAATTCGTCATAGATATCTTCGTGTACGAAAACTCTTGAACCTGCACAACATACTTGACCTTGGTTAAATAAAATTCCCATAGCAAGTCCATCAAGTGCAAGATCCATGTCGCAATCATCGAAGAATATATTAGCTGACTTGCCGCCAAGTTCTAGAGTTGCAGGAATTAATTTTTCTGCTGCAGCTTCAGCAATTTTATAACCTACTTCAGTTGAACCAGTGAAAGCAAGTTTTGAAAGTCCTTCATGGTGTTGTAAATATTCTCCAGATTTAGAACCAGATCCTGTAACAACATTGATAACTCCCTTTGGAACAACGTCTTTTATTAACTTCATAAGTTCAAGTAGAGATAATGAAGTTGTTGAAGATGGTTTAATAACAACTGCATCACCTGCTGCAAGAGCTGGAGAAAGTTTCCAAGCTGCCATTAAGAATGGGAAGTTCCATGGAATAATTTGTCCAACAACTCCAAGAGGTTCACGAAGAACAATGGATAGAGTGTTTTCATCAATAGCATTTGCAGTTCCTTCTTCTGCTAGGATTGCTCCAGCAAAATATCTAAAGTGTTCTGATGCTAGAGGAATATCAATATTTCTTGTTTCTCTAATTGGTTTACCATTATCAAGAGTTTCAACCATTGCAAGATGGTCTGCATTTTCGTCGATAATATCAGCAATCTTGTTTAGGATTTTTGCTCTTTCATATCTATTAGTCTTTTTGTATTCCTTGAAGCCTTCCCAAGCAGCCTTAACTGCATTATCTACATCTTTTTCTGATGCTTGGGCAATGGATGATAATTTTTCTCCATCAGCTGGACAGAATACATCTAAGCTTTCTCCACTTTCACTTTCAACAAATTCTCCACCAATAAATAGGCCATACTTTTTATCTAAATTAATATTTGGTTTAGTCATTTTACACTCCTTATTTTACTTTAATGTATCATATAAAGCTCTCATATAAAAATTACCCCTCATAATTATTTTAAAACTTCAAAAATCTTATTTTTAATATTTTACTTAGCGAAAGTTTTTTCTCTTTTAAGCACTAAAAAAGACCTTTTTCAGTCTTTTTTCTTTGTTTTCTATTTGATTTTCTTTATCAATTTTACTTTTATTAAGTATCCCATTCTAAATATAAAATTTCTCCCCTGTCTTCATCAAGTATTAGAGCAACAAAATTTCCATACATTCCTGCAAAAACATATTCTGATGTTGCTTTAAAATAAATTTCATTTTTTAAATCAAGAGAAGGATCAAAGCCTCTCTTTTTAACTTGTAAGTAACAAGTTTCTATTTGGGATAATTTATTTTCATCCTTTACATAATAATCTTTTAAAGATTTTTTTATCTCTTCACTATCATTTTTATCAAAAGAAAATAAAACTGCCGCCTCGCCATCTCCGTGAAAACTTGGCTCCTTATAAAGTTCTCTAATTCTCTTTACAGATTTAGGAAATCTTATTCCAAATTCATTTTCCACTTCCTTCACTGCTTGATCCCTATTGTCTGATAACAAAAACAAAATAGGAATTGCTGCAAGAAAAATTATGAACATTGTAATTAAAACTTTTTTAAATTTTTTATCAGTCATCTTCATCACCTTGATACCTTAAAATATCTCCAACCTCACAATTTAGGACTCTGCAAATTTCCGAAAGAGTAGAAAATCTTATTGCCTTTGCCTTATTAGTTTTTAAAATAGAAAGATTGGCAATAGTAATGCCCACTTCTTCAGATAATTCTGTCAATGTCATTTTATTTTTTGCAAGTTCTATATCCAAATCCACAATTATTTTTCCCATAATCTACCTCAAATCGTAAGATCATTTTCTTCTTTTAAGACAATTCCTTCCTTAATGAGATCAGCTAAAAGAAGAAAAATTTGTCCAACTAACATTGCCAAGATACCAAGCCCAATAAAAATAAGATTTGTTATAGATCCATCTAGATTAAAATTTGTATAAATAATTGCAAGGATTGAAAGTAAAAAAATTCCAATAAAAGAAAGGGCAACTATTTGCAAATCAAATAACATATTTGTATCAAAAAGCTTATCTTCTCCATATTTTTTAAGGGCAAAGAGTCCAAATAAAATTGCTATGATTAAAGCAATTATAATAGCTTCACACAAAAATAACATTGGATATTTCATGTTCATAAACATGGGATAAAGTTTAGCCATGAAATTTGAAGCCTTAATAAGTCCATAGGAAAGACCCATTAAAATAATAATTGCAAATACTAAAAGTCCACCAATAAATTTAACTCTAAAAGATTTCATAAGATCCTCCTTTTCTTTTATTATATAGAACCATTTAATGAATTACAATAAATATTTATCGTTTATCAATAAAATTCTACTTTAGATAATTAAAATTTCAAAATAAAAAAGTCTGCGGGATAAGCCACAGACTTTTTTGAAAAATTCTTATTTATTATTTATTTACTTTTCTTCATTTCATTTTTTAGAAGATTTAATTCTTTCTTTAATTCTTCAATTTCTTTTTTAAGAGATTCATCAGCATCTACTTTTGCCTTTTGATTTTCTTCTTTTAATTGTGTAATTTCATCTTTAAGAGCCTTTATTTCTTTTTCAGAATCGTTCTTTATCTTTGTAAGCTTTCTTTCTAGACTTGATTTAGATTTCTTTTCATCTGCAAATTCTTTAGAAAGTTCTTGAACTTCAGTCATAAATTCTTCTGCATCTTTAGCTGTTGCTATTGGAAAATCTGCCAATCTTTCTGCAAGTTTTTCCTTGTAAGAAAGCTTATTTTTTTCAACTACATCTAAAATTTCTTGAACCTTTTCTTTGTATTCATTAGAATTTACAAGTTCCTTATAAGCTTTTTCAAAGTTATTCATATAGAATCTATAGAAATCTGCAAAATCTTCTAAAGAAGCTTCTGTTTCAAGCCCTTCTATATAAGCTCTTTGTGCCTTTAATGCTGTCTCTTGATTTTTCTTTTCAAGGAATAAATTGAAATCCAAAAGTTTAAGTTCAAGGTCTAGATAATTTTGTAATTCTCTCTTAGATTTTTCCTTTTCTTCAGGGCTTATGCCAATAGTTGGCATTTCATAAATCTTGTCCAAAATTCCTTGGTAAAAATCTTTAACATCTGCAACTAAAAGTTCTGGTCTATTTTTTATGGCATTTTCATAAAAATCAATAGATTTCTTAGAATTTTCTATAGCTGGTCTAATAAATTTTTCCAAATTAAAGTTTTCTAGAACTCTATAATAACTGTCTGGAATTAATTTATAGAAATACTTTTTAGACATTTCAACTAACTCATCGCTATAAAGTTCAAAAAGTTCAATTAATTTATTTTGTGCAGCTACAAGATCTAGGTCCTTATAAAAATCACCATAAGCAAGATAAAGCTTATTCAAAAATTCCATATTTTTCTTGTAAGATTCAATAGAATCTTGATATCCTGGAACTTGTGCAAAGAAATCTCTAAAGTTTTCTTCAAAATTTTTATTCATTTCTGTGTAATTGTTGAAAAATTCCATTGGATTTTTAAAGTTATTCATAAACATATTTGGATTAAAGGAATTGAAGTCCCCAAAATTAAAAGAATCCATAAATTTACCATAAGCTTCCTTTTGCTTTTCAAATATATTTTTCTGCATTTCCATCATATCTTCAAAAAAATTATTATTATACATTTTTTTCCTCCTCTTAAATATCATCCACTAATTTCTTTAATACTATTCCACAAGTATTCTCAAAACTTTTGCTTTATTAAGTTATAACAATAAATGACAATATAGTCAAATAATGATTACCTTTTCCCCAAAAATATTTAAAATTTTACATATTGTTGACACTTTTTATATATCTCCTTATAAATATGTTACCCAATTAAAGCGTTTATAATTTATATTTCGTAACATATTTTATTTTAATCACACTTTTAGTAAAAAAGATTATTTTAATCATAAAAAGTGTTCATACTTTTCCCATTTTGCAAGCTTCCTTTATAATTCTTTGTCCTTATGTTATAATGTATTTAAGAAAAATTTTAATTAGGGGGAGGACGTACATATTATGGAAAAACCTTGGGAGTTTGATGATTTTATATTTGATGGCGATGTTCTAAAGGGAATGACAAGAAAGGGCAAAGACAAAATCAAGAATGAAGAATTATTTGATATGGTAGTGCCTACTGAAGGACCTGACGGAACAAAGATTAGAGTTATTGGAGAACAATGCTTCTTTAGAAGAAAACTTAACTCTGTTGTAATTCCTGAAACTGTTGAAGAAATTCACTACGAAGCTTTTGGAGTTAACAATCTTACAGAAGTTGAAATTCCTGATGGAATCAAAAAGATTGATGCTTACGCATTCTACAGAAACAAATTAACTGATGTTAAATTACCAGAAGATCTAGAATACATCGGCGACAATGCTTTCTCACTAAACCAAATTGGTGAAATTGCAATTCCTGATACAGTTGAATTCATTGGAGTAAGTGCTTTCTACAAGAACAACCTTACTGAAATCAACTTACCTAAAAACATCAAGGAAATCGACATGTATGCTTTCAGAAAGAACAACATCCGTGAAGTTAACGTACCAGCTGGTATAGAAAAACTTGATCACAGAGCTTTCGAAGAAAACACTGTTGTTAAAGAAGACTAAAATTTATATTTTTAACTGTTGTCTTAGGGCAACAGTTTTTTATTGCCTATTTTTATTATTTTTAAATTTTTACCTTTTAAATTTACTAATCTCTTATACTTTTTTTAATAAATTCCTACTGGCTTTTATTAAATTTTCTAAAAATTTTAACTTTATTCAAAATAAAAAACTGCCAAGCCTGACAGTTTTATATAGAAATATATAATTTTACATCTCTATTTTTCTACCTATTTCCTTTTCAAGGGCAAGTTCATAAATTCGCTCTGCAGCAACTAGATCAAGACCGGCAAAGCCAACTGTCTTAAACCAAGTTATCTCATCTTTTGATTCTCTTCCAACTTCCTCTCCCAAAAGAAGATTGCCCAGCTCGTGAGAAATTTTTTCTTCTTTAATTTTTCCCTCTTTTATAGGAATTATTACATCACCAGCTTCTTTTATTACACCTTCATTTGTATCTGTAAAAATTTTATCAGCTCTTACAATAAATTCAGCAGGTGTTTCTTGCATATCCGGCCTATAAGATCCAACACTATTTATATGGACTCCTCTTTTTACTTTATTTCCATTGAAGACTGCTTTTTTAGAAGTAGTAACTGTTGTTATGATATCAACTTGACCCAATATCTTATTCATATCATTTACAGGAAGAATTTCTGCTCCATATTTTTTTAATTTTTCATCCATTTCTTTTGCAAAAGTTTCTGCCCTTTTAAAATTTATATCATACACATAGGCCTTCTTGATTTTTCTAACTGCAAGGACTGCTTCTAATTGTGTTGCAGCTTGTCCCCCAGTTCCTATTAATAAAAATTCTTTAGCATCTTTATTAGATAAAAGTTCTGTTGCAGCACCAGAAACTGCTCCTGTTCTTAATCTTGTCAAAACTGTTCCATCTAAAATAGCTTTAACAAAACCATTTGCCCTATCTATTAAAATCATTGTAGAAGGTGCACTTACAAGTCCTTTTTCAATATTTTGTGGATAGATATCAATTATTTTCATGCCAAGAGCATTTTTATCTTTAATAAAACCAGGCATAAAAATTGCAGTGCTAGAACTTTCTTTATCAACATCAATAACAGTTCTAAGAGGAATGTCGGATTTCCCTTGGCTATAAGATTTTAGAGCTTCTTTGTCAGCTTCAATAATATCTTTTATATCAACTGCTTTTAAAATATCTTCTTCCCTTAAAATTAAAATCTCCATAAGTTTTTCTCCTTATTTTTTATAATATATAAATTAAATTTACTTAAACTTTTAAATTTCTTTTAGCTTTACATTTTATAAAATATTTTATTAACTTCTAAAGATTATTATATCAGAAAAGATGCTACTATTTTTAGGCATAAAAAAGACGCCGATTGCTCGGCGCCTAAAATTTATATTTTTATTACATTCTATTAAGTTGAACCATTTCGTTAAATGTTTCAAGTTGAGTTTTAGCTTGACCAAAGTCAGTCATTTGTTGGTCATAACCCATCTTAATTAGTGGAATACCAGCTTTTTCGTAAGCTTGTTTTAATGATGGATATTCCATTTCTTCTGTATCGTTAAATGTCATCATGAATAGAAGACATCCGTCAGCATCATTATCAAGAGCTAGGTCAACAACATATTTTGGTCTCTTCCAAATATCTGGATCGTAAAGAATTGGATCTTCGTCCATTCTTGCAAATTGATCAGCAAGAGCCATGTAAGGATCTTCAATAGAAGTATCAACGTCAACTTTGAATCCTCTTGATTCACTTGCAACGTCATCTGCAACTACACAGATGTTGAAGTTGTCAAGAACTTCAAGAAGTGCTGGGTTGTCAGTGATGATACCAGAAGTTACTACTCTTGGTCCATTGCATTCTTCTTTTGGCATTGCTTTAAGAGCTTCAATAAGTTCTTTTAGCATCTTGTTGTGTTCATCTTTAAGCATGTGGAAAGAAGCTTTAAGAACGTTACATCTATCAGATGCTTTAATTGTCTTAGAGTAGTCACCACATAATTTAACAAATTCTCTCTTTAGAGCTCTGTTTTCGTTATATACTTCGAAAGCTTTCTTTAGATTTTCGTCAGTGATTTTAACATCACAAATTTCTTCTAATCTTTCTGCAGCTTGTTTAAAGATTTTTGCATTGTAAGTTTTACCAAAGTCTTCTTTTCTGTGTTGTGCGTGGTTTAAGAAAATCATTGGGATTTCTCTACCTACAGAAACTTTGTAGTTTTGAGAGAATGGTCTTAGTGTATCATCAAGAGTTGTAATCATTGATGCGCTAAGTCCGTCTAGTGATCCGTCAAGACCCATTTCTAGACATCTAAGAGCTAGTGAATAGTAGAATGTTGGGAAATATTCTTTAGCCTTATCAATTGGACCTTGTCCTCCCCAAACTCCGTAAGGTACTAGTCCACCTGCATAGATAATTTCTTCAGGTGCATAGTAAGGGAATACACCGACAACTTTTTTACCTTCAGCAAGGTACTTGTCAATTTGTTCTCTTCCGTTTTCTGCTATATGTTTAAATTCTTTTAATAATTCTTTTATATCAGTCATTTTGCACCCCTATTAAATTGTAGTCTTAGACCAGTCAGTTTCTTTAGTGTTTTCGAAATTAGTGTAAACATCTTCGCCCTTAGCAAGTCTGTCTGCTTTTCTTTCGTTCATAATTTCTACTAAACCTTGAACTCTTGTCTTGTATTGTTCTTGAGAGAAGTTTCTTTCGTCAGCTTGGTCACCGTCAAAGTGAACTACTGGAATATCAAGGTCTTCTCTCCATCTTCTTTCGATTTCAGGCATTGCTCCTGACCATGGTTTACAAGATCTATTGTAGTTAACAAGTGCTCCAGAAACTCCGTTTTCTTTAGCCATTGTTTCTCTCCATTCAACACCGTCTTCGATACATACTGAACAAGGTGCTTTACAGTAAGCTGCAGCCATTTCTCTAACAGTTGTGTATTGGAAACCGAAAGCAGGTGCATATACTACTGCAGTTACGTTAACACCATTTTGTTTTAATGGTTCAAATAGGTTTCTTAGTCCTGGCCAGCAAGGTATACCTTCAAATAGGATTCTGTGTTCTTCTGGGTATTCCCAAGTAGAAGTTCCTTCCTTAACTGATTGTTCATATTCTGCTGCTAGAAGTTCAAATCCTTCTGCTGCATCAATTTCACATCTTGCAGCTACAATGTCTGCCATGTGGTTAAATAGGTCAAATCCAGAAAGTGGAGATGGTTCATAAGCCATGTAAGAACATGCTTTAAGCCATGCTGCTGCAGTTCTGTTAGCAATTTGACAAGCTTCTTCGAATTTCTTTTCATCAAATTTCTTACCAGTAAGTTTTTCAAGTTGGTGAATAGCGTATTCGAATTGTCCCATTAAGTAATCAACTTTTTCTTCTGGTACATCAACTGTATTTTGGAATGGAATATCAATCATAATCATTGGAATATCGTGCATTCTTGCAATGTTTTCATACCATTTAGTCATCATGTTACAGATGTTGTTACAGCAAAGTACGAAGTCTGGTTGTGGCATCTTTCTTGAGTCAGTTGGTTCTCCAGCTGCATAAGCAAGTGAAATTCTTGCATAACCACAAATGTCGTTGTCGTATCCCATATCTTCAGCTGTTTGACAAAGTCTTAAACCGTCTTTTTTAGCTGCAGTTGTTGCTGCGTGGTTTTCTGGATATACTGCGTGTAGTCCAAATGCCTTTGCAAGTTCAATAGGGAATTTAGATGATGACCATCCAACTAGTTCTCCTCTTTTTTTAGCATCCCATGCTGCTCCGTAAACTCTATCTACTACATTTCTTAACGCTTGAGCTGCAGGAATGTTTCCTTCGATTGGTCTTGGTTTCTTACCAGGTATTTTTTGAATTTTTTCAGCCATAGTTTACCTCCTAAAATAAATTATGCATTAGCCTTTTTATCTTTTAATTTTTCCAATTTACATTTTTGATATCCAAATAGCGCTGCTCCAAGAGCACCATTTAGTTGACATAAAGGTGAAGTGTGGATCTTGTGTCCTGTATTATCTTCGAGAGCTCTAACCATACCCTCGTTTAAAGCAACACCACCTGTAAATACTATGTCGTCATTTAAACCAACCCTCTTTGCAAGAGAACCTACTCTTGCGGCAATTGATTGGTGAATCCCCTTAACTATATCTTCAATCTTCGTTCCACTTGCGAGTTGTGAAATAACTTCTGATTCAGCAAAAACAGTGCAAGTAGAAGAAATACTAACGTCTTTAGTAGACAGTTTGTCTAATTCTTCTAGCTTGGAAACATCTACTTCAAGAACTTTTGCGATTACATCTAAGAACCTTCCAGTACCTGCGGCACACTTATCATTCATAACAAAGTTTTCAAGCATACCATTATCTCCAATTTTTAGAGCCTTGGCATCTTGTCCACCGATATCAATGATTGTACGTACATTTGGGAATAAGAAATAAGCACCCTTAGCGTGACATGAAAGTTCAGACATTTGGAAATCTGCTTCTTCTAGTGAAGTTCTGCCATATCCAGTTGCCATAACATAGGCTATGTCCTCTCTTGTCAAGTTAGCACTCTCAAGAGTTTCTTTAATTGTTCTTGATGGACCACTTGTTCCAGCTCCAACATCAATACAGGAGCTTGAGATAATTTCCTTGCCATCCTTTAAAATAATACTCTTTGAGGCAGTCGAACCAATATCGACGCCCATTGTATAAATAGCTTCTGCCATACAATCTCCTCTTTAATTTTAACATTAATATCTTACTCTTCTTAATTCTACTATAATTATGTATCTTTGTCAAAATCACTAGAGGCTTGAAAGCCGAATTTTCAAGGATTCTAAGGGCTTGAGACTTTACTATTATAATAAAATAAATATTATTTTTTACTTATAGTAAGGCATATTGTCATATGCAAAAATATTGGATAATCCTTTTGAGATTATCCAATAAATTGTCATATTTTTTATATTATTTAATATTATTTAGTCTATCGTAATCTCTAATAATTCTTGGAGTAAGCATTTGATGAACTGGACAAATAGAATCTGGATCTTGGTAAGCACTTTCAGTGAAAGCAATAATATAGTTTCTCCAAAGATTCATATTTACAATTTCATCTACTAGACCATACTTAGCACAAGAGAATGGTTTTGATTTTTCTGCATAATCTTGAATCAAGTCGTTCATCTTGTCAATAGTAGGTTGAAGATCTTTTCCAGCTTTTTTATCTTTTGCAAGTCTTCTAGAGTACATTGCAGTAGCTGCTGTTTCCCCATTCATTACGTTGATTTCAGTTGCTGCAGTTCCAAGTGAGAATGCGTTAGTGTCATTACCTTGAGGTCCACCAAGTACATAGTGAGCTGCTGCAGTACCTTTTCTCATTGTAATTTCCATTTGTGGAAGATCAGAGTTTTGGATTGAATAAATAAGTGATTGACCAAGTCCTAGTAGTTCTGCCTTTTCAGCATCGTCACCAACGTCGATACCAGTAGTATCTTGTAACCATACTATAGGAAGTCTATCTCTAGCACAAAGTGTTACGAATTCATTCATCTTTATAAGACCTTGTCTATAAAGTTTACCACCAATTGAGATGTGTTTTGGATCATTGTAGTATTCTGGATAGCCCATTAATAGACCTTGAACGTTAGCTACAACACCAACTAAAAGTCCGTTAACTTTAGCAAGACCAGTTACCATTTCTCTACCGTATCCTTTTTTGTATTCCATGAATTCTGAACCGTCAAAAAGTCTTGCGATTACATCATAAACATCATAAGCTTTTTTACCGTTAAGTGGAATTAAAGAATACATATCGTTAGGATCATATAGTGGATTCTTTGGATCGTCTACTCTAAAGAATTCTCTATCAAATTTTGGAAGCATAGAAAGATATTTTCTAATACCTTCAAGTACGCCTTCTTCTTCAACATAACATTCTCTCATGAAACCAGTTTGAGCAAAGTGAACTCCAACTGATCCTGGAGGAGTAGTTTTCTTAGCGTTAGCAGTTTGATCTGCTATTTGATTTGCTCCTTCTTCGTCGATATATCCCTTAGGATTCATACCGCCAAGGATTCCAGCTCCACCAACAGCCATGTTTGCATCTTTATGTGCAATTATAATTGTAGGTGAAATTGAGTGGTATCCACCACCTGCTGGGTTAGTACCATAAATACCAACAATTACAGGAACTCCACATTGGTTAAGTCTTGAGTTTCTGTAGAATGGAGTACCGCCACCACGTCTGTTTGGATATACTTTTTCTTGTTCATCAAGTTTTACACCTGAACAGTTTAGTATATAAACTAGTGGAATTCTAAGTCTTTCAGCTGTATCTGATGCTCTTAGAAGGTCATCAGCTTGTCCTGCAATCCATGCACCTGCAAGTTTCTTGTTATCTGATGCAACGATGTAAACCCATCTGTCATCAACTTTTGCAAGTCCTTTAACAACACCAGTTGTTCCGTGATCATTGTCACCAGGGTTATAAATTGTATTTAGTGGGCACCAAGTACCTTCGTCGATAAGTTCAGCAATTCTTTGAAGTGCGGTCATTTCGCCACGTTCATTTACTTTTGCATCTGGTTTTCCAGCAGCAAGAGCTTTTTCAGCAAACTCTCTGATTTCTTCTTCAACTTCTCTTAGTTGATTGAAGTTATCTTCGTCTACTGCCCTCAAAGGATTCCCAATAGTCTTCATATTTTGGAAATATGAAGAAAGTGAATATTGAGTCATTTGTCCTCCTATTTTCTATCTATCTATTTATTTACTATTAATCTTCAACAGGTCTCTTTATAAAAGCTTCGCCTGGGTCGATTTCTTCTCTTATTAGTTTAATAACATCTTCATCTGGTTCTTCAAGTTCAACTGCACGAGATACATCAAGATCAAATCCAGTGTTTTCAAGAACATCTTCTGGTGATGAAGAAGGATAGTATCCTGCAAGATACATTTTCTTAGTATCTTCATCGAATTTTAAGATACCTTTATCAGTTACAACCATTTGTGGTCCAACATTTTCAGGAATACCTACTCTAGTTCTTCCACCAGGGCCGTCGATCCAACCTGGAGAAGTAATATAGTCAACTTTTTCTATAAATCTTCTCTTTTCGTGTTGCATCATGATAATTGTGTTTACATAAGTTGCAATACCGTTAGCTCCACCAGATCCTGTAAATCTTGTCTTAGGGTGGTGGTAGTCGCCGATTACTGTAGAGTTAACATTTCCGTATGGGTCGATTTGAGCTCCACCGATAAATGCGATCATTCTCTTCTTGTCGTGTCTCCATTCGTTAGCTTGGAATCCAACGTAAGTTGCATTTGTCCAGTGAACACCACAGTGTGCCATAAATCTGTTGTCACCAACTGATCTTGGAACTTCGATTGGGTCACAGTCCATAAGTCCTGATTCTACGATTAGGTAACAGTTAGGAGCATAAACTGCTTTTGCAAGAGAAGCACCAATTAGTGGTAGTCCTGTACCTACAATTGCGATTTGACCATCTTTAATTTGTCTTGCAATTGTAACTGCTTGCATTTCTTTATTAGTGTAATTATCGTATCTAGCCATTATTTTTCTTCTCCCTTCTTTAGTACGTCTGTTGCGTATCCAAATCCTGGAACATTTCTAAGTCCTATAAGTCTTGTAGCACCAAGTTTGTTTAGGTATGATTCGTGATCGTCAACTCCGTATACCCATTCGTCTAGGAATGCATTGAAATCTTCTTCTGTCTTTGATTTAACATTGTACATTTTGTAGAAATCAGCATCGTAGTCATAATAGTCATAACATTGTGAAGGGTGAGCTCCAAATGGTGCGTGAACTACTGCATCAACACAGAATCCTGGAATTTTGTTGTCAGCTGCATCAAAGTTTTTAATGTATTCATCACTTACAAGTTCTTCGCAAGTTACGATAACTTTTTTAGCTGCAATTGCAATATCAACATCGTGGAATGTGTTTCCAAGAATTCTTGTAGTTCCATCTGGAGAAGCCATTTGTACGTGAATTATTGCAGTGTCAATTTCTGGAACTGGTGCTGCAACAAGTTTTTCTCCTTCTTTGAATGGGTTTTCAACATAGATGAATTTGTCATTTGGAAGTTTGTCGATTTTTTGTCTTTCTTCTTTAGAGATACCCCATTCATCAACTAGACCAGAACCCATCATTAATCTACATGGTAGATATGGAAGTCCAAGTGCAGCTGCGTGAATTCTTTGCATTTCAACGTCTTGAGAGTAGTCTTCCATTAGAAGTTCTCCCTTTTCAATTGCTGCTCTAAATCTTCTAGATACGTTTGTATATCCTGAGTTAGCAGTGTAGCAATTTATGTATGCTTTTACTCTGCCAGCTCCAATTAATGTGTCCCAATCTCCTCCTGCAGGTCCTGCTTCAACGATAAAATCTTTTTGTCCTTGACGTAAGATTTCGTTTACTGCTGCGTAAGGCTTTCTGTTAGTTGTAAATCCCCCAAGAGATATTACGTCGCCATTTTCAACATATTTTGCTATGGCGTCTTTAAGATTCATTACTTTACTCAAGTTAAAACCTCCTTATTGTTCAATATATAACTTGATTGCATAAATATTCAGCTCACAATGGAGCTGAATGAATTAATGACTAAATAGAATTAAGAATACACCTGCTGCTACGGCTGAGCCAATAACTCCCGCAACGTTAGGTCCCATTGCGTGCATTAGTAAGAAGTTTGTAGGATTGTATTTTCTACCTTCAACTTGTGAAACACGCGCTGCCATTGGTACTGCTGATACACCAGCTGATCCAATTAGTGGATTAATTTTTCCACCAGTTACAATATATAAAATTTTTCCAAAAATAACACCGCCTGCTGTTGCAAAACAGAATGCCATTAAACCAAGAGCAATAATTTTAATTGTTGCTGGTTGTAGGAAAGTTGCTCCGTCTGCAGTTGCTCCAACTGTTACACCAAGCATGATAGTAACAATGTTCATAAGAGCATTTTGTACAGTGTCAGATAATCTAGCTACTACTCCTGATTCCTTAAATAGGTTTCCAAGCATAAGCATACCAAGAAGTGGTGCTACGTCTGGAAGAAGTAGTGATGTGAAAAGTACAACTACCACTGGGAAAATAACTTTTTCTAGCTTAGTTACTTTTCTTAGTGATGTCATAACTGTTTGTCTTTCTTTTTCAGTAGTTAAAGCCTTCATAATTGGCGGTTGAATCATTGGAATAAGTGCCATGTATGAATAAGCTGCTACTGCTATTGGTGCAAGTAAGTGTGGTGCTAATTGTGATGTTGTGAAAATAGCTGTTGGACCATCTGCTCCACCGATAATAGCAATTGCTGCTGATTCTGGTCCAGTAAATCCAAGTTTAACAGCTACGATAAAGGCTACATAAATACCAAATTGTGCTGCTGAACCTAGTAAAAGTGAAATTGGATTTGCAATAAGTGGACCAAAGTCAGTCATTGCTCCTACACCCATGAAAATTAGACATGGGAATAAGTTTGACTTAACACCATTATACATTATTGCAAGCACACCTGATGATTGCCAAGGGTCTGCTACATCCATTAATCCTGTTAGCGGTAAGTTTCTAAGAAGCATACCGAATGCAATAGGAAGAAGTAATAGTGGTTCAAATTCTTTTTTTATCGCAAGATATAGAAGAATAAAAGAAATTACAAACATTACCACATTTTGCCATTGTAAGGATGCAAACCCCGATTCGGCGAGTATTCCCTGTAATGTTTCAATTAACATATGTTTTTGACCTCCCTATTATTCAACACTTGCTAGTAATGCGTCAGTATCTACAGTTTCTCCCGCTTTTACATTAAGTGTTACTTTACCTGCACATGGAGCTACGATTTCGTTTTCCATCTTCATAGCTTCAAGAATAAGAATTACATCTCCTGATGCTACTGTGTCTCCATTGTTTACATTTACTTTAAGAACAGTTCCTGGCATTGGTGCAACTACATCTCCAGATCCGCCTGATGCTGCAGGTGCTGCTGCTGGTGCAGGAGCTGCTGCTTGAGGAGCTGGTGCTGCAGGTGCAGGTGCTGCTGCTGGTGCAGGTGCTGCTTGAGGAGCTGCTGCAGGTGCTGCTGCTGGTGCTGCTGTTAATGATGCTGGTGTAAGAGATGCATATCCTCCGCCAACTTTTTCAACTTCTACTTCAAAAACTTTTCCATCTACTTTAACTTGATACTTCATTAATTTCTCCTTTTCATAAATAATAGAATAATTTAAATAATTTATTTCTTTTCGTTTATAGATACGATTCTAAAACTTTCAACTCTTGATCTTTCTTGCATGCTGATCGCTCCAACTATTGCTGCTAAAAGTGCAGGGTCCATTGAATTATCAACTGGTGCTGCTTTCGGTGAAGACTTTTTCGCTTGACTTGCATTTGCTTTTGATGGGTCTTCTTTACCTTGAATTGCTCCTACTACTTTAGTAATAATAACAATTGCTATTAACAAAGATATAAGAGCCAAGAATACAACACACAAACCTGTCAATGCCACTCCAAAAGCCTCGCTCATGGTAAGACTAACATCTCCTAACATTATCACACCTCCCCACGTGATTTCATATTACGGAATCCATTCCAGCTTTTAAGAATATTATAACAAAGACCTAAAATTAATTCAATTAAAAACAATATGTAACGTCAATTAATCAAAATCTTTTGCAAACTAATTATACATTAAAATATGGTCAAAATAAAGGAAAGCCTTTTTAATAAAATCTTCCAAATAAACAAATTTTAATTATTTTTAACTATTGATTACATTTGTTAAAAAAAGATTTAATAATATTTTATTTTTTATTAAATTTTAATTTTTGAGGCAAAATCTTTGACTAAATGAAAATTCAAATATTTTATTTACCTTTTTCAAATAAAATCCTAAGATGACTTATCTTTTTGTAAAGTTATAATATCAATTAACTATTTTAAAATTTAAAAAATTTTTCACATCTGATTTTTATTTTATAAGAATTTATATAGAAAAAACTTCCCAAAAATAATTCCGGAAGTTTTTTGTAAGTACACATTTGGTTTTAATATAGAAAGAATTTTAAGATTTTAAAAATTTAATGGCAAAACTAGAAAGAAAGTAAGCCCAAATGTTGGGCTAATATTTT
This sequence comes from Peptoniphilus phoceensis, assembly GCF_001517665.2. GTDB lineage: Bacteria > Bacillota > Clostridia > Tissierellales > Peptoniphilaceae > Peptoniphilus_A > Peptoniphilus_A timonensis. The sequence continues at coordinate 108,173 of NZ_LN999808.1, forward strand.
TACACCTAAAAGAATTAATATTATTCCACCAGTGATTTGTGCCTTGTCTTTTAAGGCTATTCCAAAAAACTTCCCTATTTGAACTCCAACAAAAGATATCGCAAAAGTTGTTAATCCTATAACTAAAACTGCAAGTGATATCTTTATTTCTAAAAAGGCAAAGGAAACCCCAACTGCCAAAGCATCAATAGATGTTGCAATGGCAAGTACAAATAAATTTTTTATATCAAGCCTATCTTCTTCTATTGGACAAGTTTTATCTCTTGCTTCTCTTATCATGTTTAATCCAATTACACCAAGAAGGATAAAAGCAATCCAATGGTCAATTGCTTGAAGTTTTTCTGCAAAAATCGAACCCAAAAGGTAACCTATGTAGGGCATTAAACCTTGAAAAACTCCAAAGAAAAGGGCAATAACAAGGGATTTTTCTAAAAAGTTTTTCTTTATTGCAAGTCCCTTACAAACAGCTGCTGCAAAGGCATCCATTGAAAGTCCAAGGCCTACTAAAAATACTGAAAATAAATTCATCTTCTCTCCCCAAAAAAAATAGATGCCAAAAAGCATCTATCTTTATCTCATTTTTTAAACAATTATTTTAATAGTTCGTCTAATCTATTTTTGTCAAAGCCAACGATTTGTTCATCATCAACGCAAATTACTGGAACACCTGTGTATCCCATTGCCATTAATTCTTGTCTTGCTTCCTTATCAGTTTGTACGTTTTTTTCTTCGAAAGATACTTCTCTTTCTTTTAGATAATCTTTTGCCATTGTGCAATAAGGGCAAGTGTTGCTTGTATATACTGTTACTTTACTCATTTTATTTCCTCCTCATTGTCTTTTAATTATACTCCAACTCTTAAAAAAATCAAATAATTTAAGACTACTTCTTTGTTTTATAGATAAAATTTACAAAATAGATAGTATACTTTTATAAATCTTACAACTTGTGCTCTGCATGTTCTAGTCCATCCTTAAATATACATAGGACGTGCTCATCATCTAGGGAATAATATGCCCTTCTCCCACGCCTTTTTACCTTAATTAGATTTTGTGATCTAAGTAGGGCAAGTTGGTGAGATATAGATGACTGACTCATGTCTAATAATTCTGAAATATCAGAAACACAAAGGGGACCATTTATTAGAGCATAAATTATTTTTATTCTAGTTGGATCAGATAGGGCCTTGAAAATTTGGGATAAATTTTCTATTAAATTTTCTTTTTCATTAAAGTTTGATATATCCTTTTGAACTTTTTCAGGAATATCATCTATAAAATTTCCCTTCATTATTTCATTACCCCACACTTTTAAAATTTACACTTAAAATTATAAATTCTTCTAAAGTTAAGGTTTCCGCCCTTCTACTTCCATCAATTCCGCTTAATTCAAGAGCTCTTTTTATATCATCCTTTGTATAAGGAAGTTTTGAATTTGAAAAAGAATTTACTAGAGTTTTTCTCCTAGTAGTAAAGGCTGCCCTAACTATTTTAAATAAGAAGTCTGTATCAAGATCTTCTCTTTCTTTCATCTTTAGGTTGACAACTGCTGAGTCAACATTTGGCTTTGGCATAAATACTGAACTTGGAACTTGAAACTTGTAATTACAATCTGTGTAATAATTTATAAAAACAGATAAAGATCCATAGTCCTTATTCCCCGGCTTGGCTGCAAGTCTTTTTGCAACTTCCTTTTGAACCATTACAGTAATTGAAATTAAATTTACTTTAGATAAAATTAATTTTTCTATTATTGGCGTAGTCACATAATAGGGAAGATTTGCCACAACTTTAAAGGGCTCATCCCCAAATTCTTCTTCTGTCAATTTTTTTAAATCTAAGTCGAGAAAGTCGCCATAAATAACTTTTACATTATCTATATTTAAAGTTTCCTTATGAAGTTCTCTTAATTTCTCATCAATTTCAACTGCCAAGACTTTTTTTGCACGTAAGGCAAGTTCTTCTGTCATGGTTCCAACACCAGGACCTATTTCCAAAATGTTGTCATTTTCATTTACTTCAGCTGCATCAGCAATTTTTCTAACTATATTTCCATCTATTAAAAAGTTTTGTCCCAGAGATTTTGTAAATCTAAAGCCGTACTTTGAAAGAACCTCTGAAAGTTTGCTGGGTTTATATAATCTATCTATGGGAGTTCACTTCCTTCATCGCTTCATCAAATTCTTCCCTCGTTATGCCAAAGGAATTTAATTTGTGAAGAGTCTTTTTACCATTTCCATATCCTATTTTTAGGATTTCCGAAAGCATTTCTCGTCTATTTTTTGAATCATCAAAATTTATCAATCTATTTTCTATTAAATCAGCCATAGTAAATTCCGAAGACATTTCTGTCTTTGTTGCTCTAGCTGCTTTTAGTGCTTTTAAGATTTCTTCTGGAGAGGCATTTTCAACACCAATATCTCCATGTTTTGTGGATACACTTTGAGAAAGGTAGGCATGTTTTGCAGTAGGGATTTCATCAGCAATTCTCTTTCTAATTTGAGAACCCATGTAGTCAGAATCCGTAAAAATTATTATTCCCTTCTTCTTATCCATTTCTTTTAAGAGATTTATTAACTTTCTTCCAAAAGCAAAGCCGTGAGTGGTTATAATTTCTGCATCAACTGCCTTTTTTATGGCAATTTCATCATCACGACCCTCTGCGACAATTACTTCTTTAATTGTCATTTTCATATTCCAAAAAACCTCTTTGTATTTTCTGCTGTAACTTTTTCTATTTCAGCTGGATCAGTCTGTCTTAAATCAGCAATATATTGGCAAGTAAACTTCACAAGTTTTGGTTCATTTCTCTTGCCCCTATAAGGGACTGGAGTCATATAAGGACAGTCTGTCTCAAGTAGTAGCCTGTCCAAAGGAACAACTTTTGCAACTTCCTTTGGAGTCTTTGAATTTTTAAAAGTAACTGCTCCGCCAAGGGCAATGTAGTCTCCCATCTTCATGTACTCTTCCATCATTTCTACTGATTGTGAAAAACAATGAATAAGAGCTGTGAAGTCATATTTTTCATGAGCTTCTTTTAAAATATCAAAAGTGTCCTTAGCTGCATCACGTGAGTGAATCACAATATTTTTGCCAAGCCTTGCTGCAAGCTCAATTTGTTTTTTAAAGACTTCTTTTTGAACATCCCTAGGAGAATTGTCATAGTAATAATCTAGTCCAATTTCTCCAATAGCAAGAACTTTTTTATTTTTAGAAAGTTCTATAAGTCTTTTTTCCACTTCATCATTATAAGAATCAGCTTCGTGAGGATGGACTCCTATAGCTGCATAGATATTTTCATACTTATTTGCAAGTTCTACTGACCTTTCTGAAGATGCTAGATCAGAAGAATTATTAATAACGAGTTCTATTCCATTTTCAGCTAGACTCTTTATAAGACTTTCCCTATCTTCATCAAAGGCAGGATCATCTAAGTGTACATGTGAATCTATCATCTTTTCTCCTAACTAAATTTAACTAATCTTTGCTCCTGATTTAATATCAGCTAAAGTTGATGCAAGACTTAAATTATCTTCATCATCTGCTGCAGCAAGAATCATACCCTTGGATTCTACTCCTCTTAACTTAATTGATTTTAAGTTAACAATCATTAGGACTTTCTTGCCAATTAAATCTTCTTTTTTGTAGTAGTTTTTGATTCCAGAAACGACTTGTCTATCCATATCTCCAACTTTTAATTTTAGTACAAATAATTTGTCAGCATTTGGATGATCTTCTACATCAAGGACTTCAGCAACCCTAATGTCAAGTTTATCAAAATCTTCTATTGTAATTTCTTCTTTTATATCTTCTTTATCCTTTTTATCTGTCATAATTCTTGATTTTAGAAGAGCTGTATTTTCTTCATTGAACTTTTCAATTTCAGTATCAATATCAAGTCTTGGGAAAATTACTTCTCCCTTTCTAACCTTAGTTTCATCAGGAAGTAGTCCAAAAACTCTTGAATCTTCCCAATTAATTTTATCATCAAGACCAAGTTGTTCTCTTATCTTTAGAGATGTTTCCTTTATAAATGGATAAATCAATACAGAAACAATTCTAAGACTTTCTGCCAAATTATATAAAACAGTATTTAGTCTGTCTTTTTTATCTTCATCTTTTGCCAATTTCCAAGGTTCAGTTTCATCAACATACTTGTTAGTTCTTCTAATAAGTTTCCAAATTGCTTCTAAAGCCACAGAAAATTCATAATGTTCCATTGCCTTTTCAACTTCGTCGACAACAGAAACTGCAAGATTTTCTAAATCATCGTCGACATCTTCTCTTATTCCCATATCCTTTATAATGCCTTCATTATATTTAGAAATCATGGAAACAGTTCTTGAAAGTAAGTTTCCAAGATCATTTGCAAGGTCAGAGTTAAGTCTTTGCATGAATTTTTCTATATTAAAAGATCCATCAGATCCAAAGGAGAATTCACGCAACAAGAAATATTTAAGGGCGTCAACGCCGTAAAGTTTTATAATTGGTTCAGGATAAATAACATTTCCCTTAGACTTGCTCATCTTGTCGTTATCAAATAAAATCCAGCCATGACCAAATACTTTTTCTGGAAGTGGCAAATCAAGTGCCATTAAAAGAGCTGGCCATATAATAACGTGGAATCTAATAATTTCCTTTCCGACAAAGTGAACGCCTGCTGGCCAATATTCTTTAAATTTATTTTCATCAGTACCATAACCAATTGCTGTCAAGTAGCAAGTTAGGGCATCAATCCAAACATACACAACGTGCTTAAGATCAAAAGGAACCTTTACTCCCCAGTCAAAAGTTGATCTTGAAACAGAAAGATCTTCAAGACCACCTTCTCCTTCAAAAAAGTTCCTAACCATTTCATTTTTTCTAAAAGCAGGTTCAATAAACTCTGGGTGATCTTCATAATATTTTAAAAGTCTGTCCTTATATTTTGAAAGTCTAAAGAAGTAAGATTCTTCATGAGTTAGTTCAGTTTCTCTGCCACAGTCAGGACAAGTGTGACCTTCTTCTAATTGAGCTTCAGTCCAGAAAGATTCACAAGGCTTACAATAATATCCTTCGTATTCACCCTTGTAAATATCTCCCTTGTCATAGAGCTTTTGGAAAATATTTTTGACATCTTCTTCATGGTCTTTGTCTGTAGATCTGACAAAATAATCATAATCAATATCCATGATAGACCAAAGTTTTTTGATATTTTTAACTATTCCATCAACATATTCCTTTGGCTCCATGCCAAACTCTTTAGCCTTATCTTCTATCTTTTGACCATGCTCATCAGTACCAGTAGTAAAGAAAACATCATAGCCTTGCATTTTCTTAAATCTCTTAACACAGTCAACTGCAACAGTACAGTAAGTGTGACCAATGTGAAGATTATCACTTGGATAATAAATTGGTGTCGTTACATAAAATTTTTTATTACTCATAAAACCTCCATAAAAAAACCCAATCCAATGGGATAAGGTCTTGGCAAAATCTGTCAATATTCCGATAATTTTCTATATATATTAGAATAATTATAACTGAATTAGCCTATAAAATCAATTTCAAGCCCTTTTATTTATCTTCTGGTAGCTTCATTTAATAGAAAAAATAAATTTCCAAGTTATTTTTTTTATCTTGTTGTATAATAGATAATTGTTGTTAAAAAACATAAATTAAAAATCTTATAAGGAGGATACATATGAATAAAAACATCTACAAAGGCATTGTTTTTTCTGCGTTTATTGCTGTTTTTGCTTATTTTTTAGGTAAAAAATTCCCAGTAGTTGGTGGACCTGTCTTTGGAATTTTACTTGGAATTATTTTAAATAATTTTAAAAGACCAGAGTCACTAGAAGATGGAATTAAATTTACATCAAAAAAGATTTTGCAATATGCCGTAATTTTGCTTGGCTTTGGTTTAAATCTTAGAGAAGTAATTGTTGTTGGAAAATCATCTCTTTTGATAATTTTATCCACAATTTCTACTGCCCTTATTATTTCTTATCTTGCAGCGAAATTTTTAAAGATTGATTCTAAAATTGCAACACTAATCGGGGTTGGTTCATCAATTTGTGGGGGATCTGCCATTGCAGCAACTGCTCCTGTCATTGATGCAAAGGACGAAGATATTGCAACTTCAATTTCTGTAATATTTTTGTTTAATATTATTGCTGCTCTTATTTTTCCAACTCTAGGTGTTAAACTCGGCATGACTCATACAGGTTTTGGAATGTGGGCAGGCACTGCTATTAATGACACATCTTCAGTTGTAGCTGCAAGTGGAACTTGGTCAACTATGTTTAATGATGACACAGCTCTAAATTATGCCACAATTGTAAAACTTACAAGAACTCTTGCCATTATTCCCATAACCCTTGTTCTTGGAATAGTAAAATCAAAGGAAAATACAAAAAAAGTTAGCATCTTAAAAACTTTCCCAACTTTTGTTTTATTTTTCCTACTTGCATCAGTTTTGACAAGTTTACTTACTCTTCCTGCTACTTTCTTGTCAGCAATGAAATTTTTGTCTAAGTTTTTCATAATTATGGCAATGACAGCAATTGGTCTTAACACTGATATTAAGAAATTAATTTCTCAAGGTGGCAAGGCAATAATAGAAGGAGGCTTATGTTGGATAGGCATAATTTTTGTCAGTCTATTTATGCAAAAGCTTCTTCACATTTGGTAATTTAAAATAATCTAAATTTTAGCAGCCTTTAATTAGGCTGTTTTTAATTTATAAATTTTAGCTTTACTTTAAAATCTTTAACTCTATTTTTATAAAATTATAAAAAAATAAAGACCCTTTCGAGTCTTTAAAATTTATTAAAAGAAAAATTTATAAAATCTTTATAAAACCATTGACAAGAATTCTCTAGCCCTTGTTGTTTTTGGATTTGTGAAAAATTCTTTTGAATCTTCGTCTTCTGCTATGACACCCTTGTCCATAAAGAGAACTCTATTAGAAACATCTCTTGCAAAACCCATCTCGTGAGTTACAACAAGCATTGTCAAGCCTTCATCTGCCAAGTCCCTCATTACATTTAAAACTTCTTTAACCATTTCGGGATCAAGAGCTGATGTTGGCTCATCAAAAAGAAGAACTTCTGGATTCATGGCAAGAGATCTTGCTATGGCAACTCTTTGCTTTTGCCCACCAGATAAAGATGTTGGTCTTGCATCTCTAAAAGGATACATGCCAACTTTTTCTAAAAATTTATCAGCAACTTTTACTGCCTCTTCACGAGATTTTTTTAGGACTTTTACTTGTCCAATTATACAATTTTCAAGGACACTCATGTTGTTAAAAAGATTAAAGGATTGAAAAACCATTCCCACATTAGTTCTATAATTATTAATAGAAGGAATATCTTCTAATATATTTTCTCCATGGTATCTTATTTCCCCAGAGTCGGGTTCTTCCAATAGATTTATACATCTAAGTAGAGTTGATTTCCCTGATCCAGATGATCCAATTATTGAAACAACTTCGCCCTTTTGAACTTTGAAATTTATTCCCTTTAAAACTTCATTTTCTCCAAAACTTTTTTGTAAATTTTCTATTTCAAAAATGCTAGTCATCTCACACCTCTTCCTTAACTTCTATAACTTCTGCTGTTGATTGAGATCCGTAAATTTTATAAGTTCCATCTCCATCAAGTTTCTTTTCAACAAGTTTCATAATTTGGCTCACGCTCACTGTTAAAAATAAATAGATTAAAGCTGTTATGAAGAAAACTTCAAAATATCTTAGATATGTTCCAGCTGCTGACTTTGAAATGAAAAATAGTTCTGAAACAGAAATTACATTTAAAACTGATGAGTCTTTTATGTTTACAATAAATTCATTTCCAACTGATGGAATTATATTTCTAACAGCTTGTGGAAGTACAACTTCTGTCATTGTTTGCCAATGTGTCATTCCAATTGAAAGAGCTCCTTCTGTTTGTCCCTTGTCAATTGAAATAATTCCACCTCTTATTATTTCTGCCATGTAAGCTCCAGTGTTTACTGAAACTATTATTAAGGCTGAAGGCATGGCTGCCATATTTAGATTGAAGTATTGAAGAGAACCGTAATAAAACATCATGGCTTGAACCATCATTGGCGTTCCCCTAATTACTTGAATATAAATAGTGATGATAGCATTTAAAATTTTAAGTCCAACTCTTTTAAATGCTGAAGATTTTTTATTTACTTTTATGGTTCTAACTATTGCAATTAAAAGACCTATTAAAAAACCAATTAATGTGCCAACAACGGCAATTATAATTGTGTTTATAGTCCCCTCAACAAAGAGGGGTCCATATTCTTTTAATAAAAATCCGATCCATCCGAAAAAACTACTTGGCATCTTTATCTCCCAACCTTATCTTATTCGCCTAGTGGTTGGTTAGCCACAGCTTCTTCCATTATACTTTGTCTTTCTTCTTCAGAAATTTTTGAAAGTGCGTCATTTACCTTTTCTAAAAGTTCAGTATTACCCTTTTTAACTCCAACTGAAATTGAAGTATCATCAACTGAAGTTTCAAATCCCTTACCTTCAGCAAATTCTACAAAAGTTAAATCATCATTTGCAGCAACTGCTGATAGAGCACCTGGTCTTTCAGATACATATCCATCAATTTTTCCACTTCTAAGAGCAACTATCATTGCTGGGAAAGTTTCTAAAGCAGTAGATTTATTTACGCCTTCAATTTGGTCAATTACTTCATAGTGGAAAGTGTTAAGTTGACCAGTTATATTTGCACCCTTAAAATCATTAAGACTACTTGCATTTGCATAAGCTCCATCTTTTTTAACTACAATTACAAGATCTGATGTGTAATAAGTGTTTGAGAAGTCAAGTGTTTCTCGTCTTTCTGCAGTTGGACTCATACCTGCTATTATAAGATCAATCTTTCCAGAAGTAATTGCTGGAGTAAGACCATTCCATTCAGTTTTTACAATTTCCAAGTTTTTGTCCATGGATTCAGCAATTTTCTTTGCTATTTCAACATCGTATCCACCTGCATAACCGCCAGATGCAATTTTGTATCCATTTTCTTCACTAGTTTGTGTCCAGTTAAAAGGTGCATAGTCGCATTCCATTCCAACTCTTAGTGTATCAGAATCAGCTGGTGTAGCAGCTCCTCCATCACCCTTTGGATTACATCCTGTTAAAAGCATTGTGCTTGCTAAAGCTCCTACTACTAAAACTCTTGCTACGTTCTTTCTTAAATTCATGATATACCTCCGTAAAAATCTTCGGTAACTATCAAAAAGTAATAAAAAAACAGTCTGGAAAACCAAACTGTTAAAAATGTCTAAATTTAAGACAAAGTATTTAACCTTAGATAGCTCCCCACATATTTGTGACAGTCATGCAAATATTCTCTGCATGCCCAGTATATTATTTATAACCAATAATATACTTCGGCGAATTTTCCTTTCATCTTTTGTCAGTGCATGGTCTTGCTCAAAAAGATTACTGATAAAGTTCGCGCCTCTATCGTATTTTTCAATACAATTTATTTAATTGTTTCATCAATTATATATAGGAGATTTATAAAAGTCAAGGACAATTTTAATTTTTGTGACATTTTCTATAAATTTATTTGCTTTTGTGTTTTCACGGGTTTAAAAATCAAAAAAATTTATAAATACAAAAAAGACTCCCAAAAGGGAGCCTTTAAAGTTATATTATAAACTAATTTGTAAACTTATTTCCACATGTCAACGTCAGAAGTTGAGTTTAGTCTTTCTCTATCGTGAGTGTTTGCTGCATCAAGAATGTTGTAGTAAGCCCAGAATCCTTCACTAACATCAGAGAATTTGTTTAGTGATGAAGTGTTCACATTGTTAAGTGAATTCTTGTTTGTGTTTCTGTTAAATACAGAGTTTAGGATTGTAACAGCTTCTGCTCTTGTGATTTTTGCATTTGGTTTGAAAGATCCATCTGGATAACCACTAACATTTTTGTTTCCATAAAGTTTGTCAATTGCGTCTTTTGCCCAGTGATCTTTAACATCTTGGAAGTCAGAAGAAGAATTCTTTTCATTCTTAACATATCCAGAAATCATTTGTGCAAATTCTGCTCTTGTGATGCTTTCATTTGGTTTAAATGTTCCATTAGGGTAACCAGAAATTAGGTTTTTTGCAACAACATAGTTGATTGCTTTAGAATACCAATCGTCATTTGCATCAGAGAATTTTGTCATTGAGCTTGTTCCAAAGTTAGTTCCACCGTTTAAAAGTGTAGCAAACATTTGAGCTGCTTCTGCTCTTGTAACATTATCTTGAGGTTTAAATGTTCCATCAGGATATCCCTTGATATATGAGATTGCCTTGACTTGTTCAACTTCATTTCTTGTAACTTTGTAATCAATTTTACTTACTTCTTTGTCCTTGTCTTTAGCTTCAACTTTTATAGTTTCGCCATAGATTAAAGCTCTATCTAAGAAAGCAGTAAATACTCCTGCATTATTTACAGCAGTTGTACTGATTTTCTTGCCAGATGCATCATAAACTGTGATTTCTTCGTCAGTGTTTGCAGTACCCTTTACAAGTTTTTGTCCTGCAAGAGCTTCTGTAACTTTAAGCTTTTTATTTTCTACTTTTTTAGAATCAGTGTAGAATCTTAAATCATCAAGTTCTCTTTCTCTTATGCTTTCACTTAAAACAACTGTGAAGTATGAGTTTTTGTCAGTTCTAAAACTTCCAAGAAGTTCTCCATCCTTATAAACTCTTATGTTTTCAAAAGGATGATTTTTAATAAATCCGCTCAAAGTTCTACCCATAAGTCTAAGATCAGTTGCATCTATTTTTGATCCCTTGATGTCTTTGTAGTTGTCATTTTTAACTTCTACATCTTTTGAATATCCGTATTCATTTTCAGCGTAAATTGTTACGCTCTTACCTTCCTTGATATCGTATTTAATTTCAAAATTTCCGTCTTTATCAGCTCTTCCAATATATTTAGAGTTTCTAAATTCTCTATAATAGTCGTCTCTAACATAAATTTTTGCATCAGCTGAAGTTTCGCCCTTGATATGAGTTCCATCGTATCTTACATTTCTAAGGTTAAGTCTTTCATATCTATTGTCATATTTATCACTTACTTTGAAATTAAGTCTTACTTCTTTTGTAGAACCATCTTTAAATTGAACTGTAACATATTCGTAATGGTTTCCACTCTTATCGTATTCAAAATTTTCGTTTCCAATTATCTTTGCTCCATCAGGTAGACTAATATCTCTAGTGTAGAATCTTTCTCCCCTGTTAAGATTGTAATTAAATTCTGATAGATTGCTTTTTTCTGCATCACTTTTTTCTTTTTCTGTTATTGCAGGCTTTTCTGTTTTATTTGAATCTTTAGCTTCATTATTTGCGAAAGCAGATACTGGAATTGATGCTGCTAAAACTCCTGCAAGTGCAAGTGTTAAATATTTCTTACTATATGGTTTCATAATTTTCCTCCTAATTAAAATATAAAATATTCTCCTATTTCATACTATGTTACTGAGTTTAAATCCTGTTTGTGATAAAAAAGTGATAATTTAGGGTTAACTAGCTAATTTAACATTTTCTTAACAATTTGTAATAAATGAGAAATAAAAATTTTCATTAAAAAGGACCTGCCTAAGCAAGTCCCATATATTATTTTACTTTAACAAACAAGTCGTCTGCTTCTACACCTACTAAAATTGTGTCCCCATCCATAACCTCGCCTTTTATTATCATCTTTGAAATTTTTGTTTCAAGAGCATGAGAAATATATCTCTTAACTGGTCTTGCTCCATATTGAGGACTAAAAGATGCATTTAAGATAAAGTCCAAAGCTCCATCTGTAACTTCAATTTTGATATCTCGATCATCAAGTTTTCTTTCAACTTCTCTCACACTTTGCTTGATGATTCTATAAATTTCACTTCTTTGAAGAGGTTTAAACAAGACAATTTCGTCGACCCTATTTAAAAATTCTGGTCTAAAGGATCCACGAAGGTCACTCATAACATTATTTCTTGCATCTTCTTTTATTTTTCCTTCTTCGTCAATGCCGTCGATTAGGAAGTGAGATCCAATATTTGATGTCATGATTATAACTGTATTTTTAAAATCAACAGTCCTGCCTTGATTGTCAGTAAGTCTGCCGTCATCAAGTACTTGCAAAAGAATGTTAAAGACATCTGGATGCGCCTTTTCAATTTCATCAAACAAGATAACTGAATATGGTTTTCTCCTAACTGCTTCAGTGAGTTGTCCGCCTTCATCGTATCCAACATATCCTGGAGGAGATCCCACAAGTCTAGATACAGAGTGTTTTTCCATATACTCAGACATATCTATTCTTATCAAATTTCTCTCATCATCAAAAAGTGTTTCTGTAAGTGCCTTTGCTGTTTCAGTTTTTCCTACACCAGTTGGTCCCAAGAATATAAATGATCCTATTGGTTTGTTCCTATCTTTTAAACCAGCTCTAGCTCTTAGGACTGCATCAGACACAAGTTCTATTGCCTTGTCTTGACCAATAACTCTCTTGTGAAGAATGTCTTCTAAATTTAAAAGTTTTTCTCTTTCAGTTTTATTTAATTTTTCTACTGGAATTCCAGTCCATCTGCTTACAACATAAGCTATTTCATCTTCTGTGACTTCTTCTTTTACCATAGAAGATTCATCTTTTTTAGATTTTTCTCTATTTGCAAGCTCTTCTTTTAATTTTGGAAGAGTGCCATATTTCAATTCAGAAAGTTTTTCAAGGTCATAATTTCTCTCAGCTTCTTCAATTGCATGATTTGTATCTTCAATTTTTTTCTTTATGTCCTTTGTTGAGTCAAGTTCTTTCTTTTCTGCTTCCCATTTTGATTTTAATCTATCAAATTCAGCTTTTTCTTCAGAAAGTTCTACTTGAAGTTTTTTAAGTCTTTCTGCACTTGCTTCATCAGTTTCCTTTTTAAGGGCTTGATTTTCAATTTCAAGTTGCAAAATTCTTCTTCTCACTTCATCAATTTCTGTTGGCATAGAATCAATTTCTGTCCTAAGCATTGCACAAGCTTCGTCCATCAAATCAATTGCCTTATCTGGCAAGAACCTGTCAGTAATATATCTATCAGATAAAGTTGCTGCAGCAATAACTGCTGGATCAGCAATTCTAATTCCATGATAAATTTCATATTTATCTTTTAATCCACGAAGTATGGCAATAGTATCTTCAACACTTGGTTCCTTTACCATTACCTTTTGAAATCTTCTTTCAAGAGCGGGATCTTTTTCTATATATTTTCTGTATTCGTCAAGAGTTGTTGCACCAATTGCGTGAAGTTCTCCACGAGCAAGCATTGGTTTTAATAAATTAGATGCGTCCATTGCGCCATCAGTCTTGCCTGCTCCCACAATATTGTGAATTTCATCTATAAAAAGAATTATATCTCCTTCAGATTTTTTCACTTCATTTAAAACAGCCTTTAGTCTTTCTTCAAATTCTCCACGATATTTTGCACCTGCTATAAGAGCTCCCATATCGAGAGAAAAAACAGTTTTATTTTTTAGACCCTCTGGCACATCTTCAGAAACAATTCTTTGAGCAAGTCCACCAGCAATGGCAGTCTTACCAACTCCAGGAGGACCAATTAAAACTGGATTGTTTTTAGTCCTACGAGAAAGAATCCTAATTACATTTCTAACTTCTTCATCACGACCAATAACTGGATCAAGTTTTCCATCTCTTGCAAGCTCAGTTAAATCTTGACCATATTTTTTAAGGGCATCATAAGTTCCTTCTGGATTATCAGTAGTGACGTGTTGGTTACCCCTAATTTTTTTAAGAGCATTTAAAAATCCATCTGCATCAATTTTATTTTTGTTAAAAATTGAAGAAGAATCTGTCCCCTTCATGTTCAAAAGTCCAAGGTAAATGTGCTCAACTGAAAGGAAGTCATCTCCCATTTTCTTCATAAATCCCTCTGCCTTTTGGAAGAGTTCTCTATAAGAAGAATCAGCATAAACTTCTGCGCCTGATTGCTTTGGAAGTCTTTCAATTACCTTTAAAATGTCACTTTTAATCATTTCAGGATTTTTGTCCATATATGTCAAGACCCTAGGTATAAGGCCTTCTTTGTCATTTAAAAGGGCGTAGTTGATGTGAATTTCTTTTACCTCTGGATTGCCGTATTCCTTCGCAGTATTGTATGCGCCTTGAACGGCTTCAAGGGATTTTTGAGTAAATTTGTCAAAATTCATAAAAACACCTCATTTATAATTAATCTATATTAAATATTATTTGCTTATTTTTTCTAATTCTTTATATAATTTTTCTTGTTCCTCAGATAATTCTTTAGGATTTACAATATTAAAGATCACATATAAATCTCCAACATTTCCCTTTAAATCCTTGAATCCCTTTGAAGGAATTCTCATCTTGTTTCCACCGACAAAAGCTTTTGGAATCTTTAACTTTAATTTTCCCTTTAAAGTTTCAACAGTCTTTGTAGTTCCAAGAGCTGCCTCCCAAGGATAAATATTTTCTGTCTTAATAATATCAAGGCCATCAAGAGAAAGATTTTTTTCATCGCGAATATTTATCTTAAATAAAATATCGCCTGGAAGACCAAACTTTTCTCCCTTTACCTTGACTTTCTTATTGCTTGTTATTCCAGCAGGAATTTTAACAGCAATATCATATTCCTCCTGTTTGTAAGTTAAAGAAACATTTTTAGTCACACCTTCATAGGCTTCTTTTATGGAGATAGAAAGTTCTGACTCAAATTTATTTCTCGCCTTTTTATTGGACTTTCCCCTTCCCTTAGAAGAGAAATCTCCAAAGATGTCATTTATATTGAAACCACCAGAGAAATTGCCTCCTGATTTAGATGAACCAAAAATCGTTTCAAAGAAATCGGAAAAATCTGCTCCACTTCCTCCTGTGGTATAAGTGTAACCATATTGAGAAGGGTCAAAGTCATATCCAGATGAAAAATCATAATTAGATCCAAATTTATCATATTTATTTCTCTTATCCTTATCAGATAAAACCTCATAAGCCTCTGAAACTTCCTTAAACTTTTCTGCCGCAGCATCATCTCCTTGATGAAGATCAGGGTGATATTTTTTCGCAAGCTTCCTATAAGCGCTCTTTATCTCCTTTTCATCTGCATCTTTAGAAACTCCAAGGATTTCATAATAATCTTTGTATTTCAAATTTTAACCTCCTCATATATTTAAACATTTAATCTCAAATTATTTATATCCCAATAAAAATAATTACAACATAAATAAATGTGAATTAAATTGATTATTTTCTCATTTAAATTAAATATTTTATTTTACTTTTTCTTTATGTGAAATCAATTTAAATTAAAAAGCTATGTCAAAAATAATTTTGACTATCTTTGACTATTTCATTATACAACATCGTTAGCACTCTTGCAAGTAGTCTGCTAATTTATTTTTTTATTTTTTTTAAAAATTCTTGATTGGTTTTTGTGAAAACGATATACTTAATTTGTAAAGCTAGAAAAATAATATTTAGAAGAGGAGCATATCATGAGAAAAAACAACAAAAAAAATATTATTATTTTCATCAGTCTTTTATTAATAGCACTGTTAACATTTACAGCTTGCTCAAAAAAAGAAGATAAGAACGCACCAGTAATAGGAATTTCTTGGTCAACAGATGAAGTAGACAAAGACTCCAAAGACAAAGTAGACATTGATACACAAATGTATGCAGACGCACTAAGAAAAGCTGGAGCAAAAGTTGTTTTCTTGAAAGAAATGAAATCACTTGATCAAGCTAAAAAAGAAATTAGTGAAGTTCAAGGTGTTGTTGTAACTGGTGGAGACGATTTAAACCCTGCACTTTACAAGGAAGAACCAATTCCAACATTAGAAGACATTAACCCAAGAAGAGATAAGTCTGACGTATTTTTACTTAACGCTTTATTAGAAGAAGACAAGCCAACACTTGCCACTTGCAGAGGAATGCAACTTACTAATATTTTATCAGGAGGAACTTTGTATCAAGATATAATTGTTCAAAAACCTACTGATATTGTTCATAGAGATCCTGAAAGAAAAGTTTTCGTAAAACACGATATTGAAGTTTTACCAGACAATATTTTAGCTGAAGGATTTGGAAAGTCAGGCAAAGTTGAAGTTAACTCTTGGCATCACCAAGCAATTAAAGACCTTGGAAATAACTTAGACATTTTGGCAAAGGCTCCTGATGGAACAATTGAAGCAATTACTAGAACTGACAAGACATATTATTTAGGACTACAATTTCATCCTGAAGCATTAATAATTGAAGATAACAATGAAGATGCTTTAAATCTTTATAAAACATTTATCGTAAAAGCACAAGAATTATCACAACAAAAATAAAATTTAATCTAGTTTTACATTTTAGAGGGAAAAATTCCCTCTAATTTTTTTAATTTTTTTATTGTCATATTCATACTACTATGTTAAACTAGTAACAGATTATTTAATACACTTTTTGATTAAATTCCTTTTACTCGCCGAGATTGTCTCGGCAATTTTTTTGCCCTTTTTTATAATATAATATTAATTAAAACTAGCATTTATTCTTCTTGTTTTCTAAAGAATTTCACTTATAAATTTTCATTTTTACTTCTTTATGTTTACCTAAAGCTTAATTAAAAAATTTTATCAAAAAACAGGTCACTAGGACCTGTTAATATTTTTATGAATTAAATTCTTTGTATTCTCTTTTTGCTTCTTCTTGTTCTTCTGGTATAACCTTGATGCTAGCCTTTATTATTCTCTTTTCAGCAACTGCAAGTTCTGTCAAGATACATCCAGATGCCTTTACACTTAATTTTTTCTTTTGTTTTTCATCTGGGATAAAGCCAAGCTTTTCGATTATAAGTCCAGAAATTGTTTCATGGTTTTCTGAATAAAGTGAAACTCCAAGTGCATCGTTTATGTCTTCTATGTCCATGGATCCATCAACTATATATTCATTTTCAGCAATTTTTTCAACATTGTGATCTTCTTTGTCGTATTCGTCTTCAATTTCTCCTACTATTTCTTCTACTATATCTTCTACAGTAACCATGCCAGAGAAACCGCCGTACTCGTCAATTAAAATTGCCACATAGTTTTTTGATGCTTGCAGTTCTTTTAAAAGCATGTCAATTTTTTTAGTTTCTGGCACATAATAGGGCGCTTTTATACAGTTATCCAAATTTATAGATTCATAATTATTTTTTGCATATTCTACAAAAAGATCCTTGATATAAACTGTTCCCAGGATGTTATCTGTATTTTCTCTATAAACAGGCATCCTTGAATAGCCATTTTTCAAAACTTCTGTTACTGTTTCTGTTGTAAATTCGTCATAGTCCAACATATAAATTGAAGTCCTTGGTGTCATAATTTCATAGGCAAGTTTGTCATCAAAATCCATTATATTTACTATCATTTCTTCACCAGCTGAGTTTATAACTCCTTGTTGCGTTGAAACCTTTATATATGATTTTAGTTCTTCTTCTGAAATTTTCTCTTCAACATCTTCAGAATATTTTCCCATGATTTTTAAAACCAAGACTGTTGATAAAGACAACAGTTTGACAAAGGGATAAAATATTTTTGACGCAAAAGCAATTACATTACTTGCTTTAAGGGCAACTTTCTCTGAATTTTGTAGAGCAATTCTCTTTGGCACAAGTTCTCCAAAAACAAGGGTTATATAGGATAGAAAAAGTGTCACCAAAATAAATGCCACAGTGCTACCGTAAGGTATCCCGTATCCTCTTAAAAATTCTCCAAAAACTTTTGAAATAGAAGTGGCTGCAGATCCAGATGAGAAAAATCCTGCCAAAGTTATTGCAACTTGGATAGTTGACAAAAATCTAGTTTGATCTTGTGATAATGATAAAAGGGTTTTTGCCCTCTTATCTCCTTCTTCTGCCAATTCTTTTATCTTGTTGTTGTTTACTGAAACCATTGCCATTTCAGCTGACGCAAAAAATGCGTTAATGCTTGTAAGTATTGCTATTAAAATGAGCTTAGCCCACAAGGCGCCATCGTCCATAACATCTTCCTCCATATCTTTTAGATTAATTATATCAAAGAACTTGTGATTGTAAAATAAAATAATAAATCTTTCCTTGCTTTTTTTAGCTACTTGACAAGCTTTAGAAAAAAATTTATTGTGGTATTAATAAATCAGGAGTTTAGATTGGAGGTAATTAATGAAAAAATTTAATAAGAAAATTATTTTACTGCTCTTGGTCGTAATTGGACTTTTCTCCACTTTTTTTGCAGGAAAAAAATCTATGAAAAATGAAATGGAGCCAGAAATTACATCAACTTTAATTTTTAATAAATTAATTAATGTAAGAGAACTGACAAGTCTTAAATATTACTACACAAATATGGGACAATTTGAAAATCAAAATACTTTTTACGGCTACAAAGTTCCCTTCACATCAAAAAAATTCATCGTTTCTTATGACGGAGTTATCCACGCAGGAGTGGACCTTGAAAAAATGGACGTGAAATTAAAAGGTAAAAGCATTGAAATAAAAATTCCAGCTGCAAAAATATTAAGCCACGAAATTTATGAAGATTCGCTAAAAGTTTTCGACGAAAGAGAATCTATTTTTAACAGGATTGATATTGAAGATTACAACAATTTTTCTAAGGATCAAAAGAAAGAAGTTGAAGATAAGGCAATAAAAAGAGGTCTTCTAAAAGAAGCTGACCAAGAAGCTAAAAAAGCAATCGAGGAAACTCTTATAGGCGACACAATTTTAAGTGACTACAAAATCAAGGTCACAAGTGATAGTAATTTAAAATAAATTTAATAGACTTAAAAGGGCATTTTATTAAATGTCCTTTTTTATAATTGAGTTTAATTTTTATAAATCTCATACTTATTCTAAAATTCAAATAAAAATAGATTCCAAATAAATGAAATCTACTTTCCTAATCTCTTCAATTTTTTAAATTATTCTCCAAGAAAAATCTCAATATTATATTGTAAATTACAAAGGACACCCCTGCCAAAGGCCAGACAATCCAGGATCTATCCCAATTATTTGTCACAAAGGAATAAGCTAAATATATTGCTGTTGCAATTATCCAATAGGCAGTTACAAAAGGTTCTGATTTTTTCCTAAAAGCCTTATTTTCCCTTGTAAAATCTTCTTCTTCTAAAATTGCCTTTATTGAATTCATATAAATATTTGTCTTAACCAAAAAATTTACACCAATAGAAACAAGTACAAGCAAAATTGAAACCGAAATAGCCATGACCATGTCGTCTACGGAAACAATCATCCCAATAAAAATAGGAATAACTGATGCTACAATAAGTAAAATTCCAATTAAATTATATTTCATAAAATAATCGTGAAATTTTTCGCCTCTATCCTTTGCCATCCCATCTACACCATAATCTGTTTCTATTTCTTCATTTTCAATAAATTCATATTTTTTTAACTTCATAGCTTCTGTCACAAAAATACCAACAGCAGCGATTACAAATAAAATTAAAACTGTAAGGCAAATTCCCTCTACTACATTTTCTGGAACCGACAATAATTTACTCTCATAAGCTTCTGATGAAATAATTAAAGGGATTGGAGAAATTATGCAAAGTGAAACTCCAAGTGCAATATTTTTACCCGAATTTTCCTTTAAAGTTAAATACTCATTTGCCATTTCCATAGAAACTTTTTTCTTTCTAGTTTCTTCATAGTCCTCATCTAAAAACTCAGGGTCTTCAATTTCATCTTTAATCAGATAGTCTGTTGTAACTCCAAATATTCTGCTAAGTTTTAAAATTTTTTCCATGTCAGGAACTGACTGGGCACTTTCATATTTTGAAATAGATTGTCTACTTACACCAAGTTTTTCTGCAAGTTCTTCTTGTGACCAAGCATTTTTCTTTCTAAGATTTATAATTTTGTCTGCTAAAATCATAGTCTTACCTCCTTTTCTGAGTAAATTTTATAAAAATTTATGGTGGCAATCCATAAATAGTGCTTGTCAATTTGTAAACTCATGGTTGCAAGTCTTAAAATTTTCAAATTTTTCTCTTTTTCCTTTATTTTACAAAGTGTTTTTCTATGAAATATATAATTTATTTAAATATAGTGTAAATTTTTTATAAATTTTTCCAATCATAACCACCGGCTAAGCCGGTGGTTTGTTTTGCCCCTATAAGGGGCTGTTACCGGCAGCATTCCATGCTTTGAACTTTCTTTCTCGTGCACCAATTTTACAGCTGGTGCTAAAGCACCTTATTTTTTGCTTTTGTTCACTTGCTCACCCGTAAACGGGTCTACAAATTCTTTTATACTTATTTGATCTGCCATGTAATCTTCTTTTAATTGATTTCTTATATATTCTTGTATCTTCTTCGCATTTTTGCCCGCTGTATCTACATAATATCCTCTACACCAAAAATGTCTATTCCCGTATTTGTATTTTAAGTTTGCATGTCTATCAAATATTATCAGACTACTTTTGCCTTTCAAATAACCCATTGTTTGGGATATGCTATATTTTGGTGGAATCTCCAACAACATATGAATATGGTCTGGACAACATTCTGCCTCTATTATATTTATTCCTTTTCTATCACATAGATCCCTTAATATTTTTCCTATATCTTGTTTTAATCTTCCATATATTACTTGTCTCCTGTACTTTGGAGCAAACACTATATGATATTTACAATTCCAAGATGTATGTGATAGACTGTTCTTATCCATTCAGGATACCTCCCTTTTCTATTTATGCTACTGCCAGTAACATATATAGTTTATCACGGGGAGGTTTTTTGCTTGAAGCTAAAGCTAGTTTTCCTACCACCAGCATAGCTGGTGGTTTATTCATGCTAAAGCGTACAAATAAAAAATCCTGACTTTCGCCAGGATTTTTTACTTTCTATTTTGTGACATCTCTACTATTAAATTTGCTATGCTTTCAAAGTCAAAGGAGGATGAATTTATTGAAATGTCATAGTTATGTGCATCTCCCCAAACTCTTCCAGTGTTTCTGCTGTAATGGTTGGCTCGTCTGTTGTTTTCACGAGTCATCTTTATTTCAAGCTTGTCTTTTTTTATATTGTAAGTATTTAAAATTCTCTCCTCTTCAAACTCTTTGGAAGCATAAATAAATACAGAAAGTTTTGGGAAATCTTCCAAGACAAAATCACCACACTTGCCAAAGATAACTGCTTTTTTGCTTTTTGCAATTTCCCTAATAATTTTTGAATCTAGTAGAAAAGCTGCATCATTAGTTGCAATATCCTCTTGGGAATAGGAATAATTTTGTCTATATAGGTCATATATAGTTCCCTGTAAAAAGGAATCATCTTTTTTTATTTCTTCAGGCTTTACCTTTTTTTCAAGGCTCATTAGCTCTATTAATTTTTCATCAAAAAATTCGTAATTTAATTTATCAGCAACTTTTTTAGCAATTTCATTTGCCCCGCTGCCATATTCTCCGTCGATTGTAATTATCTTTTTTCCTGCTTTTTGGAAAAGTTTTTCAAATAGTGACATATCTTCACCTCCCCACAATTATACAATAGGATTGTGAAATTTTTTTAATCAAATTATATATATTGTGAAATTTTAAGATTTTTTTAGTTTTTTTCTAAAAAAGCTTTCTATGGGAACTTGGGCAAGTAGTGTCGCCCCAAAAATTATTATAGCTCCAAATATTTCTCTTTCTGACATCTCTTGTGAAAGAAGAAGCCAGCCAAAGAGAGCGCCAAAAACTGATTCTAGTGAACTTATCATAGAAGCTATAACAGGATCTAAATCTTTTAGTGCCAACAGCTGAATAGTAAAACCAACTCCAGATGATAAAATCCCTACATATAAAATAGTTAAATAGGATTTTAAAATTGCATCCATACTAACATCTTCAAATATAAAGGCTCCAATTAGAGAAGTAATTCCACAGATGGCAAACTGAATCATGGAAACCAAAACTACATTTGTTCCCTTAGAAAAATTTGTCATAATTAAAATGTGTATGGCAAAAACAAGAGCAGATAAAATTACAATTATATCTCCCTTATTCATGTGAAAATCTCCCTTTATAGAGAGAAGATAAGTTCCTATCATAGCAAGAAAAATGCAAAAAACTAATTTTATGCTAGGCTTCTTCCCCAAAAATAAACCAAGAATTGGAATAAAAACTATGTATAGGGCTGTCAAAAAACTTGCCTTGGCAGCTGTCGTGTATATTAGGGAAAACTGTTGGAGATTAATGGCAATAGTAAAAACTATTCCACAAATACTTCCTCCAACAATTGTCCTCTTCATGTCAAATTTTTCTTCCCTAAAAGATTTTGATTTTTTCCTAAAAAATATTAAGGTTAAATATAAAAATACCACTGCCACAAAAGACCTTGCTGCAGTAAAAGAAAGGGGCCCCAAGTGTTCCATTCCCGCTGTCTGTGCCACGAAGGCAAGTCCCCAAATAATTGCTGTTACAAATAACATTATGGACGCTTTAAACTCTCTTGTCATTTTTACACCACCCAAAAAACACCAATTCAGAAGTTTAAGTCTAAATTGATGTTAAAATTCTATAATTTAATATTATCATAATTTATCATGAAAAAATAGTAATGTGATTGGATTATTTTTATACTTTTATTAATTAGAACTTTTAAAATTCTCATGTATAATTGAAATAGAGGTGAAATATGATTAAATTTAATTTGTATAAAGAAGGGGGACTAAAAGTCCACTTTGTAAAAAAAGATGAAGAATTTCCAAGTGAAATTAAAGATTATTTAGAAAAGAAAAAATTTTCTTATAAGTTCAAAGAAAGTCTATACCTTCCTAGCTTTCTTGAAGAATCAAAAATTTTCATGGGACTAGGCGATGATGAACTTGACCTAGAAGATGTGAGAAATCTTTTCTTTGAACTGGGAAATATTTTAAGAAAAAATGAAGAGCATGAAGTTGAGATTAAAATGCCAGACCTTTCTATGTGCAACAAGAAAACTATCATGTCAGCTTATGAAGGACTTCGCCAAGGTGAATATGAATTCACAAAGAAAACTGATGTCAAAGAAAAGAAGGCTGACTTTGAAATCACAGTCAACTACACTGCCTTTAAAGGCCCTGAAGAAAAACTTCGTGCCGGCTTAAATAAAATGGAAAATATTATGGATGGAGTCTTCCTTGCAAGGGACCTTGTAAACGAAAGAGCCAATGTAATTTATCCAGAAACTCTTGCTAATATTACTAAAGAAAAATTAGAAGATCTTGGCGTTAAGGTTACAATTTATGAAGAAGATGAAATCGAAAAAATTGGCATGAAGGCCTTTTTAAGAGTTGCAGCTGGTGCAAGTAACCGCCCAAGACTAATCGTTATGGAATACAAAAATGCCGACACAGAAAAAGTTGCCCTTGTTGGAAAGGGACTAACTTATGACTCTGGTGGCTACAACATAAAATCTGCATCTGGCATGAACTACATGCACTGCGATATGGGTGGTGCAGGTACAGTTATTGGGACAATCTATGCCCTTGCAAAGAACAAGGCAAAGACAAATGTAGTTGGAGTAATAGCAGCTTGTGAAAATATGATTTCTGGATCATCTTACAAGTCAGGAGATGTAATTGACTCTATGAAGGGACTTACAATTGAAGTTGCAAATACTGACGCTGAGGGAAGAATTACCCTTGCTGATGCAGTTCACTATGCCACAAATGACCTTGGAGCAGAAAAAATTATTGACCTTGCTACACTTACTGGTGCAGTGACAATTGCCCTTGGAGAAGTTTACACAGGTGCAGTTACAAATAACGAAGACTTCTACAATGAAGTCCTTGAAGCTGGTAAGCTAGCTGGAGAAAAAATGTGGGCCTTCCCTTATGATGAAGACTACAAAAAATTAAACAAATCAGAAGTTGCAGACATTAAAAACACTTCAGGTAGACATGCAGGCACTGTTACTGCAGGACTCTTTGTTGGTGAGTTCGTAAAAGAAAATACACCTTGGGTTCACCTAGACATAGCAGCAACAGCTTATAGAAGTAAAAAATCAGGCTATCTTCCAAAGAATGCAACTGGAGTTCATGTAAAGACTTTAAATAACCTATTAGACCCAACAGATTGCTAAAATTTTACCACAACCACTGGCTAAGGCTAGTGGTTGTTTCAATTAAAAAACTCTGCCAGATAAATTCTGACAGAGTACATAAAAGTTAATATAGTTTGCAATAAAAAATCTGCTAGAGATTTCTCTCTAACAGATTTGTTTTTTTATAGGAATAGTCCACCGTATTGAACAAATAGTGGTGCGAATACAAGGGATACAACAGTTATAAGTTTAATTAGAATATTAAGAGAAGGTCCTGATGTATCTTTAAATGGGTCACCAACAGTATCTCCAGTTACAGCTGCCTTGTGAGCTTCTGAACCTTTACCACCGTGAGCTCCACCTTCGATGTATTTTTTAGCGTTGTCCCAAGCTCCACCAGCGTTTGACATAAAGATTGCCATTAGTACGCCTGTTACAAGAGCTCCTGCTTGAAGTCCACCTAGTGCTTCAGTACCAAGTAGTAGACCTACAAGTATTGGAACAATTACAGCGATTAGTCCTGGTACAATCATTTGTTTTAGAGCAGCACCTGTTGAGATGTCAACACAAGTTGCATATTCAGGAGTAGCTTTTCCTTCCATGATTCCAGGAATTTCTCTAAATTGTCTTCTTACTTCGTCAATCATTTCAGATGCTGCATTACCTACTGCTGACATAGTAAGTGCAGAGAAGGCAAATGGAAGCATACCACCAACGAATGTTGCAGCAATAACTTCTGGTTTAGAAATATCAATTCCACTAAGTCCAGTAGCGTTAATGTAAGAAACGAAAAGTGCAAGTGCAGTAAGTGCAGCTGAACCTATTGCAAATCCCTTACCTATAGCTGCTGTTGTATTACCAACAGAGTCAAGTGAGTCTGTGATATCACGAACGTCTTCTGGTAGTTCGCACATTTCTGCAATACCACCAGCGTTATCTGCGATTGGTCCATAAGCATCAACGGCAATTGTCATACCAGTTGTTGAAAGCATACCAACAGCTGCTAGTGAAATTCCGTAAAGTCCTACGATTGGATCAAGGTTTCCGCCTGCTCCAAGGTAAGATGCAATAATACCAATTGCAATAACAATGATAGGTCCAACTGTTGACATCATACCAACAGAAAGTCCAGCAATAATATTTGTTGAAGAACCAGTTTCTGATTCAGCTCCAATTCTCTTAACTGGTGCATAATCATCAGCTGTGTAATATTCTGTGAATTTGGAAATTATTAGACCAACTGCAATACCAATAATAACTGGTGCAAAAGGTGAAAAACTTCCAAAGATGTAGTTTGATAGAAGTGCTGAAGCAATCATTGTAACGCCAGCTGCTACATATTCACCTGCGTTAAGAGCTTTTTGTGGATTCTTATCTCCCTTTACAAAGAAAGCAGCTACAATTGATGCTAAAATACCAATTGTTGCAACAAGAATACCGAAAATAACACCTTCTTCTCCATAAGCTACAACTCCAAGAGTTATAACTGAAAGAAGTGCTCCAACGTAAGATTCAAATAAGTCAGCTCCCATTCCAGCAACGTCCCCAACATTATCTCCTACGTTATCAGCGATAACTGCAGGGTTTCTTGGATCGTCTTCTGGGATACCAGCTTCAACTTTACCTACAAGGTCAGCTCCAACGTCTGCTGCCTTAGTGTAGATACCACCACCAACTCTTGCGAAAAGTGCAATAGATGATGCTCCAAGTGAAAATCCTGTAATAATTTCAGTTTGTCCACCTGTTAAGAAATATGCGCCAGTAATACCAATAATTCCTAGACCAACAACGCACATTCCCATTACAACTCCACCAGAAAAGGCAACGTCAAGGGCTTTACCTAGGCCACCCTTCCATGCTGCGTTAGTTGTTCTAACGTTTGCTCTTGTAGCAACCTTCATACCAACATAACCAGCAGCTACTGAAAAGATAGCTCCTACTACGAAACAAATAGCAGTTGGGATTGATTTAAGTCCTACTGCCAAAATAATTGCAAGTACAATGACAAAAACAACAAGGGCTTTATATTCTCTTGTTAAGAATGCCATGGCTCCTTCTGAAATGTAAGAAGAAATTTCTTTCATTCTTTCATTACCAGCATCTTGCTTTGACACGAAGCTTGCCTTGTAAAAAGCAAATAAAAGTGCCAAAACGCCGACGATAGGAGCTAGATATAACATATTCATTCTCTAATCCTCCTTAAATTTTAATTAGATTGCAGCAGTAAAAACCACAATCCTAAATGATTACTCTGGGAAAAACTCTTCCCTAAATTTTTAATTAAATCGCAGCTAAAATAATAAGTGCAAGTGCAAAAACGATGCTTGAAATGATCACAATTTTGTTTTGGATGTCTTTCTTACTTGAACCTTTGTGTGATCCCCACATGCTAGTTTCTTCGCCTTGAAGAGTTCCAAGACCAGCTTGATCAGATTCCATTTGTGCAACTACACTAATTACAATTATGCTAGCAACAATAATTACAATAGATAATAAAGTTTGCAAACTTATACCTCCCTTAAATTTCTATAACATATAGATTCTAACACAGGAAGGCTTGCTAATCAACGAATTTATACGATTTTTGGCATTTTTTAGAAGCTAGTTTCCTTTTTTAAGTTTTCTTCTATAATATCTTCTCTATCTTGCATTGCCTTTAGAGTTCTTTCTATTAAATCATCTAATTGCCAATCTAAATTTTCTGCTCCTTTTTTTATAACTTCTCGAGAGCAGCCTTCTGCAAATTTTTTGTCCTTAAATTTTTTCTTCACACTTTTTAAATTCATGTCCTTGCTGCTTTTAGACGGTCTCATAAGTGATGCCGCATAAATAAGACCAGTTAGTTCATCTGTTGCAAAGAGAACTTTCTCCATAAAAAGTTCTGGCTCAACATCAGAACAAATTCCAGAACCGTGTGATAAAATTGCATGGATGAGTTCATCACTTCCACCAGAAGCTTTTAAAATCTCTGGAGTATTTTTTAAGTGCTCTTCTGGATATTTTTCATAGTCTACATCGTGAAGAAGTCCTGCCATTTTCCAAAAGTCCACATTTTCTTGGTCAAACTCTTCTGCAAAGTATCCCATAACATTTTCAAGGGTCAAGGCATGTCTTATGTGAAATTCTTCCTTGTTGTAATCTTTTAAAAGTTTTAAAGCATCTTCTCTACTTATTCCGCTGTTCATATTTCCACTTCCTTTTTCCCTATATTATCACAATAATTTTTGAATTTCACTTTTTTCTACTTGTGTTATAATGAATGTAAGAATGCAATGAACAATGGAGGTTTTTATGAAAAAAAATGTTGGCATAATGGGATTTGGAAGAATTGGTAGAGATGCTCTTAGAATTTGGGCACTAAGAGATGATGTTAATTTTGACATTACTCATGTAGCCGTTAGAAATTTAGAAAAAACTTTAAAAGAAAGAACTCACCTTTTTAAATTTGACTCAATTTATAGAAAGTTCCCAGGAGAAATTGAATTTACTGATGACGGAATGATTATTAACGGCAAAAAAGTTACTTTTGTTGAATCAAAAACTCCTGATCAAATGAACTGGAAAGAACTTGGAGTTGATGTTGTAATCGATTCATCTGGTGCCTTCAAAGATGAAGAAAAAGCAAGAGGTCACCTAGAAAGTGGTGCAAAAAAAGTTGTCCTAACTTCTCCTGGAAAGGGCAATATGCTTACAGTTGTTATGGGAGTAAATGACGACAAATACAATCCAGAAAAAGATGATATTATTTCCAATGCATCTTGTACAACAAACTGTCTTGCTCCAGTAACTAAAGTTATTCTTGAAAACTTTGGTATCAAGAAAGGACTTATGTCCACTGTTCACGCTTATACAAATGACCAAAATATTCACGATGGTGTTCACAAAAAGGACATGAGACGTGCAAGAATGGGTGCAGAAAATATTATCCCTACTTCAACTGGTGCAGCAAAAGCTGTTGGAAAAGTTATTCCAGAAGTTGACGGAATTTTAACAGGTTTTGCCCTAAGAGTTCCTGTTCCAACTGGATCACTTGTTGATGTTACTTTCGAACTTGAAAAAGAAGCTACAGTAGAAGAAATCAATGCAGCTATCAAAAAGGCATCCGAAAATGAATTAAAGGGAATACTTGAATATTCTGAAGACGAACTTGTTTCTTCTGATATCATTGGAAATACTCACTCTTCTATTTTTGACTCACTTCTTACAACAGTTAATGGAAAAATGGTTAAATTAATTTCTTGGTACGACAACGAATGGGGCTACACTGAAAGAGTTATTGATTTAACAGAAAAGATTGTAGAATCTCTATAAGAAGTTTTCTCTCAAAGGACTTGCTAAGGCAGGTCCTTTTTATTTGCATAAGATTCTTATATAAGCTATCATTATTATATAAAATCTATTAATAAGGAGAAAAAATGATCACAGATAAATATAAAATTATTGGCGAAAAAATTGCAATTGAAAATTTAGATGAGAAAATTTTGAGTAAAGAAAAAGATTCAGACATAAAAGATGAATTGTATAGGGAACTTGTTCCAAAACTAAGAGAACTTCACGAAAAACTTTTTGCTGAATCCAAACAAGGAATTTTAGTTGTCCTTCAAGCAATTGATGCGGCAGGAAAGGATGAAATAATAAAATACATATTTTCAAACTTAACTCCACAAGGACTAAAAAATACTTCTTATGGAAAGCCAACTGATGAAGAAAATGCTCACGACTATCTTTGGAGAATGCACAAAGGACTTCCAAAAAGAGGCGAAATTGCAATATTAAATAGATCTTATTACGAAGATATAATCTCTCCAAAAATCTATGACAGCCTAGACCATCTGCCTGAGGAAATTAAAAATGATGAAAATCTTTGGGAAAAAAGATACAGACACATAAATAACTTTGAAGAATATTTAATAGACAACGGCTTCAAAATATTAAAATTCTACTTTCACGTTTCAAAAGATGAACAGAGAAAAAGACTTCTAGAAAGAATTGAAAATCCAAAGAAAAATGCAGAATTTTCTTTCTCAGACCTAGATGATAGAAAAAATTGGGATAAGTATCAAGTTGCTTTTGAAGAAATGTTAAACAATACTTCAACAGAACTTGCACCTTGGTATGTCCTTCCAGCTGATAATCCTTGGCTTTCAAGAAAAATTGCAACTCTTGCATTAATTGAAACAATAGAAAAAATGAATCCAAAATACCCAACATTTTCTGCTGATGAAAAAAAGAAGGCAGAGGAAATTGCTGAGAAGTTAAAAAATAAGGAAATTTAATTTTTTAATTTCACTACTATTATTTTTATATTATTATAGAAGAAACTTAAAAAATTATGCATTTTAAAAAGCCAAGGAACAGTCCCTGGCTTTATTTTTAATCCTTAATAATTGTCCCATGATTTTCTGGATCATTTGTATTTAAAATTTTAATTGTAATATTTTTCTTAGCAACTGGACTTATGGCGTCACCTTGATAAACCTCTGCTCCACCCTCAATTATTTCCTTTAACTCTGTGTAGCTAAGCTTGTCAATTGTCTTGGCATCTGGATTTTTATTAGGATCAGATGTCATTATTCCATTTACATCTGTCCAATTTTCATAAACTTTTGAATCAAGAGCATAAGCAATAAGGCTTCCCGTGTAGTCGCTACCACCTCTTGTAAAAGTAACAATGTCACTTTCCTTATCACTTCCATAAAATCCTGGCACAACTGCCTTTTTATTTTCACCTATGTGATTTTTTATTGCTTCTTTTGATTTATAAAGATCAACCTGTCCTTTTTCATCAAAAATTATAAGATCCTTTGCATCAATAAAATCATAATTTAAATATTTTGACAAAAGTTTTGCATTTAAATATTCTCCCCTGCTTACAATAAAATCCTTATCTCTAGAATTTTTTATTTCATCAAAGACAAATTTTAATTCATCATCCCAAAACTCTTCCAAATTTAAATCTTCAGCAATAGATAAAAATCTGTTTTTAATTTTTTCAAGTTGACTGTCACGACCAAGACTTTGGATTTCCAATTCTTCTTCTAGAGATTTAATAATTTCATGAAGCTCTTGGATCCTTAAATTTTTATTCGCTAGAGAAATTAACTCGTCAGTAATTTTTGTATCTTCCTTAAATCTTCTTCCAGGTGCTGATACAACTATGACATCTCTGTCCTCTTTAGAGAAAATAATTTTTTTGACTTTTGCAAATTGGCCTGCATCCTTTAAAGAGCTTCCACCAAATTTAGAAACAGACTTACCTTCAATACTTTCAATGGCAAAAGGAGTTTCTTGATAAACACAATAATTTAGCCAGTTGGAGAAAAATAAATTGCCAGCAGATCTCCATCTAATTTTTATATCTTTCTTGGGATCATTGTCTTCATAATAATTTATCGGCGGGCTTTTTTTTTTACCTTGAGAAAGATCCCTTATATATTCATTGTGAAGGGTGTCCTTGTCGTATTCCCAGTGACCAAAATTAAAGACAAACCTATTGTCCTTAGTTGTAGCTAGGGCAACTCCAGTATCAGGTCTTGCTGCAAGAACTTCCAAATCAGAAACATCTTCAAGATCTTCTATATCAACATAAGTGTGTCTTGATGTTGGAATCAAAAAAGTATCATCAAAACCCTTAATAATTTTATTTTCCTTTAACTTATCAAATTCAAAAACCCCAAAAATTTTTCCGTCACTTAACTTATGATTAATTTTATAATAATGATATAGAGCAGCTTGGGCAGACCAACAAATAAACATTGTAGAATAAACATTTTTCTTTGCAAATTCAAAAATTGTCCTTAGTTCATCCCAATACTTAATTTTTTCATAAGCTAGGGTCTCAATTGGTGCACCAGTTATAATCATTGC
The DNA here is from genome assembly GCF_001517665.2 of Peptoniphilus phoceensis. Taxonomy (GTDB): domain Bacteria; phylum Bacillota; class Clostridia; order Tissierellales; family Peptoniphilaceae; genus Peptoniphilus_A; species Peptoniphilus_A timonensis. The sequence goes on from NZ_LN999808.1 coordinate 139,088, forward strand.
ATCGTACTTATTGTTTTTTATATCATCATAAGTTTTATAAAAAGACTTCAATCTTTTAGCATCGCTGTTATTTGGATTGTAAGATTCCATTCTCACAAGGTCAATGTTAATTTGAAGGGCAGTATTTGATAACATCCTCAAAAGTTGAAGTTCTGTCTCCTCTTTTTTGGGCATCAAATTTACAATAGCAATATTAAGAGGTCTTATGTCCTGCTCTTTAGCAGAAGAATCTCTCATTGTAAAAATATTTTCTCTCTCCAAAACTTCTTCAACAATTAAATCTCTAGGTATTATTAATGGCATTTCTATTCTCCTCTTTTTTATTTGTACTTGAGGAAGGAAAACAATAAAAAAAGCTTCCGCCCCACAAAGGACGAAAGCTAGTTCGTGTTACCACCTTAATTCTCTTTCACTTCACAGTAAAAGACTCTTCAAGTACTATCATACTCTATCGCTATAACGGGCGCTCCCGTGCCTATCTAAATATCGATAGACCCTCAAGACGGACCATGTTCTCCAAATCTTCCTCTACTTCTCTCACCAAACGAAGCTCTCTTTAATCAGTCAAAAAGGATACTCTTCCCTCTATTGAGTTATTTTTTATTATAATAGCACCAAAAAATCTTAATGTCAATTGTTAAAATATTTTTATAATCCTAGAATTTTTGAATTTACAATTTTTTAAGTAGGTAAATTACAATAATAAGTTAGCCACTTTTAATAATAAATCAAACCAAGTGAAATGACTTCCCTGGCTAGCTAAGGAAGTTTTTTCTATTGATATAATCAATAGAAAAAGTATACCTTATTTTTGAAATTTTAGAAAGCAATCTTTTTTCTATTACTTAAATTTAAGAATTTATAATAAATATTCAATTTTCTAATATTTGTTCAAAATCATATTATTATATTAATTAAAATTTCGAGTTACTATTGAGAACTTATGATGAAATGTACTAATCTTTTCAAATATTTAATTCAATCTAATATATACCTTGCAAATTAATATGCGCTTGTCATAGCCCCATCAACTAATATAGTTTGACCGCTAATATATGAATTTGATTCACTTAATAAAAACGTAGCTAATTTAGCATACTCTTCCGGATTACCATATCTTCCTAATGGAAAACTTTTCAAATCATTTTTTTCATATTCTTCAACAGAAATGTTTTGCTTTTCAGCCCTAACTTTATTTAAGTTTGTTATTCTATCAGTAGATATTCTTCCAGGTCCAATAACATTAATCAAAATATTATACTTACCAAATTCTTTTGACAACGTTTTGGACATTCCTACGACCCCCATTCTCATCGAATTTGATAATATAAGATTTTCTAAAGTATCTTTTACAGAAGAAGAGGTTGAATTTATAATCCTTCCAGCTCCAATTCTTTTCATGCTCGGCAAGACCGCTCTAATTGTTCTTACGTAAGATAGAAGACATGTTTCAAAGGCACTTTGCCATTCAGTGTCAGAAAAATCTTCAAATTGACCTGGTTTAGGTCCTGGACACATATTTGCTAATGCATAAATATCGCCTAAATCATTATTAACATTAGATACAAGCTTCTTTATGTCTTCGGGATTATTTATATTACAAATATATTTATGCGGTCTATTGTTAGTTTCTCTAAATATATCTTGAACTGCATTATCTAGCTCATCTTCGTATTCTTTAGAAGTGCAAATAACAACGTTAGCGCCTTCGTGAGCCAATTCCTTTGCAATTGCTTTTCCTAGCCCAGCTGCGGACGCCATCACTAATACATTTTTGCCTTTTAATCCTAAATTCATAATAGATTCATCTCCTATATTAATTTTTATTTACAACACCATTACTTAAGCTTTCAAAACCATCAATTTCACACCCTACGATATCACCCTCTTGAATATGAACAGCTCTAGGAGTTCCTGTCGATAAAATATCTCCTGGGTTCCAAGTAAATACTTTGCTATAAAAAGAAACTAAAAATGAAGGGCTGAAAGTCATGTTAGAGATAAAGTTTTCTGCATGGACTTTCCCATTAATCATCGTCCTAACTTTTATATTATTTAGTTCTTTTATTTCATCAGGTGTTACCAATTCAGGTCCAAAACTAAAGAATGTATCAAAGTTTTTAACCATCGTTAAATATCTAGGATTTAATCTTAATATATCTTCAGCAGTTTGATCTAGGATTGTTGTAAACCCAGCGACATATTCAAGCCAATCTTTTTCCTCTACATTTTTACATTTTTTTCCAATTATGACTCCTAGTTCTGCTTCTGCCGTTACTTTTTTACTTTGTGTTGGTATTATAATGTTATCATTCGGGCCACAAATAGTAGATTCATTCTTTATGAAAGAAGCCGGGATACCTGTAGGTGATTTTTCTGCTAAGTCACCCGCATGTTCTGAATAATTTAAACCTATTCCCCAAATTCTTTTTGTTCTTCTATATAATGGTCCTATAGTTAAATCTTTATAATTTAAAAACTCATTTATTTTTTCACAATTATTAGCAATAACATCTTTATACCATTTATTTAAATCAAATATTTCTTCATTATTAATAATTTCTTGAACTGTTAAACTCCATTCAGTATTGTATTTATCGTTTAGCATTTTGATAGGAAAAACTTTATCATCGCATCTTATTGCAGCGTTATCTTTATTGTTTTCTACAAAATTGATTAATCTCATTTTTTACTCCTTCTTCAATATAACAATATCAAAATCATTTCTTATCTTATTAATTCTATCGTCATAAAATTTCGTTATTTCCTCTATAAAACTAGTTTCTACACTAGAAATATAAGAATTCTTTTTATAAATTATAGATAGTGGTATTATCAGGTCTTTGCTGTTCAAATCATAAACTATAATGTCATCATCTTTCAAATTATATATTCCTGTTTCAATTAAAAAACTGTATCCTAAGCCTTTTTTTACTAATTCTATTAATGTTTGATTATTTGTTGTACTTATAAACTTATTTGTTAACACACTATTTTTATTAATAAAGTTATTTACAGCTTTGCCAACACTTAAGTTTTCATTCAATGAAATGAATGGTGCGTTTCTAGTTAAATTTTCTAGTGTAATTTCTTCTGTTCCTAAAGTTTTAATAAGTTTCTTGCTAATTATTAAATAAATTTTTTCATAATTTATCACTTCACAAATCAAATCATCATCAACATTGTTGGCAAATGCATTCATAAGACAAAAATCAAATACACCATTATTTAATTTAATTGTGAGTTCACTTACAGGATATTCAAATAATTTAAATTTTAGTTTATCTTTGCTCTTTTTCAAAATCATTTCTATTAATTCAGGTAAAATTTGAGAACCTCTCCATGTCCCTATTCCGAATTTTATAGTAGATGTTTTTAAATTAGTATACTCTTCTATCTCCGAACAAAATTTATCATATAATAATCGTTGTTTTAAAATATAATCCTTATAAATCTCACCCTCTTTAGTTATTTCGAGTGAATTCTTTTTTCGCTCAAATAGCTTAACTCCTAAATTATCCTCGAGTCTGATTAAGTATTGACTTAAAGATGGCTGAGTAATGTATAATTTCCTAGCGGCTTTAGATATACTCTTTTCATTATATATTGTTAAAAAATAAGTAGAATATTTATCTATTTCCATTTTTAAATTATTCCTAAGAAATATAAAATTAGAGTCGTTGCACAACAAAATATTCCTGATATGGCAGAAGCGCCACTAATAGCAACGAAAGAATCTTTAACATCTAACTTACACATAGTACTAACAAGCCAGAATCCTGAACTATTAGCATGACTGACTATAACGGCTCCTGAACACATAGATAAATATGCTGCTAGTGGTGAAATGCCTAGGCTCGCGAGCATTGGTTGACATAAGGCAGCTGCTGTCGTAACACCTAATGTATTCGATCCTGTAATTGATCTTATTAACAACGCAATTAACATTGGAACAAATATTCCTGGTATATGCGCATTAATAATCATGTCAGCTAACATTTCAGCAACTCCAGCATTCTTTATAAATGCTGCCAAAGATCCACCTAGAGCCGTAATAAACACAGGACCCGCAGCTCCTAATAACGCTTTGTCTATCCAATTCGTTTTAACGTCATCATTTTTCCACCAATTATTTACTTGCGAAATAATCGCATATAGGCAACCTATAGTTAACGCAATTACAGGTGAACCTATAAATGCAAAAGTGCTCGATAATGTACTATCTGGATAAATAGTGTTAATAACTGTATTTAATACTATTAGAACTACAGGTATAACTATAGGTGTTATTGATGTCGCAAACGATGGTAGTTTTATGTTTTCGTCACTTGATTTTAAATATGCATCATTCAAGGGAACTTGTTTTTTTAATGTTTTGCAATAAATAATAGTCGCAATCAACCCCGGAATTGAAACAATAATTCCCCATGGAATAGCCTGCCCTAATGGTAAATTTAATAGAGCTGCTCCTGCTACTGGACCCGGTGTTGGTGGGACCAAAGAAGATGTTGTTACACCAATTCCTACAATTCCGGCAAACGCCATCATGGATATTCCGGTTTCTGATGCAAGGTTCGTTAACATAGGAATTAGTAGCAAACTTACTGTATCTGGAAATATTGGAATACCCATTATATAAGCACTTACACCTACAGCTGCTATTGCATGTTTTTTTCCAAACCATTTTATAAATTGCTGGGTAATCTTTAATACTGCTCCAGTATTACTCATAACCTCACCTAATAAAGCTCCTAAAAGGATTATTATACCAACATTTTTCATTGTTCCGCCGAATCCTTCATTTAATATTTTTGGAATTTCGTTAATAGGTGTTTTTATTAAAATACCAAGTAGAATGGAAACAAAGAATAATGAAGTAACTGCATGAATTTTAAACTTTGCTACAAGCAATATTAATAAAAATATCATGGCAAAAAAAACAATAAAAACATATGTATTGCTCATTTTCTATTCCTCCTTAAAATAATTAATGATATTTGTCGCAGCAATAATAGCTACATTTTCTGACGCCTCTTTTGTTGAAACAGCAGAATGGGGAGTTATAATTATGTTATCATGATTAAATAACTCATCATCTTTTTCTAGAGGTTCTTTTTCTGTAACATCCAATCCAGCTCCATAAATTAAATTTTCATTTATTGCCTTAATTAAGTCATTTTCATTTATAATTCCTCCTCTAGCGCAGTTAACTAAAATAGCATTTTTTTTCATTTTTTTTAATTTTTCATAATTAATAAGATTTCTTGTAGAATCTGTTAGTGCACAATGTATGGATATGAAATCACTTGATACTATTAACTCCTCAATTTCTTCAACAATTTTGACCCCATCAACCTTGTTTTTCAAGTAAGGGTCGAAAGCTAGTACTTTCATATTAAACCCTTTTGTTAGTTTAAGTAAGTTCTGTCCAATTGATCCTAGACCAATTATTCCTAACGTTTTATTGGACATTTCAAAACCTATTATATTATTTTTAGCCTCAAATCCATTAGCTACATATTCTTTAGAAATATGTTTTAAGTTTTTTGACAACGATATCATCATACTAAAAGCATGCTCAGCTACAGAAAGGCTGTTAGCTCCAGGAGTTTTTGTTATAACTATACCGTTATTACTACAATATTCTGTATCAATATTATCAATTCCAACTCCATGTTTACTGATAATTTTTAGTTTTTTTGCTTTCTTTAATAGATTAGAATTCAAAGGAAATGTCCTCACAACAATTCCCTCTACTTCTGAAATATTTTTATTTATTATTTCCTCATTTCCATATGCATTTATTACTGTAAATCCCGACTGTTCTATCATCTCCAATCCTTTCTGGTTAATTTTTTCTGTTATTAATATTTTCATTGCTTACACCTCCTATTCATCTGTTTAACATAATATTACTTCACTTCTTTTCGTTTTTCAAAGTCTAAATTTGTTATATTTGAATAGGTCTATGCCTATATCTGAATGTTATAATGTTTTTATTGTGGTTTTATTGTTTAGTAATCTTGTAATATTAATCTATTTAATTCACTAATATATTAATCAATATATTACAAGTTTCAAATTTTCCGCAAAAAAAGAGAGGCTAGTGCCTCCCTTTAAATGAGTATAGTTAGATTTACTTTTAAGCTTCTTTTTTAATGACATCAATTATAGAACCATCTCTGTATTCTACAACTGCAACTACTTCATCAGAAAATTCAACTTCTTCAGGTTTGCCTGTAAGTTTTTCTGCCATTTCTTGTAGTTCCTTGATGTCTTTAAGTTCAATCCCAGCTTCTTGGAATTTTTCGATTAAGTCTTTTCTCTTTGGATTAACAGCTATACCGTAATCAGTACAAATTACATCAACTGATTCTCCTGGTGTACAAACTGTTGTAACTTTATCTTTGACAATTGGGTTTCTTGATCTAACAAGTGGTGCAAGAATAAGCGACATTTCTGCACCAGGTGCTGTATCTTGGTGACCACCAACTGCTTGGTTAATAACTCCGTCTGATCTTGTCATTACATTTACGTTAAAATCAGTGTCAACTTCAAGAGCTCCAAGTAGGACAAAGTCAAGCGTATTAACTGCAGGTGTTGGATTATTTGGATTTGCATAAGAAGATGCAGCTTGTTCAAAGTGTTTCTTGTTTTCACGAATTGATCTTACTGCGTCAAGGTCAAAGGATTGTGTGTCATAAATTCCATCGATTAGGCCTTCTTCAAGCATTGTCACCATATAACCAGTTATGCCACCTAGTGCCATTGATGCTTTTATTCCATCTTTTTTCATCTCTTCACGAAGAAGTTTTGCAACTGCAAGTGTTGAACCTGCTGCACCAGTTTGGAATTTAAATCCATCTTTATAAAGTCCAGATGCCTTAATTGCCTTAACAGCATTATTTGCAATTAATAAATCACGTGGGTTATCGTTAAATCTAATTGATCCAGAAACAATTCCCTTTGGATCACCAATTGCATCAACTTCAACAACATAATCAACATACATCATGCCAATTGAAGCAGGGATATTTGGAAATGGTACAAGGTTATCTGTAATCGCAATTACACAATCAGCATACTGTGCATCAACAATGGCATAACCAAGTGATCCACATGCAGCTTTTCCTTCTCTACCATTTATGTTTCCATATTCGTCACATGCTGGCGCTGCTAAAAAGGCCACATCAATGTGAAGTTCCCCATCTTCAATAGCTCTTGCACGTCCACCGTGGGAACGGATGATGCAAGGTTTTTTAAGGATACCCCCAGAAATTTTTTCTCCAAGTTCTCCTCTAAGTCCAGATGATTGAATTCCAGTGATTACACCTTCTTCAATTAGTGGAATCAATTTGTCATGGCATGGTGAAAGTGATGATGGAGCAAGAGTTAAATCTTTAATACCCATATCTCTAATAACTTGCATAACCATATTTACAACATAGTCACCATTTCTTAGGTGGTGGTGGAAAGAAATTGTCATTCCGTCCTTAAGTCCACTCTTCTTAACAGCTTCTTCAATAGATCCTAGAAGTTTCTTTTCATCTCTATTTCCATATCTAATTTTTGGAGAAGCTTTTTTATCAGTTCTAAGATATTTACCTTCGCCTTTGAAAGGAACAAGTTCGCCAATGCCTTCAAGGTATTCAGGGATATCTCTTCCTACTGCGTTTTTATTATAGTTCATCAATATCCTCCTTCTTTAGCACGCCACTTGCAACTGCAAGGTCTAGAACTCTTTGTGCGCCAGCAATAACTGGATAGTCAACCATTTTGCCGTCAACAGTAATAACTCCAGAACCCTTTCTTTCAGCTTCCTTAGAACCTGCAATAATACGAAGTGATTTCGTAATATCTTTTTGAGTTGGTGTATAAACTTCATTTACAACTGCAATTTGTTTAGGGTGGATGACAGATTTTCCGTCAAATCCAAGGTCCTTAATAAATTGAACTTCTTCCCTAAAAGCATCCATGTCATCAAGATTTGTGTTAACTGTATCAAAACAAGCAATACCTGCATTTCTTGCAGCTAAAACAATTTGACTTCTTGCTGCGAAAAGTTCCCAACCATGAGATGACCTTTGTGTCTTTAAATTTGTAACGTAGTCAGCTGCTCCTAAAGCAATACCCATCATTCTTGGTGATGCTTTTGCAATATCAACTGCGTTAATAACACCAGTTGGAGATTCAATAGCTGCCATCATTAGAGTTCTTCCTTGGCAACCCATTTCTTCTTCAACTTCTGTGATAATTTCATCTACATCTTTAACATCTTGTGCAGTTTCTGACTTAGGTAATCTAATTACATCTACACCAGCTTTAACAACTGCCTTAATATCTTCACGTCCAAAAGGAGTATCAAGGGCGTTAATTCTAACAACAACCTCAGTATCTCCATAGTCCAAAGTCTTTAATGCATTATAAACCAAAAATCTTGCCGCGTCTTTTTGATTGATGCTCGTAGCATCTTCAAGGTCGATCATAATTGAGTCAGGACCATAAATATGAGCATCAGTGATGTTTGCAGGATTATTTCCTGGAAGAAACATCATCGTTCTTCTTAATCTCTCTTTCAAAATATCAGCTCCAATTATATTCTGTACTTTCAGCTGCTCTAAAACATGCTGCCGCTACTCTTGCTTTAATTGTGTAGTCAAGGGCACCCTTATCTACTGCAGCAACTTTTGCATTTTCTACATCTAATTCTTTTAAAGTTTCTCTAATAACTTTTTCAATTTGTTTTCCAAATTGCTTTTTTACTGAACTTTCAAGTTCAATAGTTATGCCTTCGCCGTTGTCAACTGTTATTAAAATATCATTTGACTCAAGAGTTCCAGCCATTGCTTCTTTTTTTAGTTTCAAAAAAATCCCTCCTGTCTACATGAGCGTTCCAAAGAGTATTGATCCTATAACAAGTATTATTCCTCCACCAAGTCTTGATGAAAGTTGTGCATAAGAAATTAAATCCATTCTGTCAGCTGCTCCAAGAACTGCCAAGTCACCAGATCCTCCTCTGTTTGCCATACAAAGTCCTGCAGTTACAGCAGAGTCAACGAAGTAGAACCCTACAAGGTGACCAACAAATCCTGAACCAATGACAGCACCAACAACAATTAAGAATGACATAATAACATTACCTAAAGTGATAGCTTCTTTTAGTTCAAGTAAATCGGTTTCAATACCAACACCAACCATAATTAAGATTACAATGTTTTTTGTGAAGAAAGATTGCACTTCCTTTGCAGCTTGTCTAAGTGATCCTGGAATAATTCCAAGGCCATTAGCAAGGGCAACTAAAATAATCATAAAGGCAAATGGGTGAATTGGAACTGAAGGAACTAGTGGATCCCAAACCTTATCAGCTATAAGTCTACCTAGTTGATAGAAAGTAAGTCCCATTAAAATAGCTCCAGTATAATCCTTTAATTGAGTTGTGAATTTTTCTTCATTTTGTTCAATTTCAGGAGCAGATCTCATAAGAGTTTTCTTATCTCCTGTAAGTCCTGGCTTACTACTTCCAAGTTTATTTAAAATACCTCCAGCAATAATAGCAAAGATATTAGCAATTGTAAGGATAGATATTGCAAAACCATAGTAGTTTGCAGCATCGTCCCCTGTTACTCTTTCATAAATTTGACTTAGAGGTACAGCACCAGCTCCGTTACCTCCACCCATTACAGGAAGAACGTATTTTAAAACTGTGTTTGCTGGTGAGACTCCAAAGAAAAGTCCACCAATTATTCCAAGAATAGCAGCACCTAAAACTCCACCAAGAATTGCTGGAATATAACCTGCGAAAGACTTAATCATAAGGTCTCTATTAAGTCCAAGAAGTGAACCAGTAATAAGCATGATGATAAAGAAGTTTAAAACTCCCATTGGCTTAGAGTTAACAGATGAAATAAGTTCTGCATACTCTTCTGGAATAACATGTAGATAAACTAAAGCTGCTGTACCCAAGAAGGCAAGAACAAGTCCACCACCAACATAAGTGTTCCAAATTGGAATTCTCTCACCAATTTCATATAAAATAATACCTATTGCGAACATCAGGGCAACTCCGCCCGCTAAATCTTTTGACAAAACTCCCAAATATGTTGCTATAAAAATAATTATAGATAATATCAATAGCATAGGAAGGTTAAGTCCAAAATATTTTTTCTTCATAGAAAAAACCTCCTTTTCTTCTATAATACCCTACAACTGCTTTATTAAGCAAGAGAAAGAAGGTCTAAATATAGCCATTTGAAGCAAACATTAAATTGTCATGTTAACAAAATATTTTTGTTTGATTTCTCGGTTTATATTAAAAATTTTTGCTAAATAAGATGTTTTCAAGCCTTAAAAAGGTCTAAATAAAAAAATAAAAAGTTCCATTAAAAACTTCTTATCTTTATTCTATAAACTATTTTAAATATTTAATTTAACTTTTTATTTTATATATATATATATATGATATCTTTAAAATTTAAAACTCTTTCAAATCTTTTTTTATAATCTCCCTAACCTTTTCTTCTAGTTCTTCTAGCTTGTGTCTTTCTTCCTTGATACAGCTTCTTGCTGTGTCGCCACAAATTATACATTTCCTCTCTGGAAGTCCCAGTGAAGATCTTGAAACTTGTGAAAAATTCTTATCGTAAATATCCAAGTCGAGAAGCCTTCCACTTAGAGAATTTTCCTCTACTTCAATCATGAGTTTTTTTATTAAACTTCCATTGCCGTTGAGAACTGCTATATACTCCATTCCTGTAACTAAATTTTCGTAATCTTCGAATAATATTTTTATTTTATTTTCTTTCAAAAGTTTTTTTATCTTTTCTATATATTTTTTATGAAAATCCACAGCTTCTATAAAATTTTTTTCTTCACCTGGAATGTTTAACATAAAAGATAGAACTGGGGCCTTATATTTTTCTGTAAGATTTTTTATTTTGTAGTATCTTTTTTCCTTAGCCTCAAGCATCCTATTCATGGAATATATTTTAGAGTCTTTCATTTATTATCCTCTGCCCTTCTTCTGACTTTAGAGCCTTAATTGTCGCATCTGGCAAAAATTTGTAAGCTTCTTCAAATTTTCTTTCTTTTAAAAGGGTCCTAACTTTTGATGCAGAAATTATTTCATTGTCCAGGCTTGTCCTTGGAATTTCAACAACTTCTACGCCATAATCTGGCAAAATCCTTTCCATGGTTTCGTTGTAATTTTTTGTCACAACGTCCTTATCTTCTGTCCCAACAAATCTTTTTTTGATATTTAAGCTTTTGGCAAAATACTTTCCAAAAATTTTTGTGTCAAGCTCTGAATAAGCCTTTAAGATAGTTTTTTCATCTTTATAAAAATATGTTGGAAAAGTATTTTTTGAAATTATATAGTCGTTGCCAGGATGAACAACGATATCATCAAACTTTTCCAGCTCTTCTTTTACAATCTTGTACCTAAAGTCATAAGGAAATGTTGATCCATCCTCTTCCACCATAAAAATGTGTAAAAGGTCTGTCATTTTTCTCGCTTCGTTAATTGAATATAAATGTCCCTTTGTCATGGGATTGGCATTAACTACAATTGCTCCAGACTCCCTTTTATCCTCAATATTTTTTAAAAGCTGATTTAGCTCGTCAATTTTATTATCTAAAAGAGCAACATCGTCTGTCTTTTCAACTAAAGAAAATCCAAAATCTGTAAAAATTTTAATATTTTTTGGTTTAGTGAAAATAAAAAGATGCTTATTTCCAACTTGGTATTGGTAGTCAAGTAGTCTTGTTATTATTGAGTTTGTAATTCCCATACCTTGATAATTTGTGTCTATGGCAAAGCATTTTAAAACCCTACCAGAACAAGACCCTGTCCCAACAATTTTGTCGCCATCAAGAGCAACAATTGTATAATCCACGTCCCTCTCGTAGTTTATGTCAAAGCCCTCCAAGAATTTTTCAACATCCTTTTTTTCAAATTTCATAACTTGTCTATAATCAATCAATGTTTCCCTCCAGGAGATAAAAATACAAGGTAAGAATCAAAAAGTCAGCACAACCACCTGGACTTAGATTCCTCCTCTTGTATTCTTCATTTATCTTTTTGATTTCTCTCATTCCATTTTCATTTTCGTACAATTTGTTTTCAAGTACATAGGCTGAAGTTTCTTTTAAAAACTCCAGACCTTCAAGCCCTCCTCTTTTAATTATGTTTGAATCCTCTATAAGAGACATAAAATAAAATAGAGTCCCAGTAAGTGCATAGTCAAAATTTGTCTTCTTCTCAACTTTCTTTAAGAAGTCAAGTCCCAAAAGAGTCTTTTTAAATCCTTCTTCAGCCTCTTCTCTAATACCTTTTAGTCCATATTTTTTATAATTCTTTTCTCCATGACTTCTCGCCCTATATATTTCTAATTCTTTTGTTATTCCTCGATTTAAATAAGCTACCCGATTGATAATTTTTTCAAAAGAAAATTTTTCTTTATTTATTTCAATAGCCGTCGCATAAACCATGAGACCTAGAGAAAAAATAATCCCTTTATGAGTGTTAGCTCCAGCAGTGGCTTCCATCATTTTATTCTCATAAACTTTCCCATATTCTCTAAGTTCTAAAAAATCTTCTCCATCTGATTTTTCTCCAAGTTCATAAGCAATTTTAAAGTAATCAAAAAGAACTAAAGAAGATTTTAAAAAGTCCATGTAGTCCATGTCATCATGGGCTCCTCTATCTATTAAACTAACAAGCCCTGGCTTTGGGCTAAGTGATACTTCATATATGAGAGCGTAAGTAGCAAGCCTTGCGATTTTATCTGAATTTAACATAATCCCTCCGCCTTCATTATAATAAATAAAAAAATTTTCATCTACTTTTTATTTTTGTTTAGCACACTCACATTTTTTGTAGATAAAAAAAAGAGAGAGCAAAGCCTCTCAATTTACTAGATAATTTTAATTTTTTATAAATTAGTTATAACTTAGAATTGGGCGTCGTTATATCTTGCTTTATAGACATAGGCGTGTTGATTTAGTGCTGTCAAAATTTGATCCTGGTGATCTTTTCCCTTTGTATCAATTACGACGCTAACTATCATGGAGTCTATTGTATCCCCAACTAAGTCTATGTTTTGACCAATTTGAACTATGTTAGCTCCTTCTTTTTCCAAAATTTCTGACACTCTAGATATTTGACCTGGTTGGTCATTTAGTTTTATTCTAAGTTCCATGCGTCTATTGGTTTTATAAAGTCCCTTTTCTATAACCTTTGAAACTCTAGTGACATCTATATTTCCTCCAGATAAGACACAACAAACTTTTTTGCCCTTGTGGCTGAATTTTTTATACATTAGGGCTGCCACTGTTGATGCTGCTGCACCTTCTGTTATTATTTTGTTTTCTTCGAGAAGGGTTAATATTGCTGAAGAGATTTCTCCTTCTGTCACAAGAACTATTTCATCTACATATTTTTTTACTAGTTCATATGTAATTTTGCCAGGGGTTTTTACTGCAATCCCATCAGCTATTGTTGAACCACCTTTGACAGTTAAAATTTTTCCTTCTTTAACTGATTCATACATAGATGGAGAAATTTGTGTTTGAACTCCTATTATCTTTATGTCTGGATTCATTGATTTTGCTGCAAGGGCAACTCCAGATATTAGTCCGCCGCCACCTATTGGGACAACTATTATGTCAATGTCTTTTACTTCTTCAAGGATTTCTAGAGCAACTGTTCCTTGTCCTGCAATAATTTTTTCGTCATCAAAGGGAGCTATAAAAGTGTAGCCTTCTTCTTCTGATAATTTTTTTGCATAGGCGGCTGCATCGTCAAAGGAATCTTTTATTAATTTTACTTCAGCTCCATAACTTTTTGTTGCTTTTACTTTTGATAGAGGAGCGTGATAAGGCATACAGATTACAGATCTTATTCCCCTCTCGCTTGCTGATTTTGCAACACCTTGGGCGTGATTTCCTGCAGAACAAGCCACAACCCCTCTTTCTGCTTCTTCATCAGATAGGGTTGCAATTTTATTATAAGCCCCTCTAAGTTTAAAGGATCCTGTATCTTGAAGAACTTCAACTTTTAAATAAATATCATCGCCAAGATTTGGTGCATAAACTACAGGTGTTTTTTTGATATGACCTTCAAGTCTCTCTTTGGCAGCGTAAACTTCTTTCACGTCCATTTTATTCACCTTCTTTTTTATGATGGACTATACTTACAAATTTTTCTCCTTCTAATATTTTTCTCACTCTTTTTTCAAAATCCATGCGGCTCATCCAAACGACTCTGTCACAACCTAGGCACTTTAATTTCATATCTGCACCCTTTCTTGCTATTTCCCATTTGTTTTCTCCGCAGGGATGTCCTTTTTTTAGAGTAACTATATCGCCTAATTCATAGTAAAGCATCTTTATCTTCTCCTTTTATAAATTTATTCCTAATCATAGGAGATTTAATATTTTCTCTTTGCATTGTTTTTAAAATTTCTGATCTAAGAGCATACTCAAGATCGTATTGATGACCTTGTCTTGTGTAATATACAAGAGCCATTTTATATGCGTCTTTTCCATTTTCTGTAACTCCCCAAAAATTTGGTCCCATTACCATATCTTTGTGGTCCCTATATTTTTCAATAGAAGCTTTTATTTTTTCTTCTACAAAGTCGGGATCACATGAGTTATCCAAATAAAATTCAATTTTGGTTCTTATGTTAGCTCTTTCTTTATTGGAAACAATGGAAATATTACTATTGGGAATAACGTGAAGTATTTTATCAAAGTCACGAATTTTTGTGACCCTAAGTCCTAAATCTTCCACTATGCCCTCGATTTCTCCTATTTCGATTAAATCTCCAACAGAATATTGATCTTCAAAAATAATAAAAAATCCATTTATAAAATCTTTAACAAGACTTTGAGCCCCAACACCTATTGCCAGTGAAAATACTCCAAGAGTTGCAATAATTGGAGCTATGGAAATGTTAAAGACGCTCATGACTATTGTCACTCCAATAAAAATTAAAACTACTTTTATGGCACGCCTTATTAAATTTGTAACTGTTACAATTCTATTGTAAGATCCTTTTTCCATTATTTTCTCGGAATTTAACTGTTTATTTATAAAAGAATCTATAAGCCTTAAAATTATACAAATTCCAATAATTACAAGGGCAACTACAAGAAGCCTTTCCCAAGATTCCAGTCCACCAAAGGTAGATCTAAGGGCTCTATCCGCCTCGTCTGCTACTGCTCCTGTATTTTTATCTATATTCACTATTACACCTCTTTGTAAGTTGTTTCTATTTTACTATCTTCTTCTCTTGTTGTATTTGAATTTACAACTGAGTACAAACTCAAGTCGCCATTTCTAAGGGCCCCTATGAGAAGTCCATTTATCTTTATCTTGTCAAGAGAATATCCAAGCCTTGTGTAAAATTCTCCTGATTTTCCAATTTCTCCACCAACATCACTAGGTCCATATACATAAATTGAACCAGAGATATTTTCCATCTTGTTGACATTAGCTGCGATTATCTTTTTTTCTCCTGGTTTTAAAATATAATTGTACTCTGTAATTATCCCTGAATGTAGAAGATAAGTTTTTTTGCCTTCAACTAAGATATCGGAAATATTTGGAACCTTGTCTTCATACTTTGTGCCTGAATTCATAAACCTGTAAATAGATTTGTCTGTCAAAGCCAAAAGAGATCTCTTATCTTTTTTTAGAAACATTACTATTTCATGATTTAGGACCTGACTTTTCTTTTCACCCTTGTTCAAATTGTAAATAAGAGAACTGTAACCTGATGCATCATTTTTTATTTCTGCAACTGAAAGATTTTTATCATCTACAACATCGTGAGTTAAAATTTGATTTCCAGTTTTATAAATTTCTGTAAGAGTTGAATCATTGCCCATTAAGTACAAAATTTCATTTTTTTCATCTATTATGTGAAAAATTATGTTGGCATTTTCATAAGAAATATTAAAGATATCTCCTTTGACATCAGTGGTAGATAAAAGTTCTCCCATCTCTGAATACATGTGAACCTTACCCAAATCTTTTTCATAAAGAAAAGCATAATTATTTGCAAAAAAAGCTTCTATATTTTCATCTTCTCTTTGAATTTTTTTGACAATATTGCCTTCTTTGTCTGTGATATATAAAACTGGATCAGCCCACAAAAATACAGACTTTGATGAAATGCTAAAATCCTGAATTGGTTCATTTACACTTACACCCTTGAGTCTTACAATAGTTCTGTCTTTAGAAAAGTTTTTGTGATTAAAATATATAAATCCTATAAAAATTACAAGTAATAATAAAATAATTGCGTGATTTTTTTTAATTTTCAAAATACCACTCCCGATTTCATTATAACATTTATACTTTTACTTTTGCATTTAAATGCCATAAAAAAAGAGGGCTTTGCCCCCTATTTATAAGATTTTTTTGTTTAAAATTATTGCCCCAAAAAGAACGAAAAATAATCCCAAGATTATATTCATAGTTAGCTCTTCTCCAAGTACAAGAATCGATAAAATTGTCCCAAAAATTGGAATAAATAGTTTATAAATTCCAAACTCACTGGAGCTGTGATTTTGAAGGACAAAGGTCCAAGTTGTGAAGGCTGTTGCAGAAATAAAGGCCCCATAAGATAACATTAGGAATAAAAGGAAGTCGTAGTTTACAGTAGAAGTCTTTGTCAATGCCCCAATAATTATAAGTGGCAGAGCTCCAAGGGAAAATTGTGAACCAGTTAGAAGAAATCCATTTAAATTCCTAGCATACTTTCTTATGAGGACACTGGACAGAGCATTAACTGTTTGTGCAATTAAGACAAAACCTTCGCCAGTAAACTTAAAGTGGAAGCTTCCCTGTGAGTTTAAATTTGTTATAAGTAAACCAATTGAACCAACAAGTAAGGCTACGACCTTTCTCTTAGTAAGTTTCTCATCACTAATTAAGAGAACGGAAAACAAAACTGTGATAAAAGCATTTGATGACTGAATAACTGCAGTAAGAGACCCCAAAGTGTTGGAGAGTCCAATATAGTAAAAACCATACTGCAAACATGTCTGCAACAATCCAATAATTAAAATAAATTTAAAATTTACATTCTCCCTCTTCACTTCTTCCTTGTTGAAAAGAAAAAAATAGATGAAGGTCAAAAGTCCTCCCATAAAAAACCTTATGCCAGCAATAAAAATTTTCCCACCTGGATCGTCTGGCAAGATATTGGCATGGATATAGGTTAGTTTAATAAGAGGAATGGCAGATCCCCAAAGTAGCATTGCCAAAAGTGAAAAGACTATTGCCCATCTCTTTTCTTTTATAAGTTTCATTTCTACCCTCCAATCTAGTAAATTTTATATAATATAAAAATAATTATCCAAACTATTGATGTCCTAAAAA
This sequence comes from Peptoniphilus phoceensis, assembly GCF_001517665.2. Lineage (GTDB taxonomy): Bacteria > Bacillota > Clostridia > Tissierellales > Peptoniphilaceae > Peptoniphilus_A > Peptoniphilus_A timonensis. Next base: position 156,477 of record NZ_LN999808.1, read on the forward strand.
TTATTATAAGTCATTAAAATTTTAAAAAATTCAAATTTAAAACTGCAAATAAAAATTTATATTAAAAAAGGAGGTCGCCCTCCTCTTCTATATTCTATTAAAATTCTTGAATTTTTCTTTTTATATTTTCTTTGGTAAATCCAAATCTTTCAAAGACTTCTGATCCCTTTCCACTAGCACCAAAGGTATCAATTGATATTGCCATACCCTTCATGCCAATGTATTTGTGCCATCCAAAGGAAGAAAGTGCTTCAAGAGAAATTCTCTTTGTTATATTTGATGGAAGAATTTTTTCCTTATATTCAGAAGATTGTGCATCGAAAAGTTCCATAGAAGGCATTGAAACTACACGCACTCCCTTTAGTCCTTCTGCTGCTTCTAGTGCAAGAGAAACTTCTGAACCTGTTGCTATAACAATTTTTTCCAGTTCTCCTTCTTCTTTTTTAATTATATAAGCACCCTTATTTACTTCTCTTGATGAGTTTTCAAGTTGTGGAAGATTTTGTCTTGATAGTGCAAGAACAATTGGTGTGTTCTTTGAATTAAAGGCAAGGTTTAGGGCTGCTGCAGTTTCACGTCCATCGGCAGGTCTTAAAACTATTACTCCAGGGATAGATCTTAACATTGCAAGATGTTCAATAGGTTCGTGTGTTGGACCATCTTCTCCAACTCCAATGGAGTCGTGAGTGAAGATATAGACATTTGGAATGTTCATAAGAGCTGCAAGTCTAATTGTTGGTTTTAAGTAGTCGCTGAAAACTAAGAATGTAGCTGCATAAGTTCTTAATCCTCCGTGAAGAAGCATTCCATTTGTAATTGCACCCATGGCATTTTCACGAACACCAAAAGTTAAATTTCTGCCAGATCTATTTTCAGCTGAAAAATATTCTTCTCCCTTTAACATAGTCTTATTTGATGGACCAAGATCTGCTGATCCTCCAAATATATGGATGTTATCTCTTGCAATTTTATTTAAAACTTCTCCAGAAATGGCACGAGTTGCCATGTCTTTTGTGAAAGAATCGTAGTAAGAATCTTCTAACAAATCCTTCTTTTCTCTTTTAAAGGAATCTAAATAATCTTCATATTCTTGAGGATATTTCTTAGAATATTCTTCTTCGATTTTTTTCTTTTCATTGGCTTTTCTTGTGTTTTCTTCAACTAAATTTTTGAAGTGTTCTTTTACATCTTCTGAAATATAAAAGTCTTCATCTGGAAGTTCAAAGAATTCACGAGTTGATTTTCTATCTTCCTTGCCAAGAGGTTCACCATGAGCCTTGGCAGAGTCTTCTCTTGGTGATCCATAGCCTATTTTTGTCTTAACTTCTATAAGAGCAGGTCTTTCTGATTTTTTCGCTTCTTCAATTTTTTTATTTATTTCTTCTAGATTATTTCCATCTTCTACTAAGAAAGTGTCCCAACCAAGAGCTTCATATCTTTGACGAACATTTTCTGAGAAGGCAAGATCAGTTGAGCCTTCAATGGAAATCTTATTTGAATCATAAAGCACAATTAGCTTATTTAATTTTAATGTGCCAGCAAGAGATGATGCTTCGTTAGAAATACCTTCCATTAGGCATCCATCACCCACTAGGGCATAAGTATAGTGATCAACTAGTTTTAAATCTTCTTTATTATAAAGTGCAGCAAGTTTTTCTTCTGCAATAGCCATACCCACTGCCATTGCTATACCTTGACCAAGAGGTCCAGTTGTTGCTTCAACACCTTTTGTGTGTCCAAACTCTGGGTGACCTGGTGTCTTAGAGTCAAGTTGTCTAAAGTTTTTTAAATCGTCAAGACTTAAACCATAATCAAATAGGTAAAAAAGTGAATATAAAAGAGCCGAACCATGTCCTGCAGAAAGGATAAATCTATCCCTATTTTTCCAATCTAAATCTTTAGAATCTCTCACTAAATGATTCTTAAAAAGAGAATATGCCATTGGTGCCGCACCAAGAGGTAAACCTGGGTGACCTGAATTAGCATTTTCAATTTGGTCAACAGACAGCATTCTTATAGTATTAACCGCTTTATTTTCGATATTCAAAATTCCACTCCTCACTCAATTGAATTTTTATCTTTCATTACAGCCAACAAAAATTTTGGCAAATCAATTTGCCTTTTTATCCTAGAAGGATTTTTTATAAGCCTATAAAGCCATTCAAGACCAAGCTTAATAAAAATATCAGGCGCTCTATTTGCTCTTCCCGATAAAATATCTAAGACTCCACCATTTCCAATAATAACTTTTGCCTTTAAATCGTCTTTCCAAGCATCAATCCACTTTTCCTGACGAGGAAAGCCAAAACCAACAAAGACAATATCAATATCCTTAGAATTTATTTCTTCAATTATCTTTTCTTCTTCGCTAGATTTTTCTCCATCTAGCTTGGAATTGAAATAACCATTGTGAAATCCCTTCACTGTGAGATTCTTATACTTTTCATTAACAGCTTTTGCTGCATCTCTTGCAACACCTTCCTTGCCACCTAAGAAATATAAATTAAGACCCATTTCATCAGCAAGCTCAAGTAATTTAATAGAAGTATCGTAACCTGTGACTCTTTCCTTTAAGGGTTTATTTCTCATTTTAGATGCATAGATTAAGCCAATACCATCTGCAAGGACTAAATCACCAGAGTTCACAAGATTTTTTAAATCCTCATCTCTCTTGGCAGCCATTACAATTTCTGTATTAGGTGTATAAATCTTTTTAAGAGAATCTCCATGTAAAAATTCTCTTAAAATCTTCTCACACTGAGAATTATCAATATTAAAAATTTCAACTCCAAAAATCTTTACTTTTTCCATAAATCTCTCCGCTAATAAGTTTATCACATAGAAAGGAGCTTTTCTATAAAGAAATATCTCATAAAATCTAAAAAACATATATATAAAATTTAAAAATAATATTAACCTTATTTTATTTAAAAATAATTACAAAAAAAGACTACCTCTTGCGAGATAGTCAATATGTATGTTGCTCAATTATTTTATCGCCAAGCTAACTCTTATTGCCGCATCCACCTCTTGCATAACATCCTTGTCGAACCTACCGATTTTCTCTCTCAACCTTTTTTTGTCGATTGTCCTAAGCTGCTCTAGAAGAATTACAGAATTCTTTGGCAGTGGAACGTCTTTAGCTTTTACATTAACATGGGTTGGTAGCTTCGCCTTGTTAAGTTGAGATGTTATTGCAGCTACAATTATAGTAGGCGAATACTTGTTTCCAATGTCATTTTGAACAACAACTACGGGCCTTACTCCTCCCTGTTCCGATCCAATGACTGGAGACAGGTCGGCATAGAATATGTCCCCTCTTTTTATCATCATAATATTCACCTTTTAAGGCGAGAGAGAGATTTAAAAGATTGATCTATGAGCAACCTTTATACTATTCTATCACATTTCTTCTTGTTATTTTCATTTAGAATGCAATTATTTTTAAAAATTTATTACAAGTACATTGGCATTACAAAATTTATTGCAATCATAACAAATAAAGGAATGGTATATTTCATTGTTTCCTTTAAATTATATTTTGTTCCTCCTGGTAGGTAGTGAACAATTGCCGGTGCAAAAACTACTACAAACCAAAGAACTTGTACATAGATTGGCCCTCTAAACCTGTGAAAAAATTCTGCCACTCCAGTGAGTGCAAGATATGTATAAAAAATATCTAGGGCAAATAAAATTATAAAAAGTATTTTTCTATTTTTAAACATAATAACTCCCTTACATTGACATCCTAACCATACTAATTGTAAATAAAATTAAAACTACTACATAAATACCCATGGCTATCTTGTATCCCTTGCTCCAATTGTCTCTTTCTTTTTTTATCCAAATCAAATTTAAAACAAGAGCCAACAAACCGGGCAAGGCTACAATTATTGGATCTCTATGATTTTTGACAGACTCTGACATTGTAATTAGGACAAAAATGTTTAGGATCTGCCAAAAGGCATGGACTTTAAATGGATATGATTTCATAAAATTTCTTCATCTACCTTCACTTTTATAATAAATTAATTTTCGATTCTTTTAATATTTACATGTAAATATTTAAGCAGAGCTCGGGTTACCTTACTTTAATTTTATTATAAATCAAAAAAAAAAAACAAATTTATTTTTTTTCAAAATTTTTAAATACTGTGCTTAGGTTTTCTATTAAGTCTCTGGCCCTCAAACTTGTCTTAGAATTTTTGTCTGCATAAATATCTCCAGAAAGTCCATGAACATAAACTCCAAGTCTTGCTGCGTCATAAAGACTATAATTTTTCATAAATGCAGAAATTATTCCAGTCAAGACATCCCCTGATCCACCTGTTGCCATGCCAGAGTTTCCAGTTTCATTTATATAAATATTTTCTCCATCTGTAACTATTGTTTCATGACCCTTTAGAACTAATATTATCTTGTGTTTTTTGGCAAATTCCACTGCAAGTTTTTCACGATTATTTTTTATTTCATCTAGGGATAAGCCACTTAATCTTGCAAATTCACCTTCATGAGGAGTAAGTATTGTTGAAAAATCCTTTCTTCCTTCCAATAAATTTAATTTTTTGGACAAAAGATTTAGTCCATCTGCGTCTATTAAAAGTTTTTTATCTATTTTTATTGTCCTTTCAAATACTTCTTTTGCATAAGCACCAAGACCCATGCCTGGCCCCATTGCAATTGCGTCAAGTCCCTTTAAAAATTCCTCCATTTCATTTAAATCGTCAAAGCTTTTTGCTATTGGCTCAACAAATTTTATGGACATTATTTCAAAAATTTCTCTTGGCACAATATTATAGACAAGACCAGCTCCTGCTTTTATAGCAGCATTTGAGGATAAAAAAGAAGAACCAGTCATGCCCATAGATCCACCAATAATTCCAATTTTTCCAAAATCTCCCTTGTGTCCAAAATCATCTCTATTTTTCCAAAGGGACTTCATTTCCCTATCTATAATTATTTCTTTTTCCACAATTTTTTCTCCACATAATCTCGCCACAGCTACTGCATAATTTCTCTCATGACTAATAGAAAGTTCAAATTTTTTTGCAAAAACTTCCCCATAAGGAATATCTCCTATATATTTTATTTTTATATCTTTAAAAGCTAGCTCTCCAAATCCCTTAGCGCAAGCTTTTGCAATTGCTTCTTTTGCTGCAAAAATCCCTGCTGCTCTTTCATAGGGGACTTTTCTTTTTTTTATTCTCTCTATTTCATCTTCGTTAAAAACTTTATTTAAAAAGTTTTCATTTTTATCCATTAACTTTTTTATTCGATTTACTTCAACTATATCTATACCAAGCATGCTATCACCATTGACATTTTTTTTATTTTCGATTATTATATCATAAATAGTATGAATATTTGACGTTGAAGATATACAGTAGGCGAAAGCTGAATTACAATATTGGAGTCTTTTTAATCTTTGAGGCCTCGGCGAAGAAAGGTGGTACCACGAATGCGTCCTTTCGTTCCTGGGGTCCTTTTTATTTTTTTGGAGGAATTTATGGAAAATGTATATGATATTTTAAGCGAGAGAGGTTACTTAGATCAATGTACCTATGAAGATGAGCTAAGAGAAATGCTTGGCAAAGAAGCCGTTACTTTTTATGTTGGTTTTGATGCAACAGCCGATTCTCTAACTCTTGGTCACTTTATCCAAATTAGGGTAATGCAACACATGCAAAATGCAGGTCACATTCCAATAGCGCTACTTGGTGGTGGAACTACAACTATTGGAGATCCATCTGGCAAAAGCGACATGAGAACTCTTATGGATAGAGAAACTATAAACTACAATGCTTCCAGATTTAAGGAACAAATTTCTAATTTCTTAGATTTTTCTGATGGCAAGGGTTATATTGAAAACAATGCTGATTGGCTTTTAAAATTAAATTTCTTAGAATTTGTAAGAGAAATTGGTGTTCACTTCTCTGTAAATAGGATGTTACAATTCGATTGCTACAAAAATAGAATGGAACAAGGACTAACTTTCTTTGAATTTTCTTATATGTTAATGCAATCTTACGACTTCTTATATTTATATAGAAAACACCACTGTAAATTAGAAGTAGGTGGATCAGATCAATGGTCAAATATCCTTGGTGGTTATGAACTTGTTAGAAAACTTGAAAACGACAAAGTTTATGCCATGACTTTTAAACTTCTAACAACTGCTGCTGGTATAAAAATGGGTAAAACAATGGCTGGAGCAATTTGGCTTGATCCAAAGAAAACTACTCCTTATGAAATGTTCCAATACCTAAGAAACTGTGACGATAGAGATGTAATTAAATTTATGAAGCTTCTCACTATGCTTCCACTTGATAAAATTGCTGAATACGAAAAATTAGAAGGTGCAGAAATAAATAAGGCAAAAGAAGTGCTTGCTTACGAAGTTGTAAAAGATATTCACGGCGAAGAAGCTGCAAAGGCTGCTCTCGATGCATCCCATTCACTTTTTGGTGGCGACAAGGCATCTGAAGATATTCCTGCAACAGAATTTGACAAGGAAAAGTTCCAAGAACCTGTTGGAATTTTAAATCTTATGACAGAACTTGGACTTATAAAAACAAACTCTGAAGGAAGAAGACTTATAACTCAAGATGGAGTTTCAATTGATGATGAAAAAATTGCTGATCCTAAACTTGAACTTACAATAGACGATTTCAAAGATGGAGAAATTATCATAAGAAAGGGTAAAAAAATTTACCACAAAGTTATTATAAAGTGAGGTTAATATGAATTTAGAAGCAAAAAAAGTATTTGATTATTTTGAAAAATTATCACAAATTCCTAGAGAATCTGGCAATGAAAAAGAAGTTTCTGATTTTCTAAAAAAATTTGGAGAAGAAAAAGGTTACGACGTTGTCCAAGATGAAAGCCTAAATATTATAATGGAAGTTCCTGCTACAAAGGGCATGGAAGATAGACCAAAGGTAATTTTACAAGGTCACATGGACATGGTTTGTGAAAAGGGAAAAGATTCAAAGCACAATTTTGAAACTGATCCAATAGAATTACTCACTGAAGGAGATTCTCTTCACGCCAACGACACAACACTTGGTGCCGATGATGGTATTGGTGTTGCCATGTCACTTGCCCTTGCCGAAGAAGAACATGGACCTCTTAAAATTATTGTAACTGTATCAGAAGAAACTGACATGCACGGGGCAAAAGACCTTGATGCAAAATATCTTGAAGGTAAATATTTAATCAATATTGACTCAGAAGAAGAAGGAATACTAACAGTTTCATCTGCAGGTGGAAAACTTCTAAAATCTAAATTTAAATTTCAAGAAGAAGATTATTCTGGCGATGCCTTTAAACTTAATCTTCACGGATTTTTAGGTGGCCACTCTGGTATGGAAATTGCCAACAACAGGGGCAATATGATTAAAGTAATTGCAGAAATCCTAAATAAAGTTGATAATGCAAAATTAATTGATATAGACTGCGGAACAAAACAAAATGCAATACCTAGAGAAGGAAAAGTAAGTCTTGTTGCTGACGAAAAATCTCTTGATGATGCAATAAAATTTGTAAAAGAAAAATTCAAGGATGTTGCTGGTGAACTTACTATTGAGTGTGAAAAAACTTCTCACCAAGGAAGAGTTCTAACAGCAGAATCTACAGAAAAACTTGCAAAATATTTACTTGAACTTCCAACTGGACCACACACTTTCATTAATGAAGAGAAAAAAGTATTGGAATCTTCATCAAATCTTGCAATTGCAAAAAAAGTTAATGATGCAATAGAAGTTTTTGTTTCCCTTAGATTTGCAAGCTCTTCTCTTTCAGAAGAATTTGGAAATATTTATCTAGACATTGTAAAAAATTACGGCGCAGAAGCTGAATTTATAAATCCATATCCTGAATGGGAATACAGAGAAGAATCTGACTTTAGAGAACTTGTAGAAAGAATTTATAAAGAACTTAGTGGATCTTCTATGGAAGAAGAATTTACTCACGGTGGACTTGAATGCGGAGTTTTCTTCACAAAAAATAGAGAACTTGACATTGTTTCCATTGGACCAGATATCACAGGTGCCCACTCTCAAAAAGAAACTCTTTCAATTTCATCAACTAATAGAGTTTACGAACACTTAAAGAAAGTTTTAAAAGAAATTAAATAAAATTATTATAAAAATTTATGGCTGTCAAGAGGCAGCCATTTTTACTTTACAAAAAAGAAACCCCTAAAGGTTTCTCTTCCTAAAATTATTCTATTATTTATAAATTAATAAATTACATAAATTTACATATATATAATTTATAAATTAATAAAGTCTCAGAGATTTTTTATTGCGATTACTTCATTTTGATTTAGGATAAGTTCATCTGTCAAGGCTTCAACAATGAGTAAACCTCTCCCATTGCACTTTTTTTCTTCGCAATCATATAAGGAGGTGTCAAAATTCACTCCCATGCCTTCATCACAAACAATAATTTTTAAACAGTCGTTATTTAAAACTAAATTTAAAGAAACTTTTTTATCCAAATCTTCTTGATTTCCATGAATAGCTCCATTTATAACCAGCTCGTTTAATATAACTTTTATGTCAAAAAGCTTTTCTTGATCAGCTATGTAAGAGTATAAATCTGTCATGGCTGAATCCAAAAAACTTTTTATCAAAGATATATCGCTGTTTACAGAACCATTAAATCTATATAAAGTATCCATAATTCTCACTCCATCTATTTAAAAAGTACCCATAACTTTGTCCATTTAAACTCCAAAACATTGAGATTTATTAATTTTAAAATTTTACTGTATTATATTTATCAATTTGTTATAATGATAATAAGCTTGCATAGCAAGTAATTTTATTAGGAGGAAGATAAACATGAAAAAATATGAATGTACACTTTGTGGATATATCTACGATCCTGAAGTAGGCGACGAAGAAAACGGAATTAAAGCTGGTACTGCATTTGCAGATCTACCTGAAGATTGGGTTTGCCCTATGTGTGGAGCTGAAAAATCAGACTTCGAACCTGTTGAATAATTTCTTGAGGAAGGCCTTGTGCCTTCTTTTTTTGTGAATTTTTATAATTTAGTTAAATCTTTTATATTTATTTCTAGATTTTTATAATATTTTATAAAGAAAAAGCCATGTGAGTTTATCTTTTAAATTACAAATATCACATGACTTTTTATTTTAATCTAATTTTAAATAATCTATAATTGCCCTTGTTGTCTTTTCCAAATCATCTAGGACAATATATTCTTCTTTTGTGTGAACTTTCTCCATTCCAACACCAACTATAAGAGAGTTGAAATCTTGGTCAGCGAAAAAATTGGCATCAGATCCGCCACCAATTATAACTTCTTTGGCATCTACTCCCACATTTTTATAGGACTTCAAAATTTCTTTAGCAAATTCCATATTTCTAGGAGCAAGAGCTGGATAATCGAGAGTTTTTTCGAATTCAAAATCTTCTGTCAAATCTCCAACTATTTTTTTATATTCTTCTAAAATTTCAAGAACGTGATCCTTATCGTGTCCCCTTATCTCTCCAGAAAATTCTACATAAGCTGGCACAACATTTGTTGGGAAATCTGAATGAATTTCTGAAATATTTGATGTTGTAAATTCATCAATCCTAAGAGTTTTAAATTGTGATATTGCCTTTGCTGCAAGGACAATTGCTGAAATTCCCTTTTCAGGTTCTATTCCTGCATGGGCAGATTTTCCTCTTATCTTAAAAGTAAAAGAATAAGAAGTTGGAGCCTTATATGCTACTTTATCACAAGCTCCAGCATTATCCACTACAATCATATTTTTTGCAGGATTCATATTTTTATAAACTTCTTCCCAATTTATATTTCTTGCGCCAAGCATTCCCACTTCCTCAGCTGGTGTGAAAATTGCATAAATATCTCTGTGTTTAATATTATTTTTAACAAGATAATAAATTGAATAGAGAATAGCTGCAAGTCCACCCTTGTCGTCGCCTCCAAGAGTTGTCTTGCCATCACTTTTCCAAATTTTATCCTCTTTTATAATTTTTAAATCCTTGTTAGGCTCAATTACATCCATGTGAGATGAAAAAGTCACACCTTCTCCCTCTCCCTTAAATTTTGCAAAAATTGTTGGAGAATTTCCTCCATATTCTTTTTGTGATTCGTCTAAATAAATTTCTCCTCCAAGTTCTTTTACAAAATTTATTATATACATAGCTACTTTTTTTTCCTTGTATGAAGGTGAATGAATTTCTAACAAGTCTTCAAAAATTTCTAAAAGTTTATCTCTACTAAAATTTTTCATATTTCCTCCTATGAGTTCTTGTTAATTGTTTCAAGTTGAGTTTTCGCAAAATAAATTGATGAGAAAACTGTCACAAGTGTTATTAAAAAAGTTGCATTAAAAGGAATTAATCCAACTATTTTGGACATTACAAAGGCAACTACCAGGGCAAATATTCCTGTTTTAAAAGATTTAACAGAAAATTGTGCAAATATTCCTCCATAAAGTGCTGGAATTATAAGCGTCAAAACTTCTTTAACATTTCCTGGCAAATTCACAATAACTGTTTGAGCAAAAATTGTTGATAAAATTACAAAAAATGTTGCAACATAAATTGAAACAGCTATTCCAATTGTTCCCATCATTGATCCTTCATCTGTTCCTTGTTTGTATCCTGAACCTGAAATTGCAGAAACCGCTGCAGGAATTTTTAAGTTTACACTATTTCCAGATAAAATTGACATATATAAACCTGCTGGTCCAATAATTGGATAATTTGCTATTGGTTCTGAAAAATAAAAGGCACCTGATACAGAAATTTGAGAAATTGCGCCAGTTATTATAGCTGCAAGTCCTGGGTTAAATCCAAAATAAAAAGTCATTAACATTGGTGGAAGAAGTACAGCAATCATACCGAGAAGCATAGTAAGTCTTCCAAAGTTGTGAATTGATTTAGAAAATTTTTCGTAAGCTGTCATTTTTTCCTCCTTAAAAAATTAATTGTGCTGCTATTGCACCAATAAACATTGCAAAAGTAAGGCCCCAATCTTTTAACCAAGAATATTTTTTTCCAAGTTTTTGACAGATAAACATAATTATAAAGCCAAATACAGTTGCAAAAGTAACCTTTGGGTTTGTGTTTATTTTTGATAAATTGTCAACACAAAAATATGCAAAGGCTCCAAGCATTGCTCCAACGGAAACTGCTGGAAGAAGTGCCTTTCTTCCGCCAGTCAAGACGTGATTTACTGATTCCATTTTGTGTCCAAAGATTATCATAAAAATTAACCAGCCCATTACACCAAGTGCCGGTGTCCAAAGGGCATTGGCATAAACTGTAGGATCCATTGTAGTAGAAAGTTCTGAACCTAAAGCTTTTGCACCAAAATTTGCAGCCATAGTTTCATAATTTGTCCCGCCAATTACTGACATTCTAAGGGCCGTTACAGGTGCACCCAAAGTAACTATAAGTGCAAGTATGGATCCACAAATGCCAAGTGCTGGTCCAATAGAAGCAACTAATGCTGTTACTATTCCCTTTTTGATTCTTTTCTTATCCATTTCCATTTCCTCTGTTGCCTTTAAGGCACGCCTCAAGAGGTATGTTCCTTGGAAAAGAACTAAGATTATACCAACAGAACAAGCCACATACATTAGTGGACTGTTGGCAAACTGCCATTGATCTTTCATAATTATTCCTCCCTTTTTTTGAATAAATTATCGACAGTATAACACAACACTTTTTTCTTGTAAATCTATACATTAATACAATACTTATAAAAAATAAACAAAAAAAGACTCCATAAAATAGAGTCTTTATCACGCTTTGATAGGTTTTTGTAAAGTTTTTTAGGAAAATTTTTTATAGTTATTTTTTTAATCTTCCTCCAATATTTTCTTCCACTTGTCTAAACTTTCTAATTCTTCTTTTGAAAGTTCAGGATATTTTGGATTCATTTCCTTAAATTTTTCAACAATAACTTCTGAAACAAGATATCTCGAGAACCACTTTCTGTCTGCTGGCACAATATACCAAGGAGCAATTTTTGTGGAAGTATTTATTAAAACATCTTCATAAGCCTTCATATAATCGTCAAAATACTTTCTCTCTGTTATATCTGAAGATGCAAATTTCCAATTTTTTTCTGGCCTTACGATTCTCTCCATAAGTCTTTCTTTTTGCTCTTCTTTAGAAACATGGAGGAAAAATTTTACAATTTTTGTCCCATTATTTGAAAGATACTCTTCAAAATTATTTATTTCTTCAAATCTTTTTTCCCATATATCCTTAGTCACTAAATTTTTTGGGAAAGGCTGGTCTAAGACTAAATTGTGAACTCTTGACACAAGAACATCTTCATAGTGACTTCTGTTAAAGATTCCAATTTCTCCACGAGGAGGCAATTCTTTTTCCACTCTCCAAAGATAATCGTGGTCCAATTCATTTTCACTTGGTTTTTTAAAAGAAACAACTTTTGTGCCCTGTGGATTTACTCCAGTCATTATATTTTTTATTAAGGAGTCCTTACCTGCAGCATCCATAGCTTGAAGAACTATTAAAAGTGACTGATTATTTTCTGCATAGAGCTTTTCCTGGAATTCTCTAATTATCTCAATGTTTTTTGGAATTAAAACTTTCTTAACTTCTTTTTTTTCAAGTTTTCCATTATAAGAAGTTGGAACATCATATAAGTTTAGTTTTTTCTTTTCCTTAACTAAATATTTTTCTGTTTTCATTAAAATCTCCCGACTTCCTTAGAAAATTTAATTGATGATTCAATCATTTGAGTAGTAACTTGATGAGCTGTCATTTCAAAAATTTGAAAATCTAAAAGCTTTTTATCTTCATAAACTTTTTCAATTTCTTTTGCAAAAGATTCTTGCCCAGATGGGTCAATTACGTCATCATCTTTTCCATTGTAAAGGACAAGAGGTCTATCCTTAAAGGCTTCTGGACTTTCCATTGGATCCATATCTAGGAAAAATTCATTTATCCTAAATTCTCTCTCATCTATTTTTTCTTGATTTATTAACTCGTTTACACCCTTTACAAGTTCGTGCCAATTATTTATGCCATTGTAGATAAATGCCATCTTCAAATCTTTTTTAAAGGCGTAAAGACCACCGGCAGTTATAGCTCCCATAGAGTGACCTCCAACTGCAATTTCAGTTCCTGGATAATTTTCTTCTACAAATTTAAAAACAGAAGGTGCTTCTTCGATATTGTGCATGATAACTTTTAAAATATATTTTCCTTCCACTTCCTCATCTTCATAATCGAGATCTATATCTTTTCTTTCACCGTGATAGCGAGCTTCTGGAAGGATTACTCTATAACCATAGGAAGCAAAAATATTTCCCCTAAAAATTTGTCTTTCCACATCTGAACCCCAACCATGATAAAAAACAAGTGTCTTATTTGTTTTTTCCTTGGGTTCTATTATCACAAGTGGCACTTCTCCAACTTTTATTTCTTTTATATCTGAATAATTTGATTTTAAATACTCCATAATTCACCTCAAATATATTATATCAAAGATATATAAAATTTCTTGAAGAGTAAAGATAATTCCAATAAAAAAGCAAAGAATTTAATAAAACCAAAAATTCTTTGCTAAAATATTTTTTAATTTTATTTAACTTCCCAACTTGGAGGAGTAATTCCATTTTCCCTTAAAAATTCATTGGCTCTAGAAAAAGGTCTAGATCCAAAAAATCCTCTATTTGCAGAAAGTGGAGATGGGTGAGGCCCTTCTATAATTAGATGATTTCCATCTTTTATAAATTTTCTGCGGGCTTTTGCATGATTGCCCCAAAGTATAAAAACTACTGGGTCTTCTTTTTCACTAATTTTTTCTATAACAGCGTTTGTGAAAATTTCCCAGCCAATTTTTGAATGACTCATTGGTTGATGAGCTCTTACTGTTAAGGTCGTGTTTAAAAGCATAATCCCTTGGTCTGCCCATGATTTTAAATAACCTGTATTTGGAATTTCAAGTCCTAAATCAGAATTTAGTTCCTTGTAAATATTTTTAAGAGAAGGTGGAACCATAACTCCCTCTTTAACCGAAAAAGCAAGTCCATGAGCCTGCCCCACATTGTGATAAGGATCTTGACCCAAAATTAAAACCTTTAAATCTTTATAAGAAGTATAGTGAAAGGCATTAAAAATATCCTCTGCCTTTGGAAAAATTTCATAATTTCTATATTCTTTTATTAAAAGTTTTCTTAGGTCCTTGTAATAATCTTTTTCAAATTCATCTTGCAGGATTTCCTGCCAATCATTTTTAAAAATTTCTTTCACATAATCATCTCCTGAAGAAATCGAAGATACTCTTCTTTAAGCTTGGATCGATTAACTCTTCCAATTCTTTTCTGCTCTCATTTGTTGAGAAAATTACGAGCCTGTCGCCCTTTTCTATCCTAGTATTTCCCCTTGGTATTACTGCTGAATTGTCAAACCTAATTATACCTCCAATAATTATTTCTCTGTGAAGGTTAATTTCAGATAATTTTTTTCCAATGTAGACAAAATCATCTGGGATTTTTATTTCATATACTTGTGCCTTTCCACCAAACATATAGTTGACTGCAACTTTCATGTCAGTGTTTATGGCCTTTATTATTTCATTGGCAACAATAACTTTTGGATCTATTACCCTATAAATCCCAAGGCTTTCTAAGACTGTATCGTAATTGTTGTCCTTTTGTATAATAATATTTTTAGAAATCCCATGATTTCTAGCTAAAAGACCAAGAACAATATTTAATTCATCTGATCCAGTCATAGAAATAAATACTCCATCTTTTGAAATATTTTCTTCTTTAAAAATTTTATCGTTTCTCAGTTTTTTATTTACAACAAAAGCTCTATTTAAATTTCTTCTGTATTCTTCAAATTTTTCTCTGTTGGGTTCAATTATCTTTAAATTTATATTGTCAAGATTTGAGATCATCCTGTTAAAATTATAATCTCCAGATGCAATTACAACATCCCTTTGGTCTTTCTTTTCTTTGATTTCAAAGTGAGCGTGTTTGAAATTCCTTATATCAAAGGAAAGCCCCATTAGATAAATATAATCTCCTGTTTTTAAAACTGTTTCACCATCTGGTACAATTAATTCCCCTTCTCTTAGGACGCCAACTACGAGAATTGTGGATAGAGAACCAATATCTTTTATTTTTTGATTCTCAAATTCTTCATCCATATCAATATAGTGACCAGTTACTTCAATTTTTCCCTTGCCAAAATAATCTGCTTCATAATAATCAGAAGATCCAATTAATTTTGTAACAAGTTTTGCAGTTTCTAAACTTAAATTAAAAATATTTACAATATTTGGAAGAGTGTTTTTTATAATTCCTATTTCAGAAATATTTTCCATTTCATCAAGACGAAGAATTATTTTTACATCTAAACCCTTAAATATAGATGCCATTATAAGATTTGTCTTGTCACTGTCTGTGGCAATAATGGCGTAATCATACTTCTCTAAATCATTATTTAAAATAAAAGTTTCATCTAAAACATCTGCCTTTATTATATTTACAGTATTTGTAATATTTTCAAAGTTTTTTTCGTTTCTATCTACTATATCAACTTCATATTTTTCAAGACTTAGGGTGTTGGCAATAGTTGAGCCAACTTTTCCTGAACCTATAATTAAAATCTTCATTATAATTTAATAATTTCCTTTCTGTGTCTTCCCCTTGAGAAAAGTGCCAAAATTGTAAAGAATTCAAGCCTTCCTAAGAGCATAAGTGCACTGAAATACAATTTATAAAAGTCGCTGTAAAAGTAAAAGTTCTTTGTGGGACCAATGTCTCCAAATCCTGGACCAACATTGGATAAGGTTGTTGCCACTGAAGAAAATCCTGTAATTACGTCTACTCCAGATAAAGTTACAATAGCTGTAGAAAATAAAGCAATTACAAAATAAGTCCCAAGATAAGCATTTATTCCAAGGACAACTTCATCAGATAGTGACTTGCCATCTGCTAGTACTGGCAAAACTGCCTTTGGGTGAGTTGCTCTTTTCATTTCTCTTTTAATTAATTTTAGCAAAATAGAAATTCTTGTTATTTTTATTCCACCGCCAGTTGATCCTGCACAACCACCAAATAACATAAGTATTAGCAAGATGAACTTTGAAAAACTTGGCCACAATTCATAGTCTGCATTGGCAAAACCAGATGTTGATGAAATTGAAGTTACTTGAAAGGCTGAATCTCTAAAAGCCATCAAAGTTGAAGTATAACCATTGGCAAGTAAGTTTATTGTTATTAAGACAATTGATCCAAAAATTATACAAATCCAAAGCTTTAACTCATCATTTTGACGAACTTCTTTAAATTTCTTCTTAGAAATTAGAGCATAAATTGCAAAATTTGTCGAACTTAAAAACATAAAAATTGCAAGAATAAAGTGAACTGCATTTCCTTCATAAGACATAAAGGAATCATTGTAAGATGAAAATCCACCTGTTCCAAGAACACCAAAAGCGTGAACTAATGAGTCAAATACAGACATTCCAGCAATTTTTAAAGCTATAAATAGGGCTAAGGTTAAAATAATATAAATTATGTAGAGTCTTTTAGATGATTGAGAAATTCTTGACTCTATTTTTCCTGCCACAGGCCCTGGTGATTCTGCCTTAAAAATTTGAAAAGCACCAACTCCAAGTTTTGGCAAAAGTCCTACTGTAAAAACCAAAATCCCCATACCACCAATCCAGTGAGTTATGGATCTCCAAAGTACGACAGACCTTGGAAATGATTCTATTCCAGATATAACTGTAGCTCCTGTTGTAGTAAAACCAGAAACTATTTCAAAAAAAGAATCTACATAAGTCATATCAGCAGAAACAAAAAGTGGAATTGCTCCAATAATGGATACCAATATCCACGATGCTGTTACTGTCAAAATTCCATCTCTTGGCGAAAGAGATCTCTTTCTTATTTTCAAATTAATTAAAATTAATCCCAAAAAAACTGCTATAGCCATTGGGATTAAAAAACCTTGTGAGGACCCATCCTTTTCTACTAGGCTTAGACCTAGAGATGGGGTCATAAAGGCCGTTTCTATTAATAAAATATATCCAAGTATTTTCGCAATCAGCTTATAATTCATCTTTCTTTCCTCGATTCTTAATTGACTTTATTGCGTCCTTTAACTTTCCTTCAGATGAAAAAATCTTTTGAACTCTTGGAGCTACTTGGTGCATAGAGAATAAAATAATTCTATCTCCTGATTCAAGAACTGACTTACCATTTGGAACTAGCATCTTGTTGTCCCTTATTATTGCAATAATTAGTATTCCGTCTGGAAGATTTAAATTTTCAAGAGCCTTTCCACAGACAAGGTGTTTTTCTTTTATCATAAGTTCCACACACTCAACTTGACCATTTAAAAGTAGGTGTAGGGCAAGGGAACTCTTTCCCCTAATTTCTTTTAGCATCTCTGCAGCAGTTATATAAGACGTGTTAAAAACCGCATCAATGTCAAGTTTATCTAAGACCTTGTCATAATTTGTTCTAGAAATTTTGGCAACTGACTTATAAATTCCACTTTGCTTTGCCACAAGACTCATAAGTAAATTTGCTTCATCAATTCCCGTTGCTGCGACAAAGGAATCATAAGTGTGGACCATTTCTTCTTCGAGAATTGCTATGTCAGTTCCATCACCATTTATAATATTGGCATCTGGAACCATTTCCTTTAACTCAAGACATCTTTCCTTGTTTATTTCTACAATAGTTACATCTATATTTTCTTTTAAAAGTAACATTGCAAGGTAAAGTCCAGTCTTTCCTCCACCAAGGATCATTGTACTCCTAAGAGATCTAGTCCTATTTACACCTGTGTGATCCTTGTCAAAAAGCTCTATTTTTTCAGACTTTCCTGCAAGAATTATAACATCATTTTCCTCTAAAACAGTACGACCATTTGGAATAATTGCTTCTCCATTTCTAGAAATTGCTGCAATTAATAAATCATTTATATTTTGAATATCCATAATCTTTCTATCTATAAAGTTTGGATCATTTCCAATGTTAAATTCAACAAGAGAAACTTTTCCACCAGCAAATTCATCAGAATAAAGTTGGTATCTCTTCATCAAATACTTAACTATAGACCTTGCTGTTGCATTGTCAGGATTTATTATCTTGTCAATTTCTAGTTCTTCTGATATAAAATCAAGATGCTTTCTATATTCAGGATCTCTTACTCTTGCAATTGCATATTTTGCACCAAGTTTTTTGGAAATTGTGCAAAGTATTACATTGGCTTCGTCATTTGTAGTTGTGGCAACAACATAATCAAATAGAGAAATATCAAGTTCCTCTAAAACGCCAAAATCCAAAGCATTTGCACAAATACTAAAAACGTCAAGTGAATTTGATATATTTTCAATAACATCTTCGTTGTTGTCCACTACAGTTACTTCATAATCTTCATCTAGTAGTGAAGCTGCAAGTCTATAGCCTAATTTTCCGGCGCCTACAACTAAAGCCTTCATATATTCCTCCTAAAAAATCGCATCAAGTTTTACCACAAATTCATAATCAGGATAGATGGATTTCAATTTATCTCTTATCTCTATTTTTAGATTTTCTTTTTCATGTACTGTCTTTACAGAATCAGCATTATAGTCAATATCTATATAAATTTTATTATCTTCAAGGACTATATCGTGAAAAGAATAAATATTAAGTGATTCTCTTATTATTTTTTTTAGTGCCAAAGATACAGAATTAACTATTTCATTGCTGCTTCCCTTTGGATCGGCATGAATAATTAATTTTATACCAAGTAAATCAGATATCTCTCTTTCGACTTTATCTACAATATTATGAGCTTCTTCTAAGGTCAAATTATAAT
Organism: Peptoniphilus phoceensis; assembly: GCF_001517665.2. Lineage (GTDB taxonomy): Bacteria > Bacillota > Clostridia > Tissierellales > Peptoniphilaceae > Peptoniphilus_A > Peptoniphilus_A timonensis. The sequence goes on from NZ_LN999808.1 coordinate 175,329, forward strand.
CTAGAGCAGCATCAATAATTACAATCATATTGTCTGGACCAAAATCTGTCACCATCATGTTGTGAACATTGGAGATACCGTCATAATTTGAAACTTTTGACTTTATCTCGTGTTTTGTTTCATCACTAAGACCTCGCCCCAATATAATTGAAATTGTTTCATATATTAATGAAATGGCAGTATATAAGATAAACAAGGCAACTAAAAGTCCCACATATCCATCTAGGAGCTTTCCTGTGAATTTTTCTATTATTATAGAAATAATTACAACTGAAGTTATAAGAGTGTCACTTAATGAGTCCTTTTCTTGTGCCTTTAAAGTGACAGAATCAATTTTTCTTCCCACATTTGAATATAAGGAAGCCTGCCAAAATTTTATTATTATAGTTAAAATTAAAATCACAATAGTGGATTTTGGATAAGATATTTCCACTGGATGTATTATTTTTTCAACTGATGTTTTCAAAAATTGAAAACCAACGGAAAGTACGATACCAGAAACTACAAGAGAAATCAAATATTCGAGTCTGCCGTGTCCATAAGGATGATCCTTATCTCTTGGTTTAGCAGCAAGTCTTATACCTAAAATAGAAATAATAGAGCTAATGCAATCAGTTATATTATTTACTGCATCAGATAAAATTGAAATTGATCCAGTAAATATATACAAGATAACTTTTAAGACAGCTACAAATATATTTGATAGAAGTCCGAGAAAGGAAGTTTCTTTCGAGATTTTTGCCCTGTCATAGCCATAGGCACTCTTTCCCCTTTTTAAAATAAGTTTTGCGAGCATTTATCCTCCAAAAAATTTAATTATAAATAAAAATAGGCTAAAAGCCCACTTTAAACAGATTTCCTCAGTTACAATCATTATAACACTAGTAGATTAGTAATAAAAGGAAAAGAAAATAGTTAAAATCCACTGACTAATTTATAACTTATAGATAAAAAAATGCACCAGACTTTCTGGCACATTTTCTAACTTATATTTAAATTAATTTAAATAAACTTTTTAAGCTCTGGAAGAAGTAGGCCTTCTGCAACTTCTTCCGCCTTTTCCTTGGAAGCTAATATTTCAACTAACTTTACGCCAAGAAGAATGGCAAGAGCTGGACCCATAGAAGTTATAATATTATTATCTTCAACAATTGCTTCATCCACAATATTTTCTGCCTTAAGCTTATTTTCCACTCCAGGATAGCAAGTGAACTTTTTGTCCTTTAATAAACCCGCAGCATCAAGAACTTGCGGACCAGCACAAATTGCAATTACATTTTTCTCTTCATCGTTAAAGACATTGGCACATTCTAGAACTCTTTTATCATTCATTAGATTTGTAGCACCAGGTTGACCTCCTGGTATGTACATGGCTCTATAATCTTCAATATTAATTTCATCAAAAATCTTATCAGCAAATACCTTTATATCATGAGCCCCTTTTACTTCTGGTCTATCCTTAATTGATACTGTATCTACTTTTAAATCTGCTCTTCTCAAAACATCAACAATTGTTAGAGCTTCAATTTCTTCAAAACCTTCTGCCAAAAATACCAATAAATCTTTCATAATGACCTCCTATTTGTTCATTATAGAATCCACTGCATTTATAATTGCAGATCTAAAACCATCCTTTTCTAAAGATTTTACTCCCTTAATAGTTGTTCCTGCTGGTGTTGTAACTTGGTCCTTTAATTCTCCTGGGTGAAGTCCAGATTCTCTTACCATCTTTGCAGAACCTGCCACTGCTTGTGAAATAACTCTATAAGCCATATCCCTTTGCATTCCGTGAGAAACCGCTGCATCAGCTGCTGCTTCAATATACATGTAAACATAAGCTGGCATACAACCAGAAACTGCTTCATAAATTTTAATATTTTTTTCCTCAACAATTTCAGTTTGACCAAAGTTAGATAAAACATCTCTAATTTCTTTTACTTCTTCCTCTGAAATATTTTTTCCAGGACAAATTCCTGTCATTGAAGATAAAATCTTTGCAGGTGTATTTGGAAGAGCCATCATAAGTTTTTTACCAGGCAAAATTTCTTCAAGCTTTTTAAGATCAAAGGCTGATGTAACTGAAATAATAATTTGATTTTCTACATCTTCCTTTATTTTTTCTAAAACTTCAGCATAAACAAAGGGTTTAATTGTAAAAATAATTGCATCAGAATTTTTTACAACATCATTTTCTGATTCCATAATATTTGCCTTTTCAAAATCTTTAAAAGATTCTCTCTTTTTCTTATCCATGTCAAAAAGATAAGTTTCTATATCATTATTTAAAAGACCGTGTGCCATGGCAGCGCCCATGTTGCCAAGGCCTATAATTCCCATCTTCATCTCATCACTCCTTAATTAGATTATACACGAAATTATTTAAATTTTCATTTTTATGCTATAATTTAAGGCGGTGATTTTATGAAAAAAATTTCTCTTATTAAGTTATTTTTAACATTTTTTAAAATAAATGCCATAACCTTTGGAGGAGGATATACAATTGTCCCTGTTATAAAAGATATTTTCGTATCTGATTTAGAACTTATTGACGAAGATGAAATGATGGATATAGTCGCCATTTCCCAAGGTGGACCTGGTGCTATGGCAATTTCCTGCTCCGTCTTAACAGGTTATTACTTAAAAGGACCTATTGGAGCAATAACTTGTCTTATTGCATCCTCCCTTCCTTGTTTAATAATTTTGTCCATAATTTCAAACTTCTACCAAGAGTTTAAGTCGAACTTTTTTATAAATGCAGCCTTAGAAGGCATAAGCGGAATAATTTCTGCAGTCCTATTTATAACAGTCATTCGCATGGGAATTTCATCTTACAAGAAAAACCCACGCTTTAGCCTTGCTATGATAATTCTTGTCTTCTTAGTTGCATTTTTCACAGAAATAAACACAGGACTAATAATTCTATTCTGTGCACTTGCAGGAATTTCTTATTTTAGCGTTATGGAGAGATACAAAAATGCTTAATTTATTTTTAATTTTCTTTAAAATCGGATGCTTTGCCTTTGGCGGCGGTTACGCAGTAATACCACTAATTTCAAAATACGTTGTAGAAGAAAATGCTTGGATCTCAACAAGAGAATTTATAGACCTAATCTCAATATCACAAATGACACCCGGACCAATAGCTATAAATTCAGCAACCTTTGTTGGTCAAAATGTAAATGGAATAATAGGATCAATCTTTGCAACAAGTGGACTTGTCCTTCCTCAATTTATTTTGATGATGATATTAGGATATTTTCTCTTTAGCAAGGGCAAAAAATTTAAAATTATGGACTACTCCCTTCTTGGCATAAAAGCAGGAGTTGTGTCATTGATTTTTATAACTACCTTAAAACTATTTCAATCATCAGTCTTCCCTGAAGGACTAAAACTTTCAGGAATTAGCCTTGCCGCCCTTATTTCCTTTATAGTTGGCTTTATCCTCTACCTAAAAAAAGTAGACCTATTTAAACTAATAGGCCTTGGTGCAGTAATTGGAATTGTAATAAAATATGTCTTGACATTTATGTAAAACAAAACTCCTTAGAATAAAATCTAAGGATTTTTTTATTAGCAACTTTTAACTTTACAATTTAAAACAAACAATCATCAATTAATTTTTTATTCTTTAACTTATCTATCCACTTTCTTGGGATTTCATCATATCCATAAATTATTCCAGCAAGTCCACCAGTTACAGCTGCTGTTGTGTCGGTGTCGTCACCAAGATTTACTGCCTTTAGGACTGCATCTTTATAAGAATTTGTATTTAAAATGCACCAAATGGCAGCTTCTAGTGTATGGAGAACAAAGCCCGTAGACTGAATCTCATCTTCCTTTTTCTTTTTTATTTCGCCAAATCCCAAGTCTTCTAAATCTTCACCTGCAATTAATTTTCTCGCAAGATGCACATAATCTATGCAAGCCTTTTTAGAAATCTCATGAGCGTGAGTGATACTTGATACACTTTCAATTTCCTCATCACTTGCATCAGTAAAGGCAAGGGGCAAAATTCTCATAAGAGATCCATTCCCATTTGCATAAAAATCATCAATTCCATGACCCTCTACTAGGGCATCTCTTGTTGTAATTCCTACATCAAAAGTTTCACCATTAGCTGTAAATTCATCATTAAATAGCCATGACTTAAAATTTTTTCTTATATCTTCTATATCAATCTTTTTCTTATCTTTAATGGATTTGCAAGTCGCAAGAGTCATGCTAGTGTCGTCAGACCAAGTGCCAGGCTCTTGATTCCAAGAACCAAATCCAACACAATCACTGCACATAAAAGTTCCTCTTTCCTTAAACTCAAAGGGAACACCAAGAGCATCAGCAACAGCAAAACCATAAATTGCATCTCTTAACTTTGTCATAAAAACTCCTTTCATAAAAATTTTCCATAAAACAAAAACTAAGACTCAAAAAAGAATCTTAGTTATAAATATTTCTTCTATGTCCCACATCTATGGCGAAAATAATTAATTTTTCGTCGTCAATTTTCGCAAGAAGTCTATAGGAGCCTATCCTATACCTCCAAATACCTTTGAAGTTGCCAGTGAGGGGCTTGCCAGAAAATCTTGGGTCCTGACAACCAATAAGATTGCCCTCCATCCAATTTTTTATAAGTTTTTGGGACTGCCTATCAAGTTTTTTAAAGGACTTGTCAAACTTTTTTGTAGTTCTTACTTGGTAAGTCATAGGTCAAGCTCTTTAAATAAATCTTCGATAGGTCTAGTTTCAACTTCGCCCCTAGTTTCTCTTTCAAGAAAGTCTTCAGCAACTTTCATGTCGAACTCATCTTCAAGTTTCTCTTCCATTAATTTTTTAAAAAGAGTGGAAAGAGGTTCTCCCATAAGATCAGCATAGGCAGTAAAAGCCCTCTCCTCTTCAGCATTAAGTCTTACAGATACAGTTTTCATACCATCACCTCTAATCCGATTGTATTACATTGTGTTACATAAGTCAATTGTATAAAGTTTTTTTATAAACTAATCTTCATGGGTTACAGCAATTGGCTTTGCATAATAAACAAAAATCATTGCATCATATAAATCTTTTGGGACTTCCTTTACTCTATAACTTGTTGGAATAAATTTCATAAGCGGAGAATATCCTTCGCCCAAACTTCCCATGTTAATCTCTTCATTTATAAATTCAAAGGTTTCACCATCTTGAATTTTTGTAAAATCTAAATAATATTTGCCCTTAAATTTTCTCGCACTGTAGGCAAGTGGATCTGCAGATACAAAGGCATGGTTTGCCCTTTTATTATCTGGTCCAGCCTCATTTATATTTACAATTCCCTTATAAAAGTCAGTTCCAATAATAAAATATTTTTCTCCAAAAATTTTCTTTAAGTGAGAACCCATGGGCTCATAAAATTTTTCACTTTTTGCGATGTGTCCATTGTGACCAGAAATTAAAAGCAAATCATTTCCCTTTGCCTTTTCAAAATCACTTATCCACTTAACATTTTCAGCCATTAACTTATCTCTTAAATTATTTACTTTTACATAATCCTTAAAATCCAATTCATAATATTTTACGCTGTCCATTACATTTGTGATTGCTCTTGAAACTATTTTTGCTTCGGGAGATGATAAAATTTCTACATAATTTTTTACTTCTAATAACAAATCCTTTTTTTCTTTTATCTGTGAAATCTTAAAATTTTCATCTTTAATAAAGGAAAATTCCTTTTGCAAGTTTTTGTCTTGTAGAATATTATTTTTTTCGCAAAATTCTAAAATTAATTCCATAGATTTTTCTGGATTTTGCATATCAAATCCGTAAAAGGAAAGCTTGTCCTCATCCTTTGCCTTTTGGTTGTAGTCAAACATATAATTTATGAGGTCATTCATATTCTTTGTGTGATAAATATTAAAAGAAAAAACACTAGAAATATTTTCAGCTCTTTTATTTCCATGAATGTAATTATTTATAATCATGCCTTCGCCAAAATCAGCTTCAATAGCAAAGCTCTTTAAATTATTTTTTTCAACTAAAGTCTTTAAAACTTCTAATTTTAAATCTTGAAAATCAGAATTGCCGTGAGTGGCTTCGCCAAGTCCAACAACTTTTATATAATCATCTAAATTTATTTCACTTACCATTTTGCCATAGTCTTCTATGTCAGAAATATTTTTTCTTGCACTTAATTTTGGAAGATTAACCCACAAAAAATCTCCAAGCCCTCCAAGAAAAATAAGAGTTATTAAAAAAATTAAAAGTCCTTTAAAAATTTTCTTTATCATTTTCTCACCCTCTTAAAAGAATTATATAAATAAAAAGCAAAAAAATAAAGACTCCCCTAAGGAAGTCTTTAAGTCAAAATTTATTAAAGAACTGCTTGAGCTGCTGTTATGATTGCTAGTGAATATACTTCGTCTTCTGAGCAACCACGAGAAAGGTCGTTTACTGGGGCATTAAGTCCTTGAAGGATAGGTCCTATTGCTTCAAATCCACCAAATCTTTGTGCAATCTTGTATCCAATATTACCTGCTTCAATGTTAGGGAATACAAATACATTTGCGTGACCTGCAACTTCTGAACCTGGTGCTTTTTTATTTGCTACTGATTCTACAAATGCTGCGTCAAATTGAAGTTCTCCATCTATTGCCATTTCTGGATTTTTTTCTTTTGCAATTTCTGTTGCTTCTGCTACCATTGTTACTCTTTCGTGAGATGCTGATCCCTTAGTTGAGAATGAAAGCATTGCAATTTTTGGATCCATGCCAAATTGTCTTGCTGTTTCGTTTGATACAAGTGCAACTTCTGCAAGTCCATCTTTGTCTAGGTCAATGTTAATAGCACAATCAGCCATTAGATACATTTCTTCATCTCTTAACATGATAAATGCTCCAGAGCATCTCTTATATCCTTCTTTTGTTTTTATAATTTGAAGAGCTGGTCTAACTGTGTCTGCAGTTGTGTGTGCTGCACCTGATACAAGTCCTTTTGCTTTTCCCATGTAGATAAGCATTGTGCCGAAATAGTTGTGATCTTTTAGGATTTCTTCTGCTTGTGCTTCTGTTGCTTTTCCTTTTCTTCTTTCAACAAAAGCTTTAACCATTTCTTCTTTTCCTTCATAGTTAGCTGGATCTAGAATTTCAAGATTTCCAAGTTCTACGCCTTCTTTTTCTGCAAGAGCTTGAAGTTCTTCTTTGTTTCCAAGAACTATTGGTTTAATATCTCCATCATTATTTAGTCTAATAGCTGCTCTTAAAATTCTTGAGTCATCGCCTTCTGGAAATACTATTTCTGGTTTTGATTCTCTTACTTTTCCTTTTAATTCTTCTATTAATGACATAATGTCCCCCTTTGTTATTACTAAATAATATTATATATCTTATGAAAATTAATTTAAAGTGAATATGCTTTAAAATTTACATCTTCTATTACTTGGTTTAGTCTAACAGAGTCAGCAACGAGTTTTGCTATTAAGTGATGCTTCATTGTGTGAACTCTTAAAACTTCTACTCCCTTGTAAGCTGCAATAGTTGTAAGTGCAGCTGATGCTTCGTCTCTATTTTCAAATCCTTCTTCATTGTTGCCATCAGCGTCAATATTGTTTTGACTTAAAATATTTGTTATAAATCTCTTTCTTGAAACACCTAAAAATGTGAAGCAGCCCATTTCTCTTATGACATCAATTTTATCAATTAATTTTAAGTTTTCTTTTTTTGTAAGAGCAAATCCGATTCCTGGGTCAAGCATTATCCTTTCTCTTTCAATGCCATTTTTTTCTGCACGTTCAAGTGATTTTTTTAGATATTTTTTCATGACTTCAACTATATCCATATCTTCGAAGGATTTTAATTCTTCTTCTGTGAAAGCTCCTTCTCCTCCAAAGGATGGGAAATTTGCACTGGACTTGTGATTTGGTCTTGCAATCTTTGGATTAAACATTAAAATTGCACCGACATCACTTCTTCCCACAACTTCTGCCATTTTAGGATCTCCCATAAAACCTGTTATGTCATTTACAAAATCAACACCTGCTTCAATAGCTGCTTTTGCTACTTCAGCTTTCCATGTGTCAATAGAAAGAGGAATATCAGTCTTAGTCTTTAATTCCTTTATAACTGGCACAACTCTTTCAATCTCTTCTTTGATGTCGACATAAGTAGAGCCCGGTCTAGTTGATTCTCCGCCAATGTCTATCATGCCAGCTCCAGCTTCAATTAGTTCAAGTGCCCTATTGACAGCCTTGTCTTTTCCATACCACAATCCACCATCAGAAAATGAATCTGGTGTCACGTTGACAATTCCACACAATATTGTTTCTTTGCCACTTTCAAAAGTTTTATCTTTGTATTTACAAACTAAATTTTCCATTATTCACTCCAACTCTTATTTTTAATAAATATTTATACTATAAACATTTTATGTCTTCTTAGTTTTTAAATCAAATGCAATTTATTTTGCATAGTACCACAAAATACCCTCTTGGTCCTTAACATAATCAGCTTTGCCTTCTGCTCTAAGATACTCTAAGTGGGCATGAGCTTCACCTGCTGCAAAAAACTTTTGCGTATTTGGAAATTCAGAAAAATCCTTAGCCCTCATGTCCCAAGACATATTCATTGCAATATCACGAACAGTGCATTTGCCCTCTCTTTTTAAAGTTTTTAGGGCTTCATCAACTCTATTTTTGTGGTGATTTTTTAATTCATCAATTCTCTTTGGAATATCCTCTATTAATGCTCTGTGTGATGAATACAAGTGATCAACAGGAAGTTCTCTTAATTTTTCAATATTTTTAAGATATCTTCCAAGACTATCTCCAACAGTAAAATTCCAAAAAGTAATATTTGGAGTTATGTCACCTAAAAGGTGGTCGCCACAGAATAAAATCTTTCTCTCTTCTTCATAAAGACCAACCATTCCTGGAGTGTGACCAGAAAAATCCATTCCCTTAAAGGTAAAATCTCCCACCTTTAAGACATAATTTGGATTAAAAGAAGTATATGGGAATTCTTTCTTTGGTCTATAGCGAAAACCTGCGTGTTCTTCTATTTTTAAATTATCTTCATCAAGACCTTCAATGTGAGCTATCTCCATAACTTCCTTCCATCTCTTTGAATCGGCATTTGCAAAAGACGACATCATTCGATAGTCGATATCTCCCATGTAAATATCAACTCCAAGTTCTTCTGAAAACCAAGAAGCAAGACCTGTATGATCTGAATGAAGATGAGTTAAAAATAAAATTGTTTTATTGAGATCTACATCCATTTCCTTTATAAAAGAAAGCATTTCATTTCTTATTTCCTCTGTATTAAAACCAGTATCCACAATCATTGCCTCGCCCTTAGACTTGACCATGTAAATATTAATACTCTTTAAAGGGTTGCCCCTAAGAGGAATAATTTTACAATAAACACCTTCAGAAAGCTTTTTAATACTAGACATATTTCCTCCCTTTGCTCATTTCATGTATAATAAATACGAGGTGAATTATGAGCGATTTTTTATTAAAACTATTTAAAGTTGAAAGCATTAACAAACTACCTATTGATAAATTATACCCCATTATAGAAAATTTAGACCAGGACCAAAGAAAGCTCATAGCATCTTCCTATGATTTGGACCTAAGTGGTCTCGGGGATAGAGAAGAAATAGATGAAATTCATAAAGTGATTTTATCAGAATTTAAAAACACACTTATGAATTTTACAGAAAAAGAGCATAAATCCTTTTACGATTTCTACAATGGAGCAGTAGACTACACAGACGAAAATGTCTACATAAACATGAAAAAATTCACAAGTCTAGGTATAATGTACCTATTTCTGTCAAAATCAGGAGGATATTTTAATTTTGTAATACCAGAAGAATTAATAGAAGAGTACGAAAGACTATTAAAGTCTTCATAAAATTATTAAAAATATAAAACTAGACTTATAAATTTATTAGACTAGTTTGCATCTTAAAAGGACTTAAAATAATTAAGTCCTTTTTTTGCGGATAAAATTAGGCAAATAAAAACACTCAATTGAGTGTTTAAAAATACTATTAAAATAAATCACTGTGAGAACCAGTCCTATTTAAAACAAGAATAAGTTCATCATCTCTAATTTCATAAATAAGTAGCCAATCTGGATTAATGTGACATTCTCTTAATCCTTCATAATTGCCACTTAATTTATGATCCTTATATCTTTCTTCTAATGTGATGCCTTTAGCTAACTTATCTACAATCTCATAAAGTTTTTCAAGATTAAAATTTCCACTTTTCTTAATTCTCTTTAAATCTTTTTCAAAACTCTTCCTAACTTTAATTTTTCTCATAACTTGTCTACATAATCTTTAAAATCATCAACACTATCAAATTCAGCTACAATGGGATTACCTGCCTTTACTTTAAAAGGAATAGCCTCTTCGCTCACAACAGCTTTTGCAAAAATATTAAAAGCAGTAGACATGCTCATTCCCATGGAATCACATATCCTGGAAAAATCATTTTTTAAATTTTCATCAAGTCTAATATTTAAATTTACATTTGCCATAATAGCACCCTCTTTATAAGTTATATAATATCATCTTTCATGCAATTGTCAATTATATTACTTGGATATTTATATAAAATAAATCAGGAAATTTAAAATCTGAAATTATTATCAGTGGGCATTCACCAAAAAACGTGTGGGGACTTTGTGTGGGAAATTAGCGTAAAACATGGTTAAATATGGTTAATTGTCAAGGCAAATAAAAAAACCATCCCCTAAGGAATGGCTAAGTTTAGACAATTTATTTAATTTATCTAAAAATATTTGGTGGAGGCGGTGGGAGTCGAACCCACGTCCGAAGACCTCTTACAGAAAGATTCTCCGAGTGCAGACTCCTCTTTAATTTTCCCCTGTATTACTAGAGTGTCAAACTCATACAGGGTATCGCCATAAACCCCCTCTGCTATGACGCATCACAGAGTTCGTTTGCCCGCTAATTTGAAACCCGGTTACAGTTCGCGGTGTCTGGCCGGATTGCTACCTAAATTAGGCAGCTAGTGCGAAATTATTTTCGTCGTTTATTTTTTAATAGACCATTTTTACGTTGTGTGATCCATCAACGACTCGCTACTTAAAGCTCAAAATCCCCGTCGAAACCATTTTCGCCCCCATATTTACTTAGACTAAAATTATACTAAATCCTCGTGTCTTTGTCAATTTTAGGGCTTCTAGGTCTTCTTATTTTTCTTCTCTTTTTCTTCGCAAATTTATATTTTAAATTTTTGTTCCAAATTATATATCCAATAATTGAACCAATTACATTTAAAATTAAATCGTCTATATCCACAGACCTTCCTATAAAAAATTGAATGAACTCTACAAAGAAAGAAGTTGTAAAGCTCAACAAAAATATCCTTGATAGCTTCCTGAATTTTGGAAAAATCTCTGCTACTAAAATTCCATAGGGTATGAAAATTAAGATGTTTCCAAAAATATTTGTGAGTGTGTGTAAAAATCCAGAATATTTTACATAGTTTTTCATAGTTCTAAAGGGCACAAAGTTTACACCCCAAGCACCAGAATTTATCCTATCTTTAAAATTTCCAACAAAATCAAAGTTTTCGTTTGTCAAGTTTATGCCAGAATTTGCTATGTATGAATTCGGTGTGAAAAGCATTATTACAAGAAAGGCTATGTAAGCCGCAAAAATACTTAGTAAAAATTCTCTAAATCCAGTGGAATTTTTCTTTCTGTCGGAAAAAAATTTAACTCTTATGAGGGAAAAGACAACAAAGGTAATTACAAAGGCTGGAATAGTTCTTGCCGCAAAAAATAAAAATAATCTCATAATTTTTTTAGGTCTATTAAATTCTCAAGGGAATTTTCATTTTCTTCTACAATAGTCTTCCAGGTTTCCTTAGAGTTTTCATCATAAATCCCAGCAGTTTTAAGACCTGCTCTTTTTGCAGTTCTAAGTGCTAAATATGAATCATCAACTAAGAGAATTTTTTCTGATTTTTCCCCAAGAGAATGGGCAATGGATAGATAAAATTCTTCTTCAGCCTTTAAATATCCAACAGAATCGGCAGTGTAAAGTCCATCTACAAGTTTATCTATTCCATATTTTTTTATAACTATATTTGCAAAGTGATCTGCAGTTGAAGTCCCAATTACAACTTTTTTACCTTGATCCTTAAAGTATTTTAAAATTTCTAGACAATTTTCTTTTAAATCCACCTTATTGGCATAGAAATCTTCTACAGTTTTGCTAAAACCACTCATTAGTTCATCAAAACTTTCTTCCAAATTATAGTATTCTCTTAAATATTTAAGTGAAGCATCTAGGTTCATAGTTGTCATCTTGTGCTGAACTGCATCTTCTATATCTATTCCCTTTGTCTTCATGAAGTCACGAGAAACACTTCGCCAATATCCCATAGAATCAACTAAAGTTCCGTCTAAATCAAATATAATAGCCTTCATGTTACCTCCTTTTTTCCCATAATAATACTATTTTAGTTGTATTTTTAGTAGATTTCAAGTATAATGACTCCATTAGCCTTTGATTTTTAAATTTTTTGTAAAAAAGCTTTGACAAATATTTTTTTCATGCTATAATAATATTTGTTCGAAAATAATATATAAGAAATTCACATTTTGTGTATCTCGTCGGGGTGTAGCGCAGTTTGGTAGCGCACGTGGTTTGGGACCATGGGGCCGGGGGTTCGAATCCTCTCACCCCGACCATTTTTTTATCTGAAGGTTTATCCTTCTTTTTTTTTGCTTTTCTTTAGATAATTATCCAAAAAATTATCTCCTTCCAAGTTAAAGTATTTATTTCCTTAATTTAAATAAAAATTTAGCTTATATACATAATTTTTACTTTTTCATAATTTTTTGACTGATTTATAGTTTAATATTTCAAAAATTAATTATTTTTTTGCATAATGTATATTTTAATAATTTAAAAGCAAAATATTTTTTATATAATTTCTATGCAAACGATTTATCTATTGAAATTGCTAGATGCTTTTATCTTGTAATTATTCTTTACTTGTTCTATAATTGAGCTGAGAATAATAAAAGTAAAGGAGGTTATAGATTTATATGTTACTATTTATTATTGGACTTATAATTCTGTTTGCTGGCGGATTTTTATATTCTAAATATGTAGAAAGTCAATTAGAACCAGACGACAGAGAAACTCCAGCTGTTAAAAAAGCTGATGGAGTTGACTATGTAGTAATGAGCGAAAAGAAAAACTGGCTCATTAACTTATTAAACATCGCAGGTACTGGACCTATCCTAGGACCTATTCAAGGTATTCTTTTTGGACCAATTGCATTTCTTGCAATTCCTATTGGTTGTGTGCTTGCAGGAGCAGTTCATGATTACATGACAGGTTTCATTTCTATGAGAAATGGTGGATCTCAAGTTCCTAAACTAGTTGGTAAATATATTGGCGATGGAGTTCGTAAATTTTACAATATTGTTATTGCAATCTTACTTCTTTTAACTGGTGTAGTTTTTGTCTACACTCCTGGTGACTTAATCGCAAATGATATTTTAAAGGTTGGAGTAGATTCAAATGTTATTTGGATCATTTATGGAGTTATTTTCCTATACTACATTCTTTCAACTATTTTACCTATTGATAAATTAATCGGTAGAATTTATCCACTATTTGGTGCCTTTTTAATTATCTCTGCTATTGGTGTATTTATTGGAATCTTTGTAAAAGGTTCTGGCGATTTAGCTTTTGCAAATGCAGGACTACTTGCTGAACACCCACTTGGACAAAGATTTATACCATCATTCTTTATTACAGTTGCTTGTGGTATCTTATCAGGTTTCCACGGTTCTCAAGTTACACTTGTATCAAGAACTGTTAAGTCAGAATCAGAAGCTAAGTCAACTTTCTACTCTACAATGATTGCTGAAGGTTTTATAGCTATGGTTTGGGCAGCTGGTGCAATGGTAATTTTCTCAACTGGAAAAGCTCCACTAGATACAGCTGGTACACTAATGGTTGGTGAAATTTCTAAATACTTTATGGGTAATGTTGGAGGACTACTTGCAGTTCTTGGTGTTATTGCACTTCCTATCACATCTGGTGATACTGCCTTTAGATCTCTTAGACTAATTATCTCTGAAGAATTAAATATCGACCAAAAATCTGGAGCAAAAAGAGCTGGACTAGCTGCAGTTTTATTTATTCCTGCAATAGCAATCCTATTCTTTGCAAAATCTAATCCTAATGGATTTAATATGCTTTGGAGATACTTTGGTTTCACAAACCAATTTGTAGCAACTTTTGCACTTGCAGTAGCTACTATTTATTTGATTAACAATAATAAAAATTATTTAATCACTTTAATCCCAGGTGTTTTCTATACATTTATAGTATTCTCATTTATTATAAGTGTTAAAAAACTTGGACTTGGCTTACCTTTCTCTGTTGCATACCCAGCAGCAGCTATTATAGCAGCTCTATATGCATTCTTTGTAATAAAAACTGGTAAGAAAAATAAAACTAGAATTGAATCTATAAAATTAGATTAATTGTTTAAATGAAGGGTGGCTGGAATATGCCACCTTTTTTTATTAGGAGGTTTTATGAACTTTATATTAAAAGATAAGGCTTTAAATTATCTTAAAAAGAAAAACATTGATAAAATATTTGTAAATCCAGATGTCGATGTAAAGGCATCTTGTTGTAGCGTGGGAACTTATGATTTTGACATAAGCACAAAAAAAAATGAAGATACAAGTAGATATAAAAAAGTAGAAGTTTCTGGTATATCTATTTTTTACAACCCAACTATTGAACTATACCTAAAGGGAAGAGAGGACACAGAGATTATTATATCTGCAGTTGGAATTGGAAACTTCAAAAAATTATATGTAGAAAATGAAATAAATTCAATTGAAAAATGACAAAAGTGATAAAATGAAAAATTCAAAAATCGAAGACTTTATAAATAATTATGAACTAGATGAAAAATATAAAAATAGAATTCCTGACCCACACTTTTTTTATTCTGGTGATGAAATTTTAAATCAGGCAATTTCTGCCATCTTGGCAGGTAAAAATATTCTCCTTGTTGGCGATAAATCAACTGGTAAAAATGTACTGGCAGAAAATCTAGCCTATATTTTTAAAAGACCTCTCTGGAATTTGTCCTTTCACATAAATATTGACAGCTCCGTTTTAATAGGTGATGACACCCTAAAAAATGGAAATGTCCTTTTTCGTGAAGGTCCCATAACAAAGGCTGCAAACTGTGGTGGTTTTCTTGTCCTAGATGAAATAAATATGGCAAAAAATGAAGCAATGGCAGTCCTCCACTCCATCCTCGATTACAGAAGACTAATAGATATACCGGGCTATGACATTATAAAACTTCATCCTGCCACTAGATTTATTGCAACTATGAATTATGGCTATGAAGGAACAAGAGAATTAAACGAGGCTCTTCTATCTCGTTTTGTAATAATAAAAATGCCCCTCATCTCTAAAGAAAGGCTCTTTGCTTTAATACAAAAAGAATATCCCAATATGAAAGAAGAATTTGTAAGTGACATCTCATCTTTTTTCTACGATTTAAAACTAAAAGCAGAAGCAGGGGAAATTTCAAAAAACTCACCAGATCTTAGAGGGATTTTTGATGCAATTGACCTTGTAAAAGAAAATCTTAGTTTAGATTCTGCACTTGAACTAACTATTTCAAATAAACTTTTTGATCCCTATGAAGAAGAAATTTTAAAAGATTTAATAAAAACTAGATTTGAAGAAAATTTATTTTTTGAAGATATTTTTATAAAGTGACTATGACAAATAAAAATTCAAAATTTCAAGAAAATCGAATAAAGAATATAATCTGGGATGGATCCATGGACTATGAAACAGAACCCTTCATCAGTGGTGAAGACCTTTCTGGCAATCCCGACTTTTATATAAATTTAATCCTTGGACTTTCTGCAAAATATTTTGGCAGTGACAAGCTTGAAAAATTATTTTCAAATTGGGAGTACAATTTTTATAGAAATAAATTTGATATGTTTGCAATTTTTATCTTGGAAGATTTCATATACAAGAGAGAAGTTAGGTCTAGAAAAGTTTTAAAATCTCTAAGAAAAAACTATGCCCAAAAATTTTTGGAAGACAAGTATGATTTACAAAGGAAAAATTTGGCACTTAAAGAAAACTTATTTTTCCACATGCAAATAAAAAAAGTCAGTGAAATTTTGGGAAGAACTTATAGATTAAGTCCCAAAAAAGAAAAACTTTATAAAAATTTAAAACTAGCTGATGACACTGATGAAAATAACTTAGAAGAAAGAATCTTAAATATCTTTCGAGAAAATTTATCTTACAGAGAAAATGAGTTTCTAAAATTCACACCACTTCAAAACTTTAGTCTTTTTGACTCTATGTCTTTTGTTAAACTCGAAAGATCCACTAGTCCAAGTGCTTTTGGGGATTTTAAAAATAAAAACAAAAATATATTTTCAAATTTTTTATATTCTCTTTCCTTAAAAAGGCGAAAAGAAAAGAAAAAATACCTTGAAGATAACTTTGGCAAATCAATTTTTTCAGAAGATGAGATGAAAATAATAGAAGAAAAATATTTGACAGACGCTCACAAAAAATCAAAACTTCATTACACAAGAGGTATCGACTTTAAAAATGTAAGTGAAAAAAATATTGAAGAAGCCTACAATAGACATCTTTTAAAATTTAAGGAAAATAGAAATTTTTACAACAATGAAATCAAAAGTCTTTCCAAAAAAATTAGACTTGCACTTTCATCTCATGCTGGAAGTGACGAAGTTATAACAAATAGCGGCAAACTAATTTCAAAACTTGCTTACAAGTCAATGATTTCTGACAATGTAAATATTTTTTCCAAAAAAGTTTTAACTTTAAATTCTTTTTTAAAGGTGGACCTCGTCCTCGACGCTTCTGCATCACTTATGGATCTTGAAAGTGATATTGCAATTGAAGCTTACATTGTTTCAAAGTCCCTTGAAAATAATGAAATCTTAAATCGTGTGATTTCTTACCAAACTGTTGGTGACTACACAGTTATCACAATTTTAAAAGATTATGAAGAAAAATCTGAATTTGAAAAAATTTTTAGATACAGGGCAAGTGGTTGGAATAGGGATGGACTTTTTTATAGAGCATATAAAGAATTATTAGAAAAAGAAAATAAAAATCATCTCTTAATTTCTCTCACTGACGCATATCCTCGTGACATAAAGGCTCTTACAACAAAAAACTTTTTTGCTCCCAAAAAATATGCTGAAAAAGAATCCTTAACTGACACAAAAAAAGAGTTAGACAAGCTGAGAAAAATAGGCATACATACTTCTGCAATTTTAAATAGCGACAAAATAGAAAATGCTAAATTTTTATTTGGAAGAAACTACATAAAAATAAAAAGTGTAAAGGAAATCGCAAATGTCGCAGGTCGCTTTATCCAAAGAGAAATTGCAAACATAGAGAAAAAATAAAAGACTGCAGTTTTAGCTGCAGCCTTTTTTTGAGAGTAGAATTGTTTATTATCATATAGTTGGAATTGATATTTTTTTCATCAAATTAGGATTTATTAAAATTTATTTAAATTATTTTACTAGATCAAAGGCAGTTTGTGGAACATATACAGACTTTGTGCTGTAAATTGTAAGACCATCAAGTTCTACTTTTTCTCCATTTTTTATAGCATAATTTTTTGAAACTGGGAATATAATCTTATCATTTCCCTTTGTAACTATAGCTTCATAATCATTTTGACCCTTAGCTTTAAATTCAACTTTTGCACCCTTTTCTTCAAAGCCCTTTCTTATAGGTTGATAAAGTTCTTCTGTCAACTTATCGAGGTCAATATCAAGAATGTCTTCCATATATCTTCCAATTTCATAATTGTGAACTGTTCCAATTAGTCTCTTAGCATCTTTGGCAGTGGAGTAAGAATAAAGGCCAACATCTCCGCCAACATGACCACCAGTTGTCCAAGCAATGTGACTTCTAGCAGAAATAATTCTTCCCATTGCAGAAACTGTGTCCTTTTCCTTCTTAATTAAATTAAGTTCTTCTTCTGTTAAATCTTTAACTCCAAAATCTTTTGCCATGACTTCTGCTACATTTGACTTGTCTTCTTTCACTTCTTCAGCAGCCTTTGTAACAGAAATCTTTGCAGAAGATATTAGGCTTGTGAATTCATTAAGAGGAGCTTTATCATATCCCTTAGTGATGTTTCTGTGTCCAAAAGTAATCCCACCAGTTCCGTGATCTGCTGCAATTATAATAACTGTGTCTTCATTAGAATCAGCAAAGTCTTTTGCAACTTTAACAGCATCATCAAAAGCTTTTATTTCATGAATAAGAGCAACTGGATCATTGGAATGAGCTGCCCAGTCAACTTCAGAACCTTCAACCATTAAGAAAAATCCCTTATCATTTTTTGAAAGTGTTTTTAAAGCCTTGTCTGTCATCTCTGCAAGAGAAGGTTTATTGGCCTTGTCCCTATCAATTTCATAAGGAAAAGACTTATCTTCAAAAAGACCCCAAATTTTTTCTCCCTTAGCTTCTTCTAAAGCTTTCTTAGTAGTTACATAATCGTAACCCTTATTTTTAATTTCAGCTATAAGATCTTCCTTGTCTTTTCTCTTTTCTTTCATCAAATAGGAACTTCCAGCACCAAGAACTAAATCCATATCTTGATAAACTTGTTGTTCGCCAAGATCTTCATAATTATTTCTGTCAGGATTGTGAGCAGAAAAATCAGCAGGTGTTGCGTGTTGAATATTTGAAGTAGAAACAATTCCTGTGGATCTACCACTTCTCTTCGCACCTTCAAGGACATTTGCTATAGGTTGTTTTTCCCTATTTTTGTCAAAATTAGAAAAACCTGGCATGCCATCCTTGCTTGGATAAGAACCAACAAAAGGTGATTCTGTTTTTATACCAGTAGCCATAGCAGTTCCAGCAGGAGCAGAATCTGCAATAGGTGTGTTGGCATTGTTTGTCCTAACAAGACCTGTTGCCATATCGTCCATGACAAACTTCTTTTCTTCAGTCATCCATCTCGCAGTAGTAAGTGCTTCCACACTCATACCATCAGGTATCATCATAATTACATTTTTTGCACTGCCATAGTCCTTACTTTGAGCAAAGACAAAAGATGGTGCAAAACTTATCACTGCAAGTGTAAGTGATATAATTCTTCTTATTTTTTTCATTTAATCCTCCTCAAGATTATTTACCTATAATCTAACAGAAGATTGTAAATAAAATATTAATCTCATGTAAAAATTCTAATAGCTTAAAAATTTTTCTAAAACTTTTTTATATTTTAAAATTCTGAATATAAATATAGTCTAATAATTCCCAAATAAAAAATTTTAAAATTCCCCACCAAAAAAGGACGCCTAAGCGTCCTAAAATTATTTATTATTTAAGTAATATTAAACTTCAATTTTTCCGTAGTTTCCATCTTTTCTCTTATAAACTATAGAAACTCCATCTGTATCTGCATCTAAAAATACGAAGAAATTGTGATTTAATAAATCCATTTGAAGAATAGCTTCTTCTTCGCCCATTGGATTTAATTCAAAATTCTTTCTCTTAACAATTTTGTGTTCTGGTTCTTCTTTTTCAGCTTCTTTTCCAAGAATTTCGTCAAATCTAATTGTTTCGTTATTTTGGTATCTTCTCTTTAATTTTGTCTTATGTTTTCTAATTTGTCTAGCAAGTGCATCCACAGCGTTGTCCATTGAAGAGTACATATCGTCTGTAGTTTCTTCTGCTCTTATAATTGTCTTTGGTAAAAATATTGTAGCTTCAACAGTTTGTTCATCTTTTATAGTTGAGAAAACAAGTCTTGTTTCCACTTCTTCAGAAAAATATTTATCTAACCTGGAGAATTTTTTTTCTGCAATTTCTTTCAAAGATTCTGTAAGTTCAATGTTTTTTCCAACAAAGTTCAATAACATAAATGTCACTCTCCTTTTTTCTTTGTTTAATATTTACCCAAAATTTTTTAATTATATCATTTTATTTCTTTAATATCCTAAACGGTTGAAATGTACTTTTTAAGCTATTCTTGATATAATGAGCTTAAAGAATGTAATATGTTTTTTAATTTTTAGATTGGAAGAATATTATGGCTATAAAAAATAAAATCGATTATAAATACAGGATAGGAATGCGTGCCTTCAAGACTGCCCTTGCCGTTGTCATAGGTCTTTACCTTTCTTATCTTCTTGATCTAAATTCAGCAATATTTGTATCCATTGCTGCAGTATCAACAATGAAACCCTCTATGTCTGAATCACTTCAGGACTTTAAGAAGAGGGCTTTTACCTGCGTATTTGGCGTACTTCTTGGATATCTCTCATCCAAAGTATCGGTGCCAGCTTATATTGAACCACTAATAGCTGGAATTGGTATTTTAATCACTATTTATATACTTGTAGTTGTGAAAATGAAGGACATGACTCAGCTTTCTTGTATAGTTTTTGTTGCAAGTTTCTGTTCTGATTCAGATAAATTTTATTACGCAACTAACCGTATAATTGGTACTTTTATTGGGATAATCGTGGGAGTTTTGGTAAATTATTTTATCTCATCTCCAAACATCTGGGAAGATTTTATAAATGCATCTAAAAAATGTTATAGCTCTGCAAATGAGGCACTTAGAGAACTTATTTATGACAAGAAAACTGATTTAAGTGAATTTAATTCAGATTTTTCCCATGCCTCTAAGCTCTATAAACTTTTAGAAAAAGAAGCCACTACTCCTTTTCAATACAAATACAACAAGGTTTCTCGTGAGAAAAGAATTATAAATTTAATTGAGAGCATTGCTGTGAGGCTAGAAGTTGTAAATAATATGAAGGCAGATCACTTTAGCAAGTCCGTTTCACAAGAAGCTTTAAAGAGATACGAACTTGACGAAGAATATTTCGATGATTTAAGTGTGGAAGATAGGGTCTATAACTACCACATTGAATATATTTTAAAATACATGGACCAATTAAAGGAAGAAATAGACGAAATAAAGGTGAAATAATGAAAGAAGATAAAAAAGAAATTTATGAAATAAGTAAAAAAATTCTAAGTGAATCTAGCTTTGGACTAAGAAATTTTTTATCAAGTGATGAATTTGCCCCCATAAGGGACAATCCCTATGTGATGAAGAGATCCAACAAGGATTTGGCAGCTTTTATCCTTTTTGATTTCAAAGAATTCGACGAAAGTTCAACTAGAATCTTATCTGGTCTTTTAGAATCTCGAGGAATCAGCAAAGATGAGATAAATGAATTTATAAGTTTACTAAAAAATTCCTTTGTTTCTCTATTCAAGATAGAAAAAAAGGAAGACCACTATTTATTTTATGACTGTCTTTTAGATGAATATATAGAAGTAGAACTTGATCCAGATTTGGAACTTTCCCAAGATAATTTTGGACTTGTGAGATTATTTGGAAAGGACAAAAGAAAGATGATCCTACAAGTTGTACAGATGATGGATGAAAAATATTTCTTTGCCTATGAAAATAATATTAATAACTTTTTTCTTCATATAGAAGATGAATTTGGTCCCTTTGATATCAATAGGGAATTTGTAAAAAGAGATCTTTTAAATCTACTAGCAATTTATGAAGTAACTTATGAAAATTTAAAAGAAGGACCGGATTTAGACGACTTAGCTATGTCTGAATTTGAAAGAATCTTGGACACCTTCAATGAAGAAGATTTAAGTATTGCTCAGGATCCAAAATTATACAAAAAAATCTTTCCTGGATCTAGTGATGAATTTGTAATTTCATTTTTCTTAAATTTGTTTTCCAAAATTTACAAAAACTCTCTAGAAGCAAAGGAACAAAAATTTAGTGACTATGACCTAAAATACAAAGAAATTATAGGGGAACTTTGTAAAAGTGGAACTTTTCTAAATAGGGAAGAATTGTCAAATTCAATAAATTTTTTAATTGTTTTTTACTCCAAAATTCTATCTAGACACCCTGAAATAAGAGAAATAATAGAGGATTTAAGAGAAATTCAAGAAAATATTTTTTATTATATAAATCTTTTGGAAAATAGCCAAGAAGGTTTTTATTTTGATGACAAGATCCTAAATATCCTAGGTCAAAATAAAAATTCAGTTTTCTCCAATGAATTTATAGAAAACTTTGACAACTTTATATATTTTTTAGACATGAATTACGTGAGTGTATTAAAATCGAAAGACCTTTCACCTGCAAAGTTAAAAGACTTTGTAAATTCAATTGACCTTCTTCCTACAAATGAAGTGAAAACTTATAAAAACAAACACTTCCCACTAATTGAACTTTATTTAAATTTCATGGTTAAAAAATATTTGACCCTAATAGAATATAAGGATCAAAAAGAAGACATTTATCTAACAGATGTTGCCGATGAATACCTAATCTTTGACGATGTAACAAAGTTAGCCATCTGGATAGAATCCCTTACAAATAAAGAATTTTTAAAATCATCTTTTGGAAAAAATTATGAAACTTATAAGGATTTTGTCATTAACTTAATGAAAGAATTAAATGATAAAGATTTTATTGATGACAAAAAATTTACTGGAGAAGAAAATGCTCTTCTAAATATTTTAAAAGACTTAGGAATAATAAGTTATGAAAATGATAACAAATTTAAAATTACAAAATTTGGAAAAGATATTTATAATTATTATAAAATAGAAGAAATCAACTCCAACAATGTTATAGAAGTTAATTTTAAATAAAACAGATAAATTTTTAGAACTTAGAAAAGCTTGCTCTTGCAGGCTTTTTTTATTGAAGCTTTTTAATTATAAAGTGTGTAGCAATCTTTATAAAAATAGTCAAACAAAAAAATTTTTCTAGATATCTAATTAATTACAAACAAAAAGTTACAAATTCGTTAAGAAAAGCTTTCCATTTTTTAACACTGTGGTATAATAAAGGAAATCGATATAGATTTAATGAACTTTTAAGGGAGGCTTTATAATGGAAAGTAAAAAGTTTAACTCGAAGGACATTTTAATGTTTATACTTTATTCTTTATTTGGTATTTTTATGTTCTTCGTGCCAATTACAATTGGAGAAGCTAACACAATTCCAATTGACCACTTGACAACTTTTGTTAAGAAAATTCCAAATTACAACTTAATCTTTGGAGTTTTCATGGTAATCGCTGGTATAGTTTATGCTGTAAAGACAAAATCATGGGAAAAAAGTAAACTTCACATGGTGTTTTTTGCTTTAAAACTTGTATCACTAGTATTCTTGTTTATGTTCGTAACAAAAAAGGGACCAGCAAGAATCTTTGATGGCGACATGCTACCACTTATCTGGAACGGAATAATGGTTTCTGTAACAACAATAGTTCCAATAGGTTCTGTATTCCTTGCCTTTTTGACTGGCTTTGGACTTATGGAATTTATAGGAGTTTTCATGGAACCAGTAATGAGACCAGTATTTAAAACACCTGGTAGATCTGCAGTAGACGCAGTAGCATCTTTCGTAGGATCATATTCATTAGCACTATTAATCACAAATAGAGTTTATATGGAAGATACTTATACAAAAAAAGAAGCTGCAATAATTGCAACAGGTTTCTCAACAGTTTCTGCGACATTTATGATTATCGTTGCAAAGACTCTTGATATCATGGACCACTGGCTATCCTATTTCTGGATAACACTATTTGTTACATTTGCAGTAACAGCAATAACTGCCAGAATATTCCCACTAAATAAAAAACCACAAGAATATTACTCTGGTAAAGAATATGTTCCTGAAGCAAAGAAAAAAGTTTCTTTTAGCGAAGCTTTAGAAACAGGTATGACTGGATACAAAAATGCTGACTCTCTAGGAAAAGTTATAAAAGATAACTTTATTGACGGTTTCAAAATGGCACTTAACATTGCTCCATCCCTACTTGGCGTAGGTATGATTGGACTTCTACTTGCAGAATACACACCAATCTTTGACATAATTGGATATATTTTCTATCCATTCACATTAATAACAAAAGTTGAACAACCACTAATGGTTGCACAAGCTCTTGGAATGAGTATAGCAGAAATGCTTCTTCCAGCACCAATAGTTGCAGAAGCAGGACTTGGACTAATTACAAAAATGCTTGTAGCAATAGTTTCTGTATCAGAAATCCTATTCTTCTCAGCATCAATCCCAGTAATGATGGGAACTGAAATCCCTCTTAAATTCTCAGATTACATTATTATCTGGATTGAAAGAATCATTTTAAGTATCTTAATTTCAATGCCAATACTTTATCTTGTATTTTAAATAATTTCTTTAATAATAAATAAAATGCCAGGCCCCGTGCCTGGTTTTTTTACATGCAATTTACAATTATTTGCTAAAATTAAATAGGTGGTTTTATGAAATTATTTTTTATAATTAAGGCAATAATCTACATAATATTAGAAATAATATTTGCCTATAATTTAGAAAAATCAAATTTATTTAATAGAAAATATTTTTATATCTTGGCTTTATTTATAATATCCCTAGAAATTATAAAAATCAAAATATTTACTTCTGACTTTTGGGATAGACAAGCTATAGGCTTTCTAATAGGCTATCTCTTCTATTTCTTTATAAGAAGCCATACAAAAAAAGACTAGCCTATGCTAGCCTTCTTATAAAAATTATTGCTTATAGTGATTGTAAGACATTTCTCCCAAAGTCTTTAAAAGTTTTTCAACTTCACCCTTATCAGCCTTTATAAACTTTATTTTCTTTGGATGTGAAACAATATTCTTTACTTCCTTTAGCATTTCAGGAGGAGCACTGTGATAGTGAGAAGGGAGTCTAAAAGAATTAAAAGTTCCATCAAAATTTAAATAATAATCAAAATACTCAAGCATCGCCATTGAAGGTCCAGAATCTACGCCCATGATTTCCCTTTTAAACTTCTCGTCCTTTTCATAATCATCAAAACTTGACATAGATTCACCTTTTTCTTTTACATCTATTCCCAACCCGTCCTTATTTGGATTTATAAAGGGATCTTTATTTAGCTCAGGTCCATAAAATTCCTTAGCTTTGGCAAAAGACAACCAAGCAAGACAAGCTTCAACTTCTCCATTCTTGTATCCCTTAAAAACCTTTGAAGGCATTTCTCTCATCTTTTTTTCATAAGCTGCTTTTTCCTCATCAGACTTTCCTGCCATGTCCTTATTATACAAATAGTCTAAGCCAAGAGAATCTTCTTCATTGTTTTTCTCTTCACTTTTTATTTTCTTAGTGTCATAGCCTTCGCCGATTATAACAAGCCTTTTATCTTTGTCCCAGTCTACCTTTTCGCCAAAAGCTTCTGCAATGGCCCTTAGTGGCACAAAAGTCCTATCATCCTTAATACTTGGAGCAACATCTAGTTTAATAGTGTTGCTATTTCCACCAGCAAAATCATTTATTTCCTTTTTATCGATTGTAAGATAAAGGACACTGCCATAATCATCACTAATTTGTACACTCCTATTGGCACTATCCCAAAGAACTTTTTTTCCAAGATTTTCAGAAATTACCCTAAGAGGTACCATAGTCCTATCCTTATAAATGTAAGGAGCAACATCAGACTTGATAACTTCCCCTTTCATCCAAATCCTAATATCAGAATTTGCAAAAACAAAAGTTGGAATGGCAAGAGCAAAAATAGATGCAGCCAAAATAAATTTCTTCTTCATAAAAACCTCCTTATAAATTAAATTTAAAATATTTCCATATTTTCTCTCTTTAGTATGATTATATCTTAAAAACTCTTAAAAAGAAGTGGAAAATATAAAGCTATGAAAATTTACAAATTCGAGCCTTATAATGACTTAATAGTAATTTTGCACAAGAAAAAATCCCCAGACTTTCTGGGGATCTCTCAACAAATTATTTTAATTCATTTAATCAAAATAACTTATTTATTCTTTTTGTTTCTCTTCTTTAATTCAAGATAAGCTAAACCACTTGCAGCAAGTGAAGCTAGTCCTGCTGAAGAAAGTATACCTGCGTCACCAGTCTTTGGTGCTTTTGTATCATCATTTGTAGAAACTGGAGCAAGATTTTTGTCTTTTTCTTTTGCTGTGCTTTCTACAATTTCATCTTCACTTTCAAGATCCTTAACTTCTTCTACATTTTCTTCCTTATTTTCAACTTCTTTAGTTTCTTCAGTTTTTTCTTCAACTGGTTTTTCAGTTTCCACTACTGGAGTTGATGGAAGTTCAGTCACTACAGGAGTTCCTGGAGTCTTGTGATCATGATGAGTTGTTCTTTCAAACTCAACTTCTTCAGCTGGAGTTAGAGGAACAAGAGGAGTAGTATCCTTAGGTTCTTCTGGTTTAGAAGGTTCACTAGGATTTACTGGAGTTGATGGTTCTAGTGGAGTCCAAGGAGTTTCAGTTTTTTCATAAACGTAAGTTATTTCTTGTTTAACACCTGGTTTGTAGTTGCCTGTTTTTTCAGCACCATTTTCATCAAATGTTGGTTCATTAACTGGAGTTTCAGTTCTTACAAATTCAAAACCATCTTTTTCAACTTTACCAGTTTTGTAAGTTTCTTCTTTTTTACCTTCTTGAAGTTTACCGTCTTCTTCTTTTCTTCCTGTTTCTTTTCCATCTTGGTCTTTTGTGATGTAGATGTGGTGTTCTTGGAAAGATCCTTTTTCTTTTTGTGGATCATTTACTGTCTTTTCGTAAACATAAGTGATTTCTTGTTTTACTCCTGGTTTGAAGTTTCCTGTTGCTTCTTCTCCTTGAGCATCAAATGTTGGCTCGTTTTTAGCGTCTTCTGTTCTTACAAACTCAAAGCCATCTTTTTCTATCTTTCCTGTTGTGTAAGTTTCTTCTTTCTTACCTTCTTTTAATTCTCCATCATCAGTTGTTCTTCCTGTTTCTACTCCATCTTGATCTTTTGTGATGTAGATGTGGTGTTCTTGGAAGGATCCTTTTTCTTTTTGTGGATCATTTACTGTCTTTTCGTAAACGTAAGTGATTTCTTGTTTTACTCCTGGTTTGAAGTTTCCTGTTGCTTCTTCTCCTTGAGCATCAAATGTTGGCTCGTTTTTAGCGTCTTCTGTTCTTACAAACTCAAAACCATCTTTTTCTATCTTTCCTGTTGTGTAAGTTTCTTCTTTCTTACCTTCTTTTACTTCTCCATCATCAGTTGTTCTTCCTGTTTCTACTCCATCTTGATCTTTTGTGATGTAGATGTGGTGTTCTTGGAAGCTTCCTTCTTGAGAAACAACAACACCAAAATCGACATTCATGTTGTCTTTTCCTTGGATTGTACCTGTTGCTGTAGCTATTTTATTGTTTGTCGCATCTTTGCTTGCGTCGGAGTTTTTTTCATCTGTAACTCCATCTTTATTAGCTGTTGTTGGTGCATAACCACTTGGAATTTCAAATTCTACGGTATATTCACCATTTTTTAGGTCTTCAAATTTATAATTACCGTTAGCATCTGTTGTTGTTTCCTTATCGGACATGTTGATTCCCTTAAGGATAACTTTTACGCCTTCTAGACCTTCTTCACTATCTCCTTGTGAACCATCTTCATCAACATCAATCCAAACCTTATCTCCAAGACTATAAGTTTTGTTTGCTATAGCTATGGCATCAGCATCGTCAATTACAATTTCATTTGTCCATGCCCAGCTTTCATTGTCAATGTGTGATAGGTCTTCAACATTACCATTAGCCTTTCTCCAATCTGCTGTAAAGATAGTATTCGTTTTAAAAGCCTTGTTAGGAGTTCTCTTTCCTGTGTATGTTATTACATAAGAAGATGAATCAAAATTTTTGTCGTCAAAAGGCATTGATTCATTAGTATTACCTTGTTTAACATTTACAACTAATTTATTAAGATCAGCATTATTAGCATCTTTTTCTAATTTAACTTCAGCCTTATCAGTAACATCTTCATAGTTTCCATCGTTAAAATCATTACCAAAGCTTAATGGTAATTTGTTAGGGTCTTTTACCTTATAAACTTTTACAGAATTTTTAACTTCATCATCAAAAGTTACTGTGTTATAGCCCTTTTCATTTTGAACTGTTACATGAGATCCATTGAGCAATTGATCAGCAGTTGGGTTTACATAAATAGTATGGTTGTAGTTATTATCTGTAACTTGGTCAATATCAGCAGTACCACTTAATGTCGGACCAGTTCTCTTTTCTTCAAAAACTCCATTTTCGTATTCAACTGTATAGTCCTTGCTAGCTGTTTTGCCAGCTACTGTTACAGAAACTGTTTCTTTGTTGTCTGCTTTTAGTACCGGGTTTCCTTCGTCATCTAAAACATACTTACCATCTTCTCCTATTACATATTCCTTTGTACCCATTGGTACTGCGTCAGGATCTATGAAAAGAGGGTAGATGATTCTTACTCTAATATCTTTGAGTCCATCCACTTTTTCATTAAAAGTATACTTGTAACCATTTCTACCGTCTGTTAACTTTTCTGCAGTTGCTATTTCTTCTCCGTCAAAAACAACAGGTTGGCCTTTTGTTTCTGATTCAAGAACGCCATGAAGGTTCACATTGTCTGATACAACAAAGTCAAAAGTTTCGCCTTGTTTTGTTCCTTCCGGAATATCGAAGTCTACTTGAGCTTCAAGGTTGATGTCAGTCGTTCCTTCTTTTATTCTGTCTGGTAGGGCTGTAGGGTTTACAATTTCAGTTTTATCTCCGTTTTTTGCTCCACCGATTGTAATTTCTACATTTGTGATGGCATCTTCTTCAATTTCGCCTGCAGCTAGGGCTTCTGGATCTTCTTCTTCATTTAATTGTAGTTCTTCTTTTAGTGGATCAACTTCTTCTCTTTCTTCTATTTTAGCTTCTTCAGTTTCTTCCACTTCTGTTTCTTTATTTTCAACTGCTTCTTCTGAAACTTCTTCTTCAGTAATTTCTTCAGGAGCTTCTTCTCTTGACATAGCTTGATCAGCAGTTTCTCTTCCTTCTACTGCTTTTTCTTCAACTACATCTTCTGAAACTTCTGCCACTTTTTTTTCTTCTACTTCAGCTACTTCTTTTACTGGAGTTTCTGTTTTTTCTGCCACTTCAGTTACTTCCCTTGATGAAGTTTCAGAAGCTATTTCTTTTGCTGGGCTTTCTACTTTTGAACTTTCAACTGCTTCTGTATCGGAGGCTTTCGAAGTTTCGCTAACTTCTCTAGTTTCTGATATTTGTGTGCTTTCTGACACTTCGCCATCAGCTACTTGTGCGCTTACTACTGTAGGTGACAAGAATATGCAGTATCCTAGTACGCAAGATACTAATCCAACAGATAGTTTTCTTGTTCCGTATCTAGGTTTTCTGCTAGCAGATTTTTCCTTTTTCTTTTCAATAAATTCTTTTAATTTTTCCAAAATTTTTCTTCCTCCATTAATATACACCTATTATATAATCACAAAGAGCATAAGTACTGTCCTAGAAACAACTAGTAGATTGCCCAGCCCTTTTGTCTTTCTAAAGTATACCCTTAGGCTAGCAATTATAACAAAAATCATAAGAAAAATACAATATTTTTTTTGTATTTTTTTGAATTCTATCAAGATTTTTTCAAGTTCTATGGGTAAAATTTTGCATAGTAATACAATATTTTATCTTATGTATTTCTCTTAATGGAGCCTTTTAAGAAGATTTTTTTATTGTATAAAAAAACTGCTGGCATAAACCAACAGTTAATTTATCTTATATTAGTCAGCGCTATATGGAAGAAGTGCAATTTGTCTTGCTCTCTTAATAGCTACTGTCATTTCTCTTTGATGTTTTGCATTTAAGCCAGTGATTCTTCTTGGAAGAATTTTACCACGGTCAGAAATGTAATTTCTTAGTGTTTCAACATCTTTATAGTCAATTTTTTTAGTCTTATCTTTTTCAAAAGGATCTACTTTTTTCCTTCTGCCAAATCTTCTTTGCATTTTTACCCTCCTTAAAATGGTATATCGTCATTATCAACAGGGAAAAATCCATCGTCATCGTTATCGTTATTGTTCTTAGAAAAATCATTTTCGTAAGCAGAATTTACAGGTCCTTGGTTGTTAAAACCTGATTGATTGAATCCACCTTGGTTTTGGAAATTATTTTGATTATTAAATCCGCCTTGGTTTTGGTTAAAGCCGCCTTGTGCTTGTCCTCCTCCTTGGCTAGATCCAATAAAAGTCATATTATTTACTACAACATCTGTTGTGTAAATAGTTCTTCCATCTTTTTCATAAGATCCTGTTTGGATTCTACCTTCGATTCCGATTTGGCTGCCTTTTTTGTGATAGTTAGCTATAAGCTCAGCTACTGCTCCAAAAGCTGTGCAAGATATAAAATCAGCTGTTGGCTGACCTGCTGCTTCAGCTTCTTGTCTTTTTTGCTTGCTTAGTCTTCTATCTACGGCAACAGTGAAACGACACATTGCTGTGCCTGTTTGTGCATAACGAAGTTCTGGATCTCTCGCTAATCTTCCGATTAAACTTACACTATTCATAAAAACTCCTTAGTCTTCAACTTTGATAATCATTTGTCTCATTACTGGGTCCATGATCTTTGCTATTCTGTTGATTTCTGCTATATCTTCTGCTTTTGTTTCAAATTCTACGAAAATATAGTAAGCTTCATTCTTGTAGTCGATTTCGTAAGCTAGTTTTTTCATACCCCATTCATCAACATTATTGATTTTACCGTCTTTTTCGATTACCTTTTTAAGTCTTTCGAAAGAAGCATTTCTTTTTTCTTCTTCCACTTCTGGGTAAAACATAATCACCGCTTCGTATTTATTCATACTTTCACCTCCTTATGGTCTTCGGCATAGCATTTAAGCTATGCAAGGATTTCAATCTTTGATATTATATATTAAAGAAAAGACTTAGTCAAGATTTTTTAAAAAAATGAGGTGTTTATGCAAGTTAAAAAAATTAAGGTTAATGAAAAAAAGACTATTGCCCTAGTTGCCCACGATCACAAGAAAAAGGAACTCTTGTCTTGGGTAAAAAGACATGAAGATGAGCTAAAAGGACACAATTTTATTGGCACAGGGACTACTGCAGCTCTAATTTCAGCGGAAACTTCTCTTGATGTCAAAAGACTTGTTTCTGGTCCTCTAGGTGGCGACCAGCAACTTGGTGCAAAAATTTCTGATTCACAAATTGATATTTTAATTTTCTTTTGGGATCCTCTTGAGGCACAACCTCACGACCCTGATGTCAAGGCACTTCTTAGGATTTCAACTCTATATAATATTGCCCTTGCTACATCTTCTACTACTGCTGATTATATTTTATCTTCACCAATGTTTTCAGGAGAATATGATGTGGAAATTTTGGACAATGATTATTCTGTGGAAGATAGAATTTCAAAAAATGATTTTGATTAATTTTTAAAATTTTTTATTTAAGCTAATAGATATTTTTTATTTTCATATAATTTTCATATATGGAGAATAGTTTTAATATTTAGGAGGAAATATGGATTACAAAAGATTTGATGACAAAATAGTTGCAAGAATTGACAGGACTGAAGAAGTTCACGAAAAGTTAAAGGAAATAGCCCTAAAGGAAAATATTAAACTGGCAAGTGTCTATGGACTTGGTGCAACTGATGACTTCACTATTGGCATCTTTAGTGTTTCAAAAAAAGACTACAAGGAAAGAAATTTTAAGGGAGAATTTGAAATTCTTTCTATTATAGGTAGCATTTCAACTCTCGATGGCGAATACTATCCTCATATTCACATTTCTGCATCTAATGGCGATGGCAATGTCTTTGGCGGTCACATGAAAAGTGCAAAGATAAGCGTAACTTGTGAACTTACAATAAATATTATAGATGGCATAGTTGACAGACAAAAAGATCCTAAAACTGGCATAAATATTTACAAGTTTGATTAATTCTTATAGGGACACAATTAATGAATTTTACTAAAAAAAAAGTTTTTTTGACTATATTATTATTGTTACTTGCCCTTCCTCTTATTTCTAATAGGCTTTTTAAAACAAATTATGAGGATTTAGATTCTGATACTAAAGAATTATTGGAAGAGTATGAAAAGTTTTACGACAAAAAAGTTGAACTTTGGAAAAATTACAAGCTAGATGAAAAAACTATTGCCATGATAAATAAAAATTTTCTTGGAGATTTTTACTTGATAAATCCCAGTGAAGAAATAAAAAGTTTATCTGCAAAAGAAATTAAAATGCCACAAAATTTTAAGATACAAGTTTATAGGCTTTCAAAAAATTATCCCAAGAGATTTAATTTTATAATGGGAAATTTTAACACTAAGGATAAAAATTATTCAATTTTGGGGCAAAAAAATATTTTTTATTTAAAGACAAATGAAGAATCTCTCGCAGAAAAATACAGTTCTAAGAGATTTCTTCCTCTTCTAGCTCACGAAGCTTTCCATTATTATGTCCAAGAAGACTGGGATGATTT
The DNA here is from genome assembly GCF_001517665.2 of Peptoniphilus phoceensis. Classification (GTDB taxonomy): domain Bacteria; phylum Bacillota; class Clostridia; order Tissierellales; family Peptoniphilaceae; genus Peptoniphilus_A; species Peptoniphilus_A timonensis. Next base: position 207,750 of record NZ_LN999808.1, read on the forward strand.
AACTTTTCGAGGTCTTTCTTATTCTGATGATGAACTTAATTTATTAGACAAAGAATACAAATTGTTAGATAAAATAAAAGATGAAGTTGAAAAAGAAAATTCAGATAAAATTTTGCTAGATTCATATTTAAAAGATTACCTTAAAATCATGGATGAGCGCATAAAATTTACTGACAGCGAGAAATTAAAATCAGAGCTTGTGGAAGAAACTATTGAGGGAACAGCCCAATATGTTGAGATAAAAGCAGCAAAATCAATAGATTATGATCTTGGAATTTTATACTTTGACAATACAAAAGACGTGAATTTCTCTGACATTCTTCCTACTCTAAAAAAGGGACAAATTGATCAATCTCTTATTGGCTCACACCTTGTTTATGCCTCAGGTGCTCTTCTTTGTTTTGCAATGGATAAATTGGATTTCCCAAATTGGCAAGATCTTTTAACTGAAAAAAATAAAAAAGAAAGTTATACCCTACACGATTTAATATCTGATTATTATAAAAAATAATTTTATATATCCTTAGCAAGTCTAATTTTAAACTGCTGAGGATATTTTTATAATTTTTATAAAAATATTATGTGTGATAAAATTGTAAGCAGAAATTTAATTTTAGGAGAAATGATAATGTTAAATAGATTTTTAAAATATATTTCCTTTGAAACAACTAGTGATGAAAGTTCAGAAACTTGTCCTTCAACTAAAAGACAACTAAAACTTGGAAATTATTTAGTGGAGGAGTTAAAATCCCTTGGCATCGAAGCCGAAATTGATGAAAATGGTTACGTCTATGGAAAAATCCCTGGCAGAGTAAAAGCTAAAAAAACTGTGGGCTTCATTGCTCACATGGACACTGCCCCTGACATGACTGGGAAAGATGTAAAAGCAAGAGTTATAGAAAATTATGATGGAAAAGATATAAAGTTAAATGATGAATTTACATCTTCTCTTGCAGATTTTCCTTTTTTAAAGGATTTAAAAGGGGAAACTATTATTACTACTGACGGAACTACACTCTTAGGTGCAGACGACAAGGCAGGCATTGCTATTATAGTTTCTGCAGTGGAAGAGCTTATTAATGATAAAGAGGAAAAGTTTGGCGACATAAGAATTGCCTTTACTCCAGATGAAGAAATTGGAAGAGGTGCAGATCTTTTTGATGTAAAAAAATTTGATGCAGACTTTGCTTTTACTGTAGACGGTGGACCTATTGGCGAGCTTGAATATGAAACTTTTAATGCGGCTTCAGCAAAAATCGAAATCCAAGGCAAAAATGTTCATCCAGGTTCTGCAAAAAATACTATGGTTAATTCTCAACTTATTGCCATGGAATTTAATTCTATGCTTCCATTAAATGAAAGACCAGAATACACAGAAGGATATGAAGGTTTTTCCCTTCTTACAAATATTTGTGGAAGTGTTGAATCAACAAAGATGAGCTATATTATTAGAGACCACTCAAAGGAAAAGTTTTTAAAGAGAAAAGAATTATTTGAAGAAATCGCAGAATTTTTAAATAAAAAATACGACAACAGAATTAAAATCGAAATAAAAGACCAATACTACAATATGAGAGAAAAACTAAAAGATCACATGGAAATAATTGATCTTGCCAAGATCGCCTTTGAAAAATCAGATGTCACTCCAAAAATTGGACCAATAAGAGGTGGAACAGACGGATCTAAACTTTCTTTTATGGGACTTCCTTGCCCAAATCTTTTCACGGGTGGCTACAATTATCACGGAAGATACGAGCTTGTTAGCCTGGATCAAATGGAAAAATCTAAAGAAGTTGTGAAAAATATTATAAAAATTTTAGCTGAATAAGTTATTTTAAAATCATCACTTTTGTGGTGATTTTTTATTTTCATATATTTATAGGCTAGAAAAACTTTACAAATTACAATTTTTTATAAAATTCCACAAAAAAATAGTGCAAGAAATTTTCTATCTCTCACACTATTTTGCCACTATCAAAAATTATTATTTGAATTAAGAGAATTAGCTTCATTATTTGAATTCTCGTCTGATGAATTTTCCTCTGAAATTGCTTCTTCTTTTAGCTTTTCTCTTAGCTTCTTATCTCTCATCTTTTGTTCAGCTAGATCTCTTTCTTCTTCAGTCATATTTTTTAATTCTTCTTCTGTATAATCTCTTAAATATTCTTCATCTGAAGCATTTTGTCTTAGTCTTTCTAATTCTCTTGCCTCATATCTTGCACTTTCTTTGTCAACATAATAAAGAGGAGAACCCTTTTTCATATGTCCGTCTACAGTTTTTATATTAATATTTTCCTTATCGAGAGTTACACCGTAATAGGCAAGATAAGAAAGCTGACCATAATTCATATCTGTTTCAACATGTTTATTTGCAATAGAAACTAATCTTGGAAGTTTTAAAAGCATCTTTGGTGATTTCATCTTGTCAAAAATCTTCATAATAAAATCTTGTTGAGCCTTTATCCTGTCAAGGTCTTGGTTTTTATAATTTTTTCTCATTCTAAGATATTTTACTGAATCTTTTCCATCTAAAAGGTGGAGACCTTCTTCAAAGTTGATTTCAAGTGGTGGTACAGTTGATGGATCAGTGTATTTGTACTCTGGTGTGTAAACTTCAACACCGCCAATAGCATCAACAAGTTCTTCTACAGCTTCGTAATTAACTGTGACATAGTGATCAATTTTAACGCCCATAAAATCTTCGACGCTTGAAACTTGAAGATCAATTCCTCCACGAGAATAAGCAGCATTCATCCTATAATTGTCATATCCCTTTAGCTTGTAATATGTATCTCTTGGGATTGATAAAAGTCTAACTCTGTCAAAGTTTGGATCTATGGACAAAAGCATAATTGTATCTGCTCTTTTAGAATTTTCATCAACTTCATAAGTCACATCACTGGAGTCAATTCCTATAAGAAGAATGTTTACAATGTCTTCATCTTCGTTGAATATAGAAATTTTTTCTGGTTCTTCTATTGCTTCTTTATTTTCAATTTTATTATCATTTGCTAATTTTTTTCCTCTTGGCATAAATATAAATGTAAGTCCCAAGGCTCCAAGGAGGAGTACAACAGTAAGGAATACAAATATTCTGTAAATATATTTCATATTAACCTCCTAAAATAAGTCTATATAAAATAAGACAATATTTCAATACTTTTATTTATATGATAGTTTAATTTATCTTTTGGGGTAATATATAAGTATGAAAATATTATTAGACGCAGATGGTTCGCCCATAAGAAAGATATGTGAAAATCTCTCAAAAAAATACGCTGCAAGGCTAATAATGGTAAAAAATTATAGCCAAGAATTTACTCCATCCTATGGAGAAGTTGTAGATGTAGATATATCAAAGGAAGCAGCCGATATTTATATTGCAAATCATGCAAAAAAAGATGACCTTGTGATAACAAATGACAGGGGACTTTCCTCTCTTGGCCTTTCAAAGGGAGCAAGAGTTTTGGATTTTCAAGGAGAATTCCTAGACGATGACAATATAATGCAGTTTCTTTCTGTTAGACACTTCAACAAGAAAATGAGAGATAGGGAAATTTATTTTAATATTTCTAAGAGAGAAAAAAGTGCCGATGAAAATTTTTATAGGGTACTAGATAAATATTTGGAGGGAATAAATATGCTAACACTTTTTATTTCAAGCCTTTGCCCAGATTGTCCACCAGCAATAGAAGAAATAAAAAAGAGAAAGATAAAATGTGAAATAGTTGATATCACATCATCAATGGCAAGTCTTAAAAAATTTTTAAGAGAAAGAGATTTTTCAGATGCCTTTGACGAAATCGTGGAAGAAGGTAGTGTTGGAGTACCTTGCCTAATGCGTGACGATAAATTTTTCTTCTTTGATGGAGATTTAGATGAATTTTTAGGAGGAAAAGATGGAATTTAATCAATTTTTAGATTTGGCAAAAATAAGAGAGTCCTGTAGAGAATATGATCCAGAAAGAGAAGTTGAAATTGAAAAATTAGAAGCTTGTCTTGAAAGTATGAAACTTTCTCCTTCTGCCTGCAATGCCCAACCTTATTTCTATTATGTAGTTCAAGGCGAAGATGCGAAAAATATTTCTAAGTATTTTCAAGTTGGAACAATGAATTCCTTTGTAAAAGACGTAAATGCCTTTGCAATTGTGACAGAAGAAAATTACAACTTGTCTGCAAAAATAGGTTCAAGTATAAAAAATCAAGATTATAAATCAATTGATATTGGAATATCAGCAGCTTATTTTACTGCCGAGGCCACAAGTCTTGGACTTTCAACTTGTATAATAGGTTGGTTTGACGAAGAAAAATTGCAAAAATTTCTAAAGACAAAATCAAGAATTAGACTTGTAATAGCAATTGGCTACGCAAAAGATGACAAACTTCGTGAGAAAAAAAGAAAATCTTCTGATGCAATTTATAAAATAGTATCAGAAGATAAATAAATTTGAATTTATGACTAGGCTTATTAAATAAGCCTAGTTTTTTAATCTTTAATTTTAAAAATCTAAGAATTTTAAAATGCAGCCCAAAAATATTAGGATTATGCCCAAGTATTTTTTCTTTTCCTTGTCTTTCTCCAGGATAAAACTTGCAAAAATATAAATTCCGATAAATAAAATAATATTTGAAAGTGTAAGGTATTTCATTTCTTAACTCCATTCTAATTTAATGAAATCATAATTTTATGAGTAATAACTGCAAATTTTTTGAATTTACTTTCTTATGTTTTTACTTCTACTTAATAAATAAGATTTTATAATCTTTTAAGACAAAATAAAAGAGGAGGCTAAGCTCCTCAAATTTATTTATTTAATTCTTTTTCCATAGCCTTCACAAGTTCTTTAAATTTTTCTTCTTCGAGCTCTGTAAAGCGACCTATATTTGGTGAATCTAAATCAAGAACTCCTATTACTTCGCCTTTTATTTTTATTGGCAAGACTAATTCTGAGTTAGACTCCGAGTCGCAGGCAACGTGACCCTTAAAATCATGAACATTTTCTATCCTCATAACTTTTTTATTTTTCCAAGCTGATACGCAAACTCCCTCATCAGCAAGCCTTGTGCAAGCAGGAAGTCCTTGGAAGGGTCCCAAAACTAATTCATCTTCTCTTACAAGATAAAAGCCTGCCCAATTTAAATCTTCCACCACATTAAAAATTATAGAAGAAATATTTGCCATCATGGCTATCATGTCTTTTTCTGTTTTTATTGTGGCTTTGCCAAAATCTAGCATGTAGTCAAGTCTTTCTTTGTTGTCTAAGTTTTCTATTCCCTTAATCTCTAACATCTTTTCTCCCAAAATTTTATCTTTTAAAAACTATATTTCCACCAACAACTGTCATCCTTGGTTTAATATCTTTTATTTCCATTGGGTCAATTGTAAAAATGTCCTCATCTAAGACAACAAAATCAGCTAAGAAATCTTTTTTGATTCTTCCCTTAATGTCTTCTTGAAATTCTACATAGGCAGATTCTACTGTGTAGGCATCAATGGCTTCATAAACGTCTACACATTCCTTTGGATAAAATCCTCCTTCTGGATTTCCCTTTTTATCTTTACGAGTCACTGCCATGTAAATATTTGGAAATGGATTTAGGTTTTCAACTGGTGCATCAGTTCCATAAGCAAGGTGAGCTCCGAGGTCTTTTAGGCTTTTAAAGGCATAAGATGTGGATGCGAGTTCTTTGCCACATCTTTCTTCAACAACTTTCATGTCATAATCCAAAAATATTGGCTGTGCCATGACGCAGATGTCATCTCTTGCAATTCTTTCAAGGAGTTCTCTGTCAGTTATTTGGCAGTGAACAAGAGTGTGACGCAATTTATTTTCTCCATCAATAAAGGAATCTTCGTAACACTTAACAGTATCTTCGATTGCCTTATCTCCAATAACGTGAGTTATGACTTGCAGATTATTTTTTGTTGCCAAGTTAACATATTTTCTCATCTCTTCATCTTTTATCCAAGGAAGTCCGTGGTTGTCCCTGTCATCATTGTATCCATGGCGCATAAGGGCAGTCCTTGCTCCAAGTGATCCATCTTTAAATAGTTTAAGAGGTCCAAGCTTTAAATAATTTGTGTCATAGTCATGAGAAGTGTATTCTCCTTCAGACAAATATTTTTCAAATTCAGAAAAATCATTAAAGCAAACTTGGTGTCTATACCTAATTTTTTTATTTTCCTTATAAATATCTTTTAAAAGTTTGAAAGCTACTGGACCATTCATAAAAGTTGTGCCAACATCATTTGACTGAACTGATGTAAGGCCGCAAGATACTGCATAGTCCATAGTTTCTATTAGCATTTCACGTCTTTCATCAAGGGTAAAATCTGGTATAACGTCCTTAGCAAAGTTGCAGGCATTGGCAGTGTAAACTCCAGATGGATAACCGTCATCTCCTATTAAAAATTCTCCATCAGGAAATTGTGGACTATCCTTTGTAAGTCCAAGAATTTCTATGACCTTTGTGTTTGATGAAACTATGTGACCACAAACTCTTTCAAGAACTATGGGGATTTCTCTTGAAATTTTGTCTAAATCAAAGCGGTTTGGGATTCTCTTTTCACCAGTAAATAAATCTTGGTTCCAGCCAATGGCATGAATTCCCTTTTGACATCTTTTTGGATTTTTTTCCATAAAAAGTTTACATCTATCTATCATTTCTTTAATGGACTCAACTCCTTCAATGTCAACTTGGTTCATGCTTTCTCCAAATTGCATAAAGTGAAGGTGAGAATCGTTTAATCCAGGTATTACTGTTCTTTTTTCAAGGTCAATTTTTTCTATATCATCATCGAGGTATTTTTTTACAAGGTCTTCTGTTTTTCCAACTTCTTTTATAAATTCATCTTCAAGGTAAATTGCCTCTTGAAATTCATCTCGATTGACATAAACTTTTCCATTGTAAAATAATTTTTTCATCTTATACCTCTTTTTTCTCTTTTTTTAATTTTGCATCAAAAATCATATAAGTGATTGCACCAAGCATTGGCACAACAAGACCAGTTAGTCCTGTAATTGGGTCTTCTAATGCACCTTGGACAACAAGTCCTGCAAAAATTAGGGCTGTTATAATTACAGAAACTGGATAGAACCAAACCTTGTATGGTCTTTCAATTTTTGGATATTTTTTTCTCAAAATTGGAACACATAAAATTGTAAGAACTGAGAAAATCATTCCAGTTATTACTACCATGTTAGTCAATTGGTCAAGATTTGATGAAAGTACAAGTAAACAAGCAAATACACATTGGACAATCATTGGAGCTGTTGGAACTTTATACTTTGGATGAAGTTTTGCAAAGGACTTAAAGAAGTGACCTTCCACTGCCATTGCATAGTACATTCTTGGTTGAGCAAGTATAAGTCCATTTAGGGTCCCAAACATTGCAAGAATCATTCCTGCACTTACTATGAGTACTCCAGCTTGTCCAAATACTCTTTTTGCTACTTCTGTTCCAAGATATAAATCGCCAGAATCTATCATTGCCACGATTTCTTCGTGAGGAATTACCTTCATAATGGCAAAGTTAAATAATGTGTAAAGAACTGTTATTCCACCAATACCAATTATTAGGGCAAGAGGAAGATTTTTGTGAGGTTCTTTAATTTCTTCTGCTACTGTATTTAAATTTGTCCATCCTTCGTAAGCCCAAAGAGTTGCAACGACAGCTATGGCTATCATTCCAAAAATATTTGTGCCAGAAGTCTTTGAATATTCAACAGCAGATCCAAGACTCAAGTCTGGACTAATTTTCCCAACAAATAATGCTGCTATCATTACTATTCCTATGGGAACAAGTTTTGCTACCATAGATAGATTTTGTAAAATTGAGGCTGCCTTAACTCCAAATAAATTGTAAATAGTTAGGGCAATTATTAAAAATATGGCTGCAAGTTTAATTCCAAAATCAGAGATTTCGAAAAAACTTTTAAAAACAGTCATAAGGGCAATTGCAACTGCAGCAACTGAACCTGGTCCACCAACTATCCAGTCAGTAAAGCCTGATATAAATCCAACTATTGGATGATAGGCTTCATTTAAGTAAACAATTCTTCCTCCAGCCTTTGGCATAGCAGTACCAAGTTCTGCATAACAAAGTCCTCCAAAAAGTGTTATAAGTCCTCCAATTACCCAACAGATAAGGGCAAGACCAGAGTTCATATTAGTCCTTTGAAGAACATAGGAACCTAGATAAAAAATTCCAGAACCTATCATAATTCCGCCAATGATACTAACTCCACCAAAAACTCCAATTTCTCGATTAAACTCAGTATTCTCTGTGGTTAATTTTTCAATATCCTTTGAATTGTTATTCATAGCACACCTCTTTCCTCTATTATTTTATATTTTTTAATTTTTAAAACTGTGAACAGGAGCTGGAATAAATCCACCTCTTTGTGCAAATTTTTCTGCACTGCCTGGATGAACTGGAATAATTGGAGCAGAACCCAATAGTCCTCCAAAAGTTGCTTCTTCTCCAACTTTCTTTCCTATTACTGGAATAAGTCTAACTGCCGTTGTCTTTTGATTTATTATTCCAATCATAGCTTCATCAGCAATAATTGCAGCAAGTGTTGATGCTTTTGTATCTCCTGGGATTGCAATCATGTCAAGACCAACGGAGCAAACACAAGTCATGGCTTCAAGTTTTGAAAGACCAATGTATCCATTTCTTGCAGCTTCTATCATTCCTTCGTCTTCACTCACTGGTATAAAGGCACCAGATAGTCCTCCAACGTGATCAGATGCCATGATGCCACCTTTTTTCACTGCATCATTTAGCATGGCAAGAGCTGCAGTAGTTCCGTGACCACCTGCAAATTCAAGACCAATTTCTTCTAGGATTCTTGCAACAGAATCTCCAATGGCTGGAGTTGGTGCAAGGGATAAGTCAATTGTTCCAAAGGGAACACCAATTTTATTTGCAACTTCTGTTCCAATTAATTCTCCAAGTCTTGTTATTTTAAAAGCAGTCTTCTTTATAGTTTCAGAAACTACATCAAAACTTTCTCCCTTAACTTTTTCTAGGGCGTATTTTACAACACCAGGTCCAGAAACTCCTACGTGAAGGACTACATCTCCCATACCTACACCGTGAAAAGCTCCTGCCATAAAAGGATTATCTTCTACTGCGTTGGCAAAGACAACGAGTTTTGCACAACCAATGGAATCTTCATCTTTAGTATTTTCTGCAGTTTCAACAATCTTTTCTCCCATTAGCTTAACTGCGTCCATATTAAGTCCCTTTTTTGTTGTACCAACATTTACTGAAGAACAAACTTTATCAGTTTCAGCAAGGGCACGAGGGATAGAGTTAATTAAAATTTCATCTGCTGGCGTCATTTCTCCATGAACTAAAGCAGAAAAACCACCAATAAAATCAACACCAATTTCCTTTGCAGCTTTGTCGAGAGTTCTCGCAAATTCTGTGTAGTCTTTTTCATCAGTTGCACCAGCTATTAGGGCTATAGGTGTAACAGAAACTCTTTTATTTACAATTTCTACACCGTATTTTTTTGCAACTTCATTTGCATAATCTACTAGATGTTTGCCATATTTTGTTATCTTTTCATAAATCTTTTGACGGGCAAGATCTCCGTCCTTATCTATACAATCTAAAAGTGAAATGCCAAGAGTTACAGTCCTTATATCTAAGTTTTCTTGATCCAGCATCCTCACTGTCTCTAAAATTCTTTTTTTATCCATAAAGATCGCTCCTTAAATTTGGTGCATCTTGTCAAAGATACCTGTGTGTTGAACCCTAATAGAAAGTCCAAGTTCTTCCCCAAGTTTTTCATAGGCATCTACAACTTCTTGGAATTCAACATTCATTTTAGTTAAATCTACCATTACAATCATTGTAAAATAACCATCTAAAATTGTTTGAGTAATATCTACAATATTTAAATCAAATTCCACCATCTTTTTTACAACTTCGTATACAATACCAATTTTGTCACTACCTATTACAGTTATAACAGCTCTCATAATTTCCCCCTTATTTAAAATTACAATCATTATACCATAATTTAGGACTTTAATAATGGCATTTATAATTGTATTTAAACTCACTTTATTATATTATAAGGTAAAAGGAGGGCTGTTAATGAAAAAGTTAAAATTAATAGTATTATTTCTTGTTGGAATCTTGCTTTTAACAGGATGTAGTAAAAACGAAGAAAATTTAAAGAAAAAAGAAGAAGAGGCACAAAAAACAGAAGAAGCAGAAAAATATCAAAAAGACTTGAGTTTTAAGGAAGATTTGGCAAGGGACAAAGATTCAAAATTATACATATGCCGAAAAGATGAAAACGAAAAAATCGAAAGTGCTGAAATCATTGGAAATTTCAGTGATTCAGATTATTGGAGAATCTTTAAAAACGCTGAACTTACAGATGAAAGTGTAAAGAAAAGCGAAAATATCTTGGGAGATCTTATAGTTTCTAATTCTTCAAGAGAAATTAAGCTTTCCAATAAAAAAGTTGATGGTATTTATAAAAATGAAGAAACTAAAAAAATTAAAACTCAAATTATAGAATCAAAAGATAATTTAAGGGACAAGGCACTTTCTCTTTTAATTTCAAATAAAATGAGAGAAATTGAAACAATGAAAAATCCTGGAGAATATGAAACTTATTATACTTATTTAGTTAAAGACTTTTTTGAAGATGGAAAATTAATTTTCCTTGCCTCTATAAAAAATTCAAACTTTTCTTTTAAAGATGGAATTTTTAAGGAAGAGTCTGGCTATGTTTTGCCTGTGGAGCTTCAATATACTTTAAATGAAGATAAAAATTTTGCCTTTGATAAAAAAATCGAAGCAGAAGACGGATCAGGCTATGGACCTTCACTTAAAAAAATGGCTCGCGATGATCAAGCTATTTTTGATGTCTTTTTAGATGATAGAAGTGGAAAAGACTATGACAAATTAATGGAAGACTTGCTTTATGTGGCAGAAGAAAAGGGTCTCGATAATTTTACTCACAGTTTAGAAGATATTCCTGGCTATGAAGATGATGTTATCTATATCAAAGAGGGTCCAAACCACATCCCTGGCACAGTTGAAATTGCCAAGAAAAAGGACTATGAAGAGGCAAAAAATAGTGTGGGAAAGGTAAATTGGTCCTACTGCGAAGGAGTAGTTTATCACGAAAAAACTGGAATTGCAGTTAAGACTGTAATTGATTATTTTGAATAAAATAATTTAAAAAAAATTAATAAAAAAGAAAGACCTGTTTTTTAACAAACTAGGTCTTTCTTTTTTTTCAAAAACTTATAAACTTACTTACAAGCTTCAATAAATTTTTCAAAAATCTTGTTCATTTCTTTGTCATCGTACATCATTTCTGGGTGCCATTGTACTGCTAAGGCAAATTTTTTATCGCTCATCTTCATCATTTACATATCTCAAAATATCTCCAACATCACAATTTAGCGCCCTACAAATTTCTGAAAGAGTTGAAAATCTTATAGCCTTTGCCTTATTAGTCTTTAAAATAGAAAGGTTGGTAATAGTTATTCCAACTTTTTCAGAAAGTTCTGTGAGAGTCATCTTATTTTTTGCAAGTTCAATGTCTAAATCCACAATTATTTTTCCCATATTGCCTTAAAAATAAAAATTTTATTTAATGATTTTCAATAAATTTTTATTTTTTTTAATAAAGAATTGGATAAAAATAAACCTCAGCTCTTACACTGAGATTTACTTTAACTTATGATTTTACTTAATCATGTTTACAATCATTTGAGCGACTTCTGCCCTAGTTAAATTATCTTTAGGTCCAAAAGTTCCATCATCACGTCCAACTAATAGACCCTTTTCTGTTGCTTCTTTTACATCTTTTGATGCCCAATCAGAAATCTTATTTTGATCCTTAAATTTAGGAGCTTCTAGATTCTTTACTTTTATATCAAATTTTTCAGCAAATAAATTTAGTATTCTCGCAATTTCTTCACGAGTTATCTCTCTATCTCCTCCAAAAGTATTATCTTCATAGCCTACTATAATACCATTTTCGATTGCCCAATTTACATAAGCAGATTCTTCTGAATTTGCATCAACATCTTTCAAAGACTTGCCTTTATATTTTTCCACATCAATTTTTTTGAATCTTCCCAATGCCTTTACTACATTATATCTTGTAGAATTTTTATTTGGTTTAAATTCATTTCCTATTAAGTCAATTAAATTATTTTCAAGTGCGTAATTTATTGAATCTTTAGCCCAATGTCCATCAATATCAGTAGCTTTTCCAGAATTTTTTGCTAAATTTTTATTTGCAATTTCCTTTACCTTTTTTAATGCATCTTCTTTTGTGAATATACTTGATTTTGATACATAAACAGGATGAGTTTCTGTTCGATCATGATGTCTAGGGAAGAGTCTTATTGGTTCTTCTCTTGTGTCATCTTTTTCTGGTTGAGTAGGAGTTGGTTTAGTTGGTTCAACTGAATTATCTTCTTCTGGTTCTGTTTTTTCTACTTTTTCAAATATAGCATTTATTGTTAAATCTTGGTCTAATTCACCTACAAACTCTTTGTCCCAACCTTTAAATTTATATCCTTCAAGTCCTTCTACTTCTGGTGCCATTTTCTCTAATTTTGTTGCATCAAAATTCATTGGAAGAACTCTTGTATTTAGAATTACACCATCTTCATTTGGTAAGAATTTTCCTTTATTTTCATCAACTTTAAAAGTAACTCTAACTTCTGATGGCTTTACTGGTGTTGGATCTTCTTTTACAATTTTAAAACTATCTACAACAGATTTGTCGCTAGTTCTATAAGTTGTAACTTCAATTGAATTATCTGTAACTTTTACATTTGAAATGTTTGGAACTTTTTCTTGGTTCTTTACTGCTGAATATTCAAAATTTTTATCTTGCATTATGTCATAAAATTTAGAACCTGATGCAGAGTTTGTTGTAACATATATAATTCCCTTTGGATTTACATATTCACTCGGTGCTTTTCCTTCTTCTCCATTTTCCCATTCAATTATTGGTTTTGTTCCTTCCATTACATGAGTTCTTGTATAAACGTGGTCGTGTCCATTTAGTACAAGGTCAATTTTATTTTCTTTTAATATTGGAACAAGTGTTGATCTCATATCTGTAATATAATCATCTAATGCATGACGTGCTACTGTGTATGGAGGATGATGAAATGTTACTACTCTCCATTTTACATTTGGACTTTCTGCAACTGCTTTTTTAATTGTAACTCTGTGTTCTGCATAATCTTTGTTATTTGAATTTAAACAGATAAATAATGTGTTGTTGTAAACATAATAGTAATTGCTTCCTGCATTTGATTTTCCTTCATCTTGTACATTTGAAACTTTGAAGTGTTCTTCGTGAGCATTTCCTCTTTCATCATGATTTCCTATTATTGGTGCAAGAGTTAATCCATTGAAACCTTCTCTATTAATATATGCATCATATTGTTCTTCGTCCTTTCCAGTATCTACTTGATCTCCAAGTGAAAGTAAGAATGATGCACTAGAATCTAATTCTGGTAAAAGCTTTAGTGTTTTATCCCAGCCGTCTTTACCATTTAAATATCCATGTGATCCTATTTGAGGGTCTCCTGCTGCGAAGAAACTAAAATCTCCTGTTCCACCAGTTTTAAAAGTTTTAACTTCAGAAACTGTATCTCCATTAGAGAATCTATACATATATTCAGTGTCTGGTTCTAATCCATCTAAAGTTACTTGATTACTTGAATATCCTGAAAGATTTGTTTTTTCGATAACTGTTGCATCAAGAACTGTTGCATCTTTAAAATCTTTTTCTGCATTTAGTTTTGCAAACTCAAATTTTCCTTTTTCTTTTGTATTTGCATACCATGTGAAGTTTCTTTCTGTGCCATCTTTTCCTATAGTCAATATGTCATTTGTTAAAATAATTTTTTGATCTTTTAGATCTAATTCTGGTTGTACATCTTTATCCTCTGTAGAAGGTGTTCCATTGTCTACATCTGTTGTCACTTCATCTGATGCATTATTAACTTCTTCTTTAGGTGTCACTTCATTTGATGCATCATTAACTTCTTCTTTTGGTGTTGCTTCATTTAATTGAGCATCACCTTCTGCCGCTTCTACAACATTTGTACTAAATCTAATTTCATTACCTTCAAATCCCAATCCTAATGGTGAAAATACTGAAACTAACATTAGTATAGCTAAAAATAAACTGAATCTTCTTTTCATTATATACCTCCTCTTCAGTTAGAATTATTATTTCACAATATTGTAAAGTCAAAGAATATAATCTGTAATGTATTCTTAAAGATTTTGTAAATTTATCTTCTTTTTAATTTGATTTTTTCTTTTTTATAGATTACTCCTGATAGATAAGCGCTAACTGGAACCATTATAATTACTACTGCTGTACCTATGAGCGAATTGACAAGTTCAACAGCAAAAAAATCTGAACTAACTAATTGATTAAAATCAACTCCATAGGATATTAAAACTAAAACTGTAGCTATGGAGCTTCCCAAAAATGCAAATACCAAAGTATCGACCATAGTACCTATAATATCCTTTCCTATTATCATCCCAGATTTAAAAAGTTCTATTTTTGTTATTTTAGGATTTTTTACATATATCTCATGAAGTGCAGAAGATATTGAAACGGAAACGTCCTTACAAGCTCCATAGGCTGCTATGGCAACACCTGCAAACATAAGAGGATATATTTGTAATCCTGTTTTTGAATTTATAAGTAAGAGTCCTTCTACATCAGCTAAATTATATCCACTTAAATGTGTGAAATAAGATGAAATATAAAAACATATTGCAGCAGATATAAATCCAACTGACACACTTATTAAGTTTACAAGTCCAATTAATGTGTAACCTTGAAGTATTACAACCGAATAAATACTTCCCAAGACACAGGTTAATATTGTAACCCATACTGGCGAATGTCCCAAATATATTAGAGGGATCATAAAACAAAACATTAAATATAAACTTATAAAAAGTGATGCCGCAGATTTTATCCCCTTTGACTTTCCAATTGCATATAACATTATTAAAAATAAAAGTAACATAATAGCTATTGGGACAGATCTGTCGTAATTATAAATTGTATAATATGGCTCAATCCCCTTTGGTTCGTCCACATAAACTATTACCTTAGAACCTTCCTTTAAGTACACAGAATGTTCCGAAAATAAATTATTTTCTATAGTTATTGGTTTATCAAACCTTTTATTTTTCATTTTAACCAAAACTTTTTGGGATCCAGTCTTTAAATTTGGATAACTCTCAACTGTATCTTCATCTAAAACTTTTATAACCTTACCCTTCTCATAAGAAACTGCGTTTTGAACTATAACTGTATCTCCAAAGTCTACATCTTTCCAAAAAATAAAAATAAAAATTAAAATTAAAATTAAAACTAACGCCCCGTTACAAATATATTTTATTTTTTTACTCATCCTTTCACTCCTTCTGCAAAATTATTGCATTCAAAAGTAAATTTTATATATATTTAATGTAAAATAAAATTTATTATCCCATCACTTTTATAAAAAGGCTCTATGTCAAATATTGGGGAGACTCGTTAATTCGAGTCTCTCTTTTCATTTGATAAGTTGTAAAATGAAATGCAACACAAATAAAAAATAAAAACTCATATTAACTTCGTGTAATTTGTTAATAATGACAAAAACACACACCTAGGTTAATATGAGCTATAAAAATCTTACACTAAACGAAAGAAATAAGATAGAGGTATTAAACAAAGAGGGCTATTCTTCTAGAAGAATAGCAAAAATTTTAGGATTTCACCATTCCACAATAGCTAAAGAGCTTAAAAGATGTGATACTGAATACGAAGCTGACCTAGCAGAAAGAGATAAAGAATCTAAATCATCTTTAAAAGCCAGAAAACTAAAGTAACTTATGAAATATTAGAAAGTATCAAAGAAAAACTTAATTCTAAATGGTCACCTGAGCAAATTGTAGGTTGCCTTATAAAGGAATATTAAGCTTTAAAACAATATATAACTGGATTTATTCTGGAATAATAGACTTTGATATTTCAAAATTAAGAAGAAAAGGTAAGTCTAGAAAAAGTAAAGAAACAAGAGGAAAATTTAACATAGGTACATATATAAGAAAAAGACCAAAAAACATAAAGTATAGAGTTTTCTTCGGACATACCCAAGGGGCACAAGACTGGGAACTTGATACAGTTGTGTCTTTAAGAGGAAAAAGCAAAGGGTGCTTAGCAACATTTGTTGAAAGAAAAACAAGGTTTTATATAGCATTACCAATGAAAGATAGAAGCAAAGATTCAATGTTTGAAGCAATCAATAAACTTGTTAAATCACTTCCAAAAGAAGGCTTAAAGAGCTTCACATCAGATAGAGGAAAAGAATTTGCTTGCTATGACGAAGTTGAAAAGCTTGGAATAGACTTTTACTTTGCTGACCCATATTCAGCATGGCAAAGAGGAAGTAATGAAAATTCAAATGGTTTATTGAGAGAATATTATCCTAAAAAGACAGATTTAGCAGAGATATCTGAAGAAGATCTTATTAAAAATTTAATATAGCTTAACAGCAGACCTATGAAATGTCTAAATTATCAAACTCCATTTGAATTATTTTTACATGAGCTTAGTTTAATTTAGGTGTCGCAATATTATTTGCAATTCATCTTAAATAAAAATATCTGTTAGAGATTTACTCCCCAACAGATATTATAGAGCCTTTTTATGTTTTCTCGTCTTTTTCTATATAGGTGTCTTTTGCAACAACCCCTTAATTTTCTCAAAACTTATAAACTTACTTGCAGGCGTCAATAAATTTTTCAAAAATCATATTCATTTCTTTGTCATCGTACATCATTTCTGGGTGCCATTGTACTGCAAGGGCAAATTTTTTATCGTCAAGATAAACTGCTTCTACTAATCCTTCTTCAGATAAAGCAGCTTTTTTTAATCCCTTTCCAATTTCATTTACTCCTTGATGGTGATAGGAGTTAGTCCAAATTTCTTCTCTTTTAAAAATATCAAAAAGTGGAGAATCTTCTACTATTTTTAGTGCATGTGATGGTTCATTTCTAAGTGAATTGCTCATTGAGTGAGCTGGAAAACCTGCTGAAGGTAAGTCTTGGTGGATAGTGCCTCCAAGAGTAACATTTAAAATTTGAAGTCCTCTGCAAATTCCCAAGAAAGGTATGTCTTTTTCTAGTGCATACTCTGTCATAAAAATTTCTTCGTGGTCTCTGATATTGTCAAAATTTCCTGCCTTGCCAGAGTTTCTTTCGTTATAAGTTCTTGGATTTACGTCATGTCCTCCAGATAAAAGTAGTCCGTCAATTTTATCTAAGACTTCTCTCATGTCCTCAAGACTTTTTATATTTGGTATTAAAATTGGGATTCCGCCATTTCTTTCCACTGCCCTAATATAATCTGCTGCTACTAATTGCCAATCTTGACCTTCAACCCCAATTTGTCCAACATCATTTTGAGAAATATCTCTAAGTGAGTTAACAGAAATTCCTATAAGTGGTTTCATTATCTTCCTCCCTGTGTTTTATTAAACTCATTATATCAAAGTCAAGATAAAATTGGTAATTTTTTAATTTGTCTAAGCATTTATTGCTTAAAAAATTAAATTAATATATAATCAGTAGATTAGAGGTGCATTATGAGTTTAAATAGACAATTTTTCAAATTTGTCATCCCATCTATTATAGCAATGTGGGTATTTTCGATTTATACAATTGTAGATGGATTTTTTGTTGCAAACTTTGCAGGTGAAATGGAACTATCTGCTGTCACAATAGTAGTTCCATATGTAAATTTCCTATTTGCAATTGCAATTATAACTGGAGTTGGGTCTCAAACCATTATAGGAATAGAGCTTGGAAAGGGAAATCGTGACGAGGCAAACAAGGTTTTTACCTTCATAATTTTATTTATCCTTGCTTTTTCCATTGTCCTATCTATTCTTGGAATAATTTTTATGAATCAAATAATAAGATTTCTCGGTGCAGACTCAAGTTTATTTAGTTTATCACACCAATATCTTTCAGTTATTGTTTTCTTTTCGCCCTTCTACATCATTGCCTACGCCTTTGAGGTTTTGGTAAAGGTCGATGGCTTTCCTAGAACAGCAATAATTGGTGCAGTGTCTGCCTGTGTCACAAATATAATTTTAGATTACATTTTAATTGACAAGTTCCAAATGGGAGTAAAGGGTGCTGCCCTTGCCACTGGCATAGCTCAATTTTTATCCTGTCTAATATTTTTCATTCACTTTAGATCTGCCAAGGGCT
Organism: Peptoniphilus phoceensis; assembly: GCF_001517665.2. Lineage (GTDB taxonomy): Bacteria > Bacillota > Clostridia > Tissierellales > Peptoniphilaceae > Peptoniphilus_A > Peptoniphilus_A timonensis. Next base: position 226,057 of record NZ_LN999808.1, read on the forward strand.
ATCTTCGTTTTGTAAAAATAAAAATGACAGCTGCTGAAATAATTCAGTATTTAAAAACAACTGTCGCCTATGGTTTTGGAGAATTTATATCTGAACTAAATGCTGCAACTTTTGTCTTTATATTTAACTTATTTATAATAAAATATCTTTCACCAGAATATCTATCTGCCTACGCAGTAATAAATTACATGTCCCTATTTGCAAGTTCTACCTTCCAGGGAGTTTGTCACGGGACACTTCCTCTCCTATCCTACTATCATGGTTCAGAAGAGAGAGAAAAAAGTTTAAAAATTATAAAGATGAGTTTTATATTTATATTTATAGTTTCTCTTATTATGTATGCAATAGCCTTCTTTGGAGCAAGAACTCAATTTGAAATGTTCTTGGAAAACAAAAATATGATTTCTGCATCAATAAGACCTATGAGAATTTATGCCCTCATGTTTTTATTGGCAGGTCACAATTTATTTATAGCTTCACTTTCATCAGCCATAGGTGATCCAAAATATTCCATAATTATAAATATTTTGAGGGGGTCAGTTGCCCTATTTATATCAATTTATCTTTGTGTTCACCTTCTTGGAACAAGGTATTTATTCTTCGGAGCAATAATTTCTGAATTTATAGTATTTTTAATCTCACTTTACTCACTAAATAAAATGGTTAATAAACCAAAATTACAAGTTAAAAATGCCTAAGAAAAGAGGAAGCCTTTTTTGACTTCCTCTTATTTTAATCTAAATATTTTTTAAATTTTTCTGGTATATTTTCTGCTAGATAAGCAAGGCCATAAATATCTGGACCAACGTGTGATGCTATAGTCTGACCAATTTCAAGAATTAGGAATTTCTTATAGCCCTTGTCTTTTAGTTTATTTATCAAAGAATCAAGTAGTTCTTTGTTATCAGCATATACTGGGAAAATTCTGTCATCTCCATTGGAATTAGATTTTTCTTTCATAATTTCAACCATTTTTTTATAGGATTTATTTTTTCCACGAACTACATCTGATAAATAGATTTTTCCCTCTTCATCAACTTCTAAAATTGGAAGAATATTCAATACACTTGAAATTTTTGCCTTAGTTCTTGAAACTCTGCCACCTTCATAGAGGTATTTTAAGTCATATACTGTAAAGATGTGTTTAGTGTTTTTTACTAAAAACTCTAATAAGTCTAAGACTTCATCATAGGATGCTCCATTTTTTGCAGCAAGCCCTGCGAAATAAGTTATTTGACCAAAACCAACTGATGCAGCAAGAGAGTCCACAATTTCAACTCTTACATCATATTTTTCCTCAATTTCTTTTTTTGCCATGCAGGCATTTTGAAAGGTTCCACTCATGCCAGATGATAAGGTTAAACAAATAATGTCTATTCCATCTTTTGCAAGTTCTTCAAATTTTTTTAGGTACTCATAAAAAGTTATTTGGCTTGTCTTAAAAAAAGCTCCTTCTCTCATCCTTTTATAGATTTCTTGATTATCTATGTCTTCTTTTAAGTCTTCGCCTTCTTCATCTGTACTTTTTATCCTAAAAATCTCTATATCTAAATCTTCCAATGTCTTTTTATCTAAATCACATGAGGAATCTGATATTATTTTAAAAGTCATTTGTCCCTCCTATTAGGATTATTTAGCTTCTTTTATCAATCTTAAATATTTAAATTATATGTATCTTAACTTTTTGATTTTTCTTTTTTAATTAAAATATTTTATAAAAATAATACTTACATATTAATATTATAACATAGAGTTAATTTTTCATATAATATTTTATTAGTTTTCATGAAGTCTAAATCTTGATTTAATTTCCAAAATATTTGTTATAATAAATTTATGGAAAAAAAATATATGAAAGAAGCCCTTCGATACGCCCATCGCTCTCTTTTATCTGACGATGTGCCTATTGGCTGTGTAATTGTAAAAAATAATAAAATAATTGCCTACGGCTACAATAAAAAAGAGGATTTAAAAAATCCCACTGCCCACGCAGAAATAATGGCTATAAATATGGCTGCAAAACACTTAAATTCTTATCATTTAGAATCTTGTGATATTTATGTAACTCTTGAACCTTGCCTAATGTGTGTTGGTGCCATCCTAAATTCTAGGATAAAAAATTTATATTTTGGTGCAAGAAATAAGAGGTTTGGTGCTGTTGTTTCCCATCAAAAAATAGAAAAACTCATAACTAATCACAATATCAGTTATGAGTATGGAATCATGGAAAAGGAATGTGCAAGCCTCATTTCCAATTTTTTCTCAGATCTTAGGAAGAGGTCTAAATAAAAATTCTAGATTGTTTTGCAAAAAGTCTAGTATAAACTTGTCGTAATAATTTTTTGTGAGAAAGGCAATAATCATTCCAATAATTGCTCCAATGATTACATCGCTTGGATAATGTACGAAGTGATAAATTCTTGAAAATGCAATTAAAATAGCTATCACAATAAATACTATTCCCATTCCCTTAAAGTAAAAATAAATTGTAAGAGCTGCTGCAAAAGATGAAGATGCGTGACCTGATGGGAAAGAAAAATCTGTGGGATTTTTTATTAAAAGTTCCACCTTTGAAATCCAAGAAGGTCTTTTTCTTTTTAAAGTGTTTTTCAAAAAAATATTGCAGACTATACCATTAAATATTAGGGCAAGAATAATATTTATGCTCTCAATCCTAAAACCTAGGTAAAATAGAATGAAAACTGTGAAAAGCCATATTGCTCCTCCAGTCCCAAGATGGGTTATGGCAATCATGTATCTATTTAAGGTGTCATTCCTTATACCAAGGAGCCAGTTTAAAAATTTGCTATCCATTAATACCTCACAAATTATTTTATAAAAAAAGGCCTATCACTAGGCCATGAAATTACATTCTGTTTTCGTTGTCAACCCATTCTTTAGCTTCTTCAACTTCGTCGTCTGTTGGGATTTCAATTCCTGTTTCAGGATCTTGTCCTTCAGTTTTAGCATAAAGATCTGAATCTGCTCTGTCTTTAGGATTAATTTCTTTTTGTTGATCCATATTTGCTTTCATTTGTTTTTTTTGTGAATCAGAAAGAGTTGTTGAATTTTCAATTAAATCTTTTTCTTTTTTATTGTCTGTCATATTATCCCTCCATATATTTATTAAATATATATTATTACAAATATCTAATAAATACAAATACTTTAAGTAAAATTTCAGTATAATAGTATTATATTCGCATTAGAAGATTTAATATATTCTTTTTGGGTAATTTAATATAGTTAAATCAATATTTAGGAAGTGTTATATGTTAAAAGTAATCTTTGATAACTTAGGTGAGTACAAAAAATACGCTGTGCTATCGCCTTTTTTTGTTTTATTAGAAGTATTGATGAATGCAGCAATTCCCTTCTTTATGACAAAAATAATAGACCAGGGGATTTTAATAAATTCCTCTGACAATATAATTAAATACGGAATAATCCTACTTATAGTGGCGGCAATTTCACTTGCAACAGGAATAATTTCAGGTTATCTTGCCACAAAGGCTTCAAGTGGACTCGCAAAAAATATGAGGGGATCAATGTTTGATAACATCACTGATTTTTCCTTTGAAAATATGGACAAATTTAAAAGTGGATCTCTCATAACAAGAATGACAACTGATGTCCAAACAGTACAAATGGCATTTCAAATGACTATAAGAATGGCAATTCGTTCGCCACTTACTCTTATTTTTTGTTTTATAATGTCTTTTAAATTATCAAGAGACCTTGCCCCTACTTTTGTAATTATAATTCCCCTAATCAGCATTGGAATGGGACTTATTATAAAGGGAGCTTATCCAATTTTTGAAAAAGTTTTTAGGATAACAGATAAGCTAAATACTGATGTTTCAGAAAACTTGTCTGCAATAAGAGTTGTAAAATCTTTTGTAAAAGAGGACAAGGAAATAGAAAAGTTTAATACTATCTCTGATGAACTTCAAGATAATTACATTAAGGCGTCAAAACTTCTTGCCTTTTCAAATCCACTTATGAACTTTTCAACTTATCTTATGACAATTCTAATTGCTTGGTTGGGAGCACATTTTATTGTAGCTGGGACAATGACAACTGGTGCTTTGACAGGTCTTGTGACTTACGCAATTCAAATTCAAATTTCACTTATGATGCTTTCCATGATTCTAGTTCAAATAACTATTGCTAGAAACTCAATTAGACGTATCAACGAAGTGATTGCAACTAACCCATCTATTGTAAGTCCAAAAAATCCTATAAAAGAAATTAAAAATGGAGAAATAATTTTTGATGATGTTTATTTTTCTTATTCAGGTTATTTAGACAAGTCTGTATTAAAAAATATTAATCTCAAGATAAATTCTGGCGATTATGTGGGAATGATTGGTCCAACAGGATCTGGTAAAACAACTCTTATTAGTTTAATTGCAAGGCTCTTTGACCCAAGTAAGGGAAGTGTTTATGTTGGAGGAGAAAATGTCTTAAACTATGATCTTAAATCTCTTCGAAAGGACGTTTCTGTAGTCTTACAAAAAAATCAACTTTTCACTGGCACTCTTCGTGAAAATCTAAAGTGGGCTGGAGAAGATCTATCTGATGAAAAATTAAAAGAGGCACTTTATATTGCATCTTGTGACGATTTTATTGACCCAGAAAAAGATTTGGATATGCCTGTGCAAAGAGGCGGAACGAACTTTTCCGGAGGTCAAAGACAGAGAATTTCCATTGCGAGGTCTATCTTAAAAGATCCAAAAATCTTAATTATGGACGATTCAACTTCTGCCCTTGACAACAAGACTGAAGAAAAAATTATAGACTCTCTAAATAAATTAAGACCTGATATGACAAAAATTTTGATTTCACAAAAGATAAAGTCCTTAAAAAATACTGACTACACTGTAGTTCTCGATGTGGGAGAAATTGAATCAATTGGCACTCACGAAGAACTTATAAATAAGAGTCCTATTTATAGAGAAATAAATGAAACACAAGAAAGTGACGGTGATTTTGATGCAAAAGAATAAGACAAAAATTACATCTCCAGAAAACAAAGTTGCTGCAAAAAAATTATTCTCATTTATTTTTAAAAGGCATAAGTTTAAACTCTTAGCCGTTTCACTTATGGTAATAATTTCCTCTCTTGCCACAATTTCTGTTTCTCTATTTATGAGATTTTTAATAGACGATTACATCATGCCTTTAGTCCAAAGTTCAAATCCAGATTTTTCAGGTCTTTTATCCATGTTGATTAAGATGGGAATATTTTTGGCAATAGGCGTCTTGTCATCTTTCACTTATTCAAGACTAATGGTTTCAATATCTGAATCTACTCTTGGCGATATGAGAAAGATTATGTTTAAAAAAATGCAATCACTGCCAGTCTCTTACTTTGATAGCAAAAGTCACGGGGACATAATGTCTTATTACACAAATGACGTAAGAGCTCTTGGAGAAATGATATCTCAATCTTTCCCTTCCTTTGTCCAATCGCTTATGACAATAATTATGGTTTTAGTGGCTATGTTTTCGCAATCTGTACCCCTATCTCTTGTAATAATTTTAACTGTGGGGCTTATGATTTTTGTCATGAATGTAATTGGAGGCAAGTCCTCTCATTATTTCTTGAGTCAACAAAAATCTCTTGCCAAGACAAATGGTTATATAGAAGAGATGATTGATGGTCTAAAAGTTGTAAAAGTTTTTAATCATGAAAAAAATGCCAGAGAAGATTTTAGAATAATTAATGAAGAATTAATGGAAAATACAATGATAGCAAATAGACTTGGACTTTTCCTATTTCCACTTATTTTTGGAATTGGAAACTTCCAATATATTTTGTTTGCCATAGTTGGTGGACTTATGGCAGTTCACGGTGGTTTTGGCATCACAGTTGGTGTTGTAGCATCTTTCTTACAACTTTCAAGAACTTTGACAGGTCCTATGGGACAAATCGGTGGCAATATAAATTCTGTTGTCCTTGCCATTGCAGGAGCTAGAAGAATTTTTGATTTCTTAGAAGTTGAGCCAGAAGACTACTCTGGAGAAGTAGAAAAAGTTTCAAAAACTGTTGACGGAGAAGAAAAATATTTTTGGCATGATTTAAAATCAGATAAATACACAGAACTTTTGGGCGATATTAGATTTAAAAATGTTGACTTCTCTTATGATGGTAAAAAGAAAATTCTTAAAAATATAAATTTATATGCAAAACCAGGTCAAAAAATTGCCTTTGTAGGAGCAACTGGAGCAGGTAAAACAACAATAACAAACTTGATAAATAGGTTTTATGACATTGACAGTGGAGAAATTACCTTTGACGGAATTGACATTAAGAGGATAAAAAAAGAAGACCTTCGCTCATCCCTTGGCATGGTTTTACAAGACACCCACCTTTTCACTGGCACAATTGCTGAAAATATAAACTATTCTGTCGATGAAGTTGATATGGAAAAAACTCTTGAAGCAGCAAAAAGAACCAATGCTCACGACTTTATAAAGAATTTGAGAGATGGTTATGACACACTTATAACAGGTTCTGGTGGCGAATTATCAGAAGGACAAATGCAACTTTTATCTATTGCTAGAGCAGAAATTTTTAACCCACCAGTTATGATCTTAGATGAAGCGACATCATCTATTGACTCTCGTACAGAAAAAATTGTACAAGAGGGAATGGATGAAATCATGAAGGGAAGAACAACTTTTGTCATAGCACATAGACTTTCAACAATTATGAATTCTGACGTAATAATTGTGCTTCAAAATGGCGAAATAGTAGAAAGAGGCGACCACGCTGACCTACTTGAACAAAAGGGAATCTATTACAAACTCTACACAGGTGGCTTCGACGAATAAAAATTTATAAAATAAAAAGAGGTGCTGGATTTTTCCAACACCTTATTTTTTTAGAAATCTCTTCTTTTATAAAATTTTTGTGAGAGATTTATGGATATAAAAGTTATAATCAAGACAAGTACTAGTGAAATTAACAAGGTCATAAAAATATTATTCTCCATAAATATAAAGAAGTTATTTAAAGAATCCTTAAAAGTCATGACAAGAAAAGCAAGTATCCCAATTAAGGCAAAGGTTAAGGCCGAAATGGACTTAGCCTTCTTATATCCAAACTTAAAATAAAGTGGATACTTAAGGGAAATAAAAACTAAATAGACTAAAAGATAGGCAAAACTTGTCGCCAAAAACTCTCTTATGTCAGCGGTCTCAACAAAGAAAGAAAAAATCGTTGAGAAAACTATGCTTATTAAAAAGGCAAAGATAAATAAAACGAGGGCAAAGGCATACCTACCTATTACAACTTTTTCAGATTTTATTCCAAAGATCCTGTATAGGCTGTCAATTCCTGCTTCTTCTCCTATTAAAAAGGGATAGGAAGAATAAACTATAGAAAATATGAGGATTGCTGAGTTTGCCGTCATGGGATTACTTGTTATAAAGAAGTAGACCAAGTACAAGAAAGTCATTATTATTAAATTTTTAAGGGTAAAGTAGGGCTTTATGGAAATATAGTCTAAGTTTACAATCTTCTTAATATCTTTCATTTCTTCCTCCCATATAAAACTAAAATCTTATTTATATCTGGATTTTCAACAAATAAGTCATCTGGAATATTTTCTTTTTCAATCTTTTTTACAAGTGCCTCAAAGGAAGTAGAGTTTGATTTTATTCCTAGAAGGTCAAAGTTTTTTAAAAGATCTATATCTTCTGAACCACCCTTTAAAATCAAATATTTTTCCAAAAAATCTTCTTTACTACATGAATCAATTATTTTTCCATCATCAATAAAAATAATATAGTCAGCAATTCTATCTAGATCTTCAGTTATGTGGGTGGAAAAAAGCACTGTATTATTTTCATCTTCCACAAATTCCTTTAACATATCTGTGAGTTCATCTCGCATACTTGGGTCAAGTCCACTTGTTGGCTCATCTAAAATTAAGAGATTTGCCTCATGTGAAAGGGCAATGGAAAACATAAGCTTTATTTTCATACCACGAGAAAGTTCTTTAACTTTTTTATCTTTTTCAATTCCAAAATTTTTAATGTATTGAAAAAACTTTTCTTCCTTCCAATTTTCATAGCCACACTTCATAGCCTCATTTACAAGAGTGATTTTCCAATCCTTTGACAAAAAAGAATCGTCCATAATTATCCCAACATCTTGAAGATATTCTAAATCTTTTACATCTTTTCCATCTACAATTATTTCTCCATCATAGTTTATTAGGGATAAAAGGGACTTTATAGTTGTTGTCTTTCCCATTCCATTTTTTCCAATAAATCCAGTGATAAATCCTTTTTTTATTTCTAGGGAATTTTCTCCAAGGACAAAATTGTCATAAGTCTTTTTCAAATTCCTAACTTCAATTTTATTTGTCATACTCCACCCTTTCATTGTATAAAAATTCAAATAATTCCAAAATTGTTTTCTTATCCAAATTTAATTCTACTGACAAATTTATTGCCTCCTGCAAATGGTCTTCTAATTCTTTTTGGAGTTCCTCCCTTTTTACTTCAGAATCTTTTCCTGCCACAAAAGTCCCAAGTCCCTGTCTAGACTCGACAAATCCCTCTTCTTCCAACTCATCATAAGCTTTTTTTACTGTCAAAATGCTCACCTTTAAATCTTTTGAAAGAGTCCTTACAGAAGGAAGCTGCTCTCCTTCTTTAACTTTATTTTTTAAAATATTTTCTTTTATTGCATTCTTTATCTGTTCATAAAGAGGAACTGAGGATCCATTTATTAAAATAATTTTCATTTTGCCTCCTTGTTACATAACACTATATAACAGTCTATAACACTTGTCAATTTTTTTGTAAATTTTTATTTGTAAGTTACTCATAAAAGTTTGATATAATAGGACAAAAGGAGGAATCTATGAAGGATAAAAAGATTAACTCAAAGAAAAGAAATATGTTTTTTATAATTTTTGCAATAATAATGATATTTGCTATATGCTTTTATGCTGTAAAAATTAAAAAGCCTGATGCTTTTGTCACAATGGATCCTCTAACAATTCAGTTTCACTTCACTGGCTACGATGGATCTGGCAAGGCTGAGATAGAAATCCTTGAATATCCAAAAATTGTAAGTTTAAAAAATGAAAAGGACAGAGAAGAGATAGAAAAAATCCTTCACAATCCAAGCATTGAGTGGAGCAAAAATGAAAACTTGAGAAATGGAGAAGAAATTTCTTTTTATATTAGATATAAAAACACAGGAAAATATTATATTAAATTTGATAAAGAGTATGGAAGTACTGGGACAAGAGTCCAAGACCTTATTCCCACAAAGTAATTTTAATTTTTGGAGAAGATTTTGAAAAAGAAAAAGAAAATTATGATACTTATTTTATTACTTATTTTTATTCCAATTTTATACAGCTTGAATACCAAAAATCCAGCTGGCACCAACCTGTCATCTGACTTTAAGGATGCAAATTGCGAGTTTTTGTATGATTTGACATATTTAAAAGATGGAGAAAGGCAACATGAAAAGAGAATTTTTAATCGTGAGATGGAGATAATTAAGGATGCAAAAGAATTTCTAATCCTTGATTTTTTCCTCTTTAACGATGAATATCCTGACAACATGGATTTTCCAAATCAAGTGGAAGAGATGACTGACCTCTTAATTGCAAAGAAAAAAGAAAATCCTGACATGCCAATTTTATTTGTAACAGACCCCATAAATAATTTTTACGGAGCTTATGAAGAAGATAATCTAAAGAAGCTTCGTGAAAATGGAATTGATGTGGTGGTCACTGACTTAAACAAGATGCGTGACTCCAATGCCCTCTTGTCTGGTTTTTATAGGGCATATATAAAGTGGTTTGGGACATCTGGTGGCGGCTGGATCAAAAACTTTTTTGACAAAGACGCAGAAAAAGTCAACATCAGATCAATTTTAAAACTTGCTAACTTCAAGGGTAATCACAGGAAGGTCTTGATTTCAGAAAGGGAAGCTTTGGTGGCATCGGCAAATCCTCACGACCCATCAGCCCACCACTCTAATGTTGCCATGGTCTTTCGTGGCAAGTCCATGGAGGATTTAATTAAGTCTGAGTCCATATTTTTTGACAAATTACCTGACGTAATAGAAATTTTTAAGGCAGAAGAAGTTACTTCTCCCTACAAGTTAAAAGTCATAAGTGAAGGCAAAATTTATGATGAGATTTCAAAAAATATTAAGGAAAGTAAAAAGGGCGACGAGATAAATCTTGGAATCTTTTATCTTTCAGAATTTAGGATTTTAAGAGATTTAGGCGAGGCTTCAAAGCGTGGCGTAGATGTAAAAATCATTGCAGACCTAAACAAGGATGCCTTTGGACTAGAAAAAAATGGTTCACCCAATAGACCTGCCCTAAGCGAGTTAAAGGAAGACTATCCAGACATAAATATTCGCTGGTATAAAACTTCTGGCGAACAGTTCCACACAAAATTTATTTACTTCGACTTTAAGGACAAGGACCCACTTGCCATACTTGGATCTGCCAACTACACAAGGAGAAACTTGGATAACTTTAACCTTGAGACGAACCTTGCAGTTTCAATGGAAAAAGATTCACCAATGGCGAAGGAGATGAAGGACTACTACGCAAGAATTTGGAATAACAAAGATGGCGATTACACTCTTCCTATCGAAGACTTCTATGAAAGTAGATTTTTCATGAGAATCCTCTGGAAAATCCAAGAAAAGACAGGCCTTTGCACTTGGTAAAATTTAAACATTAAAAAATCACGGTAGAAATTACCGTGATTTTTTTTATTTATCAACTATATACTTTATTTCTGAAATCAAGTCGTCATCGGATAAGAGACAAGCCCCATCATATTTTCCAAGACTTCCATATAAAGAATAGTGAAATTTTTTTGTGTTTCTATCTCTTTTTGAGTCGTACATAAAAATTGTATCTTCTTTGTTTTTATCCTTTAGTTTAATAATTAAACTATCATAATCTGGGATAGAAGCATAGCCATGGCCTGGATCTGTAGCCTGGCACTTTTCCAAAAGACTAATTATCTCTTTTAACTTTTCTTCATTGCCTTCAGAAGAGAAAATTTCTTTCTTGGTCATTTCTTCTTCATCAGCAATTACTTCCACAGATAAATCTTGAAATTTATAAACTTCTCCAGTGGAAAATTTTATCTCATGGACTTCATTCTTCTTACAAGCTGTGAGAAAAGTTAAGATCAGGAACAAATAAAATAATTTTTTAAATTTCATATCACACCTACTTTGACAACTTATTTATTATATATTTTATATCCGAAATTAAATCCTTATCTGATAAGAGTGTAGGACCTTCTTGGTGGCCAAGCTTTCCATAGAAGGAATAGTGAAATTTATTTGTGTCCCTATCTCTTTCTGAGTTGTACATATATATTGTATCTTCCTCATCTTTATTACGTAGATTAATTAATAAAGAATTGTAACCTGGAATTGAAGCATAGGAATATCCCTGGTCCACAACTTTACAGTTTCCCAAGAGACTTATTATCTCTCCTAACTTTTCTTCATTGCCTTCAGAAGAAAAAATCTCTCTTGTAGTCATATCTTCTTCATCTGCAATTACTTCCACGCTTAAAGATTCAAATTTATAAACTTCTCCAGTGGAAAATTTTATCTCATGACTTTGGTCCTTCTTGCAAGCTGTGAGAAAAATTAAGACCAGGAACAAATAAAATATTTTTTTAAATTTCATATCAAGCCTACTTTGACAACTTATTTATTATAGTGTTAATTTCTTCGATTTTCTCGTCAATTTCTTCCTGGCTCTTGGAGTAGGAATCCTTGACACAACCCCTTAGGTGGGCTGTCAGGACATCCTTGTTTATGTTTTTTAGGATGGAGATTGATGCCATGAGCTGGTTGGAGACGTCTAGGCAGTACCTGTCTTCCTCCACCATTTTTATAAGGCCATCAATTTGTCCCCTGACAGTTTTTAATTTCCTAAGTTGGACTTCCTTGTCTGCTCTCATTTTGCTATTTTTGCAGTATATCCTGCATCTTCAACAGCCTTAACAAGTGCTTCATCTGCCACTTCCTTGTCAAGTTCTACTTTTGCATTCTTTCCTTCTAGGCTAACGTCAGCTTCCTTTACTCCGTCAAGAGCTTCAAGTGCTTTTTTTACTGTAGCTGTACAGTGGTTACAAGACATTCCTTCAACATTTAAAATTTTTTCCATATTATCTTCTCCTTTATTTTTAATAATTTTATAACCTGCTTCTTCAATGGCATTTTCTATTTCTTCTGGGCTTAGACCTTGGTCTATAAATTCTACAGAAGAATTTTCGTGGTTTGCCACAACATCCTTTGCCTTGCCAGTTTTTTCTAGGGCATCAGCAACTCTTTTCTCGCAGTGGCCACACGTCATGCCTTCTACTTTTATTTTAGTTCTTTTTTTATTTTTTTCTATAAGATTTTCTTCTTTTATATTTTCTTTTTCACTTGAAGAATTTGCTTCTTCCAAGGATTTTTTCACTCCTCTTGGTTTAAACCTCCTAAGTCTTAGGGCATTGTTTACAACAAAAACTGAAGACATACTCATGGCAAAGGCAGCAAACATTGGCGATAATTTTATTCCAAAACTTGGATACAAAAGACCTGCTGCTAGTGGGATTCCTATTGTATTGTAGAAAAATGCCCAGAATAAATTTTGCTTGATGTTTTTTATTGTTGCCTTTGAAAGTTCAAGAGCAGATACAACATCTAGGATATCAGACCTCATTAGGACTACGTCTGATGATTCTATTGCCACATCTGTCCCATGACCTATTGCCATACCTATGTCGGCCTTGGCAAGGGATGGAGCGTCGTTTATTCCATCACCAATCATAAGAACTTTCTTACCAGTTTTTTGAATTTTTTCTATTTCCTTGTTCTTATCTTGTGGAAGAAGTCCTGCAAGAGTCTCGTCAACTCCAATTTCATCAGCAATTGCTTCTGCAGTTTTTTCATTATCACCAGTTAGCATAATAATTTTTTTGCCCATATCTCTTAGGAGTTTAATTGCATCTTTTGATGACTTCTTTGGCAAATCTTTTACAGAAATTATACCAAGGACTTCACTAACATTTGCAAAGTACATGGAAGTCTTGCCTTCTCCTGCTAGTTTTTCTGCCTTACTTTCAAAGTCTTTTAAGTTAATTTTTTCTTCTAACATAAAATCTTTATTTCCAGCAAAAAATTTTTCACTATTTATTTCTGCACTTAAACCTCTGCCGCTTACTGAATTAAAATTATTAGCATCATCTAATTTTATATTTTTTTCTTCTGCATAATTTAAAATTGCAGTTGCCAGTGGATGTTGTGAATTTTTTTCAATTGATGCGGCAATTTTTAAAAATTCATCTTCTCCTAAATCAGTAACAATATCTGTAAGCTTAGGTTTTCCTTCAGTAATTGTTCCAGTCTTATCCATTACTATGACATCAATCTTGTGAAGATTTTCCAAAACTTCTGCATTTTTAAAGAGAAGTCCAAAATCAGCAGACTTGCCAGTTGCCACCATTATTGAAACTGGAGTTGCAAGGCCTAGGGCACAAGGACAAGAAATAACTAGGACTGAAATTGCAAAGTTAAGGGCATTTTCAAATCCGTAGCCCAGAGCCATCCAAACTCCAAAGGTTAGGGCAGCTATAATTAGGACTGCTGGCACAAAGACACCGGCAATTTCATCTGCAAGCTTGGCTATAGGTGCCTTGGACTGGTTGGCCTCGTCAACTAATTTTATAATTTGTGAAATAGTTGTGTCTTCGCCAACCTTCTCTGCCTGAAACTTAAAGGACCCAGTTGTGTTAATGGAAGCAGAGATTACCCTGTCACCCACAGACTTTTGAACTGGCATTGACTCGCCAGTCACCGCTGATTCATCAAGAGATGATGCACCCTCAATGACCTTACCGTCAACTGCCACAGATTCACCAGGTCTTACAAGCAAGATATCTCCCACTCTTACATCTTCAATATTCTTCACGACTTCTTCGCCATCTTCTATTACTGTTGCCATCTTTGGGGCAAGGTCCATTAAATTTGCAAGAGATGACCTTGTCTTGTTCTTGGACTTTTCTTCCAAGTATTTTCCCACAGTTATAAGGGTCAAAATCATGGCTGAAGACTCAAAATAAAGATTGTGCCTGTAGGCATCTACAAGTTCCATATCTCCTTGGCCAAAGCCGTAGGCCATCATGTAAATGGCAAAGATTCCATAGACAAGGGCTGCAAGAGAACCAATGGCAACAAGGCTATCCATGTTTGGAGCCCTGTTCTTCAGTCCCTTAAATCCAGAGATGTAAAAGTCCCTGTTGATGTAGACTACAGGAAGGGCCAAGAGAAATTGTGAAAAGGCAAAGATAATAGCCCCTTCTCTTCCATGAAAGATTCCTGGAGTTGGCAAGTGAATCATAGGCCCCATGGCTATATACATGAGGATCAGCATAAAGATACTTGAAGATATAAGCCTGTGCTTTAGGCCCTTCTCCCTGTCATCCACTGGTCTATCTTCACTTTTTGTTTTTTCACCAGCTGGGTTTGCTCCATAACCAATTTTTTCTACAGCTTTAATAATTTTTTCATCATTTATTTTATTTTCATCAAAATTTACCTTCATTGAGTTTGTCATGAGGTTCACATTTGCGTCACTCACACCATCTAGCTTTTCTACAGCCTTGGTTACATTGGCGACACAAGCTGAACAAGTCATTCCAGTGACATCAAATTTCTTTTCCATATTACCTCATTACCTCCCATACCCCCTAGGGGGTGTTCTTTATTTTTATAGTAACATTAGATTAAATTTTTTTCAAGTATTTGATAATCTTTATTAAAATATGAAATAAAAAAACAGTGCCTAAGCACTGTCAAAAATTTTATTAATTTTTAAGATAAAAAGTTGCCCTTCCCTTTCCTCTTCTTTCAATATAGCCATTATCCACCAATTCTTTTAGAGAATTTTCTACAGATGCCTTGCTAATTGTGGGAGTGTCTTGCAATATATCATTTTTCGTGAATTTTCCAGTTTTTTTGTCAATTGAATTTTTAACTTGGTCTAAGGCAGATAGATTGGAATCAAAAATATATACCATATCCCAAAAATCCTTATAGGATATTAAGACAATTACCAAAATATATTTGATGAAAAAACTTTTATCTTCCTTATTTTCATGCCAATTTAGTCCACTTTTTTCAAGTGATGAATAATAATAACTTTCTGAAATCTTTATTTTTTCATCAAGACTCACATATCTTCCCACGAAATATCCAAGTTTATATAAAAGTAAAGTGGTTAAAAGTCTAAAAATTCTTCCATTTCCCTCATTAAAAGGATAAATGCACAAAAAATCATGGATAAATACACTTAAAAGTATTAGTGGATTTACCTCTTCTTTTTCTATTGCCTTATTGTATTCTTTGCATATTTTTTCGATTGCATCTGGAGTTTCTACAGGATTAAGAGGGGTAAACTTTACAAATTCTTCACCCTTTACATTTCTTTCTATGACATAATTTTGTCTGTCCTTAAATTTTCCAGCAGAAGATTTATCAGAATACTTATACAAATCTTTATGTAGCTTTAAAATTGTATCTGAATTTATGGGAATATCCTCATAAGATTCTTTGATAGTAGATAAAATTTCCAAATAGGCAAGAACTTCTTTTTCTTCCTCGTTTTTTGCCTCCACCCTTTTGTTATATAGATCTTTTATCCTTGCCTCTGAAAGTCTTATGCCCTCCATTTCATTGGAATACTGTGTACTTTTAATTTTCACATTTTCCATTATATTTTGTAAAATATTAGGTTTTTGACTTAAAATAATCTCCTGTCTTCCCTTAAACTCGCTTATTTGTGAAACATACTTTAATATTTCCGAATCCCATGTCTCTTATTCTAGCCGGCTGTAGTCAAACTTATGCATAAAAAACCTCCTTATTGCCTAAATTCCTTAATAGATTATATCACTTTTTAGTAGATTTTTTACATTAGTGTGCAAAATATAAGTTTTTTTATATGATTTTTTATAAAATACAAAAAAATATGGTCCAAAAATTTAGACCATATCTTTCTTAAAATTATTAAATTTTAAAAGACTCTTAAAATAGAATTACATTTTAAATAAAATTTCATTTTCAATGTAGATGTGTCTTCTCATATCTTCGTCAAGATCTGCCATTAGTTTATTTAGTTCTTGAACTTCTTTTTCTTCTGCATTCATCTTGTAATCACGAGTTAGGTATTTTATTCTGTCAAATAATCCAATTGTCTTTTCATGTTCTGCAAGTAAATTTTCAAAATCAACATCTTTTCCATTAAGGGCATCCTTAAATTCAAATTCTTCTTCACTAGAGAAGTGAGAAACGAGTTCTGCCTTTATTAAAAGAAGAACTTCATAAATTACAAAAAGTTGTTCTCCTCTTTCTCTATAATACTTTTTAATTGCTCCCCTAAAAATTTCATCAATTTTTTCTGTTGCAGCAAGTTCACTTGGGTGAATTTCTTCTATGATGTAGTGGATTAGCTCTTCCTTATTCATCTTTCTAACCCTGTCCATGTCCTTGAAGTCATCTTGACCTTCAACTTTTTTTATGAACATATCATAATTTTCACCAAGAGATTTTAAAGCATCTTCAAGACTTTCCATGGCAATAAAATCATATTCTCCACCAAGTTTTTGGATTTCCTTTAAAACTTTTGGGTTTTCCATAACTGCAGCTTCAACTGTCATATTTCTTTCTAACATAATTCCTCCTAATTATTTATAGATTTTAAAAATCCTCTTACTTCCTCTTCACTAGTCCTATAATTTGTAACAAGTCTAATTATAGATTCCTTCTTATTCTCTATTTCAAAAATATTTTCTTTTTGCAATTTTTCAATTTCTTCTGGATTTGATTTTATGAAAACTTGATTTGACTCTCCAAAGAGTGTTTTTCTTCCAAGATCTTTTAAACCATCTACAAGAAGTCTAGACATTTCATAAGCTCTCTTGGCATTTTCATAATAAAGTCCATCTTGAAATAATACCTTAAAGGACAAGCCTATCAAGAAGGATTTTGCCATCATTCCTCCTCTTTGCTTTAAATAATATCTAAAATCTTTTTTCAAATTTTCATCTAAAATCACTAAAGCTTCCCCAAAAATTGCCCCATTTTTTGTTCCTCCAATGGAAAAAATGTGACAGTACTTGGCATAATCAGATAATTTACTAGAATTTGCAGCCATGGCATGACTAATTCTTGCTCCGTCAATATAAAGATACAAATCTTTTTCTTGGCAAACTTCATAAATTTCTCTAATTTCATCCATAGAATAAACTGTTCCAACTTCTGTAGTTTGAGAAATGTAGATAACTTTTATTTTTACATCGATTTCTCCAGCTTGATTTTCCACAAAATCTTTTATATCAGAGGCTCTTAATTTTCCATCAGAAGTTTCTATTGTGACAACCTTATGTCCAGTTGCCTCAATAGATCCAGTTTCATGATGAGTAATGTGGCCACTTGATGCAGATAAAACAGCTTCATAAGGTCTTAGTCCAAAAGTTGTCGCTAAAATATTTGTAGCTGTTCCTCCAGACACAAATTCAATATCCGCATCTCTTCCTAATTCTTTCAAAATCAAATCTCTAGCTTCATTAGAGATTTCATCAGTTCCATAACCAGAAATTTGTTTATCAAAAATATTATTTATCTCTTGATAAATTTCTTTGGATCCAAAATCACTATAATCATTTCTAAAATTATTCATAAGCCACCTCATCCTATTCTTACCCCTTATTATATAATAAATGTAAAATTTTACCAAATAGGGTACAATATAAAAAGAGGTGTTTAAATGAACAGTCATGGTGCAAATATTTTTGAAATTGCAAAAAATGAAGGCATAGAAATAAAAGACATTAGAGATTTTTCTTCAAATATAAATCCATTGGGACCAAGCAAAAAAGCTCTCGATGAACTAAAAAATAATTTAAATTTACTTTCATCTTATCCCGATGTGGACTATGTTGACCTAAAAAAATCAATATCAACTTATGCAGATTGCAAGAGTGAAAATATTGTATTAGGACTTGGTTCTACAGAAATTTTAAAGGATGCTATTAATTTTTTTGCACCTAAAATTTCTATGATTTTGTCACCTTGCTACTCTGAATATGAAAGAGAACTAAAAAAAATTTCTTCCAAGATAATTGAATACAATTTAGAAGAAAAAAATAATTTTAAAATAAATTTAGACGAAATTATAAAAATTATTAATGAAAAAAAAGTAGAATTTTTAATTTTTGCAAATCCAAATAATCCCACAGGGACAATTTTAAAATCACAAGAAATAGAAAAAATATTAAATGAAACAAAGACAAAAATCTTGGTGGATGAAACTTATATTGAGTTTACCAATAGAGATGTTTACTCCTCCACAAGTCTCACTAAATTTTATAAAAATCTAATAGTTGTAAGAGGAACTTCCAAATTTTTTGCCCTCCCAGGCATAAGACTTGGCTACGCTTTATCTTCTAATGAAGAGTTGTTAAAGTACTTTAAAGAAAAAGAAATTCTCTGGCAAATAAATTCTGTTGCAGAAATCTGCGGCAAAGTCATGTTTTCTGATGAAAAATATATTGATGAAGTTTACGAATTTATAAAATCTAGAAGAGATTATTTCTACAAAGAAATTTCAAAAATTAAAAATTTAAAGGCCTTTGAAAGTTATGGAAATTTTATTTTAGTAAAAATTTTAAAGGGAATCGATGCTGGAAAGCTTCGTCAAAAACTTATGGAAAAGGGTCTTGTAATAAGAAATTGTGAAAATTTTAAAAATTTAGATAATTCTTACTTTAGATTTTGCATTTTAGATGATGATGCAAATGAAAAACTTTTAAAAAACTTAAAAATTATTTACCAAGAGGTGAAATGATGAAAAAAAATAAAAATTTTAAAAATTTATTTTTGGGACTTAGCTTAATACCTTTTTTACTTACTCCAACTTTTGCTGCTAATTCTCAAGAATCACCACAAGTAACTGACATAGAAGTTAACGAAATTAAATCTGATGGAGAAAATAAAAGTCCACAAAATACCTTAGATAAAAAAATTGAAGAAGCTCACGAAATAAAATCAAAAAATGAAAATGATTTAAAAAATAAAGCTCCTAGCTATTCTGCATGGGCAATTAAAGACTTAAATGATGCTCAATTTATGGGAATTCTTCCTGCAAAAACTTTTTATGAAAATAAAGATTTTAGAAAACCTGTAACTCTTGAGGATGCAAAAATTTCTTACAAACTTTCAAAGGAAAAAATTGAATCTAGAAAAATAAAAACTGGAGGAGACTTTGATTTTAAAGAACTCACTCGACTTGAATGTTTAAATTCTATTTCAAAGCTTTTAAATATCGAAAAATTTGACATAAAAAACTTAAGGGATTCTAAAATATTTTTAGGATCAAGTGATGAAAAATACTTAAATGAAAAAATTCCTTTTCAAGAAATGATTTCTCTTTACAATAGGGCTGTAAACAAGGTCCTTCAAGATGAAGGCAAAACTTCTAAGGGATTCTTTTATGAAATTGACAACAAGAAAAATAAAATTTATATGCTTGGATCAATTCATGTTGGCAGAGATTTTTTATATCCAATTGATAAAGAAATTATAACTGCTCTAAAATCTTCCGATAAAATTTTCATGGAAATTGACACCACAAATAAAGATGAAGCAAAGAAAATGGAAGAAAAATTATATTATAAAGATGGTGGAAACCTAAAAAATGACTTGGGAGATGACTTATACGCAAGGGTTTTAAGAATTTTTAAGGGTTTTGGAATGACTGAAGACAAAATAATTTCTCTAAGACCTTGGGCTGTATATAATACTCTATCAATTGACCCAAGACTCAATGCTCCATCAGCTTCCTTTGGAGTTGAATCTTATTTTGTAGCCATGAGTCTTATAAATAATATAGAAATTGACGAACTTGAATCAATGGAATTTCAATCAAATCTCCTTTCAAACTTTGACAAAAAGTCTTATATAAAGATGATTGAGTCTTTAACTCGTGAAATTGAGTTAAATGGATATAAAAACATAAACCAAGGCCTAGATAGTATGCTCCTTGCTTGGTCAGAAGGCGACAAGGAAAAAATGAAAAATATTCTTTCTCAAAGTGGAGATTCATCTCAAGAAAAATTTAATGAGGCTCTTCTAACTGAAAGAGATAAAAATATGGCAAAAAAAATTGACGCCATGTTAAAAGAAGAAGGAGAACACACTTATTTCATCTTAGTTGGATCAGCCCACCTTGTTCCTGAAAATTCTGTAACAGGAATACTAAAAGACATGGGATACGAAATAAAAGAAAAATAAATTTTAAAAAAAGGTGAGGTGTTAAAACCTCGTCTTTTCTATGTCTCTTATTTATTTTCCAATCATTTCTTTTAAAATTACTTCATCTGTTTCTTTCATTCCATCCATGGCAATATGTCCCACTGTTTTTATCATTTCATCTATGTCAGATTTTACAATGCCATCGCCTGCTTTAAAAGAATTGCCAGCTTTTGCTTGTTTGTAAGCTAAAAATGCCATTTTTAAACTGGAAGCAATTTTTATAGCACAAGATTCCTTTGCACCATCGCAAATTATTCCAGAATTTGTTGCAAGAGCATTTGTAAGAATTTCCTTAATAAGATCTTTTTCTTCATCTCTCATAAAAGCAAGGCCACAAACTGAAGCAGATGCAGCAGAAACAACTCCACAATAAGCTGAAAGTTCTCCTATTCCCTCTTTTATATAAAGACCTATTAAATTTGCAAAAATAAGGGATCTATAAAGTTTATCTTTTTCGATTTCATGATCTTTGGCATAAATAATAATTGGAACAGAAACTGTTATACCTTGATTTCCGGATCCAGAATTTATAACAACAGGCTTTTCACAACCAGACATTCTTGCATCAGACCCTGCAGCAGCATAGGCAACAAGCTTTTCAGTATATTTATCAGCTGCATCTTCTAGAACCATCTTGCCTATATTTGCACCCCAAGGATTTTCAATTCCCTCTTTTGCAATTGCATAATTATATTCAATTTCCTTATCCAAGACATCTACAATATCTTCATAATTTCCATTTTTCGCAAAATCATAAATATTATCAAAGGAGAGTTCAATTTCATTTTCCACTTCCCTATCTTCATCCTTTTTTTCAAAAAGAATTTTGTCGTTTAAACTTTCATAAATAATATTTGTGTGGAAATCCTTTATAATTACTTGAGATTTTTTGTCACCCTTCTCCATGGAAACATCTATGTAAAGTCCTTTTTTTTCGTGAAGAAGTTCTATATCACAAAGTCCCTTATCTATTAATTCATCTAAGTAATTTAATTTTGTCTTATCAATATCTGATAGGACTTCAAGCTTTTTTGTATAGTCACCCAAAAAAGCTCCAGCAGCAAGAGAAATTTCTATTCCTTTTCTTCCTTCAGTTGCTGGGACTTTTACGCTGTTTACATTTTTTATTATATTGCCCGATAACCTAGCTTTAATTTTTTCTGGATCTTCTCCCAAAATAAATCTCGCACGACTAGCTGCATAAGCCAAGGCTATGGGCTCAGTACAGCCAAAAGCAGCTACCATTTTTTCCCTTAAAAAATCATTATATTCCATAAAAAATCTCCTTTTAATAAACTTAACTTATTTATATTATAACAAAATAAGATAGGCTTTTCCTAATATTAAATTTCTGATTTTATAAAAAAACTTCCTACTTTTTTAGCAGGAAGCTGTAAATTAATATTTTTAATTTTATATTTTACAAATTTATTTTGCCCAATTCATGGAATATTTTATGGCTTCGTGCCATCTTGAAATTTTTTCTCTTCTTTCATCTTCATCCATGTCTGGATCAAATTTTTTGTCTATATCGTTATTTTCTTTAATTTCATCTGTATTTTTCCAAAAACCAACTGCCAAGCCTGCCATGTAGCAAGCTCCAAGAGCTGTTAATTCTACAATTTTTGGTCTTTCTATGTGGACATCAACAATATCTGATAAAAATTTCATCAAGAAATTATTTTTGCTAACTCCTCCGTCAACTGTGAGAGACTTTATTTTTGTATTTGAGTCTTCCTGCATTGCCTTTATTACATCACAGCTTAAATAGCCTATTGATTCTAAGGCAGCTCTTACTATGTGATATTTATTTACTGAGCCTGTAAGACCAACTATGGACCCCCTGGCATATTGATCCCAATAAGGTGCACCTAGTCCTGTAAAAGCTGGTATGAAATAACAGTCATTGGTATCTTCAACTTTATTTGCCATATATTCTGAATCATCTGCTTGGTCTATTATTCTCAAATTGTCGCGTAAAAAGTCAATACAGGATCCTGCTTCAAAGATTGAACCTTCAAGAGCGTATTTTATTTTTCCATCCATAGCCCAGGCTATAGTCGTCACAAGTCCATTTTGTGATCTTATAAGTTCATCTCCTGTATTCATTAATATAAAGGCACCTGTTCCAAAGGTTGATTTTGCCATTCCCTTTTCAAAAGAAGCTGTTCCAAAAAGTGATGACTGTTGATCTCCTATTGCTCCTGCAATTGGTATTTCACATCCCAAATATTTTGATTTAGATTTTCCATAAACTTCGCTAGAATTTTTTATTTCTGGAAGCATGGATTTTGGTATATCAAATATTTCTAAAAGTTCTTCATCCCACTTTTTTTCTTTTATGTTAAAGAGCATAGTTCTCGATGCATTGGTGTAGTCAGTTATGTGAACTTCTCCATCTGTAAGTTTGTAGATGAGATAAGTTTCTACTGTTCCAAAAAGGAGTTCTCCTTTTTCTGCCATTTCTCTTGCTCCCTCAACATTTTCCAGAATCCATCTTATTTTTGTAGCTGAAAAATAAGGGTCTATTACTAGTCCTGTCTTTTCTTTAATTTTTTCTTCAAGACCTTTTTCTTTTAATTCTTCACAATATTTTGAAGTTCTCTTGCACTGCCAAACAATTGCATTGTAAATTGGCTCCATAGTTTTTTTGTTCCAGACAATTGTTGTTTCTCTTTGATTTGTTATGCCAATTGCTGCAATATCCTTTGGATCTATTTCCTTTCTAGACATTGCTTCCACTGCTGTACCTATTTGCTTTGACCAAAGATCGTCTGGCTCTTCTTCCACATAACCAGGTTTTGGAAAGTGTTTAATTAAATCTTTTTGTGCTACTGAAACTGGATTTCCCTTTTTATCAAAAATTATAGTTCTAGCAGATGTAGTACCTGCATCAAAAGCCATTATGTATTTCATCTTATCACCAAGTTTATTATAACATTAATGATTTTTTTAGGCTCTCTTTTTGCAATTTATCTTTGATTTTAGAAGTGCTATAATTATTTTATCTTATTTGCTGATATGGCTCAGTTGGTAGAGCAATTGCTTCGTAATCAATAGGTCGGCGGTTCGACTCCGCCTATCAGCTCCACAAAAAAAGTGTCAGATTTTTTATTCTGACACTCTTTTTTTATTTATCTTTTTCTTTTTTCTCGTCAATTCTTTCTATGGAAACTGTTTCTATAACTCCACCAGTTGCCATTTTAACAATTTGGAAGATATAATCTCCATCTTCAACTATTACTCCAACTTCAGCTTCTTCTGCATTTTTTATAAGAAGTGCTGAAACATAACCTCCAATTGTAGTTGCTGTTCCAGGTTCAATATCAAATCCATACCTCTTGTTTAAAATCTTTAGAGGAGTTGAAGCAGAATATTCATTTTCTTCACCTTGAATACTATCCATACTTACTCCTGTTAACAAGAATTTTCTAACAGCAAAGAGTACTGCTATGGCGATTGTTGCTATAAGTAAATCAAGCATTGTGTCTGAATAGACAAGCATCTTTCTTGATATTACTAATAATATCAAGTGGATAATATTTGTATCTGTATGCGCTATCATGAGAACCACAAATTCTATTGCTATTACAAGTAAGAGGACGTGGGATAGAAAATTTTGAAATATTTCATAAGATAAACCAGCATTACTTGTGATTATTTTGAAATAATACTTCAAAATATCTGGAATTGATACTATTACACCTGCTATTAATAGGATTGATACTATTATTTCAAAGATATTAACTAATTTTAAAAGTGTTACTAGGTATCTATTTCTATTCATTATACCTCCATAGTCTTAGAAAGTTCTTTTTTCATTTTCTCTAGAACTTTTTTCTCCATTCTTGAAACTGTCATTTGAGAAATGTTTAATTTTTCCGCAATAACAACTTGAGTCTTCTTATTAAAGTATCTATCTATTAAAATAGTTCTTTCAACTTCATCTAAGTTTTCCATAGCTTTTTTGAAAAAGTCGTTAGATTCTATTTTGTCAAAATATTTTTCTTCCACTCCAATAAGATCAGATAGGTTCACTTCGTTTTCGTCACCAGATTCATAAGTAACATCAAGAGATTGAGGTGTGTAGACCTTAGACGCTTCCATAGCCTCCATTACTTCTTCTGGAGTTGAGTCCAAATATTCTGCAATTTCGTCTATAGTTGGAGTTTTTTGGTACTTTTGTGAAAGGCTCACTGTCGCATTAGAGATTTTTTTTGACAATTCTTGAATTCTTCTTGGAACTCTAATTGTCCAACCATTATCTCTAAAATATTTTTTTATTTCTCCAATAATTGTTGGAGTAGCAAAGGAAGAAAATTCAAATCCCTTTTCAGGATCATATCTTTCTATGGCATAGATTAGACCAATAGATGCCACTTGGTAGATATCGTCATAATCTATTCCCCTGCCTGTATATTTTTTAGATAGTATTTCTGCGATATAAAGGTGCTCTTCAATTAAAATATCTCTAATTTCCTGATTTTTTGTTTCATAATATTCTTTGAAGAGATCTTTTCTTTCTTCTTTTGTAAGTCTCCTATCTAAATTATTGTATTCTTTTAAATTCATAACAGACCCTTATAATTCTTTAGATAAAATAAATTTACTTCCATCAAAATGAGATTCATCGACAAGACAATCTATAATAGTTTTTGCAAGAGATAAGTCTTCTGATTCCTCTAATTTTTCTTCACTAATTTCACTAACACAAATTCTTATCTTATCATTTTCTTCGATTTCAAAAATCAAATCAATTTGATCATTTTCGGATAATTTATGGCAAATATTTAAACTTTCTGTCACTGCCATTTTTAAATCTTCTATTTCTTCGATATCCCTATTTAAAAGATTTAAGATACCAGAAAGCATAAGTCTAACTGTCGAAAAATATTTTGCATCGTTGGGAATTTGGTATTTTAAAGTATCCATATTACCCCCTGATTTCAAACATATCTTCAAGCTTGGTTATCTTAAAGAGCTTCATTATTGAAGGATTTAAGTTCTCAATTACAATTTTATTATTATCTTTTTCCACTTCTTTTAAGATGTAGATAAGAGAACCTAGACCTGTTGAGTCTAAATATTCTAGTTCTTTACAGTCAAATAAAATATTCTTTTTATTTTTTTCATAAATCTTTATAGATTTTTCTTTGAATTTTTTTGTGTTATAAACGTCAAGTTCTCCCTTTGGATATAAAATTAAAAATTCATCAGTATTTTTTGACTCTAATTTAAATTCCATAAATCCTCCTAGTCTCCAATGTAATTTGCAACAGCTACAACTTTTGCATCTGTCAAATTCATGAGCTTAACTCCAGATGTATTTCTTCCTTGGATGGAGATATCTTCAGTAAGAATTCTTATGATAATTCCAGAATTTGCAATTATCATTACATCGTCTTCTTTTTCAACAACTGTCGCTGCTGCCACATCTCCAGTTTTTTTAGTGTTCTTGTAAGTTAGAAGTCCCTTTCCACCTCTGTTTTGTGGCCTGTACTTTTCAATTTCAGTTAATTTTCCATAACCATTTTCAGAAATGACTAAAAGGTACTTGTCTTTACAAACAAGATCAGATGAAACAACAATATCATCTTTGTCTAAATCAATGGATTTAACTCCCATAGAATTTCTTCCAGATTTTCTAACTTGTTCTTCATTAAATCTAATAGAAAGTCCTTTTTTAGTTACAAGTATTACATCTTCATTATTCTTAGTCAAATGAACATTTATTAATTTATCATCTTCATTTAATTTTATAGCAATGATACCAGATTTTCTAATATTTTTGTACTCCTTAAATGAAGTTCTCTTAATAAGTCCCTTTTCAGTTACCATTAAGAAATTCATGTCTGGATCATATTCTTTAACAGGTATTATAGAAGTTACTCTTTCATTTTCATCAAGATCTAGAAGGTTTATAATTGCAGTTCCTCTAGATGTTCTTGAATCTTCAGGAATTTCATAAGCTTTTAATTTAAATACATTTCCAAGAGATGTAAAGAATAAAATCATATCGTGAGTTGATGTGACAAATAATTCTTTTACAAAATCTTTATCTCTCATATTGCCAGAAGAAACTCCCCTACCGCCTCTTTTTTGTGGTTTATAAGTTCCTTCACTCATTCTCTTGATGTATCCAAATTGAGTAAGTGTTATTACAACATCTTCTTTCTTTATAATATCTTCAATTTCTATATCTGTTCTATCTTGAGAAATTACAGTTCTTCTTAAATCTCCATATTTTGATTTTATTTCAAGAAGTTCTTCTTTTATTAGGTTCATAAGTACATCGTTGTTTTCCAAGATTTCTCTAAACCATTTAATATCAGCTTGAAGTTTTTCATATTCAGCTTCAAGTTTTTCTCTTTCAAGTCCTGTAAGTCTTCTAATTCTCATGTCCAAGATAGCTTGAGATTGTTCTTCTGTAAGTTTAAATTCTTCATAGAACTTTTCCTTTGCTTCCTTGTCATCTTTTGATGCTCTTACAATTTTTATAATTCTGTCAATATTGTCAAGAGCTATAAAAAGACCTTCAACTATGTGAGCTCTTTTTTCTGCCTTATCTAAGTCAAACTTTGTCCTTCTAGTTACAACTTCAACTTGATGATCAACATAATATCTTATTATTTCTTTTAAATTTAAGATTTCTGGTTTTCCATTTACGAGGGCAAGATTTATAATCCCAAAAGTTGTTTGCATTTGAGTATTCTTATAAAGCTTATTTAAAACAACTTCAGCATTTGCATCTCTTTTTAATTCAACAATTATGTTGATTCCCTTTCTATTTGAAGCATCAGTTATATTTGAAATACCATCAATTACTTTATTCTTGGCAAGATCTGCAATTTTCATGATAAGAGATGACTTATTAACTTGATAAGGAAGTTCTGTTATTACAATTTTTTCACGATTGTTCTTAAAAGCTTTGATTTCAGCAACTGCTCTAACAGTTATTTTTCCCCTGCCAGTTTCATAAGCAGCTCTGATTCCATCTGTGCCCATAATTTGAGCACCAGTAGGAAAATCTGGTCCTTTTATTATTTGATTTAGTTCAGCAATTGAAATTTCATCGTTATCAATATAGGCTATGATTCCATCAATAGATTCATTCATATTGTGTGGAGCCATATTTGTTGCCATACCTACTGCAATACCAGAAGAACCATTTACTAAAAGATTTGGAAATCTTGCTGGAAGTATAGTTGGTTCCTTTTCATTTTCATCAAAGTTTGGAACAAAATCAACTGTATCTTTATTTATATCTCTTAGCATTTCTTCTGCAAGCTTTGTCATTCTCACTTCTGTGTAACGCATAGCTGCAGCTCCATCGCCGTCTATATTACCAAAGTTTCCTTGTCCATCAACTAGTGGATATCTTGTGTTAAAATCTTGTGCAAGTCTTACTGTTGCTTCGTAAATAGATGAGTCACCGTGAGGGTGATACTTACCCATTACATCCCCAACAAGCCTTGCTGACTTTCTGTATGGTCCATTTGATGCAAGATTAAGTCCCTGCATTCCATATAAAATTCTTCTGTGAACTGGTTTTAGTCCATCACGTACATCAGGAAGTGCTCTTGCAACTATTACAGACATTGAATAATCGAGATAAGAAGACCTCATCTTTTTATTAATATCTACATCAAGTATTCCTGATTCTATAAATTTATTTTCAGTCATCTTTCACTCCTATGCATCTATATAATCTGCATAAATTGCATTTTCTGTTATAAAATCTCTTCTTGGTTCAACATCTGTGCCCATTAAAACTGAGAAAGTATCATCAGCTTCTGTTATGTCATCGATGTTTACCTTTAAAAGAAGTCTATTGTCTGGATTCATTGTAGTTTCCCAAAGTTGTTCTGGGTTCATTTCTCCAAGACCCTTATATCTCTTTATATTTATCTTAGAATCCTTGTATTCATTAAGGGCGAGTCTAAGTTCTTTTTCATTGTGACAATATCTAAGTATTTTTGTTCCCTTTTCAATTCCATAAAGTGGAGCTTGAGCAACATAAACATGTCCATCTTCTATAAGAGGTTTCATATATCTAAAGAAGAAGGTCAAAAGAAGTGTCATAATATGAGCACCGTCTACATCGGCATCGGTCATTATTATTATCTTGTCATACCTTAGTTTATCTATGTTAAATTCTTCCCCAATTCCTGTTCCAAAGGCTGTTATCATAGCACGAATTTCAGATGAATTAAGCATTCTATCAAGTCTTGCTTTTTCAACATTCATTATCTTACCTCTCAATGGTAAAATTGCTTGATAAGCTGAATCTCTACCATCAGTAGCAGAACCACCAGCTGAATTACCTTCGACAAGGAATATTTCATTTCTTTTTGGATCATCATTTTGGCAATCTTTAAGTTTACCTGGAAGAGTCATAGATTCTAGATTGTTTTTCTTTCTAGTTAAGTCCCTTGCCTTTCTAGCAGCTTCTCTAGCACGTCTTGCTGATAGGGCCTTGTCAAGGATTTGCTTACCTACTTTTGGATTTTCTTCCAAGAAAATTTCTAGTTTTTCAGATAAAACTGAGTCTACAACTCCTCTAGTTTCTGAATTTCCAAGTTTTGCCTTTGTTTGGCCTTCGAACTGTGGATCAGGTAATTTTACACTTATAACAGCAGAAATTCCTTCTCTAACATCTTCACCAGATAGATTTTCTTCTTTTTCTTTTATAATATTATTTTTTCTACCATAGTCATTTAAGGTTCTAGTTAAAGCTGATCTAAATCCAGAAAGGTGAGTTCCACCTTCTTCTGTATTAATATTATTTGCAAAGGAAAGCACAACTTCTGAATAAGAATCTGTATATTGAATTGCAATTTCCACTGCAGTTTCTTCCCTAATTTCATCTATGTAGATGATTTCATCGTGAACTGGTTTTTTCTTGACATTTATAAATTCAACAAAGGACTTTATGCCGCCTTCATAATGGAAAACTTCATTTATATCTTTTCTTTCATCTATAAATTCAATTTTTATTCCCTTATTTAAGAAGGCCATTTCTCTAAATCTTTTAGAAAGTACTTCGTCAGAAAATTCTACAGTTTCAAAAATAGTATCATCTGGTTCAAAATAAATAGTTGTACCAGTATCTTCTTTTTTAGTTTCTCCAATTATTTCAAGTTCACTTTTTCGAATTCCCTTAGCAAACTCTTGTCTGTAAATTTTACCATCTCTTTTTACAGTTGCAATTAACTTATTTGAGAGGGCATTTACTACAGATACACCAACACCGTGAAGTCCACCAGAAACTTTGTAGGCAGAGTTATCAAATTTACCACCTGCGTGAAGAATTGTAAGTACAGTTTCAACAGTAGATTTTCCTGTTTGAGGGTGAATGTCAACTGGAATACCTGAACCATTATCGGATATTTCAACATAACCCTTTTTATTTATTTTTATAATAATATGGTCGCATATACCAGCAAGAGCTTCATCTATAGAGTTATCTACAACTTCATATACTAGATGGTGTAAACCTCTTGGACCAGTAGATCCGATATACATACCTGGTCTTTTTCTAACAGGATCAAGTCCCTCTAAGACCTGTATATCCGACGCGTCATAATGTCTTTTGTCCTTTGCCATTTTTTCTCCTATTCTTTTACAAAATTTTACCTTCACTTATCCTATAAAAATTAGCATCAACTGATTTTAAAAACTCATCAGCTTCAGTTGTAGTGATAAATGTCTGTAAATCTTTTAGTGAATGTAATAAGTATCTACTTCTATTTGAATCAATCTCTGAAAAAACATCGTCAAGTAAAAGCAGAGGCTTAGTTTTATATAAATCTTTTATAAGATCTGCTTCAGCCAATTTTAAACTCAATACTACACTTCTCTGTTCTCCCTGAGAAGCATAGGATTTTGATGAAAAAGTATTTATTTTAAAATCCAAATCATCTCTATGAGGTCCAACACTTGTATACCTCTTTTCTAAATCCTTTGATATAGATTCCTTTAAGATTTTTAGATAATTTTCCATTAATTCTTTTTCATCAACAAATATTGGAACAGTTGAGAGATAAGTTATATTTAAATCATCACCAGATAATCTTTTATAATGTTTTTTGGCAATTTCATTTAACTTTTTGATAACTCTTAATCTCATAATAATTATTTTAGTTCCATTTTTTACGATTTCTCTGTCGTAGACATCTAAAAGATTTTTATCCATATTCATTTTCAAGAGTTTATTTCTCTCGAACAAAAGTCTTCTATACTTGTACATATAAAAATCGTAATTTAAATCTATATTTGATAGCAAATCATCTAAAAATTTTCTTCTTTCCTTTGGTGAATACTTTATAATATTAAGATCTTCAGGATTAAAAAGAACTACAAATCTTGATTTTCTATAATCTTTAGTGTTTACTTTTTCATCATTTATGAAAACTTTTTTATTTTCAAACTTTGAAATTTCAATCCTATAATCATCCTTATAATTATCAGTCATATATCTTGAGATTATGCTAGAAGAATTTTCGTCTATATTTATGAGATTAAGATCCTTTGAACTTCTAAAAGAATTTGCTCTTATAGACATATAAATAGATTCTAGTAAATTAGTCTTTCCTGAAGCATTAAGACCATATAGGACATTTATATTTTCACCTGGAATAAAATCTAAACTCTTGTAATTTCTGAAATTAAAAAGTCTTAGATATTTGAGTTTCATTTTTCACCAATTATAAAGTCATTTCCTTCAAAAGAAATTTTATCTCCCTTATATAATTTTCTTCCTCTCCTAGTTTCAACTTCTCCATTAACAGTAACCATACCTTCTTTTATCATAGTCTTTGCAAGACCACCTGATTCACAAAGGTTTGTCAATTTGAGAAAAGAGTCTAGTTTTATAAACTCAGTATTTATTTTAATAGTTTCCATAATTACCCCGCAAGTCTAACTGGTAATACAAGATATATATAAGAATCATTTTCAGCTTCAGTAATTATTAGTGGATTAACTGAATCAGTAAAATTAAGAAGAATTTCATCTGATTCTAAAATCTTAACTCCATCTAAAATATATCTTGAATTAAAAGCGATATCCAAACTTTCATCATGTTCAGATGTCTTTACTTTTTCAAAAACATCTCCTATTTCAGAATTACTTTTTATATCAATATAATTTTCGGATACATTTAATTTTATAAGATTTGCCCTGTCTTCCCTTGCAAGAAGAGATGCTCTTTCTACTGCAAGTTGAAACTCTCTTTTAGATACAGAAGTTGAAATTTTATGTTCATCTCTTAAAAGAGCACTGTAGCTAAAGAAATCTCCACTTAATAGAGTACTGTAAAATACAGTATTGTTAAATTTAAAGACAATATTATTTCTAGAAATATTTAATTTAACATTTTCTTCATCGTCAATGATCTTTACAAGCTCATTTAAGGATCTTGAAGGAATAATAATTGAATTTTCAATTCCAGTTTCCTTTTCAAGTTTTTGAATTGCCATTCTAAAACCATCAAGAGCCACAAAATTTATGAAGTTTTTCTTTATATCCATAAGGACTCCTGTGAATACAATTCTTGATTCATCATTTGAAACTGCAAAAGTAGTTTTCTTTACAATATTTTTTAAATCCTTAGCAGATATATCTATAGTAAGATCTTCTTCAACTTTTGGAAGATCAGGATATTCATCAGCTTTTTGTGTAGAAAGATTAAAAATTGAATCTCCACATTTTAAATTCATCATATAATTTTCTACATTTATATCTATAACGTCATTTTCAAGTTTTCTAATAATATCTCCAAAAAGTCTGGAATTTATTACTATTTCTCCTTCTCTTTCGACTATTGCATTTAATTTAGTCTTTATACTTATTTCTGTATCAGTTGCAGTTAGAGTTAGAGTGTTATCTTTTGCTGAAATTTTTATACCTTCAAGTATTTGCATTGTAGTTCTTTGAGAAATTGCTTTTTGAACAATGGAAATATGTTTTGTCAGTTCTTTTCTGTTAACCTTTATTAGCATTTTTTCCTCCTAGAAAATAGTATATTAATTAGTAATAGTAGTAGGACCTGTGGATTTGTTAATAAGTCCCTAAAATATATGAGATACAATAAAATTTATTATTGATAAGCTGTGGATAAAATTCACACTTATAAAAACTTATCAACAACTAAGATTTTATTTCTTTTATTAGATTAGTTATCTCAATTTTAAATATAGGATCATCCTCTAAATCCTTGGTGATTTTATCGTAAGCGTGTATTACAGTAGAGTGATCACGACCTCCAAAAACATCACCAATTTTTGGAAGGCTAAGATCCGTAAGCTCTCTAGTGATATACATGGCTATTTGTCTTGGATAAGCTATAGCCTTGGTTCTTTTTCTAGAATTTAAATCTTCAAGATTTAGTCCGTATTTTTTAGCAACTTCAGATTTTATATATTCTGCAGTGATTTGTTTTTTAGCCTTTGTTTCGTATATATCTCTTAAAACTATGGCAGCAGATTCAACTGAAATATCGGAATCAGTTAATTTAGAATATGCCATAACACGAGATAAAGCTCCTTCTAGCTCTCTTATGTTACTTCTAACATTTTCAGCAATAAAGTTCATCACTTCTTGGCTAACTTCAAAGCCCTCAGAATCAGCTTTTTTTCTCAAAATTGCAATTCTAGTTTCTAGATCTGGAGGTCCAATATCAACTACAAGACCCCAAGCAAATCTTGAAATCAACCTCTCTTCCAGACTCTTTATATCCTTAGGAGGTTTATCAGAAGTTAGGACAATTTGTTTATTTTGTTCATGGAGCTCATTGAAAGTATGGAAAAATTCTTCCTGAGTCCTGTCCTTATCGGCGATAAACTGGATATCGTCTATTAGAAGAAGGTCAACCTTTCTGTATTTATTCCGAAAGTCTTCGTTTTTATTAGTTTGAATTGAATTTATGAGCTCGTTTGTAAATTGCTCACTTGTAACGTACAAAATTTTCTTTGTAGGATCTTGTTCTAGTACAAAATGTCCAATTGCATGCATTAAATGGGTCTTTCCAAGTCCTACACCTCCATAAATGAAGAGTGGGTTTGAAAAGGCATTTTGCGGATTTTCATAATTTTCAGAGACAGCTAAAGCTGCAGCATGAGCAAATTCGTTACTTTTTCCTACCACAAAAGTATCAAAAGTATATTTTGGGTTAAGTCTTGAAATACTTAGGAAATCTTTATTTACAAGTTGGGCAGGGTTTTGGTCTGTTGCTTCATCTTCTGAAATAATACTTATATCAAAATCAATTCCAGTTACTTCTTTTAGAGCTTCTCCAACTAAGTCATAGTGCCTCTTATTATTGGCAAGATAGTCTCTTATAAAGGGCGATGGAACTGTGATGATTATTTTTTTATCATCGTAGTCAATTGATTTTGGAAGCATTCTGGAAAACCAAGTGGAGTATGTAACTTGAGACATTGATTTTTTTTCAAGTTCTTTTAAGAAAGACTCCCACATAGTGGAAAGTTCCTTGTCCATATTTCCTCCTTATTAACAATTTATATATTGTTGATAAATAACAGTTCATAATAATATTTACAATTGTGATTAAAATTGTGGATAAGTATATATAAACACTAGGACTTTTTTAAAAATGTTGATAAATTATTCTAAAAAAATGCTAATTTACAAAATTTTAGAAAATAAAAATAAAACTATCAACATCTTATCAACAGATTGTTAATAACTTTATTTATAAACAGCTTTATTTTTATCTACACACAATTCACAATTATCCACATATATTTTAACAAATAAGATGTGACTTATCAACAAGAAGGGCTTTGGTGACTTTCCTAGGTATATATTATTTAAAAATATTTTCTTTTAAAATTTCATTTAATTGACTATATTGCTTGACAAGATACATTTTAGTAAATAAAATAAAAAGGATAGAAAGAGGTGAGAATTTTGAAGAGAACTTTTCAACCAAAAAACAAACAAAGAAAAAGAGAACATGGTTTTCGTTCAAGAATGAGAACTAGAGCAGGTAGAGCCGTTATCAAGGCTAGAAGAAGAAAGGGCAGAAAGAGACTTTCAGCTTAGGTTTTATAATGAAGGATTGTTATTTAAAAAAGAATAGTGAATTTCAAAGGGTTTATTCTAATAAGAAGATTTCTGGATCAAAATACATTACTCTTTTTACTGCAAAAAATAATAGGGATTATCCTAGATTTGGTATAACTACTACTAAGAAAATCGGAAATGCAGTAAATAGAAATTTTGTTAGAAGAAGATTAAAACACCTTTTAAGAGAGAATTCTCACAAAATAAAGCCTGGATATGATTATGTATTCGTTGCTAAAAAGGATGCATGTGATTCAGACTTTAAGGACTTTAAGAATTCTTTTTTTTCTGTTTTAAAAAGACAAAAGAAGATGGTTAAATGAAAAAAATTTGTATGATCTTAATAAGATTTTATCAAAAATATATTTCAACCTATCTCCTACCAGGAAGACACTGTAGATTTACCCCAACTTGTTCACAATACAGTTACGAAGCTTACGAGAAGTATGGTTTTTTTAAGGGAACTTATTTAACTATAAGGAGAATTTTAAAATGCCATCCCTTCCATAAAGGCGGGTACGATCCTCTCATTTAATATTGGAGGAAATTATTAATGCATTTAATTAGTACTATACTTGGTACTTTTGTTAGATTTATCTATGATGGACTAGCAACAATTATGCCACAAGAACCAGCTTTAGTTTCATTTTTTGCACTTTCAATAATAGTTGCAACTATTATTATAAAGCTTTTAATTTTGCCACTAAATATTTCTCAAATGAAAAATCAAAAGAAAATGGCAAAACTTCAACCAGAGCTTTTGAAAATGCAAAAGAAGTACAAAAATGATCCACAAACTTTAGCTGCTAAACAACAAAAACTTTATAAGGATGCTAACTACAATATGGCTGGCGGTTGTCTACCAATGATAATAACAATGGTTGTATTGATTGCTTTTTATAGGGTATTTTTGAATCCACAAACCTTCGCTTTTACAGATCCAGGTTTTTATGAAGCCATGAACAAGAATTTCTTCTATATAAAGAATATTGATAATGCAGATCCAACTTTGATTATGCCAATTATAGCTGCAGTTTCAACTTTTTTAGTAAGTTTTATAACTACTAAAAATCCTGCAACTCAAGGAGCAGGAGCTGATCAAGCTAAGTCAATGATGACTACTATGATGGTTGTTATGCCAATTTTAATTTTTTCAATGGCAAGAAAATATGCAGCTGGTCTTGTAATTTATTGGACTGTATCTAATATTTTTTCAATAGTTCAACAGCTCATAACTAATAAGATTGTAGAAGATGAAATTGAAGAAGTTGAGGTTAAGGACAAGTAATGAATTATGTAATTAAAACGGCAAAAACCGTAGATGAAGCAGTAAGAGAGGCTCTAACTGAATTAAATATTACAAGAGAAAATGCTGAAATAGAAGTCCTTGATGAAGGTCAAAAAGGTTTTTTGGGACTAATCGGTTCCAAAGATGCTACTGTTAAGGTATGGCCTAAAGTAGACGAAACTAAAAGTATTTTAAATGAAATATTTAATGAATATATTGAACCAGAGAAGAGCCAAGATGTAGTTCAAAATACTGATGATGAACTTGAATTCGAAAATGAAGAAGTTTCCACAGATGAAGTCGATATGGAAGAAGCTATAAAGACACTTGATGAAGAAAATGAAGAAATTTTAAGTGCAGCTAGAGAATTCATATCCAAAATACTCGAAACTTTAGAACTCGAAAATATTGTGGAAATGGAATTAGAAGATAATACTCTCAATGTAAATGTCAATGGAGATGAAAATAGACTTGGAATTTTAATTGGAAAAAGAGGAGTTACTCTTGATTCAATCCAATATATTTTAAATTTGATAGTTAATAAAAAATCTTCAAGATATATTAGAGTCAATTTAGACTCTAGTGGCTATAGGGATAAGAGAAAAAAGACTCTTGAAAATCTTGCTGGCAAAATGGCAAACAAGGTCTTAAAAACAGGCAGGTCTATTAAGCTTGAACCTATGAACTCTTATGAGAGAAAGATTATCCACACAGCTTTACAAGATTTTGAAGGAGTACTTACTCATTCAGAAGGAAAAGATCCTTTTAGAAAAGTAGTAATTCAAAAAGAGAGAAAATACTGATAAAGAGGGCTTATTTTAAAAGCCTTCTTTTTTATTTGCCCTAATTGTAGTAATATAATCTAAAAGGAATGATATAATGGGAAATTTAAATGATACTATAGCTGCTATTTCAACTGCAATTGGTGAAGCTGGAATTGCAATAGTGAGAATGAGCGGCGATAATTCAATTAATATAATAGATGAAATATTTGTTTCTGCCAGTGGAATAAAGATGGCAGATGCTGAAAATAGAAAGTTTATGTACGGTCACATAAGTGATGGAGATAAGTTAATAGATGAGGTTTTAGTTGTAAAAATGAAGGGACCTCATTCCTATACAGCTGAAGATATTGTGGAAGTTCACTGCCACGGTGGAGTTGTATCTGTAAAAAGGATTTTAAATTTGATTTTATCAAAGGGTGCAAGACTTGCTGATAAGGGAGAATTCACTAAAAGAGGATTTTTAAATGGAAGAATTGATTTAACTCAAGCTGAAGCTGTAATTGATATGATTAAGGCAAAGACAGATTTATCTTTTGATATGGGTCTTAATCAATTAGGTGGAGCTTTAAGTGAAGTTTTAAATAAATTAAAAGATGAACTTGTTTCAATGCAAGCATTAATTGTTGCAAATATTGATTTTCCTGACGAAGATATAGAGGATGCAGCTTATAAGGACTTAATTGATAGGTCTGAAAAAATCTTAGAAAAAATGGAGAATCTCTTAGATAATTCAAAAAATTCTAGATTATTAAGAGATGGTATAAATACAGTTATACTTGGAAAGCCAAATGTTGGGAAGTCTTCTCTTCTAAATGGACTTTTAAAATATGACAGGGCAATTGTCACAGATATTGCAGGTACAACTAGAGATGTCATAGAAGATTATATTAACTTAGATGGAGTTTTATTAAAAATAACTGACACTGCTGGAATTAGAGAAACCGATGACGAAGTTGAAAAAATTGGCGTAAATATTGCAAGGGAAAAGTTAAAGGAAGCTGATCTTGTAATTGCTATTTTTGATATTTCACGAGAATTTGATAAAGATGATGAAGAAATTTTAAATTTGATTAAAGATAAAAAACACATAACTATTTTAAATAAAAATGACTTAGATCAAAAAATATCTGATGAAGAAATAGAAAAATACTTTGGAAATGATTATCTAAGACTTTCAGTTATGGAAAATGAGTCAGTTAAAAAGGTAGAAAAGTTAATTATAGATTTATTTTTTGACGGAGAGCTTCAAATTTCTTCTGATTCTGTTCTTTCTAATTTAAGACATATAAATGCCTTAAAAGAAGCTAAAAAAGCTCTTTTAGAGGTGGATGAGAGCTTGAAAGAAAGAGTCTTTTTAGACTTAATAGAAGTTGATCTTGAAAATGTAATAGCACACATTTCTGAAATAACAGGAACAATTACAACAGAAGATATTTTGGACAGAGTATTTTCTGATTTTTGTATAGGAAAGTAGGTAAAGATGTCAGATATAAAATATTATGAAGCTGGAGATTTTGACACTGTAGTAATAGGAGCAGGTCATGCTGGCAGTGAAGCGGCCCTTGCTTCTGCAAGACTTGGTGCAAAAACTCTCCTTTTATGTATAAATTTGGATTCAATTGCTCAAATGAGTTGTAATCCTAACATTGGTGGTACTGGAAAGGGCCATTTAGTACGTGAAATTGACGCACTTGGTGGTGAAATGGCAAAAAATATAGATAAAACTTTTATCCAATCTAGAATGCTAAACACTTCAAAGGGTCCTGCAGTTCATTCGCTTAGGGTGCAAGCTGATAAAAGAAAATATCACGAAGCAATGAAAAGAGTTTTAGAAAACGAAGAAAACCTCTATCTTGTAGAAGATGAAGCTGTTAGAATTTTAAAAGAAGGAAATAAAATAAGTGGAGTTTTAACTAGAAATGGTGCTAAGTATACCACTAAAACTGTTGTAATTTGTAGTGGAACTTACCTTAGATCCAGGATTTTTATGGGAGAAGTAAATTATTCTTCTGGTCCCAGTGGTTTTGGCCCAGCAAATTATCTTTCAGATAGTTTGGAAAAAGATTTTGGAATGAAATTAAGAAGATTAAAGACTGGTACTCCTGCAAGAGTTTTGAGAAAATCAATAGATTATTCAGTTATGAAAGAACAAAGTGGAGATGAAGATATTGTCCCTTTCTCTTTCTTAAATATAGACAAAAATTATGACATTCATCAAGAACTTTGCTATTTAACTTATACTACAAAAAAATGTCATGAAATTATTAGAGAAAATATAGGAAGATCGGCATTAGCACTTGGTGATATTGAAGGAAAAGGACCAAGATATTGCCCATCCATCGAAGATAAAGTTACAAGATTTGCAGATAGAGATGCACATCAAGTTTTTATAGAACCCGAAGGACTTACAACTGATGAAATGTATATTCAAGGAGTTTCATCGTCTTTACCAGTTGAAGTACAACAAGAATTTTATAAAGAAATAATTGGTATGGAAAATTGTAAAATTTTAAGACCTGCTTATGCCATAGAATATGACGCCATAGATGCAACTCTTTTAAAGAGAAGTTTGGAACATATGGATTATGAAGGCTTATTTTTTGCTGGTCAAATCAACGGATCAAGTGGATATGAAGAAGCTGGAGCTCAAGGAATTGTTGCAGGTATAAATGCTGCTTTGAAGGTAAAAGGAAAAGATCCTTTTATCTTAGACAGGTCAGAAGCCTATATAGGTGTATTAATTGATGATTTGGTGACTAAGGGAAGTCGTGAGCCATATAGAATGATGACATCAAGAGCTGAATACAGACTTACACTAAGACAAGATAACGCCGATTTAAGACTTACTGAAAGAGGAAGAGAAATTGGGCTTGTTGATGATGAAAGATACGAAGGATATATTTATAGAAAAAAAGCTATTGAAGATGAAATTAAAAGAATTAAAAAAATTCAAATAAATCCAACAGCTAAAAACAATGAAATTTTAAAATCTCTTGGCTCAACTGAAACTCAAAATTCATTTAGCCTTTATGAACTTATAAAAAGACCTGAGCTTGATTATAAAAAGCTTAAAGTTTTTGATCCAGAAAGACCAGTAGTTCGTGATGACGTAATTAGAAATATCGAAATCGAAATCAAATATGAAGGCTATATTAAAAAGCAAGAAATACAGATCAGACAATTTAAAAAGCTCGAAAACAAGCGACTTTCAAAGGATATTGACTATAAATCAATAGAAGGACTTAGGATAGAAGCAAGAGAAAAATTATCAGATATTAGACCAGAATCAATTGGACAAGCATCAAGAATTACTGGTGTGTCACCAGCGGATATAAATGTACTTTTAATTTACCTAGAACAAATGAGGAGAAAAAATGTTAATTGATTACATGAAGGAATATGACCTTGATAGCAAAAATATTGATAAATTTGAAAGATATAAGGAAGAAATTCTAGATTACAACAAACACACAAATCTCACTAGGATAACTGAAGATGATGAATTTAATGTTAAACATTTTTTAGATTCTTTGAGTTTATTAAAGACAGGCAAGTTTAATGGAAATGCAAAAATTATAGACATTGGAACAGGAGCGGGTTTCCCTGGAGTTCCCTTAAAACTTTATAATGAAAATTTGGACATAACATTACTTGATTCATTGAGAAAAAGAATTGACTTTTTAGATAAAGTAATAGAAGACTTAGAACTTCAAAACATTAGAGCTATTCATGCAAGGGCTGAAGAAATTGCCAGAACAGATGAATACAGAGAACAATTTGACATAGCAGTATCAAGGGCTGTGGCGAATTTATCAACCTTAACAGAATATGCAATGGGATTTGTAAAAGTTGGTGGATATTTTATTTCTCAAAAAGGTCCAGAGTATAAAGAGGAATTGAAAAACGCAAAGAGAGCTATAGAAATTATGGGTGGTGTCGTTGAAGATGTAATCCACACTCCACTACCTAATAACATAGATCACTATATAATTTTAATAAAAAAAGTAAAAGCCACAAATAAAAAATATCCTAGATCTGGAGGAAAGCCTAGAAAATCACCACTTTAAAGAAAAATAAAACAGAAAATAAAAAATGCTCCACGTGGAGCATAAGAACAAAAAAAGAAAATAAAAAATAATAATGCTCTACGTAGAGCATAAGCTTCAAAAAATTTTTGGAGCTTATTTTTTTGCTTATCTTTAAAATAATAAAGAAACATGATATTATTTATAATATAGAAATGAGGTAAGAATATGTCTGTTGTAATTACAGTTTTTAATCAGAAGGGTGGCGTTGGAAAAAGCACCACAGTCATAAATTTAAGTTCAGCATTGGCTCTAAGAGGCAAAAAAACTCTTATAGTGGACATGGATCCCCAAGGAAACTCGACTTCGGGTCTTGGTCTATATGAATTTGAAAACATGATATATGATTTTTTGATAGATGAAGAAGAAAATTCAATATATCAAACGGGATTTAACAAGCTCGACATAATACCTTCAAATGGAGAATTTGCTGGAGTTGAAATCGAACTTGCAAGACATGAAGATTGGCAGTTTAAATTAAAAAAAATGATAGATAAAGTAAAAGATAATTATGATTTTGTAATAATTGACTCTCCGCCATCACTTGGTATTTTATCAATGATGGCTCTTGTTGCGAGTGACAAAATTTTAGTTCCTGTTCAATGTGAGTACTACGCTCTTGAAGGTGTGTCACAACTTATGGATACAATGAGTTTGGTTAGAGAAAACTTTAATCCAAATTTAAGCTTACTTGGCGTTGTAATGTGCATGTATGATGGAAGAACGAATTTGTCGAATCAAGTTGTCGAAGAGGTTCAAAAATTCTTTGAAAGCAAAGTTTTTAAGACCTTTATCCCTAGAAACGTCAGATTGGCAGAGGCACCAAGTTTTGGCATGAATATATTTGATTATGACTCAAAGTCCAAGGGAGCTAAGGCGTACACAGACCTTGCTAAGGAAATAATAGGTGAGATAAATGGCTAAGAAAAATAGTCTTGGAAGAGGCATAGGAAATTTTCTAAATTCAAGTGACAAAATAAGAGAAGTTATAGAAGAAGAAAAATCAAAATTAATGGAAATAGAAATTTCCAAAATTTTACCTAATGAAGATCAACCTAGAAAAAATTTTAATGAAGATGACTTAAAAGACCTAGCTAGTTCTATAAAAAAATACGGCATAATCCAACCACTTTTATTAAAGAAAACAAAAGATAAATATGAGATTATTGCTGGGGAGAGAAGATTTAGAGCAGCTGGAATGGCAGGACTTGATAAAGTACCTGCAATAGTAAAAGATATTTCTGATGATGAATCTAGTAGAATAGCTATCATAGAAAATATTCAAAGAAAAGATTTAAATCCAGTTGAAGAAGCTATGAGTTATAGACATCTTTTGGATTCTCAGGATTTGACTCAAAAGGAATTAGCTGACGAAATTGGCAAATCTAGACAATACATTGGAAATACTATCAGACTTTTAAATCTAGATCCTAGAGTTTTAAAACTTCTTGAAGAAGAAAAAATTAGCACTTCTCATGGAAAAAAGCTTTTATCTATAAAAGATGGAGATAAGCAGTATAAAGAGGCAATGAAGATTATTAAAAACTCTTTACCTGTAAACAACAATAAAAAGACCTCAAAAAGAGAAAAAAATGAAGAAAAAGAGGATATTTTCTTAACAAATATGAGAAATGAAGTTGAAAGATCTCTGGGGACTAAAGTAAACTTTAAACAAAGAGGCAAGGTCGGAAAAATTGAAATAGAATATTATGGCGAAGAAGACCTTTCCAGAATTTTAGATTTAATTTTAAATAGAGAGTTGGATTAAATATGAAGAGATTTTACACAACATATTTAGTATCAGCCTTTTCTGATAGGGCATTTATGGGCAATTCAACTGGTGTTGTAATTGATGATGGAAGACTCACAGATTTGGAAATGAAGAATATTGCTAAAGATATAAATCAGTCTGTCGTAGTATTTGTAAAAGAACTGGATAGAGATAGGTATTTAACAAGATTTTTCACACCAGAAGGTGAAATAAATTTATGTGGTCACGCAACTATTGCTACTTTTTATGCCTTAGCTGAAAATGAGTATATAAAAAGTCAGGATAGCGGAACAAAACATATTATTCAACATACCAAAATTGGAAAAATTCCAGTTGAGCTTGAGTATAGAAATTTTAAGATTCAAAATGTCCACATGAACTTGGATATAAAATTAAGAGAAAAATATCAAGCCACAGAAGGCGTTTTAAGAGCTTTAAATTTAGATAGCAATGCTATCGGTCTAACTATAAAAGAAAACTTAAATATGGAGAAAATCTCAACGGGGACCTGTGATATTCTAGTTCCCGTAA
Organism: Peptoniphilus phoceensis; assembly: GCF_001517665.2. Classification (GTDB taxonomy): domain Bacteria; phylum Bacillota; class Clostridia; order Tissierellales; family Peptoniphilaceae; genus Peptoniphilus_A; species Peptoniphilus_A timonensis. Next base: position 268,988 of record NZ_LN999808.1, read on the forward strand.
AAAATGAAGAGTTTTTGTCTTCAATAGTTTTAAACAAAGAAGAGGCTATTAAAATTTCTAAGGAAGAAAATATTATTTCTATTCATGCTTTTACAACAGAAGATGGAAAAGAAGTTAAACAAAGAACCTTCTCCCCAATTATTGGAGCTGACGAAGAATTTGGAAGTGGAACTTCAACAGCAGCTACTATGCATTATTTAAAAGCAAATGAAATTGGGCAAAGTGATTCTATAGTTGCAATTCAAGGTGACTATATAGGAAGAATTTCAAAAGTTTTAACAAATATTGGTGAAAGTGATGATAAGATTAGGGTTGGCGGTAGAGCCTACGTGTTTATGAATGGAGTTATTTATTTATAATGGGAAGAAGAAATAAAAAATCAAATAGATCAAAATTGGTTTTGGTTATATTTTTTGCAGTCCTAATGTTTTTTGGTATAAGCCTAGTTTCTTCTAGAAATAAAATAGTTGATATGAATCCAAAAGACATTGACTATATTGAAATTATTGGTTTTAAGACTGATAATATGAAAACCATAAAAGATAGAAAAACAGTTAATAAAATTGTAAAGGACCTAAATGGTTTAAGAGGAAAACAGGCAAATAAAGATATAAATGGTGAAATTGTAAATTATATAAATGTTTATTTTACAAGTGGAAATAAAATTTCATTTGTAAAGTCTGGTTTAACTGTTAGAGTTAATAATATTTACTATAATATTAGTTCAAAAGATTCAAAGATGATTGATGAGATAATAGAAAAATATGGAAGATAAACCTGGTGAGCAAGGCTCACTGGGTTTTTTATTTGAAAAAATGTGGACAATTAATTACTTTTATGAAGTCTGTGGATAAAAAATTAAAACAAAAAAGATATAAACATAATTTATATTGTGTATAAGTTTAAAATTTTAAATTAAATCAACAAATGTAGATAATAAAATAATTTTGTGGATAAAATTTGTTAAAAAATAAAGAAAATAAATGAGGAAAAGCGAAAAGCACGACTTATCCACAGAAAACAACACAAAAAAAAGGACCCGAGCAAGCTCGAGTCGATTTTTATAACTACATAGTCTTTTTATCAACTGGTAGGAAAGAATCCACAATACCAAGGATAAGTGCACCAACAACAGCACCAAGAACTGATACTGTAAATCCATCAACAAGTTGACCTGTGATGAATAAAATTATTGCTGCAACAACAAATCCTACTGCACCTCTACCAAATGGTGAAGCGTCAACTCCTGTGAATTTATTGATAGCCCAGTCTAAAAGACCAATAACTATTGCTGCCATAATAGCAGTTGAATAACCGTCTGTTTGGATTCCGATTGAAAGTGCAGAAGTTATAAGAATAGCTAATCCACTTACCAATACTTTGATTAATAATTTTATCATATATTATTCCTCCCTAATATATATATAACCTCTGAGATTGATTTTAAACAATTTTTATTATTTTGGGTATAAAATAAATGGGAGGTATTCTATGAAACACATGAAAATAGAGGTTTTTATACCTAGAGAAGATACAAAAAATTTAATGAAAAAGATAAACGATGCTGGTTTTTTAAAAGAGGAAAATTATGATTATTGTTATGCAGAAACTGAAGTTTTAGGTCATTTTCGTCCAATAGAAGGTGCAAATCCTTATATTGGAAGTCTTGGAAAAGTGGAGGAAGTCCTTGAAAGTAAACTTGAATTTAGGATTAAGGAAGAGGATTTAGAAGATTTAATAAGTACAATTAAGTCCAATCATCCTTATGAAGTTCCAGTTATAAATATTATTGAACTAAAAGATATTTAGATAGTAAAAAAATCACCTGCTAATGCAAGTGATTTGTGGCGTCCACGAGAGGAGTCGAACCTCCGGCCCCACGCTTAGGAGGCGTGTGCTCTATCCTGCTGAGCTACGTAGACCTATAAAATTATTGTATATAAATATTTAAGAAGTGTCAATAAATTATGACACTTCTTTTTTGATCAAGCTGCTTTCTCCATGTTAACAAAGATTTCTTCAAAGACTCTTTTAAACTTGTTAATTATTCCCTTTTCATAGACCTTGTCTTTTACGATCAAATCACTTGTATAAACTAGGTCATCACCATCATAAAAATTGATTTTTCCAACTGAAGAGCCTGCTTCAATCGGTGCTTTTAATTCATCATCAATTTCTACAATTTCTCTAAATTTATCAGTTGATTTAGAAAGTATGTATCCAACATCTTTTTGGTAAACAGGTATATTTTCATCTTGAGAGTCAAGAACTTCTATGGTTCTAATTTCCTTAAAAGTGTCACCAATAGCATTGTATCCATAATCTTCAAAACCTCTTGTCATAAGTCTTTTGCAGGCAACAAATCTTTCAAAATCAGAGTTTGAACCAGTGGTTATTCCAATTAATCTCATGTCTTTGGATTTACCTTCTTCTCCCTTTTCTAGACCAGTTAAGATGACGCATCTTCCTGCTGCATTGGTATATCCAGTTTTTAAGCCATCTATTTCTGGAACAATTCCCAGAACTGGGTTTGTACTATATTCAATAAAATTTCTAGCTGGATCTTCTAATTTATCAATTGTAGTATATTGTAATATATCTGGATGAAACTTTATAAGTTCAGATGCTAGTTTAAACATTTCCCTAGTTGTCATCTTGTTGTAGTCAAGTATTTCATAATTAGTAAGTCCTGTTGGATTTACCATAAGGGCATTTTTCAAACCAAGATCGGCACATTTGTCGTTCATCATTTTTACAAAAGCATCTGTTGAACCTGCTACATATTTTGCCAAGGCCGTTATAGCGTCATTGCCAGATACTACCATTGAAGCTTCCACTAATTTTTCTACAGTTACCTTATCGCCTTCTTTTAATTTAAAAGAAGAACCTGTCAATGCGGCAGCTTCGTGATCTATTTCAACTTCGTCACTCAAGGATATTTTGCCTTCTTGAATTTTATCCAAGACTACAAAAATCGAAACTAATTTAGAAGTTGAAGCCATGGCACGAACTTCATCTAAGTTATAGCCTTCTAATATATCACCTGACTTATAGTCTCCCAGTAAGTAAGATTTTGTTAAGCTTTCCAGAGGAAGTTCTTCTAATTTTTTTATTTTTTCAGCTTCATATAAATTGGCTTTTTGAACCCCTTCTTTCGTCGGAACTAGAAAATTTTGATTTCTAATTGTATTTGGGTCCACTTCTTTTTCTTCACTTGTTTTATTTTCTGTAGCTATATTATTTTCGCTACTTGCATTTGTATTTTCAATAGATTTAGTATTATCTTCTGCTAATACATTAACTGGAGAAGATAAGAGCACTAGACCTAGAGATAAATACAGAAGTAATTTCTTCATCTTGCACCTCGAAAAATATTGTACCAAATTATAAATAGATTGTAAATTAATGACAATCTTTAGAAATAGATAGAAGTGCTAATTTATGGGTAATGTTATCAATGTAAGAGTCAATATGTTATAATAAATTTTATAAATTTAAAAATAAATCTATGAGGAGATCATAATGGATAAACAAAAAATAGAAAAAGCAGTTGAAATGATAATAGAAGCAATTGGAGAAGACAAAACGAGAGAAGGTCTTTTGGAAACTCCTGCAAGAGTTGCTAGAATGTATGAAGAAGTATTTGCAGGACTTGGAAAGACTGCAGAAGAACATCTTTCTAAAACTTTTGAAATTACAGAAGATAATATTGTTGTAGTAAAAGACATTGATTTTTACTCCATGTGCGAACATCACTTCCTGCCATTTTATGGAAAGGCTCACATTGCCTATATTCCAAATGAAAAGGTAGCTGGACTTTCTAAGCTTGCAAGAACTGTGGAAACTTATGCAAAAAAACCACAACTTCAAGAAAGACTTAGCATTGAAGTAGCTGATGCAATGATGAAATACCTTGAACCAAAGGGAGTTCTTGTTGTAATAGAAGCTGAACACATGTGTATGAATATGAGAGGCGTAAAAAAACCTGGTTCAAAAACTGTAACAGCTGTTGCTAGAGGAGTTTTAGAAACAGATGAAAAACAAAAACAAGAAGCCTTTAGATTAATTGAATTTTAATGAAAGAAACAGATTTAATATTAAAGAGCCAAATTTTCAACGACTATCTTAACGAATTAGAAGAACTTGAAAATGATAGGATTTTTTGTAAACACAACTATGAACATTTCGTATCTGTTGCGAGAATTTGCTATATTCTAAAATTAGAAGAAAATGTTGATGTCGAAAAAGATATGATTTATGCAACTGCCCTCCTTCATGATTTGGGGAGGGTTCTTGAAATCAAGGAAGGTTTAAACCACGCTATTGGCTCAGTAAAAATTGCAAGAGAGATATTAGAACTTACAGATTTTTCTGATGAAGAAAAGGAAAGAATCCTAAATTGTATAGGATCTCATAGGAGCAAGGAAAAAGCAGAAGATGAATTTTTTAACATCTTTTATAGGGCAGACAAACTTTCTAGACCTTGCTTTAGATGTCCTGCCTATAAAATGTGCAATTGGAGTTTTCACAAGAAAAATCACACAATAATATATTAATGTATTGATGGGAGAATTATGGATTTTATCAAGATAAAAGATTTAGAAGTCTATGCTAATCATGGACTTTTTGAAGAAGAGAAAAAACTTGGACAAAAATTTTTAATTAGTATAGATATAGGCATGAGCTTCAGAGATTGTGCAATAGAAAAGAACTTGGATAGGTCCATTGATTATGGAAAATTATCCCACGAATTATATGACTTGTTTAAAAATGAAACTGAAGATTTAATCGAAACTCTGGCTTATAAGATGACAAAATTTATTTTTGACAATTATGAAATAGCAAAGACAGTAGATTTGACAATAAAAAAACCTTGGGCGCCAATAAATCTTCCCCTAGATACTGCAGAAGTTCGCTGTAAGAAAAAAAGAAGAGATTATTATATTGGAATAGGTACAAATCTTGGCGACAGAGAAGGATATATAAATTCTGCCTTAGAAAAAATGAAAGAATCAGGTCTTAATATTTTAGATAAAGCATCTATAATAGAAACTAAGGCTTGGGGCAAAACTGATCAAGGAGATTTTTTAAACACAGTAGTTAAAGTATCTTCTTTTGAAGATCCTCATGATCTGCTTCATATATTGCAAAAAATTGAATTAGATTTAGGCAGAGTTAGACATGAAAAATGGGGAGAAAGAACTATAGACTTGGACGTTCTATTAATTGATAGAGAAATACACTTTACAGATGAATTGATAGTTCCACATCCTTATATTGCAGAACGTGAATTTGTATTGGAATCATTAAATGAACTTATTCCAAACTATTTTCACCCAATCTTAAATAAAAAAATAAGTAAACTTTACGAAGAAGTGAAAGATGAAAATTAAGAGGATCGCTTGTGGTTGTCTTATAATTTTAATATTTTTCTTTGGGATAATTATTGCCATGAATTTTTTAATTAAATCAAGTTCAGAAAGAAGAGCCCAAGAAGAAATAGATTTTAGACAAGCATATATAGAAGATACTGAAAAAATGGCTGTGAGAATAGCTAGAAAAAATAATATTTTGCCTTCTGTAATGTTAGCTCAATCAATACTTGAGAGTAACTGGGGTAGGTCTGAACTTTCTAAAGAATATAACAATTATTTTGGAATAAAAGCAGTAAAAAAAGACCAGGGTGTTGTTTTTGAAACTGAAGAATATGTAGATGGAGAAAGTGGAAGATACATGGAGAATTTTAAAAAATATTCTTCAAAAAGAGAATCTTTCGAACATTATGCAAAACTTCTCTCAACAGCCAAGAGGTATGAGAAAGTAAAAACTGCCAAGAATTACAAAGAAGCGGCTAAATATATAAAAGAAGGCGGATATGCAACAGATCCATCTTATGCTGACAAAATAATATCAGTTGTAGAAAAGTATGAATTGGATAAGTATGACGAGGTAAACAAGTGACAAAAGAAAAAAAAGAATGGCTAATAACTAGCATAATAACTATTATTCTTTCTATTGTTTTTCTTGTATTTAAATATAACAATCTAGATACAAATAATTTTGTCAAAGTTTTTAATTTCAAAAGTCTGGCAATCTTTTTGGGGATAGTATCGATTTCTACCCTAATTGTTTTCTTTTTCGTAGATGAAAAGAGATATAAAGATACAAAATCATTTTTTATTTACATGATTATTTTGATGGCAATAGACATAATAATAACGTTGTTTAGGTTTAAAACTCTTGAAGGGGTGAGCCCAGCAGAGTTAGAAATTATAAAATTTGAGATTAAGAAGTTGTTTTTAAATATTGGAATTTACGTTTTTGTATTCTTGGGGATAATTTCAATGTCGAGAAAAAACGATAAAATTGCAGAAGAAATTGCATTAGAAAAAGAAGAAACAAATAAAAATATGAAAAAAACTAATGGAAATAAAAAGAAAAAGAATAAAAAATAAGGAAGAGGATAAAAATTGAATAAAAAAACATCAAACATAGTCTTAATAATATCGGCGATAATACCCTTTGGGCTTCAGTTTTCAGGCTTAAAATCAGAACTTGGAAATGGATCAGTAATGTATTCAATTATGTGGGCAATAGTAAACTATCTCTTTTTGATGACAGCCCTTGACTTTATAAAAAAGTACAAGAAAATATTAAAGCTAGAGGACTTAAATATTAGAAAGAGAACTTATAACCTAAATGTTTTTGTCTACATAGGATTTTTAATATTTGTAAATATATACTTTTTCCAACAAATGTATGTAAGAAACAACGATATAATAAACTTTTTGGCAAATCCCTTATTCTTAATAGGACTTTTCCTATTATTTATATTTAATTTGCAAAATGGAAAATTCCCAAGTAGAGAAGACAAGGACACTATAATTTATGAAATACCCTTTAAATCATCTATAAGAGATGGCAAAGATAGATTAGGAACAGTTGTCGGATCTTATGGTAAGGGGCTAGTAATTGGAAATAACTTTTTCCCTTACGAAAGTATGAAATCTATTTCCAAGTCAAAGGATGATCACATTGTGATAAAAGGAAAAGAGGACTCCAAAAACTATATAGTTAATATTGGTTCTTTAAACTCTGCAAATCAGGCAATTATAGAAATTAACAAAGCCTTAAATGAAGGGAAAATTGACGAGAAAAAAATTAATCTAAAAAAGATAAAAAACTTTTAGGAAAACATTGACAAAAGCATAATCATGCTCTATACTATAAGTAAGCTAGCTAGAGAAAACAAATTGGTAACTAAGAAAAGGTGATTCCAATGACAAGTTTTAAATTATCCCGCAAGGGAAAGGTAGCAAAGTATCTCATTTGAAGTAGCTTAGTGCTAAAGGTTGAATGCTTAATTTAAGAGGTATAGAGCTATAGTTACATAACAATTGAAAATTTTAAAATCTAGAGACTCGTAAGGGTCTCTTTTTTGTAATTAGAATACCCCTGGTTAGACCAGGGGTTCAATTTAGCTTTAGCGATGAAAAACTAATAAAAAAAGACCTCCATGTTAAAATAAATTGTGGTTTACCAGAACACAAAAATAACAGGAGGTTTTTTATGAATTTAAATCATACACATAGTCTATCACATACAAAATGGAATTGTAAATATCATGTAGTGTTCGCTCCGAAATATAGAAGAAAAGTATTTTACGGAAGCAAAAGATTAGAAATAGGTGCAATATTAAGAGAGCTTTGCAACTGGAAAGGAGTTAACATAATAGAAGCAGAAGTTTGTCCAGATCACGTGCACATGTTGTTAGAAATACCACCAAAATTGAGTATATCTAGTTTTATGGGATTTTTAAAAGGCAAAAGCAGTATTATGATATACGATAAGTGGGGTAGCTTAAAATACAAATACAGAGGAAGGCAATTTTGGTGCCGAGGATACTATGTAGATACAGCAGGAAAAAATACAAAAGCAATAAAAGAGTATATTCATAACCAACTTAAAGAGGATGAATTAAGTGGTCAGATAACAATGGACAACACAGACCCCTTTAGGGGTTAGCTAGTAGTAATTGCAAGTGGTAAACCACAAGCGTCCTTGAGACGCAGCTAGCAAAAAAGGTCCTTTGGACCGCAAAAGCAAAACCACCGGCTACGCCGGTGGATTTTTATTTGTTTTAATTACAAAGTTAAGATTAGATGAATTTTAAGAATTTCGAATTAAAAAAGAAAAATTTATTAAAATTAGTGAAAATTCACGAGAAAGTAAAATGCAAGCAAAAGTTGCTATTTATTTACTTGTTAGATAAATATTTTTGTTATATTGAGTTTGAAAATATAAAAATTAGAAAACTACAAAAATAAAAATTAAATTAATAATTAAGGGTATTTATTATATTAGGATATAGAATATGTTATTTCTATAAAGATTTTATAAAATTCTTGACAAAGGTATTTAAGGGCAGTATAGTGTAAATATAAAGTATATACACTCATAAACTTTATTTTACATATTTGTTAAAAAAAGGAGGTATTGAGGGATTTATTAATACATAGTTATTGTTAAAAAAGTAATATTAAATTAGAGAAGAATTGTACTTTATTATATTATATTCAAATATTAAACTTTGTTAATTATTGTGTTTAACACATTTTTTGTAATATTCATTTAATTTGCAATGGTTTTTTATATATAATATAATCATGACAAATAGGAGGTATACTATGAAAAAGAAAATTTTATCTATTTTTCTTGTACTTATTGCAGCCATAACACTTGGCGCTTGTAGTGCAAACACAACAGCTTATCTAGATGCATCTCAAAAAGTTGCAGACTGGAAAGGCTCAAAGGTCTCTGGAAAACTCGAATATAATGTCGAAGTTAAGGATCCTGAAAGTAAAGAAACTGTGAATATTAAGTTCCCTGCAAGTTTTACTGGTGAACAAGTGGGTCAAGATAAGGCACATGTATTGATGGATATGGACTTATCAAATTTAAAGAAAGAAATTGCTAAAAGATCAGATAGCCAAGAAGAAATTGCAGGACTTAATAAAGATGTACCTAATAAAATGAAAATGGACATTTTTGTAAAGGACAATGAAATTATTATGTCAAAGGACATCTTTGCACTTAATAGTGATTCTTTTAAAGACATAAAAGAAGATTATATTTCAATTTCAAATGAAGAAAATGGCATTTCACCAAAAGCTACAAAATATTTTAATTCAGAGGAATTTAAGACTGATTTATTAAATTTAATGGAAGTTGCTTTAAAAGATTATAAACAAGAAATTGACTTTAAGGTTGAAGGTAACACTTACACTTTAAATACTACTAGTGATGCTGTCATAGATGAATTTATAAAATCTGCCGATGGCGTTATGAAAAATTGGGATGCAGTTTCAACTTCTGCACTAGCAATTGTTGATAAGGCTGGACTTCCAATGACTGAAGAAGATAGAAAAGATTTTAAAGAACTTAACAAAGAATACAAGGCAGAAGATTTAAAAGAAGCTGCTAAAGGAATTAAAGAAACTATTAAAGGATCAAATTTATCTGAAAAAACTACTTTTGAAGAAAATAAAATGATTCAAGAAATAGCAATGAAAGTTAACGTTGCTGATTTTGTAAAAGTTTCTGTTAAGGGAAATTTTGATACTGTGAAAGACGAAAATGTTAAGATTAACTTTCCAACTTCAGTTAAAAAATTGACTTCAGAAGAATATTTGAAGTTAATAATGCCAGAAGTAAATATGTTAACTGTAAGAGTTAATGGCGAAGATATAACTTTTGAAGATCCTGAAGCTCTTCCAAAGATTATTAATGACAGAACAATGTTAGCTGCTCGTGCTTTCTATGAAAAAATCGGCGCTAAAGTTGAATGGAATGGAAAAGATAGAAGTGTAACAGTTTCAAAAGATAATTATAAGATTGTTTTAAAGATTGATTCTGATAAGGCTCTTGTAAATGGAAAAGAAGTTAAGCTTGATTCACCAGCTACAATTATTAAAGATAAAACTTATATTCCAGTAAGATTTGTATCTGAAGCTTTTGGTTACAAAGTTAAATACGATGCAAACGAAGGAATGCCAATAGTTGATATTTTTAATATTACTGAAAAAGAATTAGAAACAAAACTTCAAGAATTAGAAAAAGAAGAAAATTATAAAATGATAGCTTCTATGAAATCATCTGGTCAAAAAGATGAAGAAATAGAAGAAACTTTAAAAAATCTTTATGAAGGTGAAGAATTAGATAAAATTCTTGCAGCTAAGGCTGATATTGACAAAGATCCAGAACTTCTAAAGAAATACCAAGATCAAATTCAAAAGGAATTAGATGAAATGATGGGAGAAGTTCCAGAAGATAAAGAAGAAAATAAAAAAGAAGATAAGCTTACTGAAAAAACAGAAAAATCTGCAGAAAAAGTAGCAAAAGTATTGTTTTCAGTTGTAAAATAAGCTAGAAAATTTTCCCAAGAGCAAGTTCTCTTGGGATTTTTTTTAATTATTTATATTTTTTCTTTCATCATAAGCTATTTATAAATTTTTTGTTTGTGGTACTATATAGTAGTATATGTTTTAAATAGTTAATGAAATCTACTATATGGGGGATTTATGAAAATATTAAAAAGAGATAAGAGAGAGGTTAATTTTGATCATTTAAAGATAAAAAATGCCATTGAAAAAGCCTTTGACTCTGTTGGAAAGACTTATGATGATGCTGTAATAGCATCTTATGCCTTAGATATAAAAGAAAGCCTTTTAAAAAACTATGATCCTAAAAATCCACCAACGGTTGAGGAAATACAGGATCTAGTTGAATTAAAACTTATCGATGAAAAAGAAATTGATGTTGTAAAAGCTTATATACTTTACAGAAATAGACATTCTGAAGAAAGACAAATTTTAGATAAATTTGCAAATTTCATTACAGACGAAAATGTCCTAAAGATTTTGAAGTTTGTTAGGAAAAATTATGATCCAAAGAAGTATGAGCTTGAAAATTTATATAACAAATTTGAGTCTTTTGTAAAAAAAGATCAAACACAAGATGCCTATCTTTCTGAAATTATTAAGGCTGCCAGCGAACTTACAGATAAGGATGCACCTAGATGGGAATTTATTGCAGCTTTATTTTTAAACTACGACCTAGAAAAGAAAATTAAGAGAAATCTTGAAGATTTTAAGATTAATAATTTTTATGAAAAGATTGTTTTCTTAACTGAAAAGGGTCTTTATGGAAAATATATCCTTGAAAATTATTCTAAAGAGGAAGTTCTTGAACTTGAAGAATATATTGATAATTCTAGAAATAGACTTTTAAATTACTCCGGTTTAGATCTTTTAATTAAGAGATATGTTATAAGAAGTCATGACGGAAGATTTGTTGAAACAATTCAAGAGATGTTTATGGGAATTGCAATGCACCTTGCTATACCAGAGAAAAATAAAATTTATTGGGCGAAGAAATTCTATGATATTTATTCAAGTTTAAAGGTGACAGTTGCTACACCAACAATGTCTAATGCAAGAAAACCATACAATCAATTGTCTTCTTGTTTTGTAGACACAGTTCCTGATACTTTAAAGGGAATTTATAGATCAATTGATAATTTCGCCCAAATCTCTAAACACGGTGGCGGAATGGGTCTTTATTTTGGAAAAGTTCGTGCAACTGGGTCTGATATTAGAGGATTTAAGGGTGTTGCTGGTGGTGTAATAAGATGGATTAAACTTGCTAATGACACTGCTGTTGCCGTAGATCAACTTGGTGTTCGCCAAGGAAGCGTCGCTTGTTATCTTGATGTTTGGCACAAAGATATTCCAGAATTTTTGCAACTTCGCACAAATAATGGTGATGATAGGATGAAGGCTCACGACATCTTCCCTGCTATTTCTTACCCAAATTTATTTTTTGAATTGGCAGAAAAAGACATTAATGCAACTTGGTATATGTTTGACCCTCACGAAGTTTTAGAAAAAAAGGGTTACGCTCTTGAAGATTTTTATGGAAAAGAGTGGGAAGAAAAATATAGAGAATGTATTGATGATAAAAATATTTCTCGCCGTGAAATGAGCGTAAAAGATTTAGTAAGACTTATAATAAAATCACTTACAGAAACTGGAACACCTTTTGCTTTTTATAGGGACAATGTAAATGAAATGAACCCAAATAAACATGTTGGCATGATTTACTCATCAAATTTATGTACAGAAATTATGCAAAATATGTCTGCTATTGAAACTCTTGAAACTACAATAGAAACAGAAGATGGAGATGAAGTCATTGTCACAAAGACAAAACCAGGCGATTTTGTTGTTTGTAATCTAGCATCACTTGTATTAGGAAATATTGACCTAGAAAATGACAAGGAGCTTAAAGATATTGTGGCAACAACTGTTAGGGCTCTAGACAATGTAATTGACTTAAATTATTATCCAATACCTTATGCAAAAGTTACAAATAGAAAATACAGATCCATTGGACTAGGAACAAGTGGTTATCACCATGCCCTTGTAAAAGCTGGAATGGCATTTTCTGACATAGAAGATCACTTAAAATGGGCAGATAATCTTTATGAAAGAATTAATTTTCACGCAATTACAGCATCTATGGAGATTGCGAAGGAAAAAGGATCTTATGATTTCTTTGAAGGTTCTGACTGGCAAAATGGAAATTATTTTGACCTAAGGGATTATAAAGATGAAAAGTGGAATAAATTAAGAGAAGAAGTAAAAGCAAATGGACTTAGAAATGGATATATAATGGCAATAGCTCCAACAGGTTCAACATCAATTATCTCGGCAACAAGTGCAGGAGTTGATCCAGTTATGAATAGATACTTCTTAGAAGAAAAAAAAGGTTCAATCTTACCAAGAGTTGCACCAGACCTTAGTCCACAAACTTTCTGGTTATATGAAAATGCCCACGAACTTGATCAAAACTTTGTAATTGAGGCTGCGGCAATTCGTCAAAGACACATTGACCAAGCTCAGTCAATTAACTTTTATATTACTACAGACTTTACAATGAGAAAGATTTTAAATCTATATATCAAAGCTTGTAAGGAGAAACTAAAGTCTGTTTATTATGTTAGAAGCAAGTCTTTAGAGGTTGAAGACTGCGATTATTGTGCGTCATAAAATAGGAGGAATTATGCAACTTTCAAAAAGAGGTCTCTTTAATGAAAAGGGAGATATTGAAACTTCAAAAAGAAGAGTTATTAATGGAAATACTACAAATTTAAATGACTTTAACAATTTAAAATACTCTTGGACAAGTGATTGGTATCGTCAAGCTATGAATAACTTCTGGATTCCAGAAGAAATAAACCTTTCACAAGATGTTAAGGACTATAGAATTTTAGATAAACATGAAAAAACAGCTTATGATAAGATTTTGTCCTTTCTTATTTATCTTGATTCACTTCAAACAGCTCAAATACCAAAACTGCAATCTTATGTTACGGCAAATGAAATCAATCTTTGTCTTTCAATCCAAGGTTATCAAGAGTCTATTCACTCTCAATCCTATTCTTATATTTTGGACACAATATGTTCTCCAGAAGAAAGAGAAGAAATTCTTTACCAATATAAGGATGATGAAGTTTTATTAAAAAGAAATAAATTTATTGGGGACCAATACCAAGACTTTTATGAAGATGAAAACTTGGACAATTTCATGAAGGCACTTATTGCAAATTATATCTTGGAAGGAATTTATTTTTACTCAGGCTTCTCCTTCTTTTACAATCTTGGAAGAATGGGCAAGATGCCTGGCACAGTTTCTGAAATAAGATATATAAATAGAGATGAAAACACTCATCTTTGGTTATTTAGAAGTATAATTCTTGAAATGAAAAAGGAAAATCCAGAAATATTTACTGATGAAAATATAAAAAAATATAAAGAAATGCTTAAAAAAGGTGTTGAAGAAGAAATATCTTGGGGTAAGTATGTCATAGGCGATGAAATAAGAGGTCTAAATCAAAAAATGATTGAAGATTATATTATGTATCTTGGCAACTTGCGTTCTAGAAATTTAGGTTTTGGAAATCTATTTGATGAAAATATTGATGAGCCAGAATCAATGAAGTGGGTCAGCGAATATTCTGATCCAAATAAAATAAAGACAGACTTTTTCGAAGCAAAGCCATCTGCATATTCTAAATCTTCAGTAATTGAAGATGACCTTTAATAATTAAAAATAATTAAGCCGGATTTTTAATCCGGTTTTTATTATCTTTTAAAGGAATTCATCAAAAAAGAGGGAGGTTTATTATGAATGAAGATAAGGGCAATAATAACAAAAGACCCAAATATAATTTACTTAGATATTATGTAATTGCCATTTTGGCTGTCTTTGCTCTAAACTGGTTAATTCTTCCAATTTTAAGTCAAAATAGTATGGAAAACTCCTCCTATTCTGATTTTAGAAAGAATTTAAGCCAGAATAAAATTGAAGAAGTTAGTTTTAAACAAGATCAAATTCTTTACAAATTAAAAGATGACAAGAAAATTTACAAGACTGGAAAAATGGAAGATCCAGATATTGTAAAAGATTTAGAAGAAAAAAATGTAGACTACTCTTCTGAAATACCAGAAAAACCAAGTTTATTTGTGTCATTTATAATGACTTGGGGATTTCCAATTCTACTTTTCTTCTTGCTACAAAGAGCACTTACTAAGAGAATGCAAAATCTTGGAAATGGTGGAATCTTTGGCGGTGGAAAGAAAATTGAAAAGTACGAACCAAGTGGTGAAACTGTAAACTTTGACGATGTTGCTGGTCAAGAAGAAGCAGAAGAGTCTCTTGTGGAAATAGTCGATTACTTAAAAAATCCAAAGAAATATACAGAAATTGGTGCCAAGTGTCCTAAGGGTGCACTTTTAGTTGGTCCTCCAGGAACTGGCAAGACTTTACTTGCAAGAGCAGTGGCTGGAGAAAGTCACGTTCCTTTCTTCTCAATTGCAGGCTCTGAATTTGTCGAAATGTTTGTTGGTCGTGGTGCAGCAAAAGTTAGAGAGCTCTTTGAAGAGGCAAAGAAAAATGCTCCATGTATAATTTTTATTGACGAAATCGACACAATTGGAAAGAAGAGAGATTCTGCTGGAATTGCTGGAAATGATGAAAGAGAACAAACACTTAATCAACTTTTATCTGAAATGGATGGATTTGACGGAAACATTGGAATTGTAATGCTTGCTGCAACTAATAGACCAGAAATTCTAGACCCAGCTCTTTTAAGACCAGGAAGATTTGACAGACAAATAAGAGTTGAACTTCCAACACTAAAAGATAGAATTGAAATCTTAAAAGTTCATGCAAGATCTTACAAAATGGAAGAAGATATTGACTATTCTTTAATAGCAAGATCTACTGCAGGTGCTTCTGGTGCCCAACTAGCAAATATTCTTAATGAAGCAGCTCTTCGTGCCGTTAGAATGGGACACGATAAGGTTAGACAAGAAGACATACAAGAATCTATTGAAGTTGTAATTGCTGGAGCACAAAGAAAACAAGATATATTATCTCCAGAAGAAAAGAAGAGAGTATCCTATCACGAAATTGGTCACGCACTTGTTGCAGCCCTACAAACTGGGTCTGAACCTGTGGAAAAAATTACAATTATCCCAAGGACTTCAGGTGCCTTAGGATATACTATGCAGGTTCCTAAAGATGAAAAAAATCTTTACACTAGAGAAGATTTAATAAATCATATAACAACTCTTTGTGGAGGACGTGCTGCAGAAGAAGTAATCTTCAATGAAGTGTCAACAGGAGCTGCCAACGATATTGAAAAGGCAACAGAAACAGCAAGAGCTATGATAACTCAATATGGTATGGCTGATGAATTTGGCATGGTTAAGTTCCAAGATTCTGGTTCAAGATATATGGGCGATACTGGAAACATGAACTGCTCTGAAGAAACAAGAAAAGAAATCGATGACTTAATGGTTAGCATAGTTAAAAAAGCTCAAGAAAATGCTAGAAAGTTAATTGCAGACAATAGAGATGCAATGAAAGAACTTGCTGAATATTTACTTGAAGAAGAAACAATAACAGGAAAAGAATTTATGGAAATTTTATCAAAGTACAAGAACTTTGATGAAGAAAAATAAATTTTATAAATTTGTAACTTGTGAAAAGGTGGCTTAGGCTGCCTTTTTTGATTGCAAAAAAAGGTCTAGGGATAAAAATAAAATCCTAGGTTTTTATGCCTAGGATTTTTTGTTTATAATTGTTTTTACAATTTATCTTTGAATAAAAGTTTTAATTTAACTTATTTTGAAAGTTTTGAAATTATTTGTGCAACTTCTGCCCTTGTTAAGTTTGCCTTTGGAGAGAACTTGTTATTTGAAGTGCCGCTTAAAATTTCCTTGTTAGCTAGGAATTGAATGTCTTCATAAGCCCAGTCAGAAATTTCTTTTTCATCGTTAAAGACAACAAGTTTTTGAGTTGAAATATCGTCGCCCATTAGTTTTAAATAAGATGCTAAAATGTGAGCCATTTCTTCACGAGTAATATTTTCTTTTGCTATGGCTTTAGAAGTCTTTGGAAGAAGTTTATTTTCAACTGCCCAGTTCATATATTCAGTGTAGAACTTACCAGCTTCGATATTTTTGTCTTTTACTTCAGTGTATTTTGTAGTATCTACATTTCCAAGTCTTCCCAAGATTGTTATAAATTCTCCACGGCTAATTTTTTCGTTAGGAGAGAATTTAAGGTCACTTGTTCCAACCATTAATTTCTTGTCAATAGCTTGGATAATTGCTTTTCTTGCCCAGTGATCTATTAAGTCAGTTTTTGAAACTTTTGAAAGTTCTCCTTGAAGATCTTTTTCTAAATCAAAGGCTTCTTTTTCCCATTCCATTGTTTTATTTGTAGAAAATTCGGCTGCTTTTTCTTTATCTTTTGAATAAAGTTCAATCCATTCTTTTTCGATTTGAGGAAGTTCTTTCATAATCTTATCTTCAAAATCTGTAACAGTCTTTCTTGTTGATTCGCCTAGTTCTTCCCTGTTTCCAGAAACTAAATCATTTACAGAAGATCCAACCCAGTAATATGAGTTTGCATCATAAGTTGGTGCATTATTTTTAGCTTCATCTGTTGAATCATTAATATCAGGGAAAATTGGAATCCAAGGAATATTAAGTGGGCTGCCTAAAGTCATCCACATTAGACCTGGAGCTTCTTTAGGATATCCTTCCTTAATTTGGAAGATGTGAGCTTGCATTGTGTTAATAGATCCTATTGGTCTTTTGTGAGTATTAGGATTTGCTTTTCTTTCAGCCTTGTTATCTGATGGGACATAATCTGTTCCTTCAAATCTATTTCTAAAAACATTTAGAGCGTGATTTATGTCAATTTTTTCACTGCCTTCAGAAAGGTCATTTAAAAGGTCAAATCTTTTAGCATCATAAGGAACTTTTGAATTAGGATCTAGATCATGGATACCAGACCAAACTCTTGAACGGCTAGTTTCTGCAATTTCTTTAGGACCATAAGATCCTGCCATATCCATAAGTCCATCTGCAGTTTCTTTATAAGTTCCTGCTTTTTTTGCAACTTCAACAATATCTTTTGAAGCAATGACATTTTCCTTGTCATTTAAATCAACTCCACCTAGCCAATAATCGTTAGGGAAGATACTGAATTTGTCAGTTGGATAATTTATTGCAACATATTGGTGACCAGAATAGATTTCCATATACCAAACTTCGTCTTGGTCTCCAAAGGCAACAATATCGCCCATAGATGCACCTTGTTTATCTATTGTGTCAGCTAAAAGTTCAATTGCTCCTCTTGCTGATCTTGCGTGAGCAAGTAAAAATGTAGTCATGCTTGCTTCGTTTACACCGTTTTTAACGAAAGGATCAGCTTTTTCGATTTCTTCTGATGGATCAGCAGAAACTGTACAGAAAATGCCAACACCTGCTTCATTGTAACCGGCAGCATCGTAGACGCCTTGTTCCATGTCCTTTGGTTTAGCACTTGAATCTGGAGTTGAGAAGAACTTTAAAGAATCTTCTTTATGTATGTATTCAAAACCGTTATTGACGTCAACTAACTTATCGCCCTTCTTTATTTCTCCACGAGGGTGAGTTACGAGTCTCATAGTTCTGTTTCTTTGATAGTCTTCAGTTCTTCCGAAGATAAAAGACCCATCACTTGTAAGATCTTTACCTACAATGATTCCTGTGCAGGCAAAAGTAGGCATAGCAATAGATAAAACTAAGCTAGATGCAAGACCTGCTACTAATAATTTTTTCTTACTACTTTTCATAATTACCTCCTTAATTCTCTTTTTTATAAAATTGTTTTCCTCATCTATAAATAGAGGAATCAGAGAATCTCATAAATATAAGGTAACACCATTAAACATATGTGTCAATGTTTTATTTTAATACTATAATTTATTAATGTATCACTTAAAATCAATAAACAAAATTATTTATTTAAAAAATTTTGGTTTTTGGGTATAGGTGAATTAGGTGATAATATGAAAAATATTAAAGTAATTTATCTTGCTGGTGGATGTTTTTGGGGAACAGAAGCCTATTTTAAAAACTTAAAAGGAATAAAGAAGACAGTAGTTGGATATGCTAATGGAAAAAGTGATGATACAAACTATGAAATTGTAGCAAGTACTGATCACGCAGAAACTGTTAAAATTTATTATGACTTCTCAAGGATTTCTCTAACAGAAATCTTACTCCATTATTTTAGAATTATAGATCCAAAATCAATAAATAGACAAGGAAATGATATTGGTAGACAGTACAGGACTGGTATCTATTGGGAAGAAGAAGACAAAGACTCTGAACAAATTGTAAGAGATATTATGAAATATGAAGAAGAAAAATTAGGAAAACTTGCAGTTGAAATCTCTCCTATTAAAAATTTTGTAAAAGCAGAAGACTACCATCAAGATTATTTGGAGAAAAATCCTATGGGTTATTGTCATGTGAACTTGAGTCTTGCAGATGATCCTATAATTGATGATGAAAGAGAATTTTTAAACAAAAACAAAAGAGATTATCTAGATGATATTTCCTATGATGTAATGGAAAATTCTGGAACAGAAAGACCTTTTACAAGTGAATTAAATGATGAGTATAGAAAGGGAATTTATGTTGACAAACTTTCTAGAAAACCACTTTTTGTTTCTAGTGACAAGTTCGATGCTGGATGTGGTTGGCCATCTTTTTCAAGACCAATTATTTCAACTTATCTAGAAGAAGATAGGGACACTTCCTTTGGCATGGTGAGAACAGAAGTAAGATCCAAGTCATCAGATTCTCACTTAGGTCATGTTTTTCCAGATGGTCCTGTTGAAATGGGAGGACTTAGATATTGTATAAATGGTGCTTCTTTAGATTTTGTTCCTTATGAAAAAATGGATGAAGAAGGATATGGTGAATACAAAATTTTTGTAAAATAATTTAATAAATAAAATATATCTTATATAAATTAAAATATATTAAAAATTATTATTAATATTTTAAGAGACCTAAATTTAGCCAAAGGGTCTCTTTTTTATGTACTTTAATATATTTTTTTATATATTTTCATTTATAAAAAACAATGTTTGCTAGATAATAAAAATGATTTCCTCTACTTGTCATCCTCATAGAATTGAGAAATAATGATTGAAAAAGATTTTTTGATATGATAATCTATTAACACAAGGAAAACAATTCCAAATATAAAAAGGGAGGTGAGAACAATAATTTATACAGAAGAAATTTTAGAAGAAGCCCTTAATTTAGGCAGAAAATACCTACATGAAGGTAATGTTGCAGATTATATTCCTGAACTTGCAAAAGTTAATGCCAATAAGGTTGCAATTTCTACAATCGAAGATGGTGAGCTTCACAGTGTTGGTGACTCTAAAGTTAGATTTTCTATTCAATCAATTGTAAAGGTAATTCTTTATTCTCTAGCAATGGAAAATTACAAGGTTGCTGAATTGAAAAAATATGTTGGAGTAAGACCATCTGCAAAACCTTTTAACAGTGTCATTGAACTAGAACTTTCTGAAAAAAGGATTCCAGTTAATCCTTTTATCAATGCCGGAGCAATTATTATAGTAGCTATTTTATATAATGTTTATAGAGAAAAAACTTTTGATGTAATACTTGAAAAGGCAAGCGAGTTTTTGGGAGAAGACGTTGATTACAGTAGAGAAATTGCACAGTCAGAAAAAGAATCTTCTTTCACAAATAGGACACTTATCTATTTAATGCTATCAAGAGAACTTCTACCAAGTGACACACCTGTAGAAGAAGTTTTGGATACATATTTTAAAGCTTGTTCAATTCTTGTTAATACAGAAAACCTAGCTCATATGTCCTATGTTATTTCAAATAACGGTGTTGACACTGAAGGTAGAGAAATCATAACTTCAAGAGAAGCAAGAGTTTTAAGATCACTTATGGCAACTTGTGGTACTTATGACTATTCAGGAGATTTTGCAATAAGAGTTGGGCTACCTGCCAAATCTGGAGTAGGAGGCGGTATTGTAACTGCATCAAAAAATAAAACAGGTCTTGCAGTTTATGCTCCAAGACTTGACAAGCATGGTAACTCTTATAGTGGAGTTAGAATGTTAGAACATTTATCGCAAGAATTAGACTTATCAATTTATTAGAGAGGTAGAAAATGAGAGAATTATTATCAGCCGTCAATGGCGTCTTATATTATCCAATATTAATTATTGTATTGCTTGCCTGTGGATTTTATTTCACAATCAGAACAAAATTTATACAATTTAATTTATTAGGTGAAGCATTTAAAGTTATCAAAGAAAAACCAGAAGGAAAAGATGATGTATCTTCTTTCCAAGCACTTATGGTATCAACTGCATCAAGAGTAGGTACTGGTAATATCGTTGGTGTTGCAAACGCAATCTGCCTTGGTGGACCTGGTGCAGTATTCTGGATGTGGATTATCGCACTTATTGGTGGTGCTTCAGCATTTATAGAATCAACACTTGCACAAATTTATAAAAAACGTGGAGATGATGGAGTATCCTATGGTGGACCTTCTTACTACATAGAAAATGCCATTGGATCAAGAGGAATTGGAGTTCTATTTGCAATAGCTCTTATTGCAACTTATGCAGTAGGATTTAATATGCTTGCATCCTTTAACCTTCAAGACTCTTTTAGAGTTTATGATTTCTACGTACCAGGAAAAACTTCTTGGATTATAGGTGCAGTTCTTGCAATAATAGCAGGATATTGTGTACTTGGTGGTGGAAAGAGAATTATAAAATATACATCTTTACTAGTGCCTATCATGGGAGTTATTTTCGTAATTATGGCTCTTGTAATGATCGTTATCAATATTACAAATATTCCAGCAATGTTTGGAATGATCTTTAAAGATGCATTTAACTTTAAGGCAATCTTTGGTGGAGTTGCAGGTTCAGCTTTAGTAGAAGGTATTAAGAGAGGCCTTTACTCTAACGAAGCTGGTATGGGTTCTGCTCCAAACGCAGCAGCATCAGCATCAGTTTCTCACCCTGTAAAACAAGGTTTAGTACAAATGATTTCTGTATTCCTAGACACAATTGTAATTTGTTCTGCAACTGCATTTATGTCACTTTCATCAGGAATAGCTCCAACTGAAGATTTAGCAGGAGCACCATTTGTTCAAGCATCACTTTCTACAGTATTTGGAAAATATGGTAACTTATTTATCACAATTTCACTTGCCCTATTTGCTTTCACAACATTACTTGGAAACTTATACTACGTTGATTCTTGTTTAACTTACCTTAACAAAAAAACACCTTCAAAGACATTTATGCTTTGCTACAGAATTATAGCAATCTTATTAATCTTTGTTGGAGCAGGAATTGAAATGTCACTTGCATGGGATATAGCAGACTTCTTAATGGGAGTTATGTGCTTAATTAACATTCCATCAATTTTATATCTTGGAAGCATTGCACTCAAAGCTCTTGAAGATTACAAGAAACAAAGAGCTGAAGGCAAAAACCCAGTATTTAAAGCAGATGCAATTGGAATTGACACTTCAAAATTAGATTACTGGAAATAATATAAGTGTAAGGATAAAAATAATTAAAATATAAAAATAAATTTGATGTGCTCATATAAAAGGAGCACAAAACAATTTAATTTAAACTTAAAAGGGTGTTAGCTATATTATTTAGTTAACATCCTTTTTCTTTTGCCAAAAAAATTTTTATTTGACTTTTGAAAGTTATCTATTAAGGTTAAAAATTTGTTGTTATATTAATTAACTTTGAAGATAATAATTTCACTTTATTCTTGTCATGGTTTCTTATTTTTATTTTATATATTACTAAAAGTATTCTACATAATAAAATCAGTCTTAGCCTAATTATTGTGGATTAAGGAAAATTTTAAAAATTTATGTTAAAAAGATTTGGAGATTATTAGAAGTAATGAAATTTAAAATTTAATTATATTTAAATTACAGAAAACAAGTTTTAAATTTATTTTAAATAATAGAAAGTAAGTTTTTGGTTTATCTTAAACACTATAGCTTGTAAAAATAAATCCAAAAAATGAAAAATAAAAACTCATGACAAAGTGCCATGAGTTTTGCGAGAATTATAAAAGAAAGGGAGCGCAATTAGTTACGCTCTTGTTTTATTTACTTTATTTCCCTTTACTTTTCTTTTTATTTACCAGCAATTCCTTCAAGTCCCTTGTCAACTAGAGCTTGTTTAGCTGGGTCGATCTTTGGTGTGTCCATTGTGAAAGAGTTATCTACAACTGTAAAATCAAAGTAACCAAGTCTTGCAACTGGTCTAATTTTAGTTACATCAACCTTATCTTCTTCTGTTATAAATTCGTCTTTAATATGAATTCCCACAACTTCTCCAATGATGATGTCAATAGTGTTAATTGTGTCAACACCAGGAAGTCTAATAGTTTGAACATATTTGATTTCATATTGAACAGGTGAAGCTTTGACTCTTGCTACATCGACAATTTCAGAATCTGCTTTTTCTAGTCCACAATATTCAAATTTATCCTTGAAACCTTCTGGAAGTTCTGCAATAGATGATTTATTCATAGCTTCTGCTAAGTCTTCTGATACCATGTTGTAAACAAATTCTCCAGTTCTTTCTATGTTTTTAACAGTATTCTTTCTGTCGTCAAAAACATTTTGGTTAGCTGAGAATAATACTAGTGGTGGATCAAAAGTTAGGTTTGTAAATTGTGAGTATGGTGCAATATTATCTGTACCGTCTCCATTTTTTGTTGATATCCAACCAATTACTCTTGGTACTGTACATGATTTAAATGGGTTTTTCTTTAGTCCGTGGTTATTTTTCTTTGGTTCGTAAAACATAATATATCTCCTTTTCAATTAAAATTTTAGTTACAATAAATTATCTAATTATTTGATTAACAAAAATGCAATAGGCGTAGTGATTAAGAAACAAAGTACAGTTCTTTCAAACCATATTATTACTAAGTCCTTAATAGAAACTTCTATTTCAGATGCTACAATTGTAGGAATTGTAGTTGAAAACATAATTACTTGAGCAACACTCATTACAGAGATTATAAATCTTGTAACTAGAGGTGCCTTTGTTATAACCATTACTGGCAAGAACATTTCAGCAAGACCAAGCATAGCTGCTTTAGCTGCAAGTAGTGGTTCAGGAATTCTAAGTAAAAGTGTTAGTGGATATAATAGATATCCAAAATAGTCAAACACTTGAGTGTAGTTTGCAATAATTAGTGCAATTAAACCAATTGACATAAAGTTTGGCAATACTTCAAAAGCAAGATTAAATGAGTCAAGAACATTTTTTGTAGTTCTTGGGATAACTGGGCCAGCTTCCTTACAAAGTGTAAGGCCTTCGTTTAGAGAAGCTGTAAATAAATTTCCTTCGAGCTTTTCTTCAGGATAGCCTTCCATGTCTTTGTAATATCTATTTGGTGCAGTAGAAATTGGTGGAATTCTAACTGTAATTGCACTTAGAGCAAAAGTAACAAATAGTGATAAAAAAACATATTCACCCCAATATGCCATAAGGTCTGTTGTATTAGCAATAACAATTAAGAAGGATATAGCAACTGTAGTAAAACCAGTTACTACTGCTATAGCTTCTCTTTGAGTATATTTTCTTTCTCTGTATAGATCGTCAGTCATCATGACACCAACTGCAGTGGATCCCATAAAAGCAGCGACTGCTATTACGGCAGTTCTGCCAGGAGTTTTCCAAACAGTTCTCATTATAGGTCTTAAAAAGTTTCCTATAAAATCAATAAATCCATAATCCATCAAGAAAGTTATAAAAATTGCTGAAACAGGAATAAGTGTACCAACTTGAATAGCTAATGAATTAAATAAGAAGGGACCGTGGTCATCTCTTGCAACTGCTTCTGGTGCATAACCAGAAAATAAGTAAAGTGTGAAAAATGCTCCGATTAATTTTGTGAAAGAGAATATAATTGTCACCTTGTCAGCTTTCCAAGTTCCTTTTACAAAAGGTCTAAAAGCTCCAATCATTATTATTATAAAGGCATAAGCCGTAGCAACTTTAGGCAAGTTGTTTATAAATAATGAAATAACATATTCTAGTGGAATTGTTGAAGAACCATTGACTTTAATTGGTATAAAAAAGACGAAGATTCCAATTGCACTGAGAATTATAAACTTTAAGAGTAGCATTGGATCTTTGTAAAGTTTTTCTTCTCTATGTATTGTTTTTTCTTTCATAGATTTTCCTCCTTTGTTGATTACATAATAAGCTTTTCCCGAGACTTAATACATGGAATATATTGCTTTGGATTTTGAAGTTTTTGCTTTATAATGTAATTATGATAAAGTGATGCGATTAAAATTAGCTGTATTAACTTACAGAAAGGAAATAAAATTGGAAGAAAACTTACTTTTATACGACATAATTACAAAAGAATACATACATAATCTGATTTATGGTGATTTGTCTAGGGCAAAATTATTTAAGTCTAGCTTTAGTAAGTATCAACTTGATTTAGAAACAAATTACATACTTACAATTATGTATGATGACTTTTGGAAAATTTGTAGGAATCGTGACAACCACTATAGATATAATATAAAGAGAAAACTCTTAGATTACACAAGAGAAATCATAAAAGACTACAAGACTATTTCAACAACTCTTACTGGAACAGACAAGATAATTATCTTTTTAGATTGCCAGGGAAGGGATGAAGAAGATGCTTATTTCCTTAGTCAAGAACTTGCAGAAAAAATTATTTGTGAATTAAAAAAACACATATCCCACACTGTGAGCAT
Organism: Peptoniphilus phoceensis; assembly: GCF_001517665.2. Taxonomy (GTDB): domain Bacteria; phylum Bacillota; class Clostridia; order Tissierellales; family Peptoniphilaceae; genus Peptoniphilus_A; species Peptoniphilus_A timonensis. The sequence continues at coordinate 294,254 of NZ_LN999808.1, forward strand.
TGGAATAAGTTCATATTGTAGAAACAACAAGGATCTCGTTAAGGGTTATGAAGAATCCTTTAACTGTCTCGAAAATATTTTTAACAAGGGAAGGGGAAAAATATTGAGGCCAAGTCCTAGGGACGTAACAGTAGATCAAAATCATAAGTCACAAATCGATAAAAAAATTTATGAACTTTTAATAAAAATTGGTTTTCAAGATAGACTTGCTTCTTTTGAAATTGTCGATGAAATATTAGAAGATATGGTATCTAGGAACATGACTCAAGAATACATAAAATCCAATGTAATTAGGATCCTCGTAGAAATTATTAATTATTTTAGCAGGGGGAATTTACAGTCAGACCTTTCTCTTATAACAGTTAAGAGCATAGAAACAATAGTCGATTCCAATAACATTGATGATATAAAAAAGTCTATTGAAAGCACAATTGAAATCATTAGCGCGGGACTTGAAAGAGAAGATGAACACGAACTTGCCATGAACAATGCTAAAGCCTACATAGAAAAATATTTTATGAAAGACATTAGTCTTGATGAAATATCTATGGTGGCAGGATATAGCAAAAGTCATTTTTCAAGAACTTTTAAAAAAGAAATGGGGATTAATTTTTCTAAATATTTAATTGGTGTGAGAATAAATGAGGCAGAAAAATTAATAAAAAATTCTGACAAAAGCATATACGATATTTCTCTTGAAGTTGGATTTAACGATTATTCATATTTTTCCAAGGCTTTTAAAGATACCTTTGATATAAGTCCAAAAGAATATAGGAAAAATAATAAAAATTAATTTATATAAATTATTTAGGTTAAGATGTGAATTTCAAAAACATAGATTTTACTTATTTAAGTCTATTATTAAAACTAAAAAATTTTTGAAAAAAGCTAAAAAAAGATTGATGCAACCAAAAGTTGCCCTCTATTTGCTTGTGGTGCTTATGTTTTTTTGTTATATTAAATTATAAATTAATATGCTATTTAAAACTTTATTTTAAATTTTGTTAAAAAATAAGTGAGATTAATTTTAAATTAAAAGATGAATATTAATTTGTTAAAGAAAAACTACAAGGAGATGGACACATGTATGGCGAAAAAATAAAATCCATGAGAAAAGAAAATAAATTATCACAAGAGGAACTGGCAAATAAACTTGGAATTACAAGACAAGCCATATCAAAGTGGGAAACAGAAAAATCAACGCCAACTATGACAAATCTAAGGGAGCTTTCAGAGGTCTTTGGAGTAGAAATGGCATATTTTATTGGTGATAATAAAGAGGAAATCGAAGAAAAAGACAAAAAAGAAGAAAATATAAAAAAAGTAAACAAGAAAAAAATGGTTTTTAAGGGAATTTGGGATATTTTTATCTATGCCTGTCTCTTATTTATAGGAATTTTCTTTTTTTCTGTCTATTATTTTCTTTTTATAGAAAGATTTTTGGAAAAAGATCCCAGTGAAATGCCCTATTTAATCCTAACAATTTACATGATAATTGCACTAATATCTTTTCCACAAGCATATAAAGATGTGGCAGAAAAGTTGGAAGGTTTGGAGTACAATGTGTTCTCAAAACTTGTTCTTCCAGTAATCTACATGGCATCTCCCATAATAGTCTTTTATTACATTATTAAAAAGAAAAACTAGATCCACCAAAAGAGGTGGATTTTTTTGTAATTAGAATACCCCTGGTTAGACCAGGGGTTCAATTTAGCTTTAGCGATGAAAAACTAATAAAAAAAGACCTCCATGTTAAAATAAATTGTGGTTTACCAGAACACAAAAATAACAGGAGGTTTTTTATGAATTTAAATCATACACATAGTCTATCACATACAAAATGGAATTGTAAATATCATGTAGTGTTCGCTCCGAAATATAGAAGAAAAGTATTTTACGGAAGCAAAAGATTAGAAATAGGTGCAATATTAAGAGAGCTTTGCAACTGGAAAGGAGTTAACATAATAGAAGCAGAAGTTTGTCCAGATCACGTGCACATGTTGTTAGAAATACCACCAAAATTGAGTATATCTAGTTTTATGGGATTTTTAAAAGGCAAAAGCAGTATTATGATATACGATAAGTGGGGTAGCTTAAAATACAAATACAGAGGAAGGCAATTTTGGTGCCGAGGATACTATGTAGATACAGCAGGAAAAAATACAAAAGCAATAAAAGAGTATATTCATAACCAACTTAAAGAGGATGAATTAAGTGGTCAGATAACAATGGACAACACAGACCCCTTTAGGGGTTAGCTAGTAGTAATTGCAAGTGGTAAACCACAAGCGTCCTTGAGACGCAGCTAGCAAAAAAGGTCCTTTGGACCGCAAAAGCAAAACCACCGGCTACGCCGGTGGATTTTTATTATGTGAAAATTAAAAATAGTCTAATTGTTTCTTATATGTTAAAATAACAAATATGGAGGTGTTTGTATGGATACCAGTCGACCCTGGATTAAATGTATAAGTCTATGCGATAAAGAAAGTTTTGTGATTTACATATTGTAAGTCTATTTAAGTGTGCCTCTTTACCGCCTAGACAGCGGATTTTTTTATGCAGAAAATCATTAAAGAATAAGGAGGTAACATGAACAACTTAGATAGAGAAAGGTTAAAAAACTTGCAAAACAGAATCAACAAGATGGATCCTGTTGATATTGCAGAAAGACTAGAAGACCTCTTAAAAGAAGATATTGCAATTTGGATAAAACTTCTTAATAAGGACCTCTTGGCGGATGCTTTTTCACTTTTGCCTAGAGAGAAGAAAATCGAGATTATAGGTTCACTTTCTGAAGATAGAATTATGAGTCTTATGAAAGAGTTGGAAGAAGATGAAGTTGTAGATACTTTGCAAGAACTTCCTGCCAACATGGTAAGAAAGTTTATGAACCAATATATAGAAGAAGACAGAAGACCGATTATTAATGAACTTTTGGGATATCCAAGGGAATCTGTTGGTTCTATTATGTCAGTTGGTTTTATATTTGTGAAAAATACAACTACTCCAACAGAAGCTCTTGAAAAAATTATTCATTCTGATCTCGATGCAGATAGGCTAGAACAAGTTTGGGTTACAAATGAATCTTTAGTTTTAATTGGATATGCGAACTTGGCAGACCTTCTTCGTAATAGAAATAAAACTGATGATATTGAAGAATTTATGCACCCAATAAATGCCAGTGTATATGCAACGGATGACCAAGAACTTGTTGCAAAGTTGGCACATAAGTATGATTTATCAGAAATTCCTGTAACTGATTCTGAAGGAAGACTTATTGGTATTGTGCCAGCAGAATGGGCAATCGACGTAATGCATGAAGAGTATGAAGAAGACTTGGGTAACATCCACGGTATTAGTGAATCTTCACCAGAACATTACTGGGACAAGTCAGTCCTAAAACTTGCAAAAGACAGGACAATGTGGCTTATAATTTGTCTTGTGACAGCAACTTTTACTAGTTTTATTATAAAAAAATATGAAGCACTTCTGGCTTCAAGTGTTGCATTGGCTGCTTATATACCAATGCTAATGGACTCAGGTGGAAATGCTGGAACGCAATCTTCTACAACAGTTATTCGTGGTATTTATACAGGAGAAATTGAATTTAAAGAATTTCTTCAAGTTATGTTTAAGGAACTTAGAATAGGTTTAATAGTTGGAGTAATTCTTGTAATTGTAAATATTGTGAGAATGTCCATATTAGATAGTGTAAGTATAGGAGTAACTTTAACAGTTTCTGTCACTCTTTTAACTACAATAGTTTTATCAAAAATTATTGGCGGAATATTGCCACTTATTGCAGAAAAAATTAATGTTGACCCAACAATAATGGCAGGACCACTTATTACAACAATTGTGGATACCTTAGTATTATTTGTTTATTTTGAAATAGCGACAATCCTAATAGGAGTTTAAAATAAAAAGAGAAGGATATTTTGATTTGATTCCCATAAGTTTTATTTAGGGACTTTAAATCATTTAAACCTTCTCTTTTTTATTTATCCCAATTATTTATAAAGTTTTCAAAATTTTCTTTATTTTCTGAAATCTCTTCAAGGCTAGTATTTTTTTCTTCCAAGATCTCTTCTATTTCTTTTCTATAAAAAATAAAAATCTTATCTTTTAACTCTTTATTTTTTTCCTCTTCAAAATCTCTGCCACTTTCCACATAATAAATTCTGTCCAGATTTTTTATTAGGGCAAAACTTGTTATGGCATTTTTAAAAATATCTTCTCTTTTTATATTTGATGTATCTTTTACAAAGACTTTAATACCATAGGGAGATTTTCTTGAAAGAATTTCAATTGCTCCCACTTCAAAACCCTTTGGGTAATCTTGATTTGATATTATATGTGAAACTTTGGAGTTATCACCAACAAAGTTTGTTTTGTAATTATAAAGGCTTTCTGCCCTTTTAGTTTGACAAGCAGATAAAATTAGGATAAGGGCAAATATTATATGTAATTTTTTCAAATTCATCACCTCTTTATTAGATTATAACAAAAAAATAAAAAGTCACTAGGACTTTTTAAATTCTTTTATTTACATTATTGTTCTAAAAAATATTCCAAAGATTAAAAAAATTAAAAATAATAAAGTAAATTTGTAATTCACGATTTTTCCTTTCGAGGACTAATTATTTTAACATTTCTCTCAATTCATTTATAAGAGTTAAGTTAGTTACATCGTACAAGAGAGGACTTAGAGTTGCGTAGCCTTCTTTTAGATAGTGGATGTCAGAATCTTTGTCGTTGTTTTCTTTAGGGAAGCCCTTTAATCTCATATTATAGCCTTCGCCTTCTTCTGATATGTCGTAGATAGACATAACGTCAGCTCCAACTTTGCAAACTTCTATTCCATTTAGCTCTTCATAATCAAGGTAAGGCACGTTTATATTTAAAACTTGAATCCTTTTTAAATCTTCTATTTTGTTAAAGACATCTACAGCTACTTTTGCTGCAGTTTCAAATTTTGAATGACCCTTTATCCACTGAGCTGACACAGCAATGGCAGGAATATTAAATAAATTTGCTTCAATTGCTGCAGAAACTGTTCCTGAATAAAGGACATTTGTTGCTGCATTAAATCCAGAGTTTATACCTGAAAAGCAAAAGTCAAATTTTTCGTCTAATAAATGGACTGCTGCTCTTACACAATCAGCAGGTGTTCCATAAACGCAAAGGCTTTTAACTTCTTCAAGACCTTCTAATTTTGTCTCTTGAACCATAAGTGGACTCTTAAAGGTAATAGCATGAGATTTACCAGAATTTTCAACATTTGGTGCAGAGATTGTGACCTTGTGTCCTTCTTTTATGAGGGCTCTTGCTAGGATTTCTATGCCTTCTGCATTTATTCCATCGTCATTTGTAAGTAGTATGTTCAAATATTTCCTCCCTTTAAATTCTATTAAAGTTCATAGACTTCTGATGGCACAAATCTAGGTGCAACATCAATTTTGTAGTCTGTGTTTTCTATTTTATTTTCCGATGCAAGGGTATCATTAATTGTCTTTAGTGCCAAGTCTGGCAAGTTGTTGTCTGTGGAAAGATGACCTAAGAGAACTTGCTCTTGTTTCTTTTTCAAAATCATTGAAAGAACTTCTGCTGCATTTTCATTTGAAAGATGTCCCTTAGTAGAAAGTATCCTTTGTTTTGTTGGATAAGGGTAGCTTCCATGAACGAGCATATCTACATCGTGGTTTGATTCAAGATAAAAAAGTTCTGAACCATCCATTTTTTCCATGGCATCTTGATTAACCCACCCTGTATCAGTTAAAAGAGAAATCTTTTTATTTCCTTTTATTACAAATCCACAACCACTTGCACAATCATGAAAAGTGGATATGGGCATAATTTCAAGGTCCTTAAAAGTGAAGCTCTTTCCATTTTCAAAAATAAAAGTATTCTTTGGATCGAGTTTTTTAACTGTAGGAAGCATGCCATCTAAAGTCATCATATTTGAAAAAACTTTTAAATCGTGTCTTCTTGATAAAACTCCCACAGATTTTATGTGGTCAATGTGCTCGTGAGTCACAAATACAGCGTCAATTTCACTGGCCTTAACACCAATTTTTTCCAAGTTTTCTTCGATTTTTTTGCCAGAAAGTCCAGCATCTATAATAATTTTTGTATCTTTATATTCAACATATTGGCAGTTGCCACTTGAGCCACTTGCCAAAGAGCAAAATTTCATAAAAACCTCCACACATATTCTAACATAGGCTTTTAAAATTGTTAAGTTCAGTAATTCGATAGAACTGTGTATTCACCATCTGTAAATTTAACTTTCCAAGAAGGAATGGCACGACCGTTTACTGCACGAGTGATGTCTTCAATATAACCTTGGTCTTCTGGATTAAAGTAAAAACATGGCGTGATTTTTTCTATGGTCTTGTTGTAATAATCACTTTTATTTATAAGAGATAAAAGGGCTCTTGGAGCAGGTGTCAAAAATATTTTTTGCTCAGATTTATCGAGGGCCTCTAGCCACAGTCTATCCATGGACATGACTCCCCTTTTATCTATTATAAAATTGGTGTAGGAAGATTCTACAGGTATATTGTCAAAAATTTTAGTGTAATTTAGAATATATTTTCCATCAGATTCTTCATAATAACTTAGATAAATATCTCTTGTGTCATATTTTTTATCAAGTAAAAATTTTGTGGCAATTTTTTGTGCTTCTTCAAGATTTTTTATATCGTAATTATTTTCAGATTTTCTATTTTCATAGTAGACTCTTCTACCATTAACTAGATTTATATATTCATCATTTAAGGATATTTCAGCAAGGTCTGTACTAGGTCTTTGCACACTTCCCCTGCCATCAAAATACCTTTCCTTTATATCTTCTTCTGTAGAAGTCTCAAAAGAAACTAAAACAGAAGGAAGTTTTTTAATTGATCTTGGGATTTTTGTATCAAGACTTATGTTTTTTTCTGCTAAGAGGGCAGTTACTTCTTTTACAAAATCCCTTCTAGTAGATTCATTTCTAAGCCTAAAATTGTTGTAGTGGCTGTAGCAAAATAAAACTACATTGGCAACTATTAGGGCAATTATTAAAATTTTTTTAACTTTTTTCCAATCCATAAGCCTACCTCACCATCATTAGCCTTCCATCTTCAGTGTTGAAGTAGTACATGCTTCCCATGTATGCCATTTCAAAAACTAGCATTGGCTCCTCAGCCTCATAATTATTAAAACTAAGATAAACTAGATTTAAGTTGTCAATGGAAGATAAAATGTCCATTACAGCTTTGTAATCAAAGACCTTCCTGTTCTTTTTTAAAATCTTATGAATACCTTCTATATAAATTTTTTCTTTTTTGTAAATTGGGTTGTTGTCCTTACGAATGTAGTATTCCCTATAATTTTTTACAAATTCAGAATAGACGTCAATTTCTATAAAACTGTGGTCTTTTGATGGTAGAACTAGAGGTATTTGACCTTCCTTTAAGTTAAAGAAAAACCTATATCCCAAGTTGTCGTTGTAGTTACATGGTTCTATTTTTTCAAGATAAATACCAGAACTAATTCCAGTTTTTTGGGCAATAAATTCAATAGCACGATCAAGGGACTTGTTTAAATCTCTTGTTTTAACATCAAAACTAGATTCAAGGGAATATTCTATTATCCCGTCGCTTGAAAGAGATAGATATTCATTTTCGTAGACATAAGTATTTTTACCGTCCACAGTCATTTCTCTAATAAAGTCAATGGGAATACCCAAAAATCTTTCGGCAAGATTTGATTTTTTATTTTCTTCAAGATTGTAGAGTCCAGAAACATAGGATACCTTTTGAAGAGAAAGATAATCTTCATCTGGAATATAAATATCTTTTTTTATACCATAGGCCTCATAAAAATTCACAGCTTTAATTCCCTTGGCTTTTACTTCTTTTAAAATTTCATCAATTTCAAAATCTACTTTTATATCCACAAGTTTGTAAAAATTTTTGCTTCCGCTAATATAAATTTCTCCAAGATCAGATATATAAATTGAATCGACACTTAAATTTATGTCGTTGCTGTTTCTCTTGTCACCTATGAGATTTACAAAAACTGAACCTGATAAAGGAGAATTAAATTTAAAAACTAAGGATTTTTCCTTTTGAAGATTTAAATACTCTTCAGTATCAATTAATTTTAAATTTTCTGAAGTTGCCTTTTGAAGTTTTTCAGAAATATTTTCTCCAGTCATTTTCCAATAAGGTCTAAGATCAGTTGTCATGTAGTGCTGTCTATCTCCAAGGTTTGCAATTATCCTTTGAGGTGTCAAGATTTCTTGCAAAAACTCATCAACATCACCAATTTGTATTTCATCTTCAGTTTTTCCATCAAAGGAAAGCCAAAGATTTTTTGATTGAAGTACAAGCAAGAGAATTAAGAAAAATATTAAAAAAGTAGAAAGTGACTTAGGATACTTCTTCTTCATAATTATCACCCTCACTGGCTTTAAAGAGTAGAGTAATTGTGGTTCCCTCTCCAAAAACAGATTCAATACTTAAATTTCCCCCAAAGGATTTTATCATTTCTGTTGCAATAGAAAGGCCAAGTCCTGTTCCACCCATTTCTCTGCTTCTTCCCTTTTCAACCCTGTAAAATCTTTCAGTTATTCTTGGCAAGTCTTCTTTTGGTATTCCAATTCCATTATCAGTTACCTTTATTTCTACAAAATCATTTTTATTTTTAGCATCAATAGAAATCTTTCCATTGTCTGGTGTGTACTTGCAGGCATTGGAAATAATATTTGTAAGAATTTGATCTGCACCATTTCTGTCGGCATAGATATCTTTTACGTCCATGGCAATATTTAATTCAATCTTGTGATTTTTTTGATTTATAAGTAAAGATTGTGATTCAATTGCCTCGTCAATAAACTCATAAGTGTCGAAATTCGAGAAGTTTACCTTGTCCTTGTTGTAGTCAATATTGGAAAGAGAAAGTAAATCTGTTACAATTCTAGACATTCTAGAATTTTCCCTATCAATTACCCTTAAAAATTTCTTTTCAGACTGTCTATCAAGTTCGCTATCAAGAAGAGTTTCTGTGTAAGATTTTATTGTAGTTATAGGAGTTTTTAATTCGTGACTTACATTTGCCACAAATTCTTTACGCATTATATCAAGCATGTGCTCCTTATTTACGTCTTGCAAAACTATAATTAGACCAGAATTTATAAAAGCATCGGACTTATAGGGAGCATACTTAATTTTATAAAAAGTATCAGAAATCTTAGTAAGCTCTTCTCCCTTTAGACTCTCGACCTTTTTGTAGTCAATATTGTATAAATTAATTGACTTTAAATTAATTTCTCTGTTGAAGTCTTTTTCTGAAATATTTAAAATCTTTTTAGCTATGGAATTTGCGTGAATTAGCTTGTTACTTCTATCAATAGCAATGACGCCTTCAGCCATATAGTTAAAGATGGTATCTAACTTTGATTTTTCAAGATCCATTTTTTCTATAGTTTCACGAAGTTCCTTAGTCAAGAAATTAAACATCATACCTAATTCACCAATTTCATCATTGCTTTTTATTTCAACACTTTGGTTAAAATTACCCTTGGCAAGGGCCTTAGCCTTTTTAGTCAAGGAACGAATAGGTCCTGTTATAGAATTGGCAATAAAATAACCGAGAATTGATGTTGTTATAAGTGAAATTAAAGTTGCATAAGTAATTATAATTTTTGAATCGTCAATTACAGAATAAATTGAATTTAAATTTCTTGTCATGTAAATTATTGCAAGTATATTTCCATCTCCAGATAAAATTGGTCTGGCAATGTGTTTTTCTACATTTCCTTCGTTTTTGTATTCCACAATTTTTTCTCGAGTTTTGCCAGATAGGGCATCCATAACAAGTTTTGGTTCAATAAATTTTAAGGAATAGGCATCTTCTTTTTCCTTTGTAGAAATATTTTTTGTGCTAGCAAGGATTTTTGGAGCCTTTTCAGGTGAAATTATATAGGCTGATTCTTCACTGGAAATACCCCAGTCTTTTAGAGTTTCATCAAGCTGGGGTAGTGTTTCATAATTATTATCTTTAAAAAAAGCAGATGTTGTTGTGGCAAGGGTATCCATAGTTTTTACCATAGATGTTGTTGCTGTTTCTATTTGCACATTTTCTAATCTATCTATTATAAAAGTAGAAGCGATAAACATAGAAATTAGTACAAGAACAACATAAATTAAAATAAATCTAGATTTAATAGAGTGATTCATTAGCCTTCACCATTATCTGATGCAAAGAAATATCCAACTCCTCTTTTAGTCTTGATGTATTTAAAGCCTTTTTTCTCATCTTCTATTTTTTCACGGAGTCTTCTAACAGTAACATCAACTGTCCTTATATCGCCATAATATTCATATTCCCAAACCTCTTCAAGAAGTTCTTCTCTTGAAAAAACTGTTCCAGGATATGATGCTAAGAATTTTAGAAGTTCAAATTCACGAAGGGTAAGTTCAACAACTTCGTCACCTCTTCTTACTTGGTATTTATTTAGATCAATTTCAAGATCCATGACCTTTAAGATAGAAGAGTCATCTTCTTTTTTGTCTTGACCATCAAATCTTCTTAGAACTGCCTTTACTCTTGCTAGAAGCTCTCTCATAGAGAAGGGCTTGACAACATAATCGTCTGCACCAAGTTCGAGACCAAGCACCTTATCCACTTCGTCTTCTCTTGCTGTCAACATAATTACAGGTACATCAGAATTTTTTCTAATTTCCCTTAATGCTTCGAAACCATTTAACTTTGGCATCATTATATCTAGAAGGATCAAGTCGTAATTATTTTTTTCTGCAAGACTTATGGCATCTCTGCCGTTGTCAGCAGTTTCCATAATGTAGCCTTCCTTTTCAAAATTAAACTTTATAATATCAGAAATTGCAGATTCATCGTCTACTACGAGTATTTTCTCTTCCATAAAACCATCCTTTGTGTAAACTCTTTTGACTATTCCTCAATTCTTGTAAAGATTTCGTCATTTCCCTTTTCAGAATAAAGGATTAGAAGAGTTTTTGTATCAAGTATTCCATCGATTTGTAAAATCATATCATAAAATCTAGTTAAATCTGAAGTGTTTATAGTTTTTATTCTGAGCATAATACAGTGCTCACCTGTAACCCTATAACATTCAAATATTTTAAATTTATCATCTTTTATCTCCATAATTTTTGAGATAAGTCCTTTAAAGTCATTGGTATTGACCTTGGCTAGGACATAAGTGTCCACATTGTAGCCGATTTTTTGCCAGTCAACTAGGACTTTATAGCCCTTGATGTAACCAGCATCCTCCATCTTATATATTCTTCTATGAATAGCAGGTCTTGTAAGATTCAATTTTTTTGAAATATCTTCGTGGCTCATGCGACCATTTTTTCTCAAGAGTTCTAGTATCTCGATATCAATTTCATCTAAATTGTCATTTTTTCTCATAAAAATTCTCCCCTGTTACGAATTGTACAATTTTTTTTATTAACCTTACTTTATTTTAACATAAATAGAAAAAAATTAAATATAATTAAACAATGTAAAAATAAAAATATTTCTTTTTGAATAAAAAGATATAAAGTCACTTTAATTTAAAAAAACTTATAGTTCTTTATAGACATGTCAAAATAGTATATAATGAATTCTAAGGAGGCTCTTATGGAAAATTATCCATGTCTTAGTTTTAGAAAGATGAACTTGAGAGATGTTTATACTTTTAAAAATTGGGGACGCCATAAATCACCTCTTTTTTTGGAGTATAATTTTATAGAAGAGTCAGAAGAAGATATAATAGAATGGTTTAAGTGGAAGACAAGAAGGCCTTTTTCAGAATATTTTGTAATAGAAATGGACAAAAAAATCATTGGCTATTTGTCTCTTAAAAATATAAATACTATCCTAAAAAAAGCAGAGCTTGGCGTGGTCCTTGACCCAGACTATATCAATAGGGGAATTGGAAAAAGGATACTTAGGCTCTTTTTGAATTACTTAAAGAAAAGAGGCTTTAAAAAGATAATTTTGTTTGCAGCTGATTACAACAAAAGGGCAATAAAAGTTTATAAAGAACTTGGCTTTAAAGAGAAAAATAAGTTTCTCATGAAGTTTCCCAATGGAAATTATAATGAAAAAATTCCTGATTTTTATGAAAATAAGTCTTCATTTAAAGTTATTTTAAATAGAACTTTTAATTACGCCATAAGGATGGACTTAGACCTTGAAAGAGATTGGTGAAATATGTTTTTACTTGAAAAAAATAAATACGACCTTGGAGAAACTTCCATTGAAAATATTTTTTTAAATGACTTTATGCCTGCTGCTAATGGAGAATTTGTAAAAGTTTATCTCTTGGGCTACAAGTTTGCAAAAGAAAATAGAAGTGATATTAGTGACGAAAATATAGCTGACTATCTAGGTATTCTTGAGTCTGATGTCAGAAGAGCTTGGGATTACTGGAAAAAGATGGGTATAGTTGAAATAGAAGATGGCAAGGTTAAGTTTGTAAATTTGAAGGAACTTTATATTAAAAATGTCTACAATTTAAAGGAAGAGGAAAAGAAAAAAGACAGAGGATATTCTGATATTGTTGCAAATCCAACTTATGCAAATTTACTTACAAGGGCTGAGTTTTTAATGAGAGAACCCATAGCTCCAATGAAAAAAATAGACATAATAAATTGGATTACAGCATACAATATGCCAGCAGACTTAATAGAAGAGGCCTTTTTCTACACAACAGAAATCAAGGGAATTTATAATATTTCTTATGTGGAAAAAGTTGTGAGAAACTGGTCAAGAGATAATATAAGGACCATGGAAGATGTTGAAAGGTCATATATTGAACATGATGTAAAATATTATAGATATAAAAAAATCATGAGGTATATTGGAGTCGACAAGAAGTTTAGTCAAGTTGACTTTAACATTATAAATTCTTGGTTTGATGAATTTAATTTTTCCAAGGATTTAGTCCTTGAAGCTTGTAAGAGGACTTCCAAAATTTCTAAACCAAATGTAAATTATGTTGATGCCATCCTAATGAAATGGAAGGATTTGAATATTACTTCTGTGGAAGAAATTGAGGAGAAGGATCAAAAGAAAAAGAAGAGAAAGCCAACAGCTTTTCACAATTTCAAGCAAATCACAGATAATTATTCAGAAGATGACCTCTTTGATGTTGCTATGAGAAAACAAAGAGAGGGCTTTAAAAAGCTAGGTGTTGATTATGGAACTGACAGCCAAGATAAGTAATTATTATGAGAATTTGAGGAGAAAGAATTCTGAAACCCATGAAAAAAGGTTGGAAGAAGTCTATAAAAAGATTCCTGAAATAAGGCAAATTGATGCTTTAATAAGAGATATTGCCCTAAGAGAATCGATTAATCAAATAAAAAACCCAAATTCAGATAAATCACTTGAAGCTTCAGAAAAAATTTATAATTTAAAGATAAATAAGATGGATTATTTAGAGAAAAGCGGATATCCTAGAGACTATCTTGAAGAAATTTACACTTGTAAGGACTGTCATGACACAGGTATAAATCAAGATGATGAAAAATGCCACTGTTTAAAGAAATTAATTGTCTCAGAATTATATGACATGTCTTCAATTTCTTATATGCTTGATAGGGAAAATTTTGACAAGTTTGATTTAAATATTTTTTCAGAAAAAGTTTATGAAAAATATCAAATGTCCCCTAGAGAGAATATGACAAATATCTTGGCAATTTCTAAAAAATATATTAGAGATTTTCATGAAAAAAATGATTTAAATCTTTTGCTTTGGGGTCCCACAGGTCAGGGCAAGACTTTTTTATTAAATTGTATTGCAGCTGAACTTATAAAAAGTGATGTAATAGTGATCTATCAGACAGCTTACGAAATTTTAAAGACAATAGAAGACAGAAAATTTAAAAACATAGATGATGACAAGTACAATCTTTATTTTGAGGCAGATCTTTTAATAGTTGATGACCTTGGAATTGAATTTGTAAATTCTTTTACAACTTCAGAGATTTTTAATATTATAAATACAAGACTTTTGCGTGGTAAAAAAACTTTGATTTCCACAAATTTATCGCCAAAAGAATTGTCGGAAACTTACACTGACAGAGTTTTTTCACGAGTTTTCCAAAAATTCGTTCCAATTAAATTTTTTGGACCAGATTTAAGATGGCAATAGCTATAGACAGATTGAAGGGAGAAAAAATGAAATTATCAAATAGAATTCAAAAAGTAGAATATTCAGCAGTTAGGAAGCTTACACCATATGCAGATAAGGCAAAAGCTGAAGGCAAAAAGCTTTATGCTCTAAATATTGGGGCACCAGATATTGATGTGCCAGATGTTTATTATGACACTTTTAAAAATTTAGAAAAGGGACCACTTCCTTATGCTCACGCTCAAGGTCTAGTAGAACTCAGGGAAGCTACTGCAAATTATTATAAAAATAGAAATATAAAATTTGATGCTAAGGATATTTACATCACAAATGGTGCCAGCGAGGCTTTATTATTTACCTTCCAATCAATTTGCGATGCAGGTGACGAAGTTTTGACAACAGATCCTTTTTATACAAACTACATGACAGTCTTTGAACAATTAGAAGTTGAACTTCAAGCTTTTAAGACTGATCCTAAAAAGGGTTTTGCCCTTCCAGAAGTTGAAGAAATTGAAAAAAATATCACTGACAAAACTGTTGCTATTCTTCTTTCAAATCCAACGAATCCAACTGGAGCTCTTTATTCTGAAGAAGAAATTTTAAGAATAGTAGATGTAGCAAAAAGACACGACTTATTTATTGTTGCAGATGAAGTTTATAGAGAATTTGTCTATGACGGAAATACTTATAAATCCTTTGGAGAAGTGGAAGGAATAGAAGAAAATTTAATTTTAATTGACTCCATATCAAAGAGATTTGGTGCTTGTGGGGCAAGAATTGGATCAATTGCATCAAAAAATGAAGAATTTAAAGATGCAATAAATAAACTTTGCAACTGTAGACTTGCAGCTCCAACTCTTGAACAAATGGCTGCAGCAAAATTATATGGTATTGATAAATCTTACTTTGAAGAAGTAAATAAAGAATATCAAAAAAGACGTGATGTCATCTATGAAGAATTAATTAGCATTCCTGGAGTAACAGTGGAAAAACCAAAGGGAGCATTTTATGTAATGCCTAAACTTCCAGTTGACGATACAGAAAAGTTTGCAGTTTGGCTAATAGAAAACTTTGATATTGATGGAGAAAGCCTAATGTTTGCTCCAGCTGCAGGATTTTTCAAAAATAAGGAAGATGGAAAGCAAATGGTAAGACTTGCCTTTGTCCTAAATGTTGATGATCTTAGAAAGAGCATGAGAATTTTAAGAGAAGGTATAGAAGCCTATGTGAGGGAAAATGAAGAAAGATAAGATTTTAAAGATTTTAGAAAAAACAATAATTTTTCTGGTAACTCTTATAATGATATCTGTCCTTGCAAATCAATATATAAGGACAAGTGAGGGAGCAATAAATCAAAGTCTTAGGACTCTTCAAATTGTCCTAGCACTTGTTATAATTGTCTTAACTCTAATTATGGCAATTATCAGCAAGAATAAAAGACTTTTCTTTAGTCTAATTGCTTTTTATGCACTAACAGGAGTTTTATTTTATATTTTTAAATCTGCTAATAAGATTTAAAACATATAGAGATGATTTTACACTTTAATACAATAGATGTGGTATAATCACATTATAGCTAGGGACTGTCTTTTGGCAGTTCCTTTTTTAAAAATAGATTTTAAAATTAGAAAGAGGAGAATTTATGAATCTATTACTTATAACAGTAATTCTTTTGCTGGCAATGATTGCTACAAAAATATCTAACAAGTCCGGTCTTCCTGCCCTACTTTTGTTCTTGGCGTTGGGTGTTGTTTTTTCTGCCTTGGGATATGATTTTAATAATTTTAAAATTGCAGAAAATATTGCCACAATAGCACTTATGATAATAATTTTTTACGGTGGATTTGGAACTAACTGGAATATGGGTCGTGAGAGGGCAAAGGAATCCATAATTCTTGCAAGCCTTGGAGTTTTTGCAACGGCAATTATAACAGGACTATTTTGTCATTATATTTTGAAATTTGATTTTTTAGAATCCATGCTCCTTGGATCAGTTGTAGCATCAACTGATTACGCTTCTGTATCAAATATACTTGTATCAAAAAACTTAAACTTAAAATACAAGACGGCATCTCTACTTGAAATAGAAAGTGGATCCAATGACCCCACAGCTTATACAATGGCCTATGTAATTTTTTCAATTTTGTCAGGCTATAGTGTGTCAATACCTATCATTATCTTGCAGCAAGTTTTAATGGGCTTAGCTGGCGGATTTTTGCTGGGATATATTTTTATAAAAATTATAGAAAAATTATCCCTTGACGAAGATGGATTCTTCTCAGTATTTTTGGCAACTATGATGATAGGAACTTATGCAGTTACACAAATCTTTGGAGGAAATGGATTTTTAGCCCTTTATGTCTTGGGAATTTATATAGGAAACCACGAATTCAAGAAAAAAAGAGATGTAGTTTTCTTTTATGATGGCTTGTCGTCCATTTTTCAAATTGCCATGTTTTTCTTATTAGGACTTTTATCAGATATTCACCTGATAATTAAGGCCCTGCCAATAGGTTTTCTAATAGCAATTTTTATGCTCTTTGTAGCAAGACCACTAGCAGTTTTTGGACTAATGGCGCCCTTTAAAATGAAGAAAAACCAGCTAGCTATAATTTCTTTTGCAGGACTAAGAGGGGCAGCTGCTATTGCCTTTGCGATTATGGTTATAAATAGCGGAATAAAATTATCCATAGATATTTTCCACATAGTTTTTGTAATTTGTATCTTTTCACTTTTAATCCAGGGAACAGCCCTTCCCTTTATTACAAAAAAAGTTGACATGTACGATCCAGATGACACAATTTTAAGGACCTTTAATTATTACTCAGATAAAACAGATATAGGCTTTATAAGAACTCGTGTTACGAAATTATCTCCTTGGGTAAATAAACAAATATCAGATATTGAACTTGCCTTTAATCTAATTATTGCAAAAATAGAAAGAGATAACACCAGTATTGTCCCAAGAGGTAACACATATTTAAGAGATGGAGACATTTTAGTTTTGGGAGGAGAAA
Organism: Peptoniphilus phoceensis; assembly: GCF_001517665.2. Taxonomy (GTDB): domain Bacteria; phylum Bacillota; class Clostridia; order Tissierellales; family Peptoniphilaceae; genus Peptoniphilus_A; species Peptoniphilus_A timonensis. The sequence goes on from NZ_LN999808.1 coordinate 311,426, forward strand.
CTTATTTCGATTACACAGGAGAAGATTTACTTGAGATAAAAATTTCTGAGAGTCACAAGTGGGCAGGCAAAAGAGTAAAAGATCTTCACATGGGAAAAGATGAACTTATAATTATGGTTCAAAGACCCAATGGAGATATAATTGTTCCAAGAGGAGAAACCCTATTAAATTCAGGAGATAGGGCGATTATATCTAGGGAAATAAAAAAAATTAAGGATCCAGACTGATTTTAGAATGGAGGAAATTATGTCAGAAGAAAAAGAATTAAGAGAAGCGAAAGAAGCCCTAATAGATCTTGAAAATGAAATTGATAAGACTATAAGATTGACAGAATCTGCATCTAGATGGGGAATAGCAGACATCTTTGCTGACTCTGGAATAATTGGTCTTATAAAAAGAGGGAAAATAAAAGACATAAACAGAAGTCTAGAAATTATAAGGGAAAAATTAGAAAGAGCAAAAAAAGAATTATATGACATAAGAATTAATTTAGACGAAGAAATTCCTGATTCAACTTATGATTTTTTTGTAGATATAATTTTTGATAATATTTTTACAGACCTTCGTGTAAATAGAGAAATCAAGGAAATTAGAGAAAATTTATTTGATTTAAGAGATAGGGTCCATGAAATTTTAGAAAAAATAAATTAAAAAATCCTTGACTAAAAAAATAATGGTATTAGTGTAATAAAAAATTTAAACCATTTGAAGAGAAGAGTAATCCAACTTGGAATTTTACAGAGAAGAAAAATTGAAATAAGAAAATTTTTATTAAATAAAGAAGAAAAAGTTTTTAAAAGTAATATTTAAAATTCATCCCCTAAAAATCCTATGACATTTCATCCAAATTTATGGAAAAGATCATAGGATTTAGGGGTTTTTTATTGAGAAAACTTTATAAAGATAAAAATATTTTTTATAAAAATACCAAATAAAATTCTGAAAAATTGTACTTTTAAGACATTGTTAAAATTATGGAATTTTTTATAAATATAATAATTTCTCACATAAAACCAATATAGATTTGTATTTAATGGGATATAAAACTTTATTTATAAAGCGATTTAAAGCGTTAATCCAAAAAAGCAAGCAAGAAAAATGTTTTTATAAATTCTTATTTTCACTAGACGACTTATTTTTTTAAGGTTATAATTAACTAAATCATGCAATTATTTTTATGAGAGGAGAGTTTAAATGCAAGATTCACAAAAGAAAATTAAGTGGAATGCGCTGGCTTTTATGGCATTTTCCACTTTATGGGGTTTTGGAAATGTTGTTAACGGTTTCGTATTCTTTAACGGAATTCAAGTAATATTTTCATGGATCCTAATGTTCGCACTTTATTTTATTCCAAACGCTCTAATGGTTGGGGAACTTGGTTCAGCCTTCAAGGATGAGGGTGGTGGAGTTACATCATGGATAAGATCAACTTCTAGCGATAAGCTAGCTTATTACGCAGGTTGGACTTATTGGGCATGTCACATTACCTACATCGCTTCTAAGGGTTCTGGTGGACTAAAGGCAATGAGCTGGATGTTCTTCCAAAACGCAGAAGTTTATGACTCACTACCAACTGTTTATGTACAAATCGCAACTCTAGCAGTATTTTTAATTTTCTGCTGGGTAGCAAGTAGGGGACTTAACCCACTTAAAAACCTTGCAACTATTGCAGGTTCAAGTATGTTTGTTATGGGTATTCTTTATATTTTAATGATGCTTGCTGCACCAAAGATCAATCCAAATGGTGGTTACCAAGCTATGGACTGGTCTCTTAATAATTTAATCCCAACATTTGATATGAAGTATTTCACTTCTTTATCAATTCTTGTATTTGCCGTTGGTGGTATTGAAAAGATGAGTCCTTATGTAAACAACCTGGAAGGTAACCCTTCAAAGCAATTCCCTAAAGCAATGATTTTTGCTGCTGTAATGGTAATTATTTCAGCTATTTTTGGTACTATTGCTATGGGAATGATGTTTGATCCTGCTATTATTAATTCAGATCCAGCAACTTTTGACTCTTATGCAGCTAATGGTGCTTATTGGGCATTCCAAAAAGTTGGGGAATATTATGGACTTGGAAATGCACTTATGATTGTTTACGCTTTATGTAACACTATTGGTCAATTCTCTACACTTGTTGTAAGTATTGATGCACCATTAAGAATGCTACTTGATGATGATAAGACAAATAAATACATTCCAAGAAAGCTTCTAAAGAAAAATAAATATGGAGCTTACATCAATGGTATTAAACTTATAATTGTTCTTGCTGGTTCAATTATCCTTGCACAAATTCTTGTGCCAGGTGCTGCAACAGTATTAAGACAACTTACAAAACTTAACTCAATTACAATGCCACTTCGTTATTTATGGGTATTCTTGGCATATATTTTCTTGAGAAAGAACAGAGGCGATGTAGAAAGAGACTTCTACTTTACTCGTAAACAAGGCCTTGCTTTATTCTTTGGCTTCTGGTGCTTCATAGTTACAGCAGCTTGTTGTATACTTGGTATGATTTCAGATGACCCAATGCAAATGGCACTTAACGTAATTACACCACTTGTACTTGTTGCACTTGGAGTAATTTTACCAATGATTAGAGCAAAGGAAGATAAAAAACTTAGCTAAATTCTAAAAGGAGGAAGTATGAATTATTTAGAAACTTCAAAAGAATTGTTAGAATTTATTAGAAAGAGCGCAAGTATGTTCCACACAGTTGACACTGTGAAATCATACCTTGACGCAGAAAATTTTACAGAATTAAAAGAAGGCGAAAGCTGGAATATTGAAAAGGGCAAAAATTATTACACAACAAGAAATGACTCAAGTATAATTGCCTTTAAAGTGGGTAGTGACTTATCAGACTACCACTACCAACTTGTGGCTTCTCACTCTGATTCACCAACTTTTAAAGTAAAAAGTGTGCCAGAGCTTGAAGGACCAAAGGACTATGTAAAACTAAATGTGGAAGTGTATGGAGGACCAATTGATTCAGTTTGGTTTGACAAGCCACTTACACTTGCAGGAAGAGTCTTAGTAGAAGAAGATGGAGCTATAGTTTCAAAGCTACTAAATATCGATAAAGATCTTTTAATTATTCCAAATGTTGCTATCCACATGAATAGGGATGTAAATAAGGGCTACAACTACAATAGACAAGTTGACCTACTTCCACTATTTACAACAGGAGCAATGAAAGTTGGAGATTACAACAAGATGATAGCAGAAGAACTTGGAGTTAATGAAGATCAAATTATCTCTAAAGATTTATTCCTTGTAAATAGACAAGAAGGGAAAATTTGGGGTTATAAAGATGAATTTGTATCATCACCAAAACTTGATGACCTTGAATGTGCCTTCACTTCACTTAAAGCCTTTATAGAAGGATCAAATGATTTGGCAGTAAATGTTTACTGCTGCTTCGACAACGAAGAAGTTGGATCCAACACAAAACAAGGCGCTATGTCTACTCTTTTACAAGACACATTAAAAAGACTAAATGCATCCCTTGGCTTTGAAGAAGAAGAGTATCACAAGGCAGTTGCAAAATCTTTCCTTGTAAGTGCTGACAATGCTCATGCAGTTCATCCTAACCACAAGGAATTAACTGACGATGAAAACAGAACTTTCATGAATGAAGGTATTGTAATAAAAGAAGCTGCAAATCAAAAATACACATCAGACGCTTTTTCACAAGCAGTATTTAAGAAGATTTGTGCTCTTGCTGATGTGCCAGTTCAACACTTTGCCAACAGAAGTAATATGCAAGGTGGATCAACACTTGGAAACTTATCAAATACACAAGTTTCACTACACGCAGTTGATATAGGACTACCACAACTTGCAATGCACTCCAACTATGAAACAGCTGGAGCAAAGGATCCAGCCTATATGGTTAAGGCACTTACAAAATATTACAACTCAAATATAAAAATAGAAGGAGCATCAAAAATCTCCATCGAATAAGATTTAAATTCATAATTTAAATAAATACTTTTTTGGGCAGACTTAGGTCTGCTCTTTTTTTGTTGAAATAAAATTTTACATAGCTTTTACTTTTTATAATCTCAATATAAATATTATTTTTTTATAATTACCCATGGAAAAATGAGGAGGTTAAAAAAGTGAAAAATAATTTGAGAAGAAGTTTTTTGTCACTATTTTTATTTGTTGCATTGTTTGTATCATTTATTCCAAGTGGAATATTTGCACAATCAAAAGTAGTTGCAGAGTGGGATTTTAATAAAGAAAATTCTACTGGTTCTATTAGTGATGGAACTTTAAAGATTAAAGATGTCAGTGGCAATAATAATGACTTGTTAATGCAAACTTACTCAAAGAGTCATTTGACAGAAGATAAGTCTAGTGAAAATTGGGAAGATTTTTTAAAGTTTTCTGATGAATCCGTTAATGGAAAGGGATCAATTGAATTTGCTGGACTTGCAAAAGATAAGGGAGCTGATTTTATTACTAATAATGATGCAGCAATAAATAAGGAAACTTTTGAAGAAGGTTATACTATTGAGATTTTATATTATTTGCCTAAGGATTGGACTAGTAAAGATGAATGGATGGGGATTATGGCAAGACAAATTGACAAGACAGAAGATGTTAAAACAATGGATGAACCACAATTAGGTTCAACATCAATAGCAGTTTCAAATTGTAAAGAAGTGCAGTACTTAACAGTAAATAAGAACGACTCACACATGATGGATTCATCTGTGTGGTCTGTTGCCATGGATAAGGGTGGACAATGGTATCACATTGCCATAACTTGTGATGACAAGGGAAATATTAAATCATATCTAAATGGAGCTGAATCTTTTAGAAATTACAATTCTAAGGACGGTGGAGAAATGAAGGGAATTTTTGCTGATCCTAAGGACGGAAGATTTAGAATTGGTTCTTCTTGGTGGAAAGAAGGAAGTCAAAGTTTGGATAAATTTTTAAATGGAAATATAGAAACTATAAGAATTTCAAGAGGAGAACTTGATAAAAGTGAATGGATAGTAAAAAATCCTGAAGTTCTTGCTGGAGATTTTGGATCAAATAGAGAATTTTCTTTAGAAAATAAAAATAATTACAATTTTGTATTTTTGCCAGACACTCAAAACACAGTAAAATTTAGAAAAGATGTAATGAATACAGCGATTGAAGGACTTATAAATGATGCGAATAAGGGAAATATAAAAGCTGTTGCTCATCTAGGAGACATAGTCGAAGATTTTGATTCAGAAGAACAATTTAAAGATTCTAGAAATATTTTTTATAAACTTGCAGATTCTAATTTAAAAACTCTGATTATCCCTGGAAATCACGACTACTTACCAGAAGCTGGCTATAAATATGGCGACAAAGATTTTTATTTAAATCCCAATAATAAACCACAAGATTTATTTTATACCAATTATTTTGGAAAAAATTCAGAATTTTTACAAAAAGCAACTTATTTAGTAAATGATTCTCCTTCTGGAAGATCTTCTTACATGAAGGTAAGAGCAGGTTCCTATGAATATCTTATGATAGGACTTTCCTGGTATGACCTGGGACGAGATAAAGAGTGGTTTGAAAATATTTTAAAGAATAATAGAGAAAACCCAACAATTATTGTCAGTCATAACATAGTTGATTGCTCCTACACAGAACCATCTTCAGTACAATTATCAAAAGTTGGCGATGAAATTTGGAATATTATAAAGAAGTATGATCAAGTTTTTATGACAGTATCTGGACACTATCACGGGGCAGGAAACAAGATCTATCAAAATGACAATAATAAAATGGTCCTAACTGTTTTAGCTGACTATCAATTTTCCTATAATGGAGGAAATGGATTCTTTAAATACGCAGAGTTTGACGAAGATAACAACAAAATTTTCTTAAAAACTTATTCTCCTTATGCAGCAAGTCTTGATGAAAGTGAAAAAACTTTCTTTGATGTAAATTATATGTCTGGCAAGGGAAATGATGATTTAATTGACTTTAACTTTAGGGACAGATTTAATTTTGCAAAAATATATCCTAGAGAAGATAAGCTAGACGATAAAAAGGAAAACAAAAGTGAAATTCCTTGGACAGAAATAGATGATAATGCTAAATATAAGGATAATGAAAATAAAATTGATAGCATCTTTATAAGACATCATCATGAAAAAACTTATCCAGTAGATGTGACCTATTCTCTATCTTCAAAGAATAAAAATAATATCTTAGATAAAAATTATGAAACAAAAAATATAGAAGAAAGAGATTACAAAAATCACTGGGCTAGTGAATTTATAGAAAAAGTTTTAGATAAAAAGCTAATGGATTTAGATGCTGGAAAGTTTTATCCAGATAGAAATGCAACTAGGTTAGAACTTGTAAAAGCACTTGCAAAGATGCAAGATGTCAATCCATCAAATTACAATGAAAACATCTATAAAGATTTAGATAATAACAAAGACAAGGGATATGTAGTCTGGGCTAGCAAAATTGGAATTATCTATGGATATGATGATGGTGAATTTAAAGCTAATAGAGAAATTTCAAGAGAAGAAGTAGCAGCTATTTTAAATAGATATGTTGAAAAATTAGGCATTAATAGGAAAGAATTTAAGGATATTAAATTTAAAGACGAAGATGAAATATCAAATTGGGCAAAAACAGAGGTCAAAAAAGCTGTTTCCAGAGGACTTTTCCAAGGAAGAGATGATGGAAGATTTGACCCTAAAGAAAATATTAGAAGAGGTGAAATCTCAAGGGTAATTGTAAATTTACTCTAATAATTTAAATAAATACTTTTTTAGGGCAGACTTAGGTCTGCTCTTTTTTATGCTTTAGAAATATAAAAAGTTTTTAAGTTTGCTAAAATATATTTTAGATTGATTTTATGGATAAGTTTATTGGGATTTCTGCTAGAGGAAAAAATTATTTAAAAACATAATGAAATTTATTCTAAATTTAAAGCTAATTATTACAAATTTTTCTATTTATGATATAATTACTTTATTATGAATTGGAGGATTAGTTGATTTTATGATTTTCTTGCCTGTGTTTTCAAAAGTTTTTATACATAGAGATTACGGACTTAGAAACGCAATATTTGCGACTAATTTTTCACATACAGATATTGATAGCTCATCTTTTTGATGAGCTTTTTTAATTGGAGGAAGAATGGAAGATTTTTATTATTGGAAGAATGAGGTGGAAGACTAATGTGTGGAGTTATAGGGATTTACTCACAAAATGATGTGAGCAAAAAATTATTTTACGGACTTAATTCTCTTCAACACAGGGGACAAGAAGCATCAGGTATTTGTGTCTTTAATGGAGAAAATATGGTTTTAGATAAGGGTATGGGACTTGTCTATGATAATTTTGATGATGAAAGTTTCTTAAAGTTAAAGGGGAATATTGGAATTGGTCATGTCAGATATGCAACAGCTGGTGGATCTTATGAATATAATTCACAACCACTTCTTGCTTTTTCTAAGAACAAGGAATTTGCCCTTGCTCACAATGGAAATCTTGTAAATCATGAATCAATTAGGTCTGAACTAGAAGATGAAGGTATGCTTTTTCAAACTGCAATTGATACAGAAGTAATTCTTTCTCTCGTTGCCAAGTATTACCAAGGTGACATTATTGAAGCTGTTAAAAAAACTATGGCAAGGATAAAGGGAGCTTACAGTGTTGTAATGCTTTTTGAAGATAAGTTAGTTGCTTTTCGTGACCCCAATGGTTTTAGACCACTTTTAATTGGCAGAGCAAAAAATGGAGAAGTCATAATTGCATCAGAAAATGCTCCTCTTGAAATAATTGGAACTGATGCTATAAGAAATGTTGAACCTTCAGAAATTGTTGTTGTCGACAAGAAGGGCATCCATTCTGATTTTTTTGAAAAGGCTGAAAGAAAACACTGCATCTTTGAATATGTTTATTTTGCAAGAACTGATGCAAATTTAGATGGAGTTAACTCATATAATTTTAGAAGAAGATGCGGAGAAATTTTATCTAAGGAAGCACCTGTTGATGCTGATCTTGTTATTGCTGTTCCAGATTCAGGAACACCTGGTGCAATGGGTTATGCTCAAGAATCTGGAATTCCTTTTGCAGAAGGTCTTGTAAAAAATAGGTATATGGGAAGAACTTTTATAAAGCCAACAGCTGAAGAAAGAGAGCTTTCTGTAAAATTAAAGTTAAATCCTCTTGAAACAGTTTTAAAGGACAAGAGAATAATCCTTGTAGATGATTCTGTTGTAAGAGGAACAACTTCCAAGAATTTGATAAAGAGAATGAAAAAAGCTGGTGCCAAGGAAGTCCACATGAGAGTTGTTTCTCCTCCAGTAAAATATCCTTGTTATTATGGAATAAATACGCCATCAAGACAAAAACTCATTGCTGCAAACTATTCTGTTGAAGAAATGAGAGAAAAAATAGGTGCAGATTCCCTTGCCTTTATATCTATGGAGGGAATGTTAGATGCAACTTTGATGAAAGAAAATAATTTCTGCGAAGCTTGCTTTAATGGCAATTATGCAGTTGAGCCAAAGGAGTTAATTGAAGATGAAAAATAATGTTAAAAGAATTTATATCTGCAAGAAAAATGAATTTGACCACCAATCAAAGGCCCTAAGAGAAGAAATTAAAAATTCTCTTGGCATCGAGCCTACTTATATTAAAACTTACAGGAGATACGATATAGATGTATCAGATGAAACTCTTGAAAAAACTATGGCAAGTGTTTTTTATGAAGCTCCAGTAGAAGAAGTTTATTATGAAGATTATAAAAAATTAGAAGATTCTTTTGAAAATCCAATAGGAATTCAATATCAAGCAGGTCAATTTGACAATAGAGAAGATGGACTTGTTCAAACTCTTGCACTTTTTACTGATGAAAAAATCAGGGCAAAGGTGACAGAAGTTTATGATATTGGTGGAGTTAATGAAAAAGAACTTGAAAAGATAAAAGCCTTTTTGATTAATCCAGTTGATTCTCAAGAAGTTGATGTTTACAAGGAAACTGAACTTCGTGAAGATGCAAAGAAAAACCACGAAAATCTAGTTTATGATGGTTTTAATGAACTTGATAAAGAAGGTCTTGTGAAATTTGTGGAAGAAAAATCTCTTGCCATGAGTCCTGAAGATTTGGAAGTTTTGCAAGATTATTTTAAATCTGAAAATAGAGATCCAAATGAAACTGAAGTTGCAATAATAGACACTTATTGGTCTGACCACTGTAGACACACAACCTTTAACACAGAACTTGATGTTGATTTTAATGTAGTGACAGAACTTGATAGGGAAATTAAAAAAGCTTTTGATGACTACCTAAAGATGAGAGAAGACTTAGATGTCAAAAAGCCAATTACTCTTATGGGACTTGGAACAATTTTATCCAAGGAACTTAGGAAAAATGGCAAACTTGATGATTTAGAAGTTTCATCAGAAATAAATGCTTGCTCTGTAAAAATAAAGGCTAAAGTAGAAGTAGATGGAAAAGAAGAAGAACGTGACTATCTACTTATGTTTAAAAACGAAACTCACAATCACCCAACAGAAATTGAACCTGTTGGAGGAGCTTCAACTTGTCTTGGCGGTGCCATAAGAGATCCACTTTCTGGAAGATCCTATGTTTATCAAGCTATGAGAGTAACAGGAGCAGGAGATCCATTCACTCCAATAGAAAAAACTCTTGAAGGTAAACTTCCACAAAAGAAAATTGTCACAGAAGCAGCTCTTGGATATTCATCTTATGGAAACCAAGTTGGAGTTGCAACTGGTCTTGTTGATGAATTGTATCACCCAGGCTATGTGGCAAAGAGAATGGAAACTGGCGCAGTTATAGCAGCATGTCCTCTTGAAAATGTAAAGAGAATCGAACCAAGTGAAGGAGATATTGTAATCCTACTTGGTGGAAGAACTGGTAGAGATGGAATTGGTGGAGCAACTGGATCATCAAAATCTCACAATGTTTCCTCTATTGAAACAGAATCTGCCCAAGTTCAAAAGGGTAATGCACCAGAAGAAAGAAAAATCCAAAGATTATTTAGAAATCCAAAGGCAGCAAAATTAATCAAAAAATGTAACGACTTTGGTGCAGGTGGAGTTTCTGTTGCCATAAGCGAACTTGCAGACTCTATTGAAATAAAATTAGATAAAGTTCCATTAAAATACATGGGATTAAAACCAAGAGAAATTGCAATTTCAGAATCTCAAGAGAGAATGGCAGTTGTTGTAGCTAAAGATGATGTAGATAAATTCATGGAACTTGCTGACAAGGAAAACTTAGAAGCAACAGTTGTTGCAAGAGTTACTGGCGATAATAGACTTAAAATGTACTATGAAGATGATCTTATCTGCGACATGAGCTATGATTTTGTAAATCAAACAGGTGCCAAGAGATTTGAAGAAGTTGAAGTTGTTTCAGAAGACCTTCCAGAATTTTTGGAAAATAAAGATGGACTAGAAGATCTTGAAAAATATTTATCAGATTTAAATATAACATCTAAGAAAAATATGATTGAACTCTTTGACTCATCAGTTGGAGCTGCAACTGTTTTACAACCACTTGGTGGAAAAAAACAAAACACACCAGCACAAGTTATGGCAGCCCTAATCCCAACAGATGATGGAGAGTCCAAAACTGCATCAGTCATGTCCTATGGATTTAACCCTGAGCTATCTTTTGAATCACAATATCTTGGAGGTTACTATGCAGTAATAGAATCTATAGCAAAACTTGTAGCTGCAGGTGCTCCCCTATCTGGCATAAGACTTTCCTTCCAAGAATTTTATGAAAAAATGGACAACAAAAAATCTTGGTCAAAACCACTTAAATCACTACTTGGAGCATTAAAAGCATCAAGATTTTTCGAAGCACCTCCAATTGGAGGCAAGGACTCAATGAGTGGAAGTTTTGAAGATATAAATGTTCCTCCAACACTAATTTCCTTTGCAGTAAATACTGTTGATGCAAAAAATATCATAAGTCCAGAATTTAAGGGAAAAGGAAAAATTGGTATCATAAAGACAAATAGAGATTCTATTGGAGCGCTTGACCTTGATATGGCAAAAGCAAACTTCCAAAAACTTCAAGAAGAAATTGAAAAAGGAAATATAATTTCTGCAGCAGCAATTAACCACAAGGGAAGCCTTCCACAAATTTTTGAAATGGCAATAGATAATACTGGATTTGACATAAAATTAGAAGATTTATATTCACCACTTTACGGATCTTTTATAGTAGAATACCTTGAAGATAGGGACTTTATAGAAAAACTTGGTGAATTTAAAGAAGAAGAAATGCTTGTAAATGGAGAAAAATTAGACCTAGAAAAACTTTCAAAAGCATATCTAAACACAATGGATAAAATCTTTAAGCCAATTGATTCAAATAAACTTGAAAAATTTGAACAAAAGAAAGCTCCAAAGAGAAGGATGAAATCCAAAAAGCCAGTTGACGAAGTTAAAGTCATTATACCAGCTTTCCCTGGCACAAATTCAGAATATGACACAGCAAGAGCTTTTGAAAGAGCTGGAGCAAAAGCTGAAGTTCTTGTATTTAGAAATAAAGACGAAAAGAGCCTTCAAGAATCAATTGAAGAATTTGCAGAAAAAATTTCAAATTCACAAATACTTGCAATCCCAGGCGGATTTTCACTTGGAGATGAACCAGGTGGATCAGGTAAGTTTATTGCAAATGTAATTAGATCTGAAAAAGTAAAAGATGCAATAGAAAAATTATTAGAAGACAATGACGGACTAATCCTTGGAATTTGTAACGGCTTCCAAGCTCTAGTTAAAACAGGACTACTTCCTTATGGAAAAATTAAGGACCTTGAAGAAGATGACCCAACTCTAACATATAACACTTGTTCAAGACACATAGCTAGAGTAGTTGACACAGTTGTTATGTCAAATAATTCACCATGGCTTGCAAAACTTCAAGAAGGAAGAACTTACAAAGTTCCAATTTCTCACGGAGAAGGAAGATTTATAGCAAGTGAAGAAAAGATTAAAGACATTTTAGAAAAAGAACAAGTTGCAATGTCCTATGCCGATGCACCAAATGGATCACTTCTAAATGTAGAAGCCTTGATGTCAGAAGATGGAAAAATCCTAGGAAAGATGGGCCACAGCGAAAGATTTGTTGAAAATACTTTTAAAAACATATTTGACATGGAACTTGAAGATATATTCACTGCAGGTGTAGAATTCTTTAAAGAAGACTGATAAAATTAAAATTTTAGGAGGAGCTTAGGGCTTCTCCTATTTTTATTTTAAAGACTAGTAAGATTTGTGTTAAAGAGGACTCTTGGGGTAAGAAACAATAAAGGAGGATTTTTATGAATAAAATTTATGATTACTTAAAAAAAGTTGGAGTTTTTTATCTTGCAACAATAGATAATGATCAAGCTAGAGTTAGACCCTTTGGTGCACTAGCTAAATTTGAAGATAAATTATATCTTGTTACTTCTAAAGAAAAAGAAGTTTATAAACAAATAAAGAAAAATCCTAAGGTAGAAATATCAGCCTTTGATGGGAAAACTTGGATAAGGCTTAGTGCTGTTCTTGAGGAAGATGACAGGAAAGAAGTAAGAGAAGAAATGATTAATCAAAATAAAAAAGCTCTTGAAAATATGTACTATGCAGACGATGGCAAAATGACTGTCCTATATCTTAAAGAAGGAAAAGCAGTATTTTCAACCTTTGCTGGCGATAGAGAAGTAGTGGAAATCTAAAATTTTAAAGCTGATTTTTCTATATGAACTTTGATTTTTTCTTTTTATAAGTCTATTTTTGTATTATAATTAAAGTCGCAGAAGATTTATCTTATTATTAAAAGGAGGACATTATGGATCCTGTTAAGAGAATTACTGAGATGGAAAAGATTTTAAATGATCACAACGATTTAATTGAAAATCTAAGGGGCGCAATTGAAAAGTTTGAGGCTCATCAAGAGGAATATAGAAAACTTAGCGATTATTATAGTTCTGAAGTTTATTTTGAAGACTTGGAAAGATATGACAGGGGAGAACTTCCAGAAGATCTTCCATGTGGAGTTCTTTCTGAAGATGCAGTTTTTGACCTTTTTGGTGAAAATTTCAATGTTGCAATAGAAATGCTTGAACTTGCCACTGAAGTTTTAAAATATCGTTAATTAAAATCCTGAAGTTGTAATAGGCTTCAGGATTTTTTTAATAATTATAGAAAGAAAAACTCAATATAATATTTTCTCCTATTAAGTTATTTTTATAATGAGAAGATATGAAAGGAGCTTAATATGGCATCAAAAAATAAAATTATAGTTGAGGGAATTAATTTTTTGTACGATGATTTAGAAATCAATCAGGATGTAATGGATAAGATAGATGATTTTATTTATTCTCTAAAGGGCAGTCCAGAAGAAGACTACGACACTTTCTATATGTATATGGATGGGGGCAATTTAGTTATTTATTGATATTTTAGAAAAGAAAACCGCAGTCGTGTCTGTTCACAACTGCGGATTTTTTTACTTAAAGTTTTTGCTTAAAAGTTCTCTTATTGCACTGTTAATAAAACTTAGGACTATAGATGCCCAAAAAGCTGTTCCAAAACTTCCTATGGATGCGGTTGAAACTAAGTTAAAGGCAATTTCCAAGACTACTGCGTTTACAACTAGGGAAAATAAACCCAAAGTCACAACTGTTATTGGAAATGACAAAACCTTTAGGATTGGTTTTATTGTCAAGTTTACCAGTGAAAAGATTATTGCCATAGCCACAAAGGCACTTGTTTTTTGAAAATATATATTGCTAAACATTAAATCTAGTAAATAAAATGATAAAAAGTTTGCAACTAAAGCACCAAATATTTTTTTCATGTCTTCCTCCTTTATGTATCGTCTATTTCTATTATACCCCAAAGAAAATTTTTTATAAAAGCTTTTCTATTTTAATATTGGCATAAATTAAAGTATAATTTTAATTATTTAACAAGTTAGAATAGTTAGTGGGAATTGTTTATTGAGATAATTATTTGTGTTATACTTGTTTTAAAGATTAAGGAGATGATATTGTGAGAAAATACAACTATGGCTCAATTATTTTAATACTTATTGTAAGTTCAATACTTGTTGGGTTCGTGCAAAATATTTTTGATGGCAATTTATCAGTTCTTGGAGGGATTGTCACTTTTATAACTGATTACATAATTTGCAGGGGACTTCTTTATAATAGAGAAGGCAGCTTTTCTGAATATTTTAGGGGAATAAAAACTATGACAGGCAAGGTCTTTTTGATGAATTTTTTAGTGGGAGCAATAACTGTTGCCCTACTTACTTTGGCAATGCTTTTGTCTGGTGCAGGATTTTTACTTACTAATAACTACGAAGTAAGTAACCCAAAGGTATTTACAAGTTTAGTAATTTTATCTTCTTTAGTGACAGTTTTTCTATCCCTTATTTTTGCCTATTTAAATTTTTACATGGCAGATGAGAGATACAGGGACCTTTCCTTTTTTGACAGTCTAAAACTCATAGTAAAGGCAGGAACAAAATTATTTCAAGAGACTTTTATGGCTGCTTTAGATGTCTTTAAGATAAGTCTAATATGTGGTGTAGTTACTTTCATTTCGCTAATTTTTATTCTACAAGGAATGGAGGCTCTTACTATCTTAGCAATATTTTTTGGAGTAATATCAGCTATTGGATTTTTCTTGTGTCAACCAACTTATAGTGCGAGAATTTCTGATATTTATGTAGAAAGATCTGAAGAAATTTATAGAGAAGTAATAGAAGAAGAAAATTAAAAATCAAAAAAAATGCCACTTTTTACAGTGGCTTTTTCGTTTTTAAAATATATTTTGTGTTAAAATAAAAACAGACATAGATAGGAGGTCACAATGAGAAAATTTAATTACGGTTCAGTTATCCTTTTAATGATTTTAAGTGGAATTATAGCTGGGGTTTTTGAAAATATTTATGATGGAAATCTTACTGTAATTGGAACGATATTTGCTTGGATTATTAATTACATAATTTGTAGAGGTCTTTTATATAATAGAGAAGGTAGCTTTAGCGAGTATTTTAGAGGAATAAAGACAATGACGGGAAAAGTCTTCTTGATGAATATTTTAGTTAGTCTTATAAGTGCAGCTGCGCTTATTTTTTCAGCTTTAACTTCATTAACTGGAGCTGATCTTGCTGCAGCTGGAATGAGAGGAATTGTATTCATTTCAATTTTATATATTTTGGTTACAGTATTTCTTTCACTTATTTTTGCTTATTCAAATTTTGTTATGGCAGATATGAGATATAGAGATTTGCCATTTTTTAAGTGTTTAAAACTTATAATTAAATTAGGATTTAAACTATTTTCTGAAACTTTTATAATGGGTTTAAAGGTTTTTAAGGTTACAATTATTTCTTTAATTGTGGCAATTATTATAATAATACCTGCAAAAAGTATGTCAGGGATTTTAACAATATCTTTTATTGCCTTGGTAGTTGCAGCAATTGCAGCTGTTATTATGGGGCCAAACTATATTGCAAGGCTCTCTGATATATACTTGGACAATATCGAAGGTATTTATGATGACATGAAAGAAGATACAGAAGTTATATAAGGCTTATAAAAAATCCACTACTTAATGTAGTGGATTTTTTTATGTAGAAAGTTAGATTATTTAGAAAAAAAAGCTCTAATTAATTTATAAATCACAAGAAGTATTAAAAGAATAAAAATACTTAAAAAAGGATCCTTTGTCCAAGTTACAAGTATGACACCAAGCCCTGTACAAACTAAGTCTTCTATAATATCTTTGTATTTCATTTTTCCTCCTTTTTGGAATTAATATTAAAGAGTTTCTCTATAAAATATAAATATATTTTAATTACTTAATTTAATTATAGCCTATTTCCACAAAAAATAAACAGATTTACTAATAATAAAAATTATTAAATATTTGTAAAAATTTCCAAGATTTTTTTATTTTTAAAAATTAAGTGTTATCATAAAAGGACTGGAGGAAATATGTTAATAAATATTTTTAATGGCATGGTTATGGCTTTTGTTGCTTTCTTCCTCTGCACACCAATTTTCCTTGCAAGCCTATCTGACGTTTATATGGACAGGGCAGAGGAAATTTATAGAGAAGTAATTGGATGTGAAGATTAAAAAAAAGAAGTCACTTCAATGTGGCTTCTTTTTTCATTTCATTAGTAGTGGCTTATGTCCTCAACTGTTTCCAAAGTACCCAGATAATCACCAGCTTCATCATAAACTGCAAGGTACTTAACTAAGATTTTCTTTCCCTTAATGTCTTTACATATAACTAAACGATCTCTCTTCTTGCTCTTAAAATCATCAAGCAAGGACTTCACCATTGGAACAACTTTTGGAGGATGACAAGAAGCTACATCTCTATTTAAACAAGACTTAGGTCTAGGAAAAATTTTGTCCTTTCCTTCAGAATAATATCTAACAAAGTCATCCTTATCTATGAAGGTTAGCTCGACATCAATGGTCCTAAAAATTTGAAGGGCTTCCTTTATCTTTAAACTTCCAGTTTCGAATTCAAGACTTCCATAAGAATTTTCTTCCTTTGGTAGGATTTCTTTGGGTTTGTAGTCCTTCCAAAGGGGGACATCATCCACTAGGTCTAGTCCATATTCTCCGAAGTCGCCATAGATTTTATTCCACTCTTCTTCTGTGAAGTTTTCTTTTAAAAGTGGGAAGAGGATATTCTCTTCCTTATATATCATTTCATAGATCCTATCTAAAACCTTATTTAAGTTTTCCTCATTATAAGAATTTGTTTTTACAATATGTGACAGGTCACTTCTTATTTCATCATCGACAGCCCACATAACATCACTGGGACCAATAATATCGTATTTAGTTTTCAAAAGAGGATAAATAAGTCCAGCCTTTTTGCCGTAATGAGAATTTATTTTTAAAAGCTCTCTTATCTTAGCTAACTTGTCTTTGCTATTTTTGACTTCGTCAGCTAAAAATTTAATTTTTTTATTTTCTGCACTTAGGATATTTAGAGGATGACCTGGAATTTTTTCCAAATCCTTTTGACTCTCATCTACAATATTACTTTCGTGGAAAAGTGCAGAATGGATGTCGCAAAGTTTTTGGACTTTTTCTAGGGGAAGGCCACTCATAATTAGTTCTTGTTCAGCATCAACTATTTCCTTTGAGGAGACATCCTTAAAGTTTTTTACAAAATCACTTCTAACAGCTTCCAAGTCTTCGCCCTTAGAAAGTCTTTCGATATAGGATTTTAAGAGACTAAGTCTATCATTATCTTCTTTGGAATCATCACTAACATTTTCAACATCAACTAGATTAAAGCCTTCTTCTCTCAACTTCTCTTTAATTAAATCCAAGTCTATATTTTTTATTTTGGCTCCTTTTTTTATTGAAACCATTTTTCCAACAGTAGGAAGGGCTAGGGGATTAGTAATTTCAATAAAACCTAAATCCTTTAAAATGT
The DNA here is from genome assembly GCF_001517665.2 of Peptoniphilus phoceensis. GTDB lineage: Bacteria > Bacillota > Clostridia > Tissierellales > Peptoniphilaceae > Peptoniphilus_A > Peptoniphilus_A timonensis. The sequence continues at coordinate 328,901 of NZ_LN999808.1, forward strand.
TTTTTAAATTTGGAAATTTTTCAATGAGATTTGCTACAGGTTCGTCTACGTTTATGTTCTTCATACTTCCTCCTAAAACTTTGTTAGGCATATTATACCCATTATTAGAAAAGATTTATTAAATTTAATCAAATAAATAATAAAATATATCCATAAGTGTTATCATAGATAAATGGAGGAAATATGTTAATAAATATTTTTAATGGAATGGTCATGGCTCTTGCCGATTCTGTACCTGGTGTAAGCGGCGGTACTATTGCCTTTATTTTGGGATTTTATGATAAATTCATAGATAATTTGCACGAATTTTTTGAAGGGAAAATGGGAAAAAGATGGGACTCTTTCAAGTACCTATTTAACTTGGGACTTGGTTGGATTTTTGGACTACTTTTAAGTATTTTTTTCTTGTCAGAATTATTCCAAAGGGAAATTTATTTTATGTCATCAGTTTTTCTCGGACTAACTCTCATGTCCCTTCCCTTTTTAATTCAAAGTGAGAAGAAAATTTTAAGAGAAAACAAAAAAGATTTTTATTTTATTTTTATTGGAATAATTATTGTAGTTTTTTTGGTTTATTTTAAGGAAAAATCTAGACTTATTGGAGATTTTGATCTTATAAATCCAAATATGTTTGACTACATTTACTTATTTTTTGCGGGAGCCTTTGCTATTTCTGCCATGGTTTTGCCAGGGATTTCTGGTTCATCAATTCTTTTGATAGCAGGAGTTTATATTCCAATAGTTGAAGCTTTTGGAGAGGTAATGAGATTTAATTTTGAAAAAATCTTGCCAATAATTGTAATGAGCCTTGGCATTATCTTTGGAATATTTATGTCCATAAGAATTATAAGAGAGAAGATGAGAAAGAACAGGGACAAGATGATTTATCTCATTCTCGGTATGATTGTGGGTTCCCTTTTTGCAATTATAATGGGTCCGACAACTGTGGGTAAAAATTTGCCCTTAAACTTTGATAATTTTAGCCTTTCTGGATTTATTATTGGGATATTTATTTTGTTTGTCCTAGAAGTAATTAGAATTATAAGGATAAAAAAAGAAAAGAAGACTTGGGAAAATTAATTCTCAGTCTTCTTTATTTTTTTCTATTAGTTCTCTTAAATTGTCATTTGTCATTAAATTTTCACAATAGTCAAGGGAGATTTTTGCCCAAGCTGCTTCATTTTTTGCAGCTTCTAAGGGAAGAGGTCTTCTAGTTTTTCTATCAATAAATCTAGAATTTTCAAAAATTTCGTCACGAGAATATTCGAAGAGTTTGTCCTTAGTGATAAAAGATCCCTTTAAAAGATAAGTTTGAGGATAAACTACATTTTCATCAACATCTTTGCCAGATCCCAAAAGGTCAATGCCAAAACATGGGATATTGCTCCTGTCCCATCCCATTAAATTTAGGATTGTGGGATAGAGATCAACTTGTGATCCAATATTATTTCTTTTTATATTTTTTTCATAGCCTGGAATATAAATAATAAGGGGAATATTCATCATGTCGTCAAAATCTACATCTCTTCCCAGCCATCTTTCCATGGATTCTTTATTTTTTTTGTTGTTTAAGGTGTAAGCGTGGTGGTCACCATAAACCACAAGCATGCTTTTATCCAAGATGCCTGATTTTTTTAATTCTTCTACAAAGTCTTTTAAGGCCTTATCGGTGTAGTTAGCACAATTTACATAATTGTAGACAAAATCCGTGTCATCATCTTTTTCTCTTTCTATGCTTCTTAAATTTTCTGGCAAATTAAAGGGAGTGTGAGTGGACATGCTGACTAATAATGCAAAAAATTTTTGGCCCTTCTTGTCAAATTTTCTTAAAAAATTAAAAGACTGCTCGAAGAAAGATTTGTCAGATAAGCCCATTATAACTTTGTCACTTTGGTCATAACTTTCACCGAGAAAAACATGGTCAAAGGAAAATTTTGGATAAATATTTTCTCTGTCATAAAATTTTCCTGTGTTCCCGTGCATAGCTATATTTTCGTAGCCCATTTTCTTTGCAAGAGTGGGAAGAGCATAGGAAGTTTTGCCATGGTAAACTGAATAAGCTTGCCCCTTTAGACTTGGATAAACTGAAGACATGGATACAAATTCTGCATCAGAGGTATTGCCAAATCCAAGAAGTTCATAATAATTGTCAAAGTAAATAGAGCCTTTAGAATTTATAAGCTCATTTAAAAAAGGAGTTACTTCTTTTTCATTATATTTTTTATTTATGACTGCATTTTGTAAGGATTCACATTGGATAAAGATTATGTTTTTGTCCTTTGCAAGTCCAGTAAATTCATTATTTTTTAATTGACGAGAGCTAAAATATTTTTTTATGTCAGTTTTTTCTAAGGACTTTTTATCTTTTCTTTCTTGTATTTTCGAATAAATGGGTCCTAGAAAAGTAGAAGTGTAAAATTCAGTTGGTCTTATGGATTTTATAAAAAGTCCTGGAAGTATTAAAAGGGCAAAAAAGATTCCCAGTTTTTTATAAAATATTTCTTTATTAAAATCTTCTTCCTCATAATATTTATTTATTAAAAATATTAGGGCAAAGCCCAACAAAATCATTAAGAGATAGGCAAAAGAAAAGTCTTTAAAGATAACTGAACTTACGCCAGTAGCTTCTCTTGCAAGTCCTATTCTTTCGAAGATATTAAAGGAATGAAATTCTCTAAAATAAATTGAAAGGCTAATTTTAAAAAGAACAAGAAGGCTGGTAAGTATATATTTATAATTTTTCTTGGGATAGAGATTTATAAAAAGGAAATCTAGACGACATGTCAAAATTATAGAAAAAATCAATATGTAAAGTTCCTTATCACTTGTGGGGCTTCCTATAGAAGTCTTATAAAAAATAAGGTTTATTATAAAAAATAAAATTTTTGTTAGATTTTTGTAGTATTTTTCCATTTTTTCATGTCCTTAAAATAAAATAGCTTAAAGAAATTATAAATTAAGATGACTTTTTAAGCAATAAAAAACCAACCCTAAGGTTGGAATTATAATTTATAAACTTTTTGCATTAAAGGTATCCCACTGTGACAAGTTGCCAGTTTCATAGCCTTTTTTATACCAACGAACTCTTTCTTCACTAGAGCCGTGAGTAAAGGATTCTGGTCTAACATAACCTTGTGCTTTCTTTTGAATTGCATCATCCCCAATAGACCAAGCAGTTGATATGGCTTCTTCCATGTCGCCTGGATCAAGATAACCCTTGTCCTTTTGATATCTTGCCACAACTCCCGCGAGATAATCTGCTTGCAATTCAAGCCTTACAGTAAGAGCATTCCTTTCCTTTTCTGACATTTTGCTAGCAAGTTCTTGATATTGACTCATTATGCCTGTTACTTCTTGTACATGGTGTCCAACTTCGTGACTTATAACATAAGATAAGATGAAGTCGCCTTCCTTTGCACCAAAGTCTTTTATTAAGCTGTCATAAAAGGATAGATCCATGTAAAGGGTTTCGTCTCTCGAGCAATAAAAAGGTCCCATACCTGAATTTGCAATTCCACATCCACTTTTTACTTGACCCTTAAAGATTTCCAATTTTGGTTCTCTATATTCAATTCCTTCATCTTTTAAGATTTCGTGCCAAGCGTCTTCAGTGTCTGCTAAAACTACGGCAGAATAATCATAGAGCTCTTGCTCTTTTGCTGATAGTTCGTATTCTTGATTTGTTCCTTGGTTTCCAGTACCAAGCCCTGTCCTAATAGCATCTCTAGGACTTCCTGTGATTAAAAAAACTATAAGAGCGAGAATAAGGCCTCCGCCACCAAGGGCAACGCCACCACCCTTAGATTTTGATACATTTGAACTTTGTCTTCTTCCTTGCCATTTCATAATATCCCTCCAAAGCTATTTTACCCAAATTTATGTAAGAATATTGGAAAATTTTTTTAGATTTAATATAATAAAATACAAGTGGTGAAATTATGAAAAAATTATTTATAATATCTTCCAAATCTGGAAGGTCTCGTGACAGAGAATTTGAGAAAAATATTTTAAATTATTTTAATAAAGATGAAGTCAAAATTACTAGAAAAAAGGGCGACACTATTTCTTTTGCAAGAGAATTTAGAGATAGGGGTGGCGATATTTTATTTATAAAATCTGGTGATGGAGCCTTGTCTGAAGTTGCAGGAGTTTTAGCTGGAAGCGACACTGCCCTTGGTCTTATACCTGGCGGAACAGGAAATGATTTTTCTAGAAATTTTAATTATAAAAATTTTAAAATTGAAAATATTTTTGATTATGAAATTTCACCAATTGACCTAATAAAAGTAAACGATAAAATTTGCATAAATGTGACGAGTCTTGGTTTTGACACCAATGTCTTAAAATACACCTACCATGTCATAAAAAGAAAGAAACTATATGGCAAACTTGCTTACCTTTATGGAGTGGTAAAAAGTGTAAAAAATTTAGAAAATGTAAATTTAAAAATTTCTGCCCTAAATGAAAAAGACCAAGAGATAAAAATTTCAGGTAAATTTTTGGTTTCTGCCCTTTGTAATGGGTCTTACTATGGCAATGGATTTAATCCAGCACCTGATGCTAGATTAGATGATGGACTTTTAAATTTAATTTTGGCAGAAGAGATGACAGCTTTTAAAATTATAAAATTATTTTTAGCCTATAGAAAGGGAAATCATCTTGGTAAAAGTGGAATTAGGGAAATTCTCACAAAAGAAGGAACAATTTCATCAGATAGAGAATTTTTATACAATATAGATGGAGAAATTTATAGGTCAAGAGAAATTAAATATAAAATCTTGGAGAAAAAATTAAAGTGGATTTATTTTAAAGGAGTGTAAAATGAAAATAGGAGTATTTGCAGGCACTTTTACAGACACAAAAATGGGTGAAGAACTTTTGAAATCAAAAGGATTTGAAACAATTGCTTATCCAATTTCAAAAAATCCAAAGGATCAATCTCTTCTTCAATATTATTCCAGAGAAGAGCTGACAAAAATTGTTGAAGAAAAAATAAAAGATGCCAAAAATAAGGGTGCAGAAAAAATTTTTATTTATTGCAATTCTCTTTCTGCTTCTGTTGATATTAAGAGTCTATCTCGCCGTCAAGCTATCCAAATTATAAGTCCCTTGGATTTTTATAAAAATTTAGATAGAAAGTATAAGAAGATAATAATCCTCTCAGCAAATTCAAAATCAGCCCATGAAATAGACAGGATTCTTTCAGAAAATTACTTTAGGGACACAATTTCTCTTGGATTTCTAAATCTTGTGGAAGAAATCGAAAAGAAGACTTCTCCAGAAAAAATTGTGGATAAGTTAAATCTTAAAGACCTCTTTGGATTTTTTAATGGCATGGAAAATAAGGCAGATGGGATAATTCTCGCTTGTACTCATTTTCCCTACATGAAAGATGTTTTTCAAGATCTTACTGATATAGAAATTCTGGATCCAGCTGAGGATATGATAAAGAGAATTTAAAATAATTACAAATCCACAAACTTTAATAGAAGGAACAAAAAAAGAGCTTTTACACAGCTCTTTCTTTTTTTACCCACAAAAGTTGATAACTTTTATGAAATTGTGGATAAGATTGTATAATTTTTATAAAATTTCCTTAAAAATCTTGTAAAATTACAAATATTTCTTGTTTTATGATAATTTTTTCAAAATGTGAATGAATTGTGCAGAACTTTTCAAGACAAATGTTTATATACTTGTGGATAATGTGTATAAGTTTGGGGATAAAGTCTATATCACAAGTAGGCTTGTGGAGAAAAATTTTATAACTTTTTAGTTAGTCTTCTAATTCCATCCAAATTTCATAAAGCTCATCTAGTGTATTTGCAAGGCTTTCACGCTCTATTGATAAATCGTTTGCTAGTTGATAATCGCTGTATGTGTTAGAGTCTGCAAGTTTAGAGTCAATTGTGGATAACTTTTCTTCAATTGTGGCAATTTCTTCTTCAACTTTTTCTTTTTTCTTGCGAAGGACCTTATTTTTTTTGCGTTCTTCTCTCTCTTCTCTTTTTTCTCTTTCAATTTCAGTTTTTGTCTTGAAATTTTCCTCTTCAGGCTCACTCTCACTTGTCTTTTCAAGATAGTAGTCGTAGTTGCCAAGAAAAGTGTTGATTCCATCTTCTTTCATTTCAAAAATTTTATCCACAGTTTTATTTAAAAAGTATCTGTCGTGAGATATAGATAAAACTGTGCCCTCATATTTTAAGAGAGCATCTTCGAGGATTTCCTTTGAGTCAATGTCAAGGTGGTTAGTAGGTTCGTCAAGGACAAGGAAGTTTGCTCCCTTTAACATAATTTTTAAAAGAGATAATCTTCCACGTTCTCCACCAGAAAGTTCTTCTACACTTTTAAAAATGTCGTCGCCAACAAAGAGAAATTCAGCTAAATATTTTCTTATTTGAAAATGCTCAAGCTTTGGAAACTCGTCCCATATTTCGTCCATGACAGTTTTATCAAGACTCAAGTTGTCCAATTCTTGGTAGAAGAAAGCTATATCGACATTAGATCCAATTTTTACTTCGCCAGAAGTTTCTTGAATTTCTTTTGCAATAATTTTAAAGAGGGTGGATTTTCCCACACCATTGGGACCGATTAAACCGATTTTGTCATTTTTGTAGACAAAGGCATTTAAATCGTGAAATACTAAGTGATCGCCAAAAGATTTTGAGAGGTCCTTAATTTCTAAAACATCTCTGCCAGAAGTTTTTTTAGGTGTGAAGGAAAGTTTGGTTCTCTTGTTAGAGGAAGGCATATCGATTTTTTGCATCTTATCTAGCATTTTCTTTCGACTTTTTCCTTGTTTTATAAATCTGTCACGGCCAAGATTCATATACCTCTTTATAATTTCTTCTTGTCTTTTTATTTCTTTTTGTTGATCTTCATATTGTCTTTTTAAGACTTCAAAATCCTTTTTTCTTTGTCTTATATAGTTATCGTAGTTGCCCTTATAAGTTTTTGTAGCCCCATTTTCCAGCAGGACAATTTTAGATACAATATTATTTAAAAAATATCTGTCGTGACTTATGACAATTATAGCCTTGTCTATATCTTTTAAATATTTTTCTAGCCAAGAAATTGCATCAATATCAAGATGGTTTGTAGGTTCGTCTAAAAGAAGTAGGTCTGCATCTTGAAGTAATAGCATGGCAAGAGCTACACGAGATTTTTGTCCACCAGAGAGAGTGGAAATATCCTTGGAGAAGTCTTCTTCTGAAAAACCCAAACCTATTAAAGTTCCCCTAATTTTTGAATTGTAAGAATATCCATCTCTTTTGTGAAACTCATCTTGAAGTCTTTGGTACTTCATAAGTTCTTCATCTAAGTTATCTGGATTTTCTGCAATTATGTGTTCTTGTTGTCTAAGATTTTTTTCAAGTTCAATTAAGTCTTCAAAAATAGAAAGGCAATTATCATAAATAGAGCCTTCTTGGTGAAGGCTTAATTGTTGCTCTAAGTAAGCGATTTTCAAATCTTTTTTTCTAAAAATTTCCCCATCATCGTAGGAGAGATTTTCTGTTATTATATTAAAAAGAGTGGACTTGCCACTTCCGTTGATTCCAATAAGGCCAATTTTATCCTTATCCTCAACTATTAAGTTTGCATCTTTAATAGTTTCTTCATCAATGTAGGATTTTTTTATATTTGTTAAACTAAGTATTGGCATAATGACCTCCTAGCTACATTTTATCAAATTATTAAGTCCTTTAAAAGACAGAGGCTATTGATAAAAAAAAGACCTGCAACAGCAAGTCTTAGATTTATAAATTTTCTATAAAATTTTGATTCAAAGTATAAATTAAAGGTCTTTCCTTTATAGCTTTTATAAAACCATCTTTTTCAAGTTCCTTTAATTCCCTTATTTTTTTGTTTTTATTTTTAAAATCATCAGTATATTCAAATATTTCATCTCGTGTGAGACCCTTATTGTTGTCAAAATAATAATTTTGACAGAGTAGAAATAGGATGGATTCTTTTAACTTACTATTTAAAATTGAGCTATTATTTTCAATACACTTTCTAGCAATATTCAAATTTTCTATTTTATTAGACAAATTAAAAATAATATCCTCTTGACCAGCTATTAAAGTTTTTAAAAATTCATCTATAAAATAATTTAGTTCACCCTTATTTATTTTTGAATTAGTTATATGAAAACTTTTGTAATAAGAATTCTTGTTTATCCAGCATCCACGAGCAAGTGACATAGAAGTTAAATAAGAATACTTGCTCCTAATAAAGATACTTGAAATAAATCTATTTACGCGACCATTTCCATCGTAAAAGGGATGAATATATCCAAAATAATAGTGAAAAATGGCAACTCTTATGAGTAAATCTAAATCAGTGTTTAACAAAAAATTTAAAAGATTTGACATAGAATCTTCTATTTTATTTTCGCCTATTATTCCTGTGTGTATTATTTCACCTGAAACAGAATTTTTCTTTTGAACGTAGACAGCGTCCAACCTAAAAAATTTACCATCAGGCGCATCTTTTTCCTCAATTTCACCCTTAGTTATCTCGTCATAAATTTTCCGAATATCCTTTAAATCTGATGGGACTTTCAAAGAATTTTCATTTAAGAGCAAGAGATAGGATTTAATCATGCTAGTGAGTCTTATTTTTTTAGGATTTTTTGAATTTAAAATATTTCTTGTAGTTTCGATTATTTCTTTTTTCTCGGATTTTACACCTTCAAGATCATTAGTGCTTTTCAATTCACTTGATATGATATCCAATAAATTTGCACTTTTAGCAATTATTGGCAGTTCATCATTTAATTTTTCTAAAGTATTATTATTTTGATTTATCAAGTCTATTAGATTTGACGTTTCTCTATTGAAGACATAATAAAGTTGAAAAGATAAATTTTCCCTATAAGGTTTTATAAACAGATTAGTATTTAAAGTCTCACTAAAATTCACTCTAGATTTATAAATTTTTTCATATTCATTTTTATTTTTGTAGTATAAAGTGTATAAATAATCCATAAATCCTCCAATAAAATCAAAAAAACATTAAATTTTATTTATTTCAATAAATTATAACAAAATAAAATCAAAAAAACATCAAAATTTGATTTTATTATGCATTTTATAAAAAATAAAATCAAAAAAATGCCAAAATTTGATTTTATTCTAAAAACTTTAAATTATAAAATAAAAAAATAAGAGAATTTTAATTTTATATTCTAAATTCATCATAAAAAAATTAAAAATTACAAAATTTTAAGAATATAAAAAATTTAAACAAATAAAAAAGCTGTGCCAGATTGACACAACTTTAAGCTTCCGAATATCCTAAATTTTTGGAAAATTCAACGCTGCAGCTCTTGACTGCCTCCATATATTCTTTTTTAGACTCTTCTGTGATTCTCTCCTTTGGTATTACAACCCCAATTGATCCCACAAGTTGGTCCTTATAATTAAAGACTGGAGCACCGATTCCAATAACTGAATCAATATATTCTGAATCCGATACAGAAATTTTTTGATTTTTTATTTGCATTAACTCTTTCTTTAATTGGTCCTTATCAACTGGCGAATTTAAATAATCTGAAAGATCCCTTTTTAAGTAATAATTAATATAGTCATCAGATTGAAAAGCGAGGATAGTTTTTCTAATAGCACCCTTGTGAAGATCAATTTCTATGCCAAAATTTTCCACAATCTTTAGGGAATGCTTGCCTTCAGCCTTGGAAAGAAGTAGACCCTTATCTCCTGATTTGATTATAAAATAAGAATCTTCCCTTGTAAGATCAGATAACTTTTCTAAGATTAATTTTCCTACAGCTTGTGGATCTAACTTTGAGGATGCCTTTATCCCCAAGGGAATAAGTGCAGGTCCTAGACCATATAAGTGGGTTCTCTCGTCCTTTGATACATATCCAACATCTATTAATGTGGATAAGATTCTGTGAGCTGTGCTTGGTGGTATATTTAAAAATTCAGAAATTTCTGCAATTGTAAGTTCTCTATTTTCACTTTTTAAGATGTCTAAAACATTTGCTGCTTTAACTAAACTTTGAATCATAATTTCACCTTCCAGCTAAAATTATACCACATAATGGAAAGTATTTCACTAAAAGAAATAATTTGTTTTTAAATAAGATAATTAAAAGTCTTTTAATATTATAAGTCAAAAACTAAATTATAAAAGTAAAATATTTATTTAAATATAAAAATTTTTGGAATTAAAAACTATTTAGACAAATAACAAAATAGTATTGACAATAAAAATTATTTTAATATAATTGAATTAAGTATTTAGATAATTATCGAAATAGGTTAAAAAAAGGAGGGATTAGGTGAAATTTTCTAACACCTTTAAGGCCTTGTCTGACCCTGTGAGATTAGAAATATTAAATATTTTGAGAAAGTCTGGTCGCATGAATGCAGGAGAAATTGCAGAAAAATTTGACTTGTCTAAGGCTACAATCTCCCACCACTTAAAAATTTTAAAGGACCAGGATTTAATTTACGAGGACAAGGAAAAAAATTATATTTATTATGAACTAAACACTTCAGTTTTCGAAGAAATACTTACATGGATTGCCAATTTCAAAGGAGGAGCAGATGAAAAATAAATTTAGATTTAGAAAAAGCAGCATAATTTCAATAATTGCATCTTTTGCAATTTTAGTAATTTTTAATCTCTTGTTTTATAACAAAATGCCAGCAGAGCTTCCAACTCACTGGGACTTTAGGGGACAAGCTGACGACTACAGCTCAAAGTTTGATGCCATGGTATTGACACATGGATTTCTTGTAGTCATGAATATCTTCATGTGCTTTATGCTTGACAACGATCCAAGAAATAAGAAGCAAAAGAACTTCTTAATGACACTTAGCAAGCTTGCCATGCCAGCTATAATGCTAGTGGTCTACACTATAACAGTCATGGTTGGACTGGGAAGGGATGTAAATGTGTCAGTGATAATTCCAGTTTTTGTTGGACTATTATTTATTGCCATTGGCAACTATCTTCCAAAGACTAGGAGAAATTACACCATGGGAATAAAACTCCCTTGGACCCTCAACAGTGACGAGAACTGGAGAAGAACTCACAGGCTTGGTGGAATTTGCTTTGTAATAATTGGACTTTGTCTTATTCTTTCAGTATTTTTAAAAAGTGAAATTGTATTTTTAGTCCCACTTTTTCTTGGTGCAATAATTCCAGCAGTATACTCTTACTATCTATACACTAAAGGAATTTAAAAAATAAAAAAGTCTTTATAGATTTTTAAGGCGTAAAAAAACTCTTGCAAAAATTCTGCAAGAGTTTCTTTTTTTATAAAATTTTATTTGTAATTATAACTTTCTATTTTTTCTTGATACTTCTAGGGGAAGTTTTTCTCTTTCTCTTTTTACTTTTTCCTTTTCTAATTTTAAAACTGCAAGATTTTTTTCTTCTCCAAGGTCCACTTCAATTTTTCCACTTGGATCAACTATAAGGGAGTGGGCATAGGCATTTTTGGAAAGCTCATCATCTCTTGCTATAGTAGGGGAGACAATATAGCACTGAGTGTCCACTGCACGAGCTCTATTTAATAGATGGAAGTGAGCTTCTCCAGTCTTTTTCATAAAAGTTGAAGGTGAAAAGATTACTTCTGCTCCATAGTCTCGGAAAGTTTGGAAAAGTTCTGGGAATCTCAAGTCAAAACAAATGGCGAGTCCAAAGTTTCCATATTCTGTTTCAAAAACTCCAAGGGATTTGCCACCGGAAATTGTGTCAGATTCCTTGTAGCCTTCAATGTCGAAGAGATTTATTTTTGAATATCTGTATATTTCTCTGCCAGACTTGTCAAAGACATAGGATCTGTTGTATATTTTACCTTCTGATTTAATTGGTATAGAACCACCAACTAGGTATATCCCATTTTCTTTTGCGACTTTACTCATTTTTTCATAAGTTTCGCCAAAGTCTTCTTCTGCAAATTTTGTGAAATAAGAATTTTGGTAGGGACAATTCCACATTTCTGGAAGACAAACTAAATCGGCATTCTTTTCTTTTGCGCGAGATACATATTCTTCCATAGTTTTTAAATTTTCTTTTTTGTCGCCTTTTGCAGGCAATTGAATTATTCCAACATTAAAATCTTTCATAGTCACCTCAAATTATATTGAAAAAGGCAAGACATAAAACTACTATGCCAAGCACAATTCTGTAATAGCCAAAGGGAATGAAGTCGTGTTCACGAATGTATCCCAAGAATTTTTTGATTACAACAAGGGCTACGATATAGGAAATTACTCCGCCAACTAGGATTAAAAACCATTGCCATCCTGTAAAGGAAAATCCCATTTTTAAAATTTTAAGAGTAGTTGCTCCAAGCATAGTTGGGACTGCAAGGTAAAAGGAAAATTTTGCGGCACTTGTTCTTGAGCAGCCAAGGATCATTGCACCAATTATAGTTGCAGCTGAACGAGATGTTCCTGGAACCATAGCAAGACATTGGAAAAATCCAATTAAGAGTGCTGTTTTAAGTCCAATATCATTTAGGCTTTCATATTTAAAGGCTTTGTCCTTGTTATTTTTTTCCATAATAATAATTATTATACCGTAAAAAATTAGGGCAATGGCAACTGTAATTGGGTTAAAGAGATGGCTGTCGATGAAGTCGTCTAGCAAAAATCCAAAGAAGGCGGCAGGTAAAAATCCCACAATTATTTTTGCTATTAACCTCATAGTTTCAAGATCTCTGTACTTAAATTTTTCTTTAAAACTTAGTTCATTATACTTTTCTTCTCCAATTACTGGAGCAAGTTTTCCTCTAGCAATGGGATTTATGTCATAGAAGTATAAATAAACTACGGCTAAAATAGCTCCAAGCTGAATTATTACACTAAAGGCATTGGAAAAAGCCTTGGGTTCAAGTTTTATAAAACTATCTGCTATTATTAAATGGCCTGTTGATGATACAGGCAAAAATTCTGTAAGTCCTTCGATTATTCCAAGGAAGATTACTTTTAATAGGTCTATTATCATATTTACCTCCATTATTTTGTCAAAGCCTATTATAACATTTGTGGCTACAAAAATAAAAGGCTCTTGCCAATGACAAGAGCCTTAAAATTTTATTCAGTTCTCTGTAAATTTAAAAATTTTGTAAATTCTTTTTTAAACATCAACTCAACAGTTCCTGTAGGACCATTTCTGTGTTTAGCAATAATTACTTCGCCGACATTTGGTTTTTCAGATTCTTCCTTTGTGTAGTATTCATCTCTGTATAAAAACATTACAATGTCTGCATCTTGTTCAATGGCACCTGATTCACGAAGGTCTGATAAGATTGGTCTGTGATCAGTTCTAAGTTCTGGGGCACGAGAAAGTTGAGATAGGGCAATGACAGGGACTTCCAATTCCTTGGCAATGGCCTTTAAATTTCTTGATATGGCAGAAATTTCTTGCTGTCTTGATTCTGATCTTGATGACATTTGCATAAGTTGCAAGTAGTCTATTACTATTAAATCAAGTCCCTTTTCCACCTTCATTCTCCTGCACTTTGCCTTTAATTCTAGAGGAGATATGCCTGCAGTATCATCAATTTCTATTTTTAAATTTGATACAATTGGCATTGTGTTTATAATTTTTGTCCACTCTTCTTCATTTAGATTACCGCTTATTACTTTTTGCAAATCCACATGAGAAGTGGAAGAGATAATTCTTTGGAAGAGTTGGTTTTTACTCATTTCTAGAGAAAATACAGCGACAGATGCTCCACCTCTTAGGGCGGCATTAGTTGCAATATTTACCATGAGGGCAGTTTTACCCATGGAAGGTCTTGCCGCAAGTAAAATTAGATCAGACTTTTGAAGTCCAGAGATTTTTCTATCTAGGTCCACAAAACCAGTTGTAAGTCCTGTTAAGGCATTTGGATTTTGTGCCTTTTTTTCCATTTCAGAAAAGGAGTCAAGGGCAATACTTTTTATATTTATAAGTCCATTTTTTGTCGAGTCTTGAGTTATATCAAAGACAGATTTTTCTGCCAGCTCAATTATAAGATCTGCCCGGGCATCAGGAGAGTAGGCAGCTGAAATGACCTTATCAGATGAATCTATTAACTCTCTTAAAATTCCCTTTTCTTTTATAATATTGCAGTAGTATTTAATATTTGAAACTGCCGTCACGTTAGAGGAGAGGTCTGCTAGATAGCTTATACCACCAACTTCATCGAGAGAGTCAGTTTTTTTAAGTTCTTCTGCAATAGTTATTACATCAGCTGCTTCATTTCTGTTGTAGATATTTAAAATGGCATTATAAATTTTTCTGTGAGCTTCTTGGTAAAAGTCTTCTATTTTTAAAAGTTCAATAGAAGTTGTAATGGCTTCCTTTGAAAGCATCATAGATCCAAGAGCTGACTCCTCTGCCTCTAAATTGTGGGGAGGCATTTTTATATTTGAAACAGAATTTAAATTTAATTCTCCATTAGCGTCCATATCAATCAAGATTCCGGTCTAACATTAACCTTTAGAGTTGCAACTACATCTGGATAAAGTTTGATGTCAATGTTTTTCATGCCAGCTTCCTTGATATTTTCGCTTAGCTCGATTTTTTTCTTGTCAACATCAATCTTGTGTTCTTGTTTTAATTTTTTTGCAATGTCAGCAGAAGTGATGGCACCAAAAAGTCTTCCACCTTCTCCAGCTTTAGCCTTAATAGTTAAAGTTATTTCACTAATTTTTTTCTTGATTTCATTTGCCTTGGCGCGATTTTCTTTTTCTAATTTTTCTTCTTCAATTCTATTTTTTTCCCAAGTTTCCATGTTTTCTGGAGTAGCTTCAATGGCAACTCCTCTTGGAATTAAGAAGTTTCTAGCATAGCCTGTCTTTGCATTAACTATACTTCCTTTTTTACCTAAAGTTTTGTCGTCTTTGATTAAAATTACTTTCATGTTATTCCTCGCTTTTATTTTCAATTAAATATTCGTCTATAGCTTCTGTTAAAATCTTTTCAGCTTCATCTAAGTCAGTCGTTTCAAGTTGGGCACCTGCCATATTTAAATGACCACCTCCACCGATTTTTTCTAAGATAAGTTGAACTGAAACAACTTCTCCACGAGACCTACCTGATATGTGAGTCTTGCCATCATTTATTGTAAGAACAAAGGATGCATCAATTCCATTTATATCAAGTAGGGCATCAGCTGCTTGAGCAGCAACAAGGACTGAGTTGTTGGCTTCTTTTTCAAATCTTGAAACAGCAATATTGTCGTGAATCATTTTTGTGTTGTGAATTACTTCTGCCCTGTAAACCATAGTATCAAGGTCATCTTGGAAAAGGGCCTTTACTTTTATCATATTTGCTCCAGCTCTTTTTAAAACTGATGCAGCTTCAAAGGTTCTCACTCCAGTTTGGAAGGAGAAGTTTTTAGTATCTACAACAACACCACTCATAAGGGCATCTGCCTCAAAATGAGTTAGATTTAAATCATCAGACATATAAGTGAGCATTTCCGTTATAAGTTCACAAGTAGAAGAAGCATAGGGTTCTACATAGGATAAGACTGGATTGTCAACAAATTCCTTTCCTCTTCTGTGGTGGTCAATAACTACAATTTGATTTGTCTTTTCCAAAAGTTCTGGACATTCAGTAAAAGATGGCTTGTGATTATCTACAAGTACAAGAAGAGAAGAGTGCTTTATCCTATTTATTGCAGTTTCCCTAGAAATTACTTTTTCATAAATTTCTGGCTCTTCATCTTTCATCCTGTCAATTAAATTGTCAATGGAAGGGTTAGATTTTTCTAAGACAATGAAGCCTTCCTTATTTCTATTTAAAGTTGCTCTTAGGCAGCCAATAGCAGCACCAATGGCATCCATATCTGGATTTTTGTGCCCCATGATGTAGACATTTTCGGATCTATCTATTAATTGTTTTAGGGCTTCTCCAATTACTCTTGCCTTTACCTTATTTCTCTTTTCAACAGCCTTTGATTTTCCACCGAAAAATTCGTAATTGTCCTCAACCTTTACGACAGCTTGGTCGCCGCCACGACCTAGTGCCAAATCTAGTGATGAATCTGATTCGATGTAGGCATCTTTGAAATTAAGTCCTTGAGATGAAACACCAATTGATAAGGTAATTGGAATAGAATTTCCATTGTTTAAGTCCCTTAAATCGTCAAGTATATCAAATTTCTTTTCCTTTATTGCCCTTAGAGATTTGTAATTCATTACAACAAGATAAAGATCTTCGTCAGATTTTTTCACAAGAGCATCGTATTCTTCAAAATAAGAAGAAATAGTTGAGTCAATTTCTGCAACGAGAAGGGGTCTTATTTCTGATGGAGCAGAACTTATAGCTTCACTAAAGTTATCAACTTCCACCTTTGCCACAATGGCAAATTCATCGATATAGGTATTTTTTAAAGTTTGGTAGGCAGTGTTGTCCACCAAATAAAGTAGGACAGATTTCCCATCTCTTTTTTCAGATTTGTTTTCCACGATATTTGTGAATACATTGTAGAACTTCTTATTTATTTCAACAGGAATAGTTCTTTTGCCCTCACTTTTTAAGATATTTGATATATCTATATCGTCAACTAAATTTTCAAGGTCACCATCTAAGACAGTTTCTTCATTAAATAAATTAATGAAAGGAGTGTTATACCAAAGTATTTTTGCCTTTTCATCTGTTACGACAAGGGGAAAGGGCATGTCAAAGATTGCCTGTTTAGTCAGGGAGTCAAATCTCTCATTTAAATTTTCAATATTTTTAAGATTTTCTTCATTTTTCTTATTTATCTTAGAATATGCCAAGTAAGTGACATAGCTAAAACCAAAGAAGGATATAATCCCAATTATAGGTTTTAAAAACAAAAGTACAAGAACAAGTATTATTCCGAAGATAAAATAAGGAAGGAAATCATTGATTTTATAATTGTTTTTCATAGTATTCTCACTTATTTAATTTTCCTAAAGTTAATAATTTGATCAATGCCACCAAGGATTATTACAAAAATTTGTAGTGATGAAAGTGTGAAAGTTAGCCCTATTAAAAGATATTGTAAAAAGTTTTTTAGTCCCATTCTTGTCATGTAATATTTTACAATGGCAAGACCAGACACATAGAGCATAAAAAACACTAGATTCATAAGATTAATTATAAACACAGATCCTGATGGTCCAAAATAGTCGCCAGTTAGTGAAAATAAGGCAAGACTTGCAAGTGATAAAAAGATAATTTCTCTTGGAAATTTTAAAAATTCAAGGGAAGAAGGTTGTATTATAATAATTCCTCTTGAAAGCAAATTCCTTCCAGCCCATGTGTAAGTGACATAGGATGTTACAAGAGATATGATTATCAAGACTGATGGCAAAATTTGCAAAAACTTTTTGTAATAAATTTCTATGTTATCAGCAAAAATTGCCAAAGCACCAGCATTTATACCAGTATCAGATCCCAAATTCTTGTAAAAATTTGTAATAGCCATAATAGTTTCCTTTGAATTTAGGACTTCACTATTAATCCCAAAAGCAAATAATAAAACTATTATTGATGTAAAAAATATTAAGGATGTCGCTAGAATAGTCATAGAGACAGACCTTTTTGTAGTAATCATATAGTGAAAAATCAGTATAAAGGGTCCAAAAATTGTAAATATAACTATGGCCTCTATGGGACCCAAGAGAGCGCTGATTAATAAGACAACTGCAAGTAGAGTTGCCATCACTTTTATTATTCCTTCTTTTACAGATTCAGCCACATACATAGAAGGAAATAAAATATAGAGAAAGGGAAAAATCATTCCAATCATTGAAATAATTATAGACCTAGTAAAAAGTCTAAGGAGTCCCTTAAAATCAGTTTCTTTTTCCAATAAATCAACTCCTATCTCACTTATTTTACCATAGAATTCAAATTTGATAAAGAAATCTAGAGCTTCATGGCATTTATAAATAAAAAGGTCCCTAAATTTTAGGAACCTAAGAACTTATATTAAATTATTTACAAAAATAAGATAAGAAAAGTGCTCCTGGACCTGTGTGAGTTCCAACGACACTGCCAATTTGTATAAAGTCTGGACTTGGAATTTCATCTTCCCAAAGTTTTTTTGTATCTCTTATATATTTGTCAATTTTTTTGACATCACGTCCAGTGTAGCCAAGCTTTAGAGGTTTTGTAAAATCAATAGATCCAGTTCTTTCAATTTCACTTATAAAAAGGCTGTTAGCATTTTTTGTGCCCTTTGCCTTTCCAACAGTAGTGATAACCCCATCTTTCATAGTTAAAAGAACTTTAACAGAAAAGAGATTTCCAATTAAAGCAGAAGTTTTTGAAATCCTGCCACCTCTTTCAAGATATTCTAGTGTATCAACTAAAACTATTAGTCTAAGTTTCTTTTTTGCCTCATCTAAAATTTCTGCAATTTCTCTTGCTGATTTTCCTTCCTTTACAAGACTTAATGCATAATCCACTAGGACTCCTTCGGCGTTAGAAACATTTAAACTGTCAACTATAAAAATTTTATCTTCAAATCCATCTCTTGCCAAAGAAGCACTTTGATAAGTGCCAGATAATTTTGACGACAAGACAATTACAACTGCTTCATCGCCAGCATCAACAACTTTTTGATAAACATCCATAAATGCCACAGGTGTTGGTTGACTTGTCTTGGGAAACTCTTCTTTCTTTTCAAGTCTTTCATAAAATTCGTCTTTTGTAATTTCAACTGAATCTAAAAAATCTTCTTCACCAAAAGTTACATGAAGGGGAACTACAATTAAGTCCTTCTCAATATTTTCCTCAATATCACAAGTTGATCCCACAATTATTTTTACTGCCATATTTTTCCTCTCAATTTAAAATCTATACAAAAATTTGAAAAAAATATTCAAATTAATTATTCTCAATTACAATTTTCTGTCAATTTCTCAATATTTTCTGATAGGGCATCTAGGACTTCGTAGAAGATTTCCTTTTTTTCCCTTGAAATATTTTTATTTGCAAGCTCCATATATTCCATTGTCTTTTCACTAATCTTGGAACCTATAAGCCTGCCTTTGTCTGTCAGATAAAAACTGCCTCCGTAGTTATTTTTGTTATTTGACTTTTTTTCTACGATGCCAGATTTTATCATTTGATTAAGATTTCTAGACACATCAGACTTGTCCTTTCCACTTATTTTCACAAGTTCTGTTGAATTAAGCTTATCGTGGTCATAAAGAGCAAGCATATAGATGAGCTGACTTGAGGTCAAACCAAAATCTTTCATGACTTGGCTAGCTATCTTTTGCCAGTTTTTTACAATAGCAAAGACTTCACTGGAAAAGTAATTAAATCTATCTAGCATAAACACCCCACTATATTTTAATTCAAGCTTTAGTATAAATAATACTTGTTGAGATGTCAACTTTTAATCTTTTAAAAATTTTTCTAAAATATTTGTGTTAAAATATTTTAGAAGATGAAATTTCTTAAAGGAGATGATTTTATCAATAGATATTCAAAAATTACTGACAAGACAAAAAGGGAAATTGTCCTTCTAAAGGCAAGGCCTTGCAAGTGGGGCAAGTGTACTTTTTGTGATTATATAGAAGATAACGAGGTAGATAATAAAAAAATTGACGAGATAAATTTTGAAGTTTTAAAAAATGTCACTGGGGAATTTGGCGTCTTAGAAGTAATTGATTCTGCATCAGTTTTTGATTTGACAGAAGCTACTCTTAGAGAAATAAAAAGAATTGTTGAAGAAAAAAATATTAAGAGATTATTTTTTGAAGCCCACTGGATTTATAGAAATAGACTTCATGAAATGAGAGATTTTTTTAAAGTCCCAATAACTTTTAAGACGGGAATAGAAACTTTTGACAATGACTTTAGAGAAAATGTCCTAAAAAAAGGCGCAGATTTTAAAGACTATAGGGAAGTTAAAAAATATTTTGACTCACCCTGCGTCATGGTGGGCATAAAGGGTCAGACAAGAGAAATGATAGATAGGGACATGGAAATTATAAAAGAATTTTCTCATGCAACAGTAAATATTTTTATGAACAACTCCACAGATATAAAAAGAGACGATGAACTTGTTAAGTGGTTTGTAGAAAAATATAGGTATCTTGAAGATGATCCCCACCTAGATATTTTATTTGAAATAACAGATTTTGGTGTGGGCTAAAAAAGACGCTGTAGATAAACAGCGCCTTTTTTCATTCATACTTCTTATATTTTAATATTTTATAAATAGTTAAAATAGATAAAGAACTAAGAAAAATAAAAACATGATTTTGTGGTGAGTTAGATATCATTGGAGAAATAAAGTCCTCTATAAAGAATTCTATCAAAACTAAAATAATATAAATTATTGCAATGTTTTTTATATTTTTATTTATTTTAAATCTAAACATGCTTTCACATTTGATTAAAATGATTGTAGTTAATACGCTATATGTGAGTACAATTAATTTATTTAAGGGATAAAATAAATTAATACATCCAAAAATTATGAATATTAAAAAGTATAAAATAATTGCACCTTTTTTAAAATTTTCATTCATATAAAGCTCCTATTAATTAAAAATTAACAAAAAAATAACAGAAGAAACAGCTAATGTCAACATTAAAAATAATAAAAATACCCGATGGAATTTTCCACCGGGTTTATTTTTTTGAGAATATTTAAAAATTTATTATATAAATAGCATTGACACCATGTCTTGAACGTGAAGTGGTGCTTCTGGTCCAACAGGTAGACCTATTAGGTACCAAACTATCATTAGAACTGTCCAACCAACTAAGAAACACATAGAGTATGGAAGCATCATTGATGTAAGTGTTCCAAGTCCAGATTCTTCGTCATATTTTTGCATAAATACTACGATCATTGCAAAGTATGACATAAGTGGTGTGATGATATTTGTTGAAGAGTCACCAATTCTATATGCAACTTGTGTAAGTGCAGGTGAAAGTCCAAGATTGTACATCATTGGCACAAAGATTGGAGCCATAATTGCCCATTTTGCTGAAGCTGATCCCATAAATAGGTTAAGGAAAGCTGATAGCAAGATAAACATTATAAGAAGTGGAAGACCTTTAAAACCAACTGATTCTAAGAAGTCTGCTCCGTTTTTTGCAAGTATAAGACCAAGGTTAGTCTTGTTAAAGTAAGATACGAATTGTGCTGCAAAGAATGCTAGTACAAGGTATCCGCCCATTCCTTGCATTGCCTTAGTCATTTTAGCAACAAGGTCGTGAGAAGTTTTGATAGTTCCAACAGTTTTACCATAAACAAGTCCAGGTACTAAGAAAAGTAAAAGCATTGCTGGGATAAGTCCATGACCTAAGAAATTCTTAAGAGTCATTGCATTTTTACCTTCTTCAAATTCTCTAAATGGTGCATTTTCTGGGAACATTAAGAATGCCATTACAGCTACAAAAATAATTAAAGCTATAAGTGCATTTTTAAGACCCTTTCTTTCTAAGTCAGTAAGAGGGTGTTCATCTGCCTGATAAGATCCATTGTATTCTCCTAAGTTCTTTTCAACTATTTTATTTGTTACAAGAGTACCAACAATTGTTATAAAGAATGTAGAAACAAATAGGAAGTACCAGTTACAAGTAGCTGCAAGTTCCATATCAATTCCACCAGCTCTTAGGGCTTCGTTTGTGATATTAGTAAGAAGTGGGTCAGTTGTTCCAAGAATTAAGTTGGCTGAGAAACCACCACTTACACCAGCAAAACCTGCTGCAATACCAGCAAGTGGGTGACGACCTGCGTTAGCAAAGATAAGTGCTCCAAGTGGAACTACTACAAGATATCCTGCATCAGATGCGATATTTGACATAACACCTGCGAAAACAACTGTAGCTGTTAAAAGTGTAGGGTTTACATTTGATAAAAGTCTTTTTAATGTAGCATCAAAAAGTCCACTGTTTTCAGCAACACCAACACCAAGCATAGCTACAAGAACTGTTCCTAATGGAGCAAAACCTGTAAAGTTTTCTGTTGCAGAGTTAAAAATATAAGAAAGTCCTTCCCAGTTAAGTAGGGAAACAGCTTCTTTCGTTACTTCTTCTTTGGCTTTAGCGTCAAAATAAGTTACGCTCATGCCAGATTTTGCTGCAAAATAAGAAATTATGATTACGATTACACTAAGTATTGCAAAAATCATGGCAGGGTGAGGTAATTTATTACCAATTTTTTCTACGCCTTTCAGAAAGCCGCCGACATCATTTTGGTCTTTGACCTTTTTGTTTTTTTCTTTCATATAAATCCTCCTTGAATGAAAATAATATCCTCATAAATTAATAATATATTATCTATACTATACTTGCAAGAATAATCTAGGAATATAGCCATTATTAGTAGTGCTGTAATAGAATAAAGTAAATGTATCCGGTATAATATCTTATTAACTTGTTAAAATTGAGAGAAAATTTGTAATTTATCAAATCCATTAACATAAATTCATTTCACAATTTGGAAACTTTATGCTAAAATATGTCTAACTAATGTCTAACTAATAAGGAGGCAATCTAATTGAAAGAGTACAGTTCATTTGAAATACTGGGACCTATAATGGTTGGTCCATCATCATCGCATACTGCAGGTGCTTGTAAAATCGCAAGAGTGGCAGCAAAGATTTGTCCAGATGATTATGAAAGCGTCGAGTTTTATCTACATGGTTCCTTTGCCTTTACATATAAGGGGCACGGAACAGACAGGGCTCTTCTAGGTGGAATAATGGGTTTTAAAACCTATGACAGTTCTATTAGAGATGCTTATGAAATTGCCGATAAAAAGGGAATAAATTATTCTTTCATTCCTATGGATTTGGGAGAAGATTATCATCCAAATACTGTTAAAGTAAAATTTAATTACAAAGATAGAGACAGTGAATATGTAATAGGTTCCTCTATTGGCGGCGGAAATATGAAAATAGTTGATATTAATGGTATAAAAGTTGATTATGATGGAAGATTTCCTACATTTTTATTTCAATATGATGAACAAAAAGGTGTTATCGCCGAAGTGTCAACTATCTTAGCAGGTGAATCCTATAATATTGAATCAATTAATACTACTAAGGATGAGCTCACAAATATTGTTACCTTAACTGTGGAGTTAGACGAAGGTGCAAATCAAAATATTATAGATAAATTACTTAATAATTCCAGATATATTACAGCAAAATATGTGGAGGTCTAAATGTTAAATACAGCTAATGAAATAATTGAAGTTTGTAAAAAAGATAATATCCACATCTATGATTTAGTTTTAAGAGGCGAAACTAGGGCTCTTAAAATGACTGAAGAAGAGATGAAGGATAAATTAAGAGAAATTTTGGAAGTGATGAAATCATCGTCTAAAGAAACTCTTGAAAAATCCTATGGAACTGAATATAAAATGATAGATGGATTCGCAAAGATGATGAACGACTATCAAAAGGAAAAAGACCCTTTGACTAGTAAATTCTTAGTTAGGGCAATGGCTATGGCCTTTTCCACATCTGAGACTAATGCTAATATGGGAACTATTGCAGCAGCGCCAACTGCTGGAAGTTCTGGTATTGTGCCGGCAGCTTTAATGTCTGCCAAGGAAAAATATGGCTTAGATGATGAGGTTTTAATAAATGGACTATTGACATCAATAGGAATAGGGCAAATTATTGGTAAATATGCTACATTCGCCGGTGCTGAAGGTGGATGCCAAGCAGAATGTGGTTCTGCCAGCGCAATGGCAGCAGCTGCATTAGTTGAGATGATTGGTGGAAGCTCAGAAGAAGCACTAAACGCAGCCAGCATTACACTTATAAATGTAATGGGGCTAGCCTGTGATCCAATCGCAGGACTAGTAGAGTATCCATGTACTTTTAGGAACGCATCAGGTGTTATGAATTCTTTTATATCAGCTGATATGGCTCTTGCAGGTATAAAATCCATTGTTCCCTTTGACGAAGTTTGTCAAGCTATGGGAGAAGTTGGTCACTTGCTACATGAATCTATTAGGGAGACTGGTCTTGGTGGACTTGCAGGCACAAAAACTGGCAAAAAAATTAGAGCTAAGTTTTTAAATATTAAGGAGGATTAAAGAAAATGAAAGAAAAGAAAAAAATAGGTCTAATTCCTAGACTTATTATTGCCATTGCACTAGGTATCCTAGTTGGACAATTTTTACCAGAATGGGTTACTAAAGTTGCAATTACAATATCTGGATTATTTGGAGCATTTTTAAACTTCATTATTCCACTAATGATTATTGCCTTTGTATCTAAGGGTATAGCAGATTTATCAGAAGGTGCTGGAAAACTTCTTGGAGCTACAGTAGGTCTTGCTTATGCATCAACACTTATTGCAGGTTCACTTTCTTATACAATGGCAAAGTCTATTTTCCCAAGCTTTATAAAACCAGAACTTGCAGACCAAGTTCAAAAGGCTACAGCAAATGAAGTAGCACCATTTTTTGAAATTCCATTATCAGCATTTATAGACGTAACAGCAGCACTTGTACTTGCATTTATGCTAGGATTAACAGTTTCAGCTTTAAGAGCTAAGGGATCAGGAGAAATATTCTACAAGGCAATTAACGAATTTAATGAAATTATTAATATGGTATTATCAAAATTCGTAATTCCACTATTACCATTCTTTATTTTTGGTAACTTCTGTAACCTATCTTATTCAGGATCTGTATTTGCAATTCTTGGAATATTCTGGAAAATCTTCATCTGCATCATTGCACTACACCTAATTTACTTAGTAATACAATTTTCAGTTGCAGGAGCATATTCTGGAAGAAATCCATTCAAGTGCCTAAAAGAAGCAGTGCCAGCTTACTTAACAGCTGTAGGAACACAATCATCTGCAGCAACTATTCCAGTTAACGTAGCATGTAACAGAAAAATGGGAGTAACTAGACAAATTAGAGAATTCTGTATTCCACTTTGTGCAACAGTTCACTTAGCTGGATCAATGATTACTCTAACAGCATGTGTATTTACATTACTTTCAATGTTTGATATGCCACATTCATTCCCACTACTTCTTAAATTTATAGGAATCCTTGGAGTTGCCATGGTAGCAGCACCAGGTGCACCAGGTGGAGCAGTAATGAGTGCTCTTCCATTCTTACCAGTAGTAGGAATTGATTCATCAGGAACACTTGCAACAATTTTAATTTCACTATATCTAACTCAAGACTCTTTTGGTACAGCTTGTAACGTAACAGGCGACAATGCTATTTCTATGGCAGTTGAAAAGATCTATTACAATCACATTGTAAAAAGACCTATCCCAGAAGAAAACTTTGATGAAGAAGCTAGAGTAGAAATTTAATAATAAAGCATATTTACCTAAAAAAAGCTATGTCTAAGAGCATGGCTTTTTTATTTTTTAAAAATTTTTGGAATAAAATTATTTTATAAATTTGGTATAATGAAATAAAGGTTGGTGGAAGATTTAAGATGAAGACTGTACTCATAACAGGAGCTTCTCGTGGAATAGGAAGAGATATTGCAAGAAGACTTGCAAGAGAAGATTATAGAATAATAATTAACTACAATAAATCTGAAAAAGAAGCAAAAGAACTAGAAAAAGAAATAAGAGAAATGGGAAAAGATGCCCTAGCATTAAAGGCAGACATTAGAAAATTTTCTGAAGTGGAAATAATGTTTGATGAAGTTTCAAAGAGATTTAAGGGAGTAGACATACTAATTAACAATGCAGGAATTTCTTCTTATGCTCTTTTCCAAGATATTGACGAAAAAACTTGGGACGAAATTTTTGATGTAAATGTAAAAGGTGTTTATAATTCTATTCACGCAGCTCTTCCTTATATGTTAGAAAAACATTCAGGTAAAATTTTAAATATGACATCAATTTGGGGAATAGTCGGCGGATCTATGGAAAGTCATTATTCTGCTACAAAGGGAGCTATAAATGCACTTACAAAAGCCCTAGCCCAAGAACTAGGTTATTCTGGCATCACAGTAAATGCAGTGGCACCAGGTGCAGTTGATACACCAATGACAAGAGAAATTGGAAATGATAATTTGTGCATATTATCAGAAGATATACCCATGGGTAGACTTGCTACGACAGAAGAAATTGCAGAACTAGTTGCCTTTATGATTTCTGATAAAAATTCCTACATGACAGGACAAATAATTTCTCCAAATGGCGGAATGATTGTCTATTGATTAAAATTTTGTAACTTAATAAATTGCAGCCAGAACTCTAAATTAGATATAAATATATTGTATATGGAGATTAGAAAACTATGGAAAAGAAAATTGAAAATAAATATAAAATTAATAATAAAAAAACGCTAAATCAGCAAGTATATGAGTCTTTAAAGCAGATGCTATTAGATGATGTTTTCGAAGATGGACAGAAGTTAAATGAATTAGACATTGCCAAACTATTGGGTGTTAGTGCAACTCCAGTAAGAGAAGCGTTTAGAAGATTAGGTGCAGAGGGTTTTTTAGAAATAATTCCGTACAAAGGAGTATATGTTAAAATATTTTCTGAAAAAGAACTAATAGAAGTTTATGAGTGTAGAAAATCCCTTGAAAACTTAGCATTAGAACTCGCAATGCCAAACATAACTGAATTAGAGATAGATGAATTAATTGAAGAGATTGAGGACAATATTATAACAAAAGACATTAGAAAAAATGTTGATATGAGTAATAAACTTCATAATTTCCTTATAGATAAATCTGGTAACAAAAGATTGAAGAAGCTACTTATAGACTTAAATGATGTATTAATTAGGGATAGAAATATATCAGCAGTTGATCAAGATAGAAGAACTGAAATATTAGAAGAACATTTGAATATTCTAAGAGCCATCAAAAATAAAAATTTAGAGTTATCAAAGAAATATTTGGATGATCATATAAGTAAAGGTTGCAGTTATATATTAAAAAAGAAAAAAACATATTAAAACTAACCTCCTTAAATTGGATCTTAGATTCAACTTAAGGAGGTTAGTTTTTTTATTACTTTAAATTTACTGTTGTAAAGTAATAAAAAATAAGATATAATATATTCAACATAATATATTCTATAGAATATAGAAAAGGAGAATGAATATGAAAAAAATTTTAATGGGAAAGATTGCTGATAAGCTAATTGACACAAATTTAAAAATGAAAAAGGGGGAAAAACTACTAATTGTTACCGAGCCAGAAAAAATTAACATAGCCGAAGTAATTGCTGCTTCAGCCTTAAGGAAAGATATTGAACCGGTTATAAATATTATGATGCCTAGAGAATTTGACAGTAATGAACCGCCGAAAATAATCTCAGAAGCCATGAAAGCATCAGATGCTTTTTTATCAGTTGTTGAAAAATCTATAACGCATACAAATGCGGTAAAAGAAGCAATATCCAATGGAAGTAGAGGTATAGTTCTCACTCAGTTTAGCGAAGATATGATGATTCATGGTGGAATGGAATGCGATTTTGAAAAGCAAGCGCCATTATGCAAGAAAGTAGCTAGTATGTTAGCCAACTCTAAAGAAGTTCACTTGACAACTCCTCTTGGAACGGATTTAAAGTTTTCAGCTGAAGGAAGAAGAGGTAATTCATTATATTGTTTAGTTGAACCTGGCGAGTTTTCAACAGCACCAACTATTGAAGCCAATGTATCTCCTATAGAAGGAACTGCGCAAGGGAAAATTGTAGCAGATGCTAGTGTACCTTATATAGGTATAGGGCTTTTAGAAGAACCTATAGAGTTTGAAGTTGTGGATGGATTTATTGTAGATATAAAAGGAGGGTATCAGGCAAAATTATTAGCAGATAACTTTGAGTCCATGAATGATCCTAATGTTTATAACATTGCTGAGCTAGGAATTGGTTTAAATCCAAACTGTAGATTTATTGGATTAATGCTAGAAGATGAAGGAGTATATGGATCTGTTCATATAGGTATAGGGACTAGTATAAACTTAGGTGGAACTTTAAAAGCAGCTTGTCACTATGATGCGATAATGACGGGAGCTACAGTTGTAGCAGATGGAGTTGAAATATTGAAGAACGGGAAAATAGCTTTTGATTATGACTAATACTTAATATAAGGAGGACATTATGTACACTATTGAATTAAATATGTTTTATACTTCTACTATCGCAGTACTTGTCTTATTATTAGGATCCTTTGTGAAAAACAGAATTTATTTATTAGAAAAATTTTGTATACCTGTGCCTGTTGTTGGAGGTATTATTTTTACTATTATAACGCTTTTGGGGTACGTGACAAAAACATTTATGATTGAATTTGATTTTGTTTTGAGTGATTTCTTTATGCTCGTGTTCTATACTAGTATTGGATTTACTGCTAGTATCCCATTGCTAAAAAAAGCTGGAAAAGCAGCAATTGTATTCTTGATACTATCAAGCTTCATGGTAATTTTACAAAATGCATGGGGTATAATAGGGTCGTTAATTATCGGAGTGGATCCATTAGTTGGTATAGCAACAGCATCTATACCTATGACTGGTGGGCATGGAACTAGTGCTGCATTTGCTCCTGATTTAGTAAAATTAGGTTTAGATACTGCAACTACAATTACTTTATCATCTGCTACTTTCGGTCTAGTTGCTGGAGCTTTAATAGGCGGGCCTGTTGGTAAATTTTTAATTGAAAAGAAATCAATAACGAAGACAGCAAGTACAGATGGTAATATTATTGATTTTGAATCCAGTATGGAAAATGAATTAACAATCAAAGGTTTTACAGAATCTTCATATTTGATGTTGATATCAATTGGGTTAGGGACAGTTTTATCAAAATTGTTAAGTATGTCTGGTTTGAATTTTCCTGCATCAGTAGGAGGAATGCTAGCGTCAGCTGCAATACTAAATTTAAATAATGATAGTAATAGGTTTCACATACATCATTCTGAGTTAGAATTAATGGGAAATATTTCACTATCTATTTTCTTAGCTATGAGCATGATGAAATTAAAGTTATGGGAATTAGCAGAGCTTGCTACACCTATGTTGATGCTATTGTTTGGCCAAGTTTTACTTATGGCTTTATTCTCTATATTTTTTACATTCAGACTTATGGGACGAGATTATGATGCTAGTATAATAGCTGCTGGACACTGTGGATTTGGGCTAGGGGCAGTTCCAACAGCAATGGCAAATATGGATACATTAAGTGAAAAGTATGGTTATTCACCTAAGGCTTTCTTTTTAGTGCCCCTAATAGGTAGTTTATTTATCAACGTTGTAAACTCATTTGTAATAACTATAGCGATGAATATTGCGGCAAGCCTATAAAAATATTAAAAATACGTTATAATTAATTGTAATGTATTTTATAGACTCTATTTCAAATGTTTAGGAGACTTGAATTAACGAGCCTCCTCAATATTTGATATAGAGTCTTTTTTTGCAAAATAATTTTATAAATTTGGTATAATGAAATAAAGGTTGGTGGAAGATCTAAGATGAAGACTGTACTCATAACAGGAGCTTCTCGTGGAATAGGAAGAGATATTGCAAGAAGACTTGCAAGAGAAGATTATAGAATAATAATTAACTACAATAAATCTGAAAAAGAAGCAAAAGAACTAGAAAAAGAAATAAGAGAAATGGGAAAAGATGCCCTAGCATTAAAGGCAGACATTAGAAAATTTTCTGAAGTGGAAAGAATGTTTGATGAAGTTTCAAAGAGATTTAAGGGAGTAGACATACTAATTAACAATGCAGGAATTTCTTCTTATGCTCTTTTCCAAGATATTGACGAGAAAACTTGGGACGAAATTTTTGATGTAAATGTAAAAGGTGTTTATAATTCTATTCACGCAGCCCTTCCTTATATGTTAGAAAAACATTCAGGAAAAATTTTAAATATGACATCAATTTGGGGAATAGTCGGTGGATCTATGGAAAGTCATTATTCTGCTACTAAGGGAGCTATAAATGCACTTACAAAAGCCTTAGCTCAAGAACTAGGTTATTCTGGCATAACAGTAAATGCAGTGGCACCAGGTGCAGTTGATACACCAATGACAAGAGAAATTGGAAATGATAATTTGTGCATATTATCAGAAGATATACCCATGGGTAGACTTGCTACGACAGAAGAAATTGCAGAACTAGTTGCCTTTATGATTTCTGATAAAAATTCCTACATGACAGGACAAATAATTTCTCCAAATGGCGGAATGATAGTTTATTGATTTTTAAATAAGGAGTTTTTTATGACTAAAATATTATTTATTTACAATCCAAATTCTGGCGATGAAAGTGGAAAAGAATTTGTTGGAAAAATAGAAGATAAGCTTAAAAAATATTTTGACCAAGTTATTATAAGAGAAACAAAAAAAGCTGGAGATGGGACAAAATTTGTTGAAGAAACAAAAGATATTGATTCTATTGGAGTTTTTGGTGGAGATGGAAGTGTAAATGAAGTCTTACTTGGAATGAAAAAAACTAAGTCAAAAGCAAAGCTTTTAATCTTGCCAGGTGGTACAGGAAATTTATTGGCAAAAAGATTAAATATTCCCCAAGATAAAGATGAAGCAATAGAAGCCTTTGACTTTAAAAAGACAAAAAAGATTGATTTAGGCGAAGTTAATGATGAAGTATTTAGTCTTTTTGCATCACTTGGACCAGTTCCAGAAGCAATCCACGAAGTTTCTTCTGAAGAAAAATCAAAGCTAGGTGGACTTGCCTATATAAAGAAATCCATAGAAAATCTAGTTGCTGCAAAAAAATATAATCTTTCCATAAAGTCAGATGGAGGAGATTATGAAGGGGAAGTTGACCATTTATTGGTAGGACTTACTAATAAGATTGGAAATATAGAGTTCACTAAGAAAAATGAAGAAATGGATAATGGAAGGGCAAATTTATTTATACAAACAAGTGACGCTCCTACAGATATGCTAGAAATTTTAAAGGATTCTATAATTGGAGATATTGAAGATGGGAAAGGCATTATTCATTATACAGTAAAAGAAGTTGAGATATCTCCTTTAGATGATGAAAAAATCACAATTGATATTGACGGAGATAAGGGACCAGATCTTCCAATCAAGATAAGAATTTTAAAAGAAGCTGTAGAAGTTTATCTTCCAGACGAGGTAAAGAATGACTAAGATTTTATATGCAAAGGGCTATGTTGATAAAAAGAGCAAAGAGCTGAGAGATAAAATTGAAAAATTAAAAGAAAATCCAATAATTTCTATTATAAGAGTGGGAGATGACTACGGATCTCTTGCCTATTTAAAGGGAATAAAAAAATCTGCAGAAAAACTTGGGGTTGAGGTTGATGTAAATGAATTTCCAATTGACGCAAGTGAAGAGCAAATATTAGAAAGACTAAAAAAATTAAATCAAGATGAAAAAATTGGGGGCATTCTAGTTTTTAGACCTCTTCCTGAATCTATTAATGAAGATGTAATTTCACTTGCCATTGATCCCAAAAAAGACGTGGACTGTATGAGTCCAATAAATAGATCTAAGGTCTACAGCGGTCACTTAGATGGATTTATTCCCCTTGCATCAAAGGCAGCACGCGAACTTTTGGATTTTTATGATTATGAACTTACTGGCAAGGATGTTGTTATAATTAATCACTCAAATGTTGTTGGCAAACCCCTTGCTATGATTCTTTTAAGTGAACTTGCAACAGTAACAGTTTGCCACGAAGGAACTCGTGATTTGAAAAAATATACTAAGTCTGCCCATATTATTTTTACAGCCATGGGCATTGCAGAAATTTTAGACGAAACTTATTTTAATGAAGATGCAGTGGTAATAGACATTGGAACTTCAAAAAATAAAGAAGGAAAATACAGAGGCGACTTAGATGAAAAATCTGTCAATGGAAAAATTGGAGCCTTTTCTCCAGTACCTGGTGGAATAGGGAGCATTACAAATTTACTTTTACTAGAAAATGTAATAAATTATTATTTATAAATTTTGTGAGAAATATCCCTCCTCTTGGAGGGTCTTTTCTTGTAAAGACGACATAAATTAAGGAGAAAATGATGATAACAGATAGAGTGATTTTAGTTAGGCCCTATGCCTTTAAATTTAATAAAGAGACGGCTAAGGATAATATTTACCAAGTTAAGCCAAAAAAAACAACAGAAGAAGAGATGCAAGAAAGAGCTTTGAAGGAATTTGACAATGCAGTGGACTTACTTCGTCAAAATATGATTCATGTTGATGTTATAGAAGATTTTGATGATACTACACCAGATTCAATTTTTCCAAACAATGTTTTTGTAACCTTTCCTGGAAAGATTTTTATATCACAAATGTACACAGAAAATAGAAATGAAGAATATGAAAAAATCCTTCCTCAGCTAAAAAAGATAATCGATTATAATAAGGCAGAAATTATTGATTTTAGAAATAATGAAGAAAGAGTTCTTGAAGGAACTGGTGCAGTTGTAATAGATAGGTGGAATAATATTTGTTATGGAAGTCTTTCAAAGAGATGTGACAAAGATGAATTTTTAAAATTTGCAAAAATGTTTGGTTTAAAGCCAATTTATTTTAAAGCAGAAGACCATAAAACCAATATCTACCACACCAATGTAATGATGATGGTTGGAGAAAAATTCGCCATTATTGCAGATGATTTAATAACAGAAAATAAGGATGAAGTTTTAAAAAGTTTAAGAGACTCTGGAAAGGAAATAATTTCTATAAATAAAGATGAATTTGATAATTATGCAGGAAATTCTATCGAGTTAAAGGGAAGGGACAAAAATATACTTGTGATTTCAAAATCTGCCTTTGAAGTTCTCACAAGAGAAAATAGAGAAAAAATCGAAAAATATGATAAAATTCTTCCAATTGACGTTACCACAATTTCAAAATTTGGAGGCGGATCCATAAGATGCATGATAGCAGAAAATTTCTTTGACATAAGTGAGGCTTAATATGGATTTATTAAAGTGCCTGGCATTTATATTTTTTGCAATCTTTTGGCTAAGAGAAATCCCAGAAATTTTTAGGAAATATAAAGAAGACAAGTCCTCCAAAAATTTGTTATCACTGCTTGGAAGACTTATAATGGTCCTTGCCTCAATAATTTTGGCAATAGGAATTTATGTATAATATTGAGAGATAAATTTTATCTCTCTTTTTTATTATAAAATTTTAAAAAGGCTAATCCCAAAAGTAACCAAATGAAGAAAATAATTAGGGCAGTGTAGCCCATAAAAGAAGGAGTTTTTGGGATAAAAGTGGAAATTACAATAATAGCAGAAATTATTATTGCTGGATAAATAGTTAGTTTTCCACCGGGAGCCTTAAAGGAAGTATAATAATCTTTTTCTTTATTAATCAAAGCAGCTAAGGATAGACAAGTTAAGAACCATCCAATTACAAAAGAAACTGAACCAAGACTAGTCAAGGGATCTATTAAATTCATGCCCACAAAAGGACCGACAGCAGCAAAGAAAAAGCTGAAAATAAGAGCTATTACAGGAGTGCCATATTCAGCATGTTCCTTTGCAAAAACTTTTGGAATAAGATTATTTTTTGCCATAGATTGAAGTAGTCTTGCCGATGCCATAAACATTCCATTCCAAGTTGAGAAAAGACCAGATACAGTTCCTATTACAATTAATTTATCAAGAATAAAACCAAGTTTTCCTCTATAAGCGTCTTGTAGTAAATATCCCATGGCAGGTGGACTTGCAAGAGAATAGGCTTGCCAGTTGGAGACACTTCCTGTTGAAAGTATGACAAGTGAATAAAAAACTCCTGCTGCTATTATAGAAAGAACCATGGCAATGGCGACATTTTTAAATTTTTTATCGGGTGAAGTTTCTTCCACTGACTGGGCAATGGTGTCAAAGCCAGACATAAAAAAGGGAACAATTACAATAACCGCTATTATTCCACCAAAAAGTGAAGAGTGATTTCCTTCACCGACGTTTTTATAAATTGGGTAGAAATTATAAAGGCTTCCAGCTTTAAAGGAAAAAATAATAACTATAAAACCTATTAAAATTATTAAAATAGAAAGTATAGATTGAAGCTTTGAAGCAAAATTTGATCCTTTAAAATTTATAAAAAATAATAGAAGAGCGAGTATTACTCCCATAATAATTGAAGAAGCTTGTATGGGATAACCAGCCACATAATAAAGGATCTTTGAACTAGATAAAAAAGGCACTAATTTTTTGAGAATTGTGTTTATATAAATAGCTTCCCAAGGGAGTATCGTTAGATAAGAAAGAGCAAGAAACCAAGATGAAAGAAAGGATAACTTTCTACCAAAGGCCTTACTAGTATAGACCATGACCCCACCAGCCTGTGGAAGGGTGGCAAGTAACTCCCCATGACATAGTCCAATTGGTATTAAAAGAATAGTTGCAATTATAAATCCAAGAAAGGCAGGTATGGGACCACCAGCTTGAGCTATCCAGCGATTAGAAGAAACCGCCCAGCCAACTCCAACCATGGATCCAAAACCAAGCATGAAAAAATCAAGGTAGCCCATGTCACCTTTCTTTCTACTTTGCCTAATTCTCATTATATTTTTTATATTTGGAATTTTCTTTTTCATTTCACTATATTTATCTTTTTTCAAGAAAAACACCTCTATCAAAAGTATTTATATCAATTTAACGTGTAAAACTATATTATAATAATATGTTAAAAATGATCCAGTTGTCAAATTTATAAAAATACAATTTTCATTTAAAACTAAAAAATAGCTTGAACTAATAAAAATTAAAATATAAGATACCATAAGAAGGGAAAAATATGAAAAATAAAATTTTAACTATAATAGAAATAATTCTAATAATAATTTTGGCAACAAGCCTTTATAGGATTTATGATTACAACAAAAATGACAAGGCCTTTAAAGCTGACACAAGAGAAGTTCAAGAAAAATTTGAAAAAAAAGAGCTAGAGACTCCTGATCCAAAAGTTGATGAAAAAGAAAATAGAAATCGTGAAGCCGTAAAAAGAATTGAGGACCTTAGGAAAGACTACCCATCTATTATTGCCTGGATAAAAGTTGGCGGAACAGAAATAGACTATCCTTTGGTAAAGGGAAGCGACAATGAATATTACCTAAACCACAACTATAAGGATGAGTACAATGTTTTTGGTGCCATCTTTATGGATTATAGGAACAATGAAAATTTTTCTGACCAAAACACAATAATCTACGGTCACAACAATCAGCGTGCCGGCAATTTTAAGGACCTTCACAAGTATGAAGAAGAAAGCTTTTTTAATGAAGAGAGATTTATAGAAATTTATTCACTTGAAGGTTATAAAAAATACAAGGTCTTTGCAGCTTACAATGCAGGACCTTACGATAACTTTAGAAATACAAGCTATCTTGATGAAGAGGGAAAAGAACTCCTAGAATATGTCAAAGAAAGAAATATTGTAAAAGGAGAAATGCCAGATAAGGTTAGGGATTTCATAACTTTACAAACTTGTTCGCCTAAGGACACAAGGTTTGTCGTTCAAGGGGTTTTAGTTGAAGATTAAAAGTCGCCTAAGGGCGATTTTTTTATGAAAATTTTTAGATTTAATATAATTTCAAAAAATCTTTAGACTTAAAAAACATAATAAAAAAAATATTATAAAGACCCTTAATTTACAAATATGAAAAGGATTGTTATAATATAAACAATTGGGAGGTGTTAATTTGCTGAAGAATGCAAGGGGTATTTCCGAGACCGTTATAAGGAGAATGCCAGTTTATCATAGATACTTAAAAGAGCTTATAGAAGATGGAATTGAGAGAGTTTCATCAAAGGAGCTTAGTGGACTCACAGGTTTTTCTGCTTCGCAAATTAGACAGGACTTAAATAATTTTGGGGGATTTGGTCAACAGGGCTACGGTTACAACACTAAGGCTTTAAAGGAACAAGTTGATAAGATTCTTGGTATAGACAAGTCTTACAAGTCAATTGTAATTGGAGCTGGTAGGCTTGGACAGGCAATTGCAAGATACAATGGATTTAGGGATTCTGGTTTTAATGTGATTTCTCTTTTTGATATCAAGGATGATATTGATGATATTAGTGGTATTAAAGTTCGAAACATGAGAGATTTGGAAAAATACATAAGAGATGAGAAAGTTGATGTTGCAATTATAACTGTGCCAAGAGACGTCTGTGAAGATGTGGCAACTAAGGTAATTGATGCAGGTGTGAAAGGTATTTGGAACTTTGCGCCCTATGATTTAAAGGGACCAGAGGGAGTTGTAATTGAAAATATAAGACTTAATGATTCTCTTCTTACACTTTCTTATTTCATGAAGGAAATTAGCTAAGCTATTATTTATTAATAGCTTTTTTATTTATAGGGGTTTTATTTTTAATGAAGATAAATTTTGATGATGGTTTTTGCAAGATTAGAGACCTAGAAGAATTTGATCCAAGGGATATTTTCACTTGTGGGCAAGCTTTTAGATGGTATGAAGAAGATGATGATTCTTTTACTTTTATAACTCATGGAAAAGTTTCCAATGCAAAAAAAGTTGGAGATGAAATAATTTTAAAGGGCGTCGACGAAAGGTCTTTTAGTGAAATTTTTTATGATTATTTTGACCTTTCAAGAGATTATAAAAAAGTTATGGAAAATCTTGCAAAGGATGAAGTTATGAAAAGGGCAACTGATTATGGGAAGGGCATAAGAATCTTAAATCAAGACAAGTTTGAGACAATTATTTCCTTTATAATATCTGCCAATAATCAAATACCAAGAATAAAAAAAGCCATTGAAAAAATTTCTGAAATGTACGGAGATTATTTGGGAGAAGATGAAAATAGAAAATATTACTCTTTCCCAAGTCCAGATAAACTAGCTCTTGCAAGACCAGAAGACCTCAGGGAATTTGCTCGTGTTGGATTTCGCGACAAGAGGATAGTGGAAACAGCAAAATTAATTAAATCAGGTCAAGTAAATATTTCTGAAATTGAAAAAATGGACCTTGAAGATGCGAGAAAAGAGCTACAATTACTTCCTGGAGTTGGACCTAAAGTTGCAGATTGCATACTTTTATTTGCCTTTGATAGGAAGGAGTCTTTTCCAGTTGATGTTTGGATAAAAAGAGTTATGGAAGAATTGTATCTAAAAGAAGTGACTCCAAAATCAAAAATTGCAATAAGAGGAAGAGAAGTCTTTGGAGAAAATGCAGGTTTTGCCAATCAATATTTATTTTATTATGGAAGAGAAAATAAACTAGGAAAGTGAAATAATAAAACTAAATAATAAAAAATTAGACTGAGGATAAAAACTCAGTCTTTTTTAATACTCTTAAAAATATTTATAATAAAACTATTTTTTAAAAATGTCTAAATTTTCTATTCTGTCAAAGGCTTCGTTAATTTTGTCCTTATTGACAGTAACAGCAATTCTAATAAAGCCCTCTCCAGCATCACCGAAGGCCTTGCCATCAATTAAATTTACATGAGCCTTTTCCAAAATTTCTTTTACAACTTCTTTTGTAGTCATACCAGGAACATTTATCTTTGGAAAAATATAAAAAGTTCCCTTGGGTTTCATAACTTCTACATATTTTAATTTTTTTAATCTCTCATAGGCAAGATACATTCTTTCCTTGTATTCATTATATAATGCTGGGCAAATTTTCTTTCTATTTTCAATTCCAATGACACCAGCATATTGGCAAATAGTTGGGACTGCATAGACTGTGTTGGTGTGAATTGCATTTACTGCTTTTATTAGATTTTCGTGAGCAACAATAGCTCCAAGTCTCCAACCGGTCATGACAAAATCCTTGGACATTGAAGAAATGGAAATTACTCTTTCAAAATTTTTGTCATATTTTATCATTGGAGAGAATTTAGATTCGTAGGAATAAATTGTGTAAATGTCATCGCAAATCACAAGAATATCGTGTTTTACAGCAAGTTCATAAATTTCTTTTAGACATTCATCTGTATATACTGCTCCTGTTGGATTGTTGGGAGTGTTTATAATTATTGCTTTAGTATTTTTATTTATTAATTTTTCAAGTTCGCTGGGAATAATTTCAAAATCATTTTCAAATTTTGTGTCGTAAAAGACAGTTTTTCCTCCTGCCATTTCTATTTGATCAGGATAGACGCTAAAATATGGGGAAGGCACAATAACTTCATCGCCCTTATTTAAAATTGCCTGAAGGATTAAGAACATAGCTTCTGTTCCAGACATAGTTATTAAAATTTCCTTTGGGTCACATTTTACCCCAAAGTCTTCTTCATAAAGTTTTGCAATAGCCTCTCTAAATTTTATATAACCTTGTGGGTCTGCATAGTGAGTGTGTCCAGCCATTTGTGAATCATAGGCTTCTTTTATTATAGTTTCGTCTGTCCTAAGATCGGGATCGCCGACTCCAAAATTAATAAAATCATCATAGATGCTAGAATAGTCTATGGCATAAATAGATTCTTCCACATCTCTATATTTTTCACGGATAAATTTTCTCATATAAGACTCCTTTTCTATAATAAGATATTTTATCATAATTAAATATTTTATTAATAGCCATTGTTTTAACTCCTTATATATTAAGAGTGTCTATGATATAATTATTAAATAGATATTAATAAAATAATATAGGAGGAATCCTTTTGGATAAAATATTAGTAAAATCAAAGGGCCCATTAAAGGGCAAGGTTAGAATTTCAGGTGCAAAGAACGCAGCGCTGCCAATTTTAGCAGCAACTATTCTTGGAACAGAAGAAATAGTTTTAGAAGATATTCCTGAACTTAAAGATGTTGAAATAATTACAGAGGTTTTAAGGAAACTTGGACTTAAAATAGAAAAAGATGGCAATAGACTTGTCATAGATCCAAGTGGTCTTAACTCTTATAAAACTGACTATGAACTAATGAGCAAGATGAGAGCATCTTTTCTTGTCATGGGACCACTTCTTGCAAAATTAAATAAGGCTTACAATTCTCTTCCAGGAGGCTGTAATATTGGATCCAGACCAATTGATTTGCACTTAAAGGGTTTTAGGGCATTAGGTGCAGAAATTGAAATGACTCATGGAGAAATTAAGGCAGAATGTGACAAATTAGTTGGAACTAGAATTTATCTTGACTTCCCATCAGTTGGAGCAACTGAAAATATAATGACAGCAGCAGTTCTTGCCGAAGGCGAAACTGTTATGGAAAACTGTGCCATGGAACCAGAAATTGTCGATCTTGCAAACTTCTTAAATAAAATGGGAGCAAAGGTAACTGGTGCAGGAACTTCTACTATAAAAATCAAGGGTGTTGAAAAGTTAGGCGGATGTACTCACCAAGTAATACCAGATAGGATTGAGGCTGGAACTTTTATGGTTGCAGCAGCAATTACTGGAGGAGATATAACTATAGAAAATATTATAACTTCTCATTTAAAACCTGTTATAGCAAAATTAGAAGAAACTGGCGCCAAGGTAATAGAAAATGGAGAAACAGTTAGGGTAATTGGAACAGATGAAATTAAACCAATAGAAATAAAAACTCTTCCTCATCCAGGTTTCCCAACAGATTTACAAGCACAATTTATGGCACTACTCACACAAGCTGAAGGTCAATCATCTGTTATAGAAACAGTTTTTGAAAACAGATTTATGCACGCAGAAGAACTTAAAAAAATGGGTGCAAAAATCAAAGTAGTAGATAGAGAAGCTATACTTTTGGGTAAAAACAAATTATACGGATCTAAAGTTTCTGCGACAGATTTAAGAGCAGGTGCTGCACTTATACTTGCGGGATTAGTTTCTGAAGGTGAAACTGAAATTTCTGAAATTCATCATATAGACAGAGGTTATGAAAAAATTGAAGAAAAATTTAGAAATCTTGGAGCAGATATAA
This sequence comes from Peptoniphilus phoceensis, assembly GCF_001517665.2. Classification (GTDB taxonomy): domain Bacteria; phylum Bacillota; class Clostridia; order Tissierellales; family Peptoniphilaceae; genus Peptoniphilus_A; species Peptoniphilus_A timonensis. The sequence goes on from NZ_LN999808.1 coordinate 368,672, forward strand.
AAAGAATTTAAGAAAGGAAAATGATAATGAAAAAAAGATTAATTATTGGAATGCTTTTAGTGCTTTCGCTATTTATGACGGCTTGTTCCTCTAATGATAAGTCTAATGAAGAGGGAAAAGTTCTAAAGGTAGCAGTTTCAGAAGATACTACTACTCTAGAAACTGATTCAATTAATGACGATTATGCTGAAAATATATTAATCCAAGTCTATGACACTTTGGTTAAGAGAAATGCAAAGGGCGAAATTGTAAATTCACTTGCTGAATCTATTGAAAACCCTGACCCACAAACTTTTAAGATAAAACTAAGAGAAGGAGTTAAGTTCTCCAATGGAGATCCTCTTACAGTTGATGATGTAATCTTTACATTAAATAGAGCAGCAGAAACTGAAAAGTTCAAACCATTTTATGGAAAAATTGACAAAAATTCTTACCAAAAAGAAGATGACTTGACTTTCTCTTTTAAATTAACTGAAGCAGATGCAGCTTTCTTAAACTCACTTTCTCACCCAGCAGTTTCAATTCTTTCAAAGAAATATGTTGAAGGTGGAGCAGACCTTGCTACTGCACCAATGGGAACTGGTCCTTTTGTACTAGATGAATGGATTCAAAATGACCACGCTACTTTCTCAGTAAATGAAAATTATTGGGGAGATAAGCCACAAATTGCTGGAATCGAAATGAAGGTAATACCAGAAGCATCTCAAAGACTTATTGAACTTGAAAGTGGTGGAGTTGACTTAGCTTATAAGATTGACCCAAGTGAAATTAAAAACATCGAAGAAAGTGAAGACTTAAAACTTTATAGAAAGTTAGATAACTCAGTTCACTTCATTGGATTTAATATGGCAAAGGCACCTTTTGACAAGAAAGAAGCCAGAGAAGCTATGATAAATGCAATTGATATGAACACAATTTTTGAAACTGTTTATATGGACAGTGGAAAGCTTGCAACTAGTCCAATTAACCCTAACTTCAAATACTCAATTGCTGATTCACTTGAAGCAAATAAAGTAAATAAAGAAAAGGCAAAGGAACTTTTTGCACAAGCAGGCGTGGGAGAAGGAACAAATCTTTCAATTTACACATCTGACAATGCTCAAAGAGTTAATGTTGCAACTATGATGCAAGCTCAATTAAAGGAATACGGAATTGGTCTTAATGTAGAAAGACTTGAATGGGGTGCTTTTGTTGATGCACTAAAAAGACAAGAACACAACATGTTCATCATGAGTTGGAATCCATCAATTGTCGATGCTCACTATGAACTTTTCCAACCTTTCCATACTTCAAATAAGGGTGAAGGACCAAACTATATGTACTTTGGCAACGAAGAACTTGATAATTTAATGAAGGAAGGTCTTTCAACAGTTGATGAAGCAAAAAGAGCTGAAATTTATAAGAGAGCTCAAGAGCTTATAAATGAAGAATATCCATGGTTATACATTTGCTATGGTGAAACACTTGTGGCAGCTAACAATAGGATAGAAGGACTAGAGTTACTTCCAAAATATCCACAAGAACTTAAAGATGTAACATTATTAGAAAAATAATTTTTTTGAAATTCACCAAGTTCTTATTTGGTGAATTTTGTCTTTTCTAGGAAAGAAAGGATTAGATATGACAAAATATGTATTAAAAAGACTCTTGATTTTAATACCTACTCTTCTTGGTGTAAGTTTTATTGTATTCTTGCTTCTTTATCTATCACCTGGAGATGCTGCCCTTGCAGCAGCAGGCCCCAATGCTCCAAAGGAAACAGTAGAAGCTATAAGAGAGAGTCTAGGACTAAATGAACCCTTCTTGGTTCAATATGGTAATTATTTAAAAAACCTAGTCTTACATTTTGATTTGGGCACAAGTTATCAATCAGGAAGATCAGTTACAGAAGCACTTTTAAGAGTTTTTCCAACAACTATTAAACTTGCAGGTGGGGCTCTTATTATTGCAATTATAATGGGTATAACTTTTGGAGTTATTGCAGCTTTAAACAAAAATACTTTTGTTGATTCCATTATCACAGCTTTAGGAATGATTGGACTTGCTATGCCGATTTTCTGGTCAGGACTTTTATTAATTATAATTTTTTCTACAAAGTTAAAACTTTTACCTGCATCAGGATTTTCTTCCATAAAGCAGATGATCCTTCCTTGGTTTGCCCTTGGATTTCAATCATCTGCAGTAATAATGAGGATGACAAGATCTGCCATGTTAGATGTTTTGGACAAGGATTATATTAGGACTGCTTATTCAAAGGGACTTAGCAAGAAAAAAATTATTTTTGTTCACGCTCTAAAAAATGCAATGATTCCAGTTATAACAACAATTGGACTTCAAGCAGGAGGACTTCTTGGTGGAAGTATATTGACAGAAACTATTTTTTCTATACCAGGAATTGGAAGACTAATGGTTGACTCTATAAAAACTCGTGACTATCCAATTATCCTTGGAGCAATTATGCTTATAGCCATAGTTTATTCAGTGATTTCCATTGTAGTGGATATACTTTACGGATTTATTAATCCTAGAATAAAGTCAGAGTACAAGTAGGTGAGATATGTTAAAGAGATTTAAAACATTTTTTAAATATTATAAGAGGAACAAAATTGCACTTGTCGCTCTTGGAATTTTAATTCTAATAATTTTTGCGGCAATTTTTGCAGATTTCCTTGCACCTTACGACTACACAGAACAATTTCCAAAAGACAATTTTTTAAAACCAAGTGCTAAACATTTAATGGGAACAGATAATTTTGGACGTGACATATTTTCAAGAGTCCTAAAGGGAGCACAAATTTCTCTAAAAATTGGATTCTCATCAGTAATTATCTCAACAGTAATTGGAGTTATTATTGGTGCCTTTGCAGGATATTATGAAGGAGTTTTTGATGCCATAATAATGAGAGTTATGGACACAATATTATCAATTCCACAACTTGTCCTTGCCATTGCCCTTGCAGCAGCTCTTGGTGGAGGAATGAGAAATTTAATTTTGGCAGTTTCTCTTTCATCTATTCCCTCCTATGCAAGAATTGTTAGAAGTCAGGTTATGTCCGTAAAAAATTTAGAATACATTGAATCAGCGAGACTTGCAGGTGTTAAAACTTTTAAATTAATTTTTGCAGAAATTCTTCCCAACTGTTTTGCGCCTATAATTGTTCAAGCAACTATTGGAGTTGGGACTGCTATTTTATCTGCAGCTTCACTTTCCTTTATTGGAATGGGAATTATGCCACCAGAAGCAGAATGGGGTCAAATGCTATCTGAGGGGAGAGCTTATATAAGAAATTATCCTCACATAACATTATTTCCAGGTATAGCAATTGCCCTTACTATCTTAGTTTTAAATATAGTTGGCGACGCCCTAAGAGATGCCTTTGATCCAAAGTTCAGGAGGTAATATGTTATTAGAAATAAAAAACCTTGAAGTTTTTTTTAAAAGCTCCCAAGGAATTGTAAAAGCAGTTAATAAAGTAAATATAAATACTCGTGACGGGATGACAACGGCTATTGTTGGAGAAAGTGGATCGGGAAAATCTGTGACAACACTTGCAATTATGGGTTTACTTGACAAGTCCTCTCTTGAAAAAATTTCTGGAGAAATAAATTTTGAAGGGAAAAATCTTCTAGAACTTTCAGCTGAAGAACTTAGAAAGATCAGGGGAAATGAAATTTCAATGATTTTTCAAGAACCAATGACTTCCCTAAATCCAGCCTTAAAAGTTGGTTACCAAATGTCTGAAGTCTTTAGAACTCACTTTAAGATGGACAAAAAAACAGCCAAAGAAAAATCTATTGAGATGATAAAAAAAGTTGAAATAGATAGGGCTGAAGATGTCTACAATTCTTACCCTCACGAACTTTCTGGAGGTATGAGACAAAGAATTATGATTGCCATGGCACTCTCATCTTCTCCAAAACTTTTAATAGCAGATGAGCCGACGACAGCCTTAGACGTGACTATCCAAAAAGAAGTCTTGGAGCTTATGAAAAAATTAAAAGAAGATATGAAGGCTTCTATTATTTTTATAACTCACGATCTTGGAGTTGTGTCTGATATTGCAGATTATGTAAATGTAATGTATGCAGGTAAAGTTGTGGAAAGAGCAAAGGCTCGTGATATTTTTAATAATCCACTTCATCCTTACACAAGAGGACTAATTAAGGCGATACCAAGTGCTCACAAGAAAAAGGATGAGCTATACACAATTAGGGGATCTGTGCCAAATCCAATAGATCTTCCAGAACGTTGCAACTTCTGTGACAGGTGTGATGAAAAAATGAAAATTTGTGAAGAAAAGCTACCTGAAGAAGTTGATATTGATGGACATAAGGTAAGTTGTTTCTTGTACAGGTGATTATATGGAAGATAAAATAATTTTACAGGTCAAAAATTTAAACAAGGAATTCAAATTAAATAAAAACAAGACTCTAAAGGCAGTTAATGATATTTCCTTTGACTTAAAGACTTCACACACATTGGGAGTAGTTGGAGAAAGTGGATCTGGTAAATCAACTCTTGCCAGGTGCGTAATGGGTCTTTATCCTGATGCCAGTGGAGGAATAATTTATCAAGGGAAAAATATTTTAGAGGAAAATCAAAGAGAATTAAAAGCTTACAGAAGAGATGTCCAAATGATTTTTCAAGATCCTTATTCTTCCCTTAATCCAAGAAAAAAATGTAAGGATATTATTGCATCGGGCATAAGAAATCTCTTGGGAGAAAAAGACAAGAAAAAGATTTATAAAAAAGTTCTTGAAACCATGGAAATTTGTGGTTTATCAGAATATCACATGGAGAGATATCCCCATGAATTTTCTGGAGGTCAAAGACAGAGAATTTCCATTGCAAGAGCTCTTGCAGTTGATCCAAAGATAATTGTCGCTGATGAACCAACATCTGCTCTTGATGTTTCTATTCAAGCACAAATTATAAACTTAATGGAAAATTTGCAAAAAGATCTTGGTCTTTCTATGATTTTTATATCTCACGACCTCTCTGTTGTTAGACACGTGGCAGAAGAAGTTCTTGTAATGTATCACGGTAAATGTGTGGAGTATGCAGATTCAGAAGAAATTTTTGAAAATCCAAAAGAAGCTTACACAAAGAAACTCCTCTCATCAGTTCCAGGGAAAAAACTTGCAGATTGCTATGATATTTAAGATGTGTGGAAAATTTTAAGTTGGGGTATTATAATTAAATAAAGTAGATAAAACTGTAGTTTTCTACAGTTTTTTATTTTGTAGGTGAAATTATGATTGATGAAAATGGGAAAAAAATTTTTTATAGCGATGAAGAAAATAATTTTGATATTCCGCTTGAATTGATCCAAGAAATTTATGATAAAAGAGAAGATGAGATGTTTTTAAATTCAGATGAAAACATTGAAATTCCAAAGACAAAGGAAGACGAAAGTTTCATAAGTGATAAGGATTATGAAGATAAGGAAGAAGATAGAGAAATAATTTCAAATAATTATCCTTCTTATGAAGAGGAAAGTGAAGATGACTATTATCTAAATAGGATTGATGAAGTGGAAGAGATTTTAGATGAAATCTGTGAATCTATCCCAGCTTATGCCTTTGATCACTTAAATGGCGGTATAATCTTAGTAGAAGATAAAAAATATCACGAAGAAGCGAGAAATGACGATCTCTTAGTTATGGGAGAATATCAAAGGTCAGTCCTTGGCAATATGATAAAAATTTATTACGGATCCTTTATGGAAATGTACAGATTTTCATCAAGTGACAGACTTAGGGAAAAGCTAGAAGAAGTTTTGCTTCACGAATTTACCCACCACCTTGAATTTTTGGCAAATGAGTGGGGACTTGTCATTGAAGACAAGAAATTTTTAGAAGAATATAGAAAAGGAATAAAGAATGAATAAAATTTTAGGATATTTTTATAAGGGACTTGGGAAATTTTTTGACCTTCTCTTGACCCTTTTAATTGTAATAGTAAATATTGCTGTGGATTTATTTTCTGCAGTTAGAAGATTTTTATTGTACATAATTTCCATGGGAGGATGTTTAATAATACTCTTGTTATTAAATCCCTTTGCTTGGAGAGGACTAACTCAAAATAATTGGCTCTACACCTTAATTGTTTTGGCATTAATCGTCCCACTACTTGGAAATGTGTCAGAATCTTTTTTGAAGTATGTCCACTACATGGTTACAGAATTTTTCTACGATAGGGCAGATCACTATCTTCTTGGAAAAGAAAATGAATTCGAAAGTATCTCTGGATATGGAAGAGCTTATTGGGAGAAAAAAGAAAGAGAAAGACTTAGACAAGAGGAAGAAAAGAGAAAGCAAAGAGAAGAAGAATTTAATCAAAGATTTAAAGATTTTGGTGGCTTTACTTGGACAAGCTTTGATGATTTTTCTGAATTTGAAGAATTCTTTAGACAAGCTGGTTATGGAGGATTTTACGAAAATCAAGGAGGAACTTATGGCAATAACTATGGGGGTTCCTATGGAAATAATTATGGAGGAAGCTCATCATCTTCTAGACCTGGTGCTTCTTATGGCTTTAAGGACCAATACGAAAAAGCCTGCGACACTCTTGGGGTAAATTACACTGCAGACAAATATGAAATAAAACTTGCCTACAGGAAGATGGCAAAAAAATATCACCCAGACTTAAATAAGGAAGCTGGCGCAAAAGAAAAATTCCAAGAAATAAATGCAGCCTACGAATTTTTAAATGACACTAACATAGAAATGTATAAGAAAATGAGCTCTAAAAATTAAACTTATAAAAAGAAGGACCGCGAGGGTCCTTTTTTGCTATTTAGATTTTAAAAATTTACAACTATCAAATATTTAAGAAAAATGTTTTATTTAACTAACCGCGAAAAAATTATTTTATAATATCTTCTGCCATTTTATAAAATTCATTTATGTCCATGTCATCTCCAGCCATTAATGCATATTGGACTCCCTTGTAGTCAAAGACTAGGTGCTTTGAAGCGTCTTCTTCTCTTTTATCTGAACCAATAGCTAAGTTAAAGAAAGGATCATTTTTTGACCTTTCAAGTTCTTCTTTTGTTGCATATTTTTCATCTGGTAAAACGACGCTTTCCAATCTTGAATAATAAACTTGCACGCCCTTAATTTCTCTCATTTCTTGATGGGCTTGTTCTGAAGTAGGTACTGAACTTTCTGGATACTTGTCAATTGAAAGAATAACTTTGTCGTCTGCTTCGTTTTTATAAGTTACTTTAATTGCCTTTCTCTTATTTATTTTTGCTCCAGTGTCATCTATGTCTGCCATGTTAACCATTGTGATTCCGTCAAACTTATAGTCCCCTAAACTTTCTGGGGCATAGGCATCGAAGCCAGACTTCTTTTCTGCCTTTGCCATGTCAGTATAGTTTGTGTAGTTATAATAAGACGATGAAGATGAAATTGTTCCTGTAATTTTTCCTGCTGCAAATACGCCTGCTGAAAGGACAAGGGCAGCAGCTGCCACTAATACAAATCTTTTTTTCATTTTAAATTCTCCTTTTTCTTCTTGTGAATTGATTTCCAAATCAATTTTATTTTTAAGATAATCAGAAGGAGAAGAATCTTCAACAGACTTATTCAGTTCATTTTTTATATAATTATCAAAATCTTTCATAATAACTCTCCTTCATATACTTCACTTGTTTTTAAAAGTTCTTTCTTTAAATTTTTTCGAGCCCTATAAAGTCTAGACTTAACTGTTCCTTTAAATGTATTCAAAATTTTTGCGATTTCTTCTATGGAGAAGTCGTTGTAATAATATAGGACTAGGACTTCTCTTTCCTTTTCTTTTAAATTCATGAGGGCATCTTGGATCTCAGATTTTTCTTCTATCTCATCTTCTCCAAGATAAGTCGGACTTTTTTCTGCCTTATCAAAGATAAATTCATCAGGAAACTCTCTCTTCCTCTTCTTATATCTTGTGTAGGAAGTGTTCTTTAAGATGGAGAAGATCCAAGGCCTTAGTTTTTCAAAATCAGAAAGAGATTTTGCGTTTTTATAAATTGATACAAAAGTGTCTTGGAGGACATCTTCAGCATCTTCCTTATTTCCCAAGATTAAGAGACCAGTCCTATATAAGACTAGGTAGTATTCCTCGTAAAGGAGGTCAAAGGAATCTTTGTCGCCAGTTTTTAATTTTTCGAAATCTTCTTCTGTAAATTTTATTTCACGATTCATTTTTTTCCTCCTCTCATAGATGCATCTACTTATAAGACTATTTAGGACATAAAAAGGTTCATTTATTTTAAAAATTTTTATAAAAAAAATCTCCAGCTAAGTGGAGATAAATTAATTTAAGGTTTTATTGGAAATCCAACCTCTTAAATTTTCTTGTGAAATTGCATTTTTCACTTCAACATAACACCAGATTCGCTCGCTCTGTTCGATTTTTGTTTCCAAAACATAGAGTTCAGTTTCCTTATCCAAGACTTTTATGATGTCAGAGTCCACGCTTGGTTCATTTCTAAGATTTGCCTTGTCTGTGGCAACATTTCTATAAGTGTGAAGAAGTTCGTAAGATTTTTTTGCCATTTCTGCTGAATCTTTTTCATTTTCTTCTTTTTCAAAGCTCTCTCTTAGATTTTCACTTTTTTGCACATCTAAATTATTTGCACTTTCAATTTCTCTTTTTAAAGTTGACGCCTTTGCAGATTCAGGCACAACATTGAGATAAGAGTTTAAAAGTAAAAGGGCATCGGTTTTGTCATTTTGATATGAAGATTTTACTTCTTCTAAGATAATATTTTCTATTAAGAGAAGTTTATCTTGAGCTAATTTATAATTTTTTTCATCTTCTTGAATTACCTTTTTAAAATTGTAGGCAGAGTCTATATAATCCTTTTCTTCAAAAAGTTCTTGACCCTTTTGGAAAAATTCATCAGAGGCTACAAGTTTCTTTAAATTATCTATTTCATTTAAGTTTTCGGGACTCATTTTGTCCTTAGTCGCTTCAGTATACATTTCAAGGGCTTCTCTGTACTCACCACTTGAGGCAAGGCCCTTTGCGTCGTCAATTTTGCTTTCGTTTCTCGAAGTTTTAGCAATGTTTATTATAAAAAGAGAAACTATAGAAAAGAAAATTATAAAAACGATAGTGAAGAAAACTTTTTTGCCAGAAAAAGATTTGGATTTTTTTGGACTCACTTCATTGGTCCTATCGAGTTTTAGACTTTTGGTATTTGGAGCAATTTTTGAGAGGTTTGTTTGAGTTAAGTGGGTTTCTAAGTTTTTTAAGTTAATATCAGATGTTGATCTTGTGTTTTCAATTACATTTAAAATTTTGGAGTTTATTAGAGCTTCTGTTAGATTGTTTAAGACAAAGCTCTTGTTTCTTCCACAAAATTCACATTCATTAGTTTCTTTTTCATTTATAAAACCACAAGCGCATCTCCAAAAATCAATTTGATTTTCGCCATAAGTTTTTATGCCTTCGCCGAGAGTTTCCTTTATTTGTGCACGTTTTTTCTCAGGTATTACTGGAAGACTAATTTCATATTTTTTATCAGAGCAGTTATAATTTTTTCCATCAGCTGTATATTTGGAAATATAAATGTCAATTGCCCTTGCATCATAAAATCTTTCATCAAGGATAAAAGGATCCAAGAAATAGCGGGTGTAAGGTGCAATATTTACTGCTTGTTGAAAATAAAATTCACGACCATTAAAGAGATAAGACTTTTCAATGGATTTGAATTTTACTGCAAACTCAATATTCGTTACATAAGAGTCCTCGCCATTTAAGATATCTATAGCTATTGCGAATTCTCCGCTAGTGAGTTCGGCATTTGCTATTTGAATTTTTTCACTTGTATTAAAACTAAGTTTTGTTGGTAAAGTTCTAAAAAAGCTCATAAAGACTCCTTTCATCTACTTTATAATTATATTATATTTAAAAAACTTTTACAATAAGCCGCCTATTTACTAAAAATCTCACATGTCCTATAATTTAATTAGAATTCGAATTAAATTATTAAAGATAGAAATACTTTTATGTAAATAAAAATGGAGGTAAAAATGAAAGTTTTAATTGCAGCGCCTTTTGCAAAAAAATATGGAAAAAAAATTGAAAAACTAGGTTACGAAGTTTTAACTTATGATGAAAATAATCCCAATGAAAAAGATGACTACGGTGAAGATATTTTAATTGGAGCAATAAATCTAAAAAAAATAAATTACAAAAATCACAAAAATTTAAAATATATTTTTTTGACATCAGTTGGAATAGATTTTCTAGATTTGGAATATATTAAAGATAATGAAATAATTTTGTCCAACAATAATGGTGCCTACGACGACCCAATAGCAGAGTGGATAGTTTATGGACTTTTACAAATTAATAAATTTGACAGAAAAAATATAGAAAATCAAAATAAAAAAGCTTGGGGAAAAAGATCTTTTTCATACAATCTTTATGGGAAAAAGGCACTATTTATGGGAACTGGAACAATAGCTCTTGCAGGTGCCAAGAGACTCAAGGGTTTCGATATGGAATTAAATGGTTTTAACACAAGTGGAAGAAAGGTAGAGCCCTTTGATAATGTATATTCACTAGATGAGCTAGATAAAATTTTGCCAGAGATGGACTATATTATTATGTGCCTGCCAGGTACTGAAAAAACTCATCATATTTTGAATAAAGAAAGATTTGAAAATTTAAAAGATGATTCTGTAATTGTAAATATATCTAGAGGGGCAACTATTGATGAAGAAGCTCTAATTGATGCCTTAAAATCTAAAAAAGTAAGAGGAGCTGCCCTAGATGTATTTGAGGAAGAACCACTAAGTGAAGATTCTCCACTTTGGGAAATGGAAAATGTCTACATCTATCCTCATATTTCATTTTCTTGTGAAGATCTTGGTTATAGACAATTTGTTACAGCTTATCAAAATTTAAAAGCTCTTAGAAATGATGGCGACTTCAAAAATATAGTAGACTTCGACAAGGGTTATTAAAAGTTATTAAAAATTTGCGGGGTGCTTTTATGTTAGATAAATTGTACGCTCATATAGATAGGACTGATACAGAAAAGAAACAAAGTCTTTATTCTCACCTCATAAACACAGGACTTGAGGCAAAAAGTTTTGGCGAAAAAGTTGATATAGGAAATATTTCTTTTTTAACAGGACTTCTTCACGACATAGGCAAGGCGAGTCTTGATTTCCAAGAAAAAATAATTGAATCTTCTAATAAGATGGTAGACCACTCTAGTTTAGGTGGTCTATTTGTCGTGAAAATTTATGATAGAGTTTTTGAAGAAATTGACACGACTACAAATAAATCTATCTTAGAATTAAGAGATATTTTAGAAAAGGATAAAAAACTTTTTTTAGAATTAAGTGACTATATAAATATTTTGATTTACACCATTATGTCCCACCATTCTCAATACGATATGGTTAGGAAAAATGAAGATATGGCATATGTCTTGACAAGCCTTGACAGGATCAAAAAAATTGAAAAAGAATCTTATAGATTTGGCGACATTAAGGGAGAAAATTTTTCTCTTGATGAATTTTACGAACTTGTAGAAAAATTTTATGAATCTAAGGGAATTTATTTAGTGGATTTATTTTGCCAGGGATTTTTAGAATATGTAGAAATCTTAAAAAAATTAGAGAAAACATCTGATGAGTACTCTAAGGACAAAAAGTCTGAAGCCCTATGTTTTTATAAGTCTATGTTAATTAGACTTTTGATTTCAATTTTAAAATCATCGGACATTTTGGACACCATAAACGCCTATGACAAAGTAATTCCTGATGAAGACAAAGACAAATTGAGGCAAGTAGAAAAAACATTTGAAGAAAATATTAATAAAAAATATCAATCTTTTGGAGAGCCCGAAGGGAAATTAAATATTTTAAGAAAGCAAATTTCTGATGACATTTTGACTAGGTCAAAAAAAGATGAAGTTGGAATTTATAAATTAGATTTGCCAACTGGTGCTGGCAAAACCCTCTTGTCCCTTAGATATGGAATAAATCAAATAAATTATAAGGATAAGGACAGATTTTTTTATGTGACGTCTTTTCTTTCAGTTCTTGAACAAAATGCCTCTGAGATGAGAGGAATTTTAGCTAATGATGATTTTGTCTTAGAACATCATTCAAATGTTGTTGACGACAAAAGTGAAGCTATAAATGACGACAAGGATGATTCTCTTTATGAAGTTAGGAAAAAATATCTCCTAGATGATTGGAATTCTCCTGTAGTTTTGACAACTATGGTTCAGTTTTACAATTCTATATTTAAGGGCAAGTCATCAAATTTAAGGAGATTTAAATCATTTATTAATTCTGTAATTATTTTGGACGAGTGGCAATCTATTCCAACAGAATTTTTATATATTACAAATCTTTCTCTTAATTTTATGAAAATTGTAATGAAGGCGACCATTGTTTTGTCCACTGCGACACAACCTACAAATGCTTCAGTTTCTCTTCTTCACAAACTATCTTATGGAGATATGTATGGGGAAAATGTAGATATTATTGAGCATAAAAATTATGATTTTTCAGCTTTTGAAAGGACAAAATTAAAAATTTATGGTGACATAAATGAAATGTATTCTTCTCAGGATATAAGAGATTTAGTTTTAGAAAATTCTGACAAGGCAATTTTAGTTATTTTAAATACCAAAAAAGTTGTAAAAAAATTATATGACTTGCTAGAAGATAATTATTATGAGGAAGATTTGTATTATCTTACTACTAACTTAACTGCAAGCGACAGGTTAAAAAAGATTGGAGAAATAAAAAGTAGATTAAAAGATGGAGATAAAATCTGCGTAATTTCAACACAACTTATTGAAGCTGGAGTTGATGTGGACTTTGATCTTGTCATTAGGTCCCTTTCTGGTATGGATTCAATAATACAGGCAATGGGAAGGTGCAACAGAGAAGCTAAAAGAAAAAATGCTTTTACTTATTTAATAAATTTAGATAAAAATGAAGAAAAGACTTCTATGCTAAAGGGAGTTGACGAGAGAAAACTTGCCTGCAAGGCAGCCTTAAATGAAAGTGTAAAAGATTTAGACATAAAGGAATTGACAGAAAATTATTTTGAAAAACTCTATGCAAACTTAAAATTAGATCAGTATTCAAACATTTTAGAATTATTATCTGAAAATAAAAAAATTTGCGGAGATTTTAAAAAATTAAACCAAGTTGAAGAATTAAAGGAAATAGCGGGATATATAATTGACGAAGAAAGACAAATTTACTTTGATTTATTTCAATCCTTTAAAAAAGCTTATAGAGAATTTGAACTTATTGAAAACAGTCAAAATACAGCAATTGTAAATTATAAAGAAAGTGCAGAAGATTTAAATAGACTAAGAGATCTTTCTTTAATATTATATGGAGAAGATTATAAAAAAAATTTAAAAGAGTTAAAGTCAATAGTAAAAAGACTTTCAAGACACACAGTTTCTGTAGCTAAAAAAGATTTGACCTCTTGTGAAAATATTTTGGATGGAAATATTCATATACTTCCAGAAGAATTTTACCATGATAAATTTGGATTAAATTTTGAAAAAGCAGATACTTTTATATTGTAAATGAAAAAGACCCTTTTTTATATTAGGGTCTTTTTTTAAAGAAAGAATTCTAAATAAAAACAAATTAAATTTGAGCTTGACAAAACATCTGTTTTAACATTATGATGAAAGTAGAAGAGATGATTTCGTTTTCATAAAAAATTTTTAAATATGAGGAGGTGAAAGACTTGAATAAGTCAAAATACTTTTATGCAAAAGTATATGGTGATAGAGCTCTTTTTACTTCACCTGAAAGTAAGAGCGGAGGGGAAAAGATCTCATATAGCGTGCCTACCAGAGAAGCCCTAAAAGGAATAATTGATGCAAATTATTTTAAACCCACAATTACAAATGTCATTGATGAAGTTAGGATAATGAATAAAATCGAGTCCTACACTCAAGGTATGAGACTTTTATTAAAAGATTACAAGTCTGATTTGTCGGCATATACCTATATTTTTGATCCTTGTTACTATGTTAAATTTCACTTTGAGTGGAATGAAGATAGAGAAGATCTTAAAAATGACAGAAACTTTTTAAAGCATGAAGCCATAACAGAAAGATCTCTAAAAAGAGGCGGAAGAAGGTCAATTTTTTTGGGGGTTTCAGAATGTCAGGGCTACATTGAATACTTGACTGAAGAAGAATATGAAAGTGACAAGGGATATTATGATGAAAGTAATTTAGGATTTGGACTTATGTTAGTTGGACTAATTTATCCAAAGAAGTCTGGTGAAATGCTAAAATCAGCTTATGGAATGATAAATATGAAAAGTGGAAGAATAAAATTCCCAAGACCAGAAGAATGCCCAATAATAAATGAAGTTTCAAATTATTCTTTTAAAGAGCCTAGTCTCACAAAGACAGTAGACCAAGAATTAGAAGACTATTGATGGAGGTGATATATTGAGTTTTTTAACAGCTTTATATAATTCATATAATTTTGGACTTGAAAATAATTTAGTGGGAAATCTAGACGATAAAGCAAGTTTGATACTGCCAATTTATCACAATTCCATGAAGTCCAATGGCAAGAATATTGTAGAAATTTTACTTAATAAAAAGAGCGAATTAGTAGATGCAAAATTTTTAGAAGAAGGAGACATTGTAATTTTCCCTGTGACAGAAGATTCTGTTGCAAGGTCTAGTGGAGTTGCGCCCCATCCTCTTTTCGATAACTTTGACTATATAATTCAGGATAATACAAAAAAGTCTAATGCCTATATTAATCAGCAGGAATCTTGGTTAAATCAATGTGAAGATGATTTTGTAAAAATCATTCACGATTATATCATAAAAGAAAAGGTTTTCGAGGGCATACTTTCAAAACTTTATAGAGATTATAAGATTACAAAGGATAAAACTGTTGAATATATTGATAATTCAGAAAAAAAGCCTAAAAGTGTTACTGTGGATTTTTCCAAAGTTTTTTTGACTTTTGCAGTTGAAAATTATGATGGAAAAAAAGATTTAAGACTTTCAGAGAATAAAAATTTGCAAGAAAAGTTCATAAAATACACAGAAGAAAGTTTTGCAAGAGATAAAGATTCTGAAAAAATTATTTGCAATATATCTGGAAAAGAAGACTTTTTGTGCTTAAAACACAAGCCTCTTATTGGTTCAGCAAGGCTTATTTCACAAATAACTGCCAACAATGAAAATTTCTTGGGAAGATTTGATAAGCCCGATGAAACTATAAAAATTGGCAAAGACTCTAGTCAAAAAATTATTCAAATGGCAAAGGCACTTTTGAATGGAGAAAACACTTCTAGGTGGCTTGGTGAATTTACTTATGTCCTCAGTTGGTTTTCTGATGATATTCAAAATAAATCTGAAATGGATCCAACTAGAAAGTTAGAAAAAAGTTTAGAAGAAAAGAAAACTAGTGCCAGAAATAAAAGAGCCTTTATGCCATCAGAGGAAGTTTTGCAAGAAAATAGAAAAGAAACTTTTATGACTATTTCTGATGCAAGATCTGATGAAATTGTAAAGTCCTTTACTAGTGGAAGAATTTTATTTAATGACACTTCCAAGTACTACATTGCAATAATTGACAAGGTTAGTAATGGAAGGGTAGCTTTAAAATATTTTAAAGAAATGGAAACTTCAAGACTTAAAGAGAACTTGGTGAAGTGGCAAGGTAAATATAATTGGATAAGGACTACAAAAGAAAAGGGAAAACACCTCTACACTCCAAGTCCTTTTGCTTTAATCCAAACAGCTTACGGAGTTGAAAGAGAAAAGGGGTTGGAAGTATCAAAGAAGAGCTTTTCAACTGACCAGTATAAAAATATTATAATGGCAATAGTTGAAGGCAGGGATATGCCTCAAAATATTACAAGAGCTTTGGAAGTAAATATTAGAAATAGATTGAATTACGATAAATCGTGGCAACAAGTTAAGCTATGTGCCTTGGCAGCCTTAAAGGATAAGGAGGGAATTAATAGCAATATGTTAGATAGAAAAGAAACAGATAGGTCTTACTTATTTGGAAGGTTACTGGCCTTGTACGAAAGATTAGAAAAATTAACCTACGATATGGATACTGATAGACTTACAAATGCTGAGAAACTTTGGACTAGTTTTGTAAATAAACCAGTGACAATGAATTTAAGACTTAGAAATCTAATTAGACCTTATGAAGATAAGTTACTCAATAATGAATCTAAAAGAGGAATTTATTTTAAGATAAAAAAAGAAATAAGAGAAGTTACAAACTTAATTAGCGAAAACTACGATTATAAACTAAAAGAAACTAATAAACCCCTTAGTTCAGGTTTCATATTTGGATATGAAGCACAAATGGCAGACTTATTTACCAAAAAAGAAGATAAAAAAAGTTTAGAAAGTGAGGAAAATAATGATAAACAATAAGGTAGATTTTATTTTTACAATAGAAGTTTCTGGAGCAAATCCAAATGGAGATCCACTTACTGGCAATATGCCGAGAATAGATAACAGAGGCTTCGGAGAAATATCTGACGTTTGCCTAAAGAGAAAAATAAGAAATAGGATGCAAGATATGGGTCATGACATTTTTGTAAAATCCTTAGATAGAAGTGATGATGGATTTAGATCCCTTCAAAAGAGATTTGAAGATGTATTTAAAAAAGAATCTGACGAAGAAGTAGAAAAAATAGCTAATGAAAAATGGCTTGACATAAGGTCTTTTGGACAAGTTTTTACTTACCAAAAAAGAGCTCTTGGAATAAGAGGACCAGTTTCCATATCAATTGCAAAATCTATTGAACCTATAGAAATCACAACAATGCAAATTACAAAATCCATAAGTGGCATGGAACCTGCAGCGGGAAAAACGAGATCTGCAGATACAATGGGAACAAAACACTTTGTTGACTATGGAGTTTATGTAGTAAATGGAAGCATAAACTCATACTTTGCTGAAAAAACTGGATTTGATGAAGAAGATGTAGAAACAGTGAAAGAATGTATAAAAACTTTATTTTTAAATGATATTTCTTCAGCAAGACCAGACGGATCCATGGAAGTGAAAGACATATTTTGGTTTAACCACTCATCAAAAATTGGAGATGTGTCAAGTGGTAAAATAAGAGATCTTATAAAGTACGATTTACCAAATGCAGAAGATCTAAAAGTAAAATATGAAGATTATAATATAAGATTAGACCAAGAAAAATTAAAAGAATATGAAGAAAAGGGACTTAGAGTAGAACATATTCAAGGTATATAAAAATGTATGCCGAAGATGACTATTTAATGTTAAATGGAATACAACATTTTTTGTTTTGCAAAAGACAGTGGGCACTAATCCATATAGAAAATATTTGGACAGAAAATTCCTTTACAGCAGAAGGTCAAGTCATCCACACAAAAGTAGATAAGCCCTTCATAAAAGAAAAAAGAGGTGACATAATAATATCAAGAGCAATGTCAGTGAGTTCCAAAAATTTGGGGCTCTCTGGCAGACTCGATGCAATTGAATTTCACAAATCAGATGAAGGTATAGAGCTAAAAAATAGAAAGGGGAAGTGGCTTCCAGTAATTGTAGAATATAAGAGGGGCAAAAAGAAAAAATACAATTACGACAACGCACAATTAATGGCACAAGCAATTTGCATAGAGGAGAATTTCAATATAAAACTAGAATATGGATACATTTATTACAATGAAACTGATAGTCGAGAAAAAGTGCCTTTTACAGATGAATTAAGAAAGTTAACTGTTGATGCAGCAAGAGAGATGCATAAATACTATGACGAAAAAATTATTCCCAGGGCGGAAAATTATAAGAACTGCAGAATGTGTTCACTATATGATGAGTGCAGTCCTAGAATAACTAAGAAGATAAAAAATGTTGGAAATTATATTTATGGGGCAGAATTATGAAAAAATTACTGAACACCTTATATGTGACTAACCCAGATTATTATTTGAGAAAAGAAGGAAGAAATATTTCTATAACACTTGATTCAAAGAGAATCGCAAGATATCCAATCCACATATTAAAACAAATAGTTTGCTTTAATTATATGGGAGTAAGTCCAGATTTAATGAAGATGTGTATGGAAGAAAATGTAGCTTTAACATTTTTCACACCCTATGGGAAATATTGCGGAAGAGTGATAGGAGCATCCTATGGAAATATTTATACGAGAAAGAAACAATACAAGATGCAGGATTCAGAAGAATCCTTGGATTTTGCAAAAAATATCATCTACGCTAAGGCATATAACTCTAGAAAAGTCCTTATAAGAGGAAAATTAGACAACAAAGATAAAGTTGACATCAAAAAGTTGGAAGAAACAATAGATTCCATAAAAATACTCATGCAAGAAATAAAAAAATGTCAAAACAAAGACAGCCTAAGAGGAATAGAAGGAGCAATTGCAAGAGAATATTTCTCTGTATTAGACGAATTAATAATAAAACAAAGAGAAGATTTCTATTTTATAGATAGGAGCAAAAGACCACCTATGGATAGATTTAATGCCTGTATATCCTTTCTCTACTCGCTTCTTACGAATAACATTGCTGCAGCCCTTGAAGGTGTTGGAATAGACTCTTATGCAGGATTTTTCCACACAGATAGACCAGGAAGAGTGAGTATGGCACTTGATATAATAGAGGAGATGCGAGCCTTTTTAGTTGATAAATTCACACTCTCAATGATAAACTTAAATAGAATAAATAAGAAGCATTTTGAAGTAAAGGAAAATGGCGCCACACTCTTAAATGAAAAGGGTAGGCAAATAGTTCTGGAAAATTTAACTAAGAGAGATCAAGAAGAAATATATCATCCTTTTATAGAAGAAAACATAAAAATTGGACTTATTCCTCACGTTCAAGCTCTTCTATTAAATTCCTACCTTAGAGGGGACATAGAGGCCTATCCACCTTTTATGATGGGAGGTTAAAGTGCAAGTATTAATAACCTATGATGTAGAAACTGTATCTCCAGCTGGTAAAAGGAGACTAAGACAAGTAGCAAAAGTCTGTGTCGATTACGGACAAAGAGTTCAAAATTCAGTATTTGAATTAAATATTTATCCAGCAGATTTAGTAGAGATAAAAAACAAATTAAGGAAAATAATTGACCCAGAAAAAGACTCCATAAGAATATATAATTTGGGTAAAAACTGGGAGAGAAGAGTGGAAAGTTTGGGAAAAGACGACAGCTATAACCCAGAAAAAGACTTGTTAATCTTATAATTACATGAGATTCTTATCTGAACATAAAAAACTTAGACCTAACTCATAAAAAACAAGAAAAAATGAGACAAAACTCTTAAAAAAATGATTAGCTGTATTTTTTAGTAGGATATAATGGCTAAAAAATGCAGTCGCACCCTTCGTGGGTGCGTGGATTGAAATGAAAGGTAAAGTCTAAGATTGAAATAATTGATGATGTCGCACCCTTCGTGGGTGCGTGGATTGAAATGGCACTCTTGCATATATAGGATATAGACCTTGATTTGTCGCACCCTTCGTGGGTGCGTGGATTGAAATATCTATTTTCTGCCTTATCTTATCTATCAGTTTTACGGTCGCACCCTTCGTGGGTGCGTGGATTGAAATTTGAATGTCTGACTTATGTCCTGCATCAAAAGAGGTATAGTCGCACCCTTCGTGGGTGCGTGGATTGAAATTATACTTGTGTGCTTGTCCCTAACATGAGAGGTAACGTCGCACCCTTCGTGGGTGCGTGGATTGAAATAGTAATTTTGCTAAATCTCTTATTTTAATGTAATTGTCGCACCCTTCGTGGGTGCGTGGATTGAAATTGTTAAATTATTTTGATTGGTATTTTTAGGTCTGTAAGTCGCACCCTTCGTGGGTGCGTGGATTGAAATATTTATCTTGTAATGTAATTATATTATTTTGATAACGTCGCACCCTTCGTGGGTGCGTGGATTGAAATATCTTTCGAACCGTCACATTCACACACAGACTGTTGTCGCACCCTTCGTGGGTGCGTGGATTGAAATTTCAGTAGAATTCTTAGGTTTGTAACCAAATTCGTCGCACCCTTCGTGGGTGCGTGGATTGAAATGACTCCACGATAAAAAATCTCAACGAATCCATACAGTCGCACCCTTCGTGGGTGCGTGGATTGAAATCCTTTTACATGATTTTCAATAGCATAATTAACAAGTCGCACCCTTCGTGGGTGCGTGGATTGAAATTGTTGACGTAATGTACTTAGGATAAGGGGTGATAAGTCGCACCCTTCGTGGGTGCGTGGATTGAAATATGGGAATTGGTGTAAATCGTAAATTCTCGGAAGAGTCGCACCCTTCATGGGTGCGTGGATTGAAATATGGGAATTGGTGTAAATCGTAAATTCTCGGAAGGTCGCACCCTTCATGGGTGCGTGGATTGAAATAATAATAACACTATATATAGTATGATAACATTTTACATCGCACCCTTCATGGGTGCGTGGATTGAAATGAAGATGTAAAGTTATACGAGATTAGAGAGTTTAGTCGCACCCTTCGTGGGTGCGTGGATTGAAATAAAAAAGGAAAGTATATTGTGAAAATATTGAAACACAAAAATATTTGTGGTACTTTAAAATTCAGCAAAGAAGATAATTTATATTATGGGAAAATCTTAAATACTCAAGGTTATTTCTTATATCATGGAAAAACAGAAGAAGAAGCTACCCAAGATTTCAAATATAGAGTAATAGATTATTTAGAGTATTGTAAAGAGAATAACATCAAAGAAACGGAAGCAATAAGTCGCACCCATTGCGGGTGCGTGGATTGAAAATTTTTACTCGCCCAGCGAGTGATAAAAAAGATCTCGTCGCACCATTGACAAGTGTATGAATTAAATGTTATTCAGGACCACTATAAAAGCAAAGGGTGATTTTTATCAAAGTAAAATTTATTGGGGAAACGGACCCTGTTTATCTGATTAATGGAAAGATCTACGATGTTATTAGTATTGAAAAGGATTGGTACAGGATTATTGATGAAGAAGGGGAGGATTATTTATATCCACCTGATCTTTTTGAAGTTATTGATGTGAAGGATTAATTTAATAAGTTTTTATTTACGAAATTATTTAGTGTATGTGAGATGCCTGGTTAAGGAAATTAGTTTTTCGAAAGGGGCATCTTTTTTATTTTTAAAGAGGTCTCCTATGAATTATAAAGTTAAGAGACAAAAATGAAAATGTTAATTTAAAAATATAAAGTGATAGATTTTTGTGAAGTTGTTAAATCTTATGAAGTGATAAACTCTTATGAAGTTATTAAATCTTATAAAGTAATGAACTTTTATGAAGTCACTGGAAGCTGTGAAGTAAAAAATCTTTTACGAGTTCACTAAATAATACAAGGAAAAAATTATTTAGTCATATAGAAGAAAATCTTAACACAAAGGTAAATTAATTCTAACAATTTTGTGAAGTCTTCTAGTCTTTATAGTATAATAAAAATAGCGTGCTATGAGATTTTATGTAAAAACTTGTAGAAAATTATTTTATTTATTATAATACTTTTATTATGGAGGTAATATGAGATTATCAAAACTTTATATGCCAACTCTTAGGGAGGATCCACAAGATGCAGAGATTGCATCTCACAAGTTTCTTTTAAGAGCAGGTATGATTAGAAAATCTGCTAGTGGTGTATATACATACTTGCCACTTGGCTATAGATCTATTAGAAAAATTGAAAATATTGTTCGTGAAGAAATGGATAAGGCTGGTTCTATGGAGATTTTAATGTCTGCTATTCAACCTGCTGAAATCTGGAAAGAGTCTGGTAGATGGGAAAAGTTTGGTCCTGAAATGTTTAAGTTAAAGGACAGAAATGACAGAGAGTTTTGTCTTGGACCAACTGCTGAAGAATATTTTACTACTCTTATAAGGGACGAAGTTAAGTCTTATAAGGATCTTCCTCTTAATCTTTACCAAATTCAAACTAAGTACAGAGACGAAAAGAGACCTAGATTTGGTATAAATAGGGCAAGAGAATTTTCTATGAAGGATGCTTATACTTTTGATACTTCACCTGAAACTCTTCACACTGCTTATATGAATATGTACGATGCTTATGAAAAGATTTTTGATAGGCTAGAGCTTGATTATAAAATTGTTGAAGGGGACAATGGTGCTATGGGAGGCACTGCTTCTCATGAGTTTATTGCTCTTTCAGAAACTGGCGAAGGTGTAATTGTTTATTCTGAGTCTGGAAAATTTGGTGCTACTGAAGAAAAGGCTCCTGTTGAGTATATTCTTCCTGAAGCTGAAGATAAAAGGGAACTTGAAAAAGTTAATACTCCAAATGCAAAGACAATTGAAGAAGTTTCTTCTTTCTTAAAGCTTGATCAAAAGAGATGTGCCAAGGCAGTAGATTTAATGCTTGGAGATGAAGCTGTTATTGTGTTTATTCCTGGGGATAGGGAACTAAATCTTGCAAAGCTTGTTTCTTATACGGGAGTTGCTGAACATGATATTAGAATGATGGACGACGAGGAAATCAAAGCTATTAAGTCTAGTCCAGGTTATACTGGTCCTCTTGGTCTTGATGTCAGAATGATTTTTGATAAGAGACTTACTGAAATGGACAATCTTGTTGTTGGTGCTAATGAAAGTGAATACCACTACATCAATGCAAATTATGGTCGTGACTTTGAAGGCGAAGTTGTAGATGATCTTCTACTTGTAGCTGAAGGCGACAAGGTTCCTGAAACTGATGAAGAGTATAAATTTGCTAGAGGCATAGAAGTTGGAAATATTTTTAAATTGGGTACAAAATATTCAGAAGCTTTAAATGCGACTTACTTAGATGAAAATGGAAAGTCAAATTATTTCTATATGGGTTCTTACGGAGTTGGTATTACAAGATCTGTGACAGCAGTTATTGAGCAAAATCACGATGATAATGGTATTATCTGGCCAATGTCTGTGGCACCTTATGAAGCAATTGTTACTATAGTAAATACTAAAAACGAAGATCAAGTTGCTCTTGGAGAAAAGATTTATGAAAAGCTTCAAGCTAAGGGTGTAGAAGTTTTACTTGATGACAGAAAGGAAAGAGCTGGAGTCAAGTTTAAGGATAGAGACCTTATTGGTATTCCGCTAAGAATTACTTGTGGAAAGAAATCAGCTGATTCTATTGTTGAGTATTCAACTAGAAGGGAAATGGAAAATTCTGAAATTCCTGCTGATGAAGCAATTGAAAATATTATAAATGAAGTAGAAAAGGTTAGGTAGTATGGGCGATTTTAAATTTGAGATTACTGAGCACTTGGGAGTTTTATCTGAAAGTGCTAAGGGCTGGACAAAGGAACTCAACAAGGTTTCTTTTAATGACAGACCAGCTAAGTATGACTTGAGAGAATGGGATAAAGACCATCAAAAGATGTCTAAGGGTATAACTCTTAATGATGAAGAGATGGAAATTCTCTCTAAGATACTAAAGGACAGAGCTATTTAATAGGTTTTTAAAATAATTTATGTTATAATATAGAGATATGAAAAACGCGATGAGCGAGGAGGCAATTGAAATGGAAATTAAAAAGAAAGAAAACAACACTGTCTTTTTTGACATTGTTTTAAAAAGAGAAGATATAAAAAAAGCTGAAAATGAAGTTTATAAGAAAAATAAAAAATACTTCCAAATTCCTGGATTTAGAAAGGGTCATGTTCCTAAGAATATGATCGAAAACATGTATGGTAAAGATGTATTCTTTGAAGATGCTATTAATGAACTTCTTCCTCAAGAATATGAAAAAGCAATTAAAGAATTAGATCTTAAAGTTGTAGACCAACCAAATATTGATATTGACGAAGAAAGCATTGAAAAGGCTGAAGACCTTGTTATTAATGTTTCTGTTGATGTTAGACCTGAAGTTGAAATTAAAGATTACGAAGGAATTGAAATCGAAGACCCAACTCTTGAAGTAACTGATGAACTTATTGATTCTGAAGTTGAAAACCAAAGATCAATGAACGCAAGAATTATAAATGTTGATGACAGATCTGTAGAAGATGGCGACACTGTAAATATCGATTTTAAAGGTTCTGTTGACGGAAAATACTTCGAAGGTGGAGAAGCTGAAAGCCAAGATTTAAAGATTGGTTCTAATACATTTATTCCAGGTTTTGAAGAACAATTAATTGGACATGAAATTGGCGAAGAATTTGATATTACTGTTAAATTCCCAGAAGATTATCACCAAAAAGATTTAGCTGGTAAAGATGCTAAATTCGAAATTAAATTAAATGGAATTTCTTATGAAGAACTTCCAGAACTTGATGATGAATTTGTTAAAGATATTTCTGAATTTGACACTCTTGATGAATTTAAGGCAGATCTTAGAAAGAAAAAAGAAGAAGAATTTAAGACAACTTCTGAAATGGAAAAACAAAGAAGAGCTATTGATAAAATCGGCGAAATGATTGAAGCAGACATTCCTGAAGGAATGATTAATGCTCAAATCGATGACATGATTAGAAATTATGACCAAAGTTTAAGAGCTCAAGGTATTAGCTTTGAAGACTACATCAAGATGATTGGTCAAAGTCTTGAAGATTTCAAAAATACTATGAGACCTGAAGCAGAAAAAACTGTTAAGAATGACCTTGCTCTAGAAGCTCTTGTTAAAGACATGAAAATTGAAATAACAGATGAAGAAATTGAAGAAGAAGTAAACAAAGTTGTTGAAGATTACTTCAAGGACGACAAAGACCACATGGAAAAAATGAGAGAATACATGCTTAACGAAAACAAGGACGTTGTTAGAGATGACCTTCAAAAGAGAAAAGCTATTGAAACTCTTGTTGAAAAGGCAAAATTTGTTGAACCAGAAGAAATTTCTGATGAGGATATAGAAGAAGCTAAAGAAGATAAATAATCAAGGATGTGATTA
Source organism: Peptoniphilus phoceensis (assembly GCF_001517665.2). GTDB lineage: Bacteria > Bacillota > Clostridia > Tissierellales > Peptoniphilaceae > Peptoniphilus_A > Peptoniphilus_A timonensis. The sequence goes on from NZ_LN999808.1 coordinate 393,594, forward strand.
AATGGCACTAGTGCCAATGGTAGTAGAACAAACTAATAGAGGCGAAAGATCTTACGACATTTACTCAAGACTTTTAAAAGATAGAATTATTTTTGCAAGTGGCGAAGTAAATGATACTATGGCAGATTTAATTGTTGCCCAACTTTTGTTTTTGGAAGCTGAAGATCCAAATAAGGATATTCAACTTTATATAAATTCACCAGGCGGATCTGTTTCTGCAGGCTTTGCGATTTATGACACTATGAATTATATAAAGCCAGATGTATCAACAATTTGTATTGGAATGGCAGCATCTATGGGTGCATTTTTACTTGCATCAGGTGCTAAGGGTAAGAGATTTGCTCTTCCAAACTCTGACATTATGATTCACCAACCATCAGGTGGAGCACAAGGTCAGGCAAGTGACATCCAAATTAATGCTGAAAAGATTTTAAAAATTAGACATAAATTAAATGAAATTCTTGCTGAAAGAACTGGTCAAGACCTAGAAAAAATCGAAAGAGATACTGATAGGGACTACTGGTTAAATTCTGAAGAAGCAAAAGATTATGGTTTAATCGATAAAGTTATTGAGAAAAGATCTTGAGGTGAGATATGTCTAATACAGATGAAATTTTAAGATGTTCATTCTGTGGCAAAACGCAAAACCAAGTGAATAGATTGATTGCTGGACCTAATGTCAATATTTGTGATGAGTGCATCGAAAGATGTCACACAATCTTAGAAAATGAAGTTCCCCAAGAAATGAAGAAGGACTTTGAATTAAAAAAGCCTGCTGAAATAAAAGAAATCTTGGATCAATATGTGGTTAAGCAAGAAGATGCCAAGCGTGCTCTTGCTGTAGCTGTTTACAATCACTACAAGAGAATTTCATCAAATAGGAAGGTTAGCAGCGATATTGAACTTCAAAAGTCCAACATTTTAATGATTGGACCAACTGGTTCTGGTAAAACTTTGCTTGCACAAACTCTTGCTAGGCTTTTAAATGTTCCCTTTGCTATTGCCGATGCAACTACTCTCACTGAAGCTGGTTATGTTGGCGAAGATGTTGAAAATATTATTTTGAAACTTATTCAAAATGCTGATTACGACATTGAAAGAGCAGAAAAAGGAATTATTTATATTGACGAGATAGATAAGATTGCTAGAAAATCTGAAAATGTATCTATCACAAGAGATGTAAGTGGCGAAGGAGTTCAACAAGCTCTCTTAAAAATTATTGAGGGGACTGTTGCCAATGTGCCACCACAAGGTGGAAGAAAACATCCTTCACAAGAATTTATTCAAGTTGATACCTCAAATATCCTATTCATTGTTGGTGGAGCCTTTGACGGAATTGACAAAATTATAGAAAATAGGACTGCAAAATCTTCTATGGGCTTTGGTTCTGAAATCATGGATAAGAAAGCTAATAGAGAAAATATTTTGCAAAAGGTAGAAACTGAAGACCTTTTAAAGTTCGGTCTAATTCCTGAACTTATAGGTAGACTACCTGTTACTATTACTCTTGAAGAATTAGATGAAGAGGCTTTAGTTGAAATCTTGACTAAGCCAAAGAACGCTCTAGTAAAACAATATAGAGAACTTCTAAAGTTTGACGATGTTGATTTAATCTTTGATGACGAAGCTTTAACTTATATTGCAAGAAAGGCAATTGAGAAAAAGGCTGGTGCAAGAGGATTAAGAGGCGTTATAGAAAATACTATTATGAATGTCATGTACGAAATTCCTTCAAGAGATGACATCAAAGCAGTAAAAATAACAAAAGAATCAGTAGATGGAACTGAAGCTGCTGAATTAATAAAAAAATAAATAAATAATTAGCCGTGCTTGCCACGGCTTTTTTAGAAGGTGAAAAATGGATAAAATAAAATTACCACTTATCCCACTTCGAGATCTAGTTATCTTTCCCCACATGGTCATGCACTTTGACTGTGGGAGAAATATTTCTCTTAATGCAATAGATGCAGCAGAAATGAAAGATTCCAAAATATTTTTGGTAGCTCAAAGAGAACTAGAAGTAGAAGAACCAAAGAGAGAAGATATCTTTGAAATTGGGACTGTGGCAACTATAAAACAAATTTTAAAACTGCCTGGTGGAATTGTGAGAGTATTAGTCGAGGGCGAAGAAAGGGCAAAAATTTCTGAACTTAATATCACAGAAGAAATGATAGAAGCAGAGATAGAAATTCTTCATGACAAGGAAAGTGACTTTAAAGAAGACGAAGAAGTTGAAGCTGCCCTAAGACTTGCCCTTAGTGATATAGAATCTTATTCATCTCTAGATGAAAAATTTTTCCCAGGTCTTATTTCAAATATTGCTGATACTGATGACCCATCAAGATTTATTGACACAGTTGTGGGATATTTGAATTTAAAATTGGAAGATTATCAAAAACTTTTGGAGACAACAGACATTTATGAAAGACTTGTTGCCTTTCATGAGGTTATGAAAAAGGAAATTGAAATTCTTTCCATAGAAAAAAATATAAACGACCAAGTGAAAAAGAAAATGGACGAGGTCCAAAAAGAATACTACTTGAAAGAACAACTAAGAGTTATTCACAAAGAACTTGGAGATGGAGAAGATGAGGAAGAATTAACTGAATCTTATAAGAAAAAAATCGAAGAAAAAGCACTTCCTGAAGAAGTTAAGGACAAAGCACTAAAAGAAGTCCAAAAACTTAGCAATTTGAATTCACAATCTCCAGATTATTCTCTTTTAATAAATTATCTAGACTGGATAATAGATCTTCCTTGGCTTGAAAGTGGAGAAGAAAAAACTAATATCAGCGAAGCTAGAAAAGTTTTAAACGAAGATCATTATGGACTTAAAAAAGTTAAAGAGAGAATATTAGAATTTATTGCTGTTAGAATTTTGTCTGGCAATAAGGGAAGAGGACCTATACTCTGTTTAGTTGGACCTCCTGGAGTTGGGAAGACTTCAATTGCACAGTCAATTGCAAATTCTCTAAATAAAGAATTTGTCCGCATGAGCCTTGGTGGAGTGACTGACGAAGCAGAAATTAGAGGTCACAGAAGAACTTATATTGGAGCTCTTCCTGGAAGAATTATATCACTGATAAAAAAAGCTGGAAAAAACGACCCTGTATTTTTATTTGACGAAATAGATAAGGTAGGAAATGATTTTAAGGGAGATCCTGCTTCTGCCCTTTTAGAAGTTTTGGATCCTGAACAAAACAATTCCTTTACAGACAGATATTTAGAACTTCCCTTTGACCTATCAAAGGTATTTTTCATAGCCACAGCTAACTCCACATCAACTATACCAAGACCTCTTCTTGATAGGATGGAAGTAATCCAAATAGAAGGATATACTCCTAATGAAAAATTAAATATTGCAAAAAAATATTTAGTTTCCAAGCAAATCGAAGAAAATGGACTTAAAAAAGAAAATATAAATATTTCTGAAAGAGCCCTTAAAGACATAATAGACTATTACACTCGTGAATCTGGAGTTAGAGGACTTGAAAAGCAAATTTCAAAGATAATAAGAAAATCTGCCCTAAAAATAGTAGAAGAAGACTTGGAAAAAGTTTCTGTATCTACTAGAAATATAGAAGACTTCCTTGGAGAAAAAATTTATTTAATATCTGAAGCAGAAAAAACTCCTGAAGTTGGTTCAGTTAATGGACTTGCATGGACAGAAGTAGGTGGAACAAGTCTTGTAATAGAAGCAACTGTTATGCCAGGAAAAGGAAAATTAACCCTAACAGGTTCTCTTGGAGATGTAATGAAAGAATCAGCCATAGCAGCTATTTCTCACATTGCATCTAATATAGATAAATATAAAATTGATCCGGACTTTAGGACAAATACAGATATACACATCCACGTTCCAGAAGGAGCTGTGCCAAAAGATGGACCATCTGCGGGGATTACAATTGCAACTTCAGTCTTGTCTGCATTGACCAAAAAACCTGTGAAAAATGACGTTGCCATGACAGGAGAAATTACCCTAAGAGGAAAAGTTCTTCCAATTGGCGGACTAAAAGAAAAACTTTTGGCAGCTGAAAGATATGGAGTTAAAACGGTAATAATTCCAGAAGAAAACAAGAGAGACTTAAAAGAAATTGAAGAAGAAGCTATTAAAAAATTAGACATAAGACCGGTTTCTAAATTTGAAGAAGTTGCAGAGATTGCGATAGGTGATTTTAGTGAAGATAAATAAGGCTGACTTAGAAAAAGTTGCAGTAGAAGAAAAACAATATCCCAAAGAAAATTTGCCAGAATTTGCCTTTGCAGGCAGATCCAATGTTGGAAAATCATCTTTTATAAATGCAATGCTAAATAGAAAAAATCTTGCAAGAACATCATCCACACCAGGGAAAACTAGAACAATAAATTTTTACAAAGTGAATGATGACCTGCGTCTAGTTGACTTACCTGGTTATGGATATGCAAAAATTGCAAAATCAGAAAAAGAAAAATGGGCAGGCATAATCAATAGATATCTTGAAAATAGAGAAAATCTTTTAGAAACAATATTGCTTGTGGACATTAGACACGAACCAACAGCCCTTGATAAACAGATGTATGACTATATTTTAGATTCAGGATTTTCAGGAATAGTTATTGCAACAAAAAAGGACAAAATAAAAAGATCTCAAGTAGATAAACAAATTTCTCTAATAGCAAAAAAATTGGGAGTAGAACACAGAGAAAACATAATTCCTTTCTCCTCAACAAAAAAAGACGAAGTCCAAGATATGTGGTTTATATTTGAAGATATGATTAGATTTCATGAAGAAAATGAAGAATAAATTACGATTTAAAGAGCTGGAAGACCGGCTCTTTTTTCTTGTGAATATAATTTAGAATTATAAGATAAAAATTCTCAAAGAATAAAAAACAAAATTTTAAGAAATTCTTAATAAGTGACAGATAAATTTCACATACTTTTTAAGTATTATTCATATATAATTGTTATGATAATAAAAAAATGGAGGATGTTATGAAGATAAGAAATAAATTTATTGTGCTGGGACTTTCTCTTGCCCTACTTCCTAGCTTTGTTTTTGCTAAGGAAGGCGATGAAATTGTAACTCTTGGTAGAGATTTAAAAGAAAATCAAAAGAATGAAATGCTTCGTGAAATGAATGTATCTGATGATGCAAAAATAATAGAAGTTACAAATGCAGAAGAATATAAGTATCTTGGAGATGTTTTGACTTCAAAAGAAATTGGAAACAAGGCAATTTCTTCAGCTATTGTCAGATATCAAAAAGCTGGCAGTGGACTCACTGTTGAATTATCTGACAATATAAGAGTTGTAAAAGAAGATGCTTTTATAAACGCTCTTAACACTGTTGGTGTCGAAGATGCAGAAATTTATGTAACTGCACCTGGAAAGGTAAGTGGTACAGCAGCTTTGACGGGAATTTTAAAAGCCTATGAAGAAAATACTGGAAAAGAATTGCCAGAAGATTTAAAGAAAGTTGCCAATGAAGAATTAGTAGTACAAACAAAACTTTCTGAAGAACTTGGCGATGAAAAAACAAATGACATCATATATGAAATCAAAGATGCCATGGCGAAAAATATGCCAAAAGATGAAAATGAAGTAAGGCTTATAATTGAAAATGTGACAAATAATTACAATATTAATTTGACAAAGAACCAAGAAGATAAGTTAGTTAGTCTTTTTAACAATATGAAAAATGCTGATGTGGATTGGAATAGACTTGCAGATACTGCCGTCAAGTACAAGGATAAGGCTTCAAAATTTTTAAATTCTCCTGAAGGAGAAAAAGCAGTAGAAAATACAAAGAGTTTCTTGGATAAATTAATAGATTTTATAGTAAGTTTATTTAAATAAAATGTGTAGATTCACCTTTTTTAGGTGGATCTTTTTTTAGTTTTAATAAAAATAAAAAATCCGAAATTAATCGGATTTTCTTTCAGCTTAAATTAAAATTCGTTATAGTGAACTTTTGAAGATATATCAAATTCTTCGTGGTCCTTTGTTCCTGACTTCTTATAACCAATAGGAATTAGGCATTGTGCTTTGTATGGTTTTTTTACTCCAAAGTTTTCGGCAAAATATTCTTCGTAAGAAATTTTTCCTGCTGTGTTTCCTTCTTTAACATTGATCCAAGAAGATGATAGCCCTTCTTCTTCTAAAAGAAGTTGCAAATAAGCAGCAGTTAGTGATGCTTCTTCAACCCAAGTTTTGCAAATATCTGTGTTTGCAATAACTATTACAATTACTGGAGCGTCTTTTAGATAAAGAGTGGCAAAAGAATCCATATTGGATAATTCTTCGATTCTTTCTTTATCATCAACTACAATAAATTCAACTGGGTGAGAATTTCCGTTACTTGGTCCCATAGATGCGTACATTAAAAGTTCTTCTAACTTTTCTCTATCAACTTCTTTATCTTTATATTTTCTAACACTTCGTCTTTTTAAAATTATATCCTTTAACAAAATATCACCTCTAATACATTTTAACATAAAAAAACAAAGAGTGTAATCTGTGAAAAGATATTCATAATTATTTTAACATAAAAACAAAAGCAAGATATATTCAGATAGAATAGCCATAATTCTAAAAATAAAATATTCTGAAAATATTTTCATAAAAGCATTGACAAAATAAAATATCTAACGTACAATATACATGAAGTGAAAACTTCATCATCTTTTTTCTTCCCTTAGAGAACAGTTATAAATGTACATAATCTGTTCTCTTTTTATTTGCAAATTTTTTAATGTTTATTTAATTACTAATAAATATAAATTATTTTGAGAAGAGATATTGCAAAGATAAATTATAAGTCGAACGAATGTTGCAGGAGTATTACAGGGAAAAATTCTTTGTAACAGAAACTTAAAATAGAAAGTCTGTTAAATGATAATAAATGATATATAATAAGAATGAAGGTGATAAAGATGAAGATTTTTAAAAAGACTTCATTGATCATTATCTCCTCAGCATTGATTTTGACAAGCACTGTATCTGCGAAAACTTTTAGAGACACAAGAGGTCACTGGGCTGAGTCTTCTGTAGATTTTATAACAGATAAGAGAATTATGTCTGGTTACCAAGATGGGACTTTCAAACCGAATGAAAACATGTCAAGAGTAGAGTTTTATGCCACTATAAATAGTTTAGCTGGCTATGACAAAACTTATACTGTCACTTTTTCTGATGTAAGTACATCTGATTGGTTTTATAGTGATGTAGCTAAGGGCATAAAGGCAGGTTACATTAAACCAACAACTGGTAGGTTAAATCCAAATAGGGAAATTACAAGAGAAGAAGTTGCAGAAATTCTTGGATATGTATATTCGCTATCACCGAAAGAAGGTTCTACAAATGAGTTTGGCGACAGGGCAATGATAAGCCCTTCGGCAAGAGGATATGTAGGTGCCCTTGTGGACACAGGCATTTTGAGGGGTTATTCTGACGGTAACTTTTATCCTACAAGATCAATTAGGAGATCTGAAGCTGCTACGCTTTTTAGGTCGATGATTTCTAATTACAACTATCCACAAAAGAAAGCGCTAAATAATAGCAAAATTAAATTTGGTGGCAGAAATCTTTACGAATAAGACAGGAAACTGTCTTATTTTTTTGCCTTTTTTTAAATAATTTTTCTAAACTGGTATAAGTAAATATCCAATAAAAAAAGAGCCTTTAAGCTCTTTTTGTTTTATAGATTTCTAAAGTAATTTAAAAGTATTTCTGTTACTTCTTTATCGTAATTTTTTAGGACTTTTAAGTCCTTATACATATTGAAACCGCCGGCACCTGTTGCTCTGTAGTTATTCATGACAAGGGAAAATTTATCGCTATCTTTTATTTCTTTTCCTTTAAAAAAGATTTTGCCTATTCTTTTTCCCACTTCTTTTGTGAGGTCTTTTTCATAGTCAATTCCATAGAAAAAGTCAAAGTTGTAGTGTTCTTCTTTTGGTTCTAAAAACTTCTTTGATACTTTGTAACTTCCATCGTATTCGATATATGAAAAGTTTTGTTCTAGGGCATCTCTTAGTGTTTTGCCGTCGATTTCAAGTACTACTGTTGTGTTAGGAAATCTATATGTGTTTAGGACATCTCTTGTGGTCAAGTTTTTCTTTAAGCCTGATATTACATTGGCAAAGGATGTTATGGAAATGTCTGCACCGGTGTATTCCAATTGGATTTTATTTATTAGGTCTGACAAGTCTGATCCTTTAAGTGCCATTTTAATTCTATCTTCTGGCATGTAGTCACGGCTGAGTTTTGCTATTGGAAGGTCTAAATAGTCCTGAACTTTTTTTTCTATGTTTTTATATTTTTTTATTAGAGGATTTTCTCCAAGTTTAGCTTCTATAAAAGAAGAATTTATTTCTTTTGTGTCAAAATCAACTTCAACAAGGGCTGCTTTAGCACCGTTTGCTGGTGTTTCTATGGCAAGAGTATTATTTATTTTTCCTGCAAGCTCCATGTGTTGGTGACCAGCTAAGATTATGTCAAAGTCCAATTCTTTTGCAATTTTTCCACCAATATTTTCTGTTGTATCTGTTAGTTTTTCTCCACTTTCAAGGTCAATTTCATAACCGCCGTGATATATTAAAATGTTTAAGTCTGTTTTTTCTCTTTTTAATTCTTCTAGAACTTTTTTTGCTTCTTCAAAGGCATCTCTTATTTCAAAGTTTTTTATGTTTTCTTCTCTTTCCCAGAGATTCACCCAGTCTGTGACTATTCCTGCAAATCCGATTTTATAGCCGTCAATTTCTTTTATTGCATAAGGGTCAATTTTTATTTTGCCTAGTTTGTCTTTTACATTGGCACAAACAAGTTTTCCCTTCATGTTTTCGATATAAGTTTTTAGGTATTCGTAGCCGTAGTTAAAATCGTGATTGCCCAGGGTATAATAGTCTACATTTTGCATGATGTCTGCTATTATATCTGAGTTTAGGTTTTCTTTTACAAAGTAGTCAAAGGATGAACCTTGGAGAATGTCGCCTCCGTCTGTCAAAATTACATGTTCATCTTTTTCTATATTGTTTAGGAGTGAAAGGTAAGCTGTTTCTTTAATCTTTCTATCTAGATAATCTGTTGGGAAAAAATATCCATGCAAGTCTGAGGTGTGAATTATTTTTAATTTCATTTTTCACCTACTAATCTTGCTCTAATTTTTGTTGAGAAATATTCTATAAATAAAACTAGGATAATAAGTCCCAAGAGTATTGCTCCAACTTCTTGCCATTTGTAAGAGTTTATGGCAAACATAAGTGGTGAACCAATTCCACCAGCTCCAACTAGTCCAAGGACTGCAGCATCTCTTAAATTTATGTCAAAACGATAAATTGTTGTTGATGCAAAGTTGGCAAAGAGTTGTGGAATTATTCCAAAGCGAATTTTTTGGAAAGTTGTTGCACCAATTGATGAAAAAGACTCGAGTATTGCCTTGTTTAAATTCATAATGTTGTCTGAAAATAATTTTGTAAGCATGCCAATTGATGTGAAAGACATGGTCATAAGTCCTGCAAAGGGACCTGGTCCTGTTACTCTTATAAACATAAGACCGTAAACTATTGATGGTATTGTTCTTATTAGAATAATAAGAAGTCTTACTAGATATGCAATTGGAGCTGCAACAATATTTGATGATGCTAAAAAGCTAAGTGGCATGGCAATTATTGCGCCAACAAGTGTACCCAAGAAAGCTATACACATAGTTTCAAGTAATAGGTAAGGGACACCTTTTGTTGTTAGGTTAAATAGCATTTCTTTTTTTGGATTAAAAATTCCTTTTATAATATTTTTTGCAACTTCTGTTCCATCTTTTGTTGCGGATTCAAAATTTATTACAGAAGATGACCAAATTATCATAAAAAGGACTATAGCCACAATCATTATTATATAGCCACGATTTTTTGGTTCTTGTTTTAATTTTTGTATTACTTTTTCTGACATATTAATTCAACTTTCTTCTAAAGTAGGAGCTGATATTTTCTATGATGAACACTGTTATAAGTAGCGTCAAAAGAATCATTCCTACACGGTTGTAGTCTCTCCAGTTAATGTTTTCGTTAATAAGAAGTCCTAAGCCACCGGCTCCAACATAACCAAGGATGGCAGCGTATCTCACGTTACCTTCAAAGTTATAAAGGGCAGTTGATAAATAGAAGGGTAAAATTTCTGGCACAATAGATTTAAAAAATGCCATTACCCTAGTAAAGCCCATTGATATCATAGCTTCAAAGGCTCCCATATTAACTGTCTCTATTTGTTCATAAGTTAGTTTTCCAACATAAGAGAAGGAAAATAAAAATATGGCAACTGTACCTGCAAAGGCACCAAGTCCAAAAATATATGTTGCTATAAGTGCAGATACAAGAGTTGGAATGGTACGAAGAATAGAGAATAATAATTTAACTATCCAATTTATGACCTTGTTTTTCACCATGTTGTTTGAAGCCAAGAAAGCAAAAGGCATAGCCAAAACTGCTCCCAAAAAAGATCCTAAAAAGGACATTTTTATTGTGTCCAAAAGTGGTCCTACAACTGAAGGAAAGTAGGAAAAGTTCGGCTTAAACATTGGAGATAAAATGGCAAAGAGCTTGTGAATATTTTTAGCAAGTGTTGCCAGTGAAAAATTTGTTACTCTTACAGAAAGAATGGTAAAAAGAAGCAAGAGAATGAGAACAGGAATTGTCAAAGTTGGATACTCATAAACTTCTTTTCCAGACTTTAGAATATGTTTTTTGGGTTTGAAAATTTTGTAGTAGAGGCTCATATTTCCTCCATTTTTATTTCTTCAAAGGAATCTCCATAAATAGATTTTAAAACGGAATCATCTACATCTTTGGCAGGACCGTAATAAATTACTTCTCCATCACGAACACCAAGGACCATTGTCGCATATTCAAGGGCAAGTTCAACGTGGTGGATATTTAAAAGAATTGTTATTCCAAGATTTTCGTTAATCTTTTTAAAATAATCCATGACTTGTCTTGCAGTAACTGGGTCAAGACTGGCAACTGGTTCGTCAGCAAGAATAATACTTGGGTTTTGGACAAGTGTCCTTGCAAGGGCAACTCTTTGTTGTTGTCCACCAGATAAGTTGTCAGCTCTTTCAAAAGCTTTGTCAAGAATATCTACTTGTTCAAGAGCTTCAAGTGCTTTTACTTTACACTCTCTTGGGTAAATTCCAAAAAGTGATTGGATTGGGTTTAAATCAGGGACAAAGGATGACATAACATTTTTTATGACAGAAATTCTTTCTACTAGGTTAAAAGATTGGAATATCATACCAATATTTCTCCTAAATTTTCTAAGGTCTTTTCCCTTTAAACTTTTTACATCAACACCATCAACTGTGAGAGTCCCTGCATTTATGTCGTGCATCTTATTTATAGTTCTAATTAAGGTAGATTTGCCGGCACCAGATCTTCCTATTATGGCAACAAATTCGCCATCATCAATAGTTAAATTAATATCTTTTAGGGCTTTAAATCCACCAGGATATACTTTATCTACATTCTTAAATTCAATCATAATTCTCCTCATAAAAAAGAGCTTCTACTGAAGCTCTTTCTTAATTTTTAAGTTCTTTTAATAGTTTTTGTGCTTCTCTTTCGCCATCGTAGTTTTTATCTTCAGCAGCCTTGTAACCTTCGTGGCTGTAGATTGCGATGATATCTTTTCCTTCTTCACTTTCACCGATTTCGATGAAGGAATCTTGAAGAGCTTTTTTGAATTCGTCAGTCATAATTTCTGAGTTCTTAGATACTGAAATTGTGTCATTGTAAATTTTATCAGTAACACCAATTACATTTGTTTCGTCCCAGATTGAAGCAGTTTTTCCGAATTCATTTTGCCATTTTTCTGCATTGTCCATTCTCACATCAGCAAAACCAACCATAATATCAACTTGACCAGAAGCAAGTCTTGCCATAGAAGATGGATAAGAGTCAGCTTGAACAACAGAAGGAAGGTCAGTTAGGCCCTTTTCATAATTCTTTTGTAACCAAAGGTATGGGTAAATATATCCTGCAGAAGAAGATGATCCCATTACAGACCATTTAGCACTTGAAAGATCTTCCCAAGTTAATTCTTCTCCATTATTTACTTTTGCAGCAAGTTCCTTACCCTTTTCAGTAGGTCCAGCAATTATTAAAGCTCTGTAGAAATCAACTTGTTCTTCAGCTTTGTCTGTAGGCTTTTTATCATTCCATTCTTTTGGATCATCAGATTCAATTGAAAGTCCCTTTCTTGTTGCAGTTAAAAGAACTTCAGCACCATCATCGTAAATTGCATAAGTGCCACCAGGGATAAATCCAACATCAACAGAACCAGCACTTAGAGCTTCACCAGTTGATTCATAGTTTGTACCAACTGTGATATCAATGTTTTTAACATCGTATCCTTTTTCAGCAAGCTTAGTCTTTAAGATTTCTTTAAGTGGTTCAGTCTTAGTTACAATTTCATCTGGTTCCCTAGAAGGAACAAATTGGATTTTTAAATCCTCAATTACATTACCATCTGCATCTGCTGTAGCTTCTTTTTTGTTGCCGCCACAAGCAGTAAGAGTCATTAGCATTGCAAGTAGCAATACCAACCATGTTTTTTTCATTATAATACCTCCAATAAAAATCTGTGGGGTTTTTGCCCACTAACAAAGTCTTATCAAATGTATTATACCAAATAAAACAAAAATATATATTAAAGTCTCATAAAAAATATAAATATTATCCATAATTTTATTAATTTATTAAATTGAGGGGGTTCATATAATTTGATATAATTTTCCTAAAGGAGTGAGCTAATGAGCATTATAGTTAAAATAGATGAATCAAGATTTCCCAACATATCAAGGGGGAAATTTGAAGATAGAAAATACGAATTTAAGGGAGGAATCCTAGGTCAAAAAGTAGAAATAAAAGCAAGAGGCAGAAGGTCAAAAAAAGCAAAACTTTTAAACATAATAGAAAGATCTGTCATAGAAAAAGGAAATCCCTGCCCACGCTTTGAAAAATGTGGCGGCTGTACTTATCAAACACTAAAATACGACGATGAAATAAAATATAAAAAAGAATTAATAGAAAAACTATTTGAAGAAAATGGAATTAAAAGACAAATAGAAATAATTCCATCACCAGTCCACAAATATTATAGAAATAAAATGGAATATACCTTTGGCGACGAGTACAAGGGTGGACCTCTTTCCCTAGGACTTCACGTAAAAAATAGATTTCATGAGATAATTAACACAACAGACTGCAATATTGTTGACTCTGACTTTAATACAATAAGAGCAGAAATAAGAAACTACTTTGAAGAAATTGGAGAAGTACAATACAACAGAAAAAGACACGAGGGATTTTTGCGTCACCTTTTAATAAGAAAGGCGACAAAAACTGGAGAAATTATGATTTTGCTTGCAACATCTAGTCAAAGCGAACTAGATAGAGAAGCATTTATAAAATTCTTACTCAACTTAGATCTTGAAGGAGAAATTGTATCAATTTATCACGTAAAAAATGATGCCTTATCAGATGCCATAGTTCCAGAAGAAATGAATTTAATTTATGGAAAGGATCACATTGAAGAAGAAGTACTAGGACTTAAATTTAAAATAAGTCCCTTCTCATTTTTCCAAACAAACACTAGATCCGCAGAAGTTTTGTACAAGATGGCGAGAGAAAAAATTGACGCAAAAGATAAGTTGGTTTTTGATCTCTATTCAGGAACAGGAACAATCACACAAGTCTTGGCTGAATCAGCAAAAAAAGTTATTGGTGTAGAAATAGTAGAAGAAGCAGTAGAAGCAGCAAGAGAAAATGCCAAACTTAACGGGATCGACAATGTTGAGTTCATAGCATCAGACGTTCTAAAAGTTTTAGATGACTTGGATAAAAATCCTGATCTAATAGTCCTAGACCCACCAAGAGAAGGAATAAATCCAAAAGCAATAGACAAAATAATAGACTTTGACCCAGAAAAGTTCCTATATATATCATGTAACCCTGTAACCTTAGTTCGTGACCTACAAGTATTTGAAGAAAGAGGATATAAAATAGAAGAATTAGAAATAGTAGACCAGTTTCCAAAAACATCTCATGTGGAGACTATAGCGTTGATACAAAAGATGTAAATTTAGAAATCCTGCATTTTAAGCAGTTTTATAAGCATTTTGTCTTCGATAAAGATGAAGAAGGATACGTCAAAAAGACCCAAAAAAACTACATGGACGTAAGAGTAGTTTTACAACTGGTATGAGGAGACACAAAGAAAATATAATAAGAGAAAACCCATTTTACACTTTCTACAAGAGTAGCTTAAATAAGGCTGCTCTTTTTTATTTTAAAGAAAGGAGGTAGGGATGAATTTTGATTATTTTTATAATAGGCAATCTGAAATGTATAACTTCATTAGGTTACCTATGGTATTAATGGAAGATGAGATTTTTGAGAGCATTTCTATTGAAGCTAAAGTTTTGTATTCATATATGCTTAATCGAATGGGTATTTCATATAAAAATGGCTGGATAGATGAAGATGGAAAAGTCTTTATTTACTACACAATTGAAAGTATAAAAGATCAATTTAATTGTGCGAGTGAAAAAGCAAATAAATTAATAGCTGAGCTTGATATTAAATCAGGGATAGGACTGATTGAAAAGAAAAGACAAGGACTTGGAAAGCCTAACAGAATCTATGTTAAAGACTTTATGAGCATATTTAATAATACGAAATTTAAAAATCAAGAAGTTCGAAAAACAAAATTCCAGAAGTTCGATAATCGAAATTCAAGAGATTCGAATAACGAAAGTCAAGATTTTCGAAAATCGGAAGGTAACTATAACAATATTAGTAATAATGAGTTAAGAAATAATGATTTTAGTAAGGGACAAAAGCCTTATGGAATATATAAAAATATATTTTTGACTGATGAAGAATACAAGGACTTAACAAATGAGTTAGGAAGCAGAATTAGTGAGTACATTGATAGATTATCATCTTACATGAAAGCAAATAACAGAGTTTATCAAGATCACAAGGCAACGATAATCAATTGGTATCTTAATGATCAGGCAAAAAATATTAATGACAAATCAACAAGAAAAATGAATTACGATATAGGAGAGAGTTTATGATAAGCTTAAAAGATTTTGTATTAAGAGAAAATGATATTGAAAGGAATGGACATATTTATTGTAAGGAATGTGGTAAAAGAGTCGATGGAGAATTACTTGACATTGGATTTACAAAGTTTATTCCAAGAATTAAATGTGAATGTGAAATAAAAAGAGATAAGGAAAATGAAGAAAGAGAAATATTAACGAGAATATCATCGCTAAAAAGAGATTGTTTTTCATCGCCAAACCAACACCAATATACTTTTGAGAGATTCTTAAATGAAGAAGGTCAATCTTACAAGGTTGCCTATAATTATGCTAAAAATTTTGAGCAAATGAAGGAAGACAATGTTGGACTTTTATTTTATGGAGATGTTGGCAGTGGAAAGACTTATCTTGCTTGTTCTATTGCAAATGAATTAATTGAAAGAGAACAAGTTAAAGTTAAGATTATGAATTTATCTCAGGTTATAAATCAAATACAAAAATCTGCATTTAAGCTAGATTCAAATGAAATTATAAATAAGCTATCTAATATTCCTTTGTTAATATTAGATGATCTTGGAATTGAAAGGGATACATCTTATGCAAGAGAACAAGTATATAACATTATAAACTCAAGATACTTAAAGGGTAGGCCGACAATTTTTACTACAAACTTATCATTGGAAATTATTCAAAATCCAAACATTGACCTTGAGTATCAGAGAATATATTCAAGAATACTTGAAATGACAATACCAGTTAAAGTTACGGGAGAAGATTTTAGAAGAAAAATCCATCAAGAGAAGTTAAGAAAATACAAAGAGTTACTTTTATATGGAGGTGGAATAGATGATTAATGAAGAAGTATCTAGGTCGAGTCTTAATCTTGAAGTAAGGCTTGCAAAAGCAACAAGTAAAACAATTCTTGATGCCTTAAAGAAAGTACACAAGCAAATAGAAGAACAAGGAGGCTTGAAAAATGTAATAAAAAATAATGGAGAAGAAGTAAAGCTAAAGGATATGGTTAAAAAGGGACAGTTAGAAGAAATTAATCTAAAGGATTCTGAGTTAAAAGAACTAAAGAAAATTTTAAATAAACACGGAGTGAAGTTTTCTGTTATGAAAGATAAGGAAACTGGTAACCACTCTGTGTTTTTTCAATCTAAGGATATAAAAGTAATGGAACATGCCTTTAAAAAAGCAGTTAAGACTTCTGAAAGAAAAGCCGATAGAAAAGATTCAATAACGAAGACTATAAATAAGTTTAAAGATATGGCTAAGGACAACATTAGTAAAGATAAAGTTAAAAATAAACATAAGGAGCAAAGCTTATGATAAGTAATTTAAAAACATTTGAAAATAAGAATTTTGGGAAACTCACTGTTATAGAAAAAGACGGTGAGTTTTTCTTTATAGCAAATGAAGTAGCAACTATGCTAGGATATGTCAATCCAAGAAAAGCTGTTTATGACCATGTAGATGAAGAAGATAAGGGTGTAACGAAATGGAACACCCCTGGAGGAATACAGAATATTTCAATAATTAACGAATCAGGATTGTATTCACTTATCCTCTCATCAAAACTACCACAAGCAAAAATATTCAAAGCTTGGGTAACTAGAGAAGTCTTACCAAGTATTAGAAAGAATGGAGGATATATATTAGGGCAAGAAAAGAAAACTAATGAAGATCTACTTGCAGATGCAATTCTGGTAGCCAATAGAATTATTGCCGAAAGAGAAGAAGAGATTGAAGAATTAAGACCAAAAGCAGATTATTATGACAAATTAGTAGATTATAACCTACTTACAAACTTTAGAAATACTGCCAAGGAGTTAGGAATACCACAAAATCAGTTTATAAGTTTTTTAATGGATAAGGGATTAATTTATAGAGATAAGAAAAAGAAACTCTTACCTTATGCAGATAAGAACAAGGGATATTTTGAAGTAAAAGAATGGGTTGATCCACTAGGTACACTTGTAGGCATACAAACATTTATAACACCAAAAGGAAGACACTACCTACTAATTTTATTAGATAGCGAAGGTTTCTACGATGAATAAGGTATTAGAAGCCATTCTTTCTGATATTAAAAACTTAATTAAAATAGACAACCCAAAGAAATTTATATTATCAAACATTCCCTATTTATCCTTTTTCTACATTGGAAATATTTTTTCTAAGCACATCAATTCTTATGTAGGAGGAGATATTATTGATAGAATAATGGTGGGAATTTCTGACATAGGAACTTTATCTTATATACCAAGCCTTAATCCAAGGGACTTATTAGTAGGTATTTCAGTTGCTGCCATTGTTAAGCTAATAGTATATAGCAAAGGTAAAAACAAAAAGAAATATAGGCAAGGCAAGGAATATGGATCTGCAAGATGGGGAGAAAGTAAGGATATTGCTCCATACATTGACCCTAAGTTTGAAAACAATGTTCTTATAACTAATACCGAAAGACTAACAATGAACTCAAGACCTAAAAACCCTAAATATGCTAGAAATAAAAATGTATTAGTAATAGGTGGTTCTGGATCAGGTAAAACAAGATTTTATGTAAAGCCAAATCTAATGCAAATGCACTCTTCCTAT
This sequence comes from Peptoniphilus phoceensis, assembly GCF_001517665.2. Lineage (GTDB taxonomy): Bacteria > Bacillota > Clostridia > Tissierellales > Peptoniphilaceae > Peptoniphilus_A > Peptoniphilus_A timonensis. The sequence goes on from NZ_LN999808.1 coordinate 411,278, forward strand.
GTAGTAACAGACCCTAAAGGCACGCTTGTGTTAGAGTGTGGGAAAATGCTTTATGAAAATGGATATGACATAAAGATATTAAACACAATAAACTTTAAAAAATCTATGAAATACAATCCATTTGCTTATTTGAGAAGTGAAAAAGATATTTTAAAGCTTGTCCAAACTATAATTGCTAACACCAAGGGAGATGGAGAAAAGGCAGGAGAAGATTTCTGGGTAAAGGCTGAAAAGTTATATTACACTGCCCTCATCGGTTATATCTATTATGAAGCACCAGAAGAAGAAAAGAACTTTAAGACACTTTTGGATATGATTGACGCAAGTGAGGTTAGAGAAGATGACGAAACCTATATGAACCCAATTGATAGGCTTTTTGAAGCTCTTGAAAAGAAAGACCCAAGTCATTTTGCAGTTAAGCAATATAAGAAATATAAGCTGGCAGCAGGAAAAACTGCTAAGTCAATTCTAATATCTTGTGGAGCAAGACTTGCACCTTTTGATATAAGAGAGCTTAGAGAACTAATGAGCGAAGATGAATTAGAACTCGATAAAATTGGAGATAGGAAAACTGCTCTATTCGTAATAATATCAGATACTGACGATACTTTTAACTTTGTAGTTTCAATAATGTATTCTCAATTATTTAACCTACTATGTGATAAGGCAGATGATGTGTATGGTGGAAGACTTCCAGTTCATGTAAGATGTCTACTTGATGAGTTTGCAAATATAGGCTTAATTCCTAAATTTGAAAAATTAATAGCGACAATTCGTTCAAGAGAAATATCAGCAAGTATAATACTGCAAGCACAATCTCAATTAAAAGCAATTTATAAAGACCATGCAGATACAATAGTTGGTAACTGTGACTCTACACTCTTTCTAGGAGGAAAAGAAAAAACAACAGTAAAAGAATTATCAGAAACCTTAGGAAAAGAAACCATAGACCTATATAACACATCAGAAACAAGATCCAACCAAAAATCTTTTGGTCTAAATTACCAAAAAACTGGTAAGGAACTTATGAGCCAAGATGAAATAACTGTAATGGATGGTGGTAAGTGTATATACCAACTAAGAGGAGTAAGACCTTTCTTATCTGATAAATTTGATATTACAAAGCATAAGAATTATAAGTTATTAGAAGATTATGATAAGAAAAACTTGTTTGATGTTGAAGAGTATCTAACAAATAGAGATAAGGTAAAGTTAAAATCAAGTTATAAGATAAATAGGTTAAACATTTGAGTTTATGGAGAAAGCAAAATGTGCGAAAATAGAAAATCATCTTTAATTATATTAAATATAAATGGTGAGCAGTTTATTTTAGAAAGTGATACAGAACTCACAAGGGATAAGAAAAATTATATTGAAGCAATATGTGAGACAATGTACGATGAAAGTAATGAATGGTATGAAGATATATATGATATGTCCCCATATGATATAGCTGAGCTATTTGAAAAAACAGTAAAAGAAGAAGTAGGAATAACTGTTACATTTAAAGCGATAGACCTTGAAGTATCGATTTTAGAAGAATAGAAATAAAGTGTTGATAGGCGATAGAAATTAAAAACTCTATCGTCTTTTTTATACTCAAAATCAGGAGGTTAAGATGGTAAGGATAAGAAGTCCCACTTAAAACAATTTAATATATAAGACATTTAGCGATTGAAATATAAGTTCAGTCGCTTTTTTAATTGAAATTTTTAGATTAAGGAGAAGAAATTAATGGATAGAGAAATGATAAATATTAATGCAAATTTAGTTAAGGAAGCTGAATTTTCAGAATTTGAAAAAGATGGAGAAAATGTTCAAGTAGCAAATTTTGCTCTTGTAAAAAAATATGGAAAGGGCAAAGAATATACAAATTGCTCAGTATATGGAGAAAAGGTAGAAATTGTAAAAGAATTTGAAAAAGGGGATCTGATCCATGTCTTTGGATATTTCAAAGAAAACAAAAAAGGAGATAAGGTCTACAAGAATTTTATAGTTAAATCACTAAACAAAATAGAAAATAAGAGAAAGAAAACGAGGAGGAATAATATGGAATTTTTTACAGCTGGAGTTGGAGTTTTAAAGACACTTGTAACTGCAATTGGTGCAGGTTTAGGAGCATGGGGAGTTATTAACTTAATGGAAGGTTATGGTAATGATAACCGTGCGACACGTTCATAAGTGAAAAGCTTATGCACTAAGTCGAAGGACTGAAAGTTCAAAACTTAGGAGAACTAGCAATCTGATAGGTAGAATGACGGGGTAACGCCCTGAAATGCCTACACTGATACTCCGATTGGCAATGAATATTAGACTATTTCATTGTCAAAAGCTCGGTGAAGTCGGCAGAGAGTAGCCGTAAGACTGATATTAACATCAGACACGAAAGCTGTTCAGAGGTGGACGGTGCTATCTATATGTCGGGTGTCGAATACGCATGGTGAGAATGTGTATACCAAAGCACTGACGTACTTCCGAATGTAAGGGTCTAAACGTTTGAATTTGCCTAACGGCAATTCCCATCAAAGATGGGGTGTTTGTGGATGAGTAAGAATGGTTGTTATGAAAATCCATATATCGTTACAGGCGATATGGTGAAAACTAAACACAGGCTTAGAGGAAGAACCTAAACGTATTCAAAGATAAGATTGTCGGAACGTGGTAAGCCAAGAGCATGGAAGCAGTCTAATGCTAATGAAGTGTTGAATGGGAAAATGACTGAAAAAAACAGCATATAACTATTCTTTATCTCGGTGAAAGTGGTGGCACAGTACCTATGAAGCGAAAATAATAAGTTCGTGGAGGGATAGCCACCAGTCACAGGAAAGTACAAGAACTGAAATTAAGACAAACACAGCTTCGAGTATGACAAAGAAAATCAAATCCGAAAGGAGATGGTGACTGTGTCCACTTCGAAACAAACACTGAAACAAAACAAAATCCGTTATACGGAATACTATGACTTGCAAAAAGTCCTTGATGATTTATATGAAGATAGCGGTAATAATAAAGTATTTTCAAATTTAATGGAGTTGATAACTTCAAGAGAAAATATTAAACTTGCCTATCGTAGTATAAAAGGGAACAAAGGAAGTCATACGGCTGGGGTAGATGGCAGAACAATAAAACATCTATCAAGGCTAAATGAAGAAGAATACATTTCTCTCATACAAAAACAGTTTCATTGGTATAAGCCACGCCCTGTAAAGAGAGTGGAAATGCGAAAGCCTAATGGGAAAATTAGACCTTTAGGAATACCAACTATTGTAGATAGAATTGTACAACAATGTATCTTGCAAATATTAGAGCCGATATGTGAAGCCAAGTTTCATGACAGTTCCTATGGGTTTCGACCTAACAGGAGTACGGAACACGCTATTGCAGAATGTGCAAGACTAATGCAGATACAGCACTTACACTATGTAGTCGATATTGATATACAAGGATTTTTCGATAACGTATATCATGCAAAGCTCATAAGGCAGCTTTGGAATTTAGGAATCCATGACAAAAAGTTACTTTGTATCATTAAGGAAATGCTTAAAGCAGACATAGTTATGCCCGATAAAAAGGTAATTACACCAACAAAGGGAACACCACAAGGCGGAATATTATCACCGCTACTATCTAATGTAGTCTTGAACGAATTAGATTGGTGGGTTTCATCTCAATGGCTGACAATGCCTACGCATTATCCATATAAACAGAGAACGAACAGTCAAGGAACAGAGATAAAAAGCCATACTTACAGAGCTTTAAGAACAAGCAACCTAAAAGAAATATACATTGTAAGGTATGCTGATGATTTTAAGATATTTTGCCGTAATTACTACGATGCAAAAAGAACCTATCAGGCAGTTACAAAATGGTTGCAAGACCGATTAAAACTAAATGTGAGTGAAGAAAAATCTAAAATAACAAATCTAAAACAAAGGTATTCGGAGTTCTTAGGATTTAAGCTTAAGGTTAAACCAAAAGGCAAAAAGTTTGTTGTACAGTCGCATATAAGTGATAAGGCACTGAAAAATGCAAAAGAAAATATTTCTAAATGTGTTGCGGATATAAAAAGACCTGCAAACGAAAAGGAACAGTACAAAGCAATAGCCAAGTATAATGCCACTGTTTCAGGCTTGCATAATTACTACCAAATAGCAACAAATGTAAGTTTGGACTTTGCTAAAATAGCCTTTCACATTAAAAAGCAGATGAACAACAGACTTGATATTAAAACCAGTGGAACGCTAAACAAAGGATTTATCAAAGAAAAATATGGAAAAAGTAAACAAATTCGCTTCCTTAATGGACATCCGCTAATTCCAGCTGGATATATTAGGACAAAGGACGCAAAACACAAGAAAAAGGTTGTAAATAAATACACTGTAAAGGGCAGAGCTTTTATTCATAAAAATCTGCAAATTGATGTAGATACACTTGTTTGGTTGATGAGACATCCTGTACTTGATAAGAGTATAGAGTTTGCAGACAACAGAATCTCGCTCTTTGCAGCTCAATATGGCAGATGTGAGGTAACAGGTGTAAAACTTACACCAAACGATATACATTGCCATCACAAGATACCGCTTGAACAAGGCGGTACAGACAGTTATAGCAACTTAATTCTTGTTACAGAAGCAGTTCATATACTTATCCATGCAACAAAAGAAGATACAATCCAAAAATATATAAAAGAGCTTGGCTTAACGGTCAAGCAGATCGAGAAATGTAATAAGCTTAGAAAAATGGCAGGATTGCCACTAATTTAGAAAAAAATAATTTGTTACGAAGTGTGTAAGTCTTAGTTAAAACGTGAAAATCTTTCTTGTGATGGAACGCCGTGTGCGGTGAAAGTCGCATGCACGGTGTGAAGTGGGGGAAAATCCGGAGATAACATCAAAGGATTACCTATCACTATCTGGTGCTAAATCCCAAGGTATTAAGCAATTTATGGCAAAATAAGGACGGAATAACACAACAAATTCTCTAAAATAAATCACTAAATCAATGTAAGATTGAATGAAATCAATATTTATGCTATAATTAAATAAATCTAATGAACATAAAAAGAGGGATATTATGGCACTTAACTATAAACCATTATGGATACAGTTAGCAAAAAAAGGTTTAAAGAAAACTGATGTAATAGCTATGGCAGGGCTTACAACAAATGTTATGGCACAAATGGGCAAGGATAAACCAATTACATTTAAGAATTTAGAAAGAATATGTAAGGCTCTATCTTGCACTCCTAATGATATTATTAGTTTTGAAGATGAATTTGAACAAGAGATTTAAATTCTTATAGTTCTTTAAACTTGATTTATAAGGAATCAAAGAAAATCTTAATAAAGTTATCTAAAATTTTATTGAAATAACAGTAATGGATGGAGGCACGTGTATATACCAGATAAGAGTAGTAAGACTTTTACTATCTGATAAATTTGATATCACAAAACATAAGAATTACAAGTTACTGGAAGATTATGATTAAATATTAAGATATAATTATTTTTGGCAAAATATCTATATACAAACCATGGAGGTAGGCATATGAGGTCTTATGAAAGTAAGGAAGAATTAAAAAATGAGATTAAAAAAACTTTTGCAAAATATATTTCAGAGTTTGATAATATCCCAGAAGAATTAAAAGATAAAAGAGTAGACGAAGTTGATAGGACACCAGCAGAAAATCTTGCCTATCAAGTAGGTTGGACAGCTTTAGTATTGAAATGGGAAGAAGATGAGAAAAAAGGACTTGAAGTAAAAACACCATCAGATAAATTCAAGTGGAATCAATTAGCCGAATTATATCAATGGTTTACAGAAGCTTACGCTCATAAATCTTTAAAGGAACTAAAAGAACAATTAACAAAAAATATTGAAGATATTTATCTTATGATAGATGAGCTAACAGAAGAAGAATTATTTAAACCTCATATGAGAAAATGGGCAGATGAAGCAACAAAAACAGCAACTTGGGAAGTGTATAAATTTATTCATGTAAATACAGTAGCACCATTTGGTACATTTAGAACTAAGGTTAGAAAATGGAAGAAATTAGTACTTTAGTAACATAAATTTGACGTATATTAGAATAATTTGATTTAGACGATAGAAATTAAAACTATATCGTCTTTTTTTATACTCAAAATTGGGAAATTAAGGGGGTTGAAAAAAATTTTTATTGGTGGTATTATTAAAATAACAAGTACACATAAGTACACTTCTGAAACAGGAGGTGCAATATCAATATTATAATAAATACCGATTCTAGCGAACCGATTTATGAACAAATCGAAAATCAGATAAAAAAACAAATTATGAATGAAGATTTGAAAACTGGAGATTCTATACCATCTATGAGAGTATTGGCTAGAAATCTTAAGGTAGCTGTAATTACAGTTCAAAAGGCTTATGAAAATTTACAAAAAGATGGATTTATTGAAACTATTCATGGCAAAGGCAGTTTTATATCAGCAAGAAATATTGAATTACAAAAAATAGAAACATATAAAGAAGTGGAAGATTTAGCTAAGAAAATTGTCAAGAGCATACAATCAAGTTCTATTTCAATAGATGATTTGATAGATTTAATAAAAAAGATATATGAGGAGGGGCAATGATGGATTCATATGAAAATAAATTAGCATTAAGGGTATCTGGATTAAATAAAAAGAATAAAACAAATGATTTTTCTTTGAAAAATATAAATATTGAAGTACCTTATGGATCTATTGTAGGAAATATAGGAAGAAATGGAGCGGGGAAAAGTACTACTATTTCTTGTATACTTGGAATGTTTCAAAAAGATGATGGAAAAATAGAGATATTTGGTACTGAAGATTGTAATCAAGTAGATATTAAAAAACACATAGGTGTTGTTTTAGATGACCCAAACTTTTCATTATTATTAACGCCTAATGAGATAAATGAGGTAATGAAATTTAATTATAGTAATTGGGAAGAAGATAGTTTTAAAAATTATTTGAATCGATTTAATTTGCCAATAGACAAGAAAACTAAGCAATTTTCATTTGGAATGAAAAAAAAGTTATCGTTGGCTATAGCATTGTCTCATGAAACAAAACTTCTCATATTAGATGAAATTACTTCAGGGTTAGACCCAGTAAGTAGAGATGAGATTTTATGTATATTATTAGAATTTATAGAAAACCCAGAACACTCGGTATATATATCATCACATATTACAACAGACTTGGAAAAAATAGCTGATTATATAGTTTTTATGGATAATGGTAAAGTCGTGTTGAGCGAAGAAAAAGATGAATTGTTATATAACTATGGGATACTTCGTTGTAATGATACGGATTTAGAAAAAGTCGATAAAACAGACATAATTTCATATAGGAGAGAATATGGGAGAGTAAATATTTTAGTAAAAGATATATCGAAGATAAAGAATAAGTATAAAGAATTTGTTGTAAATAAACCTAATTTTGATGAAATTTTGCTGATTTTGACAGAGGGAGGAGAATCCTAATATATGAAAGGTCTATTATTAGAAATATATTATAAAAATATTAAAAACATATGTGTAATGAATGCGTTTTTGCTTACAATTTGGATTTTGATAAATCTTTTTTCTAGCACGCAAATGCTTGTTTTTGCATATTGCGCAGTTGTAATATTCTCCAACAGTTTATTAATACTTTTATCACAGAGAAAAGATTATGATTTAAAATTGTATAAATACGAGTTCATGTTACCGATAAAAAAGAAAAACATAATTTTGTCAAAATATGTAAGTCAAATAGTTATTATTTTTCTGTCTGTATTAATGTTAGTAATCCTGAATTATATATCAATTCATGCAGGTAAGCATTATTTTGATTATGGTTTTTCGGATTTTATTATTTTATTAAATATTTTGTTAGCTTTTATTCTACAAATGGTATCAATATTTTACTTGGCTTTGTACTTTATTGATTTAGATAAAGGTGATTTGTGGTTAGTAATAGGGCTAATTGGCTCTATTGTGCTTGTAGCTATAGAGATATTTGTGGTTAATAAACTTGGATTTTCTAAGTCAGGTGGAAATGTTGCACTTTGTGTAATATATTTGATGTTATTAATAACATCATGCGTATTGAATTCAAAAAGAATGGAAAATCTAAAATTAGATACTTAGGAGGAAAATGATGGCTATAGCAGACATAAATTCAATACTTAGTAGATCATTTCGAAATGATAGGATTTCTAAAATATCATGGGAAAAAGGTAATTATTTAAATGTAACTATGTGTGTAACAGAAGAATGTAATCTGGAATGTACATATTGTTATATGGTTGGGAAGAATAATTTCAAAAAGATGACATTTGAAACAGCCAAAAAAATAGTAGACTTTATTGTGAATGATCCATATTGTAATAACTTATCAGATAATTTATTGATTGATTTTATTGGTGGAGAACCATTATTAGAAATGGAATTGATAGATAAAATAAGCGATTATATCTGTCTGTTGCTATATAGCAAAAGGCATAAATGGTTTAATAATCTTCAATTTTCCTTTTCCACAAATGGGACATTATATGATTCAAAAATAATGGAAGATTATTTAAAAAAGCACAGGTATCATGCTGGATTTGGATTCAGTATTGATGGAACTAAAGAAAAACATGATTTAACAAGAATTACTAGGGATGGAAAAGGTTCTTATGACAAGGTTATTAAATCGTTTTACAAATACAAACAAGACTATGAGGATGAAATATTTCAAAAATCGACATTTTCAAGTGAGGATTTAGTATATCTAAAAGATAGTATAATTCACTTATGGGATCTTGGATTTAAAAATGTTGAGTCGAATTTAGTTTATGAAGATGTTTGGAAAGAAGAAGATCCAAGTATATTTGAAAATCAACTTAAAGAACTTGCGGATTACATGTTTGAAAGTGGTAGATATTTGACCCATAGTGTAGCGTATTTTGAAAAAAGAAGAGGGTTACCACTTGCTAGTAATTCGTTGAATCAAAATAGGTGTGGAGCTGGATATAAGAGCTTAGCATTTGATACAGATGGGAATATTTATCCGTGTATACTATAAGGTCAATCCTCATAAAAAGGTTGTGATTGCCTTGTGGGTACTTTTAGGGCTTAGTTTCAGCTTTGCGATATTCAAGCACTTTACAGCTATTGATACTCATACTATTCACGAAACAACTATCATAGAAAAGGAATACGTTGATACTCATCATGTAGAAAATTTTGTAGAGAACTTTGCGAAAGTCTACTATTCATGGGAGCAATCCGATAAGTCCATTGATAATCGAATGGAAAGTCTAAAAGGCTATCTGACAGATGAACTTCAAGCTCTCAATGTTGATACAGTACGCAAAGATATTCCTGTATCGTCTTCTGTAAGAGGATTTCAGATATGGACGGTAGAGCCAACTGGCGACAATGAGTTTAATGTAACCTACAGTGTAGACCAGCTCATTACAGAGGGAGAAAATACAAAGACCGTCCACTCTGCTTATATAGTGAGTGTCTATGTAGATGGTTCTGGAAATATGGTACTGGTTAAGAATCCGACCATTACCAACATACCTAAGAAATCAAGTTATAAACCAAAAGCCATTGAAAGTGAGGGGACGGTTGATTCCATTACAACCAATGAAATCAATGAGTTTTTAACGACGTTCTTCAAGCTCTATCCTACAGCGACAGCCAGTGAACTTTCCTACTATGTGAATGACGGGATATTAAAACCAATCGGAAAAGAGTACATCTTTCAAGAACTGGTAAATCCTATTCACAATCGTAAGGATAATCAAGTCACGGTATCGCTGACAGTGGAGTATATCGACCAGCAGACCAAAGCAACGCAGGTATCTCAATTTGATTTGGTACTTGAAAAGAACGGGAGTAATTGGAAGATTGTAAAATAACAAATATTGGTACATGATTACAGATACTTTGTAATCATGTACTCTTTTTGATAAAAAATTGGAGATTCCTTTACAAATATGCTCTTACGTGCTATTATTTAAGTGACTATTTAAAAGGAGTTAATAAATATGCGGCAAGGTATTCTTAAATAAACTGTCAATTTGATAGCGGGAACAAATAATTAGATGTCCTTTTTTAGGAGGGCTTAGTTTTTTGTACCCAGTTTAAGAATACCTTTATCATGTGATTCTAAAGTATCCAGAGAATATCTGTATGCTTTGTATACCTATGGTTATGCATAAAAATCCCAGTGATAAAAGTATTTATCACTGGGATTTTTATGCCCTTTTGGGTTTTTGAATGGAGGAAAATCACATGAAAATTATTAATATTGGAGTTTTAGCTCATGTTGATGCAGGAAAAACTACCTTAACAGAAAGCTTATTATATAACAGTGGAGCGATTACAGAATTAGGAAGCGTGGACAAAGGTACAACGAGGACGGATAATACGCTTTTAGAACGTCAGAGAGGAATTACAATTCAGACAGGAATAACCTCTTTTCAGTGGGAAAATACGAAGGTGAACATCATAGACACGCCAGGACATATGGATTTCTTAGCAGAAGTATATCGTTCATTATCAGTTTTAGATGGGGCAATTCTACTGATTTCTGCAAAAGATGGCGTACAAGCACAAACTCGTATATTATTTCATGCACTTAGGAAAATGGGGATTCCCACAATCTTTTTTATCAATAAGATTGACCAAAATGGAATTGATTTATCAACGGTTTATCAGGATATTAAAGAGAAACTTTCTGCCGAAATTGTAATCAAACAGAAGGTAGAACTGTATCCTAATATGTGTGTGACGAACTTTACCGAATCTGAACAATGGGATACGGTAATAGAGGGAAACGATGACCTTTTAGAGAAATATATGTCCGGTAAATCATTAGAAGCATTGGAACTCGAACAAGAGGAAAGCATAAGATTTCATAATTGTTCCCTGTTCCCTGTTTATCACGGAAGTGCAAAAAACAATATAGGGATTGATAACCTTATAGAAGTGATTACGAATAAATTTTATTCATCAACACATCGAGGTCCGTCTGAACTTTGCGGAAATGTTTTCAAAATTGAATATACAAAAAAAAGACAACGTCTTGCATATATACGCCTTTATAGTGGAGTACTACATTTACGAGATTCGGTTAGAGTATCAGAAAAAGAAAAAATAAAAGTTACAGAAATGTATACTTCAATAAATGGTGAATTATGTAAGATTGATAGAGCTTATTCTGGAGAAATTGTTATTTTGCAAAATGAGTTTTTGAAGTTAAATAGTGTTCTTGGAGATACAAAACTATTGCCACAGAGAAAAAAGATTGAAAATCCGCACCCTCTACTACAAACAACTGTTGAACCGAGTAAACCTGAACAGAGAGAAATGTTGCTTGATGCCCTTTTGGAAATCTCAGATAGTGATCCGCTTCTACGATATTACGTGGATTCTACGACACATGAAATTATACTTTCTTTCTTAGGGAAAGTACAAATGGAAGTGATTAGTGCACTGTTGCAAGAAAAGTATCATGTGGAGATAGAACTAAAAGAGCCTACAGTCATTTATATGGAGAGACCGTTAAAAAATGCAGAATATACCATTCACATCGAAGTGCCGCCAAATCCTTTCTGGGCTTCCATTGGTTTATCTGTATCACCGCTTCCGTTGGGAAGTGGAATGCAGTATGAGAGCTCGGTTTCTCTTGGATACTTAAATCAATCATTTCAAAATGCAGTTATGGAAGGGATACGCTATGGTTGCGAACAAGGATTATATGGTTGGAATGTGACGGACTGTAAAATCTGTTTTAAGTATGGCTTATACTATAGCCCTGTTAGTACCCCAGCAGATTTTCGAATGCTTGCTCCTATTGTATTGGAACAAGTCTTAAAAAAAGCTGGAACAGAATTGTTAGAGCCATATCTTAGTTTTAAAATTTATGCGCCACAGGAATATCTTTCACGAGCATACAACGATGCTCCTAAATATTGTGCGAACATCGTAGACACTCAATTGAAAAATAATGAGGTCATTCTTAGTGGAGAAATCCCTGCTCGATGTATTCAAGAATATCGTAGTGATTTAACTTTCTTTACAAATGGACGTAGTGTTTGTTTAACAGAGTTAAAAGGGTACCATGTTACTACCGGTGAACCTGTTTGCCAGCCCCGTCGTCCAAATAGTAGGATAGATAAAGTACGATATATGTTCAATAAAATAACTTAGTGTATTTTATGTTGTTATATAAATATGGTTTCTTGTTAAATAAGATGAAATATTCTTTAATAAAGATTTGAATTAAAGTGTAAAGGAGGAGATAGTTATTATAAACTACAAGTGGATATTGTGTCCTGTATGTGGAAATAAAACACGATTAAAGATAAGGGAAGATACTGAATTAAAAAAATTCCCCCTCTATTGTCCGAAATGCAGACAAGAAAATTTAATTGAAATAAAGCAGTTCAAAGTAACTGTGATTACAGAGCCAGACGCAAAGACGTAGAGCCGATAAAATGAGATTAATACAATCTCATTTTATCGGCTCTTTCCGTTATGTATGGATTCTTTTAATTAGTCTTCGATGTTTCTTGCTTCGTTGATACCGCTGGCTAAAGATTCCATTAAGGATAGTTCTTTGTCTGTAAAGCTATCCATGTATTTCTCTATCTGTAATCGTCGGGTGCTTTTTACCAAGTTATTAGCAGGTAAGAAAAATTCATCAACGGAAACATGAAGTAACGATACAAGGTCATAAAGAACTTGTATGCTGGGGTGTTGCCCCTTATTTTCAATATTAGTTAAGTAACGTGGGTCAATCTCAATCAATGCTCCCACTTGTTCACGAGTTAAACCTCGTTTCAATCGAGCTTCTTTAATGGCTAAACCAAAGGCTCTAAAATCATATTTATCTTCTTTTTTACGCATAGTAGACCACCTCTATACATTTTACTGTTCCTATTGAATTAGAAACAGGTATAGAAAAACATGTTATATAGTTTATAGGTTCATATTTAATAAAAAGCACTACTAAACGCCAATAAAAAAAACCGTTATATGGTAGTGCTATTTATGCTGTTAAAATATTGTATCTTACTTCCAAATGGCGGTTTGTTGGAGGTCAAAGTCGCCATGAAGTATATCACATACAATCAAGTTCCCCACATTGAGTATTTATCAAAAAAAGTCGTCTATCTGCAATAGATAAGTACGTCCACCAATGTGGTTTTATAAATCATATAGATAGAATAACAGAAGCATGTAAACAGAGAAATAAATCTGTTTATATGCTTTTTTGGCTATTCAGAACTTTTTTACAAAGTTTATTTATCAGTAATGCAACAAATCCCCCTTTCACATTGGGACTAAGAGTGAAAGGAGATAAACGAGCAAGGCTCACTTCCTTTCCTAGACAGAAAGGGGGTGAGAAACATGAAACCATCTTCTTTTCAGACCACAATAGAAAATCAGTTTGACTATATCTGTAAACGTGCTATGGAAGACGAGCGAAAGAATTATATGCTTTATCTTTCAAGGATTGCAAAGCGTGAGGTGTCCTTTTCGGATGTTGGCGATTATCTTGTTAGCCAGTTTGCGACAACAGATAACTATTCAACTGACTTTCAGATTTTTACACTCAATGGGTTATCATTAGGCGTTGAAAATGATTTGTTGAGTGAAGCATTACGTGAGTTGCCAGACAAGAAACGTGAAATTCTACTGCTGTTTTACTTTATGGACATGAGCGATTCAGAAATTGCAGACCTGTTGAAATTGAACCGTTCTACTGTCTATCGGCATAGAACCAGTGGACTAGCCTTAATTAAAAAGTTTATGGAGGAATTTGAAGAATGAAAACACAATATCCTATGATTCCCTTTCCTCTCATTGTAAAGGCAACAGATGGCGATACCGAAGCGATTAACCAGATTCTACATCATTACAGAGGGTACATAACGAAGCGTTCCCTACGACTTATGAAAGATGAATATGGCAATCAAAGTATGGTCGTTGATGAAGTCTTACGTGGAAGAATGGAAACCAGACTGATTACAAAGATTTTGTCATTTGAAATTAAGTAATATCCTCTCTCCTTTCGTGGAAGCGTGCTAAACCATTCCACGCTTCCCGAACAGGGAGGTTTGTTATTCCACCAAAGCATATTGAGCTTTCAATGTGTTTTGATAGGCTAACGAGCCATTGTTCTTTGAAAACTGAATAAAAGTAATCGAATACGTTTCGATAAGAAAAGAGCCAACGGAACTAACCGCCATGACCTATCTTATAAAGATAGCGAGCGATTCATGTTAGTGATCCGAGAAGCAATCTTTAGCAGGATTGCCTGCAACGACATTCTTATCGTGATAATGATACTCCCATACAGTCAATAGTCCGAGCGTGATAAAACCGTCGCAGGCAATGAGTATGGCTACATGAGAACCATGCAGGGGTGGAACTCCCGTGAGCTTTGCTAAAGCTGTTCGATTGCTGGTAAAACAACTTTTATGAAATCCAAATAAGTGATTTGGAAAGGAGGATTTTATGAAGCAGACTGACATTCCTATTTGGGAACGTTATACCCTAACCATTGAAGAAGCGTCAAAATATTTTCGTATTGGCGAAAACAAGCTACGACGCTTGGCAGAGGAAAATAAAAATGCAAATTGGCTGATTATGAATGGCAATCGTATTCAGATTAAACGAAAACAATTTGAAAAAATTATAGATACATTGGACGCAATCTAGCGTCGCCAAAGGGTCTTGTATATGATAAAATAGTATTAAGTCGTATCAAGGCTCTTTCCATAAAGGAAAGGAGCAAATGCCATGTCAGAAAAAAGACGTGACAATAAAGGTCGAATCTTAAAGACTGGAGAGAGCCAACGAAAAGACGGAAGATACTTATACAAATATATAGATTCATTTGGAGAACCGCAATTTGTTTACTCGTGGAAACTTGTGGCTACAGACCGAGTACCAGCAGGAAAGCGTGATTGTATCTCACTTAGAGAGAAAATCGCAGAGTTACAGAAAGACATTCATGATGGTATTGATGTTGTAGGAAAGAAAATGACACTCTGCCAGCTTTACGCAAAACAGAACGCTCAAAGACCAAAGGTTAGAAAAAACACTGAAACTGGACGCAAATATCTTATGGATATTTTGAAGAAAGACAAGTTAGGTGTAAGAAGTATTGACAGTATTAAGCCATCAGACGCTAAAGAATGGGCTATTAGAATGAGTGAAAATGGTTATGCTTATCAAACCATCAATAACTACAAACGTTCTTTAAAGGCTTCATTCTATATTGCTATACAAGATGATTGTGTTCGGAAGAATCCATTTGACTTTCAACTGAAAGCAGTTCTTGATGATGATACTGTCCCTAAGACCGTACTAACAGAAGAACAGGAAGAAAAACTGTTAGCCTTTGCAAAAGCTGATAAAACCTACAGCAAAAATTATGATGAAATTCTGATACTCTTAAAAACAGGTCTTCGTATTTCAGAGTTTGGTGGTTTGACACTTCCAGATTTAGATTTTGAGAATCGTCTTGTCAATATAGACCATCAGCTATTGAGAGATACTGAAATTGGGTACTACATTGAAACACCAAAGACCAAAAGTGGCGAACGTCAAGTTCCTATGGTTGAAGAAGCCTATCAAGCATTTAAGCGAGTGTTAGCGAATCGAAAGAATGATAAGCGTGTTGAGATTGATGGATATAGTGATTTCCTCTTTCTTAATAGAAAGAACTATCCAAAAGTGGCAAGTGATTACAACGGCATGATGAAAGGTCTTGTTAAGAAATACAATAAGTATAACGAGGATAAATTGCCACACATCACTCCACATAGTTTGCGACATACATTCTGTACCAACTATGCAAATGCAGGAATGAATCCAAAGGCATTACAGTACATTATGGGACATGCTAATATAGCCATGACGCTGAACTATTACGCACATGCAACATTCGATTCTGCAATGGCAGAAATGAAACGCTTGAATAAAGAGAAGCAACAGGAGCGTCTTGTTGCTTAGTAGTACAAATGAATTTACTACTTATTTACCACTTCTGACAGCTAAGACATGAGGAAATATGCAAAGAAACGTGAAGTATCTTCCTACAGTAAAAATACTCGAAAGCACATAGAATAAGGCTTTACGAGCATTTAAGAAAATATAAAAAGATAATTAGAAATTTATACTTTGTTTATTTGAAATATATTTATAGAGCAGTTTTTTATAGCTAAAAACAAAAGAATTATAGTGGGTCATTTTCAAAAATTACTGCTTGATAAGAGTGTTAAATTTGAGCTAGAGTGTTTTGAAAAAATGGAATATTACGATGAATTTAAAAAATCTAAAGATCAGATAGAGAAAAGAATAGAAGATATTCAAGAAACACTTTCAAATTTTGTGACATCAATTTTAGGAATTGGTGCATTTATTGGTTTAATAATAACTATGGAACCAATTGTAATTATATTTTCATTTTCAAGTGTATTAATGTCCTTATTTTTAAATAAAAAAGCTATAAGTATGCAATATGATTTTTATGAAAAAATAACACCATTAGAGCGAAAAGTGGATTATTTTCTTAAAATTAGTACTGATAGAGAATATGCTAAGGATGTAAGAATGCACTCTGGATTCGTATCTTTGATTAAAATGAAATTTAACTATAATTTGTCAAATATAATTAAAATAATTAAAAGTTTTTCTAAAAAATACTCATATGTATTAGTGTTTCAGAACTTGATTGTTCAAGGCGTTAATCTGATTACAGTAATTTATATTGTACGAAAAGTTTTCTTTAAATTAATTTCTATAGGAGATTTTGTAGCACTAGCCGGCAGTAACCAGCGATTGATTGAGTATATCAGCACATTATTCAGGGTTATTCCAGAAATATATGAACATGGTTTGTATTTAGAAAATCTATTCAATTTTTTGGAATACAATGTAAAAGTATATGATGGTGAAGTAGATTATGTTGATGAGAAAAATCTTGAGATACAGTTAGAAAATGTTAGTTATATGTATCCAGAAACAAATGTATATGCCATAGAAAACCTAAATATGAAAATAAGGCAAGGAGAGAAAGTTGCTATAGTTGGTGAAAATGGAGCAGGTAAATCTACATTAATAAAATTATTGTGTAGATTATATGATCCCACATCGGGTCGTTTATATTTTAAAAATGAATTATATAAAGATTTAAAAATAAATATTATAAGGGACAATATAAGTGTTCTTTTTCAGGATTTCAAAATGTATTCGTTACCTATAATTGATAATGTTTTAATGAAAGAAGTAACAGAGAAAGATGTTGATTTTGGGAATGTAATAGAAGTGCTACGAGTACTAAGAATGTTGCAAAGGATAGAAAATTGTGATAACGGGATATTCACAGAAATATCTAGAGAATTTAGTAATAAAGGGACTTTATTTTCGGGAGGAGAGGAGCAACGTATTGCAATAGCGAGAATTTTTTCTCAAGACAAAAAAATATACATTTTTGATGAACCATTAAGTAATATAGACCCTCTTGCTGAGAGTGAAATATTTGATTTATTGATGGAGAAATGCTCTGATAAGACTCTAATATTAATATCTCATCATCTGTCTAATTTATATAAAATGGATACAATATACTTCTTAGAAAATGGTAAAATAAAAGAAAGTGGTTCACATGAACAATTGATGGCAAAAAAAGGAGAGTATTATAATATGTATATGCGACAATCGGAAAGATATTTAAGGTAGCAATTTTAATTCAATATAAGATATATTGGTAAGAAAAACTTAGCCTTTTTAAATCTTAAATTTGAGGAAATTATTATAAAATAATAAAAAAATAATGGAACAAATGGAGAAAGAATAAAAAATAGAAAATCATTATAGATACATAGATGATATTTCAAAAGACATAAAATTTTAATAGTGAAACTTTGAAAGGGATAGCAGAAATGTTATCTCTTTTTTAATACAAGAAAGGAGATCAGTATGAAAAATTTAGATCAAATAAGACAAGAGTCAAAAGAAATAAAAGATAAAATTGATGATACAGAAGAAAGATTAAGGCAACTAAAAAATCAAGAAAAGAAGATATTAAAACAAGACATAATAAAAAGAAGAAAAGAAAGAACTCATAGGCTAATAACTAGAGGAGCAATATTAGAAAGCCTTATAGAAAATGCAGAAGAACTAACAGATGAAGAAATAAAAATCCTACTAGAAGAAGCAACAAAGACAAAAGAATTCAAAGAAACACTAAAAATAATGAGAGAAAATTAAGAAAAATAAAATAATCAAATATCCCTTAGATTTTCTAAGGGCGCAATTATACACCCTAAAGGGTGCTTGCGTCCTGCGGAGCCAAACCCTTGCAGGGAGCAACAACCATTCGCTTTTTAAAAGTCAAGGGTAAATAAACTCGCTAACGCTCGCCCTTGACTTTTAAAATTTGAAATGAAAGTAACAATTAAGCCGACATACTGAAACAACAAAAATTAATTCAGTAGTCGGCTTTTTCTATTCTATCATTTCAAAACGCTCATTCACAAGGTGGCTATAAAAAATCTATTAAGCCTCCACCTAAAACAACAAAAAAGAAAGGAAGTGATAAAAATGGCAGACAGTTTTCATTTTTCAGTAAACATAATATCAAGAGGAAAAGGCAAAAGTGCAGTAGCAAGTGCAGCATATATAAGTGGAGAAAAAATAAAAAATGAATGGGACGGTGTAACCCATGACTATACAAGAAAAGAAAAAGTATTAGTAAAAAATATAATATTGCCTGATCATATACCAAAAGAATTTAATGATAGGTCGACCTTATGGAATAAAGTAGAAATGGCAGAAAAAAATTCTAACGCACAACTAGCAAGACAATTCATAATAGGACTACCAAAAGAATTAACTTTAAGTGAAAATAAAAACCTAGTCGAAAGATTTATAAAAGAAAATCTAACATCACAAGGAATGATAGTAGATTATGCAATCCATGATGAGAGTCAAGATAAAAATGGAAATATCCATTGTCATATCATGACCATAATGCGACCCATAAACGAAAAAGGAGAGTTCTTAGCAAAGTCAAAAAAAGAATATATCTTAGATGATAAAGGAGAAAAAGTATTAAACAAAAATGGAAAACCTAAAACAAGAAAAGTAGAACTAACAACCTGGAACGATAAAGGCAATGTAGAAAAATGGAGAGAAAATTTTTCAGACCTTTGCAATGAATACCTAGCAAAAAACAAGATAGAAAAAAGAGTAGACCATAGAAGTTTTAAAAGACAAAATTCAGATTATCTACCGACAATCCATTTAGGATCAGCAGCAAGTGCAATGGAAAGAAAGGGAATAGAAACTGACAAGGGAAACTATAATAGAGAAATAAGAAAATATAATAACCTTGTAAAAACAATAAAAGAAGAGATAAAAACATTAAAGGGTTGGATAGGAAATTTATTAGATAACCTAACTACTGCTTATGAAAAATTTAAGGATATAGAAAGAGATAAGGTAATAGACAACCCTAAACTTTTCAATCTAACAAATTATCTATTAACTTATTCAGAAATTCAAAAAGAAAAAAGTAAATATCTAAAAGGATATGCAAAAACTAATAAAGAAAAATATGACTTTAAAAAGCTAACGAGTGCATATAGTTATTTAAGAAAAAATAACATAGAAACCATTGGTCAGTTACAAATAAAAATAGAAAGCTTAAAGTCCAATAGTTACAAACTAAATAAAAAAGCAAAGACAATCCATAAAGAAATGGAAGATGTAGAAAAGAAAATTCTATACTATGAAATCTACAAAGCCAAAAAAGGAGTTTATGAAGAATACCAAAAGAAAAACATATTCACAAAAGACAAATTCTATAACAAACATAAGAAAGATATAGACCAATATAAGGTAGTAAGCGAGAAATTAAAAAAACTCCTATCAGATAAGGAAAAACTAAGTCCTAAAAAATGGAATGAAGAAAAAAATCTTTTAATGGCAAATCTTGAAGAAATAAATAGAGAAAAAGACAAGATAAAAGATGAATACCAGGAAATTAATCATATAAAATATTCAGTAGATTTTGTAAACAAAGAACTTGGCATAGATTTATCCATAGAAATAGATAAGCTAATAAAACAAGGTGAAAAACCAAGTGTAATAGCACAGATTAAAAAATTCCAAGACCAAGTTATTAAAGATAATGAATACAGAGAAATGATGAAAAACAAGAAAATGGATCAAGAAAGATAAGACCTGGTAAAAATATCTTATCCAAGCTATAATATGACCAAACAACTAAAGGCAGATCTAGGAGGTAATAGAGATGAATAAAAGGCAAGAGCTAATAGATGAACTCATAAAAGCAGATCAAGATGGAACATACAAAACCTATAAAAGCACAGAAGAAATAAAAGCGATGAGCAATGAAGAAATACAGATTATATATTCCAACATGAAAAACTATCTATCAGACAAAAGAACGCACATAAACTACTAAAGGTGGAAAGGCATTGTAAGCTATTTTAAAGTATAAAAGGTACAAATACCTAAGTAAGCTATAAAAACATCAAAATAAAGCATTCCACCACCAAGAACAATAAAATAAAAACAATCAAAGGGAAGTATAGAAAAATTAAAGCCTATACTTCCCTTTTTTTAATTCAAACAAAGGAGATAAAGCATGATAAACGAAGAAATAAGCAAAGAAGCAGGGCAAGCAGCACAAACCATAATATCATACACAATAAAGGCAGCAAAAGAATCAATTAAATTAGACAAAGAAATTAGAAAAAAGATGAATGATACTTTAGAAAAAGCAAATGGAAACCTAAAAAGCCTTATTGGCGATGAAATAAAAATAAAAGACCTCTACAAAAAAGGACAACTAGAAAATATAAGCATAGATCAAAGCAACCTCAAAGACTTAAGAAAAGAACTAAACAAACTTGGAGTAAGTTTCTCAGTAATGAAAAACAAAGAAAGCAAAAACTATGAAATATTCTTCCAAGCCAAAGACATAAAAGTAATGGAATATGCCTTTAAGCAAGTCATAGCCAAGGAAAATAAAAAAGAAAAAGAAAGTATCCTAAAACAAATAAAGAAATACAAAGACCTATCCAAGAACAAGGATAAGACAAAAGAAAAAGTCAAAAGAAAAGTAAAAGAAAAAGTAAAACCAAGTAAAAAAGATATGACCAGAGAAATCTAAGGGAGTAACGAAAAGTTACACCCTTAAATAACTAAAATAACAAGACTTCCGAAAATCGGAAATCAAGAATTCCGAAAATCGGAAATCAAGAATTTCGATTATCGAAAATCAAGAAAGGAGCAGATATGGCAACAAACAAAAGATATTATTGGATAAAATTAAAAAAAGAATTTTTTACAGACAAAATAAACAGAGGACATTGTCCTTAATGAGTCCAACCCATGTCCGACAAGAGATAGAGAAAGATATAGAGATAGATAAAGAGAGAGAGGGAGAGATAGAAAAGATTTAACATTTTTGGTATAATCACATTAATTAAACTAAATGTGTAATGATAAAATGAGCTTGTTTACCGTAAGCTGATTGTGATAAAAAGATTAAAACTCCCACCATTGGTGAAAGAGATAGAATAAAATAAAAAGAATCAGATTGGAGTGATTAGAATGGATAAAAAAGATTTAGATATTATAGGAGATGGTGAATATATAAAAATGCTTGAGAAAATAAAAAGATCATATACAAGCAGACAACTTAAAGCAGCAGTTTC
Organism: Peptoniphilus phoceensis; assembly: GCF_001517665.2. Lineage (GTDB taxonomy): Bacteria > Bacillota > Clostridia > Tissierellales > Peptoniphilaceae > Peptoniphilus_A > Peptoniphilus_A timonensis. The sequence continues at coordinate 433,037 of NZ_LN999808.1, forward strand.
GGTCAATTCTGAAATGCTAAAGTTTTATTATAGTTTAGGAGAAGAAATTATTAACTTAAAGGCAGAAAGCAGATGGGGAAGCGGATTCTATAAAAAATTAAGTTCGGATTTAAAAAATGAAATTCCCAATGTTAAAGGATTTTCTGTTACTAATTTAAAATATATGAAGAAATTTTATGAAATGTATTCGCCATTAAATCGTCCACAGCTTGTGGACGATTTACAAATATCTAAAGTCGGTGGAGATTTTAATATGATTTTTAGTATCCCATGGGGACATCAAAGATATATTATGGATAGATGTGAGGGAAATTTGAATAAAGCATTTTTCTTTATATCTAAAACATTAGAAAATAGCTGGAGTAGAGCTGTGCTTTTAAATTTCTTGGATACAGATCTATTTGAGAGACAAGGAAAAGCAATAACAAATTTCACAAATAATTTGCCTGCTACACAAAGTGATTTAGCCAATGAAATGACGAGAGATCCGTATAATTTTGACTTTATATCTATAAGGCAAAATTATGATGAAAAAGAATTGAAAGACGCTTTGATGGATAATATTCAAAAATTCTTATTGGAGCTAGGGACAGGTTTTTCGTTCGTGGGCAGAGAATATAGACTTGTAGTTGGAAATTCAGAAGAATTTATTGATATGTTATTCTACAACATTAAGCTACATTGCTATGTAGTTGTGGAGGTTAAAATTTCCGCATTTAAACCAGCGGATATAGGGCAACTTGGAACCTATGTAACATCTGTAAACCATATATTAAAGGGAGATGGGGATAATCAAACAATAGGTCTTTTAATCTGTAAGACAAAGGATAATGTATTGGCAAAATATGCTTCTGAAAGCTCCAGAGAGCCTATTGGAATTTCAGAATATCAACTACAAAACTTAATTCCTGAAAGGTTAAAGGGAGCATTACCAACCATAGAAGAAATTGAAAACGAACTAAAATAAATTTGAAAACGTAATAAATGTACGCAAGGCGGTAGAAATAAAACCTATCGTCTTTTTTTATTTGAAGAAAGGTAGGAAAGCATGGCAGATAAAAGAATGTTTTCACTAAAGATAGTGGATAGCGATTTATTTTTGGATATGCCACTAAGTAGTCAATGCCTGTATTTTCATCTATCAATGAGGGCAGATGATGATGGTTTTGTAAATAATCCTAAGAAAATCATCAAAATTATCGGAGCTAATGAAGATGACCTAAAAATACTTATTGCCAAAGGCTTTGTGATAGTCTTTGATCAGGGAATTATCGTCATTACTCATTGGAAGATAAATAACTATATTAGAAAAGACAGATATAAGCCAACAATGTATATAGAGCAGAAACAACAGCTTTATCAAACGGACAATGGAGCATATATTTCAGAAGAAAAAGTTGGTTGTCATCTGGTTAACCAAAGGTTGTCAAGTGGTCAACCCAGTATAGATAAGGGTAGATTAGATAAGGTTAGTATAGATAAGGGGAGAGAGGGAGAGATAGATAAAAAGTCCACCCCCATTTTTTATGGAGAATTCAAAAATGTAAGGTTAAGCAAAGAAGAATATAAGACCCTTAAAGAAAAATTAAACTCACACACAGAAATAATGATAAATAAACTATCAAGATACATGAAAAGTAGTGGCAAGACCTATCAAAACCACTATGCGACAATCTTAAAATGGTATGAAGAAGACAAAGAAAAACTAAGACATCAAGGAGGGAATAAAAAAATGAACTATGACGTAGGAGAATCTTTATAGGTAAAAAGAGGTGGAAAGGCATTATTAAAGACTTTAAGTCTAAAAAGGTATCAAAGTATGCCAGAGATAATAAAAATGTAAATATGACACTTAAAAGGCGATTAGAAAATTAAAAATCTAATCGCCTTTTTTTTATTGTATGAAAGGATAAGCTATGACAAAAAGACAAACAAAATACATTGTAAAAAGAAATTATGATGATAGAAGAACAGATACGGACGCTTTTCTAAGACTAATAAAAAAATCAAGCAAATTAAATAATACTAATGAAATTGAGTATAACAAATATAATATTGATAGTAATAAAAAAGAGTGCTATAATAAAAATAGTTTTAGAGAAAGTTGTGTTATTTCCGAAAACTCAAATAAGGAGGAATAGGAAATGATACAAACAAATTCAAATCACTTTTCATTCAAAGCTGCAATTTATTGCAGACTATCTAAAGATGATGAGCAGAAAGGAGAGAGTGCCAGCATACAAAACCAAAAGGAACTTTTAGAAAACTATGTAAAATCAAGGGGTTGGAGTATTTACGATGTATATATAGATGATGGATATACTGGATTAAATACAAATAGACCATCATTTCAAAGACTAATTAGAGATATTGAAAATAAAAAAGTGGATATAGTAATCACTAAGGACTTATCAAGACTTGGAAGAAACTATTTGCAGACTGGGTACTATACAGAAAATTTCTTCCCAAAGAACAATGTCAGATATATAGCTTTAAATGATGGAGTAGATACCTTTCAAGAAAACAACGAAATAGTTCCTTTTAAAAATGTTTTAAACGAGTTTTATTCAAGAGATGTTTCTAAAAAGATGAAATCTGCCTATATGACAAGAGCAAGGCAAGGAAAATTTATTGGTTGTCTTGCTCCAATAGGATATAGGAAAGACAATGAAGATCCACATAAATTAGTAATCGATGATGAAACTTCATGGATTGTTGAAAAAATTTTTGATCTTGCTTTTAGTGGTTATGGAGTACAAGCAATTAGAAGAAGACTATTTGAAGAAAAAATACCTACACCTACCTGGTGGAATAGAAAAAAAGGACTTAGAAATAAAAAAACTAAGTTAGAAATGACCGTAGATGGTGGAGAGTATTGGTGGGACTGCACAACCCTAAAAGAAATTATTGAAAACCCAGTTTATATTGGTCATATTGCTAGTCAAAAAGTTAATTATAAATTCAAAGTAGGTTGGTTATCCGATAAACCCAAAGAGGAATGGATAATAGTAGAAAATACACACGAACCAATTATTTCTGAAGATATTTATAATATAGCAAATGAAAAATTAAAGAGCAGGAGAAGACCATTTAAAAATGGAGAAGAAAGTATATTTGCAGGAATTGTGAAATGTCCCGATTGTGGAAAATCTTTAAATCTTGGAAGAAACAAATCGAAAAAAAGAGAAAAGTTACTCACTTGTAACACTTATAGAAGATATGGAAAATCATTATGTAGTCAACATAGAATTTATTACGATACTCTTTATGAGATAGTGCTTAAAGATATTAGAAAAAATGCAGAAATAGCATTAAAAGATGAAAAAGAAATCATAAAAGCACTTGAAAAATCACGAGAAATTGATAATGAAGAAGAACAAAAATTCATCATGGATAAGATTTACGAAGACCAGATAAGAGTAGAAGACTTAACTAAAAAGATTGAAAGACTATATGATGACTGGCTAGATAACAAGATAAGTGAAAGTAACTTCCAAAAAATTCTTGAAAAATCACAGAAAGAACAAGATTATCTAAATCAAAGAATAGAAGATAATCAAAAATTGATTGTTAAAGAAGATCTTGAAGATATTAATGTCAAAAAATGGATTGAACTCATAAAAAAACATAGGGATATAAAGAAGCTGGACAAAGAAACCTTAAACGAACTCATCTCAAAAATCTATGTTCACGAAAAAGAAGTAGTGAATGGAGAAATCACCCAAACAATTGATATTTACTACAATTTCATAGGAAATACAGACACACTACAAGTATTTTACAATCTCTAATTAGGCATAAAGCAGCTTATGGCTGGTGGAGGAATTGTACTAATCGGTATTAAATTAATTCCACTACTTGCAAATGTTTTAAATTAGGAGAAAGTCTATGTTTGGTATCTTTGACAAGCTAACTGAATTTTTTAAG
>NZ_LN999809.1:0-417500 GCF_001517665.2 Peptoniphilus phoceensis
TTTAAGTGAAATCTGGTGAGAATAGGACAATGGACACACCTGTAACCATACCGAACACAGAAGTTAAGCATTAGTCCGCTGATGGTACTTGGTTGGCAACGACCTGGGAGAGTAAGTTATCGCCAGTAAGGGACAAAAGTCCCCAATAGTCTTAGGTAGCTCAATGGTGGAGCAACCGGCTGTTAACCGGTAGGCTGTGGGTTCGAGTCCCACCCTGAGAGCCATAAAAAAGATAAGCCGGGGTGGCGGAACTGGCAGACGCACAGGACTTAAAATCCTGCGGTGGTTAAACACCGTATCGGTTCGATTCCGATTCTCGGCACCAAAAATAATAGTAGCCGGGTAAAAATGACGCGGGATGGAGCAGTTTGGTAGCTCGTCGGGCTCATAACCCGAAGGTCGGAGGTTCAAATCCTTCTCCCGCTACCATAAAAAATATGGCGGCGTAGCTCAGTTGGCTAGAGCATACGGTTCATACCCGTAGTGTCAGGAGTTCAAATCTCTTCGCCGCTACCATTATAAAACAAGAAACGGTTTGTATTATATAAACCGCCACCATATTAGGCCCTGTGGTCAAGCGGTTAAGACACCACCCTTTCACGGTGGTATCCCGAGTTCGATTCTCGGCAGGGTCACCAAAAAATGGACGCATAGCTCAGTTGGGAGAGCATCTGCCTTACAAGCAGGGGGTCATAGGTTCGAGCCCTATTGTGTCCACCAAATTGGGCCTGGTAGTTCAGTTGGTTAGAATGCCAGCCTGTCACGCTGGAGGTCGTCGGTTCGAACCCGATCCAGGTCGCCAATTAAAATATAGTAAATTTAATAGCTATATGTTTTTAATAAGTGAGATGCTGGTGTAGCTCAATTGGTAGAGCAACTGACTTGTAATCAGTAGGTTAGGGGTTCAAGTCCTCCCACCAGCTCCAAAAAACTTATAGGGACTTACATGGAGGAGTTCCCGAGTTGGCCAAAGGGGACGGACTGTAAATCCGTTAGCTTAGCTTTCAGTGGTTCAAATCCACTCTCCTCCACCAAAACTCAATAAAAATTTTACTTATGCGGGTGTAGCTCAGTGGTAGAGCCCCAGCCTTCCAAGCTGGTTGCGAGGGTTCGATTCCCTTCACCCGCTCCATATTAGCACCTATAGCTCAGTAGGATAGAGCAACGGACTTCTAATCCGTGTGCCGGGGGTTCGAATCCTCCTAGGTGCGCCAAATAAATTATTGGGGTGTAGCCAAGTCGGTAAGGCACCAGACTTTGACTCTGGCATGCGTAGGTTCGAGTCCTGCCACCCCAGCCAAGTGAGACCCATTAGCTCAGTCGGTAGAGCACTTGACTTTTAATCAAGGTGTCGCGCGTTCGAATCGCGCATGGGTCACCATTTAAAATTTTATACTTGTGGAGAGGTACCGAAGTGGTCATAACGGGGCGGTCTTGAAAACCGTTAGGGTGCAAGCCCACAAGGGTTCGAATCCCTTCCTCTCCGCCATTTTTAATCTGTGTTAACCACAGATTTTTTATTGAAAATTACATAGGACTCATTAGCTCAGTCGGTAGAGCACTTGACTTTTAATCAAGGTGTCGCGCGTTCGAATCGCGCATGGGTCACCAAATCTGCTGTGAATTTATTTCACAGCTTTTTTTATCTAAATTTAGATGAATTACTTTTAGATTCAGATAATAACTTTCTATTTTGGATAAATATTGGATAAATTTTATTTATATAAAGACAAAATAGGACTAGTTTTTACTAATTTATATAAATAATTTTTGTTCCAAATAGTAATAATAAATGTATTTTATTCTTATTCAAAGATCAAGAACTTTTTAAATTTATAAGATTTTAATTAATTAATTTAAATGCAGACTTAAATTAAAATGAAGAACATTTTGTATTTTTTATTTTATTTTTACAATTATGAAGCAATTATAAAATTTCAAGAATATTAGTTAAATTTAAATATATTTTAATTTTTAAAAATATAAATAGCTTCAAAAAATTTCTCAAATTGATTTTATTTTTCAATTAGCTATGTTATAATAATTTTAGAAATGATAATCAAATTCAAATATTGATTTACATATAATTTAAGTAATTTAGAAACGAGTGATAGAATGATAAGTTTGTTAATGGCTCCCTTAAATGTTAATTTTAGGATTTTGAGAGTTAAAACTTTGAAAAATAGCGATATCACTGAATCTCACCTTGCAAATCTTGGTTTTGTCAAAGGTGCAGTGATAAAAGTAGTAAATGAAAATGATGGAAATTTAATTGTGTCAATAAAGGATGCCAGAGTGGCAATAGGAAAAGACATAGCTAAAAAGATTATGGTAGAGGAGATGTAAGAGTGCAAACTTTAAAAGATGCAGTTGTTGGTAAATACTACATAGTAAAAAAAATAAATGGCTCAGGTCCTTTAAAGAGAAGAATAATGGACATGGGCATCACAAAAAATGCTGAAATTTACATAAGAAAGGTTGCACCTTTAGGTGACCCTGTGCAAATTAATATTAGAAATTATGAGCTCAGCATAAGAAAGGCTGATGCTGAACTTATTTCAATTGAAGAAATAGAAAAGAAGGAGGACTAAGATGGCTATTACTATTGCGCTTGCTGGTAATCCCAACAGTGGTAAGTCCACTCTTTTCAACAATTTAACAGGCTCAAACCAATATGTTGGTAACTGGCCTGGTGTAACTGTTGAAAAAAAGACTGGCAAGTATAAAAAGGATAAAAATGTTCACTTCACAGATTTGCCTGGCATTTATTCTCTTTCGCCTTACACTTTGGAAGAAGTTGTTTCAAGAGATTATTTGGTAAATGAGAGACCAGATGCAATTATTGATGTTGTGGACGCTACTAATATTGAGAGAAATTTATTTTTGGCGACTCAGCTTGTGGAACTTGGCATTCCTGTTGTCATTGCTCTTAATATGATGGATGTTGTAAGAAAAAATAATGACTTCATAGATATTAAGATGCTAGAGGAAAAGCTTGGCTGCAAGGTTGTTGAGATTTCTGCTCTTAGAAATGAAAACATTGATAAGTTAATTGAGACGGCAAAGGAAGCTGCCCACAAAAAAAATACTCATTATCACGAATTTGACACTGATATTGAAAAATACATCAAGGAAATTGAAAACTTCAGCGTCATAAAAGACAATCCAGCTAAGAGATGGCTTGCTGTTAAATTTTTTGAAGAAGATGAAAAAATAATAAAAGAATTTCCTCTCTATGGAAATGAAAGCAGAAGACTAGATGAAATTGTTGAAGAAGCTGAAGAAAAGTATGACGACGATGGAGAGGGAATCATCACAGACGGAAGGTACAACTTTGTTTCAAATGTTACAAAGGACACCGTGAAAAAGGGAAGAAAGGGAATGACAACTTCTGACAAAATTGACAGGGTAGTTACTAATAGATTTTTGGCTCTACCTATTTTTATTGGCGTCATCACTTTAGTTTACATTTTGGCAATAAATTATGTTGGCGGACCTGTAACGGACTGGGTAAATGAAAAATTCTTTACAGAAGTTATTGGCGAAAACTTTAGAGGTTTCTTGGAAAATGCTGGAACATCAGAATTTTTAACATCACTATTAGTTGATGGTATTATTGCTGGTGTTGGGGCTGTACTTGGTTTCTTACCAGTAATTGCAGTTTTATTCCTATTTATTGCAATCCTTGAAGATATTGGTTATATGTCAAGAATTGCCTTTATCCTAGACAGGGTATTTAGAAAGTTTGGTCTATCAGGTAAGTCTTTCATTCCAATTCTTATGGGAACAGGTTGTTCAGTTCCTGCCATTATGGGAACAAGGACAATTGAGTCAGACAACGACAGAAGGATGACAATAATGACTGCCTCCTTCATGCCATGTGGTGCAAAGCTTGATGTTATTGCCATGTTTGCTGCCTTCTTAGGTGGCAGCTGGTGGTACGCACCTATTTGGTACTTCGGAGGGATAATGGCAGTAGTTGTTTCAGGTATAATCTTAAAGAAGACTAAGTACTTCTCAGGAGATCCTGCACCTTTTGTAATGGAACTTCCTGAATATCACATGCCAAGTGCCCACAATGTTTTAAAGGCAACTTGGTTTAGATGTAAGGCCTTTATTGTTAAGGCAGGTACAGTAATCCTTCTTGCAACAGTAGTAATTTGGTTCTTAAAGAGTATTTCTGTATCAGGACACTTCGTTGATTTCAATGCAGATCCAGAAGATTCAATTTTAGCAGGATTTGGTAAAATTATTGCACCAATCTTTGCTCCACTTGGATTTGGAGATTGGATGGCAAGTGTTGCTACAATCCTTGGCCTAGTTGCCAAAGAAGTTGTAGTAGGAACTTATGGAGTTCTTGCAGGTATAGGAGAAGTTGGAGCAGAGGATTCCAGCATGGTTGCTCTTGTAGCTTCTAAATTCTCTGTGGCATCAGCCTTTGCCTTTGTCTTCTTCAACCAACTTACAGTTCCTTGCTTTGCAGCAACGGGAGCAATAAAAGAAGAAATGGGTTCAAATAAGTGGTTTGGACTAGCAATTGGTTACCAATTGCTTTTCTCTTACACAGTTGCCTTTATGATTTACCAATTTGGAAGAGTAATAGAAGGTGGATCCTTTAACCTAATGACAGGACTTGCAGTAGTAGTATTATTTATCTACGGATATTTACTCTTTAGGAAGGACAGGTCAAAGCTTGAAGATAGAAAAATTTCAAGTCATGGAAAAGACGAGGTGGTAAAGTATGAATCCAATTAATCTAATAGTTGCTTTAGTGATAATTATTGCAATTGTCCTAGCAGGAAAAAGAGTTTTTAGTAAAAAAGACGGGTGTGGATGTGGATGCGAATCATGTCACAGTTCATGTTCCGCAAAAGAATTTCAAAAATAAACATGAAGAATACTTCCTCGGAGGTATTCTTTTTTTGCCTTTTAAAGTAGAAAATTTAATTTGCTACAGAAAAGTTTTGGATTTTTAAAATTCAATTTTACATTGTAAGAAATGAGAAAATAAAGACTAAAAGGTCAATTATTATTAAAAACTAATAAAAGTCTTCTGCCACATTGCAAAAATAATTTTCAAAATATGGAATGTGAAAAAAATGTGAAATCTTTAAATCTGTTACAAATCCCTTGAATTAGAAACAAAAAGTAATATAATGAGTATTGCGCAAGGTAATGAAAAGAGTGGTGATAATTTTGAAAGAAAGCATAGATAGTATTTTAGCAATAGATAAGAAAACTAGAGAACTTGTCGAAGATACTGATAAAGAAATTGAAAAAATAAAAAAAGATTTGCGAGAAAAGCTTACAGATCTTGAAAATGAATCAATAGAAAAATCAAAGCTATTGGGAAAAGAAAAATCTGATGAGATTTTAGAAGAGTTTCAACAAAAGGCTGATGATTTGAGAAAAGAAAATCAGGAAAATCTTCGTGAAATTGAAGAATATTATAATGAAAATTCTGATGAGCTTATAAAAAATGCCTTTGATATGTTGATGGGAAGGGAATCTAATGTTTGAAAGTCTAAAGGCTTTAAATGCTAAGATTTTAAAAATGTACTCAGACTTCTTGGTCTACGATGATTTTGTAAAGATGGCAGAAGGTGACAGCGTAAGGTATTGTCTTTCCTATTTAAAAGAGAAAAAATTCAAAGAGATAGATTCTTTTTCTGATATATATGAAATTGAAGCCTTCTTGGAAAATTATAGGAGAGGACAAATTAAAAAGCTTCAGGGTTTTTTGCCAGGGAAATATACAGATTTTTTGAAGGCATATCTCGAAAGGGAAAATGTTGAAAAAATAGTCAAAATCTTGAGATCTCTAAGGATGAATAAAGAGCCAAGAGTCGAGAATTTAGTAATTGCTGGTAAAAGTATTTCTTTTAAGGAAGAAAGCTTTGAATCTTTTATAGAAAATTTAAAGGATACTTACTATTATGAGTATTTAAAAAATTATAAATCCTCAAGAGACGAAGATGCCCTCTTTTCTATTGAAATGAATCTTGATAAGTTCTATTATAGGAATTTAGTTGATTCTATTAAATCTCTTCCAAAAAGAGATATTGATGAGTTTAAAAAAATATTTGGTGTAAGGATAGATTTATTAAATATTATATGGATTTATAGGGCTAAAAAGTATTATAATATTTCGCCGGAAGAAATTTTTAATTTTACTATTTTTGGCGGCAATTATACTTCAGAAAAGCTTCTTCATCTTTCTTATTTAGAGGAAGAAGAGTTTGAAGAAGAAATTAAGAAGTCCAAATATTCTGTTCTTTTTGCAGACGGAAGAGTCATAAGAACTGGTAGGACATCTAAAAAGTTAATGTATTATATTGCAAATAAAAATTTTAGGAGAACTGATGGAATTGGTAAATTTATGAGCTTTTTAGTTCTTCTTGATTCAGAGCTTGCAAATATTGATAGAATTTTAGAGGCTACTAGATTTGGTCTTAGTAAAGAAGAAAAATTAAAATATATGATTGTTGATAGAAAGGAAAGTGAAGAAATTGGCCGTTGAAAAAATGAAGGTCGCTAATATAATGGGCGATATTCAGGATATGGATTCCATCATTTTGGATATTTTAAATTTGAAATGTATGCAATTTATGTCGGCTGAAGCAAATGTTGCAGAAAATCAATTTGTCTTTAGTCTAGATGATGAAAAGAATCTAGAAAGAAATCTTGAACTTAATTATATCGAGCCTATTGAAGAAGATGAGTCTCATAAGGTCAGTGCTAAAAAAGCTACAGAAATTATGAAATTCTTGGGAATTGATAAGATTGAAGACAAATATTTTGAACAAATTGATGTAAATGAAAATGTTGATTCCTTTGTAAAGAATATCAGTGAAAAAATAGATGAGTATGAAAAAACTAAGGAAAATATAAAAATTTTAGATACTCTAAAGGAAAACTATGAACTTTTTAAAAATGTTGATATTGATTTAAAGGATATCGCTGACTTAAAATATTTTAATACAAGATTTGGTTTCTTGGATAAGGATGCAAGAGCTAGGTTAAAGAAAAACTACGGCAATATTCTCGCTATGATTTATCACACAGGTACTGTTGATAATAGAGAACTTTTCCTTGTAATTTATCCAAGAGAAACAGAAAAGGATATTGATAGGTTATTAAACAGCCTTAACTTTACAGAAATTGATCTTCTTGGAGAAAATGTAGAGGGTACTGCCAGCTTGATTTTCAGAAATCTTGAAGAAGAAGAAGAAAATGTTAAGAGAAAGATTTTTGAAATTGAAGAATATAATAAAAATCTTCTCGAAAGTAGAAGTGAAGAGTTAAAGACAACTCTTGCTCATATGCTTAGCTATGAAGAAATTGAAAAAGCAAAGAAATACATGCTTAGGTCAAATAAGTATTTTTATCTATCAGCTTGGATAGGAGTTTCCGATATTAAGAAATTAGAGGAAAAATTATCAAAATATAAAGATATAGATATTGAATATTCCGACCCTGAGAGTGGAAGCAAGAAAACACCGACAAAACTTAAAAATGCAAATTTTTTCAAGCCCTTTGAGCTACTAATAAATATGTATGGTACTCCTAATTATGGAGAGTTTGATCCAACTGTAATTTTTGGAATTACCTACATGATTCTTTTTGGTGCGATGTTTGGCGATTTGGGTCAAGGGGCTGTTTTTGCAATTGCCGGACTAATGCTAAATAAGAAAAATAAGGATTTTGGAGGACTGTTACTAAGAATGGGAGCATCCTCAATGTTTTTCGGCCTAATGTATGGATCAGTATTTGGAATAGAAGAGATTATACCAGCTATTTGGTTTAGACCTTTTGAAAATATAAATGACACACTAGTAACAGCTATATACTTCGGTATCATTTTACTTACCATAGCCTATGGCATTGGTATTTATAATAGATTAAAAAGTGGTAGACCTGATGAAGCCTTTTTTGCTAAAGAAGGTGTCTTGGGAGTCTTAATTTTTGTAGCAATGATAAATATTGGTATTTCTGTAATGGGAGGAAGTTCTCCTATTCCTATGAATATTGCTGTGGGAATTTTAGTTGGAAGTCTAATAATTATGCTACTAAAAAGACCTATCCTCAAACTTTTATTTAAAGTTGAGCCAGAAGAGTCAGCAGCAGATTATTATATAGAGTCCTCCTTTGGATTATTGGAAGCTCTATTATCTACTATGAGTTCCATTATTTCTTTTATAAGGGTTGGTGCCTTTGCTATAAACCACGTTGGTTTATTCTTGGCATTTAAAACTTTAGGAGAAATGTTAGGATCGAGAGGAGGAAATATTGCGGTCTTAATTTTCGGCAATATTTTAATCCTTGCACTTGAAGGTCTTATTGTATTTATTCAATCTCTTAGACTTGAGTATTATGAAATGTTTAGTAAGTATTATAGTGGTGACGGCGTAATTTTTAAAGCCGACAAAATTTATTAATAAGGAGTTTAATAATGGAAAAGATTATTATTTTATCAGTTTTGACAGTATTTTCTATGGTAGTTTCAGGTTTTTATTTTATCTATAAGGGAACAGACAAAAACAGAAAGTTTGCCCGTGCCTTTATGAAAGTAAATCTATTTGTTTTTGCACCAGTTTTTGTGTTTGGTCTAATTTCACTAGTTCCTCAAATGGCATCAGCTGCAGCAGCTGCTCCAGCATCTGGAAATGGTCTTGGATTTTTAGCAGCAGGTCTTTCAACAGGTCTTGCTTCACTTGGCGCTGGTGTTGCCGTTTCTAATGTAGGTTCAGCAGCGATTGGAGCTGTATCAGAAGACCCTAACATTCTTGGTAAGTCAATGATTTATCTAGGACTTGCAGAAGGTATTGCTATTTATGGTCTTATCATTTCAATTATGATTCTTGGAAGACTATAATGAGATCAATTCTTTTAACATCAAATGACGATATTATTAACGGCCTTCGCCTTGCAGGTGTAAGGTCTGTTAAATGTAATAACAGATCTGAACTTTTAAAAAATTTTAAATTATATACAAAATCTGAGGATATTGGAATAATTATTCTAACTTACTCTTCTTTTAAGGAAATAAAAGAAGAAGTACTAGATTTTAAATTATCTGGCAAATTGCCTTTAGTTGTAACTATTCCAGATCTTGACGGAAAAATGGAAGATGATTTTATTTTAAAATATATAAGAGAATCTGTTGGTGTGAAAGCTGTAGGTGATTAAATGATTTTACTTGAAAACAAAATTGCCATATTCAACAAAATTGTTTTTCTAAAGCAAAAAGAAGAGTGTGAAAAGAGAATAGCAGAAGAAAAAGAAAAGGCAGAAAAAATTCTAGCTGACAAGATAAAGTCACTTGAAGAAGATGAGAAAGCCTTTGTAGATAGAAGAGTTAATCTAGCTAAAAGAAGAGGATATGAACTTATTGCTTCTGTTGAAGAACAAAAGAGAGTTCTCTTCTTAGAAGAAGATGAAAAACTTTTAAATGAACTTTTAGAAACTCTTTCAGAAAAGCTCTTGAAGTTTACAAAGACAGAGGAATATGTACAAAAAGAAGTTGATAGCTTTAGGGATATATTAGATGAGATAGAAGAAAAGAGCATCTATCTTTATGTGAAAAATGATGAAAAGAAAGAATTAATAGACAAGTTTAAGGAAATTGCAAAGGAAAAGGGCGTAGAACTTAAAATAGATGAATTATTTGAATATCATATTGGAGGCTTTATAGTTTCAGATATTGATAAAACTTATAACATCAACCTTTCTTTAAAGAATAAACTTGACGATATGAAATATGAAATTGGATCAATGCTACATGAAAAATTAAAGGAAAGGGGTGAAGTCATTGGAAAGAGCAACAATTAAATCAGTTGACGGACCAGTTGTAATTGGCAAAAACATGGCTGATTACAAAATAAGAGAAATGGTACTAGTTGGTGAACAAAAATTAATTGGTGAAGTTATTTCTATTGATGGAGACCTTGGAACAGTCCAAGTTTATGAAGAAACTGAAGGTCTAAGGCGAGATGAAGATATTATTTCTACTGGAGCACCTCTTTCTGTAAAACTTGGTCCAGGAATGATTAGAGGAATTTTTGATGGTATAGAAAGACCTCTTGAATCAATAAAAAAAGAACATGGATCCTTTATGCCAGAAGGTATAGGACTTATTTCTCTAGATGAAGAAAAACTTTGGGATGTAACTTTTAAGGTAAATCTTCATGATAAAGTTCATGGTGGACAAATTTTTGCAGAAGTTCCTGAAACAGATATCATTACACATAGACTTATGATACCGCCAGAAATTAGTGGTGAAGTTGTAGAAATTTTAGATAATGGAAAATACAATATTGAAACTGTACTTTTAAAGGTAAAAGATGAGTTTGGAAAAATTAATGAAATAAAGATGTATCAAAATTGGCCAGTAAGAATTCCTAGACCTGTTAAAGAAAGACTTCCTATTGACAAACTTCTTGTAACTGGTCAAAGAGTTTTTGATGTATTTTTCCCAATAGCAAAGGGTGGTACTACTGCAGTTCCAGGTGGATTTGGTACAGGAAAAACAATGACACAACACCAAATTGCAAAATATTGTGATGCCGATATTATTATCTATATTGGTTGTGGTGAACGTGGTAATGAAATGACTGAAGTTTTGGAAGATTTTCCAAAACTAATTGACCCTAACACAGGTAAAGCTCTTATGGATAGGACAATTCTTATTGCCAACACATCTAATATGCCAGTAGCTGCTCGTGAAGCATCAATTTATACTGGTGTAACTATGGCAGAATACTTTAGGGATATGGGATATCACGTTGCCCTAATGGGTGATTCAACTTCCCGTTGGGCTGAAGCTCTTCGTGAAATTTCTGGTCGTCTTGAAGAGATGCCAGCTGAAGAAGGATATCCTGCTTATCTTCCATCAAGAATTGCTGGTTTTTATGAAAGAGCTGGTTATGTAAACACTCTTTCAGATTCAGAAGGTTCTGTAACCCTTATTGGTGCAGTTTCACCAGCAGGTGGAGATTTCTCTGAACCAGTTACTGAAAATACAAAGAGATTTGTAAATGTATTTTTGGCACTTGATAAGGAACTTGCCTATTCAAGACACTATCCTGCAATTAATTGGATGAATTCATATTCTGGCTATATTCCACTTCTTAAAAATTATTATGATATGAGACTTGATGGAGATTTGCCAGATCTTAGAATTAAATATTTAGATTTACTTCACAAGGAAGCAAAGCTAAATGAAATTGTAATGCTAGTTGGTGAAGATGTTCTTCCAGATGATGAAAGACTAGTTCTTGAAATTTGTCGTGTAGTAAAGGTTGGTTTCTTACAACAAAATGCTTTCAATCCAATTGACACTTTTGTGCCACTTGAAAAACAATTTGAAATGTTAAAGACAATCGACAATCTTTATGAAAAGGGAAAGGAAGCTTTAAAATTAAAAATTCCTATTTCTGTAATTAAAAATGACAAACTTTATGGAAAAGTAATTAACATGAAGTACGATATAGAAAACGAAAACTTAAAGAAATTTGTAAGCTTGAACAATGAAATTAATGATTTTTATGTAGAGCTTGCCTCAACTTATGGTGATGTAGAATGAAAAAAGAATATTTAACACTTGATAGAATTGAAGGATCTCTTCTAGAACTTTCAAATCTTCACAGAGTTAGCTATGGTGAAGTTGTAAAAATTATATCTAAGGACGGCAAGAGATCAGAAATTGGTCAAGTAATAAAAATCGATGAAGACAGGGCGATTGTCCAAGTATTTGGCAACAACTTAGGTGTTTCAACAAAAAACACTAAGGTAGAATTTTCTGCCCATCCTTTTGAAATACCTCTTTCTTCAGATATTTTGGGAAGAGTTTTTAATGGAACAGCAGTCCCAATAGATAAGGGTGGTGCAATTTATTCTAAGGATGTTTATAACATAAATGGTAGGCCAATAAACCCATCAGCAAGAGAATATCCAAGGAACTTTATACAAACAGGAATCTCATCTATTGATGGACTTATGACCCTTATAAGAGGACAAAAACTTCCTATTTTTTCTGGGTCAGGTCTTCCTCACAACGAAGTTGCTGCTCAAATTGTTAGACAAGCTAAGATTGCAGAAGAAGGCGGAGATAATAATTTTGCCATTGTCTTTGCAGCAATTGGTGTAAAACACGATGAAGCTGACTTTTTTAGAGAAAGTTTCAAAAACTCTGGAGTAATTGACAAGGTAGTAATGTATATAAATTATGCAGATGATCCAATTATGGAAAGATTAATTGCACCTAAATGTGCTCTTACTGCAGCAGAATATCTTGCCTTTGAAAAAAATATGCAAGTTCTTGTAATTATGACTGATATTACATCTTATGCAGAAGCTCTAAGAGAAGTTTCATCATCAAGAGAAGAAGTTCCTTCAAGAAAGGGCTATCCAGGACACTTGTATTCAGATTTAGCAGCTCTTTATGAAAGAGCAGGTATGATAAAAGACAGTGACGGTTCCGTTACACTTATACCAATTTTAACAATGCCTAATGATGATATCACTCATCCAATTCCTGACCTTACAGGTTATATTACTGAAGGTCAAATTGTAATAAGTCGTGATCTTTTCTCAAAGGGAGTTTATCCTCCAATTGATGTATTGCCATCTCTATCAAGACTTATGAAGGACGGTATTGGTGAAGGTTATACAAGAGAAGATCATCCAGATTTGTCCTCACAATTATTTGCATCTTATTCAAAGGTTCAAGAAACAAGAGCACTTGCACAAATTATTGGTGAAGATGATATTTCTGATGATGAAAAATTAATTTTAAAATTTGGTAACGAATTTGAAAATAGATTTTTGACACAAGATCAAAATGAAAATAGAGATATAGAGGAAACCCTAAATTTAGGTTGGGAATTATTAAAGATTCTTCCAGCTGAAATGATAGATAGAATTGATCCTAAGTTAAAAGAAAAATATTTAGGTGATGAGAATGGCGATTAAAGTTACCCCTACTAAGGCTAATTTAATTGCATCAAAAAATGCACTAGTTCTTGCTGAAAAGGGCTATGATCTTCTCGATAAAAAGAGAACAGTTCTTATAAAAGAAATGATGGACTTAAATAAAAATGCCAAGGTCTTACAAGATGAAATCGAAGAAAAATTTGATAAATCTTATTCTGAACTTGTAATGGCAACTATTTCTATGGGGGCTTTATCCCTTAAAGACATGGGTGAAGATGCTCCTGATGAAAAGGAATATGAAATTATTTCACGTTCTGTAATGGGTCTTGAGCTTCCAAAGGTAAAATACGAAAAGCCTGATGTAAGAGCTGATTATTCTCTGCACAAATCAAATGCAGCCTTTGATAGGGCGAAAATTAATATTTCAGAAATACTTCCTGTAATTTATGAACTTGCAGAGATAGAAACTTCTGTATTTAGACTTGCAAATGAAATAAAAAAGACTGCAAAAAGAGCCAACGCTCTCGACAAAATTCAAATTCCTAAGTATAAACACATTATTAGGGAAATTGAAGATATATTGGCTGAAAAGGAAAGAGAAGACTTCTTTAGACTTAAAAAAGTTAAGAACAAAAAGAATAAAAAGAATAATAAGAATAATAAATAAATTTTAAATAATTTAATAATTGTTTGAACAAAAAATATCCCAAGTTGAAAATAAATCAGCTTGGGATTTTTTATTATATTTAATTTTACAATAAATTTTATCAACTTACTGGGAAGAAAATATTAATTATTTGTGGCAAGAATACCATTAACACAGTTGCAGTTGGTTGTGTAGCTGCATAGAAGGATGAAACCTTATCATCTCCATTAGTAACTTGGAGTAATGCTCCCAGTGATGGTGCTGAAGTCATAGAACCTGTTGTAGCTCCTAGGGCTGCAAAAAGTGGAAGCTTGAAAACTTTGTAGGAAATGAAAAAGGAAATTAGAGCAGGAACAAGTGTTAAAATAACTCCCGCAAAAAACAATTTTATTCCATATTGACTTACAACTTCTACAAAGCCTGTTCCAGCACTCACTCCTGATTCCAATAAGAAGAAGGCAAGTCCAAGGTCACGAACAAGGGAAAGTCTTTCCTTAGAAACTTCAAGGTTGATTCTTCCAATTCTTCCGTAGTGACCTAATACAAGACCTGCAATAAGAGATCCTCCACCGGCACCAAGAGAAAGATTAACATTTCCAATGGGAATTTTAATTGAACCAAGTAAAATCCCAAGAGTGGATGCAAGAGCAACTGCAAATAAACCATTTTTTTCTAGATCAATAAGTGGACCTACATCTTTTTTATCTAAAGCATTTTCACTTTTTGGTAGGATTAATTTATTATTTTCTTCATCAACATCTACCTTTAAAATTTTTGGAACTAGTTGAACTATTAAAACAACACCTACAACTCCAAAAGCATAGGCAATACCATAGCCAACTCCTGGCAAGTTTGAACTTGTAAGACTCTTAACAGTTCCTAGCATTGATGTTGAAGTCATGGCTCCAGTTGCAAGTCCCATAGAAAGAGATAGCTCAATGTTAAAGATCTTGGAAATTAAGACGATCAAGGCTCCACCAACTGCAGTTGTTAGAAAAGAAATTGCCAAAAAAGAAATTCCATTTTTCTTTATATTTGCTATAAAACTAGGCCCTGCCATTAGACCAATAGGCGCAAGGAAAAGCACTAGACCAATTTTTGCCAAAAATTTTGGAACTTCAAATCCAAAATGACCAAAGAAGAGGGCGACAATTAAAATTGCCGATGCACCAAACTTTAGTCCGAAAAAGTTAACGTGACCAAGGGCATATCCCAAGACCATTATCAAAAAAATTATTAATAGTTCCTTCATAAATACCTCCTTAGAGTAACTAATATTAACATTAGAGTAATTAATAGTAACATTATGAAGCTAGTATGTAAAGTGTTTTGGTATAATTAAAGTACAAAATTACACATAGTAAAGGAAAGTTCTTTATCAATTTAAATGATTATTTCAATTTTTCATACATAAGAATAAATTCTAGCTTATTAAATTTTTTATAAAAAATAAAAATTCTTCTTGCAAATTTCGAATGACTTGTATATAATTACTATTGTATTAAGGAACTGATACAAACATACAAAATAATTCTTTTTACATAGAATTAATTTTTATATGAAGGGGAGGTTAATATGGAATTTGATAATAACAGACCTATCTATATACAACTCCTTGAAGACTTCAAATTGAAAATTTCAAGTGGAGAGTGGAAAAGTGGAGAAAAAATGGACACAGTGAGAAATCTTGCAAAAATTTATGGTGTAAATCCAAATACTGTCCAAAGGGCACTCCAAGAGTTGGAACGTGAAGGTCTAGCTAAATCCAACAGAACTAGTGGAAGATTTATAACTGATGATGAAAAATTAATTGAGGATATGGCAAAGGACGCCTTTTACAGATCTTGTGACGATTTAATTACTGTTGCTAAAGATCTAAATATGACAAAAATTAAATCGATTAAACTTTTAGATGAGTATTGGAGGGAATCATGAGCAAATTAGAGATTAAGAACTTAAATATGGGCTACAAAAATAAAGTCCTTGATAATTTGAATTTGGAACTTGAGAAGGGACAAATAGTTGGCTTAGTTGGACCTAATGGTGCAGGAAAATCAACACTACTTAGAATACTTGCAGGTTTAGAAAAAACTTATTCTGGAAGCGTAATAATAGACGGCGAAGAAATTTCATACAAAACTGCAGATATTATTTCTTATCAACCAGACAAATTTGCTCTAAGCAATAAACTTTCTGTAAAAGAAGTTGTAAGGACTTATAAAGCTTTCTTTAAAGATTTTGATGAAGAAAAATTTTATAGAATTTATAAAGAATTTAAGTTGCCAGAAAAAGCAAAAGTAAGGGAAATGAGCAAGGGTATGAGAGAAAAGATGCAAATTGCCCTAAGTCTTTCTAGAAAAGCTGAAATATTTCTTCTAGATGAACCAATTTCTGGAGTTGATCCTTCAGCGAGAAAAGCTATAATAGAAACTATTTTAAATAATTTTGATGAAGACAGTTTGATTATTTTATCAACTCACCTTATAAATCAAATCGAACCTCTTCTTGATAGGGTTTTGTTTCTATCTGATGGAAAAATTTCAATTAATAAGACAATTGATGAAATTAGAAGCGAAGAAAATATGAGTATAGAAGATTACTTTACGGAGGTATTTTAATGGGAAAATTACTTGGACATCAAATTAGAAATCACTTTAAGTATAATTGGTTTATTCCAGTTTTACCTGTCGCCTTAATTATATTTGGATTATTATTTTCAAATGTTAACTATTCTATAGGTGTGAATTCCACTGCTATTGGCATGATGGCATTGGTTTTTGGATACATTGCTGCAGCAATAACAGTAATAGTTGGCGATTATAATATGTTTTTTGGGGACAGCTCCTTATTTTATGAGTCAATACCAATTAGTCCTTCAGCAAAAACTTTTTCTAGACTTT
The DNA here is from genome assembly GCF_001517665.2 of Peptoniphilus phoceensis. Taxonomy (GTDB): domain Bacteria; phylum Bacillota; class Clostridia; order Tissierellales; family Peptoniphilaceae; genus Peptoniphilus_A; species Peptoniphilus_A timonensis. The sequence continues at coordinate 16,480 of NZ_LN999809.1, forward strand.
TATATTATTTTGTAATGTTTATATTATATTCCTTATATGTGGGAATAATATTTTTCTTATTTGCTACAATACCAGCTGTTGGTGATGGAGGAGTGGTAAATATAACATGGGAAAATATTATGGATATACTTAACCAAGTTGGAAGTAAAAATATTTTAATAGGAATATCTTGGATCTTAGTTTTCTTATTTAATAATATTGCAAGAATTATTTTCGCCATAAGTTTTGGCGGAGGGAAAAAGTTAAGACGATTTGGTTTTGGAGGTCCTGTCCTTAGTTTTATACTTCTTGGATTTATTGAAAGTTTTATAATCAATATTTTGGATCGATTTGATATCTTCACAAATATGGAACTTTATTTAAAAAATGGAGACGTCTTTATTAACAGTATGGGCGTAGCTTTTATTTTTATAATGATAGTTGAAACAATTCTATTTCTTTTTGGAATATATTACATTCATAAAAATAGAATTTCTGTAAATTAAAAAATAAATAAGAAAAAATTAGCTCATGGAAAAAATTCCATGGGCTTTTTTTCTCAAAAATAAGTTAACTAATAAACTAATATAGTTGACAAATAAAGATGAAAATGTTAACTTATTTAAAGTAAATGTTTACTACTATAAATTTGGAGGTTAGTGTGAAAAATTTAAAAGCTAGAGATTTGGTTATGTGTTCTCTTTTTGTAGCTCTAATAATTGTAGGCACTTTTATAAGAATTCCTATACCAGTTTTGCCCTTTACCTTGCAATTATTATTTACAATGCTTGCAGGCTTATTGTTGGGTCCAGAACTTGGAGCAAGTGCAGTTATTGTTTACATAATTTTGGGGCTAATTGGTCTTCCAGTTTTTACTGAGGGTGGAGGATTTGGATATATCTTTAAGCCTACTTTTGGATACATACTTGGCTTTGCAGTGGGTGCCTACGCTACAGGAAAAATTGCAAATAAAGAAAAGAGACCAGACATGAAAAGACTTCTTACAGCAAACTTCGTGGGACTAGCTATAGTTTACATATTTGGCATGGTCTACTATTACCTTATCAGCAATTTTTATTTGGCATCGCCAATAGGAGCAAAGGCAATTATACTTTACTGCTTCCTGCTTGCAGTGCCAGGAGATATCTTTTTGTGCATATTGGGAGCCTTTCTAGGCAAAAGATTAATTCCAGTTATCAATAAAAGTTATAATTAAGGAGATTAAAATGAGTAAAAATATTTTTGTAACAGGAACAGGAACGGAAATAGGAAAAACCTATGTGGCAGGACTTCTTGTAAAAAAACTTCAAGAAGCAGGAAAAAAATCTGCTTACTACAAAGCTGCCATGAGTGGAAATGAAAAGGATAAAGACGGAAAATTAATTCCAGGTGATGCAAAATTTGTAAAAGATATATCTGGAACAGAAGAGGATCTTGAAGAGATGTGTCACTATATTTATGAGAGAGCCTATTCTCCACATTTAGCTGCACAAATCGAAGGAAATCCAATTGACCTTGACTTTGTAGTAGAAAAATTTGAAGACCTAAAGAGCAAGTACAATTACATAACTCTTGAAGGTTCTGGTGGAATTTTATGTCCACTTAGATTTGATGAAGAAAAAATATTTTTAGAAGACTTTATAAAAAAATGTAATCTTTCATCAATAATTGTTGCCGATGCAGGACTTGGGACTATTAATGATGTCGTCTTAACTGCTTTTTATATGAAAGAAAAGAAAATGAAAGTTAAGGGCATTATTTTTAATAACTTTATTCCAGGAGATGAAATGCAAGAAGATAATATAAAAATGTGTGAGTACATGTCAGGTCTAAAAGTCATAGCTTGTGTAAAAAAAGGAGATAAAGACTTAGATATAGATCTTGAAACTTTAGAAGAAATTTATGAATAGGAGTATTTTATAAAAATGATTTGGTATCCTTATGAACAATTAAAAACTATGAAAGCTCCCTACAAAATTGTAGATGCTAAGGGAGTTTATCTTTACACTGAAGACAATAAGATGATTGATTCAGTTTCATCTTGGTGGTCAAATGTTTATGGCTATAAAAATGAAAAATTAAATGATGCAATAATAGATCAAGTTAAAAAATTTTCTCATGTTATGCTTGGTGGTCTAACTCATGAACCAGTGGAAAGATTGTCAAATAAATTAAAAGAATTTTTGCCAGGAGATTTAGACTATCCATTCTTTTCTGATTCAGGCTCAGTTGCAGTGGAAGTTGCGTTAAAGATGGCGCTTCAATATTATATGAATAAAGGCGAAGAAGATAGGACTATGATTCTCGCTTTGACTCATGCTTACCATGGAGATACATTTAAAACTATGGAAGTAGGAGATGACGAAGATTACCATTTTGTCCTAGAAGCTTATGGAGAGAGCAAGTATGTTGTTAATATACCAACTGAAATTGACTCTCTTGAAAAAGCTTTTGAAAAATATGGAAATAAATTAAATTCCTTTATAGTTGAACCGCTTTTACAAGGTGCAGGTGGAATGAGAATGTATGATATATCTTTTCTTGAAAGAGCAAGAGAACTCTGTGATGAGTACAATGCTCTTTTGATCTTCGATGAAGTTGCTACTGGTTTTGGAAGAACAGGAAATAGATTTGTCGCAGATTTGGTTTTGCCAGATATAATATGTCTTGGAAAGGCCCTTACTGGAGGTTATATTGGACACGCAGCAACTGTTGCCAACAAAAAAGTTTTTGACGCCTTTTATGATGATGACCCAAGACATGCCTTTATGCATGGACCAACTTTTATGGGCAATCCCTTAGCTTGTGCAGTAGCATCAAAGTGTCTTGAAATTTTTGAAGAAGAAAATTTTATGGATAAAATTAAGAGAATCGAAGAAATCGAAAGAGAAGAGATGGAAGGATTCGCTCACGAAAAGATTGAAGAAGTGAGAATTATGGGTGCATGCGTCTGCATTGAAGTAAAAGATGAAAAGGACATAGAAGGTTTCCAAGAATTTGCATATGAAAGAGGAGTTTTCGCAAGACCCTTTATAAAATACATTTACACTATGGTTCCTTATGTCATTGGTGAAGAAGATCTTAGAAAAGTAATGAGAACTATGAAAGAATGGTTTGAAAATAAATAGTCACTAAGTCCTGTTAAGTCAGGACTTTTTCTTTTATTTAAAACTAAGTTATAATTTAATTAGATAAAAGTAAAAGGAGAATATTAAATGATAAAGGCTATACTCTTTGATAAGGACGGAACTCTTCTCAAATTTACAAGGGCTTGGGTAGATTCTATTATAGAATTTTTGGAAGAAAAAACTATAGAAGAAGATAAGAAGAAAAAACTATTTAAGGAAATTGGCATAAGAGAAGACGGTAGGGTAGAGGAAAATTCTATTCTTTCATCGGAAACGGCAATGGATTTGGCAATAATATTTTCAGAGTTTTTAGATGAAAATCTTATGGATATTTATAGAGAATTAGATGATTATCTCTTAAATTATTTAAAAGAAAATCCAAATTTTATTGTAGAAACTTGTGATCTCGATTTTCTTTTTGAAAATTTAAAGAAAAGAGGAATAATTATTGGGATTTTTACATCTGATAATTATAGGCAGGCAAAATTTTCTATGGAGCATTTGAAACTTGATTCTTATATAGATTTTTATGCCGCAGCTGATATTTATAAAAAGAAACCTGATACAGAAAGTCTTGAAATATTTAAAAATAAATATTCTCTTGATGATGGGGAAATTATAGTGGTGGGGGATTCAAAAGTAGATATGATATTTGGCAAGGACACTTTAAAAGTTGGAGTCCTTTGTGGAACTGGATCAAGAGAAATGCTTGAAGTTTACACAGATAAAATCATAGAAAATCCCAGCGAAGTTTTGCAATTTGTAGATTAGTTTTTTGAATAAAAATAAAAAAGAGTTCAAGAATAAACTTGGACAAAAAAATAAGGGCTCCTGGAGCCCTTTTAAAATATTTAAAATTATTCTTCTTCTTTTTCTTCTTCAGTTTCAGAAACAGTAGGAACTTCTGCAGAAGCTTCTTCTGCATCTTCTTCTGGTTCTTCTTCTTCAGTTGGTTCAACAAGAGTTGCAACTGTTTCATCAGCATCAAGTTCAATCTTGATATTTTCATCGCCATAAATGTCTAAGTCAGCAACAGTCTTAGCGTCGCCAATTTGCATTTCAACAACATTTACAACAGCTTCTGATGGAAGATATTTTGGAAGACAGATTACTTCTATTTCGTTTAATACTTGGATTAATGAAGAAGGTTGAACTCTAATTTCATCTCTACCTTCAAGAACAACTGGTACTTCAACAGTGATTTCAGTGTTCATATCAATTTCATAAAGGTCAAAGTGAACCATTGAATTTTTAATGTGGTGCATTTGAACTTCTTTGAAAAGAACTGATACTGTTTCGCCATCAACTTCGATTTCAAAAATATTTGAATATCCTTCTTCGCTGTAAGCTTTTAATAAATCTTTTTCAAGACCGCTTACCATTTTTGCTTCTTTGCCCTTTGAGTAAAGAACTCCAGGAATTTCACCATTAGCTCTAAGTTTATCTACCTTGTTTTTACCCTTAGCATCTCTTTTGTTTAAAACTAATTTCATATATACCTCCAAAAATTATTTTATAATACCTGAACCAAGACAAACATCGCCTTGATAAAAAACACAGACTTGACCAGGTGTAACACCTTTAAGTGGTTTTTTCAGTTTAACAACATATTTATCATTTTGTTTTTCTAGTGTGGCATCCATATCACTTGCCCTATATCTTATTTTAACAGATAAATCGAGGGGAAGAGAAGGATTTTCTGTAATCCAAAAAATATCTTCAACTTCAAACTCATCTTTATAAAGAATGGGGTTATTAATACCTTGTGCCACAATTAAAAGATTATTTTTTAAATCCTTATCGGCAACGAAGAAGGGTTCTCCACTTCCAACGCCACCAATTCCTATTCCACGTCTTTGACCAATTGTGTAGTGCATAAGACCAGAATGTTCTCCCAATACATTGCCCTTTTCGTCCACAATTTTACCGGGCTTTGTAAACAAGAATTGATCTAAAAACTCGTTGAAATCTCTTTCGCCAATGAAACAAATTCCAGTAGAATCCTTCTTAGAAGCAGTAGAGAGTTCATACTTTTCTGCGATGTGCCTTACTTCATCCTTAGTCAAATCACCAACAGGAAAAATGGTTTTTTCAAGTGCTTCTGACTTAACTCTTGATAAAAAGTAGGATTGGTCCTTGTTATTGTCTAAGCCTTTTAAGAGGTAAGTCTTGCCATCAACTTTTTTAGTCCTGGCATAGTGACCCATAGCAATATAATCAGCATCAAAATCCATTGCATAGTCAAGGAAGGCCTTGAATTTTATTTCAGTATTGCACATGACATCTGGATTTGGAGTTCTGCCTTTTTTATACTCACTTAGGAAGTAGGAAAAGACTCTATCCCTATATTCTTTTTCAAAGTTGACTGTAAAATATTTTATGTCAAGTTGAGAGCATACAGAGACTACATCAATATAATCTTCTCTAGCTGTGCACATGCCATCATCTTCTGCCCAATTTCTCATAAAAACTGCTGTAACATCATAACCAGCTTCTTTTAAAAGAATTGCAGAGACAGATGAATCCACACCGCCACTCATTCCAAGAATGACTTTTTTCTTTTTTTGCATCAATACCTCCAATCCACTCAATAACAATTCATTATTATACAATATTTGCTATAAAAAATCTACCTTTATTTCAGAAAATACAAGTTTAAGAGGACTTTTGATAGAAAAATAAAAATTTTAAAAATATAAATTTTATTCTTTAAATTTTATTGTAGCCTTTTTATAAAAATATAAAAAAATTTAGAATAAAAATTAAAATTTATGGAGAAAATTTATTGACAAAGTTTTTTTTATGGAGTAAAATTATAGATTTATTTGACACAAGAGACTTTATAATGTATAATGAATTAATACTAAAAGCTCTGGAAGGAATGGGTACGTAATGAATCAAATGCAAATCATAAAGAAAGAACTTGAAAACCACATAGGAAAGAAAGTTATTGTAAGAGCCAACAAAGGCAGAAAAAAGATTGTGACTAGAAAGGGAATTCTTAAAGCGACTTACCCAAGTCTTTTTGTACTTGAGGTTTTTAACGGAGAAGAAATTGTAACGGCAAGTTATACTTATTCTGACGTTTTGACATCAACAGTTCAAGTTACAGTTTTAGATGAAGATGTAACTTATAAAGATGCAAAAATGATATCTTAAAATCTTATAAAGTTAGATTTGTGGCAGGTGTTTTGTTGACACCTGTTTTTTATTTTAAAAATAAATTTATTTAAGTAAGATTTTTATATAGATTACATAGAAAAAATGCAGTATAAAAAATACCAGAGAAAATATAAATTCTCTCTGGTATAAAGTCCAACTTAATGGGGTCACCACAATGGGTGACTTTAATTGTACGCTTTAGCATGAATAAACCACCAGCTATGCTGGTGGTAGGAAAACTAGCTTTAGCTTCAAGCAAAAAACCTCCCCGTGATAAACTATATATGTTACTGGCAGTAGCATAAATAGAAAAGGGAGGTATCCTGAATGGATAAGAACAGTCTATCACATACATCTTGGAATTGTAAATATCATATAGTGTTTGCTCCAAAGTACAGGAGACAAGTAATATATGGAAGATTAAAACAAGATATAGGAAAAATATTAAGGGATCTATGTGATAGAAAAGGAATAAATATAATAGAGGCAGAATGTTGTCCAGACCATATTCATATGTTGTTGGAGATTCCACCAAAATATAGCATATCCCAAACAATGGGTTATTTGAAAGGCAAAAGTAGTCTGATAATATTTGATAGACATGCAAACTTAAAATACAAATACGGGAATAGACATTTTTGGTGTAGAGGATATTATGTAGATACAGCGGGCAAAAATGCGAAGAAGATACAAGAATATATAAGAAATCAATTAAAAGAAGATTACATGGCAGATCAAATAAGTATAAAAGAATTTGTAGACCCGTTTACGGGTGAGCAAGTGAACAAAAGCAAAAAATAAGGTGCTTTAGCACCAGCTGTAAAATTGGTGCACGAGAAAGAAAGTTCAAAGCATGGAATGCTGCCGGTAACAGCCCCTTATAGGGGCAAAACAAACCACCGGCTTAGCCGGTGGTTATGATTTTATTATTCATTTGCAAAGTTATCAAAGTAACCTTGGATATAAACTACTGGAGTACCCTTGTCTCCAGAACCACTTGTAAGGTCACATAAACTTCCAATTAAGTCTGTTATTCTTCTTGGAGTAGTGCCAAGAGTTTCATCTTTACCAACTAAATCCTTATTTTTGTGAGAAATTCTTTCTTTCATTGCAGCAGTTGCGTGTTCTGCGTCCATATCTTTTAAGTCAGTATCTGCAATGTATTTAATTTTAATTTCACTTGGTGTACCAGCAAGTCCCGTAGTGTGTGCAGGAGATACTACTGGGTCAGCAAGTTCCCAAATTTTACCAACTGGATCTTTGAAAGCACCGTCTCCGTAAATCATTACTTCAACTTCTTTATTGTATTTGTCGATTAATTTCTTTTGAACTTCATTTACAAAAGTTTCTCCATCTCTTGGGAATAGTTTTAATCTTGTATCAGATGCGAAGTTAGATCCAAGTAGACCAAATTCTTCATTGTAACCACTTCCATTTATGGATTCATTTAATATATCATCAAGACCAAGAACGACTTTTGCTCCTTCATCTTTTAAAAGTCTTTTTATAGAAAATCTTGTGTGAGTTGATCCAATAAGAACTTCATCTGTATAGTTTAGTATAGTCTTAGGATCATTTGAGAAGTGGATTTCACAATTTCCACCACAAATTTCTTTGTAAAGTCTTACATAATCAATTCCAGTAAATTCGTGTTTAACTTCTTCGCCGAAAATTCTTCTGTAATCTTTTTCTTCTAGAACATCTGTGAAAGGGTTGATCTTAGCATCATAAAGAAGGCTTTGATCCATTAGAGAGTTTCCAACTTCATCAGAAGGGTAGGAGAAGAGAAAATGTACTTTTTTACCTGATTTTGCAATTCCTCTTAGGATTGTTGAAAATCTGTTACGGCTAAGAATTGGGAATACTATTCCGATTTCTTTGTCGAACTTTCTATTAATATCTTCTGCTATATCATCAATAGTTGCATAATTATTTTGAGCTCTTGCAACTAAAGATTCTGTTACTGCAACAATATCTTTATCTCTAACAGAAATATTTTCTGATTCAAGAGCCTTTCCTAGGGAATCAACGACAATGTCTACTAGATTGTCTCCACTTTTTACAATAGGTGTACGGATTCCACGTACTACTGTACCAATGTATCTTTGCATAATTCCTCCTACATTTAAATAAATTACTTTTTTACTTCAAAATTATACACGAACTTATCTGAAATGTAAAATAAATTTTTGAAAAATTTTACATTTTTGTAATTAAGCATTAAAAATATTACTATTTTTAGGGATTCATTGAGAAAATTAATAAAATAACTGTACATTTGTAACCACTTTGTAATATAATTAATAAAGATTATAGAAAGGTGTTTTTATGATAAAGTTTGAAAATGTATACAAGGAATACAACAACGGCGTTGCTGCACTTTCAAATATAAATATTGAAGTGCCTCGTGGTGATTTTGTTTTCTTGGTTGGCCCTTCAGGTGCCGGCAAGTCTACTATGATTAAACTTCTAATAAGAGAGGAGAAGGTTAATCGTGGAAAAATATTTATAGGAGACAATGAAATAACTAAAATTTCAAAATATATGATTCCTAAATTAAGGAGAAATATTTCTGTTGTCTTCCAAGATTTTAGATTACTAGAAAAAAAGACTGTATTCGAGAATGTGGCATTTGCCTTAGAAATTCTTGGAGAATCCAAAAAAGAAATAAACAAGAAAGTGGAATATGCTCTTGATCTTGTAAATTTGTTTGATAAGGTAAAGGACTATCCATCAGAACTTTCTGGTGGAGAATCACAAAGAGTTGCAATAGCAAGGGCAATAGTAAATGATGCAAATTATCTTGTTTGTGATGAGCCTACGGGAAACCTAGACGAGTCTACTGCCTGGGATATTATGTCGGCTCTAAAAAATATAAACGATGATGGAAAAACTGTTATTATGGCAACTCACGCAGTTAACATAGTAGATAAATTTAATAAAAGAGTTGTAACTCTTGATCATGGATCCATTATATCGGATATTAGTGAAGGAGGTTACTATGAAGGCAATAAGACAGTTCTTTAATCTCCTAAGGGAGTCTTTCTCAAGTTTGTGGAGAAATAAGACTATGTCTTTTACATCTGTAATTTCCATCACTGCCATGCTTACACTTTTTGGTGTTGTAATGCTTATGGTTCTAAATTTAAATGGAGTTGTCTATCAAACAGGAGAAAAACTTGATAAGGTTGTATTTTTCTTAAAGGATGATGCAGCTCCAGCTGCAGTTAATGATTTTATAGATGAGTTAGATGCTAACAAAAAAGTAAAAAAAGTTGTTTATGTTTCAAGAGAAGAGGCATTAGAAGAATTTAAAGAAGGATTTGGAGAAAATTCTACAATCCTTGAAAATATTCCTGGTGGCAATCCTCTACCAGCTTCTATTACAGTTGAAATGAAGGAACTTTCCTATGGAAAGGAAATTGAAGATAATTATAAGGATCTTCCAATTGTAGAGGATCACAATTATTATTATGATTTTGTAACTCAAATGATGAGATTGCAAAATGGTGTAAAATATGTTGGAGCAGCCATAGTTCTTATTTTAGTTTTAATTTCAATTTTAATTATTCACAATACAATTAAGATTGCAATTTCTAATAAGGAAAAAGAAATTAATATAATGAAGTATATTGGTGCTACAAATACTTATATTAGAGGACCTTTTCTTATAAATGGAATTATTTTTGGAGTTTTGGGTTCACTCTTATCAGGTTTTTTAACTCTAAAATTATATGGAGTAATTTTCGAAAGGTTAAATCCTCAGTTAAATGACATAACTGGTGTTGACATGATATCAGCCTTGTCTATTAGGAGTGACTTGTATATAATATTTTTATGTATTGGTGTGGGAATAGGATTTTTTGGAAGTTTATTCTCAACTAAGAAATTTTTAGATGTGTAGGTGAAAAAATGTATAGTAAGAAAAAAATTCTTGCAATTTGCCTAGCTGCTATTATGGCAGTGCCTAGTGGAACAGTTGCCAAGAGTTCTAAGACTCTAACTATCGAGAAAAATAAAAAACAAGCAGAACAAAGACAATTAAATTCGAAGATAAAAGAGCAAAAAAGTAATATTTCAAATACAGAATCTGAAAAGAAATCTGTAAGTGATGAAATTCAAAATTTAGATGCTAAAATTCAAGAGAAGTCTGCTAAAATTGCATCTCTTGAAGGAGAAATAAATAAATTAAACAATGATATTGCTGAAAACCAAAAGAAATTGGAAGAAGCACAAGCAAATCTTGAAGCTAATACGGCATCTCTTAGATCAAGACTAAGGGAAATGTATAAAAGGGGAAATGTGAATTACATTGAAGTAATTTTAAATTCTAAGGACATAGAAGAATTACTTAGAAATAATGAAATCATATCTTCCATAGCAAAAGCTGACAGAGAGCTTATTGAGTATATAAAAACTCAAATTGATACCATAAAAGATACTGAAGAAAGATTAAAAATAGATAAGGCTAAGCTTTCCGCAAGCAAAGCAGCAGTTGAAAATGAAAGACAAGGCTATCAAGAAGCAGTAAATGCTAAAAATGACTACATGAAAGTTCTTGAAAAAAATCTTGAAGCTTATGAATTAGAATTTGATAAGGCACAATCAAGCTGGGAAAATTTAGATCTTGAAATCTTAAAACTTCAACAAGAAATTGCTGTTCAAAAGAAAAAGGAAGAAGCAGCTAAGGAAAGAGCTAAGAGAGCTTCAATGAATAGAACTAACAGAGTAAACAGTGATATAAGTGTTGCATCTGGACCAAGAGATGGACAAAAATACACTTGGCCTCTTCCTGGACACTATTCTATTTCTTCACCTTATGGATATAGACAACATCCAATTCTTGGATATGCAAAATTCCATTCCGGTATAGATATTCCAGCACCAAGTGGAACTCCAATAGTTGCTGCAAAGTCTGGTACAGTAATAATGTCACAACTTATGAGTGGTTATGGAAATGTTATAATGGTTGATCATGGAGAAACTGTAACAGTATATGCTCACTGTTCAGCCCTAAATAAGTCTATTGGTGACTCAGTTTCAGCAGGAGATGTTGTAGCTTTTGTTGGTTCAACTGGTTTATCAACAGGACCTCACCTTCACTTTGAAGTTAGAGTTAATGGATCTACTGTAAATCCATTGGGATATGTATAATGAAAAAAAATAAATTTTTAAAAGTAACAGCAGTTGTATTATTAATACTTACAACTGCTGTTGTTACGAGAATATACACTGTAAGAAGCCTCTTGGGCTCAAATGAAAATTTTGGAAAGGTAATTTTACTTGAAAAATATATGAAGGAAAATTATCTTTACAACAAAGACATAAAAGAAGAAAATCTCCAAGCAGGAATTCTAAAGGGACTTGTATCAGGTTTAGAAGATCCTTATTCACAATACCTTACAAAAGAAGAAATGAAAAAATTATCTGAACAAACTACAGGAAAGTTTCAAGGTATTGGAGTTATAATTTCTCCTGCAGAAGATGGCACAGTGACAGTTGTTTCGCCAATAAAGGGTTCACCTGCAGACAGGGCAGGACTTGAGTCTGGAGATAAAATCTTAAAAATAAATGGAAAAGATTTTAGTGCAGAAAAAATTGATGAGGCATCAAAGGAGATGAGAGGCGAATCTGGAACTAGCGTGAAAATTCTTCTTTTAAAAAAAGAAAACCTAAAGACAGAAGAAGTTGATATAAAAAGAGAAGAAATAAAAATTGATTCTGTTATAAAAAATAAAATTGGCGACATTGGCTACATTGGAATAACAATGTTTGATGAAGAAACAGGAAAAGACTTTAAAAAAGTTTTAAATGAATTAACAAAAGAAGGCGTCAAGGGAATTGTTCTTGACATGAGAGGAAATCCTGGTGGTGTCGTAGATGCTGCTTATGAAATTGGAGATGCCATACTTCCAAAAACTAGCTTTGTTACCCTAAAAAACAACAAGGGAGAAGTTATAGAAGACTATAAGACAGATGATAAGTACAATGACATAAAAATGGTTGTCTTAGTAAATGAAGGATCAGCTTCAGCCTCAGAAATACTTGCGGGAGCTATAAATGATCTTGATAGGGCAAAAATTATTGGTAAGAAAACTTATGGCAAGGGAGTAGTCCAAAATGTAATTGGACTTCCAGAAGGCGATGGTTTAAAACTTACAACATCAGAATACTTTACACCGAGTGGAGATTCTATAAATAAGCTCGGCATAGAACCTGATATTGAAGTGGACATACCAGAAGATGCAAAGGGAATAGGCGTAGATTATTTAAAGACAGATTCACAACTTAAAAAAGCTTTAGAAGTTTTAAAAGAAAATTAAGAATTATAAAAACAGCTCCAAGTGGGCTGTTTTTTGATGTATTATTTTTCAGATTTTAAATAATGATTTTATAAGTTAAATATTTTATTATAATTAATATTTAAGGAATAAGGGACTTTGTTGTAATTTAGATTAAAAAAAAGCCGGATCTTTTATTAGTTTTAAAAGTTCCAGCTTTTTGATTTAGATTAAAATTTTTCTCTTGCTGTATAACTTGTGTGAAGCAACTTATGAGCTCTTTCTCCATAAGGTTCTCCCAAGTATTCTTCATAAATTTTCTTTATCATTGGATTATCGTGAGCTTTTCTTATTTTTTTGTTTTTATCAATATCATAAAGTGCCTTTTGTCTTTTTAGCAAGATTTCTTCTTTGCCATGGTGATAAGGTTGACCTCCTCCGCCAATGCATCCACCAGGACAAGCCATGATTTCAATAGCATCAAATTCATAAGTTTTATCTCTAATTCCATCTAAAAGTTTTCTTGCATTGCCAAGGCCATGGGCAATTCCAATCCTTAAAGTCATATCGCCAATTTCTACTTCAGCTGATCTAATTCCCTTTAGACCTCTTAATTCTTGAAATTCAATTTTTTCTAATTCTTCACCAGTTAACCATTCAGAAGCTGATCTTATTGCTGCCTCTATAACTCCACCAGTAGTTCCAAAAATAGTACCTGCACCTGATGATTCACCCATTATTTGGTCAAATTCACCTTCTTCTAAACCTTCAAAGTCAATGCCATAAAGATTTATCATTCTTCCAAGTTCTCTAGTTGATAAAACATAATCTACATCTTCTATGCCGTCATTCCCAAGCTCTTCTCTATTAGCTTCAGCTTTTTTAGCAGTGCAAGGCATTACAGAAACCATAACAATATCTTTTGGGGATATGCCAGTTTTTTCAGCATAATAAGATTTGACCATGGATCCCATCATCATTTGTGGTGACTTACATGATGAAGGTATGTCTAACATATCTGGATAATTCATTTCTATAAATCTAACCCAAGCAGGACAGCAGGATGTAAGTATTGGCATTGTCTTGTCATTTTTGATCCTATCAACTAATTCGCTAGCTTCTTCCATAATTGTTAAATCTGCAGAAAAATCTGTATCAAAAACTACATCAAAGCCAATCTTTCTAAGTGCTGTTACTAGTTTTCCTGTTGTAACTTCTCCAGCTTCCATGCCAAAGAGTTCTCCTATGGCAACTCTAATTGACGGAGCTACTTGTACCACAACGTGTTTCTTTGGATTTTTGATTTCATTGAAAACTTTTGTAGTTGCATCAACTTCTACTATTGCACCAGTTGGGCAGACTGCCACACATTGACCGCAGAAGGTACAAGAAGATTCATTTAATGGAAGATTAAAGCCAGGAGCAACTATGGCTTCAAAACCACGATTAAGTCCTCCTAGAGTTCCCACTGTTTGAACTTCGTTACACATAGTTTCGCATCTTCTACACATTACACATTTATTTGGATTTCTAAAAATAGAATCTGATGATGAATCTACCTTGTGAAGAGCTTTTTCACCCTTGTAAGCAATTTCTCTTATTCCCATTTTTTCAGCAAGATATTGGAGTTCGCAATTTAAATTTTTAGGGCAAACTAAACAATCTTTTGGGTGATTTGAGAGAAGAAGCTCTAAATTAATTTTTCTTGCTTCAACTGCTTTTACTGTGTCAGTTTTTATTACCATGCCTTCACTTATTTCTTCAGAACAAGCTGTGCAGAGTTTAGGTCTGCCAACAACTTCTACCATACAAATCCTACAACTTGATGGTTTATTTTCATAATTAAAGTTGGGGAGTTTCATATGACAAAGTGTAGGTATTTCAATTCCAACTTCCTTTGCTGCTTCTAGGATTGTGGTTCCTTCTTTAACTTGTAATTTTTTGTCATTTATTACACAATTTATCATAGTTCACCTCTACTTTGCTTTTGCAATTGCGCCCACTGGACAAGTCTTGGCACAAGTACCACAGGCTATGCACTTATCCTTATCTATTTCGTGTTTTTCTTTAGGCTCGCCACTTATGCACTTAACTGGACATTCTTTAGCACATTTGTGACAGCCGACGCACTTATCTTTGTCAATTTTATAGTACTTTTTCATTTCTCTTTTTGCGTATTTTAAGTATTCATCTGGGAAATACCTCATAGTAGATAAAATTGGATTTGGAGCAGTTTGACCAAGACCACAAGCTGCCGAATTAATTATGTTATGACAAAGGTCCTCAATTTTTTGTAAATCTTCAAGGGATCCTCTGTTGTCCAAAAGTTTTTCCAACATTTCAAGAAGTCTTTTAGTTCCAAGTCTACAAGGTGTACACTTGCCGCAAGATTCGTCTTGAGTAAACTCTAAGTAGAATTTTGCTATATCTACCATGTCATTATCTTCATCCATTACAATTAGACCACCAGAACCCATCATGGCTCCGATTTCTTTTAAATTTTCGTAGTCAATTGGTGTATCTATATTTTCTTTGGTAATCATACCGCCAGATGGTCCACCAATTTGAACAGCCTTAAATTTTTTGCCATTTGGAATTCCGCCGCCAATGTCGTAGACTATCTCTCTCATAGTAATTCCCATGGGAACTTCCACGAGTCCAACATTATTTACTTTTCCAGCTAGGGCAAAAACTTTTGTACCTTTGGATTTTTCTGTTCCTCT
This sequence comes from Peptoniphilus phoceensis, assembly GCF_001517665.2. Taxonomy (GTDB): domain Bacteria; phylum Bacillota; class Clostridia; order Tissierellales; family Peptoniphilaceae; genus Peptoniphilus_A; species Peptoniphilus_A timonensis. The sequence goes on from NZ_LN999809.1 coordinate 31,753, forward strand.
AGATGCAAACCAATCTGCACCCTTTAAAATAATTTGTGGTATATTTGCATAAGTTTCAACATTATTAACAGTTGTTGGTTTTCCTTTATAGCCTTTGACAGATGGGAAAGGTGGTTTTCTAGTTGGCTCTCCTCTTTTTCCCTCAACTGAGTGAATTAGAGCTGTTTCTTCGCCACATACAAAGGCACCTGCACCGTATCTTATTTCAATATCAAAATCAAAACCTGAATTAAAAATATTTTTTCCTAAAAAACCGCAATCTCTTGCTTGACCAATAGCTGTTTTAAGTCTATGAATTGCAAGAGGATATTCCGCTCTTATATAAATAACACCATGATTTGCACCAGTTGCATAGCCACCAATAGTCATAGCTTCAACTATTGAATTTGGATCTCCTTCAAGTATAGATCTATCCATAAATGCACCTGGGTCACCTTCATCGGCATTACAGAAAATATATTTTTCATCGCCAGGACTCATTGCAGTATTTTGCCATTTTATACCAGTAGGGAAGCCTCCACCACCACGTCCACGAAGACCAGATGCCTTTATGACATCTATAACATCTTGAGGGCTCATCTCTGTTAAAACCTTTAAAATAGCTTGGTAACCATCGTAGGATATGTAATCGTAAATATTTTCTGGATCAATCTTGCCACAATTTTTTAGGGCAAGACGAGTTTGCTTTCCATAAAAGTTCATGTCACGTTGATTGTAAATGGCTTCTTTATTTTTAGGATTTCTGTATAGAAGTCTTTTCACTGGACGGCCATGAATAATATGTTCAGCAACAATTTCATTAACATCTTCTGGACTAACATGAGTGTAGAACACATTGTCTGGCTCTACTTTGACAATAGGTCCTTGTCCACAAAAACCAAAGCAACCTGTTATAATTGCTTCGACGTCGTGGATTTTATAATCCTCCAAAGCCTTGTCAAAATTTTCTTTTATAAGGTCACTTTTTGCAGATACACATCCAGTTCCTTTGCAAATTAATATTTGTAATCTCAAGTTATTCATTTTCCACCTCTTTTTCATAATCTTGTGCCTCATTCTTAATTGAAGCTATGTGGTCTATGAAATCCTCAATTTTCTCTATATCAATGGAGTCTTCCTTAATTTTTGATCTCACATTAAAGGAAATTTCTATATTAAAATTTTCATCTTGATTTGGATCATCTTGGAATAAAAATTTACAATTTCTCATTCCCTTATTTCTTACAAAGCTTTTTAATTCGTCAAAAAGATTTTCAATTTCTGCATATTTTGCTTTTTCATTTCCTCTTATAAAAATTTCTATAACATCTTCATCTGCCATATTGCCAATATCTCGCAAAATAGTCTTGTGATGTCTAGATTCTTTTATGGAAAGAAGTTTTTCTAGGGAATCTATTTTTGTCATAATAACCTCCTTAATATTATTAAAAATATTAAATTTTTGCTTCTTCTAATTCTTGTCTATGAGTTTTTATAATTTCCTTTACATCGTCAACTTCGACATGACCATAAATTTTATCGTTGACTCTTACTACGGGTCCAATACCACAAGCACCTAAGCACCTTATAGAATTTACGTTGAAGTTGCCATCTTCACTAAGACCATCGGGATCAACTTTTAATTGTTCTTTAAAAGCAGTTAAAAGTTCTTGGCTGTCATCTACAAAGCAGGCAGTTCCAAGACAGACATCAACTTTAAATTGACCAACTTTTTTTTCACTGAAAAAGGAGTAAAAAGTTACAATTCCATTGATTCTACTTGCAGGTAAATCAGTTAATCTTGCAATATAAACTTGTAGTTCCTTTGGAAGATAACCGAAAATATCTTGAGCATAGTGAAGTATACTTATAATATTGTTTTCCTTATCGTCAAAAGTATCTATGTAATCCTTTAAACTATTTAAAAGACCAGTATCTAAACCGAGCGTATTAAGATCCATAAATATCACCTCTTACTTTATTGTAATACAAGGAAAATGTTTTATCAAAGAAATTTAAGGTTTTTTATAAATATTGCGATAAAAATATAATTTAATTTAAGAATGAAGTTTTAAAATTATAAAATTAAGGCCATAGATGAAAAAAAAGCTACAATGAATTATAATTATTTAGAGGTGTTTTATGATTAAGAAAAAAGCCTATGCAAAGTTAAACCTATCTCTTGACATTATAGGCAAGAGAGAAAATGGCTACCACGATATAAAAACTTTAATGGTTATGACAGACCTATATGATGAAATGGAATTTTCTAAAAGTGACAAAGTAGAAATTGATGGAGAGTTCTCCTTTGATTTTAAAGAAAATTTTATTTACAAATCTTATGAAGTTTTAAAAGATTATGTGGGATGTGATTTGCCTTTTAGAGTTAAGATTAAAAAAAATATACCAATAGCAGCTGGCTTAGCTGGAGGAACTTCAAACGGAGCAGCGACTTTTTACGCCTTAAATGAACTATACGATTTAAAAATTCCAAGAGATGAATTAATAAAATTGGCCTCTAAACTTGGGGCAGATTTTACATATATGATGACTGGTGGGACCAAAATTGCTTCAGGAATTGGAGATATCTTAGAAGAAGTAAAGCCCATTTATCTTGAAAATGTTCTAATAGTTAATCCAGGATATGGGATTTCCACAAAGGATGTATATGAAAGAATAGAGATTGATTCAGATAGAATTGATTTTGATAAAGTTATTTCCAATATTTATGATTTAAATGTGGAAAAGTTAAATTTATTTTTGGAAAATAAAATGGAAGATGTGGTTTTTAAAGATCATCCAGATTTACTCGAAATTAAAAACAAGTTAAGAGAATTTAATTCGGCTTCTCTTATGAGTGGAAGTGGAGCCACAATTTTTGCTATCTTTGAAAATAAAGAGGAACTTGAAGAAGCCTATAAATATTTTAAAAATTTTTATGAAAAGACCTTTAAGCTGAAAGTAGGTGAAGAATTTGGCAGTTTTTGATACTGGTCCAGGTATTGTCGCTTTATATGAATTTAAAAGGGATTATTTAAATTATTATGTAGACAATAAATTTGAATATTATGGTTTATACAAGAGAGAAGCCGTAAATGATAGAATAGCTTTTTTGGAAAAATCTTTTAAAAAAGCAAAAAAAATTATTGTAATGGATTTTGATGCCATAAATTATTTTATGGATTCTCCAAAAGCACTTTATGGAAAAGATTCTCTTATGAAAAATCTAAAGAATAAAAAAATTTTGTGTTTGGCATCAAAATTAACTTGTGATGAGAAAACTTTAAATAATTTTACAGATTCTTTTGTCGATTATTTTAATGCTCCTCTTCTTATAAATGCAGCAAATGATGGAGTGGCAGATGAAATTGTTAAATTAATTTGCGATGAATATTTTTGTGATCTAGATTTAAGTAAGTATGAAATGATTTTTCTAGCTTCAAGTGGTCTTCACTTGAAAAAAGATTTTTTTATAAAATATTTTTCTAGTAAAAATCAAGAAATAGAAGTTTTTTCAAATGTCGACGGAATTTTAGAAGATTATTCTTATAAAAAAGAAAATTATATTAGGGATTATTTTTATGTGACAGGATCAAAGAGAGAATTTTATTCAAGGGCTGAAAAGTATCTAAGAGAAAAAGATGTTTTAAAAGAAAGAGAACTTTTAAATGTCTCTAGACTATTTAAAAAATAACAATAAAAAAAGTCCCATCACTGGGACTCATATGTAGCCATGCACCCAAAGTCGTAAGTTAATCTCACACGTTACCCTTACAGTTAGCTCAGATTAGGCGACCCTTGCGGCACACAAAAGATCTTACTTAGTGCTGCTTCGATCAGGATCTGACACGGTTCATAAGTTTCTGTTGCGCAGGACCCAATCTTCAACACCACTTATAAGGGGCAGACTGCAAAATTAAAATCCTCTAATGGGAATTCAGCCCTGCTGTAGCGAATCGCAGGTACAGGACATCGCTAATTTCCCGCTTAGCATGGCGATGGCGGAGAGAGGGGGATTCGAACCCCCGATACATTTTCATGTATACTCGCTTTCCAGGCGGGCTCCTTCAGCCTCTCGGACATCTCTCCATAGCCTAGAAACATATTTTACAGTAGATTATATATAATGTCAAGAATAAGGTGATAAATTGAAAACTAAGGATATAGTACTAAGAGAATTAGAAAAAAATAGGGCTTCCTATATTTCTGGTCAAGAATTGGCAGAAAAATTAAATATTTCAAGGACTGCCATTTGGAAAGCAATTAACAATTTAAAGGAAGCTGGATTTCAAATTGAATCTCAAACAAAGTTGGGATATAAGTTAATCGAAAGTGATGACAAACTTTCTGATGAAGGCATAAGAAAAGGATTAAGAGAAGAATTAAAAGACATTGATATAATTGTTTTTGATGAAATTGATTCAACAAACACTGAGGCAAAAAGAAGACTCTATACAAGTGATGTTAGTGACTTTACTGTCATTGTGTCTGATATGCAAAAGACAGGACGAGGAAGAACTGGAAAGAGCTTTGAATCTCCAAAGGGAAGTGGAGTTTATTTTAGTATAATTCTTCATCCAAAAGACTTTTTTGATTTTTCATATTTTGATTTAATTACAGTTAAAGCAGCTGTTTCTGTAGCAGAAGGTATAAAGGAAGCTACAGGAAAGGATACTCAAATCAAATGGGTAAATGATTTATTTATGGATGGCAAAAAAGTTTGTGGAATTCTATCAGAACTCGATGCAGACTTTGAATCTAGGAAAGTTAAATCAGTAATAGTTGGAATTGGAATAAATGTAAATGAGCCAAAAGATGACAGCTTCAAAGATTTAAAAAATATAGCAGGTTATATTGGAACAGATGTAATAAGAAATGAAATTTTGTCCAGCATCTTAAATGCTTTTTATGAAAATAATTATAAGAAAACAGATTCGGAAATCATAGACTATTACAAGACTCATTCTCTAGTTATAGGAAAAGATTTGACCTTTGAATTAAATGGAAAAAAATATTCTGGCAAAGGCTATGATATAAACGAAAAGGGCAATTTAATTGTGGATACGGGAGATGAAAAAATCACTCTTTCCAGTGGGGAAGTTTCAGTTAAGGGAAACTTTTATAAGTAGTCACTAACTTTTAAATGACAAAAAAGTATAGTATAATGAGAAGAAGTTAGGAGAAAAGATGAAGACCCCTTTAAAAAGTGAAATCGATAAAGTAGAAAATAAAATATCTTTTGGGATGCCAGGTCACAAGGGCAAAGATTTTTTTGACCTAGACATAAAAAGAGATTTGACAGAAATTTGTGATACTGACAATTTGTTAAATCCAAAGGGAGCAATAGATGAACTTCACAAGGAGATAAAAAATCTTTTTGGATCAAAGGAGTCTTTTATAGTTACGAATGGTTCAACTGGGGCTCTTCACATTGCCATAGCTATGGCAACTAGACCTACTGATAAGGTTTTGATACAGAGAAATGCTCATAAATCCATCTATAACGGTCTAGTATTAAATGATTTAAATCCAATTTATTTAAATACAATTTATGATAAAAATCGTGGGATGTATTTTGGAATTGATGAAGATGAACTGAGAGAAAAAATAGAAAAAAATAAGATTTCTGCTTGTGTCTTAGTTTCACCCAATTATTTTGGTGGAATTTTAAAACTAAAAGAAATAATCGAGATTTTACATGAAAAGGATATAGCAGTTATAGTTGATGAAGCTCATGGAGCCCACTTGTATTTTTCTGACTTAAAAAAATATTCTGCAATAGAATGTGGAGCGGACCTTGTTATTAATTCTACACACAAGATGATTCCATCATTAACACAGTCAGCTTTAATTCACAGGGGAACAGATAGGTTTTCTCACGAAGAGCTTTTGAAGTATGTAAATATTTATAACACGACTTCTCCATCCTATCTTTTTATGCTTTCCATTGAGTCTGGTTTAAAATATATGGACGAAAAGGGAAGGGAAGAACTAAAAAAAAGAAGTTTTGAGATAGAAAAACTTAAAAGAGCTATAAATTATGATTTGGATTTGACCCATGATTCTATTGCTTGTAACGACCCAATGAAATTTTTATTTAGAATTGGAGATATGACTGGCGAAGAAGTGGTGGAAGATTTTCTCATAAATAAAGATATAAGACTTGAAATGGGGGACTTATATTACGCTCTTGGGATGATCTCCCCAATTAACGAAAGTTTTGAAATTAAAAAATTACAAGATGCAATTTTATCCTACAAAAATAAAGATTATAAGAAGATTTTTCCCCAGGAAATACCTATTCCAGAGAAAAAAATGTTTCCAAGAGAAGCTTTTTTATGCGATGGCGAAAGAATTTCTTATAAAGATGCGTCAGATAGAATATCAAAAGAAATTATTGCAGCCTACCCACCTGGAGTTCCTTTGGTGAGTTTTGGCGAAGTAATAAGTGAGGATATAATAAAAAAAATAGATGAATTTACAAATAAAGGAATAGAAGTCATTGGACTTTTAGAAGACGAGATTGAGGTAGTTAAATGAGTGCTTTTATAACATTTGAGGGTCCAGATGGTTCTGGAAAGTCAACGATTTGCAACTTAGTTTATGATGAACTTTTAAAAAATAATATAAAGACAATTAAGACTAGAGAACCTGGTGGAACTAGAATTTCAGAAAAGATTAGAGATTTAATCCTAGATAAGGACTTAAAGGAAATGGATATGAGGACTGAAGCACTTCTCTATTCTGCATCTAGGGCACAACATACTTACGAAAAAATCCTTCCAAGTTTAGATGAAGGTGTGACAGTTTTATGTGAGAGATATGTATTATCTTCACTTGCATATCAAGGACATGCAAGAGGACAAAATCTGGAAGACATAAAAGCAATAAATGATTTTGCAACTGGAGGAATTAAGCCAGACATAGTTTTTATATTTAGAACTAAAAACTCAACTCTAATTAGAAAAGACAAGAAGTGTTATGACAGGCTTGAATGTGAAGATGACCAATTTCACAAGTTGGTGAGAGATTATTACAATAATTTAAACAAAGAAGAAAATTATTATTTTATAGATGTAAATAAGAGCATCGAAGAAGTTTTTAATGACTGTATAAATGTTCTTAAAGAAAGGAAGATTTTGTGAAACTTGTAATCGCAATAGTCCAAGATGAGGACAGCGAAGTTTTAATAAAAACCTTAAATGAAAATAATTTTAAGGTCACTACAATAAGTTCTACTGGTGGATTTCTAAAATCAGGGAATGTGACAATCCTTTCAGGTATAGAAAATGAAGACCTTGACAAGTTTATGGAAATTCTAGAAGAAAATTCTAAGACAAGAGAAGTTAAAAGGACTATTCAACCTGTAAATATTCCAGGTCAAGCTATGATACCTGTTCCCATAACAGTAAAGGTTGGGGGAGCCACAATTTTTGTAACTGATGTATTTGATTTTAAAAGGTTTTAGGTGATAATATGAATACGAAAATGATGATTGCAATAGTGCAAGAAAAGTACACAGATGCACTAATTGATAGATTTTTAGATGAAGATATATATGTAACTAGACTTTCTTCTACTGGTGGATTTTTTAAATCAGGAAACACTACTCTTCTATTGGGTTGTAAGGAAGAAGAGCTTGATAGAATTTATGAAATCTTTAAAGAAGAAACTGAACCGGAAGATATACATTTAGATGAAGGAGACTTCAAAGTTTCTGGGGCTACAATTTTCGTAGTTGATTTAGAAGAATCAAAGAGAATCTAATGTTTTTAGAAAATACGTCCGTAATAAATAGCCTTGAGGGGGACATCAAAAACAAGTCATACAGTCATGCCTATCTTTTTTCTGGAAGCAAGGGTATAGGTAAATTTTCTCATGCCAAAAATTTTGCAAGGGCAATTCTAAGGGATGATGCTGAGTCTGTGAGATTTTTTAGTGGAATAGATGAATATGAAGATGCAGACCTCTTTGTGGTGAAAAAAAAGGACACTATAAAAAAACAAGATATAGAAGAAATAATCGAAAATTCTTTTTCAAAACCCTTTGCTGCTAGCCACAAAATTGTTATTATAGACGATTTTGATAAGGTTACTCCCGAAGGACAAAATGCACTCTTAAAAACTTTGGAAGAACCCATGGATTATTTAATTTTGATTTTAATATCAAGCAATATGAGAAATATTCTTCCAACTATTATTTCAAGGTGCAGAATTTTAAAATTTGCTGATTTAACTCAAGATAGAATTGAAGAATTTTTGTTGTCAAGAAAAGTTTCAGAGAGAAATGCCAGGCTTTTTTCTAGACTTTCAAATGGAGATGTAAGTCTAGCTCTTAGATATTCAGAAGATCCAGAACTCTTGTCAAAAAGAGAAGATGTAATAAATATGACTGACAGAATCATAAGAAATACTGGATTTTTATTTGATGAAATGAAATTTTTTAAGGACAACAAAGATGATTTCAAAGAAATTTTAAATTTTATGATAATTTGGTATCTTGATCTAGTGTATTTAAAAAGTGCTAGAGAAGATTTTATTGTAAATATAGATAAAATTGACCTTTTGAAGTTGCAAGATGTTTCTATTGATAGAGCAGTAGATTCCTATGATGCCATTATAAATGCTTTGGGTCGCAAAGAAAAAAATGTAAATTTCGATTTAAATATAGAGAAATTGTTAATGGATTTAGGGGGAATTAGATGATAGAAATTGCAGGAGTAAGGTTCAAAAGAACTGGAAAAATCTATTATTTTGATCCCATTGATATAGATTTAAATATTGGAGATTATGTAATCGTTGAAACTGTAAGAGGCCTTGAGTTTGGAGCAGTTGAGCTTTTAAAAGAAGTGGACGAAGAAAGTATTAAGGGTGAATTAAAACCTGTTATACGCTTGGCGACTGACGAAGATAAAAATATCAATGTGGAAAACAGAAATAAAGCCAAGGAAGCAATAATAATATGTGAGCAAAAGGTAGAAGAACATGGACTTGATATGAAGTTGATTTCTTGTGAATACACTTTTGATCGCTCAAAACTTTTATTTTACTTTACAGCAGATGGAAGAGTTGACTTTAGAGAACTCGTAAGAGATTTGGCGTCAATTTTTAAAACGAGAATTGAACTTAGACAAATTGGTGTTCGTGATGAGGCGAAGTATGTTGGTGGACTTGGATGTTGTGGTAGACCAACTTGTTGCTCAACTTTTTTAAGTGAGTTTTCACCAGTTTCAATTAAGATGGCAAAGGATCAAAACCTAAGTCTAAACCCTTCAAAAATTTCTGGTATATGTGGCAGACTTATGTGTTGCTTAAAGTATGAGCAAGATGGATACGAATGTATAAATAAAAAAATGCCAAGACCAGGAGAGATTGTAAAAACTGAAAGGGGAAAGGGTACAGTTGTTTCCACGTACACAATACAAGAGCTTGTAAAAGTTATGTATGAAGTTGATGACGAAAAGGAAACTGTATATCTTGAACTATCTGAGATCAAGAGGACAAGAGAGTTTAATAAAACTTTTATAAATCAATCGAGATCACTTAATATGGAAGAATATGACGAAAGTGAATTAGTAGAATTGGAGAGGGATTAGGGATAAGAGAGGTCTTATCCCCTTGTTATGAAAATAAATAATTTTTTAGTTAAAATTTCCAACAAAATAAATATTTTTTTTAAGAAACATTTTGGCAGAACCAGTGGTTTTGCCCTTATAATGGTGGCAATTATATCCTTATTTTCTGCCACCTTTTTTTATTATTATCTAGCAGATTTTGCTTTGCCAAAGCCACTGGCATTTTTACTTATAGCTTTGCTATTTTATGCCTTATATTTCATACTTTGGCAGCTACTAAAAATAGGATTTTTACTTTTAAAGAGAGTTAGGGCAAGAAATCTTGCTATCTACGCAATTCTTATCTGGGGATTAAAGTACTTTTATGACGAATGTTTATATTATGTAAATATAGATTATTTTGAAATAATTTTTATTGCTTTAGCCTTTCTTGTGCTTGTAACTTTTTCCAAGTCTCTAGTTTCCTTTGTGAAAAACAAGAAAAAATTAGCACTTTTATTTTTAATTCCAACTACGGCAATTCTTGCAGGGTCAGTTTATTTTATGGTATTTCCAGGTTTTCAATCAAAAGAAATTTATGAAATGAATTTAGAAAAAGATAAAGTTGCTGGAAAAACTGAAAAATATAAGGTAGAAGTAATTGATTATCAAGCAAATCCAGTAGATCTCACAGATTTTGTGAATTATTCAGGAAATACAAAAAAAATTAGAGACAAATTTTTTGGAAAAGGACTTAATAAGACAGATGTGAGAGGAAGAATTTATGCTCCAAAGGGTTTAGAAAAGGCGCCAGTTTTATTTGTAGTCCATGGAAACCACAGATTCACGACAAAAAATTATCTAGGTTATGATTATCTTGGTCATTATCTTGCAAAAAGAGGAATTGCCATGGTATCAGTTGACATGAATATGTTAAATGGCTTTATGAAATTTGGAGTTGGAAATGAGAATGATGCAAGAGCTATTCTTCTTCTTGAAAATATGGAAAATATTTTTAAAAGAAATAAGATAGAAAATAGTCCACTTTACAATAGATTTGATAGAAATAATATTGCTATAATGGGACACTCTAGAGGAGGAGAAGCTGCAACCATTGCTTATAATTTTAATGAACTTAAATTTCATCCTGACAATGGAAAAATATCTCACAGATATGATTTTAATATAAAGGGGATAATTACAGTTGCTCCGACTTATAATCAGTACAAGCCTTCAGACAAAAATATAATTTTAAGGGATGTAAATTATTTTACTATTGCTGGTACTAACGATGCTGATGTAGACGGTTTTGAAGGAATGCTTATGTATGACAATGTAATTTTTTCTGGAGTAAAGGATAACTTTAAAACAGCTCTTTATCTTGGATATGCTAACCATGGAAACTTTAACAAACTTTGGGGGGATTTTGATTGTGACCCAGGAGAAGGACTATTCCTAAATAGAAAAGAATTGCTCGATGCTGACAAACAAAGAGAAATTTTATCTGCTTACACTCTAAACTTTTTAGAAAATTCCTTTGGGAAAACCTACAATAGAGAAATATTTAAAGAAGGTCCATATAAATACAGTGATTTGCCAGAAACAAATTATTACACTAGATACATGGATTCAGATTTTGTAAAGCTTGCTGACTTTGAAGAAGATTATGACATAACTACAACATCTTTTCCTTCTGGAATAATTAATTTTTCTAATTTGAGTAAAATTTATGAGAACAGTCACGAGTATGGAGAAAAATCTTCTAAGACAAGTGGAGTTTTTATTGAATCAAATAAAAATTCAAATTATAGTCTTAGATTTACAGAAAAAATTCCAAGTGGAAGATTTTTGCAGTTTGATATAGAAAATCTGAGATTTGAAGATATTGCAGATAATATAGATTTAGAAATGCAAGATACTTGGGGAAATGTAGCTAGAATCAATTTAAGTGATTATAAAAAGATAATACCTGTTACAAAGACTTATCTTTATAAAATTGATTATCTAAATGACGATTATTATGAAAGGTTTGTGCCGCAAACTCTCATAATTCCAATAGAGGATTTTAAAAAATCTAACAGCAATCTAAATTTAGAAGAAATAAATAAGCTTGAATTTAAATTTAAAAATAATATTAAAATTTCTATAGATAATATAGGGATTGTGAAATAAATTGTTTAAAAAGAAATAAAGAGGGTAATTTAAAATTAAGAGCGATGAGCTTATAAAGAAAATAAAAAAACTTGGAGGTTTTTAAAATGGAAAGTAAATTATTAAAAGGACTTAATGAACAATATAATTTTGAAATTGAATCAGGATACATTTATATATCAATGGCACACCATGTAAAAGAAAAGGGAATGGACGGTTTTGCTCACTTCTTTTACAAACAAGCACATGAAGAATTTGAACATGCAGAAAAATTAAGAAACTTCTTATTTGAAATAGATGAAAAACCAGTTCTTGAAGGAATTAAAAAACCACAAGAAGATTTTGGAAACTTTACAGATACATTTAAAACTGCTCTTGAACACGAAAAAGAAGTTACAAAGAGAATTAACAAGTTAGTTGATCTTTCTGTAGAAGAAAATGACCACAGAGTAACATCACTTCTTCAATGGTATGTTGATGAACAAGTTGAAGAAGAAGATAACTTCAGAACAATAATTGAAAAACTTGAAAGAATCAATGAAGCTTGGGCTGGACTTTATATCTACGACGCAGAACTTGGAAGAAGATAAGATAAATAATATTGAAAATGAGATACCCTTAGGGGTATCTTTTTTTTATTTGTAAAATTTTTTGGATAAAAAATTTCCAGAAGAATTTTGTGAAATTTTAAAAATAATTTTTATAAAATTAAGAAAAATCCTAAAGTTAATATTTACTCTCTTTAATGATATAATTGTTTTAGTAATTAATTGAGGTGTATTATGAATTTTGATATAAATGAAAATTTGGGAGATTTTTTTTATGATGAGCCCATGACTCGCCACACTTCCTTTTGTGTGGGTGGGCCTGCAAAACTTTTAATAAAGCCAAAGGACGAAGAAGCTCTTATAGAAATTTTAAAAGAAATAAGAAAAAATAATTATAATTATTATATACTTGGCAATTGTACAAATATTATTGTAAAAGATAGAGGTTTTGATGGCATCATAATTAAATTAAAAAACAAATTGAATGATGTTAAGAAAATATCTGATAGAGAAATTTATGCGGGAACAGGTGCCAGTATGAAAAAGGTAAGCGAATTTGCCATGGAAAATTCTTTAACTGGTCTTGAGTTTGCTCATGGAATTCCTGGATCTTTAGGTGGTGCCATTGTCATGAATGCTGGTGCTTACGATGGTGAAATAAAAAATGTTGTGAAAAGTGTTAGACTTCTTGATGAAAATTTAGATGTTATAGAAATTCCTTGCGATGAAATGAATTTTTCTTACAGACATTCTCTTGTGCAAGAAAGAGATTTAGTTGTCCTTGGAGCAACTTTTGCACTTGATGATGGAAATAAAGATGAGATTAGAGAAAAGTATGAAGAATTTGACAGGAGAAGGGCAGATAAACAACCTTTGGATATGCCTTCTGCTGGTTCTACTTTTAAAAGACCTACTGGATATTTTGCTGGAAAGTTAATTGATGATTCTGGTCTTAGGGGATTTACTCATAAGGGAGCAGGAATTAGTGAGAAACACTGTGGTTTTGTTGTAAATAAAAATAATGCCACTGCTGAAGATATTCTTGAAACTATTGAAATTGTTCAAAAGGTTGTTCACGATAAATTCGGTGTTAATATGGAGAGAGAAGTTAAAATTATTGGTGACTGATTTTCTTTTGTTTGGTGATTAAATGGAACTTATAATTATTACGGGAATGAGTGGATCTGGCAAATCCTATGCTCTAGATGTTTTTGAAGATCTTGGTTATTATGCAATGGATAATCTTGCTCCAGCTCTCTTGCCAAAATTTTGTAGTATAGCTCTAGATGCAAAGAGCAAAAGTTTTGAGAAGGTAGCTGCTGTTGTTGACATGAGAAGTGGCGAGCTATTTAATGATTTTTATTCTGCTTATGAAGAGTTAAAGGGAATGAATGTGAAAATAAGGCTCTTATTTCTTTATGCAGATATGGAAACTATTATTGCAAGATACAAGGAGCTTAGAAGGCCTCATCCAATGAATAGGTCTATTGTTGAGGGTTATAATTTTGAAGCAGAAACTCTTTCAAAAATAAAAGAAAGTGCAGATTTTGTAATAGATACCACTGGTCTTTCTACTAAAAATTTGAGAAAACAACTTATGGCTTTTGTTTCATACGACGAAAAGGATAACTTTGCCATTGAGGTTTCAAGTTTTGGTTTTAAAAATGGTATTTTAAGAGATGCCGATCTTGTTTTTGATGTTAGGTTTTTGCCAAATCCTTTTTATATAAAAGAGCTCAAAGATTTAAACGGAAAGTCTGAAGAAGTGAAGTCTTATGTCTTGAAGTGGGACGTCACTAGTGAGTTTATCGAAAAGACCATTGATTTATTGAAGTTTTTGATACCAAATTATATGTCAGAACAAAAGAGGGTTTTGACAATTGGAATTGGTTGTACTGGTGGATTTCACAGATCAGTAACTATAGCTGAAGAAATTGGCAGACTTTTAAAAGAAGAATATAAATCCACCTATGTTACACACAGGGATATGGAGAAAAATTTATGGAAAAAAAGATAGCAGTCCTTGGAGGAGGGACAGGTATCTCCACCATTTTGCGTGGTTTAAAAGATTACAGCAAAAATATTTCTGCTGTTGTTTCCATGTCTGATGATGGTGGTGGAAGTGGAATTTTAAGAGAAGAATTAAATATGCTCCCACCAGGAGATGTGAGGAGATGTCTTATTGCTCTTTCCAATACAGATAACACTATGAAAAGACTCTTGAATTATAGATTTAATTCTGGAAGTTTAAAAAATCAAAATGTCGGAAATATTTTGATTGCTGCCTTGACAGATATTTTTGGATCTTTTGACAAGGCTCTTTTGGAAATGTCCAGTGTATTTAATGTTACAGGCAAAATTATTCCAGTTACTTTAGATGAAACTCATCTTGTTGCTGAATTTGAATCTAAGGACAAGGTAGTAGGCGAGTCCTACATACCAAAGATGTGTTATAGGTTAAATACAAAAATTGAGAAGATGAGTATGATTCCTCATTATCCTAAGGCAAATGATGAGGCTCTAAAGGCAATACTTTCATCTGATATAGTTATAATTGGACCAGGGTCTTTATACACTTCCATTATACCCAATTTTTTAGTTGCTGGGATAAATGAAACCCTAAGAGATACAGAGGCGAAAGTTATTTACATTGCCAATGCCATGACCCAAAGGGGAGAAACTCTTGAATATTCTTTAAGAGATCATTTTGATGCAATTCTAAAACATGCAGAGTATGACTTTATTGATGAAGTTATAGTGAATAATCTTAGGGCATCAGAAGAGATTTATAAATATTATTACAACAAAGATGAATCAATGCCAATATTTGCCACTGATGATGATAGAAAATATTTTAGAGAAAAAAATGTAAAAATTACAGAAGGCGAATTTATTGAAATAAAGAATGGACTCATAAGACATGATGGTGACAAAATTGGAGCCAGCATTTTTAACACTCCTTTCTTGTAAAAAATTTTTAAAGATGATATTATTTACTTGTTATAAAGGAGGATGTAATGAGGAAATATAGAAAGACTGAACATATAGAAAATTTCCTTCGCTCGACTTATGTTGGCGACCCACTTTTTTCCGATATCTTTTTGTATAATGACTCTATTCCAGAGATAAATTATGATGAAATTGATACAAGTCTTAATTTTTTAGATAAAAAAATAAAATTTCCCCTAATGATAAATGCCATGACAGGTGGATCAAGTTTATCAGAGGAAATAAATAGAAATCTTGCCAGCGTGGCAGTTGAATACGACCTTCCTATGGCTGTTGGTTCGCAAACTATTGCTCTTGAAGATGAGGACTCAAGAAAATCCTTTGAAATTGTAAGAGAAATTATAAAGGATGGAATTGTTATTTCAAACCTAAGTGGATTTTCTAGTGTTGAAGATGCAAAACTTGCAGTAGATCTATTAAGGGCCGATGCAATTCAAATACATTTAAATCCAGCTCAAGAACTTGTGCAAGCTGAAGGGGAAAGAAATTTTTGTGGAATTTTAAAAAACATTGAAAATATAGTTAAAAAGTCTGAGGTGCCAGTTATAGTAAAAGAAGTTGGCTTTGGGATGTCACAAAAGACTGTGAAGAAACTCTATGATGTTGGAGTTAAGTATGTAGATATTTCTGGTTACGGTGGTTCAAACTTCTTTGAAATAGAAAATTTGAGAGATCCAAATGCAGATATATCAGATTTATTTTCATGGGGGATTCCCACTGCCCTATCTATCATAGAAACAAAAAAACTCAATTATGATGATCTTTATTTAATAGCATCAGGAGGAATAAAAACTTCTATGGACATAGTAAAAAGCATTAGCCTTGGAGCAGATATGACTGCAATTAGTGGCGAAATTTTATCTTATATAATTCGTGGCGGATATGAATACACCCTAAAGTATATTGATGGTCTTATGGAAAAAACTAAGATGCTCATGATGCTAAATGGTGCAAAAAATATTTCTGAACTTCAAAAAGTTGATTATAAAGTAACTGGAAAGTTAAGAGAATTATTGGAGGACTAAATGAAATTTATTAAAAAAGAAGAATTTAAAGATTCAAACTGGTCTGCAGGAGTTACAACGGAAGTTTTCATCTATCCAGAAGATGCAAGTGTTGCTGAAAAAAATTTTGACTTTAGAATTTCTACTGCGACTTGCAATGACAAAGAATCAGTTTACACACCTTATAAGGGATTTTTTAGATACATTACACCAATTGACAATGTTATGAATATCGAAAGTGGTGAAAATAAATTTAAATTAAATCCCTTTGAAGTGCTTTTCTTTGATGGAGATGATTCTACAAAATCTTCAGGAGATGTTAGAGATTTTAATCTCATTTATAAAAAGGGTCTTGATGCAAAAATGTATGCCTTAAATATAAATAATTTTGTATTTAAAGCAGAAAAAAAGGCAGTAATTTTTAATTATGATTCTGATTTAAGAGTTGAAGGCAAAGATTTTGAAAAATTCTCAGCTATTTATCTTGAAAATGAAGAAATAAAAATAGAAGGTAAGGGCAAACTTATAATTTGCGAGTTTTAATATAAGATTATAAAAAAAGCTGTGAATAATGATGTCTAGAAAATTTTAGGCATTATTATCACAGCTTTTTTATTTTGTAATATTTAAATTAATTTCTTACTAGAAGATGATCGCCAACTAGAGCTGTCTTAAAGCTAGGGTAGAAGTCAGAATCAAAAAATATTTCGTATTTTTTATTATCTAAATTTTCATAAATATTTGAAGTTATTTCTTCCTTTAGTCCAAATCCTATAGCTAGAAGAAAATCTTCTTCATCTTTACCCTTGTAAGATTTCAAATCTTCTTCTTTCTTTTCAAGTTCTCTAAATTTTTCATTTCCAGCTTCAGTCATTTTAGAAAAAGATGATATTAGAGAAGCATAAAAATAAAGAGAAAAGACAATACTTACAATACCGAAAAATTTTTCATTGTAAACTGAAATTATTCCCACAAAAAATAAAAGTGAAAAAATTACAAAAGATATAAAGATTTTTAAGCTATTTTTTTCTTTGGTGAACAATTTTTTTTCAATCATTTTATCTTCTAAATAAAATATAAAATCGTTAAATTTTTTGTTGTAATTGTCGGCTTCTGTTCTTCTTAACTTATCCATTTGTCTTGTTGAGATTTGATCATCTCCAAGAGAGAAAAGAGTTTTAAAAAGTCTTTTTTCTCCGTCATCTAGATTTGAATCGTCTAAGTTTTTTAAGATAAATGCAACTTTTTCTTCGCCTCTTTTTGTCTTATAGATATTTTTTTCTATAAAAAGATGTCCATCTCCATAGACTTTTAAAATCATTGCTATAATTGTGTTGTAAATAAAATTTGGTCCTTTGTATAAATAGGCTTTTTCATAATAGTTTAAGTTTGAGTCCTTATCTCCAATAATCTTTTTCTTCTTTTTTAATAGATAGTTCATATAAAAAGAAAGAGAAAATAATAGTAAGTTTATTATAAAAAAATAAGTTGTTGAAAAATTCATTTTAAAATCCATTTAATCACCTATATCTATTATATACAAAAAAAGATTTTTGGGTATAATAAGAAATGGAGGGATAGAATGTACGATATTATTATAATTGGCGGAGGTCCAGCTGGTTTAACTGCAGGTCTATATGCAGCGAGAAGTAAAAAGAAAACCCTAATTATTGAAAAGGGAATCGAAGGTGGACAAATCTCTGAAACTACTCAAGTAGAAAACTATCCAGGTATTGATACAATAGATGGAGTTGAACTTGGTAAAAAAATGGCAGACCAAGCGAAAAAATTTGGTGCCAAAATTGTCATGGACGAAGTCCTAGATATGGAACTTGATGGCAAAGTAAAAAAAATAAAGGGACATGTTGAATCTTATGAAGCTAAGGCAGTTATAGTTGCAACAGGAGCTTCTCCTAGAGAAATTGGTGCACCTGGAGAAAAAGAATATAAGGGTCGTGGCGTAAGTTATTGTTCAACTTGTGACGCAGCCTTTTATGAAGACGAAACTGTTTATGTAGTTGGTGGCGGCGATTCTGCTGTTCAAGAGGCAATTTTTATAACAAATTTTGCAAAAAAAGTTTATATAATTCACAGAAGAGATGAATTAAGAGCATCTAAAGTTCTTCAAGAACAAGCCTTTAACAATGACAAGATTGATTTTATCTGGAACACTACTGTAAAAGAAATCAAGGGCGACAAAATTGTAAATGAAATGATTTTACACGATACTAAAACAGGTGAAGACAGATCAATAAAATCAGATGATCCTTTTGGAATTTTTGTTTTCATAGGTTATATTCCTATGACAGAAATGTTTAAGGATAAGTTGGAACTTACTGAAGATGGCTACATTAAAACTGATGAAGAAATGAGGACTAATGTGCCAGGAGTTTTTGCAGCAGGAGATATTAGAAAGAAAAGTGTTCGCCAAGTTGTAAATGCAGCTGGTGACGGTGCTGTTGCAGCTATGAATGCTCAAAAATATATTGATGAAGAAGAAGGAAATCTATACGAAGGTTTCAAAGAAAATAAATAAAAATAAAAAAACATTGGCTGAAAATTAAAATCAACCAATGTTTTTTATTTTACATAAATTTTTATTTTACATAAAATTATAAAAATTTAATTCGTTTCTATCCAATCTGCCTTGATTGTGTACCCGACCATTAAAATTACACCAATTACCCATGAAATAGGATAAAGTCTATAAACATTTTCGATGGTGTTGAAATGTGGAATGACAAATTTCGCAGCAATTATTCTAAATAAACAAAGTGACAACAAAAGAATTATCATAGGTGGAACAGTTTTTCCTGTACCTCTTACTGTGCCTGCAAGAGAATGCATAATGGCAAGAAGAAAATAAAAAGGACAGAAAAATTTTGTTGCTAAAACTCCAGCTTCAATTACATTTGGCTCCTTTGTGAAAAGACCAATTAAATTTGGTGCAAAAGTATAAAGTAAGCTTCCACTTATTATGGTGTAAATAATAGTCATAATTAAAGTAGTCCACATTCCTTTTTTTACTCGATTAATTTTTCCTGCACCATAATTTTGTCCAGCAAAGGTTGTTATAGCCATGCTAAGACTCATTACTGGCAAGATATTAAAACCATCAATTTTTATGAAAGCTCCAAAACCTGCCATAGCAAGAGGACCAAAAACATTTACACTAGATTGCATAATTACATTTGAAAGGGAAATTACAGTGTTTTGTATTGCAGTTGGTATTCCAACTTTTATTATTCTAAGAGCCATATCCTTGTGAATTTTTATCCTTGAAAGATGAACTTTATAAATTTCTGGGACTCTTATTAAAAATAAGAGGGCAAGTATAGCTGAAAGTGCTTGACTAATATTAGTTGCAATAGCTGCACCTTCAACTCCCAAAGAAAATCTTTTTATGAATAAAAAATCAAGGATTACATTTGTAAAGGAAGCTATAAAAAGATATAGGAGGGACCTTTTTGAATTGCCCACTGCATTTAAAATTCCAGCTTCCATATTGTAAATTATGTTAAAGATAAGTCCAAAAGAAAAAATTCTTAAATAAGTTATAGATTGTGTCATTACTTCTTTTGGAGTGTCCATTTGTTCTAAAAGCCATGGAGCAAAGACATATCCAAGTATAGAAATTAAAAGTCCAAGAATAATAGAGATTGCCATAGAAGTGTGAACAGCAAGTTTCATTTCCTTTTGATTTTCTCCTCCCATGGACTGAGAAACCAAGATTCCACATCCAACAGCTATACCCTGACTAAAAGATATAAGAAGATTAATAAGAGGAGTGCTAGATCCTACAGCTGCCAAGGCATGACTTCCCACATAATTTCCCACAATCATGGAGTCAATAGTGTTATAGGTCTGTTGGAGAAGATTTCCAAAAATGAGGGGAAGGGCAAAGAGGACAATAGTCTTCCAAATACTACCTTGCGTCATTAAATTTTTTTCAACATTTGATATTGATTTAGCTTTCAATTTTTATCATCTCATTGTTTTTTTATCATTAATATGTAAATTTTATAAACATTAAATAATATTGTACTTTAAAAGATAAAATATTTCAAAAATCTTAAATTTTATAATATTTTTATTGCTAGTAATCTCTTGTTTAGTGAAACTTTTTATAATTAATAAATCCAATCCATGACTTATTTATACTTGATTAATTAAGTGTAAGTATTATAATAGATTGTGAACTTTTTAACTAAGATAGGATTTTTATGAATAAAACATTAGAAATATGCGAAAAATTTTATAAAACTAAAAAGATTTCCTTTGAAGATTTTTCTTATTTAATGAATTTAAATGGAGAAGATGCAAAAAATCTTTATTCTTTTGCTAGAAATTTGGCATTAAAAAATTTTGGCAATGAGATTTACATAAGAGGACTAATTGAAATTAGCACTTATTGCAAAAATAATTGTTTTTATTGTGGTCTTAGAAATGCCAACAAATCTGCTAAAAGATTAAGACTCTCAAAAGAGGAGATTTTAGAACTTGTCAGTCATTCTGTTGACTTGGGAATAAAAACTATTGTGATGCAGGGTGGGGAAGATGATTTTTACACTTTAGAATATTTAAGAGAAATTTTATCTGAAATTAAAAATCGATTTTCTGATATTGCAATAACTCTTTCTTTGGGAGAGAGAGATTTTAAAGATTTTGAAGCCTTAAAAAATATTGGAGCTGACAGATATCTTCTTCGTCACGAAACTTATTCAAAGTGCCACTATGAAAGGCTACATCCAAATTCTATGAGTTTTGAGAATAGGATAAATTCTATTTTGAAATTAAAGGAATTGGGTTATCAAACTGGTTGTGGAATGATGGTGGGTTCTCCCTTCCAAGAAAGGCAAAATTTATATGAGGATTTAAATTTTATCTTAAAATTAAGACCTCAAATGGTGGGGATTGGACCCTTTATAGCTCAGAAAGATACTCCCTTTAGAGATTACGAGTGTGGAAAGTTAGATGATGTTCTAAAAATTTTATCTATTGTTAGAATTGCAGATGAGAAACTTCTCCTTCCGTCGACGACAGCCTTGGGAAGTATAGATGATTTTGGACGAGAAAAAGGAATTTTGGCAGGTGCCAATGTTCTAATGCCCAATGTTGGTGCAGAAAAACTTAGAAAAAATTATAAACTTTATGACAATAAAATTGGAACAGAAGTACAAAATTCTGATGATTTTAAAGGACTTGAAGAAAAGCTAAATAAGATTGGATATAAAATTTCAAAATCTAGAGGAGATTATAAGTAAGGAAGAAGGAATAAAAATGTACAAAGTAGATTCAAATGTTGCAGAAGAATTTATAAATCATCAAGAGATTTTAGATACCCTTGATTATGCAGGAAAAAATAAGAACAATAAAGATTTATTAGATAAAGTATTAGAAAAAGCGAAAAAAGAAAAGGGTTTGAGCCATAGAGAAGCTGCCTTACTTCTTTTTAGTGATGACAAATATTATCAAGAAGAAATTTTTAAGTTGGCGAAAAAAATTAAGGAAGACCACTATGGCAATAGAATTGTTTTATTTGCACCACTTTATCTTTCGAATTACTGTATAAATGGTTGTGTATACTGTCCTTATCACGCAAAAAATAAGAATATTAGAAGGAAAAAATTATCTCAAGAAGAAATAAAAAATGAAGTAATAGCCCTTCAAGATATGGGACACAAAAGACTTGCCATCGAACTTGGCGAAGATCCTGTTAATAACACTATGGAATATATCTTGGAATCTATTAAGACAATTTATTCTATAAAACATGAAAATGGTCAAATAAGAAGAGTAAATATAAATATTGCTGCCACAAGTGTTGAAAATTATAAAAAGTTAAAAGATGCAGAAATTGGCACTTACATTCTTTTCCAAGAAACTTATAACAAAAAGTCCTACGAAGAACTTCATCCTACTGGACCAAAACACAATTATGCCTACCACACAGAAGCCATAGATAGGGCAATGGAAGCAGGCATTGATGATGTTGGAATTGGTGTTTTATTTGGACTTGAAACTTATAAATATGAACTTGTTGGACTTTTGATGCACGCAGAACACTTGGAAGCAAGATTTTGGGTTGGACCACACACAATTTCTGTTCCAAGAATTCAACCAGCAGATGACATTGATCCAAGTGATTTTAAAAATGAACTAGCTGACGATATTTTTGAAAAGTTAATTGCCTTAATTAGAGTTTCAGTTCCTTATACAGGAATGATTATTTCTACAAGAGAATCTAAAAGAGTTAGGGAAAAAGCTTTAGAACTTGGTGTGAGCCAAATTTCTGGAGGATCAAAAACTTCTGTTGGCGGTTATGTTGAGGAAGAAAAAAGAGAAGATAATTCTGCTCAATTTGATGTTGCTGACAACAGAACTCTAGAAGAAGTTGTGGACTGGTTAATGGAACTTGGTTATATTCCAAGTTTTTGCACAGCTTGTTACAGGGCTGGAAGAACTGGAGACAGATTTATGCAGCTTTGTAAGTCAGGACAAATTTTAAATTGTTGTCAACCAAATGCATTAATGACTTTAAAAGAATACATGTTAGATTATGGCAATGAAAAGACAAAGGAATTAAGTGATGAATTAATTGCAAAAGAACTTGAAAAAATTCCTGATGAAACTGTAAAAAATAAGGCGAAAGAATATATTGATGAAATGGAAAAAGTTGGAAAGAGAGATTTTAGATTTTAATGGAATTAAATAAAACTAATTCAGGATCTAGGATTCACATTGGTTTTTTTGGAAAAGTAAATTCAGGAAAGAGCTCAATAATAAATGCCTTTGCAAATCGTGAAATTTCTATTGTCTCAAAAGAAGAGGGAACTACAACAGATCCTGTTTATAAGTCCATGGAGATAAAAGATTTGGGAGCTTGTCTATTGATGGACACTCCAGGTATTGCTGATAAAACCATTCTCGGAGAAAAGAGAATGAAAAAGACTGGGGAAGTCATTTCAAAAACTGATATAGGAATCTTAGTTGTATCAGATACTGATACAAAATCTGAAAGAGAACTTTTAAAAGAATTTAAGGAAACACCAATTCTTATTGTAATAAATAAAATTGATATCTTATCTAAAGATGAAATAAAAAAAATAAGAGAGGATTTTTCAGATTACAAAGTAATTGAGCTTTCAGCACTTGAAAAATTTGGTTTAGACAAGCTCTTGGAAGAACTTTTAAAATTTAAGCCAAATAAAGAAGAGAAACTTTTTGACGGAATGGTTGAAGAGAAAAATCTTGTTTTACTTGTAATTCCACAAGATATTGCCGCCCCAAAAAATCGATTGATCCTTCCTCAAGTCCAAGCAATTCGTGAGCTTTTAGATAGAAATGCCCTTGTATCTATGGTAAAACTCGAAGAACTAAGTGATATTTTACAAATCTTAAATAAAAAGCCAGATTTAATTGTAGCTGACTCCTCTGTATTTTTAGAAGTTTATGAAAAAATACCAAGAGATGTAAGATTAACTTCTTTTTCAGTTTTATTTGCAAAATTAAAGGGTGATATTGGCGAATACCTAAGAGGAGTGGAAGCTTTAGAAAAATTAAATGAAAATTCAAAAATTTTAATTGCAGAAGCTTGCACTCATGCTCCAGCAGAAGAAGATATTGGCAGAATAAAAATACCAAATATGATAAGAAAAAAATATGGAGAAAATATTCAAGTTGATGTGAGCAGTGGTTCAGTTTTTCCAGAGAATATTTGTGATTATGATTTAATAGTTCAGTGTGGTGGCTGCATGTTAAATGCAAAAAATATAAGAAACAGAATAAAAAAGGCAAAAGAAAAAAATATTCCAATAACAAATTATGGAATAGTAATTGCTCATTTTAAGGGAATACTTGATAAAATAAATTATTAAAGATTTGTTTATTATATAAACTTATAAAAAGATTTCAGAGATGATATATTTTCTCTGAAATTTTTTTGGATAGAATTCTGTCGGCACGATATGCTTAGGTAAGAGATTTGAAGAGGGGTAGGGGCATCATACATCCGCCACCTGTATGACAGAATGGTATTGCGCCCCTATATTGGATAAAATTTTTATAAAATTTACTAAATAAAACTTCTTTATTCTACTGGAACAACTTTGAGATCTTTAGAAACGCTATTTAAAATTTCACACCCATCTTCTGTTATTAAAACTAAATCTTCTATCCTAACTCCAATTCCTTCGTCTAATAAATAAATGCCAGGTTCAATGGAAAAAATTTGTCCCACTTCTATTATGCTGTCATTTACTGAAGAAACGTCGCCTTCTTCGTGAGTTTCAAGTCCAATGGAGTGACCAGTTCTGTGTGTAAAATATTTTCCATAGCCCTTTTCTTCGATATAAGAGCGAGCAGCCTTATCTACATCAGACATCTTGTTGCCAGCTTTTGCGGCAGCAATTCCACGAAGGTTTGCTTCTTTTACAATTTCATATATTTCTCTCGCTCTATCTGATACTTCGCCAATAAAGACTGTACGAGTCATATCAGATGCGTAATTTTTATACATGCCACCAATATCTAGGACAACACAGTCGCCAAGTTTACCCTTGCTGTTATCTGTTGAGTGGTGAGGATCAGCGGCAGATTTTCCATAGGCAGTTATTGGTTCAAAGGAAACTTCTTCAACTCCGTGAGCTTTGTAAATTTCTTTTAATTTTTGGGAAAGTTCTTTTTCACTCAAACCTTTTACAACCCATGGAATTAATTCTTCCATAACTTTATCGTTTATTGCAGAAGATTCACGCATTAAATTTTTTTCTTCTTCGTCTTTAACTCTTCTGACTCCATCCACAATTGTAGATCCATTTATATATTTTTTATCTGGGAAAATTTCTTGAAGTCTTAGCAAGAATTTTGCGGGCCAAAATTTATCAATTCCAATTAACTCATCGTCTTTTATAAATTTTGAGAGTTTTTCAATGCCATCTTCAACATCGTTATACCAAATAAAATCCACTCCAGCTATTTCTTCTTGAGGGAATAATTCATTTATAAGAAGTTTTAAATCTCCATCCTTGTGGACATAAAGGGCAAGAGCTCTTTCTCCTGGGCTAATCATCCTATCTAGAAGATAAAAAATTGCATAGGGATCAGTTATTATCATGTGGGAAAGATTATTTTCTTCCATTTTTTTTATTAGTCTATTAATTCTATTTTTGTGCATAGCGTCCTCCAATCTTTTTTTAAAATATATCACAATTTACTTTCAATATCCATTGAGAATAAAAAGAAAAAATCTGTAGTTTCCTACAGATTATTTTTGTGCAAGTGATTCAATTATATTTGCCACCTTTGATGGCATTTCTATATTGTGCTCACCTGGAGCAAATGCATTAACTCCAAGGTTATTGCAGGCACTT
This sequence comes from Peptoniphilus phoceensis, assembly GCF_001517665.2. GTDB lineage: Bacteria > Bacillota > Clostridia > Tissierellales > Peptoniphilaceae > Peptoniphilus_A > Peptoniphilus_A timonensis. Next base: position 57,368 of record NZ_LN999809.1, read on the forward strand.
ACGAAGGCATTTTCAGATTCAATAACGCCTTTTTCTTTTAAAGTTTTTGCAAGATCTTGTGGACTTGCTCCTTCTTCTATGTTTACAGTGTAAGTTTTAAATTCAATGTCAGCTATTTCAGCAAGTATTTCTTTTACTGTAAGGTCCTTATCAAATTTGTAAGCACCAGGATTAATCTTGTCCTTGATTTGCAAATCATCGGCCAAGGTCTTGTAAGTTGCCATATCAGCTATTAGTCCCTTAGAGATTAAAAGTTCTCCAAGACTATCTACATCAGTTCCTTCAGGAACTGTAAATTCATTTACATTTTCATTTTCGTCTTTTTTATTGTCATCAATTAGGACAACAGGCTTAACAGCTTTTTCTTCTTTTATGCCAGTTGCAACTAAAATTTCGCCATAAGTTTTCTTTAGTTCATCTACTAGACCAATATTTATTTCTTTAGTTGATATAGAATTTAAATATAGAGAATCCATTCTCCACTTAATTACAAAAACTAAAAATATGAAAAATAAAATTGATAATAAAACTTGTGCGAATTTAATAAAAAAGAGTTTGCCTTTGTTAAAGTTATTCAAAATAAACCTCTTTTCATCTTGTTTTGATATAATTATATCAGCAAAGTTAAAAAATGAAAAGTTTGGAGATATTATGCGAAAAATTATTGTTAATAAAAATGATGAGGGAAGAAGATTAGATAGATTTTTGAAAATCTATTTTGAAAAAGCACCACTTTCCTTTATATATAAAAATTTGAGAAAGAAAAATATAGTCTTAAATGGGAAAAAAGCAAAGCCAGAAGACATAATTAGTGATGGCGACGAGATAAAATTATTTTTGGCTGAAGATACTATAAATAAATTTAAGAAAGATATAAAAAAGTCAAAGAATTCAAAAAAGCCAGATATTTTATATGAAGATGAGGACATAATACTTGTGAAAAAGCCTGTGAACATGTTAACTCACAATGACAGTCACGGATACAAGGACAATGCCCTTGATAGGATGGTGGATTATTTAATTAGTAAGGGCGATTATAATCCGAGATTGGAAAAATCTTTTAGACCTGCCTCTGTAAATAGGCTTGATAGAAATACTTCTGGAATTTTAATTGGGGCAAAAAATTTAAAGAGCCTGCAAGATTTAAATGAAGCTATAAAAAATAGGGAGATAAAAAAACTTTATGTAACTATTGTTTCAGGTTTTGTAAAAGCTGATTTTGATGTGGATATTAATCTTAAAAAAACTGGCAACAATGTCATGAAAAAGGCATCAGATAACGAAGGAAAAAGATCTTTGACAGAATTTAAAGTCTTAAAATCAAATGAGGACTATTCTCTTCTTTCTGTAAATTTAATAACTGGAAGGACACATCAAATTAGAGCATCTCTAAAGGAAAAAAATTTGAGTATAATTGGAGATAGGAAGTACGGAGATAATAGGGTAAATAAAATTTTTAGGGACAAGGGTCTTGACAGTCAGTTTCTCCACAACTATGCCCTGGTTTTTGAGTCAGATAGATTTGATAAATTGAAGGGCAAAAAATTTATTTATCTGCCAGGCAAAAAGATGACTGATATTGCAGAGGACATATTTAAAATAAATTTAGGTGAATTATTAAATGAAGAAAGTAATTTTTAGAAATCCTAGAGAAAATTTTGATTTTGAAAAGTTGAAGGGCAAGGAAACTTTAATAATCTTGCCCTCTCAATCTGCTATAAATTTTTACATAAGAGAAATGTTAAAAAAGGGTTTGGACATAAGTAAAACTGAGTTTGAAACTTTTGATGGCATTGGAAAGAAAAATAGGGAAAAAAAACCTGATGAAATCTTAAAATATTTGGTCTTGTCAAAAATTTTGAAGAAAAATTTTGGGGATATTCCAGTTTATCCAGAAACTGTAGATATTGTTTTGGATTTTTTTGATGAAATCTGTGAAAATAATTTAAGTGCTTGTGATATAAGAGAAATTCCTGGTGAGATTTTTAAAATTTTGTCAAAAGTTTTTGAAATTTATGAGGGATATTTTAAGGCTAGGTCTTATGATATTTATGGAAAAGTAAAGAAAATTTCCATAAAATCAAGCAAATTTGATTCTATAATAATTTCTGGATTTTTAGAATTTGGAAAAACTGAAGAAGAAATAATTAGAATTTTATCAGAAATAGAAGATAAAAATATCTACATAGACATGCCCTTTAATTTTATAAATTCTGACTTAATTGAAGATACTATAAAAAAATTGTTGGAATTTTCTTTTGAATTGGAAAGAGGAGAATTTTTAGATTATAAAGAAGAAATAAAAAAAGATAATATAAAAGTTTTTTCTTCAAAGAATAATTTTTACAATTTGTTTTTTTCAGAATTAAAATTGTTTTTAAAAGATGAAGATCCAAATAGTATTTCAATTTTAAGTGCTTCATCTAGTCTTTCAGAAAAAATTAGAAGTAGGGAAAAATTTGAAGGTCTAGAATTTAATTTGCCAAGATATGAAAATTCCCTTCTTGAAAGTGAGTTTTTATCTCTTTTAGATTATTTTAGTGACAGGTCTAAGGAAAATACTTTAAAAAGAGTGAGATTATCTTTTTTTCCACTAGATATTGACGAAATAAAACTGGAATCAGCTTTGATGTCCTATGATTTTAAAGATTTATATGATATAGATTTTTCAAATATAAGGGAATTTAGGATAAATGATGGGGATTTAAAAGATTTTCTCCTTGGCAGTAAAATTCTTCAGGATGAAAAAATAAATAAAAGTGAAAGTCTTGATTATTATAGGAATTTTTTTGGGGAATACTTAGAAAAAGCTAGAGAAATAATAGAAAGTGAACTTGAAAAAAATCCAGAGAGCATAATAAGACGAGAACTTAGATTTTTGGAAAAGCTTGATGAAATATTTTTAAAGATGGATAATCTTTTAGATTTTTACGAAATTATTGATCTAGATGAATTTATTTTGATTTTGAAAAAATATATGGAAATGGCGAAGATTTCTCAAGTGCAAAATCTTGATGCCCTTGAAATTTTAAAGCTTAGTTCCAATTATTATAGAAATTTTAAATATTTAATCTTAATTGGATTTGATGAAAATTATGAAAATAATAAAAAATCAAATTTTATCTACAAGAGAGAAAGTCAAGCGACCATGGAGAAATTGGGAATAATAAAGGATAATTTCAAGAGAGATTATATTTATTTACTTTATGATTTTTTCACAGCAAAAAACATTTTAATTCTTTGTGGAGATAGGGAAAAGGGCTATTCAAAACTTTTAAATTCTCTCATTTATGATTTGGGTCTTGAAGTTCAAGAAAAAGAAAAAATTTATGAAACTTCTAAACTCTATAAAAGAGAAAAAGTTGAAGAAGAAAATTATCTTCTTGATTTTCTAAATTTGACAGAGATTAATAAAAAAATTTCTGAAAGATCTTATTCTGTGACAGATTTTGATGTTTTAAAGGACTGTCCAAGGAGATTTCTCTTTGAAAGAGTTTATGGACTAGGTAAACTGGAAAAGGACTATGATGAAAAATTTTATATAAATATGGGGGACAAGTACCATCATATTTTGGAAAAATATTTTAAAGCTGAAAGTGGATTTAATGAAGATAAGTTAAGGGAATTGATTTTGGAAGAAGAAAATCTTGGCGATTTTGAAAATTTATCTTTTCTCAATAAAATTTCTGTCCTAAATTCTCAAAAAATTTTGGGAGAATATATAAAAAAAGATTTGGAAGTTCAAGAAAAATATGGATTTAAGCCAAAATATTTTGAAGAAAGTTTTATGACTGACGTGAGGGGACTAAAAATCAGGGGAAGAATCGACAGAATTGATGCTCGTCATGATGAAGAAATTTTAATGGACTACAAGAGGTCATCTGTAAAAACAAAAAAAGAAATTGTAGATTTAAAATCTTTCCAAATGCCACTTTATGCTATAGCAAGAAGAAAAGTGGGTAAGAAGTTATCGATGGCGAATTATGGTTCTATTAAAAGGGGAGAAATTTCCACAGTTATAAAAAATTCTGATATCTTGCCAAAAGATGACAGGGGGAGATATTATTTCACAGAAGAGGAAATTCAAGAACTTTTAAATAGAGTTGAAGATGAGATAATTTCCATAACTGACAGCATAAAAAATGGTAATTATGAATCTACTAGTGATTGCAAAAATTGTGATTATTTAGAAATTTGCGAAAATAAGGAGAAATTTAATGGATAAAAAAGAACTTAGGAAAAAATATACAAAAATAAGAGCGGAAGTAAAAAATAAGGACGAAAAAGACAAATTAATTCGAGAAAAATTAAGAGATCTTGAGATTTATAAAAATGCAAAATCAGTTTTTGTTTTTATATCTTATAGATCTGAGGTGGATACAAAGGAAATAATTGAAAACATACTTGAAGATGGAAAAAAACTTTTAGTTCCCCTTGTTAAGGGCAGGGAAATGATAGCAGTGGAAGTAAAGGGAATTGATGACCTTGAAGAAAATAAAATGGGAATCTTAGAACCAAAAGATGGAGAAGAAGTAAAAGATGTGGACTTAACTATAACTCCTGGTCTTGCCTTTGACAAAGATGGTTATCGCCTTGGTTATGGTGGAGGATTTTATGACAAATTTTTTGCCAAAGTTGACACTATAAGATTGGGCATTGGATATTCAGACCAATTTGTGGAAAGTTTAGTTCACGAAGAATATGACAAGCCTTTAGAATATCTTTTGACAGATGAAGGTTTAGTAGAGTTTGATCAAAAATGAAAAGATCTTATCCAGAAATAGAAGCTAAAACTTGGAAATGGGTCTTGGCACTTTTTCTATCAATTGCATCCTTCTTTGGAATTAGCCTTATATTTGGACTTTTGAATTTGAAAAATGAAGTTTTATTGGCGACAGGAATAAGTATTTGTGCTCTCTTGTCCCTTCTTGTAGTTGATAGGGATTTTATTTTTAAAATATTTTTGCCCCTAAAAATGAAGGACCTTCTCTATATTTTAATAGGCCTTGGATTTTCTTTAGTGGCAGTTATAGTGTCATCTATTGTTGTAGAAAAAATGGGAATAGAAGGCAGTGCAAATCCAATTTTTGATGTCTTGACAGAAGATAATATTAAGAGTTTTTTTGCCTCAACTTTGATTCAATTTATTGCAGAAGAAATAATTTTTATAATTCCCTTTTTATTTGTGATAAATAAGTTTAAGACAAAAAATGAAATTTTAAAAACTATTGTGGCAATACTTGTTTCATCAGTAATTTTTGGTGCTATGCACATTTCAACTTATAATTTTAATATTTTGCAAGCAGTTCTTGTGATATCTATAATAAGGACAGGTCTTTCAATGTCCTATGTCATTTCAAAAAATCTGACTGTGACTTATTTGATTCACATAATTTATGATTGGACCCTTATTGGAATATATTTGACAGTAGGACAAATGATTTAAAAGCTTAAAAAAATAAAGCCTCACAATCCTAAAAGTGGATTGAGGGGCTTTTAGTAGCATAAATAGTGTAAGAAAGAAAGTAAATTCTATCTTGCACTATTTTCTTGTGGCAAGTTTTTTAAATTGAAAGTTCTTTAAATCCATTGCCCAAAATTTCTGAAGTTTCAGACACAGTTACAAAGGCACCTGGATCATTTCTTTTTATGATTTGTCTAACTTTAACCAGTTGTCTTGAAGAGCAGACAACATAGAGTATGTGAACATCTTTTTTCATATAAGAAGTAACTCCCTTTATGTAAGTTGCACCTCTATTTGTTTCTTCGTGAATTTCTCTTGCAATTTCTTCATTGCAATCAGAAATTATTAGGACTTGTTTTTGCTTTCCAACACCAAGTTGAATCCTATCAATTACGCTATAATTTATAAACATTAAAATTAAAGTAAAAAGAACCTTGTCTATTGAATACAAGTAACCGAGGCAAGATACAATAATAAAATTAATTCCCATTAAGACATTGCCTATAGTAATATTAAAATTCTTTTTTAAAATAGCTGCTATAATATCAAGGCCACCAGTAGAAGTTCCACTTCTAAAAGCAATGCCAGCTCCAATTCCATTTAAGAGGCCACCAAAGATACAAGCAAGGATAGGTTCTTTTGTCAGGAAAAATCCTGGCATAAGTTTTTCGTAAAAAGAAATAAAAAGTGATAGGAGAAAAATTGCAAGTGTAGAAAAAAATGTAAAATCCCTATCAAGAAAAAATAAACTCAAAAAGGAAGTTGGAATATTTAAAAAGAAGACAAGTAAAGGAAGGCTAATTCCAGTTACATTGGATGTCAAAATACTAAGACCTGTCAAACCTCCTGATATAAGTAAATTTGGTTTAATAATATATGTAATTGAAAAGGCAGTTATCAAGTTGCAAATAATTACAGAAAGTAATTTCCTGCCGAAAGTTTTCGAAAAAACCCAGTTTTTAAAACTAGTCTTATGTGAATTCACTTTATCACCTCAATTTGTATGATACACCAAATTAGAAAAAATATTAAGTGATAAATTTGATATATATAAGATAAAAATTTTAAAACAGGAAAAATTAGAAAGAGATAAAAGCTAAAACTAAAGCTTTTGCCAAGGATTTATGAAAATGATTACAGAATTTGAATTTTTATTTATTTATAAAAATGCTATGTGAGAAATTAGAAAAAATTAATGACATAAATTATAAAAGTAGCTTACTATTGTTTACGAATTGAATTAATATAAGCTAAAAAGAATAAAATGATAAAGCTTAAATTATAAATACAAACAATTAGTTAAAATTGATGGGTCAACTTGAACTTAATATTTCTATTTGTTATAATTATGACTGTAAGAAATGGTTATCATGATTATACATAAAGGAGAGTGTTAATAATGACAGATACTTTAAATCCGTTAGTAGCAGCTCAACAAAAAGTTAAAGCTGCATGTGACAAGCTAGGTTGTGACCCAGCAGTTTATGAAATTCTAAAAGAACCTGAAAGAGTAATTGAAATTTCTATTCCAGTTAAAATGGATGATGGTTCAGTTAAAGTTTTCAAAGGTTGGAGATCAGCTCACTCAACAGCAGTTGGTCCTGCTAAAGGTGGATGTAGATTCCATCCAAATGTAAACCTTGACGAAGTTAAGGCTCTTTCACTTTGGATGACTTTCAAAGGTGGCGCACTTGGTCTTCCATATGGTGGAGGAAAAGGTGGAATTTGTGTAGATCCTTCTGAACTTTCTGATAGAGAATTAGAACAACTTGCAAGAGGTTGGGTAAGAGGACTTCATAAATATCTTGGAGAAAGAATTGATATTCCAGCTCCAGACGTTAATACTAACGGACAAATTATGTCTTGGTTTATTGATGAATACATCAAACTAAACGGAGACAGACAAGATATAGGAACTTTCACAGGTAAACCAGTTGGACTTGGTGGATCTGAAGGAAGAAACGAAGCAACAGGATTTGGTGTTGCTGTAGTAACTAGAGAAGCTGCAAAACGTGAAGGAATTGACTTCTCAAAAGCTAAGATTGCAGTTCAAGGTTTCGGTAATGTTGGATCTTTCACTGTTAAAAACATTGAAAGACAAGGCGGAAAAGTTTACGCTCTAGCTGAATGGGACAAAAAAGAAGGAAACTACGCTCTATACAATGAAAATGGACTAGACTTCAAAAAACTTCTTGAATACAAGAACGAACACCACACATTAATTGGTTACCCAGATGCAAAACAAATTACAGATGAAGATTTCTGGACTGGCGAATGGGATATCTTAATTCCAGCAGCTCTTGAAAATGTAATCACTGGCGAAGTTGCTAAAAAACTTAATGTTAAATTAGTTTGTGAAGCAGCTAATGGTCCTACTACTCCAGAAGGAGATAAGGCTCTTATGGAAAGAGGAATTCCTCTAACTCCAGATATCCTAACTAACTCTGGTGGAGTTCTAGTTTCTTACTACGAATGGGTTCAAAACCAATACGGAATGTACTGGACAGAAGCTGAAGTAGAAGAAAAACAAGAAGCTGACATGATGAAAGCTATCGAAGGCGTATTCGGCGTTTGTGACGAATATGATGTAGTTCCTAGAGAAGGAGTTTACATGTACGCTATTCAATCAATTGACAAAGCAATGAAACTTAGAGGATGGTATTAATCCCTATAAGTAAATAAATGCTTAAAAAAGCCGCAAGTTATCTTGCGGTTTTTTGTGTCTATTTTTTTTGACTTTAATCAGTTGAGCACGCAATGGGTGTGAAAAAATTACCTGCTATGCGGTTAATTAACAATAGTTTATACCAAAAAATCACCACAGTATTATAATAGAGTTGTTCAGGCCTAAAATAATAAGAGGTGATTAATATGGTTTAAAAGGCAAATTCATTATCACACACAAAATGAATGTGTAAATATCATATTGTCTTTGCAATGGTATTTTCAATCACACATCGTTGTATCAATACCGTCATGAAAAGCTGCTCCTTCATCTGACATTGCCATTTGAGAAAAGACCAAGGGGCAATCAACCGGGAGAGTATCTGCGTTATTATCGGCTACGAAATAATCTTACGACCAGACAACCTGCCGAGCAGGTAGGCATTGTTCCGGCAACTCTGCTGAAATATGAGCAGGGGCTTTGTGCCGATACCATATGATACCGCTGTGAGGCTCTCAGAACGGCTGAAAATTGATGCGTCGCTTTCTCTATGATTATTCATTTTGCTGCGTTCATTGCATCGCCTTATACAGAGGCTTTGAAGGCAATCAGAGAAGAAATAAAACTGAATCAGTGTGAGTTTGCCGAGCTTGTTGGCTTGAAAGCAAGTCGTTACTATCATATGGAAAAAGGAAATCGTAGACCCTCCAGAAAAGTTTATCAGCAAATCATGGATGCCCTAAATGCAAAACAATCGACAAACTTCACATAAGGATATAAACAGACTACAATAACATTAGAAAGAGAAATTGATTGGAGGTATCCTTATGGGACAAGAGTTTAGATATTATCAGTGTGGAGATTATTTTATTCCTGACATTCAGTTGAATCCATATAAACACAAAGTGTTGGGCAAATACGGCAGAATGAGGAGAGTGTATCTGCAAGAGCAGAATCCGATGCTACTAAACGATCTGATTCTCAGGGATCAACTATTTCTGCATCTGTGGGAGATTGATGAAACGGCACGTTGCAGAGTAGAGAAACTGATGGCGGAATTACTTAGGCTCTATAATATCTGTTGGGGAGTAAATCTCTAACAGATATTTTTATATAAAAAATTTGCACTTATACGCATTTAGTCCTAAACTTAAAATAGCTAAAAACAAAGCAAGGAGGTGCATATAAGTGCGAAATAATAATAACATGAATTTGTTGGGTTTTAAAGATGTAATTTTTGATAATTTTGATGAGGATAATAATTTTGTTCACATTCATGCTTCTGTTAAAAAGATGGATACTTGTCTTCACTGTGGTTCTAAAAGGATTTGGATTCATGATCATAGGATTCAAAAGATTAAGGATACTCACATTTATGGTAAGAATTGTTTTATTCATCTAAAGAAAACAAGGTATGATTGTAAGTCTTGTGGTTGTCATTTTGAAAGGGATCTTGATTTTATTGCTAAGGGTCACACTATGACTAATAGATTTGTTTTTGCTATTGTGGCTGAATTTAAGGAACTTCATTCTAGCACTTCTATTGCCAAAAGGTATAATGTTTCTATTAATACTGTATTAAGAATTTTATCTTATTTAAGTGTTTCTAGAGATAACCTGCCTAAAGTTTTATGAATCGATACCCATAGGGCACAAGCGAATTTAAAGGAGATAGTGGAGGCTTTAAGTATCAGGCTTCTCTTCTTAATGGTTCTAAACACTCTATCATTGATATTTTAACTTCAAGAGATTTGAATTCTTTGTTTGGCTATTTCAAAAAGATCCCTAACAAAGAACGACTTGGGGTTAAGTTTTTTTAGTGATATGTCTAATACCTTTAAGTCTGTTAAGAATAGGTTCTTTAAAACATCTATCCATATAGTTGATAGGTATCATTTCATTAGGCAAGTTTCATGGGCTCTTGAAAATGTTAGAAAGAGGATTCAAAAAAATATTTCTTCTAAGCTTAGAAAGTATTTTAAGAGAAGTAGGAATCTACTTACAAAACCTGGTTCTAAACTAAGCTCTGAACAAGCTAAAGAAGTTTTTCTCTAATGCTTGATCTTAGCAATGGTTTGAAGTTAGCATATAGGCTAAAGGAACTATTTTACTGTGTGCCCTGTGGGTACGAATATGTTCTTACTCAACCCAATAGAGTTAGAGCAGGTAAATCTTTAAGGGAATGGATAAGAAGAGCTGAAGAATCTAATTTAAAAGAATTTAAATCTTGCCTCACCGCTTTTAATAACTGGTTTGATGAGATATGTAATTCTTTTGATTATCCTTGGTCTAATGGTCCTCTTGAAGGTACTCATACTAATATAAAGACTTTAAAAAGAAATTGTTTTGGTATGAAAAATTTTAATTTGTTTAGAAAGAGAATTATGTTTGCTTGTAAGTAGTGATGGGAAAACAGGAAAATTTTGCAAAACCCCTAGGGTTTTGTTTGCTCTGTTTATTTTTAAAGTTTTTTAGTTATTTTAGTTTCGATATTTTTATTAACGTCTAAATGTTCATTTTTACATAAAGAAAGAGACTCGAGTTAACGAGTCTCCCCAATATTTGACATAGAGCCATTACTTAAGAAAAATTCAATGCCAAACAAAAGCTACACATCAAATGGCATGGGTACAGCACATGAACAGCCTAAAAGCACAGGCACAAGAAATAGTTTTGACGGAGTTAATTTATAGTTGAGAAAAAATGGGTTGCTTTAATTAGCAGCCCATTTTTTATGTGGGAAGACAGTTCTTGAATTGTGAAATAGACACTTGATGAATTGTCTTTTTGACAATTCAAGAGTTGTCAAAAGCACAAGGTAATAATACTGATATTAATAATACTGAGTATAGTAATACTGATCCTTTCTTATCTGGTGGTAAAGAAGTAAATCTATCGGTTGACACAGTTGAGCAAACAGTATAAAATAAGTATGTAAGCTAACTAACTAATAATGGGGGTGATAAAGGTGGATGATTTGAAATTAAAAACGGAAAATGCTGAATTTGGTCAATATTTGCGTTCTGTCAGACAAGAAAAAAAAATATCAATTCGTCAACTTGCAAAAGCGGTGAGTAAAACACCTACATATATCAGCGATATTGAAAAGGGTAATAATAAACCTCCCGAAAGAGAGTTATTGGATAGAATAATTGAAGAATTGCATTTAGAAGAATTTCCAGACATAAGGAATAGGCTATATGATTTAGCTGCAAAAGAAAGAAAAGATGTTCCGGCAGATATTAAAGAATACCTAATGGAAAATGAATCAATATTAAAAATTATTAGAACGGCAAAAGAAAGCCCAAATGAAAAGCAAATCTGGGCAAAAGTATCGCAGATTATTTAATGGTGGAGGAATAAAAATGGCTGAATTAAGAAAAGATGATTTGTGGATAATGGCAGATAAACTCCGTAATAATATGGATTCTGCAGAATATAAGCATGTATGCCTTGGCCTTATATTCTTGAAATATATTTCTGATAGTTTTGAAAGAGCTTATCAAGAAATTTCTCAAGATGAATACGCCGACCCAGAAGATAGAGATGAATATCTTGCAAAAAATGTGTTTTGGGTGCCGCAGGAAGCACGTTGGGAAACAATTAAAAACAGTGCTAAAGATCCAACAATTGGTCAGGTTATCGATAATGCCATGTATGTGATTGAAAAGGAAAACTCTTCTCTTCGTGGCGTACTTCCTAAAGATTTTGCAAGAGCATCTTTAGATAAACGTTCTTTGGGTGAGTTGGTTGATCTATTATCTGAACTTGAGATTGGAAACGATAAGAACAAAGACACTTTAGGCTCTGTATATGAATATTTTCTTGGAAAGTTTGCACGTGCTGAGGGAAAACTGGGTGGAGAGTTCTATACTCCACGCAGTGTAGTTGAGTTAATTGTAGCTATGATCGAACCTCACGATGGTCGAGTTTATGACCCTTGCTGCGGTTCTGGCGGTATGTTTGTCCAGAGTGAACGTTTTGTAGAAGACAGAGAGGGACGAATTGACGGGCAATTAGCTATTTATGGGCAGGAATCTAATTATAATACTTGGAAACTTTGTAAAATGAATCTTGCTATCCGTGGAATAGAAGCAAACCTTGGTCAGCAAAATGCGGATTCTTTCCATAACGATCAGCATAAGAGTTTAAAGGCAGATTATATTTTGGCAAACCCGCCTTTTAATATTAGTGACTGGGGCGGCGAGCGTTTAATAGATGATCCAAGATGGAGTAAATACGGTATTCCTCCTACGGGTAATGCCAACTATGCTTGGATTTTGCACATGCTTTATCACTTAGCACCAAGCGGAACAGCAGGTTTTGTATTGGCGAATGGTTCTCTTTCATCTTCTACAATCAGTGAATACAACATTCGTAAAAACTTGATTGAAGATGACAAAATCGATTGTATTGTTACTTTGCCGGGTGGACTGTTCTCAACAACATCAATTCCTGTTTGCCTGTGGTTTATGGCTCGCAATAAGCTGAAAAACGGGCACCGTGATCGACATGGAGAAATTTTGTTTATTGATGCCAGAAATATGGAAACAGAGCCTTATGAAGACAGTCGTACGCAGAGGCAGTTGACCTCAAAAGCTATTGATGAAATTACCTCCGCATACCATTCTTTCCGTAATCATGAAAAGAAAGCAACAAAGGCAGATGGTACAGAAATTGAATATACTGATAAACAAGGATTTTGGAAGATAGCAACATTAGAAGAAATTCGTGAAAAAGACTATAATTTAACCCCTTCAAGCTATGTTGGAATTATTCCTTTGGAAAAAGATACGGAACCATTTTATGATAAAATAGATAGATTAACATCAAAACTTCTTCAAATCCATCAAGATATTGAAAGTCTTGATCGAGAAATTAAATTTCAATTAGAAAGAATAGATGAACGGAGGATGGGTGAATGAATACTATTTTAAAACCATTAACTCAACTATCTGAGATATTATCAGGAGGTACGCCATCAAAAAAAATCCCAGAATATTGGGATGGAGATATTCCTTGGATAAGTGCTAAAACGATGAAAATATCAAGGGTTTCGACATCAAACCTTCATATTTCCAAGGCGGGTTTAGAAAAAGGAAGTAAAATTGCACCTAAAGGAAGTATCTTAATATTGACGAGAGGTAGTGAACTATTTAATCGAGTTCCGATATGTTTTGTTGAAAGAGATGTTGCCTTTAACCAAGATGTAAAATGTATAATACCGCACAAAAATTTAGATGGAGAATTTCTATATTATTTTCTAACAAGCATACATGACCATTTGCTAAAAAGTATAGGAGTCACAGGGATTGGTGCTGGTAAACTTGAAACAAATGTCATTGAAAATGTACTGGTACCTTGTTTTCCAATTGAAATGCAAAAAGAGCTAGTAAAGTTTATCGGTATATATGATAAAAAAATTATAAAAAATGAAAATGAATTTGCTATTATGCAAGAAATTTTAAATGCTCTTTTTGAACATTGGTTTTTAAATCACAACTATGGAGTATCAAATGTATTAGATAATATTTTAGAAGTAAAAATTAAGAATAAAAACGAGGAGAATTATCCAGTTCTTTCAGTTGTAAAAGAAGGTGAATTTAAAGCATCCGAAGATGTATTTACAAAACAAGTTTATAGCAAGAGTACGAAAAACTATAAAATTGTTCGCCGCAATCAAGTAGCATATAATCCGGCAAGGGCAAATATCGGTTCTATTGCTATGCTCAAGGAGTATGATATTGGACTCGTTAGTCCGATCTATACTGTTTTTGAGATGAAGGATACTATTACTCCTACTTTCTTTTATTACTATATGAAGCAACCTATATTTCAGGAAATGATCAAACACCATGCCATTGGCACAACAAGGCAGAACTTCCCTTTTGAAGCATTTAAAATGTTTCCTATGGTTGTACCGCCGATGGAACTTCAATTAAAATTTGAAGAAATCGCAAAACCTATTGAACAGAAAATCGCAAAACTCAAAGAAGAAAACGAAGTCTTGGCAGAGATTAGAGATACCCTACTCCCAAAATTGATGAGTGGAGAACTGCCAGCGGAAGTGGGTGAGGAATAATGTATGAAAACTGTATTGGTGTAATAGGTTCTGTACAAGATTTTATTTGGGAAATTAAACTTTTAAATATGGGTACAGATACAGAACATCAATTATTTTATCGTGGTCAAAATGACGCATCTTTCGATTTAGCACCGAGCATTTTTAGGGATGGACGGTTAGATTATGAAAGCAAGATTTTTTCTGAAATTCTTGTGAATTGTCCAGAGGAATTTATTTCGCATAAAACTCCTTTTGAAAAGCTGACAAAAATGCAACATTATGAATTGCCAACTCGTTTGTTGGATATTACATCGAATCCATTAGTGGCATTATATTTTGCATGCCAAACTCGAAGCATACAGGTTAAATTGAAGGATATTATTGAGCAGGATGAAGAATGGTATAGAGAAAATACAGATCTGGAAGAGCTGAAAAATCGTTTGAAAGGATGCAGTAAGCTTGAAGATGCTGACGGGGAAGTATTTGTATGGATCGATACGCCACTATCGCCTGATGATCCAAAAGTAAATGTATTATCAGAATTAGCCAGAAGTTGTAAGAAAGGCTCACAGCTTGATTCTTTTACAAATGAAATTAATCGTTTTACAATTGAAAATCTCACTGAAGAAGAAGTGAAATCTATTTTACAAGATTTTAGTTATGTTACTGTGGTGTCCAGTCTGGATAATAACAGAATAAAGAGACAATCAGGGGCATTTATTCTTTTTGGTATGGTATACAATAACTTTGAAAGTGACCTGTATTCTAATAAGAATGTTCCATTCCATATTAAGAAAAAGAATATTGAATTAACAATAAATGCAAGGAATGCTTTGCTGGAAAAGCTTAAATTCCAAATAGCAGAGGAAAATGATGAAGATATTGATGAAGGAATGAAGGAATATATTAATAAACAAAATAAATTACTTACAGATAAAATACATTCTTATGTCATTCCAAAAGAAAGAAAAAAGTACATTCTGGAAGAACTTGATAAACTTGGGATTAGCCAGAAAACTTTGTTCCCAGAGATTGATCATCAAGCAAAATATATAATTAATTCTTTAGATAAAAAATCCGTTGTTGCTAAAGAGTATGATGTATTAAAATCAGAGATCGAGGAAATAAAAGAAAATAAAGAAAAGCATGTTGAAGAGCAAATTAACAATCTTGAACAGAAAAAAGAACTTGATAAAACAATACGAGCTAGCGTTACTAAGTATGATACAGTGATCGAAAAAGTTTGTGCTTCGATCGGATATAATAAGGCAACATCTAAACAAGTACAAAAAGATTTTGCTAATGCATCTGAACTTTTTTCTGCACCAGACTGGTATATTTTTGACTCTCAAAAAGCTACATACAGATTATTTATTAAGAAGTATTTTATTAATGATGGTATTTCAGCGGGTGAAGCAGAAAAAGCTGCTACTCAAATAGTAGAAAAACTGTCGGAATTAAAGTTTGTTAAAGAGAGGTGAATGAAGTGTCCAATTTTATAGAAAATGATCTTGAACAAGCTGTATTGGGGTGGTTTCAAGATTTGGGCTATCAAACTCAATATGGACCAGACATTTCACCGGGAGGAAGCTTTTCAGAGAGAGAAAGTTTTGGAGATGTTGTTCTGTACGCCAGGTTACATAGTGCATTAAAACGTATTAACAAACAATATTCTAATGATACGATTTCAGAACTGGTTAAAAAGATTACACGCCAGCAGAGCTTGTCTATTATCCAAAACAATGTTGCGTTTCAAAAATTATTAACCGATGGTATTGATGTAGAGGTTAAGCAGAAGGACGGAAGCATAAAAACCGAAAAAGCTTATATTTTTGATGCCAAAGATATTGAAAATAATGAGTTCTTGGCAATCAATCAATACACTGTATTTGAAAATGGAAAAGAACGCAGACCTGATATTGTTGCGTTCTTAAACGGTATTCCTGTTGTTGTAATAGAACTGAAAAATGCGACAAACGAAGAAGTGGATATTGTTGATGGGTTTAATCAGCTTCAGACTTATAAAAGAGATATTCCTTATTTGTTTTATTACAATGCCTTTATGATCACAAGTGATGGTATCAATGCAAAAGTTGGTACAATTACTTCTGATTTGGATCGATTTATGTTCTGGAGAACAATTGACGGAGAAAAAGAATCGGGACTTTCTTTTCCACAATTGCAAGTTATGCTGCATGGAATGATGAATAAAAAGAGATTTTTGGACCTTGTTTCAAAGTATAGCTTCTTTGTTCACGAGGAAGATAAATCTTTCAAAATTTTGCCTGGTTATCATCAATTTTTTGCTGTAAATAAAGCATTGTATACCACTCACTTGGCAACTTCTGAAAATGGAAGCAGAAAAGCGGGTGTAATTTGGCATACACAGGGTAGCGGGAAAAGTTATTCTATGCTCATGTATACTCGTCAATTGGTTTTAGAATTGAATAACCCGACCATTGTTGTTATTACTGACAGAAATGACTTGAATGATCAGCTGTTTACCACTTTTTCAAAAAGTGCCGATTATTTGCGTCAAACACCCAAGCAGGCAGACACAAGAAAGAAACTACGAGAACTATTAAGCGTTCAAGCTGGTGGCATTGTATTTACGACTATCCAGAAGTTTTCGCCAGATGAGAGTGACCAGTCGATGGAAGCACTGACTACCAGACGAAATGTGGTCGTTATAGCAGATGAAGCGCATCGCAGTCAGTATGGGTTAGAAGCAAAAGAAAAAGATGGCAAAGTTTCTTTTGGCTTTGCGAAACATATGCGAGACGCACTACCGAATGCTTCTTTTATCGGTTTTACGGGAACTCCTGTTGAGTTAAGCGATAAGAACACCCCTGCCCTGTTTGGTAACTATATTGATATTTACGATTTGACTCAAGCGGTTAAAGATAAAACTACTGTTCCGATTTATTATGAAAGCAGGATTGCAAAGTTAGATCTTCCGCAGGAATTAAAACCAAAGATTGATGATGAGTATGACAGCATTGTTGAGGGACAGGAAGAAACTTACGCTGAAAGCCAAAAGCGTAAATGGGCAAGGTTAGAAGCCATTGTTGGAACAGATAGTCGTATTGATGTAGTGGTGAAAGATTTTATCGCTCATTACGAACTTAGACAACAGGCGATTAATGGTAAAGTTATGTTTGTAGCTATGTCCAGAAAGATTTCAGTAAAACTTTACTCAAAGATTATAGAATACCGTCCGGAATGGCATAGTGATGACATTGCTAAAGGTACAATTAAGGTTATTATGACCTCTGCAGCATCTGATCCACCTGAATTTCAGCCGCATTCAACTACTGCTTCTCAGAAAAAGTTACTTGCAAAGAGGATGAAAGACGTTGAAGATGAATTAAAAATTGTTATTGTTTGTGATATGTGGTTGACAGGATTTGATGTACCTTGTCTTCACACAATGTATGTCGATAAACCGATGAGTGGTCATAATCTTATGCAAGCCATAGCACGAGTTAATCGTGTATTTAAAGACAAGCCCGGCGGTTTAATTGTAGATTATATTGGTATTGCGGATAATTTAAGAAGTGCATTAGCACAATATACACCGTCTGACCGAAAAACAACAGGTATTGATCCACAAGTAGCAATAGATCTCATGCTTGAGAAGTATGAGCAAATTCAAGTAATATTGCATGGATTGGATTACTCTTCTTACATAAGTGGCTCTGCAAGTAAACGAATGGCGTGTATTGTTTCTGGTGTGGATTTTGTTTTGGGTAAACCAGAAGATGAGAAAAAGGAATTTCTTAATTTGGTTGTAGAAATCGGTAAGGCATACGCATTATGCTCGACCTCTGAACAAGCTCAAGCAATCAATGTAGAGATTAGTTATTTTAAAGCCATCAAATCAGGTATTATAAAAATACTACCAAAGGACAAACAGAAGAAAACGAAAGATCAAATAGAATATGAAATTGGTCAATTGGTTTCCAAATCAGTTATTTCTGAAGAAGTCGTTGACATATTTGCTTCAGTTGGATTGAATAAACCGGATATTTCAATTTTATCTGATGAGTTTCTTGAAGAAGTAAAAGGACTGCCACAAAAAAATTTAGCTCTGGAACTTTTACGACGTTTGCTTGACGGTAAGATTAAGTCAATAGCTAAAAAGAATGTTGTACAAGCAAAGAAATTTTCTGAGATGCTTGAAGCCTCAGTAATTCAATATGAGAAACGTTCTTTAGAGACGGTAGAGGTTATAAAGGCTCTGGTTGATATGGCAAAAGATATGAATGAGCTTCATAAAAGAGGAGAAAAGCTAGGATTATCAGACGATGAACTGGCATTTTATGATGCAATTTCGTCCAATGAGTCTGCCAGAGATTTCTATGAAAATGAAGTTCTAAAACAAATTGCTAAAGAACTAACAATAAGCATTAAAAATAATATTAAAGTTGATTGGGATGTGCGAGAAAGTGTTAGGGCGCAGATGAGAATTACTGTAAAAAGGCTGCTCAGAAAATATAACTATCCACCGGATAAACAGGCAACTGCGGTAGATCTGATAATAGAGCAAGCTGAAAAAATGTGTGAGTCTGAATTAGATAAATAGTGATTGTAATTTAGACTGATTCCATATCGGTAACTTAAGTGCAAGTTGCACCGAAGCTGAGATTTAAATTTTGCATCAATCCTCGGTAATCTGCAGGGGATTGATTTTTGCAAAAAAACTTCCCGACAACTTGTCGGAAAGTTATTAGTCTGAGTATTTTCACTTCATCTCAAATTGGGATAAAGTTATCTTTCGGTGTATGGAATTTTAAAAATTGAACTTTGGACCAAGTTGGTTTGAAGTAAATAATAGATGTTAGAACTTTGTGCCAATTTGGTACGAAGTTGTTCTGTAAGAATTTCCAAGTTGGGAATTTTTTAAGCTGATATAAAGTAAATTACTACTTGGCAAGCAGTGTAAACCTGTACAGGTTCACTTATTTACGAAGATTCCCCCAGAGGAGAAATTTTCGCAAATTGCTTGTTGGGGAAGCATCCTCAATCCCCTTTGACCGCCACCTGCGGTGTCTCGGCTGTGCATTCATTCTGAACACTTTTACTTACTGACTTCTGCACAATTTGCATAGAAGTTCAATTTTCCATAAACGAAAAAATGAAAACATGGGAGAAGTTGCCCCTGATTATTTATGTGATGTATGGCAATCCACTTCCCAACAAATTGTCGGGAAGTCTTGTAGGCAACCCACTCACAAGTAACGAAAGTGGCAATGCTCGGATACAACTTCATCCCAAGTTTGGTGACAAACTTCGTGCCAACTTGGAACAAAGTTAAAAATGTAGGAAACAGAAAAAAGAAAATCACTTCGACATAATTTGTGTAGAAGTTGAAGGGCTGAGCTTTATGCTTGCGGACGAATTGGACACAAGACAGTGCTACTATTTTCTGAAAATCAACTTCGTCCCAAGTTGGGATGAAGTGCTACTGTGTAACTTGCACCAAAGTAAGGCGTAGAGATTTTGTGTTGCAAATTCTTGATGAGGCGTCTGGAATTTCGTAAATGTCAAAATGACTTTTGGATAATTTGTCCAGAGGTATCATCATGCTTCAATTAGAAAATCAAAAATATCCTTACTACGGCTTACGGTAAAATGAAAATCTGCTATTAGCTGCCTGTTCTCAACTTTGGAATATGCTCTTTGGCTGAACTTGACAAGATTGCTTATTTCGACATTTCATGCTATGATAGTTATAGATGAAAATTAAATACTGCTTCATACAAGATTTTATTGATGGGCAAGCCCCATATTTATACAAACATATTTTTAGTCAGTCCGAACTGTCGGAGCTGTTACATGGAAGCATCAAGTCAGATACAGAATCTTTTGTGTCTGTTATTGTTGCATCTGTGTAGCAGCTTTTTTCATTATCTGACTTTGAACCAAGTTGGTCCGAGGTCAGAACCACAGACAGAAACGGAGGGAACTATTTGATTGCAGTAATTCACAGAGGACAAAAATTCAAAGAAACTATGGAAGCTTTTCAGCAGAAACGAGCAGAGTTTATCGCACAGTGAATCAGAAGTTTTGACGCAGAAACCTTGTATGTGTTTCTGGAATGGATTCGTGGCAACGGCCATAAACTTGATAGAATAACTTGGATGGCGGTATGATATGAGCGGAGGTGACTACCCATGAAGAAACAGAGAAAAGTTGAAAAGGATAACCGTGGCGTTGCGATATACGCTCGTAAATTTCGTATCACCAATAAGGGTGACAGTATCGGTTTTCAATTCAAACAATGTGCGGATTACGCTAAAAAGGAATTGGGGTTGGATGAGGAGTATGAATTTTTACAATACGAGGACAAAGGACTCAGCGGATATTTTTCAGATAGACCGGATTTTCAGAGAATGCTGCATGATGTGCAGGACGGAAAAATCAAAGCAATCGTATGTTACAAGCTGAATCGTGCTGACAGAAAAACAGCCGACCTAATCCGCCTGATGGATTTCTTGGAAATGTACCATGTTAATCTCTTGATTTGCTCCAATGGTATCAATACTGCCAGCGGACTATATAAAATCTTTATTCAGATATTCGCTGTTATTGCGGAATTTGAAAGAGATACTCTGACAGAAAGAATTGTGGACAATATGATGGAACTTGCAAAGGATGGACGATGGCTTGGCGGCAACACGTCAATGGGATTTACTGTCCGTCGTGTAACAACCGAAAGCGGAAAGGGAAAATCAGCATACAGCTACTTAGAAAGCCTGCCGGAAGAAAAACGCATGGTTCAGCGTTTGTATGAAATCTTCAGAACCACTCGCAGCATCCAAAGTACTGCAAAACAGATGAATGCGGAAGGATTCCACACTCCTTCCGGTGCTGCATTTAACGCATCAACCACAAGATTAGTTTTGAGGAATCCCATCTATTGTACTGCTGATAAACACAGCTATGAATTATTTCATCGACCATGACGGTAATGTGTTTGGAGATATGACAGAGTTTGACGGAACTCACGGATTGTCGGCTTAGAATAAAACCGACCAGGAAAAGTACGAGGGCAGTGACAGCACATTTATCTCTACGAAATATGTTAAGACCATTGAAAACAAGCCTGTTAGCGAGTGGATTATTGCGGTCGGAAGGCATGAAGGCTTTATTCCAAGTGAACAATGGATTGAAGTGTAGGAACTTCTGGATGCTATTGCAGAGAAATACAATCGACCTCATAGAAAGACCAACGCATTGTTGGCGGGGCTGACGCATTGTCCTCACTGTGGCAGACGATTGAGTGTAATTTCCGAGTCCGACCGTTGGACGAATGGAAAGCCTCGATTTAAATATGTTTGTCTCGGTTATCGTAAAAAGGAATGTAATTTCAAAGCGGTAGATGGCGTTCTTCTGGACGAATATGTGGTTCAGCGGTTATCTGAATTATCGGATGAAAACAGCGAGCGTTTCAGAAGTATTCTGGAAATCAAGATTGAGGAAGTCTTGGAGCAGTCACAGACGGTATAGGGACACAATCTCATTAAAAAGAAACGTGACAAGCTGAAAGCAGATATTGCTGCACAGACAAGAAATCTGCGAGAAGCAGATGGCAGTATCAAGCAATTTATTCAAGAGAATTTGCAAAATCTGGCTGAAGAACTGAGGGAAGCGGAGCGGCAGATTTCAAAACTGGATGAAGGCAGAAAGAACAATATGATTGCTATCCGTGATTTGGAAATGACAAAAGAAAGGCTGCTCTCCTTTGCAGAATATGCAAAGGATGCGCAGCCGGAGATTCAGGTCACTTTGATCCAAACTATTGTAGAAAGAATTTATATTGTGGATAAGGATGACGAGCGTTACTGCCACATCTTTATCAAAGGCTGTTTCGGAGAAGATTACACCGGCTTCTTCCAGACAGCCGGTTACATAGAGCAAAAAACTACCCCTGTGTGTGATTCAGAACATTATTTCATTTACACAAAAGTATAGACGAAAAATAGTATTTAATCAATACCAAGATAGTTTGGGAGAAATATTTATTTAATTATTTTTTTACAATATGTCTACTGCTATATCCTTCAATTTTTATGCCTCTATTAAAATAATTTCTTTTGAAAGATGGCTTCCTTTAACGTTTCTTCTTTGTGTTTTTATTAGATAAATCATTTAAATATCCTTTTTGAATTTGGTTTTTTGGTCACTACTAATTTGTTACAAAGTTTACATGACTTTTCTTTAGTTTTATTTAGCTAACTTCATTTTACAAGCTCCCAAATTAATTTTATAAAAATTAAGAAAATAAAGTTTTCTTAACATTATCTTTACATCCTAAATGCTATACTACATGTGAGGTGAAAACATGAAGGATTTTGCGGAAAAGAAATTATCTTATCTTATGCTATTTTTATCTGTTGCCTCTATTATTTATGGAGCTTACAGACAGGAAGTGGATACTGTCCTTTCAAAGGCAATAAGAATTTGCTTGGAGTGCGTTGGAATTGGTTAATTTAATAAATCTTCTTAAAAACATTGGTAAAAGACGAAACATCTTTCAAGCTTCTTTTGCCTTTCTTACAAATTTACATATTCCAAATTTCTTAAAGGGAACTATTTACACAGGTAAGACAAAAAGCCTTTGTGTGCCAGGTTTAAATTGTTATTCTTGTCCTGGTGCAGCCTTTTCTTGTCCCATAGGATCCTTTCAAGCAATAGTTGGCTCGTCAAAATTTAATTTTGCCTATTATGTGACGGGACTTATGCTTTTGTTTGGAACTTTATTTGGCAGACTTATTTGTGGTTTTATGTGCCCCTTTGGTTTTTTTCAAGATCTTTTATATAAGATCCCCACAAAAAAATTCTCAACAAGGAAATTTGCTTTTTTAAAGTACTTTAAGTACTTAGTTCTAATTTTCGTGGTATGGCTTTTTGGAATATTTTTAACTGACGAATTGGGAGGAGCTTCTCCATATTTTTGTCAGTATATTTGCCCACAGGGGATACTAGAGGGAGGAATACCTCTATCGCTTGCCAATAAAAGTATTAGGGCTGCTCTTGGAAATTTGTTTAAGTTAAAATTCACTATTCTTTTACTTGTAATTTTACTTTCAATATTTTTCTACAGACCTTTCTGCAAATACTTGTGCCCTCTAGGAGCCTTTTATGCAATAAGCAACAAGTTTTCTTTTTATAAATATCATGTTGATGATAAATGTATTTCATGTGGAAAGTGCAAGAGAGTTTGTAAGATGGATGTTGATATGTCGAAAAATCAAAATGCTCTTGAATGCATAAGATGTGGTGACTGCATGAGAGCTTGTCCTACTTCTGCAATTTCTACCTCTATTAATAAAAATAGTATTGATGAAGGAGTTAGTTATGAAAAAAATATATAATAAATTATCTAAATTATTTGTCCTTTTAGTTTTATTAGTATCTTTAACCGCCTGCACAAGCAAGGCTCCTCAAGGAACTGAACTTTCAAGTGGTGATGCTTTTCCAAAATTTGATGCTGTTGACTTTAAGGGAAATCCCGTAAATAATGATGTTTTTAAGGACCATCCTGTTACTTTATTAAGTATTTGGTTTACAGGTTGTCAGGGTTGTATCGATGAAATGCCCGCTCTTCAACAAATTAGTGAAGAGTTAAAAGATAAAAATGTAAAGGTTATGTCAATTTGCCTTGACACTTACGAAGATAAAAAAATAAAAGAAGAGGCAGAAAAAATCCTCCAAGCTAAGGGTGTAAATTACACTAATCTAGCTGTTAAACCTTCTGAAGAAATTGATGCCTATCTAAAAAATCTAACAGCTTTTCCAACTAATCTTTTAATTAATAGAGAAGGAAAAGTTGTAGGAGATGTAAGTGTTGGTTCAGTTGATGATAAGGATAAAAAAGCTGAACTAATGAAAAAAATTGACGAAATAATTGCTAATGACGGAAAATAATCTAATTTATTTAGATTATTAATCACTTTTAGTGATTCCTCATTAATATACACCTATTTGAGACTCGTGCTAAGCATGGGTCTCATTTTTTTATAAAAATATAAGTGTTGCATATGCAACGGAAATTTTGAGAAACTTCCATTAAAATAGAATTAGATTTTGAGATGAAGGAATAATTTTTAGATATATAAAAATAGAAAGGATGAAAGATATGAATATGTTTTGTTATCAATGCCAAGAAACTTTTAAAAATAGTGGATGTACAAAAAATGGAGTTTGTGGAAAGACTCACCAAGTTGCAAATCTTCAAGATTTTTTAATTTGGATATCCAAAGGACTTTCTGAAATTGCAACAAAAACTGAAAAGGAAAATAAAGAAGTCATAGATAGAGTTATTTTAAATTTATTTACAACAATAACTAATGCAAATTTTGATGATGAACAAATTAGAGATAGAATTGTAAAAACTGTTGAACTTATGAATCTTTTAAGAGAAGACAAAGATTACAGCCAAGCTGCTAGTTGGTCTTCAGTTGATTTTGATGAAATAATGGAAAAAATAAATTCAGGTCAAGTTTCTGTTTTAAGCGAAGAAAATGAAGACATAAGAAGTTTAAAAGAACTAATCACTTATGGATTAAAGGGAATGGCAGCTTATACTAGACACGCAAAAGTTTTGGGTTATGAAAGTAAAGAAGTAAATGATTTTATAATAAAAACTATGGCAGAACTTTTAAAAGAAAAATCTCTTGATGAATTAATTGATCTAACTTTAAAAACTGGTGAAATGGGATATAAGGCAATGGCAACTCTTGATGAAGCCAACACAAGTTCTTATGGCAATCCAGAAATTTCTAATGTAAATATTGGAACAAGAAATAATCCTGGTATTTTGGTATCTGGTCATGACTTAAAGGATTTTGAAATGCTACTTGAACAAGCAAAAGATTCTGGCGTAGATATTTACACTCACTCAGAAATGCTTCCTGCAAATTATTATCCAAAGTTTAAAAAGTATGAAAACTTTGTTGGAAATTATGGAAATGCATGGTGGAAACAAAGGGATGAATTTGAATCTTTTAATGGACCAATTTTAATGACAACAAATTGTATTGTTCCTCCAAAGGATTCTTATAAAGACAAATTATTTACAACTGGTGCTGCAGGATACCCTGGATGTACTTATATTTCTGAAGATGAAAATGGCAAGAAGGATTTTTCTAAAATAATTGAATTTGCAAAATCTTGTAAGGCTCCAGAAGAAATTGAAAAGGGAGAAATTGTTGGTGGTTTTGCTCACAGTCAAGTCATGGAACTTGCCGACCAAGTTATTGAAGCTGTAAAAAATGGCGATATAAGTAAATTTGTTGTCATGGCAGGTTGTGACGGCAGAATGGCTGATAGAAATTATTATGAAGAATTTGCAAAAGAACTTCCTGATTCAGCAGTGATTTTGACAGCAGGTTGTGCAAAATATAGGTACAACAAATTAAATCTAGGGGACATCAATGGCATACCGAGAGTTCTAGATGCAGGTCAATGTAACGATTCTTATTCCCTTATTCAAATTGCACTTGCACTTGTTGATGCTTTTGGAGTTGATAGTGTAAATGATCTTCCAATTGCTTATAATATTGCTTGGTACGAACAAAAGGCAGTTATTGTTTTACTTGCACTTTTATCTTTGGGAGTAAAAAATATTCATCTTGGTCCAAGTCTTCCAGCATTTTTATCAGAAAATGTGGTCAATGTTTTAGTTGAAAACTTTGGAATTGCTGGAATAAGTAGTGTAGAAGAAGACATGAAAATTTTAAAAATAAAATAAATATTATGCTTGACTTTTAAAATATAAGCTAATATAATCATAAGTAATTTATAAATAAACTTTTGAGAAGAAGAGTAACTTAAAATTTTGATTAAAGAGAGCTTCGTTTTGGTGAAAGAAGTAGATAGATTTTTTGTGAACATGGCCTTCTCTAGGAGATATCGATATTAAATATTTACGGGACTTCCCGTTACAGAAGTAGAGTATGATAGTACTTGAAGAGGTTGCTTTCGCGAGAAAGTGATAAATTAAGGTGGTAACACGAGCTTTCGTCCTTATGGATGGAAGCTCTTTTTTTATTCTTGTGGAGGAAAAATGATTGAAGTAAAAAACTTAGTTAAAGAATTTAAAACTGATGGAGAAAGTTTTAGAGCTTTAGATAATGTTTCTTTCAAAGTAAATAGAGGAGAGATTTATGGTGTCATTGGTTTATCTGGTGCCGGAAAGTCTACTCTTGTTAGATGTATAAACAGGTTGGAAGAGCCAAGCTCAGGGGAAATTCTTGTCGATGGTAAATCCATTATTGGATTAGATGAAAAGGAACTTAGAGCTGCAAGAAAAGATATTGGAATGATTTTTCAGTATTTCAATTTATTTATGCAAAAAACTGTGGCAGAAAATATTGCTTATCCTCTCGAAATTTCAGGAGTGAGTAGAGAAAATATAAATAAAAGAGTTGATGAACTTTTAAAATTTATAGACTTAGAAGATAAGAAAAATTCTTATCCAGCAGAATTATCTGGTGGACAAAAACAAAGAGTTGCAATTGCAAGATCCATTGCCACAAATCCATCAATTTTACTTTCAGATGAAGGGACATCAGCTCTTGATCCGGCAAACACAAAATCAATTCTAAATCTTTTAAAGAAGATAGTTGATGAATTTGACATGACAGTAATAATGATCACTCATCAAATGGAAGTGGCAAAGGAAATTTGTGATAGGATTGCAGTAATGCAGGCTGGCAAAATAATAGAAGAAAATACTACTAAAGAACTATTTACAAATCCTAAGACTGCAGTGACAAGATCTTTTATAAAAAATCTAGAAGATGAAGTGGAAGAAGGTTATGTAAATGGTGCTGAATATAAGGGAGATGTCTTGAGATTATCTTATGCAGATGAAAATTATGACAAACCAATTCTTTCCCAATGTGTAAAAAAGTTTGAAATTGACTTTTCAATTTTGTCAGGAAATATTAATAAATTAAATGCAGCTAGTGTTGGTTATCTTACAGTTCAAATTCTTGGAAAAGATGACGAGAGAAAAAGAGCCATTGAATTTTTAAAAGAAAATAATGTAAATGTGGAGGTGCTTTGATGGACAGAGTAATTGATATAGTTTTACCAGCAATTCCACAAACTCTTGTGATGGTAATTGCATCAACAATAATTTCTCTTTTAATAGGTCTTCCTTTGGGAATAATACTCACAACTACAAGACCAGGAGGACTTACTGAATCTACAAAAGTGTATTCAATTTTAGACGGAATAATAAATATTTTAAGGTCCTTTCCCTTTGTAATCTTGATGATTGTTGTTTTTCCTTTATCAAGACTAATAGTTGGAAAGTCCTATGGAACAGCGGCAATGATAATACCTCTTTCAGTTTCGGCAGCACCCTTTGTTGCAAGATTGATGGAAGGATATTTTATTCAAGTTGATTCAGGAATAATTGAGGCAGCAAAGTCTATGGGATCATCTAAAAGAGAAATAATTTTTAAAGTCTTGATACCTGAAGCAATGCCAATGATAGTTACAGGAATAACTATGACAATTATAAATGTAATTGGTTATTCTGCCATGGCTGGTGTCATGGGCGGAGGCGGACTAGGAGACGTGGCAAATAGATATGGTTATCAAAGAAATGAACCACTAATACTTTGGTCAGCAGTTATTGTAATTATAATTTTGGTCCAAATAGTACAATTTGTTGGTAATTTATTGACAAAGAAAATAGATAAGAGAAAGTAAAAATATAGATAAAAGAAAATTTTGCAATAAACTTATTTAAAAGTTTTATTTATAAATAGTTAATAATTTTTTTGAGGAGGATATATATGAAAAATTTTAAGAAATTATTTTTATTAGGATCAGTGGTCCTATCACTTGCCCTAACAGGATGTGGCGGTGCAAAGAAAGAAGAAGCAGAAGCTCCTGCAGATGCAGACAATAAAATTGTCATTGGTGTTTCACCTACACCTCACGGAGAAATCATTGAAGGTCTAAAGCCAGAATTTGAAAAAGAAGGACTTGATGTAGAAGTTGTAAATTTTGACGATTACATCCAACCAAATCTTCAACTTGAAGCAGGAGATCTTGATGCAAACTACTTCCAACACAAACCATATCTTGACAGTTTTGTAGAAGAAAGAAATATTGAAAATCTTGATGTTCTTGCTTATGTACACATTGAACCAATGGCTTTATATTCTGAAAAATATAAGTCAGTTGAAGAAATCGAAGATGGTGCAGAAATTATCATTCCAAATGACCCAAGTAATGGTGCCAGAGCCTTAATTCTTCTTGAAGATGCAGGTTTAATTAAATTAAAAGACAAGACAAATCTTAATTCAACAGAAAAAGATATTGCAGAAAATCCAAAGAATCTAAAATTCACAGCAATGGATGCACCTTCAATTGCACAAGTTTATAAAGATGCAGGAGCTGCAGTTATAAATTCAAACTTTGCAATTGGACAAGGCCTCGCTCCAACTAAAGATTCAATTTTCTTAGAATCAACAGATTCACCTTATGCAAACTTAGTTGCAATTAGAAAAGAAGATGCAGAAAAAGAAAAATTCCAAAAATTCTTAAAGGTAATTAATTCTGATGCAGCAAAGAAATTAATAGAAGAAAAATTTGAAGGAGCTGTAATACCAGCTTTTGAAAAATAAAAAAGAATTTAAGAGATCCTTAGGGGTCTCTTTTTTAGTACCATAAATAGTATAAGAAAGGAAGTAATTCCTATCTTGCACTATTTTTGTATAATGAATAAGTAGTGTGACGAGGCGCTTTTAGGGTTAAAACATCCGATTTATCCCTACTGACAATTGGACTTGTAAATGATATGTTCACAGAGAAGAATAACGAAGAGTAATAAGGCATTCACTATATAATATAATGACAATGTATTGACTACGCACGAATTTGGTCATATAATAATCTCAAAGGAGATGATGAAATGGCTACAACAAATTTGAATATAAGAACAGATAAAGAAATAAAAGAAGCAGCAGAAAAAATCTATTCCAGTTTAGGATTAAATATGACTACTGCCATTAACATGTTTTTAAGAGCGAGTATTAGAGAAAGAGGCATTCCCTTTGAGTTAAAACTGGATGTTCCAAATGATGAAACCATACAAGCTATAGAAGAAGGAAGAATGATAGCAAAAGATAAGAGCGTCAGAGCTTACGATAATATGGATGACTTGAGGAAAGCCCTTGAAGTATAAAATAAAGTTTACTAAAAGATTTAAAAAAGACCTAAAGCAAGCTAAAAAACAAGGGAAAGATATTGAAAAGCTCTTTGATATTATTGAGAAATTAGCAGAAGATGAAACTCTTGATGAAAGATATAGAGACCATTCATTAACGGGAAATTACAAGGGGACTCGAGAATGTCATATAGAGCCAGATTTTTTATTAATATATGAAAAAATAGAAGAGGTTTTAGTATTATCTCTAGTAAGGACTGGCTCACACTCTGAATTATTTAAGTAATAACGATGAATTTAAAAAGATAGGGCTGGAATTAAATTGTAAAAAAGAAATTATTGTTGATACTAGCAATAATTGCATTCATCACACTTATAGTATCAATATACATGTCATATAAAACAGGAAGAACAGAGTATGAATGGATAATTGGTTCTATGCTTTTTGGTATAGGGTGTGGTAGTAAATACGTCAATGAGAAAAAAATAGAAAGCTAAGGAGGAAGTTATGTGGTTAATTTTTGGAATAGGTGCCATAATATTTGCACTATTAAATGTGATGACAACGATAAAAAATAAAAATGCAGAACGATATAGATTTTTGAGTTTATCTTTAACAGCTTTAACAGTATGTGCATTCTATTTTGATGGAGCTAGCCGTGTAATTAAAGAAGACTGGGGTGGTCTTATGGACATTATACCTACAATGAGCAAAGCATTATGGGTTCTAGTTATATTGTCTATATCTGTTAACTCTGTATCTATTTTTAAAAAGAAACGATTAAATAAAAATTGATTTTAAACTAATATTGAATAATGTTTACAGCACTTACTATTTGTAGGTGCTTTTTTTATGAGAGTAAAAGAAAAAAGATTTACATTCTTTTCAAAAAGCTTTGATAATTAATTCATTAATATTTCACAAATTAATACTAAGATAAAGTCATAAAATATGTTAGGAGGAATAATAATGGATAAAAATGATAAATACAGTAAAAACCAAGGCATGGGAAAGATTATAATAATTATTGCCCTTGTTTTTTCACTAATTGGTGGGATAATTGGTTCAGCAATTACAACTTATAAAATATTGCCACAAGCTGGAAATACAGAAGTTAGCAATAATGATTCTAATATAACAATTTCAGCCAAGGACAATGTTACAGTTGCATCTGCCGTTGCAAAAAAAGCCATGTCATCTGTTGTTGGTATTACAACTAAGGGAGTTCAACAATCATTCTTTGGTCAAGTTGAAGTTCAAGGTGTTGGTTCTGGTGTAATAGTTGACTCAAAGGGTTACATTCTTACAAATGCTCACGTTGTAAAATTAAACAATCAAGTTGTAAAAGATGTAACAGTAAGATTAAACAATGAAAAAGATTTGCAAGGAAAGACAATTTGGGCTGACGATATGATTGATCTTGCCATTGTAAAAATAGATACTGACGACAAATTAAATGTTGCAAGCCTAGGTGATTCTGATGCACTTTCAATTGGAGATCCTGCAATTGCAATTGGTAACCCAATATCTCTACAATTTTCTCAAACTGTAACTCAAGGTATTATATCTGGACTTGATAGATATGTAGGAGCAGTAAGTGGTGGAGGTTACATGACTGGACTTATTCAAACAGATGCCTCAATTAACGGAGGAAACTCCGGTGGAGCTCTTCTAAATTCTGAGGGAGAAGTTGTTGGAATAAATACAGTTAAGGTTCAATCAGCAGAAGGACTTGGATTTTCAATTCCAATTAACTTTATAAAGCCAATAATAAAACAAGTTATAGAAACTGGAAATTATAAGGAAATGTCCATGGGAATGTTAACTATGAATTTAAATGTAGCTTCTCAAGTTTTAAATCAAAAGACAAGTGTTGAAAAGGGAATTTTTGTTTACAAGGTTTATGATGGATCACCTGCATCTCTTGCTGGTCTTGAAGCTGGAGATATAGTTACAAAAATTGGAAAGTACGAAGTAACTGATAACGATGCTCTTAAATCAATTTTATACAAGTATCAAGTGGGGGATAAGGCTGAAGTAAAATACATTAGAAATGGAAAAGAAATGACTACAGAAGTTTCCTTTACAGACTACTCCATAGAAAATGACAAAGAAGCTCAAAAAGATTTAAAATCACAAAATCAAGAAAGAGCAGCACAAGAACAAGAAAGAGCACGAAGACAAGAAGAATTATTTAATAGATTTAGACAAGAATTTGAATCTGAATTTTAAGTAAATTTTAAATTAAAAGAATTTTTATAAAGTAAAAGTGACACCTAAAAGTGCCACTCTTGCTTTATTTTTTTGCAATTCTTTCAAGTTTATCTGCGTGAAAGGAGTTAAAATATTCTTCTAAAAGTTCGACAAATCTCTTGGCGTACTTAGTG
Organism: Peptoniphilus phoceensis; assembly: GCF_001517665.2. Taxonomy (GTDB): domain Bacteria; phylum Bacillota; class Clostridia; order Tissierellales; family Peptoniphilaceae; genus Peptoniphilus_A; species Peptoniphilus_A timonensis. The sequence continues at coordinate 89,145 of NZ_LN999809.1, forward strand.
ATATACTTGTTTTTATTTTTTATGGTGTAGATTCCAAGAGTGACTGGCTTATTTTTTGAGTAAAGAGGAAAAATATTTATATCATCATCAAATTCTTCTACCCATCTTTTTATATTCATCTGAGAAATAAAAACTGCAGCCAAAGCTTTGTTACAAATTGATAGGGCAATCCTAGAATATCCAGTTTCAATATAATCCTTGGGCCTTACACCAGCTTCTTTAAAACTTTGATTAATTAGACTTCTAATTCTATTGTCTTGAGTATAAAGGAGGAAGGGTACTTCTTTAAAATCTTTAAGGTCCAATTTATTTAGAGATTTTTCTTTTAAAGTCTCTAAATCCTCAATATATTTTACAAGTAATCTGTCACTTACACATAGGTATAATTTTTCATCTAAGAGCAGGCGAGATTTAAGATTTTCATTTTGGTAATTTTCATCAATACTTATTGCCACATCTAATTTATTTTCTAGACACATTTCCTCAAGCTCTTGAGATTGTTTTTCGTGAAGGACTAGTCCCACCTTGGGAAATTCCTCTGTAAATTTCTCTATAATAGATGGAATAAACATGTCAGCACGAGGGGAAGAAGCTCCAATGACAAGTTTTCCAGTTTCTTCACTTTCCAGATCACGAATTTTATTTATCATGTCAGACTCATTGGTAAGAAGTCTTTCTGCATAAGCGAGATACTCTTCTCCAATAGGTGTTAACATTAGTTTAGGTTTTCTGAAGAAGAATTTTGTTCCATAATATTCTTCCAATCTTTTTATATGGTTTGAAAGAGTTTGTTGTGAAATATATAATTTTTCTCCAGTTTCATTCATATTTAGTGTCTTTGCAAGCTCTGTAAAGTAGTAAATGCTTTCGAAATTCATATTTCCTCCAATCAAAAATATTTTGTTATTCGTACAAATTTTTATTAATTTATTTTGTCATTATTTTATTATATACTATATCTAAGCTAATTGTGAAATAAATATTAAGAATCCCTTATAGTTTACCAGCTTTTTCCTTAATATCACAATTACCGGAATCCCCTTGCACCCACCTCCTTGGGTGCATTTTTAATTCAAAAAATAGTGTGAGAAAGAAAAAATTCTTATCTTACACTATTTTTTTGTTGAGAAATTTAAAATTTTGAAATAAAAGTGATAATTTTTATCAAAAACCCTTTACAAATATAAAATCATATACTATAATAAAAACAGTTAATGATAGTAAATGTCATTTAACAAAAATACTTTTGATTTTGGGAACCCCATAACTCCTAAGATTAATAATAAAATTATACCAATCTTCACTCTGAAAAGAGAAATTAAGGCTGCTTAGGCAGTCTTTTTTTGTTGGACTTTTAATTTAAAACTTGTTAAGAAATCTAATTAAAAAATGTTTTATGTTTAATCTAATTGAATTGAAAAAATTTTTACATATAATAAATAAATATCTTTGAAAAGCATCTTAAAAAATAAATTAAAAATAAGATGATATAAAGATAAATTGGCTGAAAAATGAAATTTTAAAAATGATTAGTCTTAGATAAATTAAAACAAATACTTAAAAAAATATTTACCAAAAATTTACAAAAACTCCCTAAAATTTACAGAATATTATATAATTGAAAATTAGAAGGTGATTTTATGTTTAATAAAGATGAATATAAGGAAGTAAGATCTTTTGATTTTTCAGATATAGTAATTCACGCTCTTTATGGTCTTTTAATAACTTTTGCTATGTTATTACTTGCTCCAGGAGATGCTGCAATTCTAGATAAAATTATAAGGAGTCCTTTAGTTATACTTTTAAATTTTATACCAATTTTTTTATTGGGAATTTTGCTTCAAGGTATTTTTGGAAGAAGAAGTGTCAGTCTTATCATTAATTCGATTTTTTATCTTGTGATTTTCACAGTTAATAGGACAAAGGTGATTTATAGGAATGCACCTCTTAGGATTTCAGATTTAAGGCTTGTTCTTGAGGCAGTAAATATGTCAAAAAATTCTTTTGCACCAGATGTGTATGGCCTTGTAGTTTGTATAATAGGGCTTATATTTTTAATTTTACTTGCCCTAGTTTTTAAAAGTGAAAAATTAAGGATAAAGGACAGGTTAATAGCTATTGTAACAGTTATTTTATCATCTCTTCTTTTATTTAATTTTGTATACACAAAAGATTCTCTTTACTACAAACTTCCCCTAAAGGGAAATTCTTTTAATTTAATTGACCAATTTAACTCTAAGGGATTTAATTACACTTTTTTATTTTACTTAGAAAAGTCTTTTGTGAAGGCACCAGAAGGCTACAGTGAAAAGGAAATAAAAGAAAGAGATGTTTTGGATCAAAGTGAAAATATTGAAGCTATAAAAAATATGGAAAGACCAAATATAATTTGGATAATGGGAGAGGCTTTTACAGATCTATCTCAAGATCCACACTTTACATTTGTGCCAGAAAATGACCCCAACAAAAATTTAAAAATGCTTCAAAAAAATTCTATTATGCATGGAAGAATTGTGACTCCTTCTTTTGGTGGAGGAACTGGAGATACTGAATTTGATGTCTTGACAGGAACTCTTACAATTAACTGTGCTCCAGATGAAAGTTTTGCCTTTAATGCCATAAAAAGAGATGTTGGTTCAATGCCAAATCTTCTAAAATCAATTGGCTATAAAACTATGGCTTTTCACCCTGGTTATGCTTGGTTTTATGGAAGACAAAATGTTTATCCAAAACTTGGACTTGACGATAATTTCTTTTTAGAAGATATTGAAAATCCAATTAACAAGGGTGATTATTTGTCAGAAGAACAATTTACAGAAATTTATATAAATAGATTTTTGGAAGCAATAAAAAATTCTGATGATCCAGTTTTTTCTTATGCTGTTGATATTCAAAATCACGGACCATATTTTTATGATAAATATGGAGAAAATCTTCCCTATGAATGTAGCGTAAATTTATCAGAAGAAGCTGCAAATAATTTTGGTTCTTATTTCTTGGGAGTTAAGGATATGGACAATATGTTGGGCGCAGTCTACAAGATGATGAATGAAATTGACGAGCCAACTATTATGGTATTTTATGGTGACCATTTGCCAGGACTAGGAAGTGATCCTTCTGCCTTTGATGAAATTGGAATTAAGCTTTCTCACGAAAATCTTGAAAAGGAAATAGAGTTTTATTCAACGCCTTATGTGATTCTTGCAAATGAAAAGGGCAGGGCACTTATGAATAGGGACAATGTTGAAGTGAGAGATGGAAATGCTGTTTCTGCTAACTATCTTTCATCTATGGTATTGGATATGTTAAACTACAATAAAGTGGATAATTTCTTTATATACAATTCGGAAGTGAGAAAAAGGATTCCAATTATTTCGAGAAATTTTATCTTTGATGGAGTAAACACTTATCCAAGAAATGATGCCAAGGGTGATACTAAGGCTTATTATGATGATTATAGGAGATATGAATACTACAGGATAAATAAGTAGGTGAATTATGGAAAATATTTTAAAAATTGTTGAAGAAATTTCAGAGGATTTGGATGAACTTAGAAAATTTATTTATGACAATCCAGAAATTGGCTTTGAAGAATATAAATCCTCAAAAGCTCACATAGACTTATTAAAAAAATATGGATTTGAAATAGAGTGTCCTTATCTTGGGTGTGAAACTTCTTTTAAGGCAGTTTATGATTCAAAAAAAGAAGGAAGGACTATTTCTTATCTTGCAGAATATGATGCTCTTCCAGGAATTGGACACGGCTGTGGACACAATGTATTAGGTGCCACTGCAAGTGGTGCTGGGATTGTTTTATCAAAAATGATTGATGAAATAGGTGGAAAAGTAATTGTCTTTGGAACTGCTGCAGAAGAAGTTGGTGGAACAAAGATTGAACTTGCAAGATCAAAGGAACTCCAAGATGTAGATGTTGCTATTGAAATGCATCCAGGGGATAAAAATGCTTTAACTCCAAATTCTCTTGCCCTTGCAACTAGAAGATTTGAATTTTTTGGAAAAACAGCTCACGCATCAGATTCACCTCATGAAGGTATAAATGCACTTGATGCTCAAATAATTTTATTTTCTGCCATAAATGCCCTAAGACAAGAAACAAAAGATGGATCAAGAATTCATGGGATAATAAAAGATGGCGGAAAAGCTGCAAATGTAATTCCTGATTACACTGATTCAAGATTTTATGCAAGAAGTCCTGAAAAGAAATACCTTTTGGAAATTTTAGAAAAAATCGAAAACTGTGCAAAGGGAGCCGCTCTTGCAACAGGATGCCAAGTAAAAATTTCTGAATATGAAAAGGGAAATGACAATACTGTTAGAAATATAGCCTTCAACGAAGTTTTAAAAGAAAAAATGGAAAAATATTTTGATGAAGAGATTAAGGATATAGAATTAAATTCTGGTTCAACTGATGCAGGGGATATTTCTCATGAAGTGCCAACTCTTCATGGTTACTTTAAAATAGCAGAAGAAGGAACTCCATCTCATACAGTGGAATTTAGGGATGCGACTATGACGGACTATGCCTTTAATCAAATGAAGAAGACTATTGCGGCAATTGTTGAAGTTGGAATAGAAATTTTAGAAAATGACGAAGCATATGAAAAAATATGTAAAGAATTTAAAGAAAGTGTAAAAAGCGGTAAAATTATACCCCACAAATAATTAAATAAGGATTAGCTATTAAAAAACGCCTCTCTTCTTGGTATAATATTAAGGATAGAGGTGTTTTTTTTGAAAACAGACATAATTAAATTTAAAGGTAATGTAAAAGATAAGATCTATCTTAAAAAAATAAGCGAAACTTTAAAGGATGGAGGTCTTGTTGTCCTACCCACAGAAACAGTTTATGGACTTGGTGGCAATGGATTAAATAAGAGGACTTGTAAAAAAATATATGAAGCCAAGGGAAGACCTAGTGACAATCCCTTAATTCTTCACATTGCAGAAAATTCTCAACTTGATAATTTAGTTGCAGAAATTCCTGAAGTTGCAAAAAAATGTATTGAAAAGTTTTGGCCAGGACCACTTACAATTATTTTCAAGAGATCAGACATAATACCAGATGAAGCTACAGGTGGACTTGACACAGTTGCTATAAGAGAGCCAAACAATAAAATTGCCCACGATATTTTAAAAGCTGTAGACTTTCCCGTGGCAGCACCTTCAGCAAATTTATCTGGCAGACCTTCTCCAACAAAGGTTGAACATGTAATAGAAGACCTTGATGGAAGAGTTGATATAATAGTAGATGGTGGTCACTCTGTAGTTGGAATTGAATCCACAGTTTTAGATGTTACGGTAGATCCACCAATGATTTTAAGACCAGGCAAGATAACTCTTGAAGATCTTAAAGAAGTTGATGAAAATATAACTATTGATACAGCAACAATTGATTCAAAAAGTGAAAAAGTGCCTAAGTCCCCGGGACAAAAATATAGACACTATGCTCCCAAGGCAGATGCAATTTGTTTTGGAGGAAGCCTTGATAAACTTGTAAATGAAATCAAGAAAAATATTGATGAAAATAAGGGCAAAAAAATTGCAGTTCTTGCAACTGAAGAAACTTTTGATGAATATAAGGATAAAGACATCAAATTACTTATTAATCTTGGATCAAGAGAACATCTTGAAGAAGTTGCAACAAATTTATTTGACGCTCTTAGAAGATGTGATGAAGAAGATGTGGACATAATCTTTGCAGAAGGTTTTGAACTAAGAGGAATGGGTCTTAGTATTATGAACAGACTCTTGAAGGCTTGCGGTGGCAAAGTCGTCATGAGAATTTAGGAGGAAATATGAAAATAGCAATAGGATCTGACCACGCAGGTTTTTATTTAAAAAAAGATTTAATAGAATACTTAGAAGAAAAAAATATAGAAGTAAAGGATATGGGACCCTTTGATGATTCTAGAGTAGATTATCCTGACTTTGGTCACGCAGTTGGTCATGCAGTAATAGATGATGATTTAGATTTTGGAATTGTTATTTGCGGTTCTGGAATAGGAATTTCTATTTCTGCTAATAAAGTTAAAGGAATAAGAGCAGCTCTTTGCTCTGAACCTTATTCTGCAAGACTTGCAAGACGCCACAATGATGCAAATGTTTTGGCAATGGGTGCAAGACTTATAGGTCATGATATGGCAATAGAAATAGTAGAAGCCTTCTTAGATGAAGAATTTGAAGGTGGAAGACATATTAATAGAGTAAATAAAATCGAGGAGGACTAATATGGGACTAACTATAATAAAACATCCCCTAATTGATCACAAGATGACAATATTAAGAAGAAAAGAAACTAGCTCCATGGAATTTAGACAAATTGTCACTGAAATTGCAACATTAATGGGTTATGAAGTTACAAGAGATTTGGAAACTGAAGAAATTGAAATAGAAACACCTATTGGAAAAACTACTGGAAGAGTAATTTCTGGAAAGAAAATAGGAATTGTACCAATTTTAAGAGCAGGTCTTGGCATGGTAGAAGGTTTACTTACGATTGTTCCAGCAGCTAGAGTTGGACATATAGGTATGTATCGTGATCCAGAAACTCATAAGCCAGTTACTTATTATTCAAAATTACCAAAAGACGTAGCATCAAGACAAATGATAATAGTAGATCCAATGCTTGCAACTGGTGGATCACTTATTGAAGCTATAGATGAATTAAAGAGAAACGGTGCAACTAACATTAAATCAATAAATCTTTTAGCAGCACCAGAAGGAGTTAAGGCAGTTGAGGAAGCTCACCCAGATGTAGAAATTTATCTTGCAGCTCTTGATGAAAAATTAAATGATGACAAATATATTGTACCTGGACTAGGTGATGCAGGAGACAGATTATTTGGAACGAAGTAAGAGGTTAATATGTATAAATATTTAGTACCCTTTTTGGCAGCTTTTGTGATTACATTTTTGCAAATGCCCTTTACTATAAAGTTTGCTAAAAAGAAGGGTTTTTTAGATGTGCCAAAGGACAACAGGCGTGTCCACAAAAAGCCTATACCAGTGGGTGGTGGTATTGCCATGGTAATATCTGTGTCTATACTTATGCTTTTCTTTTTACCCATTAATAAGGGACTTATAATGACTCTTATTGCTTCTCTTATCATTGCCATATCTGGACTTTATGATGACAAAAAGGGTTTAAGTCCAAAACTAAAATTTATTTTTCAAATTTTAGCAGCAGTGATTTTAATAATTGCTGGAATGAAAATTGAATTTGTAACAAATCCTTTTGACTCAAATGATGCCCTACTTATTTTAAACATGCTATCTATACCAGTAACTATATTTTGGGTGTGCGGTATAACTAATACAATAAATTTAATTGATGGTCTTGATGGATTGGCATCAGGAGTTTCTATGATATGTGCAATTTCAATGTTTTTTATAACTTATAATATGGGAAGATATGACGTCAGTCTTGTGTGTGCTTTAGTAGCTGGAGCTTGTCTAGGATTTTTACCCTTTAACTTTAATCCAGCAAAAATCTTTATGGGAGATACTGGAGCACTTTACTTAGGTTTTATGCTTTCATATATAAGTATATCTGGCTTCTTAAAACAAGCTGCCATACTTATGATATTTGTGCCAGTTTTAATTTTAGGAGTCCCAGTATTTGACACAGCCTTTGCTATGGTAAGAAGAAAATTATCAGGAAAATCTATGGTGGAAGCAGACAAGGGTCATCTTCATCACAGATTATTAAAAATGGGCTTAAATCAAAGGCAGACAGTTGTAATTCTTTACTCTATATCTGCAATATTTGGCTTACTTGCAAATTTAATTTCAAAATTCCACTCATCTATTGCCCTAGTAATCTCTATTGGAGTAATAGTTCTTATATTGGCAACAGGAGTGGCAGCAGGTATGTTAAAAAATAAGGAGGAATAAATTGAAGGTATTATTTGTATTTGGTACAAGACCTGAAGGCATAAAAATGGCACCTATTATAAAAGAAGTTCAAAAAAGAGATAAATTTCAGTGCTATACTTGTGTCACAGGTCAACATAGAGAAATGTTGGACCAAGTGCTAGAAATTTTTGATATAAAACCAGACTACGATTTAAATATTTTTAAAAAGGGACAATCCCTTACAGATGTAACTACAAAGACTCTTCTTGGTCTTGAAGAAATTTTAGATGAATTAAAACCAGACATACTACTTGTTCAAGGAGATACAACAACAGTATTTGCTGCAGCCTTAGCTGCTTTTTATAAAAAAATAAAAATTGGACATGTAGAAGCGGGACTTAGATCAGGTAATTTGTATTCGCCTTATCCAGAAGAGGCAAATAGAAAGCTCACTGGTGTAATTTCCAACTACCATTTCGCACCAACTAAGTCAAATAAAAAAAATCTATTAGAAGAAGGTTATGATGAAAAAAATATTTTCATTACTGGAAATACTGTAATTGATGCACTGAAGTATTCAGTTAAAGAAGATTTTGTATTTGACGATGAAATTTTGAACAATTTAGATTATAATAGAGATGTAGTGTTACTTACTGCACATAGGAGAGAAAATTGGGGCAAGCCAATGGAAGATATTTTCAGTGCCATAAGACAAGTAGTTATGGAAAGGGAAAATCTCGAAGTTGTCTTTCCAAGACATTTAAATCCTATAGTAAGGGAAGCTGCTGAAAAGTATTTCGCTGATTTAGACAGAGTTCATTTAATTGAGCCTCTTTCTTACCTTCCTTTTTCAAATCTAATGGCAAGGGTAAAATTTGTCGTTACAGACTCAGGAGGAGTTCAGGAAGAAGCACCTGCTCTTGGCAAACCTGTTCTTGTTCTTAGAAATGAAACAGAAAGAATGGAGGGAGTGGAGGCCAATACAGCAAAACTTGTGGGTACTGATTCACAAGATGTTTATGAAAGTATAGTTAGCTTATTAGATAATAAGGACCTATATGATGAAATGGCAAAGGCTGTAAATCCTTATGGGGATGGTCATGCAGCCGAAAAAATTGTGGATGTACTTGAAGAAATGATTTAATTTTAGGATATTAAATCTCGTTAACTTGGGTAAAAGTAAATTAGCAAGTCTTTTAAGCAAAAGTTGAAAATATTTAAAAATAATATTTTGACTCAAACAACTTGTACAAATCAAAGGGAGAAATTGTTTTAAACTAGTGGTTTATTCCACAAGTTACTATTAAGGAGGAAAAAATGGAAGATAGAATTGTTATAGCATCAGCTGCCAGAACAGCTGTAGGTGATTTTGGTGGTCAATTTAAAACTGTTCCAGCTGTAGAACTTGGAGTAGTAGCAGTAAAAGAAGCTTTAAAAAGAGCAAATGTAAAAGAAGATATGGTTGATGAAGCTTATATTGGTAATGTTCTTCAAGCAGCTCAAGGACAAAACGTTGCAAGACAAGTTGTTCTTGGAGCAGGAATTGATATAAAAACTCCAGCTGTTACTATTAACGCTGTATGTGGATCAGGTCTTCGTGCAGTAAGTTTAGCAGCTCAAGTTATTAAAGCAGGAGATGCTGAAATCGTACTTGCTGGTGGTACTGAATCAATGTCAATGGCACCATACGCTCTTACTAACGAAAGATGGGGAGCAAGAATGGGAGACAAAAAAGTTGTTGACACAATGATTAAAGACGGTCTTTGGGATGCTTTCAACGACTACCACATGGGTATCACAGCTGAAAACGTAGCTGAAAAATACGGAATTACAAGAGAAATGCAAGATGAACTTGCAGCTAGATCTCAAAACAACGCTCAAAAAGCTAGAGATGAAGGAAGATTTAAAGACGAAATCGTACCTGTAGAAGTTAAAGACAGAAAAGGTAATGTAACTGTAGTTGACACTGACGAACACATTAGAGAAGGCGTAACTCCAGAAAGTCTTGCTAAACTTAGACCAGCTTTCAAAAAAGATGGTGGTACAGTAACAGCAGGTAACGCATCTGGAATTAACGACGGTGCAGCTATGCTTGTACTAATGAAAGAATCAAAAGCTAAAGAACTTGGAGTAGAACCTCTTGCATATATTATTTCTTATGCAACAGCTGGTGTTGATCCTAAGATTATGGGTACTGGACCTATTCCTTCTTCTACTAAGGCTCTTAAACTTGCAGGACTTAAAGCAGAAGATCTTGACCTAATTGAAGCTAACGAAGCTTTCGCAGCTCAAGCATGTGCAGTTAATAAAGAAATGGGATTTGACATAGAAAAAGTTAACGTAAATGGTGGAGCAATTGCTATTGGTCACCCTATTGGAGCAAGTGGAGCTAGAATCTTAACTACTTTATTATTTGAAATGCAAAAGAGAGATTCTAAGAAAGGTCTTGCTACACTTTGTATAGGTGGAGGAATGGGAACTGCTCTTATCGTAGGAAGGGACTAATCTAGAATGGATTACAAATTTCTAAAAATAGAAGAAAAAGCTAATGGAGTAATTCTTATAACACTTAGTAGAGAAAAGAGCTTAAATGCTCTTAACTCTGCTATGTTAAAAGAACTTCACCACTTCTTTTCAAATGTGTGTGATGAAGTAAGATGCATCATAATAACAGGAGCAGGAAAATCCTTTGTTGCAGGTGCCGATATTGCAGAAATGGCAAACTTCACAGCAAGTGAAGCCTATGACTTTGCAAAACTTGGAATGGATACATTCATGGAAATTGAAAAATGTAGAGTTCCAGTAATTGCAGCTGTAAATGGATTTGCCCTAGGTGGTGGATGTGAAATCTCTATCGCTTGTGATATTAGACTTGCATCAAATAAAGCAAAATTTGGTCAACCAGAAGTTGGTTTAGGAATCACACCAGGATTTGGTGGAACTCAAAGACTATCAAGATTAGTTGGTCCAGGTTATGCAAAAGAACTTATTTACACAACAGAAATGATTGGTGCTGACAAGGCTTACCAAATTGGACTAGTAAATCATGTTTACGAACCAGAAGAATTACTAGACAAGGCTGTTGAAATGGCAAATAAAATTGCATCACACGCTCCTAAAGCTGTTGAATATGCTAAGCAATCTATTATCAATGGATCACAAACTGATATTGATACAGCTATGCAAATTGAAAAAACTCACTTTGGCCTATGTTTTGCAACTAATGACCAAAAAGAAGGTATGAGTGCATTTTTAAATAAGAGAAAAACTGAATTTAAAGGGGAATAAAAGGGAGATAATTATGAAAATAGCAGTAATTGGATCAGGTACTATGGGAGCAGGTATTGCTCAAGTACTTGCAACTCATCACGAAGTAATTGTTAGAGACATTGCACCAGAAGCATTAGAAAATGCTAAGAAAAAAATCGAAAAAGGTTATGAAAAAAATGTTTCTAAAGAAAGAATGACAAAAGAAGAAATGGATAAGGCTCTTGGCAACCTAAAATACTCAAGCGACATCGAAGATGTAGTTGATTGCGACCTTATCATTGAAGCAGCAACTGAAAATCCAAAAATTAAAAAAGCTATATTTACAGAATTATGTGAAAAATGCGATGCAAAAACTGTTCTCGCATCAAACACTTCATCTCTTTCAATAACTGACATTGGTGCAGCTACAAAAAGACCTGAAAAAGTAATTGGTATGCACTTCTTCAACCCAGTTCCAGCAATGAAACTTGTTGAAGTAATTTCTGGAAAGAAAACAGATCCAAAAGTTAAGGATATGATAATCGAACTTTCTAAAGAAATTGGAAAAACTCCAGTAGAAGTTGACGAAGCTCCTGGTTTCGTTGTAAATAGAATTTTAATTCCTATGATTAACGAAGCAATTGGAATTTACGCAGAAGGCATTGCATCTGTTGAAGATATTGACACAGCAATGCAACTTGGTGCAAACCACCCAATGGGACCTCTAGCACTAGGAGATTTAGTAGGACTTGATGTTGTACTTGCAATTATGGAAGTTCTTTACACAGAATTTGGAGATCCTAAGTACAGACCACACCCACTTCTAAAGAAAATGGTTAGAGCAGGTCTACTTGGAAGAAAAACTGGCGAAGGATTCTACAAATATTAATTATTTGAGAAAAATTAGGGGAAGGCGAGAGCCTTCTCTTTTTTTATAAGGTGATGAGATGAAAAATATAAAAATAAAATATTTCATTATTTCAATTTTAATTTTATCCACTTTAATATTATTTTTAATTTTTGGAATTCCAAAAGAAGAGCCTATCACAAAAATCAAAAGTGGATATGGAAGAATTTTCCCAGAAAAAATTACATATAAGGAGAAAAAAGCTTTAATAGAATATAAAATAGATTTAAAATTAAAGGAAAATAGTATAAAAAAAGATCCAAATTCAGATAAGTATTACGCAGAATACAGCGGTACAATAAGACCAGAATCTTTTACTTTTAAATAAAGTTTGCACAAAAGTTAACTGACAATAATTTATAAGCAGTTATAATATAATTAAAGAAACTATAAATTTTCATTCAAATAGCTTCATTAATAATTTATTTTAGATTTAAAAAATCACATAATTTTTAACAAAAGATTTAAATATAAATGGCTGATAAATTTATGATTTAATATAAATTATTTTGTATACAAAATAGAGAAGGTTTTAGTTATTTTTTTGAGAATTAGGAGGTAAATTGTGAAAAAGATTATTTTATGTTTAACTTTAATTGCTATTTCAACTGGGTTTATTATACCAACTTTTGCTGAGACAGAAAAAAGTGAGGATACTTTTAGGGAATGTTATCACAAAAATTTTAGCTATGTAAATAAAGTAGAATTTTCTGATTTTATTATAAAGAATATAGATGGTCATTTATTAGATAATTCAACAATCTTGTCAAATGATGATTCTTTTAGTAATGAATTAACTATAGAAAAGAATTTAAATAGTGATGAAGAAAAATCCCTAGAATATGATATGGATTTTAAGTCAGAATGCAAAATTATTTTTCCTGAAAGTGTAAAGGAGGATGGTAAATTAAATAATGATGGTTCCTATATTATTAAATCAGATAATAGAAATGTTGGGCTTATTACTAATCTGAGTGCCATAGATTCAAATGGACAAAAATTAAAAATAGTAACTAGGAAAATTGGAAAAAGGATACAACATAGTTTTATTAATGAAGGGGAAGTTATATATCCAGTAAAAATTACAGTGGGAATAAGTCAAGTTGTTGCAGGAAATTACTATAACTATTTTAGCGATGGATATTGGCAACATAGGACTGAAGGAGTTTCATTGTCACTATATCCAAGAAAAACATTTTATTTAGATTCAACTTTAGAAGATGCTTGGACGGAAGTTGTATATATGCATCGTTCTAGTCCGAATTGGAGTAACGAAAGAGGTATGTATAAACAATTTAAGTGTCATAATATGTATGCTGCGGACAAAAGACCGTGGAATTTAGAACCATGGAGACCAAATGTTTCTATGAGTCAAACTATATTAGCAGGTTGCAATCCTTAACATTGACATTATATCGAGGTTAATATGAATAGAATTAATAAGAGTAAAATATTTTTATCATATGCTTATGGAATACTAATAATATTAATTGCTTATAATATCTATTTAAATGGTTATTTGAGGGATTATTCAATTTATAATTTAAAATTATTTTATAGATTAAATTTATTAATATTTCCTTCTATTATTCTCTTATATTTATTTTTAAAGTATAATTATAAAAAATTAAAATTGATACTTTGTTTATTATTTGTATTTCTATTTTTTCTAAACTTATCTATATTTAATCAAGCAAAAAAAGAGATTATAGAATACGAATATGGTACGATAAATTCACTTAAGCTTATAAGATTAAACAAAAGCTATGTAGGAAAAATATATTTTTACAGAGATGATTGCCCTGCTTGTAAAAATCTTACAGAAAAAATAAAAGTATATAATAAAAAAAGAGAAGAGAAAATTTTAATGTATAATACTAATAGTGATTTAAAAAACAAAAATAAAATAATTAAAAAATATAACATTTCCACTGTTCCTACTGTAGTAAATATTGATAAATATGGTAATGTAAAAGATATTACTGCGGAAATTATTAAAAGTATACTTAGTATATAGGTCTTAATAATATGTATCATACTAATAATGGAAAAAAAATAAAAAATATTTTATTATCAATTTTGATTTTTTTAAGTATTTTTTTACTTTTATTTTTTGATTCTAAAGAAGAAAAAGAATTTGTAAAAATTGAGGCAAGCTATTCAATGAACTTTCCAAAAAAGATTATATATAAAGAAAAAAAAGGTTTGATGGAATTTAAAATTGAGTTAAAATTAAATGAAAATAAAATAAAAAAAGATCCGAATTCTGAAAAATATTATGCAGAATATAGTGGCACAATAAAACCAGAAGGATTTACTTTTAAATAAGATTAACAAAAAATAGCCAATAGATGAAAGTATAAAAATTAAGATTAATGAGTTATTTTAAAAGGGGTAAATTATGAAAAAATAATTTGTTATTTTCTTAAGTTTTTTTGTATTATTTTTAAGTTTTATTTCTACAGTATCTGCAAATGATGAAAAATTAGGGTTCGACGATGATACAATTTTTGTGCAGATAGTTAAATATAGATATGATAGAAATTTCCCTTCTTTTATTTTATATACAGATTTTAGAGCAGGAAAAAAATTTAGAGGTAATTTAAAAATCGATAGGAATTCTATTCAAAAAGAAAGCGATAATACATATCGTGCAATTTATGAAGGAACATTATATGATGTTGGGTATGCAAGCTATGCGTTGGTTTACTAAAAATAAAAAAACAATAATTTTTGTAATATTTATTATGATGGGTATATTGTTTTTATTTAACGGCTTTAAAAGTGAAATGGAAATTACAAGTGTAAAGAGAAGATATGATGCCTACAGCTTTCCTGAATATATTACTTATAAGACTAACAAGGGTTTGGTAAAATACAGGGGAGATTTAAAATTCAATCCAGACTCAGTTAAAATGGACAAAAATATTTATTATGGTGAATATTCAGGTGTAATAGAAAAAGATGGATATACTTTTTTAAAATAATTGACTTTTAAAAGGTTCTATTAATTTAGGACCTTTTAATTTTTAATGTATAATAAGCTTGTAAAGAAAAATTTGAAGGAGGGGAATATGACTAGGGACAAAAAATTTTTGAGG
Organism: Peptoniphilus phoceensis; assembly: GCF_001517665.2. Taxonomy (GTDB): domain Bacteria; phylum Bacillota; class Clostridia; order Tissierellales; family Peptoniphilaceae; genus Peptoniphilus_A; species Peptoniphilus_A timonensis. The sequence continues at coordinate 104,277 of NZ_LN999809.1, forward strand.
GCAAGTATTTTAATAGCCTATGTTTTTATAGGGCTTTACATATTATTTTATTCTGCAAAAATTTATAAGCTTAGAGATTTTAGTGGAATGTATTTTTTATTCTCCCTAAGCTTTTTAAATAATATTTCTCTTTTAACTTTTTTATTAGCTGATAACAAAAAAATTATCTTCGACCACAGCTCTTTAGTAGTTTTATTTTCATTATGGATTTTGCTTGATTATATCTTCTTTTACAAATACAAAATAAATTTTAAATATACTTATGAAGTTAGCCTAGGATTTACTTATCTTTTGATTTTTTCTAATTTATATATATTTCTAGATTGTGTAAAAGAGATTAAATGGAGATATATAAACTATCTTGTTTGTAGTATCTTCCTATTTTCTTTTATTTTAAATTATTTTAATAATCTACTTCACATAAATATATTAAAATTTTTAAGAATTTCAATAGCTTTATTTCCTATTATTATTGTTTTTACATATAGAAGGCAAATAAAAAAATATAGCCGTAAATTGTTATTAAATGTATTTCTTATAAGTTTTATTTATTTGATGTTTTTCGTGATAACTTATTTCATACCAGTTTTTGATTACATTTATCTTAGAGAATTTATAATCTTGTTTGTGGCTGAACTTTCAATTTTAATTTTTATAATTTCTATGGAAAGTAATTTAAAAAAAGTAATTTTGAATTTTTATTCTAATCCCTTATATTTTATATTCATTGTAAGCTCTACTATAATTTTTGAGAATTTTATAAAAAATTATAGCTTAGCAATACTTTTTGCCCTAATTTTTTTCTTAAATATGATAAATATTGAAATGATAATAAAGATAAGAAAAATTGAAAATAATAAGTCTTCTTATGAAAAGTTTTTATATAATAACAAAATGGCTAAAGATTTTTCGGAAAATTTTGAAAAAAGAAACCTGAGATTTTTGCACGATGATATTTTACAAGACATTATTTTATCAAAAAAATTTTTAGAAGAGGACACAAAAAATATTAAGAAATCACTAGAAATTCACCATAACTTGATTAAAAAAATTAGACTCAAAATAAGTTTGATAGATCCAATTTTTATAGATGGGATTAATCAATATGAGATTTATAGTGAACTTATAAACTCTTTAAAAAATATGTATGCAAGTGATAAACATATTGAATTTTATTGCGACCAAAATATTTTCATGCCAGATCCTTATGACAAGATAATTTATAAGTTTATTCACGAAATAGTTACTAATTTTTACAAGCATTCTAAGGGCTATTTTTCGGAGTTGAGCTTAGAAATAAAAGATAAAAATATACTATTGACAATTAGAAATTTTGATGACTACCTGGATAGAGATTTTAAGAAGATAAATCGATCTGGAATTAAATTTATAGAAGAGAGCTTAAATATTTATGGTGGAAAACTTGTAATTAAAAACAATTTTGAAAAAGAAATAAAAGATGAGGCTTATGTTGAATTTATTATTAACTTGCCAATTCAAGAGGAGATTGTGAATGAAAATTTTATTAATAGAAGATCATAAAATGATGGCAATATCCTTAAAGGATTTTTTAGAGAAAGACGATTTTTTTCAAATTGATTTATTAAAAGATTTACAAAAAATAGGGGATATTAAATTTTTGAGAAATTATGACATTTTAATTATTGATATTAATTTAAATGGTTTCGAAGTTAATTTAAATGGACTGGATTTAGCAGAAAGGATTTTAAAAGAAGATGAGTTTATAAAAATAGTAATTTTGTCTGGTTATGATCTACTTTTTTATGCCGAAAGAGCAAAAAACATTGGTGCTTATGCCTTTATTTCAAAAGAAGAAGATATGGATAAACTTAAAACTAAATTAAAAGAAGTTTATCTTCATGATAAAAAATTTTTTAAAGAAAGAAAAATTGTGGAAAGCTTGACAGAAAAAGAAATAGAAATTATAAAACTTTATTGCTCAGGATTAAAAAGAGGGGATGTTGCTAAGGAGCTTTTTATTTCTGAGAGGTCCCTTGCAGTCATGTTAAATCGAATTTATCAAAAGCTTAATATTAATAACTATCAAGAGCTTATGAAAAAATCTATCGACCTTGGAATAATTGATTCTTTTTAGATTCTTATAAGATATTTTATTTTAGATAGGTCATGTAAACAGTATGAGTATTTCTTCATGACTATTTGGATTATTGCAATTCCAAGAAAGTTTGATAAAGTTGTTATATTTATGTATTTTCTTCAATTAATCTTGGGAATAAACATTATTTTAAAATAATTTAATAAAAAATTTTAGATTATTTCCCTAGTAGTTTTGCTAGGGATTTTTAAATGTAATAAATTTATAATAATTATTTACAATCATCTTTATATCTTTTTGCAAATTATCCACATTATTTTGAATCTAAATGTGATAAAAATTTTGTAGAAAAGGGAAAAGTTAACTATTTTATTATAATTTTTTAATAAAATCACTTTAGAATATTAAAAAATATGAATAATTCAAAGAAATAATTAATTTCTTCAAAGAATTTGTCGTAAAAGCTTTAAAAATCTCATTATTTATAGTAAAATAGAATTAAATTGAACGTTGTTCAGAAAATATTTTACTTATGTATATGGGAGGTTAATTGATGAATACTAAATATAAAGAAGATGTTTTAAGTAAGGAAAATGATACTTCTAAAGAAAAAACATTTGTAGAAAAGAATAAAGAAAAACTTTTTTCTGGAGCTCTCAACTTAGCCTACAAGAGAATAAAAAAAGACCCTCAAAAGGGAATGCTTGAGGTAGTTAATGTTTTTGATCAATTCTTAATGCCTAAATCTAGTGATGAAAACAGTGCTAAGGTTGCTCTTGAAAGAGTTAGAAATGAATTAAAGGATGAAAATTCCAAGTGGGTTTCCTTTGGGAGTGATATAGTAAATGAAATTGACGAAAATATTGTCAAGACGTCTGTAAAAAATATTGGCTATAATGCTGCTTATACTGGAAATGCAATGAGAAATAGATTGCAAAAAGAGTACAACTGCAATATTCCTTGGACTATTTTATTTGACCCAACTTCTGCCTGCAACTTAAAATGCACTGGATGCTGGGCTGCTGAATATGGTCACAAAAATAATTTAACTTATGATGAAATGGCAAGCATAGTAAGACAAGGAGATGAACTAGGAACTTATTTCTTTATTTTAACAGGTGGGGAACCTCTTGTTAGAAAAGATGATGTTATAAAACTTGCAAAGGAATTTAATGATTCTGCTTTCCACGTTTTTACAAATGGAACTTTAATTGATGAAGAATTTTGTAAAGAAGTAAAAGAAGCTGGAAATATTTCCTTCGCCCTAAGTATAGAAGGTACAGAAGAATCAACGGACTTTAGAAGAGGAGAGGGAGTTTTCCAAAAGGTTATGAAGGCAATGGACCTTATGAAGGAAAATAAACTTCTTTATGGTGCTTCCATTTGCTACACAAGCAAGAACTATAAATATGTAACTGATGATGATTTTATAAAGATGCTTGTGGATCATGGATGTAAACTTGCTTGGTATTTCCACTACATGCCAGTTGGAAAGGGAGCAGACACAAGTCTTCTTCTTGACCCAGATCAAAGGGAATATGTATATCATAAAGTTAGAGAAATAAGATCAGCTGCATATCCTCAAAATATTTTCACAATAGATTTTCAAAATGATGGAGAATTTATAAATGGTTGTATAGCTGGTGGAAAGAATTATTTCCACATAAACTCTCTTGGAGATATGGAACCTTGTGTATTTATCCACTATTCTGACTCAAATATTAGGGAAAAAACTATTAAAGAATGTCTAATGAGTCCGCTATTTATGGGCTTCCATGACAATCAACCTTTTAACAAGAATCTTTTAAAACCATGTCCAATGCTTGAAAATCCAGGACGACTTACTAAGATAGTAAATGACTCTGGAGCAAAAAACACTGACATGATCGAAGCAGAAAGTGCAGAAGATTTGCAAGAAAAGACAACTCCTTATGCAATGAATTGGAACAAAAAGGCAAATGAACTTTGGAAGGCATCAAGGGAAAAGGCAAAATCTTTTAAATAAAATATAAAATAAGTTTTAAATATAAATTAGGATAAAAAAATTTGGAGGACGGTGAAGTCCTCCTTTTTTGTTAGGGTTTTTGATAAATTATTTTTGTAGATATTAAATATAATTTTACTAATATTTTTAAGTTATTTTTAATAAATTATTTTATAAGATTTCTAAAAGTTCTTCTATGGAAGAAATCTTGTAATTTGCGTCCTTTCCTTCACTTTCATCTCCAAATCCATAGGAGCAGAAAATGCTTTTTAAGTCATTATTTTTGGCAGCAAGTATGTCGTGGTGTCTGTCGCCAATAAATATGATTTCTTCTCTTAGATTTTTTCTTTCTCTTTTTATGATATCGTCTTTAGGAATGTAATCAAAAGTTTCTGCTGCATAATAATTTTTAAAATATTTTTTTATCTTGTAGACATCAAGAGCATTTTCAAGATAGGATTCACGGCAGTTGGAGAGTATATACAAATCATAGTTTTGATAAAGTTCTTCTAAAACTTTTACTGTGCCTTTATAAAGTTTTCCAATGCCACTTGCAATGTTTTCATCCATCTTTTTTCCAACATGAGTCATTACATCTTTTTTTAATTTTTCATCAGCGTCTTTTGCCAAAAGGTCGTAGGCAAAGTTTGGTTTTTCACCTAAAAATTTTGATACATTTTCTTCAGATAATTCAAAGTCTTTTGCAAAACCATTTTCTCTTAAAATTTTTACTCCCTCAGAAAAAGCTGGGTAGTAAATTTTTATGGTGTTGTGGAGAGTTCCGTCAAAATCAAAAATTATGCTTTTGACATTTTTAAATTCATCTCTTATAGGATTTTTATCCACGAATTTCACCTAGAAGATTTGCCATTTCAATAGCAGCTGTTGCGGCATCAAAGCCCTTATTGCCAGCTTTTGTTCCTGCTCTTTCAATAGCTTGTTCTATGTTTTCTGTTGTAATAACACCAAAAATAATTGGCACTCCAGTTTCAAGTGAAGATGAAGCTATTCCCTTGGCAACTTCTGCTGATACAAGTTCATAGTGACTTGTTGCTCCTCTTATAACTGCTCCAAGAGCAATTACTGCGTCATATTTTTTTGTCAATGCAAGAGATTTTGCAGCTAGGGGAATTTCAAAAGATCCTGGAACCCAAATTACTTCGATTTCATCGTCTTTTACCCCGTGTCTTTTTAGTCCATCTAGACATCCATCTAATAGTTTTGAAACTATAAATTCATTAAATCTAGCTAAAACTATTGCATATTTTTTTCCTTGAGATTGTAAATTTGCACTGTAAATTTTCATATTTCCTCCAAATATATATTATTTTTTATTTTACTTAGTAAATTCAGATAAGATGTGGTTCATCTTTTCAGCTTTAGTTCTCAAATAAAATTCGTCATGTTTAGTTGAGTGAATTTCTATTGGAACTCTTTCTTTTATTATCATTCCAAATTCTTGAAGAGAATAAACTTTGTCAGGATTATTAGTAAGAAGTCTTAATTCTTTAACTCCAAGGTCTTGCAAGATTTGTGCTCCAGTTGAATAATCTCTAGCATCTTCAGGGAAACCCAAAGCTAGATTTGCTTCCACTGTATCCATCCCTTGATCTTGTAGAGCATAGGCTTTGATTTTATTCACAAGACCAATTCCACGACCTTCTTGACGCATGTATAATAAAATTCCTCTTCCTTCCTTGTCAATTTGACTCATGGCAAGGTGAAGTTGATTTCCACAATCGCATCTTGATGAACCAAAACAATCACCAGTCAAACATTCAGAGTGAACTCTTGTTAATACATCCATTCCATCCCCAATATCTCCTTTTACAAGGGCAATGTGATGTTCACCAGTAACCTTATCAATATAAGCATGAGCCCTAAAATCGCCGAACTTTGTAGGAAGTTTTGCTTCTGCAACTTTTTCTATAATCTTTTCGTGTCTTTTTCTGTAAAGCAAAAGCTCTTCTGTTGTTGTGATTTTCATGTCCAATTTTTTTGCAAGTTTAAAAAGATCTTCACCACGCATCATGTGACCATCATCTTGCATAATTTCACAACATAATCCAACTTCTTTTAGACCAGCAATTTTTAAAAGATCAACAGTTGCTTCAGTGTGTCCACGTCTTACAAATATTCCATCTTTTTTTGCCACAAGGGGAAACATGTGACCTGGTCTTCTAAAATCTTCTGGCTTTGCATCATCTTCTGTAAGCTTATTTGCTGTTAAAGCTCTTTCCCAAGCTGAAATACCAGTTGTAGTTTCGATGTGGTCAACAGAAACTGTGAAGGCAGTTTCGTGGTTATCAGTGTTATCTGCTACCATTTGGTTTAATTTTAATTTCTCTGCATATTCCTTTGACATTGGCATACAAATAAGTCCCTTTGCAAGAGAAGCCATAGTATTTAAACTTTCTCCTGTGGCAAATTCTGCAGCTTGAATCATATCGCCTTCATTTTCTCTGTCAGGCTCATCAGTTACTATGACAATTTCGCCCTTTTTAAGAGCATCAACAACTTCTTCAATTGAATTTACTTTCATTTTTTTCTCCTATATTTTAAAAACCATTTTCTAACAAAAAACTTTTGCTTATTTTACTTTCTTCTTTTGTGTTTATAAAATTGTAGACATAACGACCAATAATATCTGTTTCAATATTTATCTCATCGCCAACTTTTTTATTGATAAGATTTGTATCTCTTATAGTAGTTGGAATTATTGAAACTTCAAAATAATTTCTTCCAAGTTTTGAAACAGTAAGACTAATGCCATCAAGGGCAATGGAGCCCTTAGGAGCAATGTATTTGAAATTATCAGAATCAAATTTTATCCTGTAGACAATCTCATTACCGTGATTTAGGATTGACATAATTTCGCCAAGTCCATCAACATGGCCTTGAACTATGTGACCATCAAGTCTTTTTAGGGGGCTTAAAGCTCTTTCGAGATTTAATTTTTCTCCTCTTTTTAAATTTTTAAAAGTGGTAGAATTAATAGTTTCCACCATTACATCTGCCTTATAAAAATCTTCTCCAAGTTCTGTAACAGTTAAGCAAACTCCATTTGTCGCAATTGAGTCGCCAATTTTTGTCTCTTCCAAAACTTTTTTGCATGAAACTTTTAGACAATAGAGGTCACTATCTTTTTTTATGTCTATTAAATTTCCAATTTCTTCTATTATTCCAGTGAAAATTTTAATCACACCTTCCAGTGACTATTATGTCATCAAATAGTTTTTCGCAGGTCATATCTTTTATTTTTATTGAATCTTTTAAATCCTTTATTTCAAGATCTCCTATGGCAGAAAGTCCCTTGGATCCAAGTAGGATTGGAGCAATGAAAAAATAAAACTTATCAACTAAATTATTTTTTAACATTTCTGCATTTAAAGTTCTTCCGCCTTCAAGAAGGATAGAAGATATGTCGTAGTCTTTTAACTTTTCCATAAGATCTATTAAATCAACCTTATTTTCTTTTTCCTCACATATTAAAACTTCAACATTTTTCATTTCTTTTAGCTTTTCTAATTTTTCTTTGTCGCAATTTTTTGTAGTTGCAAGAATAGCAATAGAATCTAAATCGTCTCTTAATACTTTGGCATCAAGGGGGATTCTAAGTTTTGAATCTGTTATTATCCTAATGGGATTATTTCTATATTTTCCATGGCGAACATTAAGACTTGGATCATCAGATAAAACTGTTCCAATTCCCACCATTATTGCATCAAGTTGTCCTCTTAGTTCGTGAGATTGAGCTCTTGAAAATTCTGATGTAATCCATTTTGATTCGCCACTTTCTGTTGCAATTTTACCATCAAGGGACATGCCAGCTTTTAGAACTACAAAGGGTCTATTATTTTTTAAGTAAGTAAAAAATCTTTCATTTAGATTTAAACATTCTTCTTCTAAAAGACCTTCTGTTACAGAAATTCCTGCGTCTTCTAAGATCTTCACACCTCTGCCAGAAACTTTAGGGAAGGGATCGAGAGTTCCAATAACAACTCTTTTTATGCCTTCTTCAACGATTCTATTGGCACAGGGAGGAGTTTTGCCAGTATGAGAGCAAGGCTCCAAGTTCACATAAAGTGTAGCACCTTTTATATCTTCTCCCTTATTTTTTGCATCTAAAATTGCATTTACTTCAGCATGATTGTCACCAAATTTTAGGTGAGCACCCTCTCCAATTATTTTTTCATCTTTTACAATTACACAGCCAACTAGGGGATTGGTTTTTGTTTTTCCAATTCCTTCTTTTGCCAGTTCAAGGGCACGTTCCATGTAAAAGACATCGTTAAAATCTTCTATATACATTAAATCACCTATAAAAAAAGAGCCCATGCAGGGCTCAAAAAATTCAAAATTATCTTCTTTCATCCAGACTATACTGTCGGTATTGGAATTACACCAATTCAGCTTTCGCTCGCGGACTTTTACCGCCGGTGAGGAATTGCACCTCGCCCTGAAGAGTTTTATTAACTTATAAATTTATGATAACACTAGAAATTAAATTGTCAAGGAAAAAGAAAATCATTTTCCTTCTTTAATATTTTTTATAAGACTCATCACATCTTCAAAGACAGAGTCTATATCCCTGTCAGAATCAATGATGTAGTCAGAATAGGAGTCCAAATCTTCTAAGACTTTTAGCCTTTTTTCGATATCATTTTCATTGTCTTTTCTTTTTTTCATCCTATCTCTTAAAGTATCTTTGGAGCACTTTAGATAGATGGAAATTGTATTTTTAAATTCTTTTTTTATTGCAAGGACGCCTTCCTTGTCAACGACAATTATGCAGTCCTTGTCCTTATTATTATTTTTTTCTAGATCTTCTTTTAAAGTTGAGTAATAATTTCCAACATAGCAAGTTGTTCCAATAAAAAGATTGTCATCGTCCATTTTTTTAAAATTTTCTTGATCAATAAAATTATAATCAATGCCATTAATTTCAGATGCCCTTGGCTTTCTAGTTGTATAAGTGATTATTTTTTCGAGGCCGTGGCTAGTAAGTGCATCTCTTATAGTGGACTTGCCAGAGCCTGAATGTCCTAGTATTAAATAAATCATAGCTACTCCTTTAATTTTATTAGATAAAGTATAACATATTTTTTCTATTATACTTTACAATTATAAAAATTTGAAGTAATATAGAAAAGATAAAATATTAGATGGAGGTAAAGATGAAACATTTAATAGAGCCACTAGATTTTACAACTGAAGAATACGAAGAAATTTTTAGACTAGTTGATGACATTATTGCAAATCCCGTTAGTTATTCTCATGTTTGCGACAATAAGTTATTAGCTAGTCTTTTTTTTGAACCTTCAACGAGAACAAGACTATCTTTTGAAACTGCAATGCTAAGACTTGGAGGACGTGTAATTGGTTTTTCTGATGCAGGGGTAAGTTCATCTACAAAGGGAGAAACTTTACTTGATACCATAAGAGTTATAGAAAATTATGCAGATATTTGTGCCATGCGTCATCCAAAAGAAGGAGCAGCACTAATGGCATCAAAGGTAGTTAAGACAATGCCAATTATAAATGCAGGAGATGGGGGACACTTTCACCCAACACAAACTCTTGCAGATTTAATAACTATAAGACATTATAAAAAATCCTTTGATAACTTAACTGTGGGACTTTGTGGAGATTTAAAATTTGGAAGGACAATTCACTCACTAGTTAGAGCTTTAAATCGTTATGAAAATGTGAAATTTATATTTATTTCACCAGAAGAATTAAAAATGCCAGATCCTTTTAAAAGTTTTATTGACGAAAAGAATTATTCTGAAACAAGAGACCTTGCAAGTGTAATTGACAAAGTGGATGTCCTCTATATGTCCAGAGTTCAAAAAGAAAGATTTGTGTCTTCAGATGAATACGAAAGATTAAAGGATTACTACATCTTAACTGAAGAAAAATTAAAAAATGCAAAAGAAGATATGATAATTTTACACCCACTACCAAGAGTAAATGAAATTGCACCAGAAGTGGATAAAGACCCTAGGGCAGTTTACTTTGAGCAAACAAAATTTGGCATGTATGGTAGAATGGCGTTAATCATGAAACTTTTGGAGGCTAACAAATGATAAATGTTTCAAAAATAAAAAAGGGAATTGTACTAGATCACATAGAAAGTGGAAAGGCTCATGTGCTTTATAGGGCTCTAGAATTAGATAAAGTCACAGATGCCGTTGTGCTTATGCAAAATATTTACTCAACTTCAATGGGAAAAAAAGATTTAATAAAAATTGAAACAGACTATGATCTAGATTTTACAGTTTTGGGACTCATTGCCCCTCACACAACTGTAAATTTTATTGAAGATGGCGAGAGAGTAAAAAAAATACGCATGGAATTGCCAGATCTTGTGGAAGATGTATTGATTTGTAAAAATCCAAGATGCATAACAAATAGCGAAAGAGAAATACCTGGTCACAAATTTTACCTCTATGACAGGGCAAAAAAAGAATACAAGTGCGAGTATTGCGATACAGTTACCAAATATGGAGAATGATATGGCAAAGATTATAGAAAATATAGAAGTTTGTAAAGATTATTTTATACTTAGGACAGATTTAGACGTAAAAGTTTATCCCGGACAATTTTTTATGTTGAGAGCTTGGGAATCCTATCCAACACTTTCAAGACCAATTTCAGTTTACGATGTCACAGATGGAGTTGACTTCTTAATAGAAAAAAGAGGAGAGGGAACAAAAATCTTAGAAAAACTTGAAAAATGTGATGAAATAAAATTATTTGGTCCTTTTGGAAATAGCTTTTATGCAAATGTAGATGAAGTTGCCTTAGTTGGCGGTGGAGTTGGCGTGGCACCTTTTCACTATCTAATTAAAGAAATTCAAAAATTAAAAAAAGATTCAAAAATCACTCTCTACATAGGAGAAAGAGAAGAGCTTGAACTTGAAAATGCTTTTAAGGACATAGAATGCGACATAAAAATAAAAAAAGGTGGATTTATAACAGATATAATTGATTTTGAAAATCACAAATTAATTTATGCTTGTGGACCAGAAATTATGATGAAAAAAGTTGTTGAATTTGCAAGACAACACGATACAAAAACTTATGTATCCCTAGAAAAGAGAATGGGCTGTGGCCTTGGAGCTTGTTTATCTTGTTCATGTGAAACAAAAAAGGGAAGAAAAAGATCTTGCAAAGAAGGACCTATATTTAAGGGGAGTGATTTACTTGACTTCTAGAACTGAAATAAATTTAGCTGGTATAAAATTAAAAAATCCAATAATTATGGCAAGTGGAACCTATGGATATGGAGAAGAATTTAAAAATTTTTACGATCCCAAAATTCTAGGGGGAATTGCTTCTAAGGGTATAACTAGATACCCAAAAAAGGGAAATGAAGGCATAAGAATTTGGGAAACTCCTTCAGGAATTTTAAATTCTATTGGACTTGAAAATCCAGGAGTAGAAGAATTTGTTGAGACAAAAATCCACGACATGAATAAGTTGGGCACAGAAATATTTGTAAATTTAGGTGGCAATACAATAGAAGAATATGTTGAATCGGCAAAAATTTTAAATGATTATGACTTTGCAGCTATAGAACTAAACATATCCTGCCCCAATGTAAAAGAAGGTGGAATGGCCTTTGGCATGGACAAGGAGTCTGCAGCAAAAGTTGTGAGAGAGGTTATGAAAGTTACTAACAAAAAAGTTTTTGTAAAACTTTCACCAAACGCAGGAGATATTGTTGGCATAGCCAAGGCTGTGGAAGCTGAAGGAGCAACAGGTCTTTCTCTTATAAATACAATTCTCGGAATGGCAATTGATTTAGATAGAGAAGAAATTGTCTTTAACAATACCTATGCAGGTTTATCTGGACCAGCAGTAAAACCAATAGCTTTAAGAATTCTTCATCAAGTTGCAAAAAATGTTGATATTCCAATAATTGGCATGGGAGGAATTTCAAATTACAAAGACGTCTTGGAATTTTTAATGGCTGGAGCAAGTGCTGTGGAAATTGGAACTTATAACTTTATGAATCCCTTTGCTGGTGAGGAAATTATAAGAGATCTTGAAAATTATCTGGAAGAAAAAAATAAAAATATAAATGATTATATAAAAAAACTAGTCTAAATTTTTATTGGGAACTCCTTGTGAAGAGGAGTTCTTTTTTAAAATTTTTATATTATAAAATTATTTTACAAATTCACTTTAGCGTATTATAATATCAGAAAAAGGTATAGTATGAAATAGTTTATATAAAGGAGAAATAATGGATTATAGAAATGGATATAAAGAGACAATAAAGGCGAGAGAGAGGATTAGGGATTATGTTTATGAAACTCCCTTAATTAGACTCAATTATATATCTGAGATGCTTGGCACTTCTGTCTATGCAAAACTTGAAAATATGCAAAAGACAAATTCTTTTAAGATAAGAGGTGCCTTAAATAAAATTAGAAAACTTTCTGATGAAGAATTAAAAAAAGGTGTTGTAACTGCATCTTCTGGCAACCACGGCAAGGGAATTGCAACTTGTGCAAAAATGCTTGGCATTCCTGCAAAAATTGTCTTGCCAGACACTTCTACTGAGACAAAAAGACAGATGATAAAAGACCTTGGTGCAGAAATTGTCATTTCAAGTGTGGAAAAGAGATTTGAAGTAGCAAAGGAAATTGCTGAAAAGGAAGGCATGACTTTTATCCATCCCTTTGATGATTTAGATGTATCTGAAGGTCAAGGAACTATAGCTGTGGAAATTTTAAACAAGATGGACCACTTGAAGATGATTGTGCCAATTGGTGGTGGCGGACTTATTTCTGGCATTGCCATGTACACCAAGGGAGTGACGAGATGGTCTGAAGTCATTGGTGTTGAACCAGAAAATGTTTCTAGATACACTTTATCTTTAGAAAAAGGCGAGCCAAAAGAAGTAAAAAGAGGAGAAACTCTTGCTGATGGACTTTTATCTGTAAAGCCGGGAGAAAATATTTTTCCTATTGTAAGAGATCTTGTTGATGATGTGGTTACATGCCAAGATAAATATCTTAAAAAAGCACTAGATTTATTGTATAATAAAGAAAAATTAATTGTTGAGCCATCTTCTGCCATAGGTCTTGGTGCAATTTTAGAAGGAAAGATAAAATTTGATGATAGGGATAAACTTGTCCTTATAATCACTGGTGGTAATGTTGAAGGAAGAGCAATTGAGGAAATAATAAATTCTTAGGGAGGAAATCATGAGAGATTTTATTTGTAGTAAGTTTAACAAGGTGGCACCGTCTGGTATTAGAAAGATAAATGAAAAGACAATTGAAATGGAAAGAGATGGCAAGAGAATCTACCATTTTGAAGTGGGTAGACCTGATTTTGACACTCCAAAAGTAATAAAAGATGCCACAATAAAAAGTATTGAAAATGGCGATGTTTTTTATACATCAAATTACGGCATAATGCCTCTAAGAGAAGCTGTAGCTGAAAAACTTAGAGAAGAAAATAATTTAGACTATACTGCAAAGGAAGTCTTGATAACAGCTGGTGCAACTGAATCAATTTTTGATTCTTATTCACTTATTTTAGAAGAAGGCGACGAAATTCTTCTTCCAAACCCTTGTTGGCCAAACTATGTCAACGCAGCTCACATTATGGGAGCAAAACCAGTGAGATATAGTCTTGCTGAAGAAAATGATTTTCAAATTGACTTTGATGAATTAGAAGAGCTTGTTACAGAAAAAACTAAGGCTATTGTAATTATCACTCCATCAAATCCAATAGGTTCTATGTTTTCTCAAGAAACTTTGGAAAAGCTTGCTGATTTTGCAAAGAAAAAAGATATTTTAGTAATTTCAGATGAAATTTATGAAAAAATTGTTTATGGAAATAAGAAACATATTTCTATGGCATCTCTTGATGGAATGAAAGAGAGAACTATAACTATAAATGGATTCTCAAAAACTTATTCTATGACAGGATTTCGCCTTGCATATATTGCTGCTCCGGAAGAATTTATTAGAGTTTTAAATATTATTCACCAACACAATACTTCTTGTGCAACTTCTTTTGTTCAATACGCAGGTATAACTGCACTAAAAGAGGGGAAGGAAGGCACAGATGAAATGGTGAGAGAATACAAGAAAAGACGTGACTATATTGTAGAAAAAGTAAATTCCATTGATGGACTTAGCCTAAATAATCCAGATGGAGCTTTCTATGCTTTTATAAATATTAAAGATGTGGGAGTTTCTTCAGAAGAATTTTGTAATTACCTTCTTGACGAAGAATGTGTGGCAGTAGTTCCAGGAACTGTTTTTGGAAGTGCAGGGGAAGGCTTTATTAGATTTTCTTATGCATCTTCTTATGACGATATTGTCGAAGGTCTAAAAAGAATGGAGAAAGCTTGTAAGCATTTTTTAAATAAGTAAGTAATCGTGATTTTATAATAAGGTGAAAGAATGAAAAAAGTTTTAATAATTATATTAAATGTCCTTGTTTTTGCCATAGCTTCAACATTACTTTCACGAGGTCAAAAAAGTGGCGATTTGATTTTAAGAATAATTTATTCAGTAGCCCTAGTAAAAGCAGGATTTAATATAACAAAGGCATTAAAAAAAGAGTAGGTTCAATAGGTCCTACTCTATTTTATTTGCATAAGTTTTTAAAAATATACCAACAAGTTTGTGAAATCTTGCAAGGTCACTTATATAAGCATAGTCACTTCCGTAAATTTTTTTAATATTTGTGCTTTCAGATTCTTCTCCAGTAAAAACACCAAAAGTATTTATTCTCTTTAATCTTGTCAAAAGGACTTCCTTTGATGTGTCCATGACAGCTTCTTCGTCCTTATAATTTTCCCCAGGAGTTTTTGATGCACCGACTATTCCAATGTCGATTTCGTCAAAGGGAAGACCATCAGTCAAAATAATTAAAAATCTTCTTGAGTCGTGATTTTTGGAAATCAAGTGTCGCATAAATTTAATTGCGTGTCCATCTCTATTTGATCCCGAAGGGGAGTATTTGAAGATGTCTTTATTTTTTACTCTAGGGTCATTGTAGTCCCTATATTTTTTTATAACAGTGTAATTATAAAAATTGTTGTAGGAAAAAATTCTAGTTTTTATATTTAAAGATGTGAGAGCCTCTGCAATAATATAAGTTTCTGTTGCCAAAATTTCTTTTCTCTCATTTTGTGAAGCAGAAGAGTCTAGAAGAATATCTACAAATATTTCGTTGGAATCCTTCTTATTTATTTTTTTAAAAATCCTATCTTCATTTAATTCTCTTGTCTTCCAAATTTCTGATGGAATAATTTTTCCAGAAGTTGATTTTACTATTTCATCTTCAGATTCCTTTAATAAAGAATTTTTAATAACTCCAGCTAACTCTCTTATGGCACGAGAATTTTGAAGTTTATTTTTTTCATAAAAATTTAAGTTGTCAGAATAATTATTTCTTTCCTCACTTGCATAATAGGAAGATTTATTTTCAAACTCTCCAGATGGAAAGAAAAATTTTATGTCACTATGGATTCCTGTTGAAATTTCCTTAACAATTTTATCAGCAGTATTTCTCTTTACTTTTTCAAGTCCATAGCGTTTTACTAAAGATTTATAAATATTTTTGTCAGAAAAATTATTGACTAAGCTGTCTTCTTTTACGTTGATATCTCGAAAATCATCGTTAAAAAAAGTAAATTCTGCAGATTCAATGTTATATCTTTCTAAAAAACTGTTGTCTAAGATATTATTTCTTTTGTAGGGAATATTCTTTTTAGAAAATGAGTTTGATTTAGCTTCTTTTTTAAATTCTTCATAAGATTTTTCTGTATCCTTTGGAAGATCTTTATTAATGTGAAAATATTTTTTGAAGAGCCCTCTTAAAAAATCAAGATAGAGAAAAGTATCTTTTTCTTTAAAGTCACAAATTTCTTTAAGCATCTCTTCCAAAATCCTCTGAACTTTTGGAAATTCTCCTCTTTCTTTTCTGATGTAGCCAATTTTAAGTTCTGTTGTCATTATGATTTTTCTTCTTCTTAGATTTTTTAGGATTTCTTCATCGTGGTCCTTTTTAAAATCAAGAGTCCCTGGTCTTTCCAAGATCATTTCATGAGAAAAAATATTTTCTAAAACTAATTTTGAAATTTCCCACAAATCCTTTTTGTTGTTTAAAGTATTCACATACTTTTTAAAAAAGTCATCGAGAATATAAAAATCAAGATATTTTGTAGAGTATCCAAGGATTGCTGCCTCGTAGGGATCTTCTGAATTTAAAGAAAACTTAGAAATATCAAAGTCATAAAAATCAGATAAGGTCCAAAAAATATTTTTCAGCCTATTTTCATCCTTCAAAAAGATCAGCTCTTTCAATATTTTTCACAAAAAGTGTGTCAATTACATCGCTGACAATTTCTTTTTCGTAGGAATCAAAAGTTTTATCTACTATGCCAAGATCCAAGGATTCTCTTATTCCAAGTCCACGATTCATGAGTTCAATACTAGAGAGTAGTCCACGAAGATCAATTGCTTTGGAAGAAATTTCTGAATTTAGTGATTTTTCTTGAAGGTCTAAAAATAATCTGGTAAAAAGTTTTATGGAATTATTATTTAAATTTGTATTTTCTTTAAATAATTTTTCTAAGTCAGATTCAGAAATAGTTGGCATATCGATTACCAAAAATCTAGAAACTAAGGCTTCGTTAAGGTCACGAGTGCCAATGTAACCGTAATTCATAGTTGCAATAAATCTTGTAGCATCGTTTAGATTAAGCCTATCGTAACCAGAGATATCAAGAACTCTTCTATAATCAAGAGTGGAGTGGACAACAGATAAGGCTTCATTTTTTGCCATATTTATTTCGTCAAAAACTGCAAAGCCACCTTCTTCGGCAGCTTCATAAACAGGTCCTTTTTTTAGAGTTACTTCATTATTTTTAAAAGTATCGGAACCAATTAAGCTAGATGGATCTGATGCAATATTAAGAGAAATTGTCCAAAGCGGTCTTTTAAAGAGATATGTCAAGTTTTCTGCTAAGACATTTTTCCCAGTAGCTTTCGGTCCTGAGAGGAGGATGTTGTCACCAGATAAAATTGCTGCGATTGCCTTCTCCCAAGTTTTTTTGCCGTAATATTTATATTTTATATTTGGAATTCTATATTCAAAATCCTTATTTAAATCGTGTTTTTCTATAAATTCATCTACTCCATCAAGTAGATCCTTTGAAACGCCTTGTGAAAGTAAAAACTCTCTCATTTCATCACCTCTTTTGTATTATAACAAAAAGAAAATCTAAGTGGGGTCAATAAATTTTGTATAATTAAGTTGTTCTTGTTATAATGTAATAAAGTATAAAGGAGGAGATTTTATGGCCTTTACTTCTAAATCACTTATTGCTTTAATTTTAGGTTTTGGAATTTATATTGGAATTTTTATACTCATAATCTTGGCAATCCTTGCCCTTATAAAGTATCTAAAAAAATAAAACCCTAGCAGGGTTTAAAAATAAAAATCTTGTGTTATAATATAGATAAAGAGGACACCGTTAATACCCATTGGGGCACAAGCGACGGTTGCCCTGCAGTATGATTTATGAAACCACCTGTAGTGACGATACAGGTGGTTTTTTACTAACTACTTATTTTTACAAAGTGTTAGGATGCCAACGATAAGTGTTAGGATTTTTATCACTATGGATATCAATTCATAATCACTCATGTTGCACCTCCCAATAATTAAATTGGGCGACCACCTTATGCCTGTGCCCAAATGGGTATATGTCCTCAAACATATTATACATGTTTTATAAATTCTCATCAAATAGTTTATTATCAGCAATTCTTAAAAAAATAAGAACCATTGTAGGGTTTAAAAATAAAAATCTTGTGTTATAATATAGATGAAGAGGACACCATGTAGATGGTCACCCTCAATGACTAAATTTTAATTAAGCCATCTGTAGTAGTGATACAGGTGGCTTTTTCATATCTTACTTATCTTTTTTAACGATAAGGGCTATAAGTGTGCCAAAAGCAATCATCAAAGACAAAGTCTCAAATATACTCATAGCACCACACCCTCCTTTTGGAAGGGCGGCCACCTTATGCCTGTGCCCAAATGGGTATATGTCCTCAAATATATTATACATATTTTATAAATTCTCATCAAATAGTTTATTATCCAAAAAGCTTGAACTTATTTTTACTTATGTTATAATAAAAAAAACTAAAAAAGGCGATAATTGAGAATAGTAATTTTAAAAAGTTTTTAAGAGAGCAGATGGCTGGTGAAAATCTGTAAACTAATAAAATGAATCCGACTCATAGTCTATGATTTTTTAAGTGAACCATTAGGTTAATTAGGGTGGCAACGCGGGTCTCTCGTCCCTTTAGGGATGAAGAGGCTTTTTTTAATTTAAGGGAGGATATATGTTAGACATTAAATTTGTAAGAGAAAACCCAGAAGCAGTTAAGGAAAATATTAAAAAGAAATTCCAAGAAGACAAGCTTCTACTAGTTGACGAAGTTATAAAGATTGACGAAGAACTTAGAGATGCTAAGACTAAGGGCGATAATCTTCGTGCAGAAAAAAATCAAACTTCAAAACAAATTGGCGGCTTTATGCAAAAGGGCGAAAAAGATAAGGCAGAAGAAGCAAAGAAAAAAGTTGCTGAAATAAATGAAGAGATAACAAGACTAGAAACTTCTGAAAAAGAACTTGCTGAAGAACTTAAAAAGAGAATGCAAGTTATACCACAAATGATCGACGACTCTGTTCCAATAGGAAAAGATGATAGCGAAAATGTAGAAATCGAAAGATTTGGAGAACCAGTTATACCAGATTACGAAATCCCATATCACGTTGATATTATGGAAAAGTTTAATGGAATTGATTTAGATTCTGCTAGAAATACATCTGGTGCAGGTTTTTATTATCTAAAGGGAGATATTGCAAGACTTCACTCAGCAATTTTATCTTATGCCAGAGATTTTATGATTGATCGTGGTTTTGAATATCACATTCCACCATTTATGATTAGATCAAATGTAGTTACTGGTGTAATGAGTTTTGCAGAAATGGAAGACATGATGTATAAAATCGAAGGTGAAGATCTTTATCTAATAGGAACTTCTGAACACTCAATGATTGGTAAATATATAAATACTATAAGTCCAGAAGAAGAAATGCCACTAGCACTTACTTCTTATTCTCCATGTTTTAGAAAAGAAGTTGGAGCTCACGGAATTGAAGAAAGAGGGGTTTACAGAATCCACCAATTTGAAAAGCAAGAAATGGTTGTAATTTGTAAACCAGAAGATTCAAAAGATTGGTTTGTAAAATTGTGGCAAAATACAGTGGACTTTTTCCGTTCACTAGAAATTCCTGTAAGGACTCTTGAATGTTGCTCTGGAGATTTGGCAGATTTAAAGGTAAAATCTCTTGATGTCGAAGCCTTTTCTCCAAGACAAAATAAATATTTTGAAGTTGGATCATGTTCAAATCTTGGAGATGCACAAGCAAGAAGACTTAATATTAAACTTCGTGGCAAAGATGGCACATATCTAGCACATACATTAAATAACACTGTAGTTGCGCCACCAAGAATGTTGATTGCCTTTTTAGAAAACTTACTACAAGAAGATGGCACAATTAAAATTCCTGAACCACTACAAATGTACATGGGTGGCAAGGACAAGTTAGTTCCAAAAAAATAATAATTAAATATATTTTCAAAAAAAATTATAGATTGTTTTAGGTAAAATAATTTGATATAATTTATTCACTTAGGGGAGTAACTTTTAAATTTTCAGTCGTCATTACGGCAAAGCCCGGCTGGAAAGCTTATTATTAAGTATGTGAGACCGATGTAACAATCGGTCTCTTTTTTATGTATTTATTTTATGTATTTATAAGGAGGAAAAATGGACAAAAATTGGTATAATCAGTCCCCAGATGAAGCCTTAAAGAATCTTTCAACAAGTAAAGAAAGCGGCTTGAGTAAGGAAGAAGCTACAAAAAGGCTAGAAAAATATGGGGAAAATGCACTTGCTGCAGAAAAGAAAAAATCCTTTGGAGAAAAATTAAAGGAACAAATTCTTGATCCAATGATAATTATTCTTATGATAGCAGCCATTGTATCTGCTTTCGTTGGAGAAGCACTGGATGCTGGAATTATTATTGCAATTGTAATTGTTAATGCTTTTCTTTCAATTTATCAAGAAGGAAAAGCTGAAGAAGCTATAGAAGCCTTACAAAAAATGTCATCACCAAAGGCAAAGGTAATAAGAGATGGTGATCACATAGAAGTTGATTCCAATACTCTTGTGCCAGGAGATATTGTAATTCTTGAAACAGGCGACATTGTGCCAGCAGATTTAAGACTTATTGATTCATCTAACTTAAAAATTGACGAATCATCTCTAACTGGAGAATCAGTTCCAGTAGAAAAAAACTTCTCAAAAGTTTACGATGGCAAGATGGAAATTGGAGATAGAGAAAACTTGGCTTATTCTTCAACTATTATAACTTATGGTAGAGGAATGGGTCTTGTTGTAGAAACTGGTCATGAAACAGAAATTGGAAAGATTGCAACTTCAATTGCTACTGTGGGAGATGAACAAACACCACTACAAAGAAAACTTGCAAAACTTTCTAAGACTCTTGGAATTTTAGTTATTGTTATTTGTGCAGTGGTTCTTGGAGTAGGAGTTTTATATAAAAATGACCCACTAGAAATGTTTATGACAGCAATTTCTCTAGCTGTAGCAGCAGTTCCAGAAGGACTTCCTGCTATTGTAACAATTGTACTTTCCATTGGAATGGGCAAGATGGCAGAAAAAAATGCCATTGTAAAAAAACTTTTGGCAGTAGAAACTCTTGGAACAACAACAGTAATTTGTTCAGATAAAACTGGTACACTTACTCAAAATGAAATGACTGTTGTAAAAGTATTTACAGATGGACAAGTTTATGATGTTTCTGGAACTGGTTATTCACCTGAAGGTGATGTAACTAAAAAAGAAGAAAAAGTTACTATTGAAGATGATGAAAACTTAAAGATTCTATCATCTATAGCAGCCCTAACTAATGATGCAAAATTAAAAGTCTCAGGAGATGAGGCTTCAATTATTGGCGACCCAACAGAAGGAGCCCTTCTTACATTTGCAGAAAAAGCAGGAAATGGACTAAAAGAACTTTACAGTAACTTTGACAGAATAGAAGAAATTCCTTTTGATTCTGGAAGAAAGATGATGACAACTTTCCACGATAAGATTTTTGATAATATTGCATCCTTTACAAAGGGAGCACCAGATGTTGTCCTTGACAGATGTAACAAAATATTAATTGATGGAAAAGAAGTAGAACTTGATGATAAATTAAAAAATGAAGTTTTAGATAAGAATAGTGAATTTGCAAGATCTGCACTTAGATGTCTTGGCTATGCTTACAGAAAACACAGTGATATGCCAAGTGAAATCACATCTGAAAATATTGAAAAAGACATGGTTTTCGTTGGACTTACTGGTATGATTGACCCTTCAAGACCAGAAGTTAAAAAAGCAATAAAAGAATGTAGAAGTGCTGGTATAAGACCAATAATGATTACTGGTGACTATCTTGAAACAGGACTTGCTATTGCAAAAGACCTTGGTATTGCAAAGTCTGATGATGAAGCAATAATGGGTAGAGAATTAAATGAAATGTCTGAAGAAGAACTAAGACAAATTGTAAAAGAAAAATCTGTCTTCACTAGAGTTTCCCCAGAAAACAAAGTTCAAATAGTAACGGCGCTAAAACAAAATGGTCACATTACTGCCATGACTGGTGACGGTGTAAATGATGCTCCAGCAATAAAAAGAGCAGACATTGGTATTGCCATGGGTATAACTGGTACAGATGTTGCAAAAAATACTGCAGAAGTAATTTTGACTGACGACAACTTTGCCACAATTGTAAACGCAGTTGAAGAAGGGAGAATTATTTATTCAAATATCAAAAAATTTGTAGCTTACCTTCTTTCATGTAACCTTGGAGAAGTCCTAATAGTTTTAATTTCAATTTTAATGGACCTACCAGTGCCACTAATTCCAATTCAATTACTATGGCTTAACCTTGTAACTGACTCCTTCCCAGCTTTGGCGCTTGGAGTTGAAAGAGGAGAAGCTGACATAATGGATGAAGCACCTCGTGATCCAGATGAGCCAATCCTAGATACTGAAATAAAAATCACAGTTGCAATTCAATCAATTGCCATAACAG
Organism: Peptoniphilus phoceensis; assembly: GCF_001517665.2. Lineage (GTDB taxonomy): Bacteria > Bacillota > Clostridia > Tissierellales > Peptoniphilaceae > Peptoniphilus_A > Peptoniphilus_A timonensis. Next base: position 126,569 of record NZ_LN999809.1, read on the forward strand.
TTGCAACACTTCTTGCATATCTAGTTGGACTAAAGTGGTATGGACTTGAATCTGGAATAAATCACGCAAGAACAATGGCATTTTCAACACTAATTATTTGTGAACTTTTAAGAGCTTACTCATCAAGATCAATTGACAAGACTGTATTTGAAATTGGAGCTTTCACAAACAAAAAATTAGTAATGGCAACAGCATTTTCATTCCTATTAATGCTTGTGGTAATTTATGTTCCAGTATTAAACGATGCCTTTGGACTAATGGACTTAGGACCAAGAGAAATTGGCGTTGTACTTGGATCAGCTCTTATCCCACTAGTAGCTGGAGAAATCCAAAAGAAAGTAAGATTTAAGAAAAAATAAATAAAAATTAAAAGATAAAAAAAGAAGTGTCCCTAGACTCTTATAGTTTAAGGACACTTTTTTTATTTAATATATAGTTTTATAGAAATTCTTATTTTTTGAAAAGATAAATAATTAGAGAAAAAATAAGACCAAGTAAAAGACACGACATTAATTCTTTAGAAAGACTATACAAAGGGATACCAAATATTCTTTCAATCCCAGATAATTTGTAAAAAATAAATAAAAGAATTCCTAATATAAAAAATAGCACAGCCATTTTGCACATATTAAATAAGTAAAAATAAATGTCGTCATTTACATCAATTTTTTTATAGTGTTTTAAAATAAATTTTTCAAGCAATAAATTTATTTTTTTCATCTCTACCTCTTAAAATAAAACTGAATTAAAAACTAAAGAATTGTGATACTTATAAATATTTTATAAAGTAAATATATCACTATTAAAAACAATAATCAACTGAATATTGAACAATAGTAAACTTAAAAATTTTTAACTTGTTAGAAAATCATTTACTAATCTTTTAAGTTTTAGCTTGTTTTATTTTTATAAAAATCTTGACAAAAATATTTGTTGGGGCTATAGTGTAAATATAAAGTATATACACTTAAAAATAAATTAAGGAGTTAAAGAAATTTATGAAAAGAGATTTAAAAATTTTTATTGGCATATCATTTATAATTCCCTACTTAATGGGATTTGCTATTTATTACTGCAAATTACACGACATAAGCATAAGTATTTATCCCTTATTTCAAATGTTTATTCCATTTTTAGCTGTAGTAGCCTTGTTATACAAAGAAGACAAAAGCATTTTAAAAGTTTTTCCATTTAAAATTTATATCTTTACAAGTATTGTTGTGTTTTTGTTTGCTATATTAAATATTTTTTATCCCAACTTTGATAATTTTTCAGATACGATAATTTTAATGTCTGCTATTGCAATGATCATAGCTATTTCAACTATGGATAAGGACCTTAAAAAGAAATTATCTCTAGACAATCCAAATAAAAAGATGACAATTCTCATGTGTTTAATTTTTATTTTTATATATTTTTTAAGATTATTTATTTTGTACGTTTTGGGAGGAGAAACAAGAGAATTTATAAAAGTTTTTAATCTTAATAAATTAAAAATTTTTATTTCCATTATTATTTTCTCATTTTTAAATATTATGCCATTCATTGGAGAAGAATATGGTTGGAGGGCATATTTAGCACCAAGGCTAAAAGAAATTTATGGTGTAAAGAAATCTATTCTACTAACAGGTTTTATTTGGGGAATATGGCACTTACCTCTTAATTTATTTTATTATTCAGATGGAGTTTTGACATCACAGATTTATTCAGTACTTGTACAACTTGTATTTTGCACATTTTTGGGAATATTTTTAACCTATGCATATAATAGGACAAAATCAATTTGGGCTCCAGTTATGATTCACTTTTTAAATAATAATCTTGCCTTATTATTGGTTACAGATATTTCTAATGATATTTTTTCTGGGCAACATTATGAATTTAAAGATTCCTTGTTTACAGTCTTGAGCTCAATTATATTATTTGGAATTTTCATATTTTCAAAGTATATAAAGGATGAAGAACTTTGGCAAAAATCTGTATATGAGAAAATTAAGGAGTCTTAATTATTTTGTGCTCTTTATAAAAGCATTTAAAGTATCAAATATAAGCATTTTTTAAAATAAAAAAACTATATACACTTAAAGGTGGTGTGATATGAAAATTATTATTTCCAATGATTCTGGTCTTCCAATTTATGAGCAGATAAAAAATCAAATCAAGGCTCAGATCGTTGCAGGGGACCTAGAGGCAGATGAAGGACTTCCTGGCATGAGGACTCTTGCCAGCGACCTAAAGGTCTCTGTCATTACAACAAAACGTGCCTACAATGACTTGGAACAAGAGGGATATATTTATTCAATGCCAGGAAAGGGTTCCTTTGTAAAAAAATTAAATGAAGAAGTTGTAAGAGAAAATGCCCTGGCAAAAATAGAAAAGCATTTTACTGACGCAATTACTGTTGCCAAGGCTAGTGGCATTGAAATTGAAGAATTGCAAGAAATTTTAAAGACATTAGATGAAGTGGGTGACTTATGAAAGTGATAGAAATAAAAAATTTGAGAAAAGAATTTAAGGACTTTGAAATTAATATAGAAAATTTAGAAATTCCTGAGGGTGCAGTCATTGGACTAATTGGCGAGAATGGTGCAGGAAAGACAACTCTCTTAAAATGTATTTTGGATTTATACAAATATGATGGCGACATAAAAGTTTTTGGAGAAGATATCCACAAGGAATCTTTTGAAAAAATTGGGGCAGTGATAACTGACTCCTTCTTCAACGATACTTTTAAGATAAAAGATGTTGTTGATATTTTAAAAGTTGCTTACAGAAACTTTGATGAAGAAATGTTTTATGACTGCGCGGATAAATTTAAAATGCCAAGGGACAAAAAATTAAATGAACTCTCTACAGGAAATTTGATGAAGTTAAAAATTATCTCTGCAATTTGTCACAATCCAGATCTCTTGATCTTTGATGAGCCAACTTCAGGTCTTGACCCTGTTATTCGTGATGAAATCATAGGCTTTCTCTTTGACTATATGAGAGATGGGGAAGGGACAATTTTATTTTCATCACACATCTTGTCCGACATAGAAAAAATTGCCGATTACATTGTTTATATCCACGATGGTAAAGTTATTTTGTACGACGAAAAGGACTCTCTAATAGAAAAATATGGAATTTTAAAGACATCAGAAGAAAACTTAGAAAAATATGGAGATTTTATCTTAAAGACAAGAAAAAACAAATACTCAACTGAAGCTCTCGTAAAAAATATTGGGGTTTTCAAAGAATTTTATCCAAATGAAGTTGTGGATAGGGCAAATGTGGAGGACATCATGATATTTTTATCAAGAGGTGGACAATGAAAGCAGTATTAATAAATGAGTGGAAAATATTTAAGTATTATTTTTTAGCATCAATACTAGGATTGGCATTAATACTCTTAATTTTTATGAATAATAGGGGAGGAGACAACAGACTTATTATCTACTGCGTTGGCATTGTTTCTTATACATTAAGAGGTCAAATTATCTTTGGAGATAAGTATAATGATATGGGTAAGTTCCTAACAATGCCAGTTTCTATTAATGACTATTCACTTGGGAAAATCTTAAGAAATATAATGGTCTATATAATAACATCAATAGCATTTTTTATTTCTGTAGTAATTTTTAAAGAAAACATTACAATGGAAATTATAAAGAGATATATATTTTATTTTTTAGCAATTGATTTTAGCTTAATGAGCATTTTCCATATATTTTTTTCAAAATATAAAAAATCTTATATTTTTATAATTTATACATTATCTGTTTTATTAGTGGGGATGCCATTGCTTAGATACACAAAGTATCTTTTGAATTACAAAATAATTTTTATAATTCTTTCCATAGTCTTACCAGTAATTTCAGTTTTTATGGATTATAAATTCTCATCAAAACTTTTAAAGGAGGATGAGATAGTATGAAAGCAGTTTTATATAATGACTTTAAAGTTGTAAAAAAGCTTGCCCTTCCATTTGTGTTTTTTATTGGGGCAATTCTTCTTTTAAGTTTTGTAATTACAGGGAAAAATTCTGAGCAATTTTTTATGCAATGGGCATTTATTATGATCTTTACCTTGAGGACACAAGTGCTCTTTGGAGATAACTTCAAAGATTTTCAAAAGTTTATGACAATGCCAAGCTCTTTGGAAGATTACTCTCTTGCCAAGATAATAAAAAATCTAATAATATTTATTCTTACTACAATTGTATTTTTAATAGGGCTAATTACTAGTGGTGACGAAGACAGGCTTATGTTAAATATGTATGTCAACCTACTAATAGCCTTGGACTTTTTCGCCTTTAGCCTAAGTCACCTTATTTTTACAAAATACAAAAAGGGATTAGTGGCATTATTATACGGCTTAATGATTGTAGGTTTGGGTTTAATTTTTGGCTTAACCTACATGACAAATTATGACGTTTTAATTAATTACAGACCTGCCTTTATTATAGGTTCATTAATAATTTGCATCTTGTCCTTTAAGTTAGACTATAAATTGTCAACAAAATATTTGAATAAGAGGTGATAGGATGAAAATTCTTTTAAAAAATGATTTTAAAATTAGAAAAAAATTTATCATCGCTTATTTCATATTTATATTAATGATATTTTCCTTAAAGACCATAGGACTTATGTCAGAGGAATATAGCTTTTTCACAAACAAATCCTTCGTCCTAGTTTACCTATCAGCTATCCTAATTCACTTTGTATTATATGTAATAACTAGTGAAGGTATGATGATTGACAAGAGCAAACCATACTTTCTAACTCTTGGTGTATCAAGGCGTGACATAATAAATGTAAAATTTTTGAAGATTGCAATAATATTTATTATAGATGGGCTTTTAATGGCTTACATCTTGCAAAATTTTAAATTGCGTGGCGAGGAATTTGAATTTGGACTCTTCATTTCACTATTTATGATGTCCTACTACATTATAAACATTCCAATATATCTTTACTTTGGACAAAATAGTGGTGTGGGAACAATATTTACAAGTTCGCCTGCCTTGCTTCCATTTTTAGATAAACTTGGAAAGAATCCCTCTGGCTTTTTCCTAGGCATAATAAAGAAGACAAGTTCTCTTAAATTAATTTTATTTTTACTTGCCTTTCTTATAACAATTTATGTTATCTCAAGAATAATAGGAGAGAGAAAAGATTATTAAGAGAGAAAGACTTTTGAAGCCGAACTTCAAGAGTCTTTTTTGATTTAAAATTATATTTTAAAGGAAAAATTCATCATCTTCCTGCCATTTGCCTCCCAATGTGATAGAATAAAAAATGAATTTATATTATATGAGGAGGAAAAAATGGAAACAAATTCAAGTTTTTTAGAAAAGACTTTTTCTCTCAATGAGAGAAAGACAAATGCCAAGACAGAATTTTTGGCAGGACTTACAACTTTTATGACAATGTCATATATTTTAGTTGTAAATCCAAATATGTTATCTGAAACTGGAATGGACAAGGGTGGAGTTTTCACTGCGACTATTGTATCTTCAATCATTGCAATGATTTTTATGGGATTATTTGCAAACTTGCCCTTCGCACTTTCAGCAGGAATGGGACTTAATGCTTTTTTCACTTACACAGTAGTACTCTCCATGGGTCACGATTGGTCCTATGCACTTACTGCAGTATTTTTAGAAGGTCTTATCTTTATAGTGATGAGCTTTTTCAACATTCGTGAGGCAATATTTACATCAATACCAATGTCACTAAAAAATGCAGTTTCAGTTGGGATTGGACTTTTTATAACCCTAGTGGGACTTATTTCAGCAGGAGTTATAGTTGATAATGACGCAACTCTTATTGCTCTTGGAGATATTGCATCAAGACCATCTCTTGTATTTATTGTGTCACTTATGGTTATGGCACTTCTTACAGCAAAAAATGTAAAAGGAGCTCTTTTATATGGAATTATAACAGGAACTGTTCTTGCACTTATTTTGGGAGTTAGTAACTTACCTGGAGGAATGCTTTTCTCTCTTCCACCATCACTTGCACCTGTTGCCTTTAAACTTCACTGGGGAGATTTATTTACCTTTGACATGTTTTCTGTTATGTTTACATTTTTATTTGTAGACTTATTTGACACAGTGGGAACTTTAACTGGAGTTGCAACTAAGGCAGATTTAATTGACGAAGATGGAAACTTGCCAGGAGTTGGTCGTGCCCTTTTATCTGATGCCGTTGGTACAGTTGTGGGAGCACTTCTTGGTACATCAACTGTAACAACTTTTGTTGAATCAGCTTCAGGTGTAGCAGACGGAGGAAGAACTGGACTTACATCACTATCATGTGCCTTCTTTTTCTTTTTATCACTATTTTTATTCCCAATTTTTTCAATTGTGCCAGCACAAGCAACATCAGCTGCTCTTGTAATGGTAGGACTTTTTATGATTAGTCCAATTAATCAAATAAAATTAGATGATTATACAGAATCTGTGCCAGCCTTTTTGACAATGGTAACAATGCCCTTTGCTTATTCTATTGCAGAAGGTATTTCTGTTGGAATGATCTCTTATGTTATTTTAAAAGTGGCAACTGGACGTGCAAAAGAAGTTTCTCCAGTAATGTACATCTTAGCTATTATCTTTACACTTAGATATTTAAGACCACTTTTGCCATTTTAACAAAAAGTATTTTTTAGGACTTTAGTGATTTATAAATTGCTAAAGTCTTTCTTATTTTAAAATTAACTGAAGAAATGTATAAAATTTTTTGATTATTAAATATATTTTAAATCTACTTGAATTAATTTTAAAATACTCGTTTATTGAATTGTTTTGACCCCTTTAGTATAATTATATTTATATTAAGGGGGCGTTTTTATGAAAAAAATGTTTTTATACATAGTTATGGCTTTTACACTTTTTGTAAATGTTTTTGCTGCTGAGGACATACAAGTTGTTTTGGAACAGCCAGGCATTTCTCAGGTAAAAAGTGGTGACACGCTAAAATACAATTTAATAGTAAATTTGCCAGAAAATTATAGGGAAAAGTATTCTTCTTTTTCTGTAACTCTTTTACTTGACAAATCTCTTGATTTAAAACAAACTAAACTAATTGACGACAAAGAAGTTGCTGGCAAGTTAGACGTGAGAGAAACTTCCATAAAGGGAAAAGATCAAAGCATAGTAACTATTAATGCCAATGATCTTTCTGTAATAGGAGATAACAAGTTAGACCTAGAGATAACAACAAGGGTAAAAAATGATGTTGGTTCAAGTTCCAACTTAAAAAATTCCTTCGTCTTATCCTATGTTGACAGAGAAGGCGACACAAAGAGCGACCAAAAAAATCTTGAGTCCTCAACAAAAACTCAAAATGGAGTTTTGACAATTAAAGATGTTTATGAAGGATCAAGTGAAATTGAAGGTAATACAGAAAAAAATGCTGATCTAAATCTTGCCATTGATAAAAAATTAATTGCAAGCACTAAAGCAGATAAGGATGGCAATTTTAAATTTGAAGGACTAGATTTAAAAGAAGGGGCCTATCTTAGAATAGCTGCCAAGACGAAGGATAAGGAAGCTGAGCTTGATTATATTGTAAAGGCAAAAGTCGAAGAAAAGAAATCTACAGAACTTGTAAATGAAAATAATGATGAACTTGAACTTTATAGTACAATAAAAACTCTCGAAAAATTAACAGATTATGTAGATTTTGCAAAAAATCTTTCTACTGCCAAAGCAGGTCTTCAAAATGAAAGAAGAATTCGTGCTGCCATTGCATCAGCAGAATATGTCGTTGTTAAAAGTGAAGTTTCAACTGATGAAATAAATGATTCTCTTGAAGAATTGCAAAAGTCTATTGAAGTCATAAGACTTCCATATATGGCAGGCATATCAAAGGATAAATTCGCTCCAAATCAAAAAATAACAAGGGCAGAAGCTGCTTCTGTTTTAAAAAGAATAATCGACGACAAGGCCATTGCCAATGACAAGTCCTCTTTTAGAGATTTAAAAGAAGGTCAATGGTTTTACGACAATATTGTATTTATTGAAAAAGAAGGATTAATTTCTGGTTATAAAGATGGAACTTTTAAACCAAACAATCCAATGACTAGGGCACAATTTGCCAGCATGATGGCAAATTATCTAAAGCTCAATGAAGGCAACAATCCAATAGAGTTTAAGGATGTAAAGGATAATTATTGGGCAAAAGATGCAATAAATACTCTTTCCAGTCACGGTATTATGGTTGGAAAATCTAAAAATGAATTTAAACCAAATGAGAATATAACAAGGGCAGAAGCTGCCACAATATTTAATAAAGTGTTAGATAGAAAGATAAATAAATCTTTCTTAGATAAATATTCAAAGAACCCATTTAAAGATTTAAAGAGAAATCACTGGGCTTATTATCAAGTTATAGAAATTACTGCTAAGTAAATAGAAAGGAAGAAGAAATGTCAGATATTAAAGTAAGATTTGCACCATCACCAACAGGATACCTACACATTGGAGGTTTGAGAACTGCTCTATACAATTACTTGTTTGCAAAGAAAAATGATGGCAAATTTGTTTTGAGAATTGAGGATACAGATAGAACTAGATATGTTGAAGGTGCCATAGAAAACTTAATTGAATCCCTTGAATGGGCAGGCATAACTCATGACGAAGGTGTCGTTGTAAAAGATGGAAAGCTAACTGAAGTAGGCGAATGTGGACCTTATATCCAATCAGAAAGACTAGACATATATAAAAAATATGTAGAAAAATTAATAGAAGATGGACACGCTTATTACTGCTTCTGTTCCAAGGAAAGATTAGATAATCTTCGTGAAGAACAAAGAATTAAGGGAAAAGTTCCTAAATACGACGGACTTTGCCGTGGAATTCCTCTTGAAGAAGCTAAAAAAAGAGTTGCAGCAGGAGAAGATTATGTTGTAAGACTAAAGCTTCCTAAGAACAAGGATATCACTTTTAACGACGCAGTTCGTGGAAAAGTTACAATAAATACAGATGAAATTGACGATCAAGTTTTAATGAAATCAGATGGTTTTCCAACTTACCACATGGCTGTAATTGTGGATGACCACCTAATGGGCATCACTCACATTGTAAGGGGAGAAGAATGGCTTCCATCAACTCCAAAGCACGTTTATCTTTATGAATGTCTTGGTTGGGAAGCTCCAGAATTTGTTCACCTTCCAACAGTATTAAATAAGGACAGGAAAAAACTTTCAAAAAGACAAGGAGATGTTTCAGTAGAAGACTTTAGAAAAAGAGGATATCTACCTGAAGGAATTGTAAATTATCTTGCTCTTGTTGGTTGGTCACCAGAAGATGGAGAAGAAATTATGAATTTAGATGAATTAGTGGAAAAATTTTCCTTTGATAGAGTTGGAAAATCTGGTGGAATATTTGACACAGATAAATTAAACTGGGTTAACTCTCACTACATGAAATCTTATGACTTAGAAAAACTTTCAGAACTTTCAATTCCCTTTGTGACTGAATCAGGACTATTGAGTGAAGAAGAAATTAAGAATAACTTTGAATGGTACAAGATCTTAATTGATACAGTAAGAGAAGCTTGCGACAAGTTAGAAGACATTCCTAAGCACATTGACTTCTTATTTGGCGATATTGAAATCACAGAAGATGCCGCAAAAGAAGAATTAGGGCAAGAACATGTAAAGGGACTTCTTGAATCCTTTATTAAAATTGTAGAATCTCATGATGAAATAGATATGGAAACTGCCAAGGGACTAATGAAAGAAGTTCAAAAGGATTCTGGAGTAAAAGGAAAAAAACTTTACATGCCAGTGAGAGCAGCAATCTCAGGAAATGTTCACGGACCAGAAATGCAAAACATTCTTTATCTTTTAGGAAAAGATAAATTAATTGAAAGAGCAGAAAAAATTAAAAATTCACTTTAATTAAAAGAATAGGACTAATCTTTATGACTAGTCCTATTTTTATTTTATAAACTATAATAGTATTATAAGAAACTTTTGGGTGGTGATATAGTTGACAACAAATATTAAAAAGTTTTTACAGGTAATCCTATGGCAGTATCCTAAAAGATCTAATATAATTTATAGGATTTTAATTCATGCCTTTTTAATTTTTTTAAGCATGGGTTGGGCTTATATTTTTATTAATAATATAAATATTACTTTTATTAAAATTTGTCTTATTATCTATACTTATCTTAGTTTTTTATCTTTTTTACCCAGCCTATTTATCCTTGGAAGTCTAGATGAGAAAAGTGGAAAGTTTTTATTTATTGTCTTTATATTATTTTCTTATATACTGGCTTTTGTCAGCTTATTTATTTTAATCTACTTAATAAAAAAGGACTTAGTTTAATTTAGATAAAATTTAATTATGTAAAAAAATAAGAGGGGAGATAAGTAAATCTTCCCTCTTTAAATTTGCCATAAAAACAAAACTAAAACTATTCTTTAAAAGAATTATACAATTTAGAAACTTCAACAATAATAAGTATTCCAATAATTATGGAAATTATTTGTGTGATTAAAATTATAATATGGAATAAGCTAAAAATAGAAAATCTAAAATTGTAAAATATACTTAATTCTTTTGCACTAATACCAAGATAATTTATTAATAAATACCAATCAGGAAAAATTGAAAACTTTTCATAGATTAATCCAAAACTATTTACAAATAACAAGTAATAGAAACACAAAAATCCGATTTTAATTATTTTGTTTTTTTTAATCATTTGAAATCAGTCCTCTTATTTTTATGAAGCTCTTGTATAAGCTTGAAATTATTTTAAAATTCCAAACTCGTAGCCTCTGTCCCTAAAGTATTTTATAACTTCTGATAGGGAGTCGGCTGTTAATTGTTTGTTTCTTGCGTCGTGAGCTAGGACAACGGCAATCTTTGTATTTTTATTTTTGTTAAGACTGTGATCAAGATATGCAATTTGTCCTTCTGTAGTAGTTGGTCTTACAGATTTTTTCTCAGCATCTCCAACAAGACAGTTCCAGTCAATCCAATTAATATATCTTGATTCTAGGTAAGAATTGGAAGCTTCTGTGTTGTTCCAAGACATTTCTCCACCAGGATATCTAAAAACCTTAGAGTGAAAATCTTCGCCTAAAATATTTTGAAGTCTTTCGTTGGTTTTTTCTATTTCTCCATAAACTCTATCAGCATTTACATATCTTCCTGGGTAAATATATTCGTAATCGTGGGAGAAAGAGTGAGTTGCAATTGAATTTCCATTTGCAAGTATTTCTCTAACACGACCCGCAGTCTTATCTCCAATAGATTTGCCAACTAAAAAGAAAGTTGCACGAGCATTTTCTTTTTTTAGGGTATCCAAAATTTGTGGAGTAATGAGATTATTTGGTCCATCATCAAAAGTCAAGAATACAATTTTTTTCTCGCCCTTGTAGTTGTTGTGGCGAGTGTATTCTCTTATTTTTTTTGCATCATAGGCGTATTTGTCAACTTTTTTCAAGTGGTTTGAACCTTTTACAATGAATTCATCTTCCATTTTAGTGATTTTATCTAAGGCAACATTGGAGATGTATTCTTTGTCGTAGAAAATAGTTTTTGGTCTATCTTTATAAATTTCATTTGTGTAGTACCACATAAGAGCAGGGGAAACCTCGTCCTTTGGTTTCTTTATTGCAGAAAAAATCTTAGAAAATATAAAAATTATTATTATTGCAAAAATTGTAATAGATATTATTTGTCTTTTTCTTTTTTTCCTTCTGGCTCTCTGTTTTCTTATTTTTTTTCTTCTTTCATAGTCTGATTGGGTCATAAAAAACCTCCCACTGACAATATACATCAGTGGGAGGCAAGATGCAATTACAAAAGAATTACAATTACTTTATTGAATTGTAGATAATGTATAAAACATCTTCAAGACTTGGTTCTTCATCTGGATTTATTTCACTATCAATGTAGCCAAAGCCTCTTGCCACTATATAATAATTTTCATAGTCACCTAAAGACTTTTGATTTTTAAATAAATTATCTTTAAAAATATTTTTTGCTCGTGTAAATTTTTCAAGATCATTATTTATAACTAAGGATTTTATGACATCTTTTTCAGTGATGTTTTTATTTTTTAAATTTGCATAATCAATGCCAAATCTTGATTTATAATAAGAATCCTTTCCAAAATCTACACTTATTAAGGAATAAAATTCTTTGTAAGTTACTTTGTCAGATAAATTTTTTCCAATTAATCCAATTTCCATTTCTTTTAAAGAATTTAATATTTCTTTATTTTTTGCCTTATCAAAGTCTTTGTAATTAATTTGTTCTTTGAAATTAACTATTTCGCCAAAGGAGTCTCTCAAAATTTTATCTTTTCCAATTATAGGTTCAATTCTTTTGATAGATCCATATAAAAGTCTTGGACCATTTTCAGAAATTTCATATTTCAAGCCAAAGTTTTTAGAATTTAGATAAATTTTATTTGCTTCTTCCTTTGTCATTTTAAGATCTTCAGCTTTTGAAAAATCCTCTTCAGAAAATTGTCTGTCATAAGATGTCACGACTTTTTCATCATTTACAAAAATTCTAAGACCTTCATCTATTACAGGAATATTATTTACATATCTGGGGAAGAAAATATTTGTACCTAGATCTGATTTTTCAACTGTGATTTTTTCAAAATTCAATTCACTTTTGTCGCCATATTTTTCAAGGAAGTCCTTTGCTATTTTTATAGCTTCATCTTCACTTAGCTTATTTTTATAATCTTTTTTATCAGACCAGATATCTAGATTCATTAGTTTTAAATCTTTTGCATTTAAGACAATTTGACCAGAATTTTTTGACTTTTCAAGAGCCATCCTATAGTAATAATTATCGTCATCAGAGTAAAGTGAAATATTTTCTATTTTATAATCTTTTCCGACAATTTCATAAGCCTTCTTCTTTGCATCTTTTTTTGATGCAAGATCTTTAAGTCCGTCAATTTTTTTGATTTCAGTTTCAGTTAGACTTGCAGTATCCATTGCCATTGCTTCTTCAGCCTTTGCAAAAGGCATGAGGTTCATATCAGTTTTTTCTTTGACGATTTCTCCAGTTTTTGCGTCAATATCGGCTACTTTTGTGTGATAAACTTTTTTGACACTTTCATCTCTTTCGTTGACTTTATAAGAGAGAATTAGGGGAGATTTTTCTAAAAATATTTTTTCTGCTTCTTCCAAACTTAATTTATTATCCTTTTTAAAATCAGTATCCTTTAAAAAAGAATAGGCATAGGGATTTGCAGCTAGAGAATTTATATCTCGGACTTCACCAGATTGTGAATCAATACTTACAATTATAAGAGTATCGGCAAGAGGAATTTCATTTATAACTCTTTGATAACTTATATTTATGTCCTTACTTCCTTTTAAAACAGAATAATCAGATAAGACATATTTTTTGTCAAAATCTTTTATCACTTGTTTTAACAGTTTTTCAGCGGTTTTTTGTGCTTCATCTTTGGATATAGTTTTTTTATCATTTTCTTCTTCATTTGTCCATTTTGAATATGAAAGAAATTCTCCGTCACTGTTAAAAGAAATATCAATTCCACCAAGCTTATCATCATGCCAACTGTACATTTCAACATATTTTCCTTTGACAAGCTTATTTAAATATTTACTTCCAGTGTCGCTACTAATTGGTTCCTTTGAAATGGTAAAAGATTTATAATCGCCTCTTATATTAAAAATGTTTTTTATTTTTTCAACTTTTTCCTTTTCCTTTGCACTAACTTCCACAGAAGTAGCATCATCATTCATAATATTATTACTTTTTTCACTTGCATAAGTAGGAGATAAAAGTAATAAAGCCGAAGTGGCAATAATTAAATTTTTATATTTCATAATAAGCTCCTTTAAATTAAATTTATGTAAAAAAAGAAGAGGTATTGCTACCCCTTCAAAATTAGCTTAAATTAAGCTTCTGCTTCTTCCTTGCTATCTTTATTTAGTGCAGCTACAAGCATATTTGGATCTATACCATGAACCATAGCAGCTTCTTCTAGAGATTCCATTTGAGAAGAAGGACACATTATACATCCCATTCCAAAGCTCATAAGAGTGCCAATTGATTCAGGTTTTTTTGAAAGAATTTCTCCTATTAACATATCTTTTTTAATTTCCATCTTTAACACCTCCATAATTAATATACCCAAAATTATTTATATTTAAAAGATGAGTATTTAATAAAATTATCCTTATTATTTGCTCCTAAACTAATTTCAAATTCTTCTGTAGAATCAAAGCCCTTTGAAGTCAAAGTTTTTGCAACTTCAAATTTTCCTTCATAAGGAAAGACTTCAGTTTTTTCAGCTTGTTTTATTTGTATATAAGGTTTGTAAGTGAATTTTCCATTATATTTAGTAGATTTTGGCAATACTTCAACAATATTTTCTGATTTGACATAAGTTGATTCTGCAATAAGTTGTCCTTCATTTGTTGTTGCAAGTACGTCGTTTTTAATATTATCAAGAAATTGTGAAATGTCAAGAATAGGATTCTTTAAAATGTAGAGTTCCTTGCTTTCATAATCAGCTGCGTAGTCCACAATTTTTACGTCTACTTGATTTTTTACAAGAGAAAGACCTGGTATTGATTTGGAAGACAATAAAACTGAATTATTTTCTTCATCAAAATTAACATCAAAACCAATTGTTCTTCCTAGTTCTCTAAGTTGGAAATAATTGTAACCATCAATTGTGTAAACTTTAAAAGAATGTCTAACACCATTTACAAAAACATTGTGAGATGATTTTTTCACTTCACTCTTACTATCTTTTAGTGGCACTAAATCTTCATCAGTCTTTTTATAATCAGACTTACTTGTTATCATTACAGCAGATCTGTCATTGTCATAAGAAACATTAAATTCTGCATCTTTTCCATCTAAAAGTGCTGCAATATCTCTTAACTTAAAATAGTTGTTGTCATTAATGTTATATCCCTTAACTTCAGTGTCCTTTCCATCTAAAACTACACTTTGGCTAGAAACTTTTGCATTTGCAAAAACATTTACACTTGTAAATAAAACAAGTGATGAAAGTGCAATACCTATTATTTTTTTCATAATATGACCTCCTATGACTATATTGTATTTAAAAATATAGCCCTCGACAAGCCCAAATATTTAACCTATAATTTAATATGGTGATTTTATGGAAAACTTACTTATGGGTTTTAATATTGTATCTCCCGTTTTTATAGTTTTGCTCCTTGGTTATTTTGCAAAACAAAAAGGATACATAGATAGCAACTTTGTTGATAAGGGAACTTGGATAGTATTTTACATGGCATTGCCCTTTAAATTATTTTATGACATAAAAAATGCAAGGATAGAGTCTTTACATCCAAAGTACGTTCTCTACATTGTATTAGGAGTTATTTTTATAATAATAATTGCACTATTAATTGCAAAAGCCTTGAGTATTGAGGACAAGAAAAAGTTATCGGCCTTTGTCCACTGTGCTTATAGGTCAAATTTTGTCTATGTTGGATTTCCAATTTTAGATATAATCTACAATGGTGCACCTTCAATGGAGCACATGATAGTTATAGTTTCCTTTGGTCTTACACTTTATAATATTTCTGCAATTGTACTTCTCACTTATTATAGTGAGGCAGAAGATAAAAGTATTTCTGTAAAAGATATACTTATAAAAATAATAAAAAATCCAATGATTGTTGGTGTAGTTTTTGGAGCAATTTTTAACTTCCTTAATATTCCAGTTTATCAAGGAGTTGACAAGGCAATAGAAATGGTGGCAAAGATTTCGACCCCAATGTCACTTATTTTAATTGGAGCAAGCCTTAACTTTGAGAGTTCAAAGAGTGACTTCAAGCTCATGTTTATATCAGCTTTTATAAAAACTGTTTTAGCACCACTTATATTGATACCAATTGGCATTAAACTTGGTTTTACAAATATGGAATTGGGAATAGCTTATGTATTTTGGGCAACACCTTGTGCCGCAAATTGTTTTATATTTACAAAGCAAATGAAGTCTGATTATGAATTTGCCTCAAAAGTAATAACTCTAAGTTTTATTATGAGTGTAATTACTTATCCAGTGGGCATATCTTTTATGAATTATTTTAACTTATTGCACTAATATTATTTAAGTGCTATAATCAAAATTACAAATGAAAATTATAATACCTTATTGAGAGTGGTGGAGTGAATGGGCACTGTGAAACCCGGCAACCTAGTTGGTGCTAAATCCCACAGATTTTTATCTGGAAGATGAGGTTTAATGGTCCTCACTTTTTGCGTGAGGATTTTTTTATGAATTAAAAATTTAAAAAACTTATACATTAAAAGAAAAATAATAAATTCATACATTAAATCTAGGTATTTAAAATGGAGGAAGGAAAGAAAAATGAAAAAATGGCAATTTAGTTCAGAGTCCGTTACAGAAGGACATCCTGACAAAGTTTGCGACCAAATATCTGATGCAATCTTAGATAAGATTTTGGCAGAAGATAAAAATGCAAGAGTGGCTTGCGAAACTATGGCATCCACTGGAATGATAGTTATAACTGGAGAAATATCAACAGAAACTTATGTTGATTTTGAAAAAACAGCAAGAGAAGTATTAGAAGATATTGGATACAACAGAGCAAAATATGGTTTTGACGGAAGAACTTGTGCAGTTTTATCTGCAATAAAGGAACAATCTTCTGATATAGCTATGGGCGTTGACAGATTTAAGGAAGAAGGAGTAGACGAACTAGATTCTTTTGGAGCAGGCGACCAAGGAATTATGTTTGGTTTTGCTTGCAATGAAACAGAAGAATTAATGCCACTTCCTATTTCACTTGCTCACAAACTTTCAAGACGACTTACTCAAGTGAGAAAAGATGGAACTCTTGATTATTTAAGACCAGATGGAAAAACTCAAGTTACAGTAGAATATGAAGAAGATAAACCTGTAAGACTTAAAAATGTTGTAGTTTCATCACAGCATGCTCCAGATGTTTCCATGGAAAAAATCAGAGAAGACATTATAAGAGAAGTTGTTGAAAAAGTTGTGCCAAAAGATTTAATTGATGCCGATACAGAATTTTTCATAAATCCAACTGGAAGATTTGTAATTGGTGGACCAATGGCAGATGCAGGACTTACTGGTAGAAAAATTATAGTTGACACTTACGGCGGATTTGGAAGACATGGAGGCGGAGCTTTTTCAGGAAAAGATCCAACTAAGGTTGATAGATCTGGAGCATATTACGCAAGATATATTGCAAAAAATCTTGTTGCAGCAGGGCTTGCTGACAAGGTAGAAATTGGACTTGCCTATGCAATTGGTATTGCTAGACCAACTTCAGTTTACGTAGAAACTTTTGGCACTGGAAAACTATCTGATGAAGAAATCGAAAAAATTATTATGGAAAACTTCGACATGAGACCAGCTGCTATTATTAGGGATCTTGATTTATTAAGACCAATTTATAGACAAACTGCTTCTTACGGTCACTTTGGTAGAAATGATTTGGATCTTCCTTGGGAAAAAACAGATAGGGCAGAAGAACTTAAAAAATATTTAAAATAAAAATTAATAGATTTTCTTGTGTTAAAAAATAAATTTAGGGTAACAAATAAATAGTGCTAAAAAATACTAACTTAGTATGGTATACTTATATGGTAGATTTATTTTAGAGTCGAGAAGAGGATGATTATGAAGAAAAGTTTTAATTATTTTAGAGCAAACCCTTGTGGAAATATAACAGGTTTTGTAGTAGCGCCAGTTTATCCAGG
Organism: Peptoniphilus phoceensis; assembly: GCF_001517665.2. Classification (GTDB taxonomy): domain Bacteria; phylum Bacillota; class Clostridia; order Tissierellales; family Peptoniphilaceae; genus Peptoniphilus_A; species Peptoniphilus_A timonensis. Next base: position 144,303 of record NZ_LN999809.1, read on the forward strand.
ATATAGAAAAGCCTACACAGACTGTATAATGGAACAAATAGATAAAGACGTTGAGCAAGTTGGATTTATTTCTCCTGCTTATGAAGGTGCACCACTAAGAATGGACATGATGGGTGGAGAATTCTGTGCCAACGCAACAAGAGCTTACGGACTTTATTCTGCAGGATTTTATGACACAGATGGACTTGTTGATATAGAAGTTTATGTAAGTGGTCACGAAGGAACTACAGATGTAATTGCAGATGTGAAAAATCAAAAAGCTTACGTTGCTCTAGATGCTCCACTTGATAAAAAAAGTGTAGAAATTGACGGCAAAGATTACACTCTTATTAAATTACATGGAATTAGCCACTTAATTGTTGAAGCGAAAGAAGACAAAGAATTCGTGGATAAGGCACTTGAAATTCTTAAAAAAGACTATAAGGATGAAGCTTACGGTGTAATTTTCTTTGATAAAGAAAAATTAGAAATGATTCCTTATGTTTATGTAGAAGGTTCAGAAACTTTATTTAGAGAAGGATCTTGTGGATCAGGAACTGTTGCAGTTGTCGATTATCTTGAAGACGACATTGAAAAGTTAGATGAAGATTACAAGATTTCTATAAAAAACCCAGCAGGAGAACTTGAAGTTTTTGTTTATGAATTTGAAGACGGCAAAAAATTCTGTGTTGGTGGAAAAGTTGAACTTTCTGAAGTTGAAAAGAAATCCATAGAAATTCCTAAGGAAGTTGCCTTAGAAGTCATTGCTGAACACGACAAAATCGTTGAAGAAAGAAAAAAAGAAATGGCTAAAGAAGAAGCTGAAAAGCCAGTTGATGAAAGTGAATTAACTGACGAAGAGCTTAAAATAATGAGAGAAAAATTTGGATTTGATTAATTAAATGATTATTAAAATTGAGGGGGCAACCCCTCTTTTTTTGTTTTTAAAATAAAAATAAAAAAATTTTAGAATTTATGTGTATAATGTTAGAAGGTGATCGAAAATGATAAATGTTGTTGGACTTGGTTCCACTTCTTCTAGAGATTTAACTCTGGAAGCAGTAAAAATTATGAAAAATGGAAATAAAAATTTTTTAAGAACTGATAGGCATGAGTCCCTTTCATTTTTTAAAGAAAATAATATATCCTATGAATCTTTCGACTATTTATATGATAAAATGGAAAGCTTTGACGAAGTTTACAAGAAGATTGTAGAAATATTGTTAGAAAAGTCAAAAAGTGAAGATATAAATTATTTTGTGCCAGGAACTCCCTTAGTTGCTGAAAAAACTGTAAAGATCTTGCTTGAAAGTAAGAGTGAAATAAATATAGTAAATGGAATTTCTTTTATAGAACCAGTTCTCGCAGCTGTTGGACGAGATGCAGTAGATGGTTTATTATTTTTAGATTTTGATGCAAATATTTTTGACTTTGACACAAGACGTGACACTTTAATTACTCAAGTTTATAACAAGAGAATAGCATCAGATTTATCTTTATCCCTTCAAGAAGTTTATAAAGAGGAGGATTTGGCATATGTCATAACCAATGCTGGTCTTGATGATGAAATAGTAAGAGAAGTTGAAATTTATAAATTGCCAAGATTTGATGACTACAACCATCAATCTTGTATTTACATTCCAAGAACAGATGGAAAAAATATGCCACTTATTTTTGATAAACTTTCAAATATTTTGGAAGAAAAAGATATTTATCTAGATGAGGAAAATTTTGCAAAGATAAAAGATTTAATTATAGAAAAATCACAAGACTTATCTATGGACTATGAAAGCGAAAATGATCTTTTGATCTTATCTTTTATCTTGCTATTTTTAAAAGATAGAGATGGTTTAGTTGATTTTCGTCAAATCTATGAGGAAATATACAAAAAATTGGATAAAATAGCGATTTTTTTAAAATAAATGTAGAAAATAAAGCTGACATAGGTTATAATTGTAACAGTCTTAGGTTATAGCTAAGTTTTCCTAGTGAAATCACAAGGGCAAATTAGTTTTTAAACCAAGAAAAAAGAATAAAGAAAATTCTTCAAGGAGGATATAAAATGAACAAATCAGAATTAGTAGCAAGTATTGCTGAAAAATCAGGTCTTACTAAAAAAGACGCTGAACAAGCTTTAAACGGATTTATTTCTTCAGTTCAAGAAGCTCTTGCAGATGGAGAAAAAGTTCAATTAGTTGGATTCGGAACTTTCGAAGTTAGACAAAGAAAAGCTAGAGAAGGAAGAAACCCTAGAAATCCAGAAGAAGTTATTAAGATTCCTGCATCTAAAGCACCAGTTTTCAGATCAGGTAAAGCTCTTAAAGAAGCTGTTAATAAGTAAGAAAAGAGAAGGCAAGGCCTTCTTTTTTTATGCTCAAATTTCTTCAAAGTATTGAAATTTTCTTATTTATTTGATATATTCTTTAGTGGAGAGAATTATGAGATTAGATAAATTTTTAAAAAATTCAAGACTTATAAAAAGAAGAACTGTTGCCAAAGAAGCCTGTGAAAAAGGACTTGTCAAAATTAATGACAAGATTGCAAAACCATCAGACTCTGTAAATGTTGATGATATTTTGACTTTGAAACTTGGAGAAAGGGAAGTCAGTGTCAAGGTTAAGGACATATCTGATGTAAATAGCAAAAAGGATGCAGAGACTCTTTACGATAGAATAAATTAGTTTTAGATAGATTTTGAATTTAATGGGAGAGTTTTTATGAAAGTAAAACAAAGAAGATTTCCTTTGGCACTTGCCCTAATTATTATAGGAACTGTTCTTTTTGGATCAGTTAAAATAGGCAAGTCCATATCACTTAGAAATCAAAAACTTGAGATTATTTCTGCTAATAATAGAGAAATTTCTAATTTAAAACTTGAGATTGATAATTTAAATTCAGAACTTGAGAATTCTTCATCTACTGATTTTATTGAAAAGGTAGCAAGAGAAGAGTTAGGCATGGTGAAACCTAGAGAGGTTATCTATGTTGATAAGAATAAAGATAAGACTGTAAATACTGATATAAATACTGATAAGGGTATTTAAATAAAATTTAGGAGGAAATTATGGATTTATCGCCAGGCGATATAGTTGAAGGTGTAGTTACTAAGGTTGCAAAATTTGGTGCCTTTGTTGACTTAGAAGATGGCAAAAGTGGTCTAGTACATATTTCTGAAATTGCGGATACTTTTGTAAAAGACATTAATAACCACGTTAAAGAAGGTGACGAGGTTAAGGTCAAGGTTCTTAGCATAGATGAAAAAGGTAAAATTGCTCTTTCCATGAAGGATGCAGTTGAGAAAAAAGAAGAGCCTCAAGATGAAAAAGTTGATGAGAGATTTGAAGATTTATTGAGCAAGTTCCTAAAGGAAAGCAATACAAAGCTTGATGAAGCTAGAGCAAGATATAATCAAAAGACAAAGAAGAAAAATTCTAGAAATTAGTAAGTGGTGACTATCTTTTGATAGTTCTACCACTTTTTTTATTTTAGTTATGGATAAGTTATTTTACGAAAATTTAAGAAAATTAAATATAATAAAAAAGTCTGATAAACTCACTCTTGCTGTATCTGGTGGGGCTGATTCAATGTATCTCTTTTATAATTTTATGGACCTAAGAGAGGATTGGAATCTTGATATAGTTGTTTGTCATCTAAATCATGGCATAAGAGAAACGGCAAAAAGAGATGAGGAATTTGTCAAAAAAGTTTGCAGCGATTATAAAGTTAAGTATTTTACTAAAACTGTTAATATGAATGATTATGCAAGAGAAAACAAATTATCATCTGAAGAAGCTGGAAGAATTTTGAGATATGAATTTTTTAGGGAAAATTCTAAAAATAGAAAAATTTTAACTGCCCACAATGCCAATGATAGAGTTGAAACTGTTCTTTTTAATATAATTAGAGGGACAGGCTTGAGAGGACTTTCTGGAATTTCTGGGGTAAATGAAGATATTTATAGACCTCTTATAAATATAAAGAGAAGTGAAATTGAAGCTTATCTTCATGAAAATAATTTAAAATATTTCGACGATGAAACAAACTTTGAAGAAATTTATACTAGAAATAAAATCAGACTTGGTCTAATTCCTTATTTAGAAAAATTTAATCCAGATATAATAAATTCTATTTTAAGATTGTCTGAAAATGTTGAAGAAGCAGATAATTTTATTGGGAAGATTATAGAAGAAAATTACTATAAGTGTCAGGAAGATAATTTTTTAATAGTTAGTGAAATTAAAAGTCTCGACAAATTCTTAGCCTGTGAGTTGATAAAAAAATACCTTGAAGAAAATTTTTACAAGGAAAATATTTTATCAAGGACAAATATTTTGGGGATTTATGATTTGTGTCTTGGAGAAAGTGGAAGAGAAATTCATTTAGGAAAAAATATCACTGCCAGAAGGTCCTATGACAAGATTTTTCTTGAAAAAGCTAAAGACAAAAAAGTTATGAAAAATAAGGATCTAAATCTGGGAGAAAATATAACAGATTTTGGAGAAATTATTTTAAGAAAAGATGACTTAGAAAGTCCACATGACTCCTTTATAAAAGTAATAGACTGTGATAAAATTAAAGGTAATCTTTACGTGAGAAAAAGACTTCCAGGAGATAAATTTAAGGCTCTTGGAATGAAAAACAATAAAAAGTTAAAGGACTATTTTATTGACAGAAAAGTGGACAGGCTTTTAAGAGATGAGATAGGTCTTATATGTGATGATGAGAAAATTATCTATGTAATGGGTATGGATATTTCAGAAGATGTAAAGATAGATAAAAATACTTTAAATAAACTCGTTTTGGAGGTTAATAATGTCAGAAATTAAAGAAGTTCTTTATTCTGAAGAGGAATTAAAAAGTAAGGTTAAAGAACTTGGTGAAAGAATAACTGAAGATTATAAGGACAAAAACTTATTCTTACTTGGAATCCTAAAGGGTTGTGTTCCCTTTATGGCAGATATAATGAGAAGTATTGACTTAGACCTTGAATATGATTTTATGGATGTTTCAAGTTACCAAGGCACAAGATCCATGGGAGAAGTTAGAATTCTAAAGGACATATCTACTTCTATAGTGGGAAAAGATATTTTAATTGTCGAAGATATTATAGACACTGGAATAACTCTTTCTTATTTGACTAAAGTTTTGAAATCAAGAGGGGCAAATTCTATTGAAATTGTGACTATGCTTTCTAAACCAAGCAGAAGAAAAGTTGATCTTCCAGTAAAATACAATGGATTTGAAATTGATGACCATTTTGTAATTGGTTATGGAATGGACTATGACGAAAGATTCAGAGCTCTTCCTTACATTGGAATACTAGATGAATCAGTCTATTCTAATAGTGAGGAGTGATATTATTGAATAAAAAATTTGGAGGAGCGGGATTTTATATAGTACTGATCTTAGTGCTAATATTATCAATTAGATTTTTTGGCCCGCCTGCAAATGTTGTGGAAGAAAAATCTTTCACTGAATTTGTATCAGAACTTGAAAAAGACAATGTAAAAAGTGTAAGTTTGCAAAATGGAGTTGACTCCGTTGCAAGCGTAAAATTAAAAAATGACGATTCTTTTAAAACAGTAATTCCACAAGAAGCTGCTGATAGTTTTTATAAAGATTACTTAAAAGAAAAATCTGATGCTGGAAAGATAAATGTAGTATCAAGTCAAACAAAACAAACTTCATTTTTAGTTGAATGGATTCCAACACTACTTATGTTTGGATTTTTGATTTTCTTCTGGTATAGGATGATGCAACAAGCTGGTGGAGGAGGAAAAATGAACTCCTTTGGCAAGAGCAAGGCAAAATTAATAAACAAAGAAGATGGCAAAAATCTTGTTAAATTTAATGATGTTGCAGGTCTTGAAGAAGAAAAAGAAGAATTGGGAGAAATTGTAGATTTCTTAAAAAATCCTAAAAAGTTTATTAACATGGGAGCAAGAATACCAAAGGGTGTTCTTTTAGTAGGCCCTCCAGGAACTGGTAAGACTTACCTTTCAAAGGCAGTTGCTGGAGAAGCTGGAGTACCTTTCTTTATAATGAGTGGGTCTGATTTTGTTGAAATGTTTGTTGGTGTCGGCGCATCAAGAGTAAGAGATTTATTTGAATCAGCTAAGAAGAACGCACCTTGTATAATTTTCATTGACGAAATTGACGCAGTGGGAAGAAAAAGAGGAGCTGGACTTGGTGGTGGACACGATGAAAGAGAACAAACGCTTAACCAACTTCTTGTAGAAATGGATGGTTTTGGAACTAACGAAGGCGTAATAGTAATGGCTGCAACAAATAGAGCAGACATACTTGACCCAGCTATATTAAGGCCAGGCAGATTTGACAGAACTGTTTATGTTGGAAAGCCAGATGTTCGTGCTAGAAAGGCAATTCTAGAAATTCACTCAAGAGGCAAAAAACTTGCTGATGATGTAAATCTTGAAGTAATTGCAAAAAGAACTCCAGGTTTTACTCCTGCAGATCTTGAAAACTTAATGAATGAATCAGCCTTACTTGCAGCAAGACGTGGCGAAAGTGCAATAACAATGGAAGATGTTGACGAAGCATCCATAAAAGTGCAAGCAGGTCCTGCAAAAAAATCTCGTGTAGTTTCAGAAAAAGAAAGAAAACTCACAGCAGTACACGAGTCAGGTCACGCAATTGTATCGAGATTACTTCCAGAAGAAGATCCAGTGCACATGATTACAATTATCCCAAGAGGAATGGCTGGAGGATTTACAGCTTATCTACCTGAAGATGAAATTTCCTTTATGACAAAGAAAAAGATGGAAGCATCAATAATTTCACTTCTTGGAGGAAGAGTTGCTGAGTCCCTAGTACTTGATGACATCTCAACAGGAGCATCAAATGACATAGAAAGAGCAACAAAAATTGCAAGAGCTATGGTAACTCACTATGGCATGAGTGAAAAATTGGGAACAATAAACTATGACTCATCTGAAAATGAAGTTTTCATTGGTCGTGACTTAGGTCGTTCAAGAGATTATTCTGAAAGAACTGCAGCTGAAATTGACGATGAAGTTACAAGAATAATTAATGAAGCCTATGCTAGATGTAAAGAGCTATTAAGTGAAAACCTAGATAAATTACTTGCTCTATCAGATGCACTTTTAGAAAAAGAAACAATCTATTCTAAGGACTTTGAAAAGATTTTTAATGGTGAGAAACTTGATGAAGAATCAATAGATATAAGTGCCTCAATAAATGAAGAAGATCTTTCAGAAGAAGCAAAAGAACTTATCCATGGTAAGGATAAAGAAGAAAAAGAAGATACAAAAGAGTCTGAAGAAAATTAAAAATATAAGAATAAAAGCTCCTTTAGGGGCTTTTTCTTTTGACTATAAAATATATAATATAGAATATAAAAGTTCAAGATAAATTTTATTGTTATAATTTTGAGTGATGGTGGAAAAAGGTATGAAAAAAATACTGATAATTGAAGATGACAAAAATTTAAATAAGGGACTTTCTATAGCTTTAAATAAAGACTATGAGGTTTTTTCTGTAAGCACAATTAGTAAAGCTAAAACTTTTATTGATGATGCAGATTTAATTTTACTTGATATGAATTTACCAGATGGAGATGGGCTTGAAATAATAAAATATACTAGAGAAAGTTCATCAATTCCTATTATAGTTTTATCAGCTATAGATCTCGAAGCATATATAATTTCAGCCATAAATTTAGGTGCAGAAGACTATCTAACAAAACCATTTTCTTTGGGAATATTAGAAGCAAAGATAAAAAGGGCCTTTGAAAAAATAGCCTCTTGTGATTTTAATCTGTATAAGAAAGAAGGTCTAGAATTTAATTTCAATGAAAATACTTTTTATGTAGATAATAAAAACATAGATCTCACAAGGACAGAAACAAAAATCTTATACTACCTAATAAAAAACAAGTCTCAAGTTATTACTAAGGAATTACTATTTGATTTTGTTTGGGGAATAGAGGATGAATTTATTGATCAAAATACACTGAGCGTCAATATTTCTAGGATAAGAAACAAATTAAAACCCTATGACCCAATAGAAACAGTCTTTGGAGTTGGTTATAAATGGCAGTTTTAGTAGGTCTTTTAGTTTTTATAAATGGAATTCTTTTATATAAATATATTGTCTTGAGAAATGAAATGCGTGAACTCTCAGATTATATTGACAAGGCTTTAGATGGAAATTTAGAAATTACTGAATTTGATGAAAAGGAATTATCCAAAATAAAATCAAAGCTCATTAAGTTTTTATATGCCAACCAAGTAAAAGAAGCTAAAATAAATACTGAAAAAAACAAAACAAGAGATTTAATAGCAGATATATCACATCAAACCAAGACACCCATTACCAACCTTTCTTTATACATTAGTCTTTTAGAAGATGGTCCGAAAGATGAGTATCTTGAAATAATAAAGTATGAGCTTAATAAACTAGAGTTTTTAATACAAAACCTAGTAAAATCTTCTAGGCTTGAATCTGATATTATTTCCTTACAAAAAAATCAAGCAAATTTAAAAGATTTAGTTGAAGATGTTTTAGGAGAATTTAAAGTCATATTAGATGAAAAAAATATAAGCATAAATTTAAAAGACGAAGACTTAATTTTCGATTTGGACGAAAGATGGCTTAAAGAAGCTATTCACAATCTTGTAGATAATGCTATAAAATACTCGCCCAATGGTTCTACCATTAATATTTTAGTTTATAAATCTTACCTAAACTATAATTTAGACATAGAAAATCAGTGCATTGACTTATCAGAAGAAACTTTGCCAAAGATATTTGAAAGATTTTATAGAGGAAAAAATTCAATTTCCAAGGACGGTTTGGGTTTAGGTCTATTTATAGCTAGAGAGATTATAGAAAAACATGGTGGAAATATAAGAGCGTCTTTGGATAATAATAAAATAAAATTTTCAGTAGACTTCCCCTTGTGAGAAGTCTTTTTTCTTACAAAACTGTAAGAAGTCTTGTAAGTACTTTGTAAGATATGAATGTTATATTAAATGTAAAGAGGTGATAGTTATGTTAAAAGTAGAAAATTTAAAAAGATATTATAAAACAAATGATGTGGAAGTAAGAGCCCTTGACGGAGTATCTTTCGAAGTAAACAAAGGAGAATTTATTTCTATAATCGGAGCATCTGGATCTGGTAAATCAACCTTATTACATTTGTTAGGTGGACTTGATTATCCTACAAGCGGAAAAGTTTTGATTGATAGTACAGACATTTATGCTTTAAAAGATGATGAGAGAACAATTTTTAGAAGAAGAAATATTGGTTTTGTCTTTCAAGCATATAATCTTTTGCCCATGCTAAATGTGTATGAGAATATAATTATTCCCTTTGGTCTAGATGGGGATGCGGTAGATAAAAAATATGTTGATTCCGTAATAGACATTCTTGAGATAAGTGATCAAAAAAATAAAATGCCAAACGAATTATCAGGTGGACAGCAACAAAGAGTTGCCATAGCAAGAGCATTGGTTACCAAACCATCTTTAATTCTAGCTGACGAACCAACAGGAAATTTAGATTCAAAATCTTCTTCCCAAGTTGTTTACTTACTAAAAAAGATTAATAAAGAGCTTGGAAATACTATTCTTATGATCACTCACGATGATGCTGTTGCTCAAGCGGCAGAAAAAACTTTAAGGATAGAAGATGGAAGGCTGGAGGGGAATAATGAAAGTCAAAAATAAAGCTTATATAAGGAGCCTCGCAAAAAATATTTTAAATGCAAACAAAAGCAGGAGAAATATTCTCTTATTAGCAATTGCTTTGACTTCTATACTATTTACAAGTTTGTTTTCTGTAGTCTTAGGTTTAGGGAAAAGCATGGAAACCCAAACGATGAAAACTATTGGAACAATCAGTCATGGCTCTTTTAAAGAACTTTCTGACAAAGACATAAGTATTTTATCCAAGGATAAAGATATAAAGGAATTTTCAATAAGAGAGAAAGTTGGTATTCTTGATGATGAAAAAATAAGTGCAGAACTATCCTATATAGATAACAATGGATTTGAATGGTCGCTAATAGAAAAAATTAAGGGGAAATTTCCAGAGAAAGAAAATCAAGTATTTATAGATATAGCAACTGCTAAAAAATTAGCTTATAAGGGTGAAATTGGAGAAGAGATAGAAGTTCCTTTTAAAATAGAAAAACCTTACACGGGAGAGATTATCAAAAAAAGAAGTGAGAAATTTATTATATCGGGGACTTTTCAAAATCCTATTGACTCCAATGTTGGTGTAGGACAAATCTATTTATCAAAAGCTTATGTAGATAAATTATCTCTTCCGGAAAATAATAAAGATGTGGAGCTAATGCTAAAAAATTCCTTTATGATAAGGGATAAGCTTATAAAAATTGCAGAGAGAAATGGTTATAAAGTGGTAGATGACCCTGGAAATCTATCTGACAAAGAAATAAGAATTGGTGTTAACTTTGCATATCTTTTATCTGGTGATTCTAGTTTTGATTTTAAAACATTTCTACCCTTCTTATCTTTTTTGATTTTGGTAATGGTCGCAGGATATTTAATAATAAACAATATTTTTAAAATATCCGTAAATGAAGATATTAAACTTCTAGGACTTTTAAAAACAATTGGAATGACAAAGCCACAAATCAAAAGGCTTATTCATTTTGAGTCTTTAGCAGTAGCACTTCCGTCAATAATAGTTGGAGATTTAGTAGGAATTTCTATAGGGAAAATTATTTTAAATAAAATATTTGCAAATAATGAGATGTTAACGGATGTAAAATTATCACTAACGGTAATGGTCTTAATTATCTTATTTTCGACAGCCTTTACTTTGCTTACAGTATTTCTATCGGTTATGAGACCTGCAAGATATGCAGCAAAAGTTTCTCCAATAGATGCTAGCAGATACAATGAAATCCAAATAAAAAATAAGTATAAAAGTGAGGTTGTTTCTTTGGGAAAGCTTGCTAGAAGACAAGTATTTTCCAATAAATTTAGATTTATATCCATAGTTCTTTCCATTAGCCTTTCTGCAGTTATTTTAAATAGTGTTTTAACTTATACTGGTAATATTGATCTAGAAAAGGGAATTTCTGATGCCATTACAACAGACTATAATATAGCAAACCCAAAATACTTTAGGTATATGTATTTAGGTAGTGAAGAAGGAATTGATAAAAAGTTTATTGATGAGATAGAAAACTATAAGGGCTTTAAAAGTGGGGGAGCTTTATACTACTATGGTTATGAATACGATTATCCAGATATAAAAATAGAAGATAATAAAGTTGCTCCAATATTATTAGGAATAGATGATTATTTAATAAACAAACAAAAATTTATAGATGGAGAATTTGATAAAGACAAATGGCAAACAGGAAATTATATAATCATAGGAGAATATGGAAATAAAAAATCTGCATTTAAAGCTGGCGATAAAATAAAGATTAATGTCAAAAATAAAGTCAAAGAAGTCCAAGTGATGGGGAAAGTTGAATATAATTTTTCAAATGGTCTTAGATATTTTCCTGTAATTAAGGAAGATATAAATGACGAATTTAGTCCTACTTTAAGTTTGGAATATATTTATATGAATACGAATGAGTATAAAGAGCTCACAGGAGATCAAAGTATAATGTCCTATGGATTTAATGTAGAGGATAGTGAAAAGGAAAATTTTGATAAGTTATTAAAATCTTTTGAAAATGAACCAGGCTTTTCTTACGATTCAAGAGATCTTCAGATCAAATCTACAATGGAATTCAAAAATCTAATAGAATTTGCTGGTTACAGTCTATCTATAGTATTATTCTTAATTTCTGTACTGAATTTTATTAACGTCATTGCTACTGAAATATTAAGAAACATGGTGAACTTATCAATCCTTGAAGCAATTGGAATGACAAAGAAAAATATTAAAAAATATTTGGTGAAAAAGAATTTGATTTATTCTTTATGTGGCTTAGTATTTTCTTTCATCATTATGCTTCTTGTAGATAAATTTATCTTGATGGATTTTATTGAACAGACTCAGTGGACTTCCTATAAATTTGTAATCACGCCACTTATACTTGTAAACTTAGTAAATATAATCATTGGGATAATATTTACAGGTAGGTTCTATGAAAAGCATAGCCAAAACAGCCTTGTAGATAGAATAAGAAGTTTATAGTAAATATTATATTTTTAAATTATTAAAAGATTTTACTTTAACTTAATTTATGATAGTTTTTAAAATTTTATAGAATAAAAAAAGCCCTCCTTATTAATTTCTAATAAAGAGGGTCTTATTCATTAGCTTATTTTAATCTTCGTCATTAATTAATGATTTGGAACGAGATTTTTTCTTGCTGTTAGAATCGTCGTTGTTATTGTTTGAAGATTTTTTCTTCTTTTTGTTGTCGTTGTTATTGTTATTATCATTTTTCTTTGCTCTCTTCTTTGCTTGAGAAGCTCTGTACCAGCCAATTTTATTTGTGTAGTGTGGACTAGTTCCATCTGCGAAGATTTCACGTCTTCCATTTACATATTTTGTGTAAATGCCTTCAGGTTCTTCAAATTCTTTTCTATCAAGATCTTGGTGAACTGATTTCATAATTTGCTTCCACAAATAAGCTGATTGAGTTGATCCAAAGGCAAGCTTTTGGTTTTTATCGTTACCAATCCAAACTGAACAAGTGTAGTAAGGAGTGTAACCAATAAACCAAACGTCCTTCCTGCCATTATGCTCGTCAGTTGATGTACCAGTCTTACCAGCAATTTCTTGACCAGGGAAGGAAGCATTTCTACCAGTTCCACGTCTAACAACATCTTTTAACATATCTGTCAAGATGTAAGCATTTTGAGGACTAGTTATTTCTTTTTCATTAACCTTGTATTCATAAATTATTTCACCAGTATTTGATTCAATCTTTGAAACTACATAAGGATTTGCATATTTACCTTCGTTGGCAAGAGTTGTGAAGGCTCCAGCCATTTCAAAGGGACTGATTCCATAGCTCATGCCACCAAGAGTAAGTGGTGCATAATCCATGTCGTTCCATGTTGGATTTTCATCTTTTTCTACTATAGTAGTGATTCCAATAGATTTTAAGGTTTCAATAATTTTATTAATTGATTCTTCGTCGTTATAGACTTTAGAATAAGTTGAATTTTTATTTGCCTTTGCGTCTTTATCGGCAGATATATCTCTGGCAACTTGGTAGGCACCAACATTTGATGATTGACGAAGAAGATTTCTTATAGTTGTCCAACCTTGATAGTAGTTACCTGCATTTCTAGGTGAGTGACCAAAAAGTCTTTCTGGCATCTTTTGGTCTAGGTAGACATCACCAGCAGTTGCTCCATTGTTTAGGGCTGTAAGATAAACGGAAATTGGTTTTATTGATGATCCAGGTTGTCTTGGAACTAAAGCTCTATTTAAGAGTCTACCACCACTTACATTTCTACCACCAACAAGTGCCTTAACTTCGTGAGTTTTTTGGTCAATAATTACAGATGCAACTTGTGGTTGTATAATTCCATTTTTATCAGTAAAACCACCATAATAATATCTTGGATTTGAAACAACTTCTTCTAGAGTTCTTTGCATATTGATATCCATTGGAGTATAAATTTTTAGTCCTCCGTTGAAGAGTTTATTTGTGGCTTCTTCTTTTGAATAGCCAGAATCCATTAAGATTTTAAGTGTACTTTTTTGAACTACGTCTGTGTAAAAAGATGAAATTCCACTTTCTTTACGAGATCCTATGCTAATTTGGATTTTTTCGTTAAGAGCCTTGTCATAATCATCTTGACTTATTAAGTTTTGGTTAAGCATTCTCTTTAATACAAGTCTTTGTCTTTCTTGAGAAGTTTCATTAAAGACTGCCTTAACAGGTACAATTAAGTCGTTTTTTATTTGAATAAGTTCAAAGTTATCTATTTGACCTAATTCATTTAGATTGTTAGCAATTTCTATAATTCTATCAGAATTTGGTTCAGAATTTTCATTTTTAGGAAGAAGAACAATTTCTATATTTCCTAAATCATCAGAATCTTCTATGGCTTGAGTATTGTAAGGAGTGTACTTTTCTGGAAGGTTAGTAACACCAGCTATTAAGGCGCATTCAGCTAAATCAAGTTCAGATACGTCTTTGTTGAAAAAAGTTTTTGCTGCTGCTTGTACTCCAACTGTTCCCTTAGAAAATCCAGCAGAGTTTAAGTAAGCTTCCAATATTTGTTCTTTGGAAAGTTTTTCTTCAATCTGATATGAATAATACACGTCGGTTATTTTTCTAACAACACTTTTTGAAAAGGACGTGTACAAGTTCTTGGCAAGCTGCATAGTAATAGTCGAAGCACCTTGCTCGAAGGACTTCGTCTTAATGTCGTGGACTATTGCTCCAGCAACTCTTTTATAGTCAACTCCACTGTGTTCGAAAAATCTTTCGTCTTCTATTGCTACAATGGCATTTACTAAATTCTTTGGTATGTCCTCGTAGGGAACGAACTCACTAAATTGATCAGATATAAGTGATTCAACTAGCTTTCCGTCACTTGAATAGATCCTAGAAGTTTCAGCCAACTGTGATCTGTATTCTGTTGGATCTATTACAGGAGCTTTTTTAAAAATACCAAGTACAATAGCAGTGACAAGTGAGCCTAAAATAATAATTGCTGCCACAACTATAAGTAAGAGTATTTTTATTATGCTTGAAAGTTTTATCATTCCACGAGGTTTATTGTCTTTATTATCTTTCATAATAACCTCCTATCTTGTTATTATATCAGAATCTTAAGCATATAACTATAAATTTAAATGAAAAAAATCTCACCTATTAAGCGAGATTTTTTATAAATTATTCTATTTATTATGAACTAAAATTATTTTATTGCCTTTTGAATTCTTGGCGCAATAATAGCAGCTACAGCAGCCTTTGCCATATCAGGTATTATAAAAGGAATCATTCCCAAGGACAATATTTTTGATACGTCCATAGAATTTCCCATTACTACATTTAAAATGTAATACATATAAGGAAGTCCAATTGCATAAAATATCACTTCTGCAATAACTAAAACTATCATAATTTTCCCAAATTTCTTTTCGCCGTGAGCAAATTTAGATATAAAAATAGCACCTATAATAAAGGCTATTAAAAATCCAAAGCTTGGCTTTAGTACAGATTGAAATCCTCCAGTGAAACCTGCAAAAATTGGAATACCAATTAAGCCAAGTAGCACATAGATAAAAACTGCAAGACCAGCATAAAAAGGTGTAAGTAAAAGTCCTGCCATAAATACAAAAAAGTTTTGTAGTGTAAAGGGTACTGGTCCAATGGGTATTGATATAAAAGCTCCCACAGCTATAAGTGCAACTAAAAGTGCGATTTTTGTTATGTCTTTTGTTTTAAATTTCATTTCTAACCTCCATGGACATATTACACAATGTTTACCTGTATGTCAATAAGGTTAACAAAATAAAATTTATTATTTGTTTTTGTTAATATAAAATTTTTTAAGCAATAAATTTAAGGATTTAAAATAGAAAGATTTAGTTGAAAGTGGACTTTATAAAATATATAATAAAAACAATTTGTTAAATAGGGGTGTAAAAATGTTATTAGTAATAGATGTAGGAAATACTTCCATAACTTGGGGCGTTTACAAGGGAGGAGAACTTGTCAATGATTTTAGGACTTCTACTGTAAAAACTAGGACATCTGATGAATATGGACTTATTTTTATAGAAACTCTTCTTCATGCAAATATTGACCCACAAGATATTGAAGATGTAATTATTTCTTCAGTTGTGCCAAACTTAATGCACACACTTCCTTCTATGATTATAAAATATTTCAATAAAAGTCCTATGGTTGTAAATACAGACCTAGATCTTGGTTTAAATATAAAGTATGATAACCCAAAAGAAGTTGGGGCAGATAGAATTGTAAACGCAGTTGGAGCACTAGAACTTTATGGAGAGCAATCAATTATAGTTGACATTGGAACTGCTATGACTTTTTGTGTAGTTGATAAAGAAAGAAATTATCTTGGTGGACTTATTATGCCTGGTATTGGAATTTCTGCAGAGGCTCTTTTCATGATGACATCAAAACTTCCAAAGATAGAAATAATTGCACCAGATAAAGTAATCCAAGCAAACACTGTTGGAGCAATGCAAGCAGGTCTATATTATGGATACACTGAAATGATAGATGGTATTGTTGGAAAACTTCTAAAAGAATTAAATTGGAAGGAAGAAGAAACTAATATTATTTCAACTGGTGGTTTCTCTACAATGCTTACAAAAGATTCAAAATATAATTTTATAATCAATAAGTTTTTAACACTAGAAGGACTTAAAATTATTTTTGAAAAAAATAACCAAATAGATTGAGAGTGATTTTTTGTTAAAGATTTTAGCACCAATGGCAGGCTATACTGACATAGCCTTTAGAGAAGTGGCAACAGAAAAAGGTGCAGATATTACAGTAACAGAAATGGTATCTGCCATGGCACTTGTCTATGAAAATAAAAAGACCCTTGATCTTTTAGAAATTTCTCCCAAGGAGAAAAAAGTTTCTGTACAAATTTTTGGCAGCAACCCTGATGTAATGGGTGAAGCTGCAAGTATTTTAAATGACTATGACTTTTCCTATGTGGACATAAATATGGGATGTCCTGCACCAAAAATTGTAAAAAATAAAGCTGGCTCTTTTCTTTTAAGTGATCCATCTCTTGTCTATGATATTGTAAAATCTGTTGTTAGGAGCTCAAATAAACCAGTCTCTGTAAAAGTGAGAAAGGGAATTGGCGGGGTGTCTTCTATGAAAGCCATAAAAAACATTGAGGCAGCAGGAGCAAGCTTTGTCACAGTTCATGGCAGAACTAGAGAAGAATACTACACTGGTAAAGCCGATTGGGACTATATAAAAGAAGTAAAAGAAAATGTAAAAATTCCAGTAATTGGAAATGGAGACATTGAAAGTCCAGAAGATGCCATAGAAAAAATAAATTATTCAAAAGTGGACGGTCTGGCAATAGGCAGGGGGGCTGTCGGTAATCCCTATATATTTAATCAGATAGAAGAACTTATAAAAACTGGTGATTATTATAGACCAAGTGATAGGGAAAAACTTCTTCTTATGATTGATGAGCTGGAAAGAAAAATAAAGTATAGGGGAGAAAAGCTTGGAATCCTAGAGATGAGAAAAGTTTACGCAAATTACTTTAAGGGTATGAAGAATTCAAAGGAAGTTAGAAATAAGTTAAATATTTTAAAGGATAAAGAAGAGATAATAGAACTTATAAGAGATTATATAGATAATTTAGATTAAAATTATAATAATATTAATAGATGCTGATTATAGGTTTTGGAGATGATAAGTATGCCTTTTTCTCTAATGATAATGTGGTTAATTGTGTATTTTATAAATCATAAAAGAAATTCTTTTAAGAGATTAAAAGTTTTACTACCAATTATCATTATAACAGTAGGAATTACTTACCTTATTGTTTATAAAATTTTTCATAATGGACTAGATCGTAATGATTTATTTAATTGTATAGCACTTTCCTGTACCATAGACAATTTAATTTATGTTTATCAAAAAAAGAATATGGAAAAAGAAAATAAAGTAAAATAAGCTTAAATAGGTTTCAAACTCTGTGAATAAATTTGCAGAGTTTATTTTATTGTAAAAATTTTTAAAAATTCACCCAAATACTTTAAAATCTTGACATTTAGAGAAGTATAAACTATAATAGCCTAGATTAAAAGGTTTTGTGAAAGGCGGCTTACGCCTTATTTTTTATATATTGAGGAGAGAGAATTTTGGAAAAAGATATATTTTTTACACCGGAAGGTCTAGAAAAAATCGAAAATGAAATTGAGTATTTAAAAACAGTTAGAAGAAAAGAAGTTTCTGAAAGAATTAAGGTAGCTCTTGGCTATGGTGACCTTTCAGAAAACTCTGAATACGACGAAGCGAAAAACGAACAAGCACAAGTTGAAGAGAGAATTGCAAAGCTTGAAATGATGGTTCGTAATGCTAAGATTATAGATGAAAAAGATTTAAACACAGATGTTGTCAATGTTGGTTCTAGTGTAAAAGTTAGAGAACTTGACACAATGGAAGAGGATGAATACACAATCGTTGGTTCAGCTGAAGCAGATCCTCTTGAAGGAAAAATTTCAAATGAATCACCAGTTGGTTCAAAACTTCTAGGCAATCGTGTAGGCGATGTTGTAGAAGTTGAAGTTCCAGACGGAATTATCAAGTACGAAATTTGTGGAATAACTATTTAGGAGGCAGTTTGTGAAGAAGACAGAAGATGCAAAACTAAATGAAATGCTTTTGTTAAAAAGACAAAAGCTTGATGAATTAAAAAAAGAAGGAAAAGATCCCTTTGTCAATGAAACATACGATGTAACTGCTCATTCAGTTGATATTAAAGAAGAATTTAATGAAGCTGAAGAAAGAGAAGTTTCTATAGCTGGACGTGTAATGAGCAAAAGACGTCACGGAAAGATTTGTTTCTTAGATGTGAGAGATTCTGTGGGAACAATCCAAGTATTTGCAAGAAAAGATGTCCTTGAAGATAAATATGAAGAAGTTAAAGGACTTGACATTGGAGATATTATTGGTGTTAAGGGAATTGTATTTAAGACAGAAGCTGGCGAAATCACAGTTCGTGCAAGAGATTTAACTCTACTTTCTAAATCACTACAAATTCTTCCAGAAAAATTCCACGGACTAAAGGATCCAGACCTTAGATACAGACAAAGATATGTTGATTTAATTGTAAATCCTGAAGTAAAAGATGTATTTATAAAGAGAAATAAAATTATCAAAAAAATTAGAGAATTTTTAGATAACAAAGACTTCTTAGAAGTTGAAACACCAATCCTTGGTACAGTAGCAGGTGGAGCTAATGCAAGACCTTTCTACACTCATCACAACACTCTTGACATTGACATGCAACTTAGAATTGCCAATGAATTATTCTTAAAGAGATTAATCGTAGGTGGATTTGACAAAGTTTATGAAATGGGCAAGATGTTTAGAAATGAAGGAATGGATCCAAAACACAATCCTGAATTTACAAACATTGAACTTTACCAAGCCTATGCTGACTATGAAGAAATGATGAGAATTACTGAAAATCTTTTCGAATATGTGGCACTTGAAGTTCTTGGAACTGACACAATTAACTATCAAGGAACAGAAATATGCCTAAAGGCTCCTTGGAAGAGAATTACTATGATTGATGCAGTTAAAAAATATGCTGACGTAGACTTTAACGAAATTGATTCAGATGAAAAGGCAAGAGAAATTGCAAGAGAAAAGGGACTTGAAGTAAATGAAAATGACACTTGGGGCAAGCTTCTTTCAGAAATGTTTGAAGAATTCTGTGAAGAACACCTTGTTGAACCAACTTTTGTAATTGGTCACCCAGTTGAAGTTTCTCCACTAGCAAAGAGAAATCCTAAGGACCCAAGACTTACACAAAGATTTGAAGCCTTTATAAATACTTGGGAATTTGCAAATGCCTTCTCAGAACTTAATGATCCTATTGATCAAAGAGAAAGATTTGAAGCTCAAGTTGCAGAAAAAGAAGCAGGCGACGACGAAGCTCACCCAATGGATTCAGACTTCATAAATGCCATTGAAGTTGGTCTTCCTCCAACAGGTGGACTTGGAATTGGTGTTGACAGAATGATTGTACTTTTGACTGATCAACCAAGTATTAGAGATGTACTTTTATTCCCAACAATGAAGCCAATAGGAAAGGAAGTTGCTGAAATGAAAGCTAACAAGGCAGCTGATGATGTGGCAGTTTCAAAAATTGACATGTCAAAAGTAAAAGTTGAACCACTATTTGAAGATATGGTCGATTTTGATACTTTCTCAAAATCTGACTTTAGAGTTGTGAAAGTTAAGAACTGTGAAGAAGTTCCAAAATCTAAAAAACTTCTTAGATTCACACTTGATGATGGAACAGAAAACGAAAGAACAATCCTTTCAGGAATCAAAAATGTTTATGATGCAGAAGATTTAATCGGAAAAACTCTTGTTGCTATTACAAATCTTCCACCAAGAAAAATGATGGGAGTAGAATCATGTGGTATGCTACTATCTGCAGTGTGCGACTATGATGGAGAAGAATTATTAAATCTTATAATGTTAGATGACAATATCCCAGCAGGGGCAAAATTATATTAATAAAAGGAAAAGAACTGAGATAAAAAAATTCTCAGTTCTTTTTTTATTTCAAAAAAGGAGATTAGTATGAAAAAATTAGATCAACTAAGACAAGAGTCAAAAGAAATAAAAATCCTACTAGAAGAAGCAACAAGGACAAAAGAATTTAATGAAAGGTCGACCTTATGGAATAAAGTAGAAATGGTGGAAAAATTCTAATGCACAACTAGCAAGACAATTCATAATAGGACTAGCAAAAGAATTATCTTTAAGTGAAAATAAAAACCTAGTCGAAAGATTAATAAAAAATTTAACATCAAAAGGAATGATAGTAGATTATGCAATTCATGATGAGAGTCAAGACAAAAATGGGTAGTAATCTTATATAAGTTGAAAGTTTTACTAGGCTAAGAATAAATTTTTTACGAAAATTGTTACTTGTCCTAAAGCTTGGTAAGGTTCTAATTCTAATGAAAGTGATGGCAAAATTATGAAAGAAAAACTCATTATTAAAAAATTAAGAGAAGATCCCAGAAATGAAATCTACACAAATAGAGGAATTAACCCAATATTCCAGCTAAATCCAAAATCAAAAGTTTTGATAATTGGGCAAGCTCCTGGGGAAAGGGTTGAAGAAACTGGTATTTTATTTAATGATAAGAGTGGGGAAAATCTTGTTAAATGGTTGGGTATATCTAAAGACGTCCTCCATAGTGAAGATTTTTCTATAATTCCAATGGATTTTTATTATCCTGGAAAGGGAAAATCGGGCGACAAGGCTCCTAGATCTTTTATTGCAAAAGAATACCATCCGCTATTATTAAATGAATTGAAGGATATAAAGCTAACCATTTTGATAGGAGCCTATGCTCAAAAGTTTTATTTGAAGGATAAATTTAAGAAAAATTTAACTGAAACAGTAAAATCTTACAAAGAATTTTTGCCAGAATATTTCCCAATAGTCCATCCAAGTCCTTTAAACAACAGGTGGATAGCAAAAAATCCTTTTTTTAGAGAGGAGGTCTTGCCTGAGTTAAAGAAAATTGTAAAAAAGCTTAGATAAATTGTGTTTGTAAAAATTTATTGTATACTATTTTTTATGGTAATGGTCATCAACAAGGAGAGAAAAGATGAAAAAAATAAGTGCGAATATTTTAGACGGCAAATTTAAGCATTTGGTGGATACCGAAGACAGCATCAGGTAAGCGAAGTATTCCTATGGTTCAAAAAGTAAAAGACGCTTTTCTTATGGAAAGAGAGTTACAAAAGACTTTTGGAATCAAATGTTGTGATTCAATCGATGGATTTAAAGACTTTGTATTTTTAAACAGATTCGGAAAGGTTTACAATAATGGAACACTTAATAAAGCTTTAAGAAGAATTGTTAGAGATTGCAATTTAAGTATAATGGATAAAAATAAATCGAGCTCTAATGATATTCTATTAGTTCCACATTTAAGCAATCACATTTTCAGACACCCCTTTACTACAAGGCTTAAGGAACAAAATATAAATACAAAAGCGATGCAGTCTATTCTAGGTCATTCTGATATTAGTACAACAATGGATATATATGTAGATGTAATGGAGAAGAATTATTAAATCTTATAATGTTAGATGACAATATCCCAGCAGGGGCAAAATTATATTAATAAAAGGAAAGAACTGAGATAAAAAAATTTCTCAGTTCTTTTTTTATAAGATATTTTATTTTTTAAATTGTTTTAAAAGATTTAATATTTTTACAAGTAAAACAATCTTAATAACATGCAAAATTGTATATGGAATTAGACCAGTTAAGATTCCCATCGTTGCTTCATATTTTTCCATGAAATCACATCTCCTTAAATATTTCTTTTAGTTTATTTAATATTAAAATTAAAAGGATAATCTCAATTATGTTAAAAAGATAATGAGGCTGAATTATTGTAAGGAATTTTATTATTTGCATTTTCATAAGTAAGCTCCTCCATTTTTAAATATATGTAAGTTAAAGTTCATATTTTTTAGTTTTTAGCTTTATTTTTAAATAAATTCAAACCCTATATAGTTTAATAATTTATCACATTATATCACAAAAAAAAAGAAAGTAAAGGCAATAAATCTTTTATTAGAAATTTTAAGCTAATTAGCAAGTATAAATATTTATAAAGCTATTCTACTAACTTCAACAAGCTATATTTTGTGGTATAATTTATGTTGATGAAATTTATTTATGAATCGAAAATAAGAGGTGTAATGTGAAAAAAACTATTAGAGATTTTGATTTTGATGATAAAACTGCCCTAGTTAGGGTTGACTTTAACGTTCCTCTAAAGGATGGAAAAGTTACAGGCGATGATAGAATTATAAAGGCTATTCCTACTATTGAGTATTTAATAGAAAAGGGTGCAGAAGTTGTTCTTATGAGTCACCTTGGAAGACCTAAGGGA
Organism: Peptoniphilus phoceensis; assembly: GCF_001517665.2. Classification (GTDB taxonomy): domain Bacteria; phylum Bacillota; class Clostridia; order Tissierellales; family Peptoniphilaceae; genus Peptoniphilus_A; species Peptoniphilus_A timonensis. The sequence goes on from NZ_LN999809.1 coordinate 166,903, forward strand.
GAATACAAGGAAGAATTATCTCTTGAACCAGTTGCAAAAAGAGCTGCTGAACTTTTAAATAAGGATGTTAAATTTATACCTTCAAAAGAAGTTGTAGATGAAAAAGTTATTGAAGAAGTTAAAAATCTTAAAAAGGGAGAAATTGCTCTTCTTGAAAATTTAAGATTTGTAAAGGGCGAAGAAAAAAATGATCCTGATTTTGCAAAAAAATTAGCAAGTCTAGGAGATATTTTTGTAAATGATGCCTTTGGAACAGCTCACAGAGCTCACGCATCAAATGTTGGAGTGACAGAATTCCTACCATCTTGTGCAGGTTTATTAGTAGAAAAAGAAATAAAATATTTTGAAGATGCACTTAAAAATCCAGAAAAACCTTTTGCAGCAATTCTTGGTGGTTCAAAAGTTTCTGATAAAATTGGCGTAATCGAAAACTTGTTAGAAAAAGTTGACACATTAGTAATTGTTGGTGCCATGGCAAATACTTTTTTAAAGTCAAAGGGACTTGAAGTTGGTAAATCTCTTGTTGAAGATGATAAATTAGATCTTGCTAGAGAAATGATGGCAAAAGCAGTAGAAAATCATGTTGAACTAATTCTTCCAAAGGACGTAATTGTTGCTCCAGAACTTTCAGAAGATGCCAAGGGCACTTTAAAAGATGTAGAAGATGTGGATGAAGATGACATGATTCTTGATATTGGAAGTGAAAGTCTAAAAGATATTGAAGGATCTCTTGAAAAAGCAAAAACTATTGTCTTAAATGGTCCTTGTGGAGTTTTTGAAATTGAAGAATTTTCTCATGGAACTATTGAACTTGCAAAGATTTTGGCAAAACTAGATGCTACAGTAATTGTCGGTGGTGGAGATTCTGTTGCCGCTGTTGAAAAAGCAGGAGTAGCTGATAAGTTAACTCACATTTCAACTGGTGGAGGAGCAAGTCTTGAAATGCTTGAAGGTAAAAAACTTCCTGGCATTGAGGCAGTTGAAGAAGCATGAGAAAAAAATATATTTGTGGAAACTGGAAGATGAACAAGACTTCTTCTGATGCCCTTGAATTTGCAAAAAAAATAAATGATTTTGATTTTGAAAAAGTTGATGTTTTAATAGCACCATCTTTTGTTTGTCTTGAAAGTTTTAGAAAAAATTTAAAAAATGAAATAATAGTAGCGGGACAAAATGTATCAGAATTTGATGATGGTGCTTACACAGGCGAAGTTTCAACTTCTATGCTAAAGGATATTTCTGTAAATGATGTAATTATTGGTCATTCTGAAAGAAGAGAAAAGTTTTTTGAAAGTGATGAAATTGTAAATTCTAAGGTAAAAAAAGCTTTGGAAGATGGTTTATCTGTAATTCTTTGCCTAGGAGAATCTCTTGAAAAAAAAGAAGAAAACAAGGCAGTAGAATTTGTAAGAGAAGAACTTTTAAAATCTCTTGATGGGGTTAAAAATTTAGACAAAGTTACTATTGCCTATGAACCTATTTGGGCAATTGGGACTGGAAAAACTTGCTCATCAGAAGATGCAGAAAATATGTGCAAGGAAATTAGAAATATAATAGATGAAAAATATGGAGAAATTTCTCAACAAATTAGAATTTTATATGGTGGATCTGTGAAGCCGGCAAATGCAGGAGAAATTTTATCCAAGGAAAATATTGACGGAGTCCTAGTTGGTGGGGCAAGTCTAAAGGCAGAAGATTTTATAGAAATAATTAAGGCTGGTGAAAATCTATGAAGCCAACAATGTTAATAATCTTAGACGGATTTGGAATAAATAATAGTGAAGTTGGAAATGCTGTAAAACTTGCTAAGACTCCAATTTTAGATGATTTGTATAAAAATTCGGCTCACACAGAAATTTATGCCAGCGAAGAATATGTTGGTCTACCAAAGGGACAAATGGGAAATTCTGAAGTTGGTCACTTAAATATTGGAGCAGGCAGAGTAATTTATCAAAATCTTACTAAGATAAGTGAAGCCATTAAATCAGGAGAATTTTTTAAAAATCCTGAATTTTTAAAAGCCATAGATAATGCCAAGAAAAATAAGTCTAGAGTTCACTTAATAGGTCTTGTGTCAAAGGGAGGAGTTCACTCACACTTTGACCATTTAAGAGCTCTAATAAAGTTAATGGAAGACCAAGGGATTGAAAATACTTTTATTCACGCAATTACAGACGGTCGTGATGTATCTCCTCATGCAGCTATTGATGATATAAAAGAACTTCAAGATGAAATAAAAGAAGTTCCTTCTGTAAAGATTGCCACAATTTCTGGCAGATATTATGCCATGGATCGTGATAAGAGATGGGAGAGAACAAAAAAATATTATGATGATTTAACTAGTGATCTTGATTTTTGTGAAGAAGATATTTTGTCTTATATAAAATCCTCTTATGAAAATGACATAACAGATGAATTTTTGGAACCAGCAAAATTTGTAAAAGATTCTGAAATAAGAGAAGATGATTCAATAATAATATTTAACTTTAGACCTGATAGAGTAAGACAAATCACAAGAGCCTTAGTAGATGATGATTTTACTGCTTTTGAAAGAGAAAAAATAAAGACAAGTCTTGTAACTATGACAGAGTATGATAAGGATATAAAAAATAAAACTGTTGCCTTTAAAGATGAGATTCCAAAGGATACTCTTGGAGAAGTTCTTGAAAAAAATAATATTAAGCAACTTAGGATTGCAGAAACAGAAAAATATGCACATGTAACATTTTTCTTTAATGGGGGACGAGAAAAACCCTTTGAAGGTGAAGATAGGATTTTAGTTCCTTCACCAAAAGTTGCAACCTATGACTTAAAACCAGAAATGTCTGCCAATGAGGTTACAGATAAGGTCCTTGAAAGTTTAGAAAAGGACAAGTATGGCTTAATAATTTTAAACTTTGCAAATCCAGACATGGTTGGACATACAGGAGATTTAAAAGCAGCTATAAAAGCAGTTGAAACTGTTGATTATGATCTTGGCAGAATTTTAAAAGTTTTAAAAGAAAAAGATGGAGCAGCAATAATTACTGCAGACCATGGAAATTGTGAATATATGATTGATGATGAGGGAAAAGTTGTCACTAGTCACAGCACAAATTTAGTTCCCTTATTCTTATTTAATAGAGATGAAAAGCTAAGAAAAGGTGGAGCTCTTTGTGACTTATCGCCAACAATTTTAAAAATTATGGGAATTGAAAAGCCAGAGCTTATGACTGGCAAGTCTTTATTTTAGAAAATTAACTAAATTATTTTAACTTAGGAGGAATTATGAGTTTAATTGATTATGTTTATGCGAGAGAAGTCCTTGATTCAAGGGGAAATCCAACTGTTGAAGTAGAAGTTGGAACAGTTGATGGTGGTTTTGGTTCTGCAATTGTACCTAGTGGTGCTTCAACTGGTATTCACGAAGCTGTAGAACTTCGTGACGGAGAAGAAAGATATAATGGAAAAGGCGTTGAAAAAGCAGTTAAAAATGTAAATGAAATAATTGCAAATGAATTAATTTGCTTTGATGTTTTTGATCAACTTGGTATTGACAAAATGCTAATAGAACTTGATGGAACAGAAAACAAGGGAAAACTTGGAGCAAACGCAATACTTGGAGTATCTATTGCAGTAGCAAGAGCAGCAGCAAATGAAGCAGGACTTCCACTTTATCAATATCTTGGTGGAGTAAATTCAAAGACTATGCCAATTCCAATGATGAATATTATAAATGGTGGCGAACATGCTGACAACAACGTGGATATCCAAGAATTTATGATCATGCCAATAGGAGCTGAAACTTTTAAAGAAGCACTAAGAATGGGTGCAGAAGTTTATCACGCTCTTAAAAAAGTTTTAAAAGACAAAGGACTTTCAACTGGTGTAGGTGACGAAGGTGGATTTGCACCAAATCTTGAATCCAATAAAAAAGCCTTTGACTGCATCCTTGAAGCAGTAAAAGCTGCAGGCTATGAAGCAGGTAAGGATATTGTACTTGCAATTGATGCAGCAGCTTCAGAATTTTATGATGTAGACAAGAAAAAATACATCCTAGCAGGAGAAGGACGTGAATTTACTGCAGAAGAACTGTCTAAATTCTATGAAGAATTAATTAATGAATATCCAATATATTCAATAGAAGATGGACTTGCAGAAGATGATTGGGAAGGTTGGAAACACTTGACTGACTTAATTGGAGATAAGGTTCAATTAGTTGGAGATGACTTCTTTGTAACAAATACTAAGAGACTTCAAGAAGGAATTGAAAAAGAATCTGCAAATTCAATTTTAATAAAATTAAACCAAATTGGAACAATAACTGAAACTCTTGATTCAATAGAACTTGCAAAAAGACACAATTACACTGCAATAATTTCTCACAGGTCTGGAGAAAGTGAAGACTCAACAATAGCAGATTTAGCAGTTGCAACAAATGCCGGCTTTATAAAAACTGGTGCACCAGCAAGAAGTGAAAGAGTTGCAAAATACAATGAACTTCTTCGTATTGAAGATGAGTTGGGAGATCTTTCAAACTATCCAGGCTTTGAAGCTTTTTATAATTTAAAATGAAAATTTACTTTATTAGACACGGAGAAGCAGAAATCTATGCAGATGATGACTTCGAGAGAAAACTTACAAGAATTGGAAAGATTAAATTAGAAAATTCTTTCACAGCCTTTGCCAATAACTTAGAAGACAAAAGATCCTACAAAATATATTCTTCACCACTTGAAAGAGCCAAGGAAACTGCAGAAATTTTATCCAAACATTTGGATAAAGACTTTGAAGTAAAAGATTATCTTGCAGGTGGAAGAATAAGAGATATCTTAAAAACTCTTGACCAAGAGGGCAATTATATATTAGTTTCTCATGAACCTTTTATATCAAATTGGATTTATCAATTGACAGGAGAGATGAAAATAGTATCAAGAGGCAGCATAAATTTTGTAGAAATTGACTCAAAAGAATTTATAGAATAAAATTTTAAAAACACAAGCACTGGCAAAGACCGGTGCTTTTTTCTTGTGAAGATTTATAATTTGCCAAAATGATTAGGAATTCTTTTAAAAACCAAAGTATGATAGAATTTGTTTACAAGATTATGTTAGGTGATCAAATGAAAAAAATAATTTTAATAGAAGATGATGAAATTTTATCAAGTGGCATTGAGTCCTACTTGTCAAAAAATGATTTTAAAGTAGAAACTTGTAAAAGTTTCGAAGAAGCAAAGATAAAAATAAACAATTCTTTTGACTTAGCGATTCTTGATATAAATTTGCCTGATAGAGATGGAATAAACTTGATGAATATTTTGAAAGAAAATAATGTTAGGGTAATAATAACTACAGTAAAAAATGATGAGAAATTTATTGTTAGGGCCCTGGACAGTGGAGCCGACGATTACATTACAAAACCTTTTAAGCTCTCTATCTTAAGAGCGAGAATAGACAAAACTCTTAGAACGGCTCTTGTTAAAGATGATTTTATTAGCTTTAAGGACCTGACTTTAAACAATAATGAAGGAAGCTTTTATTATAAAGATAAAAAACTAGATTTAACGTCATTGGAATTTGAAGTGATGAAATTATTTATAAATAACCCCAATAGAATTTTTACTAGGGATTTTTTGCTAGAGAGATTTTGGGATAGTCGAGAAAAGTTTGTCAACGATAATACACTCACTGCTACTATCAAAAGAATTAGAGATAAAAGTGACAGAGACATTATTAAGACAATTCGTGGAATAGGTTATAGGATGGACTGATGATTTATTTATTTTACTTTGTGAGTTTATTTGCTCTATATTATTTTTTGAAAACAAGAGAGAAAAAGAGAATAAAAGAACTTGAGAAATTAATAGATAGGTTGGGAGAAAAAAATTATTCAATTCCCATGGTGCAAGATGAGTTTTCAATCCTTGAAGATAAAATTTATAAAATTTTTATAGAACTTGTTGAAGCTAGAGAATTAGTGGAAAAAAACTCAAAAAAGCAAACACAAAACCTAGAGGATATTGCCCATCAAATAAAAACTCCAATTACCTCAATGGTTTTTGACTTGGAAACAATTGATAAGACTAAAGATAATAAAAAAGAGATTGAAGGGCTTGAGCTTCAACTGGAAAGGCTTAACTCTCTTGCTGACATTTTGTTAAAGCTATCTAGTCTTGATGCGAATATAGACAAGATGGAGAAGAGAGAGGTATTGATTTCAGAAATAATTGACTATGCATTAGATATTTTGAAAAAATCAATCGATGAGAAAAAGGTAAAAATTGTTTGTGACTACGAAGATTATGAGATAAAAGTCGATTACTATTGGATATCTGAAGCCCTAATAAATATTATAAAGAATGCCTTAAGCCTTGATAGACTTACAAAAATTAAAATTTCTACAAATAAAAATCCAATTTATACAGAGATAACAGTTGAAGATGACGGAGGAGGTATTAAAGAAGAAAACTTCAAAAAAATATTTGAAAGATTTTACAAGAGTCCTGACTCTAAGGGATTTGGCATTGGTCTTGCCATGGCAAAATCAATTGTTGAGGCTAACAATGGAGATATATCTGTAATAAATGGAAAAGATGGTGCGATTTTTAAAATTAAATTTTACAATGTCACTTAAAAGTCATTTTAACCCTTTATTATTAAGACAAATAGAGGGAGGTACATATGGAAATTGTTAGAACTGAAAATTTATCAAAAACTTATGGAAGTGGAGAAAATCTTGTAAGAGCAATTGATGATGTTAATTTAAAAATAGAAAAAGGAGAATTTGTTGCAATTGTTGGACCAAGTGGATCAGGCAAGTCAACTCTTCTTCACTTGTTAGGTGGTGTGGACAATCCAAGTTCTGGAAAAATATTTATAGACGGCAATGACATCTCAAAATATTCATCAAAAGAATTAGCACTTTTTAGGAGAAGAAAAGTAGGATTAATTTATCAATTTTATAATTTAATCCCCAACTTAACAGTTAGGCATAACATTGAGTTGCCCCTAAAGCTTGATAAGAGAAAAATCAATGATGAAGTCCTATTAGATACAGTTAGAAAGCTAGGAATTGAAAATAAGTTGGATTCCTTTCCAAGTGAACTATCAGGTGGTCAGCAACAAAGGGTTGCCATAGCAAGAAGTCTTATATATTCTCCGTCTCTTGTACTCGCTGATGAACCAACGGGAAACCTAGACAGGGAGAATTCAAGAGAAATAATTGAAATTTTAAAATATTTTAACAGGACTTTAAAACAGACAATTATAGTAATCACACATGATGAGTCCATAGCTCTAGAGGCAGAAAGGGTAATAACAATTGTTGATGGAAAAGTAGTGGGAGATGATAAGAATGAATAGGAAGAATCTCTCAATCTCACTTTCACTTTTTATAACTGCAATTTTCTTTACATTTTGTGTTTACTTTGGATATGTAAATAATAAGTTTGATTATGAACATTTTAGGAACAGATCAATTTATGATGCTAAAATTATGTCTGATACAGTTTTTGGTGAATCAAGTAAATTAAAAGAAATAAATAATATTAAAGAAGTAGGAGAAGTTGCAGTAGAAAATAATTCTGCCAAGTTATCCAAAAATGTCTTAGTAATAAATTACACAGACCAGGGTTTTAACAAGATGTTAGAAGATAATATGTTAAAAGAGGGGAGCTTTGCTGCAAAAGATAATGAAATTACCATACCAAAAAGTCTTGCAAAAAAAGAAAATTTAAAAATTGGGGATAAGATTGAAGTAGAATTTGGAAATAGATTGGTTGATGGAAAACCAATAAAAGCAGTTTCAAGTGTTACTAAGGATGAAGAATTTATAAGAAAAGATAGCAAAGAATATGTAATAAGTGGTCTCACAAGAAATCTTTACAATGAAAATATGAAGATTTTTTATGCGTCTACTGTCATAGGAAAGAATGCAAAGACTAATAGCTTTGTAAGATTCCATAATTTTAGAAAAGCCTATAGTAATAAAGATAATTTAGAAAAAGAAATAGCATCTGCCTTGAATAAAGATAAAGTAGAACTTGCATTTAGCGAGATAATGAAAGACTATTATCAAGTTGATGAAAGTCTTTTACAACAAAATAGGCAGGTGATTGTAGACTCTATTTTAATATTTGCTACAATCCTCATTTTTATATTTTTTGTAAAAAATATTTTTACAGTTTGGGGTCTAAGAAAGATAAGAGAAATTTCAATGTACAAGTCCATTGGTTCAACAGATTATCAAATTTATAAATTGCTTTTAAAAGATGGATTAAAAATTTCATTTTTACCAATAGTTTTGGGACATATTTTCGGATATGGAGGAATCAACCTCCTCAATTTTGGAATTCAAAGGATTGTAGAGGAAGAGGAAAAGTACAAGTATATAGAATTTTCGCCAAGCCTTTCACTTGTAGTTCTATTAATTTGCTTTTTTATAATTTTCATATCAATATTTGCTCCAGCTAAAAAAATCGCAAAGATAAATATAATTGATGGTATAAAGGGCAACTTTAGTGACAAAAATATAAAACTAAAAAGGAATAAAGATATTTGGAAGGAATTAAAGATAAATAATTTAAAAACTATTTCTTCTCAGAGATATATTTCTGCAATTGGAATGATAATTGTATCAATTTTTTTGATAGTTTTCTCTATGGCAAAGTACAATAGGGTGAAGAATACTTACACTTACAATACGAATATTAATATACTAATTCATTCAAATGAAGCTGAAGTTCCAAATGTCTTAAAGGATATAATGAAGACTACAGAAAATCACAGAGCCTTCCTTTCAACTGAAAAATATATTTCCCTTAGTAAGGATCAAAATTATTCAGATGAGTTTAGGTCTCTTGATTTACATGAAACAATCCGCAAATATTATGATAATGGCGAAGATTTTTATCTCGATGGAATTATTACGGCCTTAGATGATCAAACTTTTGAAAAAATAGGTGGCAAAAAGGGAGAGGCTTTGCTATTAAATAGGGTCCAAGTCAATCCAAATGCACCTATTGATGGATCAGAAACAACAAAATATTTTAAAAACATAAATAGTTTAAATTACTCTATAACAGAGAAAAAAGATTACAATTATTCAATCAAAGTAGATAAATTAATCGATGACACAAAGGACTTTAGGCAAAGAAGGCTACCTTTTTATGTGAATTTATATGTTGACTTTGACACATATTTTAAACTCTTAGATGAATGGAATAAATACTATTTAAAAAACAACAATGACTTGAGAAGAAACACCTACGAACTCTCAATGAAAGTTGATGAAAATAAGTTAGACGATATAAAGAATGAAGTTAAAGAGAGATTAGATTCTTCCATTGCCTACAATGAAACTTATAATTTAACTACAAGCAAAGATGTAGAAGCAAGTCGCATGAAAGACGTAAAAACTTTTGGACTTATGATAGTTTTTATTGCAGGCATAATTTTCATTTTAAATATAACTAATGGATATTCTTCCATTAATTTAAGTTTAATGGCAAGGAAAAAAGAAATTGGATCTTTAATGTCTTGTGGAATAGATGGGGAAGAACTAATATATAAATATACAAGAGATTTTATATTAGAAGAAATCAAATCTCTGGCAATAGTTTTAACAGTAAGTTTTGCTGCTTTATTTGTAATTGCAAAAATTTCGCCAACATTGGATATGAAAATTTTGTTGTCTTATTTTGAATATAAATATTTCCTTGTTTTTGGAATTTTGATTTATGGTATAAATATCTTAATCTACAAATTATCTTTAAAAAATATTCTAAAGATTGATCCCATTGATTTGATAAGAGGATTTGACTAGGAGGAACTTATGAGAAAAAGTATTAGTAAAATCTTATTTTTTATTGGAATTGGAGTTTTTATAATTTCTTATTTCTTGCCTGTAGATATTTTTGAAAATTTTACAAACCTAAGACCAACTGGTCTCACAAGTTTATTTATCTGTAGGATTATTGGACTTATTGGTCTTATCTTTGCAATTAAAGAGAAGTCAGTTTTGTTTGGTATATTAAATTTTTTATTAATTATAATTTTTCCACTAGTTATGTTTATTAATAGTTTCATATAATTTATTTTAAGTGATGTTTTAGAATAATTAATTTTATTCTTAGCATCACTTTTTTATTAAATAAATTTTTACAATTTCGATTATACTAGAAATAAATTAAAAATAAAAAAATATTTCGAGTATAATCGAAACTAAGTTGAAAAATGAATAGAAATTTGAATCCTTTGAATTTTTTCAAACTAATGAAAGAGTAATTAAAAGTTATTATAAAACAATTTAGAGCAAAAATTTTAAATGACATCCTTAAGTTGGATCTATATTCCAATTTAAGATGTCATTTTTAATGCAAGAAAATATATTTTATATTTTTAAATTAAAGGATATTATAAAGTTATGGATTAAAATTTTTAAATTTATTTATCTTTATCCGAATAGTCTTTATATAAAAGATAAGTTCCCAATATAGTAGAAGCATATAAATACTTTTTCATAAATTCGACTTCATCCCAAAATCTCATGTTAAAGAAACTGCCAGGAAGCACATCTAAAAATCTATCAAGAATAAGGATTACAAAGCTTAAGATTAAGGGGCTAATAAATACTAATAATAATAAAAACTTTTTTTTCATCTTATATCACTCCTTAAGATGGATTCATTTACAGAAATGTGCTTATAAAAGTATGAAGTGTACCTTGCATTAGAGGAAGAAATCCTAATTATTTTTCAATGACCCCAATACTTGCATAAGAGATAGTGCTAACTAGGTTAAATGTATCATATATAACTTTAATTATAATAATTTGCAAAGGTTTAGTCAAAAAAAGTGTATATCTATATAATGATAGTAAACAGTTAAGAGAAAAACCCATAAAGAATAAATGTTTTTTACAGTTGACGTATTTTTTTATCCATTAATTTTTATAATTATTTTTAATTACTATTATCTTATAACTTAATACTAAGTTAGTTGCTTGTAATATATCTTAAATAAATATATAATACTTGAGGTATTCAAATAGATTTTTTAAAGGAGAAAAAATGAAGACTTCATATATACTTATGATTATTACAATACTCTCAAAGGTCTTTGGACTCTTGAGGGAGAAGGCCCTTGCTTACTTTTTTGGAGTTGGCATGGTGGCAGATATATTTTTAGTTGCCTTTCAACTTCCAATGACCTTTACCAATGTCATTAGTGGCGCCGTTGCCAATGGCTACATTCCTATGTACGACTCAATAAGAGAGAGGGAGGACAAAAATCTTGCAGACAAGTTCACTGCAAATCTATCAAATATAATTTTTATTGTATTTGCCCTTGTAACTATTCTTTCTATTATATTTGCAAGACCGCTTGTGAAATTAATGGCTGAAGGTTTTTCTGGAGAAAAACTTGAACTGGCAATTTTTGTATCAAGAGTTGCCATGCTATCAATTGCAGTGACAGCAGTAAGTTCTATTTATAAAGCCTACTTACAAATTCATGAAAAATTTGTGATTTCAGTCCTTCACTCAATTATCATGAACATCATAATAATTATTTCCATGGGGCTTGCCTACAAGATGGGAATAAATTATCTTGCTGTGGGAATTTTATTGGCTTTTGTTCTTCAATATGGGATCTTTATTAGACCAATAAAGAAACTTGGCTACAAGCATTCTTTAAAAATTGATTTTAATGAAGATATTAAGAAGTTATTTAAGTCTATTCTTCCAATTTTGATTTCAACTTCTGCCATTGAGATTAACTTTATGATATCGCGTTCTCTTGCATCGGGAGCCTACGCTGGTGGAATCTCAATCTTAAATTATTCCTACAAGCTGCAAAGTTTTGTTACAGGAATTGTTGTAACTTCAATTATCACTGCAACTTATCCAAAGCTTGCAAGTTTTGGCTCTAAAAAGGATTTAAAAAACTTAAAAACTGCCCTCTCAGAAGGCCTTTCCAACATGCTAATACTTGTTGTGCCAGCTGCCTTTGGTCTTTATATATTTTCTTTTCCAATTGTAAATTTATTATTTGTTGGTGGAGAATTTTCTGTTGAAGATGCGAAGATTACCGCAATAGTACTTTCCTTTTTTGCCTTTGGTGTAATAGGTATTGGAGTTCGTGAAATAATTTCAAGAGTTTTTTATTCTCTTGGTGACAATAGGACTCCAGTTATTAATTCTGTTGTAATTGTTGGAATAAATATTGTACTTGCCTTTTTACTTTCAAAGATTATGGGAATAAGAGGTATAGCTCTAGCCACATCAATTTCTTTTATAGTTGGAGCTTTAACAATTTATTTTTCTTCAATAAAATTAATTGGAAATGTTTTTGATAAAACACTTTTGACCAATATTGTAAAAATAACAGTTTCTTCTGCTCTTATGGCCCTTGTGTCAAAAATTGTTTACGATGTTTTGACAAAGAGCCTAGGGATTAATTTATCTCTACTAATTTCAATAATTGTTGCCGGTATAATTTATTTATTTCTTTTAATTGTATTTAGAGTTGATGAAATAAAAGAAATTTTTAGGCTACTTTTAAAAAGATAGGAATTTCTCCATTGACCTTTTCTTTTTCTCTTTATTAGTGTAAAATGTTAACTAATAAGGAGTGATAGATATGAAGGTAATTTTTCACGTAGTAGAACAAGACAAATGGTCATCTGTAATATCAAACGTAAAGGACTTATTAAATAACTTCGAAGATATCCAAGTAGAAATAATTGCTATGTCAAAAGCTGCTGCATTATTTAACAGATACTCTGGAATAGACTTCCAAGGAATCTTAGGAAATCCTAAAGTTAATATTACAATTGGTAAAAAAGCATTAGAAGAAAATAGACTTTCACCAGAACTAATTCCATCAGAAATCAAAGTTGAAGATTTAGTTATTACAAAAATCGTAAAGCTTCAAAACGAAGGTTACGCTTATATTAGACTTTAAAAAAAAGAATTCTGCCATTTGGCAGGATTTTTTTATTTAAAAACCTTGCAAAGTGTCAGTAAAAATGATAAAATACCTATTTGCATAATAATAATTAGAGTGGTGATTTGTACTCTAATTGGATACACTCATTTGAAAGGCTAGGGTGAGAAAATTAATGGTACATCCTGTTAAATATGGGAAACGTGAGAGAATGAGTTTTTCTCGTGTAGATGAAGTTATGTCACTTCCAAATCTTCTTGACGTGCAGACTTCTTCATACAAATGGTTGATTGAAGAAGGGTTAAAAGAAGTTTTTGATGACGTATCTCCTATCGAGGATTACTCTGGAAATTTAATTTTGGAATTCGTAGATTATCATTTATCTGATGAAATCAAATATGATATAGACGAATCTAAACAGAGAGACACAAATTATTCTGCGCCATTAAAGGCAAAGGTAAGACTTATCAACAGTGAAACGGGAGAAGTTAAGGAACAAGAAGTCTTTATGGGCGACCTTCCGCTCATGACACCAACTGGCACATTTGTAATAAATGGGGCAGAACGTGTTGTAGTTTCACAACTTGTAAGAAGTCCTGGAGCATATTATAAGGAAGAAAGAGACAAGACAGGTAAAAAAATCTATTCGGCTACACTTATTCCAAATAGAGGAGCTTGGCTTGAATTTGAAACTGATGCTCAAGGCGTAATTAATGTAAGAATTGACAGAACAAGAAAAATTCCTATTACAATCTTATTAAGAGCTCTTGGTGTTGAATCTAACCAAGAAATCATGGATGTAATTGGAGAAAGTGAAGCTGTTCTAAAGACACTTGAAAAAGATATTACTACTAATAAGAATGAAGCTTTGCTTGAAATTTATAAGAAATTAAGACCAGGCGAACCACCAACTATTGATTCAGCTCAATCTCTTTTTGAAAATATGTTTTTCGATGATAGAAGATATGACCTTGCAAAAGTTGGTAGATATAAATTCAACAAAAAGCTTGGAATTTCTGCAAGACTAGAAAATAATATTCCTGCTGAAGATATAATAGACCCAATGACTGGAGAAATTTTGGCAGAAGCTGGCGAACTTTTAAACAGGGCAAAGGCTGAAAAAATTGAAGCAGCTGGAGTGAACCAAGTTCTTGTAAAAACTGATGAAAATTATGAACACGCAACAGAAAATACTATTGTTATTGGAAATAATTTTTCTTTTGTAGACGCATATGATCTTGACTTCGACATGGAAGAACTTGGCTTTAAAGAAAAAGTTTATAGACCACTTTTCGATGAACTTTATGATGAATATTCTGAAGATACAGAAAAGTTTAAGGAAGAGCTTGTAAAAGCTCATAGAGAATTATCTCCAAAAAATATTTTAGTCGACGATATTATCGCTGGCATAAATTATCAATTTGGACTTATGAATAATGTGGGTAGTGTTGATGATATCGACCATCTTGGAAACAGAAGAATAAGATCAGTTGGAGAACTTCTTCAAAATCAATTTAGAATTGGTATTTCAAGAATGGAAAGAGTTATCCGTGAAAGGATGACAGTTCAAGATGTTGATGCGACAACTCCACAATCACTTATAAATATTAGACCTGTGACAGCTGCGATAAAAGAATTCTTTGGTTCTTCACAACTTTCACAATTTATGGACCAAAACAATCCTCTATCAGAATTAACTCACAAGAGAAGGTTATCTGCACTTGGACCTGGTGGGTTGAGTAGAGATAGAGCTGGATTTGAAGTGCGTGACGTCCATAACTCACATTACGGAAGAATGTGTCCTATTGAGACACCAGAAGGTCCAAACATTGGACTTATCACATCCCTTACGACTTACGCAAGAATTAATGATTATGGTTTTATTGAAACTCCATATAGAAAAGTCGTTGACGGAGTTGTAACTGATCAAATTGATTATCTAACTGCCGATGTTGAGTACGAACAAATCATTGCTCAAGCTGACGAAAGACTTGATGAAAATAATAAATTCGTTGAAGATAGAATTGCAGCCAGAGGTCATGGTGGTAATGCTGATATCTTTGACATTAAAGATGTAAACTACATGGACGTTTCACCTCAACAAATTGTTGCTGTTGGTACTTCCATGATTCCTTTCCTAGAAAATGACGACGCCAACAGAGCTCTAATGGGTGCTAACATGCAACGTCAAGCAGTGCCTCTATTAAAAACTGAAGCTCCTGTTGTTGGAACTGGTATTGAATATAGGGCAGCAAAGGACTCAGGTGTTGTAGTAGTTTCTAAGAACAAGGGAAAAATTAAAAAAGTAGATTCTGTTCACATTGAAGTTGAAAGAGAATCTGACAAGGGAATTGACTCATATAAACTACACAAATTCATGGGCGGAAACCAAGGTACAACTATTAATCAAAGACCAATAGTAAATGAAGGTGACCTTGTAGAAGCTGGTGAAATTATTGCCGATGGTCCATCAACAGATCAAGGTGAAATGGCTCTTGGTAAAAATATCCTAATAGCCTTTATGAACTGGGAAGGATACAACTACGAAGATGCTATGCTTGTAAGTCAAGAACTTGTAATTGACGATGTATTGACTTCACTTCACATTGAAGAATATGAATCTGAAGCAAGAGATACAAAACTTGGACCTGAAGAAATTACAAGAGATATTCCTAATGTGGGCGAAGATATGTTAAAGGATCTTGACTCAAGAGGAATTATTAGAATTGGTGCAGAAGTAAAACCAGGAGATATTCTAGTTGGAAAAGTAACTCCTAAGGGAGAAACTGAACTTTCTGCAGAAGAAAGACTTCTTCGTTCAATCTTCGGAGAAAAAGCTAGAGAAGTTAGAGATACTTCACTTAGACTTCCTCATGGTGAGCATGGAATTGTAGTTGATGTAAAGACATTTAATAGAGCCGATGGAGATGAACTTCAACCAGGTGTAAATGAAATGGTTAGAGTTTTCGTTGCTACAAAAAGAAAGATTCAAGTAGGAGATAAGATGTGTGGTCGTCACGGTAACAAAGGGGTTATTTCTAGGGTAATGCCTAAAGAAGATATGCCTTATATGCCAGATGGTACACCAATTCAAATTGTTCTTAACCCACTAGGGGTTCCTTCTCGTATGAATCTTGGACAAGTACTTGAAGTTCACTTAGGACTTGCTGCCAAGAAACTTGGATGGCATGTTGCCACACCAGTATTTGATGGTGCAAATGAAAATGACATTTTCGATACTTTAGAAGAAGCTGGATATTCAAGAGATGGAAAGATTCAACTAAGAGATGGTAGAACTGGAGAAGAATTTGATCACCCTGTAACTGTTGGTTACATGTATATGCTAAAACTTCACCATTTGGTTGATGAAAAGATCCACGCTCGTTCTACTGGACCTTACTCACTTGTTACACAACAACCTCTTGGAGGTAAGGCACAATTTGGTGGACAAAGATTTGGAGAAATGGAAGTTTGGGCTCTTGAAGCTTATGGTGCCAGTCATACACTACAAGAAATGCTAACAGTTAAGTCTGACGATATTGTTGGTCGTGTTAAAACTTATGAAGCAATTGTTAAGGGCGAAAACATTCCACAACCAGGAGTTCCTGAATCCTTCAAAGTATTAATAAAAGAACTTCAAGCATTAGCTCTTGAAATTCAAGTTCTTGATGAAAATGGCAATGAAGTTGATCTTGAAGTTGACGAAGATGAATTAACTAAGATTGATAATATAGACGATAAGAATTCAAAATCAGATGATGATGAATTAAAGGAACTTATAGAACAAACTGGAACTGCAAATATTGGAATCAGAACAATTTCAAATGATGAAGTTGAGTCTTTTGAAAATAGTCACATCTACGAAGATGAAGATGGCGAAGAAGAAGACTCTTATGAATCCGATGAATCTGAAGATTAATTATTGTTTTAATTAATAGGAAAGGAGAAGTGCTCCTTGAGCGAACATGAATTATTCCATTCAATAAAAATTGGACTAGCTTCACCACAAAAGATCAGATCTTGGTCTTATGGAGAAGTTAAAAAACCGGAAACTATAAATTACAGAACATTAAAACCTGAAAAAGAAGGTCTATTTTGTGAAAAGATATTTGGACCAACTAAGGATTGGGAATGTTCCTGTGGAAAATATAAAAGAGTAAGATACAAGGGAGTAGTCTGCGAAAAATGTGGCGTTGAAGTCACTAAGGCTAAGGTTCGTCGTGAAAGAATGGGTCATATTGAACTTGCTGCTCCAGTATCACACATTTGGTACTTTAAGGGAATACCTTCAAGAATGGGTCTTGTACTAGACATGAGCCCTAGGGCCCTTGAAAAGGTACTTTATTTTGCATCTTATGTAGTAACTTATGTTGAACCAGGCGAAACAACTCTTTATGAAAAACAACTATTATCTGAAATTGAATATAGAGAATTCAAAAGAGAATATGGTGACAAGTTTACTGCAAAGATGGGTGCAGAAGCTATTAGAGATCTTCTAGAAAAAGTTGACCTTCAAAAAGAAAATGATGAACTTACAGAAGAACTCCAAGATGCAACTGGACAAAAGAAAATTAGAATAACAAGAAGACTTGAAGTTATTGATGCCTTTATCCAATCAGACAACAAACCTGAATGGATGATTCTTGATGCAATCCCTGTAATTCCACCAGATTTAAGACCTATGGTTCAACTTGATGGTGGTAGATTTGCAACAAGTGATTTAAATGACTTATATAGAAGAATTGTAAATAGAAATAACAGACTTAAAAAGTTAATGGACATCAATGCTCCAGACATTATCGTTAGAAATGAAAAGAGAATGCTACAAGAATCTGTAGATGCTCTTATTGACAACGGTAGACGTGGAAGACCTGTTACTGGACCAGGAAATAGACCTTTAAAATCTCTTTCAGAAATGTTAAAGGGAAAGCAAGGTCGTTTCCGTCAAAACTTACTTGGTAAGAGAGTTGACTACTCTGGTCGTTCTGTAATCGTAGTTGGACCAGATCTTAAATTTTATCAATGTGGTCTTCCAAAAAACATGGCTCTAGAATTATTTAAGCCTTTCGTAATGAAAGAACTTGTATCTAGGGGATTAACTTATAACATTAAATCTGCAAAGAGAATGGTTGAAAGAGGAAAAGATGAAGTATGGGATGTACTTGAAGAAGTTATAAAGGATCACCCAGTTCTTCTTAATCGTGCACCGACACTACACAGACTTGGTATTCAAGCTTTTGAACCAGTTCTAGTAGAAGGTAAGGCTATTAAGCTTCATCCACTTTCTTGTACAGCATATAATGCCGACTTTGATGGTGACCAAATGGCTGTCCATCTACCACTATCAACTGAAGCACAAGCTGAAGCAAGATTATTAATGCTTTCAACAAACAATATCTTAGCATTAAAGGATGGTAAGCCAATTACTACTCCTACACAAGATATGGTTCTTGGTTCATATTATTTAACTTTAGATAGAAAAGATAAATTAAAGGGCGACGGATCAATATATAGAAATTTTGACGAAATGTTCCACGCTTATGAATCAGGATTTTTACACCTACAATCACATGTATCTGTTAGAAGATATGCAGATGAAAATGACAAGAGAGGTAAAATTGTCCCTTCAACTGTTGGTAGATTCATAATGAATGAATTTATCCCACAAGACTTAGGTTTTGTAAACAGGGATGAAGATAAATATTCTCTTGAAATTGACCAAGTTGTAGATAAGAAACTTCTTGGAAAAATAATTGAAAAAACTTATAAAAAACATGGAAATATAAAAACTGCCGAACTTCTTGATAACATTAAGGCAACAGGTTACCACTACTCAACTATTGGAGCAGTATCTATTTCAATGGGGGACGTACAAATTCCTGATACTAAGCCAGAACTTTTAGCAGCAGCTGAAAAAGAAGTAGCTAAATATGAAAAAGCCTTTAGAAGAGGTCTTATATCTGATGAAGAAAGATATGAAAAGGTAATTGAAATTTGGAATAAGGCAACAGATGATTTGACAGACGATGTAATGGACGGATTTGACGCCCTTAATAATATTTATATCATGGCAGATTCTGGAGCCAGAGGTTCTAAGAACCAAATCAGACAACTTGCAGGTATGCGTGGACTTATGGCATCACCTTCAGGTAGAACAATAGAAGTTCCAATCACTTCAAACTTTAGAGAAGGTCTTTCAGTACTTGAATTTTATATGTCAGCCCATGGTTCTAGAAAGGGTCTTGCCGATACAGCCCTAAGAACTGCTGACTCTGGTTATTTAACTAGAAGGCTTGTAGATGTATCACAACAAGTAATTATTTCTGAAGAAGATTGTGGCACAGATGAATATCTTGTAGCTAAAGCCTTTAAAGATGGAAAAGAATTAATTGAATCTTTAGCTGATAGAATCGAAGGAAGATATTCTTTCGAAGATATTGTTAATCCAGAAACTGGAGAAATAATTGTTGCTGCTAATGAAACAATCTCAGATGATGACGCAGTATTAATAGAATCACTTGGCATTAAAGAAGTTAAAGTAAGATCAATTCTTGGATGTAAGAGTAAAAATGGAGTTTGTGCACATTGCTATGGTAGAAACCTTGCAACAGGATCAAGTGTTGGAATTGGAGAAGCAGTTGGTGTAATTGCTGCTCAATCCATTGGTGAACCGGGTACACAACTTACAATGAGAACTTTCCACACTGGTGGTGTAGCTGCCGCAGCCGACATCACTCAAGGTCTTCCAAGAGTTGAAGAACTTTTTGAAGCTAGAAAACCTAAGGGTCTTGCAGTAATTGCAGAACGTGCTGGTATTGTTGATATTAAAGAATCCAACAAGAAGAGAGAAGTTCTCATTACAGCTGAAGATGGAACAGTTGATTCTTACAATATTGTCTATGGTTCAAGGTTAAAAGTAAAACAAGGCGATGAAGTAGAAGCTGGGGATGAACTTACACAAGGTTCTGTATATCCACAAGATTTACTTCGTGTAAAAGGCGAAAAGGGTGTACAAGAATACATTGTAAAAGAAGTTCAAAGAGTTTACAGACTTCAAGGGGTAGATATCAACGACAAGCACATTGAAATCATTGTTAGACAAATGCTATCAAAGTGCAAGATAGAAGATGCAGGAGATACAGATTTACTTCCAGGTTCTCTTGTAAATGTTGTTGATTACAAAAAAGCAAACAAAGAAGCAATTGATGCAGGTAAGGAACCAGCAGTTGGTAAGGTTAACTTACTTGGTATCACTAAGGCATCACTTGCAACAGAATCCTTCTTATCAGCAGCATCTTTCCAAGAAACTACTAGAGTTCTTACAGATGCAGCTATAAAGGGTAAACAAGATATGCTTGAAGGTCTAAAGGAAAATATAATAATTGGACAACTTATACCAGCAGGTACTGGAGCTAGAATTAATTCTAAAGTTCAAATTGGAATTGATGAAAGCTTGAAGGAAGATTATGATATCCTAGAAGATTCACAAGTCATTACAAGTGATGACGTAAAACTTGATCTTGAAACTGTAGAAGAAGAATAATTTTAAATTAAATATTTTATATATAGAGTAGGCTTAGAAATGAGCCTACTTTTTTTATGTTTGAATATAATATGTGCATGTAATTTGTATATATTATGATAATATATCTATTTTTTTAAAAATTAACTAAAATAAAAATTAAATTTTTTTATTTTATTCACAAGCTCTTAGTAAAGTTATATTGTATATTTAATGTAAAGAAATAGTTTAAAAAATTTTACTAAAAAATATAAAAACATTTTGACATTATGCTAAATTTTTTATATTATATATCCATAATATTTTACTTTATTAACTTGTTAGTGTTATTACTAGACAAAAGTGGGTAATCTATTTATAAGAAGGAAATTAAGAAATTATTTAAATTAAGAAATTACTTATGTAAAGAAATAGGGGAGGATAAAAATGGCAATGAATTATAATGCTTGGAATGAGATGTTCAAGGCAAGTCAAGATATGATGAATGCTTGGGTTGATGCTTTACCAAAAAGAGAATCTGAGAGTGAAAAAGAAGAAACTGGTGCTTTTGATTTTAGTAAGTATCAAGACTGGGTTAAGTTTCAACAATCATGGATAAACAATTGGCAAGATATGATGAAAAATGCTAGTCCAGAAAATGCATGGTTTAAGGGACCTTACGCATCATGGACAAAAATGATGGAAGCCTATAATCCTTTTGATGCCAGCAAGATGATGGGTGCAGGCACACGTGAAGTTTTTGAAAAAATTTTAAATTCAAACAAACTTTATCTAGGTGTTTATGAACAATGGAAAAAATTTAGCGATGAATTTTTAAAACCTGGAACTGAAGAATACAAGAAAAACATGACTCAACTTGTGGATCAATTTAACAATATTTTTGTTAACAATTTGATTCCTCTTTTACCAAAGGAAATCCAAGCTTTGATGATGAATTCTCAAAGTTATTTCAACACTTATCTAAAGACTGTTGAAAACTTTATTGGACCATGGTCTTTTGCATATCAAAATATTGCAGACATCTTTATGGAAACTTTCTACAAAGATCCCATGAAGTTAGCAGATTCCTTAAAAGAATGGAAAGAAGCATATAATCAAACATTTGGTGTTTTAGTTAAATCTCCTGTTGTTGGAAGTTCTAGAGAAATGTTGGAACAAAATAACAGAGCAGTTGATGCCATGATTGAAATGCTTATATCTGTATCAGAATTTATGACAAAAGCACTTTCTGTTGGGTACAAATATTCTCAAGAAGCTTTTGAACAATATTTTGATTCAGTAGATAATGGAGAAGATCCAAAAACTTTCAATGAATTTTATAAAATGTGGTCTAAACATGTTGAAAATGCCATTGAAACATACTTCTATACTGATGAATTTTCTAAACTTATAGCAAAAACTGCTGATTCAGCTATGATTTTTAAAATTGAATACGACAAGGTAATTGAAAAGGCTCTTGCTGATTTTCCAATAGTTACTAAATCCGAAGTAGATAATGTATATAAAAATGTATACAGCCTAAGACGTGAAGTTAGAGAACTAAAAAAAGAATTGGAAGAATTGCGAGCTCAAAAAGACGAAAAATAATATAAATAAATAGAAAAAGAATAGAAATAGAGCAGATAAATAATTTTAACTATTGATTTGACTCATGGAGGTTCAAAATATGTATAGTGATTTTTTTGATATAAAGACAACTATGGAAGAAAGCATAAAAGCACAAGAGAAGTTTCTCAAGAGTTATGAAAGTATGATGGAAGTAACTAGTGATCATGCAAATCAAACTCCAAGAGATCTTGTTTTTGAAGAAGATAAATTAAAGCTTTACCACTACAAAAAAAGTACTAGGTCTGTTAACAAAGTCCCAACGCTTATAGTTTATGCACTTGTAAATACTCCATCAATGATGGATATAGGACAAGACAAGTCTTTTATAAAAAAACTTGTAGATAGTGGTCTAGACTTATATCTAATAGAATGGGGTTTTCCAACTGCTGATGATAAATATTTAACTTTAGATGATTATATTAATATTTACATTGACGATTGTGTTGACCACATAAGAAAAGAAAATAAGGTTGATAAAATAAACATTCTTGGTGTATGTCAAGGTGGTACTTTTACTTTAATGTACACATCTCTTCACCCAGAAAAAATTAAGAATGTTGTTACTATGGTAACTCCAGTTGATTTTTCTACTGATGATGGTCTTCTATTTAAATGGGGAAAATATTTAAATCCAAATAGAATGGTAGAAGCTTATGGAGTTGTTCCAGGTGAATTTATGAATACTGGATTTTTAACTTTAAAACCACTTTCACTTATGGTCAATAAATATGTGGATGTGATAAATGATTTAGATGATCCAGACTCACTTTCAAATTTTATGACTATGGAAAAATGGATTTTTGACAGTCCAGGACAAGCTGGTATGGCTTATAAAGAATTTTTAAATTCAATGTATAGAGAAAATTTTCTCATGAAAGGTGAAATGCAAGTTGGTGGCAAAAAAGTTGACCTTAAAAAAATAACTCAACCACTTCTTAATCTTTATGCAGAAAGAGATAATCAAGTTCCAAATGCAGCAACTATTCCTATTAAAGAGATTGTGGGAAGTAAAGATTATACAGCTAAATCATTCCCAACAGGTCACATTGGAATGTTTGTAAGTAGAAGAAGTCAAGAAGAGGTTGCACCTACTGTTGTAGATTGGATAAAGAACCACTCTAAATAATCGCAGAAAGGATTGTGAGATTATGGATAACACCAAAGGAAAAACTATTGATGAATTAAAAGTTGGACAAAGTGCTTGTTTTACTAAGACTGTTTCGGAAGCAGATGTTTACAACTACATTGGGGTTTCTGGTGACTTTAATCCAGCCCATATAAATGAAGAATTTGCTAAAAACACAAGATTTAAAACTCGTATTGCTCACGGTATGATTAGTGCAGGTTTTATATCTTCTGTATTGGGAACTCAACTTCCTGGTCCTGGTACAATTTATTTATCACAAGATCTTAAATTTACTCATCCAGTTCATTTTGGTGATACAATAACAGCAACTTGTACTGTTGAAGAAATATTTCCAGAAAAGAATAGAGTTATAATGGATACAGTTTGCACTAATCAACATGGTGATACAGTTATTGAGGGTAGGGCCTTAGTTTTGGCTCCAAAAAAATAAAATATAAAGATATAAGGTGATGTTACAAAAGTAGCATCACTTTTTTGGTTGACAAAAATAAAAGACTTTTATTTTAAAATTAAAGAAAATTAAGATAAAAATTTTTTATAATTAAGTTTAATTTTGTATTTAAATACCCCTTAGATTGAAAATTTCAAAAAACACAATAAATTAAAAATAAAAAAACACTTTTTAATTCATCGAAATATTAAGTTTTTTTGATCTTATTTTTGATAGCAAATATCAGAAATGATAGATTAGAAATGACTATATTTTAATGATGATAAAGATTTCCCAAAATCAATTTTTTTAGTAGAATAATGTACTTTAATAAAATTTAGTGTTATAATTATAACAAATGGTAAAAATATAGGCTTAAGCCGAATAAGGGGTGAAGTTTTATGAGTTCAAGAAATCTCACTTTTTCCGTAGGTGGAGTTCATATGGACGAACACAAAACTTTGACAGAAAAAATTGCAATTGAAAGGATGCCAAGTCCAAAGATTGCCTACATACCAATGTCACAACATATAGGAGCGCCATGCTCACCCGTTGTTTCTAAGGGAGATTCTGTAAAAGTTGGTCAAATTGTTGGGAATTCTGATGCTTTTATTTCAGCAGCTATACACTCTTCTGTATCAGGTACAGTTAAAGAAATTAAAAAGATGTATACAGCTGATGGAAGGTATTGTGATTGTGTCGTTATAGAAAACGATGGCAAAGATGAAATGACTGATGACCTTAAATCTTTTAAAGATTATAAGGATCATCCCATTGACGATTTAATTCCTTTTATTAAAGAAAAGGGAGTCGTAGGAATGGGGGGAGCTGGTTTCCCTCTTCATGCTAAATTAAAGGGTGAAGATCCAGTTCTAGATGAATGTATAATAAATGGTGCAGAATGTGAGCCTTTCCTTACATGTGACCATAGAATTATGCTAGAAAAAACTGAGGAAATATTAGAGGGTTTAGATATCTTCTCATATTTTTATAACAAAGAAGCTTCTTACATGGCAATTGAAGAAAATAAACCTGATGCAATTGCAAAAATGGAAGAAGTTATAGGAAAAAATCCTAATTGGAATCATTTAAAAGTTGTGGGTTGTAAGACAAAATATCCACAAGGTGATTCAAAAAGACTTTCTGAAGCAGTAGTTGGAAGAATTGTTCCACAAAATGGTGTAACAAATGATGTTGGAGTTTTCCTAACAAATGTTGGTACTACTCTTGCCTTCTACGAAGCTATGATCGAAGGAAAGCCTTCTTATGAAAGAGTAATAACTGTTTCTGGTTCTGGTATTAAAGAACCTAAGAACATTCTCGTTAAAATAGGTACTCCTGTTGGAGATATTCTTGATTTCTGTGGTGGAGTAAAAGACAACTTCAAAGAAATCATCTGTGGCGGTCCTATGACTGGTAAGTCAGTATTTAATCTTGACTCACCTGTTACTAAGACAACTTCTGGTATTTTAGTATTTACTGAAGAAGAAGTTACAGAAAGAATTGAAACTCCATGTATTAGATGTTCAAGATGTGTTGATCACTGTCCAGCTAACATAAATCCAACTGATATTAATCATGCGATTTTAAAGGGCGATGTTGATTTATGCATGAGTTTACACGCTGATCAATGTATGGAATGTGGAATATGTTCCTTTGTTTGCCCAGCTAAGAGACATCTAAGTGCATCTGTAAAATTAGCTAAACGAGAAATCAAAGCTAATCAAAAGAAATAGGAGGGATCAATTTGGAAAATAATAAATTAAATAAAGATCCGATGACAGTAAATGAAGCACGTTTTGTTTCGTTAGCTCCTCACATTAGGTCAAATGACACTGTTAGAAAGATTATGCTTGATGTAATTATCGCACTTGTTCCTGCCATGATTGCTTCAGTTTATTTCTTTGGTTCAAGGGCTGTTGCTCTTTTAGCAGTTTGTATTGGTGCTTGTGTATTTACAGAATTAATTACACAAAAATGTCTAAAGAAAACTGTGCAAATTGCCGATTTATCTGCTGTTGTAACAGGTATTCTTATTGCACTTAATATGCCTCAGTCTTTTCCACTTTGGATGGCTGCTTTCGGATCAGTTTTCGCAATATTAATAGTAAAAGAATGTTTTGGTGGTATTGGATTTAACTTCATGAACCCAGCACTTGCAGCAAGACTAGTACTTATGACTTCTTGGCCAAAACAAATTACAGATTATATATCACCAGAATTATTAAAGCAAGGTATAACAACAGCTGCAACTGTAGATGGTATGTCTTATGCTACACCACTTCAAGTTATTGCTTCTGGTGAAATTTCAAATCTTCCATCAATGGGAGATATGTTTATTGGAAATATTGGCGGTGTAATAGGAGAAACTTCAGCCATTGCACTTCTAATAGGTTTTGTTTACTTAGTGGCAAGAAAGGTAATTTCTTGGGAAATTCCTGTAATTTATGTTGCATCAACTGCAATTTGCCTATTTATTTTAGGAATTCCTATGGAACTTATTCCTTATGAATTACTTGCAGGTGGTTTGTTACTTGGTGCTATCTTTATGGCAACTGATTACACAACAAACCCAATAAATAGAAAGGGAAGAATAATATTTGCTCTTGGATGTGGTATTTTAACTGCAGTTATAAGAGTTAAAGCATCTCTTCCTGAAGGTGTTTCATACGCAATATGTCTTATGAACCTCGCAACACCATTAATTGACAAACTTACAATATCAAGTGCATATGGGGAGGCGAAGTAAATGAAAGAACCAGTAAAATTTGGGATTATACTTTTAGTATTCTGTGCATTATCAGCTGGACTACTTGCTGCAGTAAATAATGTTACAGCTCCAGTAATTGCAGAAACAGAACTTAAAAATACACTTGCATCATATGAAGAAATCTTTGGTGACTCTGCCGATAGTTTTGAAGAATATGATCAAGATAAATTAAACTCATTAAAAGAAAAATATCCAAATATTGAAAAAATCTTCGTAGCTAAAAAAGGCGAAGACCTAGTTGGATATGGTGTTAATGTAAAATCAAATGGTTATGGTGGCGCTATGACAAATGCCCTTGGTTTCCTACTTGATGGAGATAAAATCGCTGGATTTAGAAATATTTCTAACGGAGAAACAAGTGGTTTTGGTTCTAGAATCACAACTGATGAATACTATCCATCTTATGAAGGAAAATCAGCTGCAGGTCCACTAGAAATTTCTAAAGAACCTAAGGCAGAAAACGAAGTTATGTGGCTTACATCAGCTACAATATCTTCTAAGGGTGCTCTTGCAGGTTCAAATGACGCCATTCAAGTTTATAATGAAGTTCTAAAGAATGAATAAGGAGGTTTAAAATGAAATTATCTAAAGTATTTTTAGACGGTGCTTTCAAAAACAATCCCGTATTCATCCAACTTATAGGGCTTTGTTCAACACTGGCTATAACAAATAGTTTAACAAACTCATTAGCAATGGGTATAGCAGTTACTTTCGTTCTTATAATGAGTAACGCAGTAGTATCTGCACTTAGAAAAATAATACCAGATAAAATAAGAATTCCTTGTTTTATCGTAGTAATAGCTACTTTCGTAACATTAGTACAAATGATTCTTCAAGCATACTCTCCATCAATTTATGCAGCACTTGGTATTTTCTTACCACTAATCGTAGTTAACTGCTGTATACTTGGAGAAGCTGAAGGTTTCGCATACAAAAATGCACTTATTCCATCAATTGTTGACGGAATAGGAACAGGAGTAGGATACACAATTGCAGTTCTTGCAATGGGACTTGTTCGTGAATTTTTTGGATATGGAACTTTATTTGAAAAACAAATTTTGCCAGAATCCTTCCCAGGAATTGGTCTTATGGGAGCTCCAGCAGGTGCCTTCATACTTTTAGGATTCTTGATAGCAGGATTTAAATTATTACTTAACAGGAGGGCAGACTAATGTTAGAAAGTATTCTTACAATATTAATATCAACAATACTTGTAAATAATTATGTTTTTGCTCAGTTCTTAGGAATTTGTCCCTTCTTAGGTGTATCTTCCAAGACAGAAACTGCCCTTGGAATGGGAGTTGCCGTTACCTTTGTAGTTGTTCTTGCATCTGCAATAACATGGCTTATCCAAATTTTTGTATTGGACAAATTTGGACTTGAGTATTTACAAACAATAGCATTTATTCTTGTAATTGCATCACTAGTACAATTTGTAGAAATGTTTATAAAGAAATCATCACCTTCACTTTATCAAGCAATGGGTGTATATCTTCCGCTTATAACTACAAACTGTGTTGTACTTGGTGTTACAGTTTTAAATGTTCAAAATGGATATAACTTAATAGAAACAATATTTAGTGGTTTTGGAGCTTCAATTGGATTTACATTAGCTTTAGTATTAATCGCAGCACTAAGAGAAAAATTAATGTTAGCAGACGTACCTAAGGCACTTCAAGGAGTTCCTATTGCACTTGTAAGTGCTGGTCTTATGGCCATTGCATTCTCAGGTTTCGGCGGATTGGTATAGGAGGTAATTATGGAAATTAGTACAATACTTACCCCAGTGGTGTTTTTAGGAATAGCAGGAGCTTTTTTCGGAGTTATACTTTCCATAGCATCAAAGGTTTTTCATGTTGAAGTTGATCCAAAGGTCGCTGAAGTAAGAGATGCTCTTCCAGGAGCAAACTGCGGAGCCTGTGGTTTTCCAGGATGTGATGGACTTGCAGAAGCAATAGCAAATGGAAAAGCACCAGTTAACGGTTGTGTTATTGGGGGCGCAGAAACTGCAGAAAAAGTCAGCCAAGTAATGGGTGTAAATGCAGAAAATGTTGATAGAAATGTTGCAGTAGTTCACTGTCAAGGTGACTGCAACAAGGCAAAAAATAAATACGACTACAATGACCTAGTTGACTGTAGACTTATAGCGGACTACCAACAAGGAGCAAAAGCTTGTAACTATGGTTGCTGTGGTGGAGGAACTTGCGTTAGCGTTTGTGAATTTGACGCAATCCACATGGTAAACGGCGTAGCAGTAGTTGACAAGGAAAAATGTGTTGCATGTATGAAGTGTATCAACATTTGTCCTAAGAAAATTATTTCACTTAGACCTTACAAATCAAAAACAGTTGTTGAATGTAAGTCACTTGATCCAGGAAAAGTTGTTAGAAATAATTGTAGCATTGGTTGTATTGGATGTGGCATCTGTGAAAAGAATTGTCCAAAAGATGCAATCCATGTAGAAAACAATTTAGCATCAATTGATTATGACAAGTGTATCAACTGTGGAATTTGTGTTTCAAAATGTCCAACAGGAGCAATTTATTGCGAATATCCTGAAAGAGTGGAAAAGATGAAACAAAAGGAAAAAGAAAAGAAAGAAAAAGAAAGACAAGCAAAAATCGAAGAAGCAAAGCTTAAAAAAGCTCAAGCAGAAAAAGATAAAGTTAATGCTTGATCTTTAAAATCTATATTAAGGAACTGCCGTGCAAGCGGCAGTTTTTTCTTGCAAATTTTAAAAAAATTTTAAATACATTTCTTTAACTCCTTTAAATTTATAAAAGCTTCACAAAATTTTGCTCTTCTATTTTTTTTTTTTTTTTTGAATAATGTGATATCCTAGTAATAGGATAAATTAAAAGTAAAATAAAATTTAAAGGAGTGTGTATTATGAAAAGAAAGTTTTATACTAAAATTGCTTTTGCCTTACTTATAATGATCCTATTAACTTCTTGTAAGTCTAAGGAGAAGGCAGCAGTTGAAAATACTTCCAATGGAAAGGAAGTTAGCCAAGAAAATGTAAACAAAGAAAAAAACGGCAAGATTGAAGATAAACTCTTTATAGAAAAAGAAAATCCAAGAATTGTTGCTATGTCAATAAAAGCTGCAAAGGCTTTAAAAGTTTTGGATTATGAAAATGTAGTGGGAGTTCCCAGTGGAGCAGAATCCCTCTATCCCGATGCAAGTAGTATAGGCGATGAAATGGATCCTGATTTTAAATTAGTAAAAAATCTAACTCCAGAACTTTTACTTACAGATAAAAGTGTAACTTATGATAAGGCTCTGGGACAAAAGGTTGATGATATCGCTTATGCTTCAGCTTCTTTTGAAACTTTAGAGGACACAAAAAATGGTATCATGTATTTTGCCAAGGGCTTGGGCTTAGATGAAGATGCCACTAAAGAAAAAATAGATTCACTGACAGAAAATATTTAGAATCATTAATTATTTGTTAGAAACTTGAAAAATCTCCGCAATTTTGTGGAGATTTTTTCATGTAAAAGACAATAAAAAAGAAGGGAGATAAACCCTTCTTCTCTGTCCTTATAATTATAGTGTAAAGGAGCCAATGTAATAATATTTGCCTGCATCCTTTAAGTCAATTGTCCATTTCTTTTCTATGCCCTTAGTTTTTAACATTTCTTCCATGTAGAATAAGATTACTCCCATATCAATAAGTGATCTTGTGTCCTCATCAGATTTTACCATATAGGCTTCAACATC
This sequence comes from Peptoniphilus phoceensis, assembly GCF_001517665.2. Lineage (GTDB taxonomy): Bacteria > Bacillota > Clostridia > Tissierellales > Peptoniphilaceae > Peptoniphilus_A > Peptoniphilus_A timonensis. The sequence goes on from NZ_LN999809.1 coordinate 197,026, forward strand.
TGATCCTTTAACTACAAATCTCCAAGGTTGGAAATTTTTGTGACTTGGTGCATATCTAACAGATGAAAATACATCGAAAATTCCATAGTTTTCTAAAGTTTCAATGGAAATTGGATTGCCTATCATGTCTGCGAAGACGATTTCATCTACAGTAAGTCTTGAACTTGTTACTTCTGGGTCAAATAGTTTTTTCTTTTGTCCATATCCAATTGCTATTAGATAGTCTATTCCTGTTCCATTTTCTCCAAAGATTGCTTTTTTAGTATCAATGTCAACATTGTCTACTGTTATCCAACAAGTGTCAATATCTAGGTCTACTATTTTTGTGTTTAATTTTTCTAGGCAGTAGCCACCTTTTAATATGTTAAGTGGTTTGTCGTCTTTAATATCAAGGGCAATATAGTGTGGAGCTTCAATCATAACTCCAGAGTATCCTGCCTTGCCTCTAAGACCTTCAGCCACGATTTTTCCGTTTTCGTAAAGAGAAAAGTCAATGTCTTTTTCTTCCGTGTCCATTTCATCCATAAGTAATTTTATATTTTCTAAAGAATCTCTTGGCACTGTATCTTTCTTAAAATTTCTCACTGATTTTCTTTTTTGTAAAAAATTTGTCATTAACATAGTAATACCCCCTAAACCAGTTTATATTAAGATTATATCATAATAAAGCCTTTAAAAATAGATTTAAAATAATCCGCCTATAGTTTAAACTATAAGAGGAGGGATAAAGTGAATTTAACAGCAAGTCAATTAAAAGCGGTAGACCATTTTGAGGGACCAGCTCTTGTTTTGGCAGTTCCTGGTGCAGGCAAGACTACAATGATATTACACAGGACAAAAAAGTTAATAGAAAAGGGAGTGGACCCCAAGAGTATTCTCACAATTACTTTTTCAAAGGCTCAAGCTGTGGATATTAAGATGCGTTTTATTGAGATGGACGGAGATAAATTTGTTCACTTTTCCACAATTCATGCTTTTTGCTATTCTATTGTGAGAGATTATGCAAAAAAGTATGGTAAATCTCTTAGTTTAATTGATTCTAATTTAAAAAAGAAATATGAAATTTTAAGAGATATTTATAAGAGTGTAAATAATACTTATCCCACAGAGGAAAGGGTGGAAACGGCGATTTCAGAAGTGGGTTATTGTAAGAATATGATGCTTTCACCTAAGTCTTTTGCCAAGTCCAAGAGATGTGAAACTGATAATTTTGTAAAATTTTTTGAGACTTATGAGAAGTTTAAGAAGGATAAGGGTTTAATTGATTTTGATGACATGATAAATCTTTCTTATGAAGTTTTAAAAAATGATTCTGCAATTTTAAAGAAATACAGGGACAGATTTAAGTTCATACAACTTGATGAAGGTCAAGACACGTCTAGGAGTCAATTTCAAGTTTTAAAACTCCTAGCTAAGCCTAATAATAATTTATTTGTTGTAGCAGATGATGATCAGTCTATTTATGCTTTTAGAGGAGCAAATACTGAAGAACTTTTTAAGCTTCAAAAAGAATATGATGATATAGCGACTTTTTATATGGAAGAAAATTTTCGTTCAACAAAAAATATTGTAAATATTGCAAATATTTTTATTAGTCAAAATGAAAAAAGATTCGAAAAAACTGTCATAACAAATAATCCCTTTGACAAGCCTGTAAATATTATTAAGTTAAAAGAGCCAAAGGATCAGTATGGTTTTATAGAAAAGGAATTGGAAAAGGACAAGGGGGATATTGCAGTTCTTTATAGAAATAATCTCTCTAGCATTGGACTTGTGGAATATTTTGAGAGAAAAAATTATAGTTTTAATATTAAGGATAAAAAGACAAAGTTTTTTTCTCATTTTATAACTAGAGATATCTTGGATATTTTAAATTTTTCAAGAGATTTATCAGATATTGATTTGTATGAAAAATTTTATTTCAAGCTAAAGGGATATATTTCAAAAAGACACATTGAGTACTTAAAGAGGAATAGGGGGAAAAATGTTTTTAATATTCTAAAAAATTATCCAGATCTTCCTTCTTATTATCATAAAAATATTAATGGTCTTTTAGTTGGATTTAAGAAAATTGCAAGAGTTGATGTCTATGAAGCTATTGATTATATTGACAAGGAAATGGGTTATGGCGATTATTTAAAAGAAAATGCCAAGAGGTTTATGGAGACAGAATCTACTTTAAATGAATATCTCTATTATTTAAAATTGATTGCCAAGTCAACTAAGTCTTTGGATTTATTTATTGGAAGGTTAAAAGAATTAGAGTATGACCTTTTAAAGGCAAAAGATGCTGGAGCAAAGCTCACTTTTTCAACAGTGCATTCTGCCAAGGGTCTTGAATTTTCGCGGGTTTTTGTTGTAGACTTATATGAGGGAACATTGCCGTCAACTTCAAGCATAGAGGATTTGCGAGAAGATCCCGAACTTTATGAAGAAGAGAGAAGGCTTTTTTATGTAGCCATGACAAGGGCAAAAAAAGAGCTTTATCTGATGTACTCCCACTATACAAATGGAAGGAAAAATGAAATTTCTTCTTTTGTAACAGATTTGGAAACTTTGGCAGGAGCGAAAAATGAACATAATTGATGAAATTAATAATATTATATTAAAAAGGGACCAGGCAGCTGCTAACAATCTCTTTGAGGAATATCATCCAGTTGATATTTGTCTTGAGCTTGAAGATTTAGAAGAAGATGACTTGGGAACTTTTGTAAAACTTTTAAATAGAGAAAATATAGGCCTTTTACTTGAGTCTGCAGAAGATGAACTAGCAGAAATGACTATGGGATTTTTCAGCAATGAAGAACTTATTGAAATTTTTACCTTAATAGAAAATTCTATAGTTGCTGACCTTTTAGGATTTCTTCCAACTGCTAGAAGAAAATCTATTATGTCTTTAATAAAAAGTGAAGATAAATATGTCTTAAAGATGATTTTGTCCTTTGACGAAGAATCGGCTGGTTCTATAATGACGACAAATTTTATTGCTTTAAGAGAAAATTTGACAGCAGAACAAGCTGTAAAAAAAATAATTTCAATTTCACCAAAGACTGAGATAATTGATAAAATTTTTGTTACAGATAATTATCACAGGCTAAAGGGAATTGTAACTATGAGAGACCTCTTAGTTTGTCATGCAGACACACTTTTGCAAGACATAATGGAAGAGAGCGACTTTTATGTTTACGGAACCGATGACCAAGAAGTGGCAGCAAATTTATTTAGTAAATATGAACTAGATATTTTGCCAGTTGTAAATAGCAATTTAGCAGTTCTCGGCGTAATTACTTCAGATGACATCATAGCAGTAATTGATCAAGAGCATAATGAAGATATGTTGCAGATGCACGGTGTTAATGCAGATGAAGAATACGACTCTAGCATTTTTGATTCTTTTAAATCAAGAATTCCTTGGCTAATAGTGAATTTAGTGACAGCCTTTTTGGCATCATCAGTTGTAAAGGGATTTGAATCTACAATTTCTCAAGTAGTTGTCTTATCAGCTGCAATGCCAATAGTAACTGGAATGGGTGGTAACGCAGGTTCACAAACTCTATCTATTATAATAACTTCCCTTGCAAGAGGAGAGTTGTCCTTAAAAGAAGATTTTAAGCTTATTTTTAAGGAAATTTTCTTGGGACTTACTGAAGGAGCCATTATCGGTCTCTTGGCTGCAGGAGTTTTTGTATTCTGGCACCACAATCTTTACCTTGGTCTAATTTTATTTTTGGCGATGATTTTAAATATGATAATTGCTTGCTCCATGGGATTTTTAATTCCTTTGATATTGGATAAATTAAAAGTCGACCCTGCAATAGCATCATCAATTTTCTTGACAACTTTTACAGATGTATTTGGATTCTTTATATTCCTAGGTCTAGCAACAGTTTTTTTACCAAAATTAATATAAAAAGTAGAATATAGATATATTAAAAAACATATTAAGATTCCTCCTGATAAGATAATAAGAATCAGGAGGAATTTTATGTCTTCATTTTACAAGCCAAGACATGAAAATATCAGCCTCATCCTATAAGGAGGGCTGATACACAAAACTTTTTTCACAATCTTAACTTATTTTGCTGTTAAATTCCCAGTATAATGTCCTGCCATAATTAAGGTTTTATTATCATTTTTACTAGTAGTATGATGTAATTTTAAATCTCCAGAATACTCCACTCCATTAACTTCAGTTTTATAGTTTTTAATTAAGTGTTTATATTCAAAGTTTCCTTCGTTATTTTCATTAATTATGACAACTTTGTAGTTATTTAAAGTTTTTCCATCTTTTGATTTTTCATAGGATATGTCACTTTCTTTAATATTTTTCAAATCAGAAAAATTATAGAAGTTTTCCTCTTCATTAAAAGTTTCTTCATCTAAAGTATTAGATGCTTGATTTTCGTTGATGTTTGAAACTTTAGATTTATTTTCTTCTGGATCTGTCATTTTATTACTGTTTTTTTCAACATTCACTAGATTATTTTGCTTGTTAACTTCGGTATTCTTTGTATTAGTCTTATTATTACAAGCGACTAATCCAATTGAAAGAATAAGAAGAATTGAAATTTTAAAAAAGCTATTTTTCATTAATACTCACTCCAAAAATATAATTAGGAAGTCTTTATAAAAAAACAATACTTATTAAAATTAAAATATTAATTATTTAGCTAATCCTGCTTCGTATAAATTTCCTACATAAGTACCTTTAAATCTACTTGGTCCAACTTGAACTGTTGATTTTAAATAGATAGTTCCTACAAATCTCACTCCATTCCTATGAATTTCATAATTAGAAATATAAGGAGCAAAATTAGCATGTTCTTGATAAAAAACTTTAGTGAAATCATAGATGACATCATCCTCTGTACCAAAAACAACTACTTTATTGCTAATTGAATTTAGTTTAGGGTTGTTACTCTCTATTGAAGCGATTTCATTATTTTCACTTGCAAAAACGTTTACAAAGACGGACATTAAAATAAACACTAAACTCAATTTCATAAGTTTTTTGGAAATAATTTTCATAATAAACTCCTTTACTATAATATAAAGACTTCCTATTAGTAGGATACCCTAAAAAAAAAGCAAACAAACAAAAGAATTTTTCAATCTCTTTCTTTATAATTTGCAATTTCTCTCTTACTTGAAACGACAACTTTGCCATCTGAATCTAGGAGGGGAGTGATTCCCATTCCGTAACCTGCACCTATGTAGAGATAATTTACTCCAGTTTCTGTGTCTAAGAGAATTTCCATGGTCTCAGTAAGAGTTCCTTCTCTAAAAACTTTTATAAATCTTTTGTCATCCTTATCTTTAAACATTTTAACCTCACAATATTTTTTCAAAGGCAAGTCTTTCGTTCCTGCCAGAGAGATAAACTAATCCAACGTATTTATAATTTAAAGACTTTAAAAGTCCTTGCATTGTCTTATTACCCCTGTGGGTGTCTATCCTCACAGACTTAAAATTATTTTCTCTTGCATAAGATTCTGCAAGTTCAATGACCTTTCTTCCGTAACCTTTCTTTACTTCACTCCCAAGAGTGCCAATTCTGTGAAGTGCCACATAGGCTTTTGGACTATTCCATTTTCCATCTAAGTTCTTTTCATAATCGAGATCATAATCATAAATTATCACTGTGGAAACTACTCTATTATTATCTTCAAGGACAAAAATATTTTTGTTTGCTATTAGATTTTTAAAATTGTCCAAGTTTGGTTTATCTTGACCCTGCCACTGGTTTATGCCAAGGGATTTTAATTTAAGAGAGCCATCTTCATAAATTTTTTCAATTTCTATTCTATCTATCTCTCTTGCAAGTCTAAATTCCATTTTTCCTCCAAGACAACTGGCACACTATCTGCAATTTCAATTTTATTTCTTTCTACATAAGAATCATAAGCGAGGACTTTTACACCAGCTTTACTAGCCCTTAAAAGTTCTTTAGAAAAATTTTTGTCAGTAACATAATTTGGTGTGAAAAACTCTACATCCTTCATTTGAATTACAAATAAAATATAAGTTAAGTAATCTTCACTAGAATCAATAAGACCTTTTATGTGTTTTAAGCCCCTTTTTGTTGGAGCATCGGGAAATGCAACTATTCCATTATTTTCTAGAGTAACACCCTTTACTTCCATAAGAGCCTTTTTTCCCTGGCCTTCAAGATAAAAATCAAAGCGAGAATCACCGTGAGTGTATTCTCTTTTTATTTTACTGTATTTAAAGCCAAGATCAATCTTATTTTGAAGAAGAGCTTCTTCTACGACTTGGTTGGGAGCCTGAGAGTCTATATTTATAATTTTTTCGCCTTTTACAACTGCTATTAAGGTATAAGAAGTTTTTCTCTTTTTATTGTCATTGTAAGTTACAAAAACTTTAGTGCCTTCTAAGAGAAGTTCCTTGCATCTGCCAGTGTTTGGCACATAGACTTCTAAAATCTTTGAACCTTTTTTGCAATAGGAGATAAATCTATTCTTTCTGTATAAAAATTCTGCTTTTAAAACGCTCTTGTATTTCATAATTCACCCCAAAATATTATACAAGTAACTTCTATTTATGTAAAATATGGAGTAAGATATTGAAAAGGAGGGAAACAATGGACGTTTTAGTTGTTATTGATATGCAAAATGACTTTGTAACAGGGTCTCTAAAGACAAAAGATGGGGATAATTTTTTAAAAAAGATTGTAAAAAAAGTAAATGAGTTTGATGGGGAGGTGGTTTACACACTTGATACTCATTATGATGATTATCTTTCAACAAATGAAGGAAAAAATCTTCCCATTGAACATTGTATAAAGGGAACTTGGGGTTACGAAATCCCTGATGAATTGAAGAAAACAAAATCTTTTGAAAGTGCAAAGAAGTTTGAAAAAAATACTTTTGCTTCAGTAAAACTTGGAGAGTATTTAAAAGAGCTAGACGAAAAAGAGGGAATAGGAGATATTTATTTTCTAGGTCTTGTGGCTGATATTTGTGTAATATCAAATATTTTATTAGTTAAGGGATTTTTGCCAGAGAAAACTATTTATATCTATAAAGATCTTACAGAGGGTTTAAGTGATGCTAAAAAAGCATCGGCAATAGATGTTTTAGATTCATGTCAAGTAAAAGCAATATAAAAAATAAAAAATCCTATCCTTAAATAATTTAGGGATAGGACTTTATTTTTATAAGAATTTATAATTATATAAAAATTTATTTAATCTTTACAAGTTCATAACAATATCCTTACATAAATATTAAACTTATAAATAAAAAAAATAGTACCAAATGCTTGGTACTATTTGTGGTGCCCAGAGCCGGAATCGAACCAGCGACACGAGGATTTTCAGTCCTCTGCTCTACCGACTGAGCTATCTGGGCAAGTAAATGGTGGGCCTTCAGGGACTTGAACCCGGGACCTACCGGTTATGAGCCGGGCGCTCTAACCAACTGAGCTAAAGGCCCTCACCATTGGCGGAGAAAGAGGGATTTGAACCCTCGCGACCCTAATCGGGACCTACTCCCTTAGCAGGGGAGCCTCTTCAGCCACTTGAGTATTTCTCCAAATTGAAGGTCACTCTTTAGCAACTTACTTTAACTATTCTAAAGGAATATGTTATTTTTGTCAACTGTTTTTTAAAAGTTTTTACAAGAAATTTAAAAAACGGTTTTTTTCGGCTTCTCTTGCTTTAGTATTATCTCACATAATATAAAAAAAATAAAGACTTAATTTAAATCCATTGACATAAAAGATGAAAGTTATATAATGAATATATGAACAAGTATCGAAGTATAAAATGTAAAATAAAAAAGGAGGAATTTATGGATAAATATACTTTTCACTTAAGAGGTCTTACCTGTGCCAATTGTGCAGGCAAGATAGAGGAAGAACTCAAGTCAAAAGATGAACTCAAAAACTTGCATTATGACTTTCTAAATGACGAACTTGTATTTGAAACAGAAGAAGATTCAATAGAACTAAAAAGAAAAATTCAGGACATTGTTGATTCTATCGAAGATGGAGTTGTAGTTACAGAGGATTTTGAAGAAGAACTTGAAGAGGAGGAAGAGGAAGAAAACTTTTCCATATATAAGTGTATTTTTGCTTTTGTAGGACTTATTGTTTTACATTTTGTTGACTTAAATGAAAAAGCTAGTCTTATTTCTTATTTAATTTTATACCTCGTGATTGGATTTGATGTAATAAAAGCTTCTATTACAAAAATTTCTTCGGGAAACTTTATGGATGAAAAATTCTTAATGACAATTGCATCTATAGCTGCCATTATATCTGGCGAATACGCTGAAGCTGTTGCTGTTATGTTATTTTACAGTCTTGGCGAAATAATCCAAGATAAGGCTGTAGATTCATCAAAGGATTCTATCAAAGAAGCTTTAAAATTAAAACCAGAATTTGCAAATTTAATTAGCCAAGGCGAGATTAAAAAAGTTGATCCCAGTGAAGTTTCAATAGGACAAAAGATTTTGATTAAGCCTGGAGAAAAAGTTCCTCTTGATGGAAAAATAATAAAGGGGTCTTCCAATCTTGATACTTCAAATATATCTGGAGAATTTGCACCAGTTTCTCTTGAAGTAGGAGATGAAATTATTTCCGGATTTGTAAATTTAGATTCTTCCCTTGAAGTTGAAGTAACAAAAACTTATAAAGAAGGAACTATTGCAAAAATTATTGATATGGTAAAAAATGCCAGTGTAAACAAAGCAAAAGTTGAAAAATTTATCACTCGATTTGCAAAAATTTACACTCCAATAGTTATTGGCCTTGCAGTAATTTTATTCTTGTTCTTAAATTTTGCAACAGACCACACTGCTAAGGAAGCACTTTACAGGGCGGCCATATTTTTAGTTATATCTTGCCCTTGTGCTCTTGCGATTTCTGTTCCACTTACAATGTTTGCAGGAATTGGCTCTCTATCTAAAAGATCAATTTTTGTAAAGGGAGGTAACTCCATTGAAGCTCTAACAGATATTGATGGAATTGCCTTTGACAAGACTGGCACAGTTACTAAGGGAGAATTTGAAATTGCAGAAGTTGAAGAAATTTCTGCTAAAAAAGATGAAATTTTAGAAATTGCTTCAGTTGGCGAAGCTTATTCCACTCACCCAATAGCCAAGGCTATTGTAAAAGCTTTTGAAACTAAAAAAGTTCCTGAAAATTTGAAGAACATTGGTGGAAAAGGAATTGAATTTGAACTTGAAGGGAAGTCCTATATTGTTGGCAACAGAAAATTAATTGATGATTTTAATATAAAAATTGATAAAGATTACACTTCAAATTATGTCGATGTTTTTGTAGCTGATAAAGAAAAAGTTCTTGGAATTATTAAACTAAAAGACCAAATTAAAGATGGAGTTAAGGAAAGTGTAAGTGACCTTCACCAAAGAGGAGTAAAAACTTACATGTTTTCTGGAGACAAGGACTCTGTTGTCGAAGAAATTGCAAAAGAAGTTGGAATTGATTATTATAAGGGATCTCTTCTTCCAGAGGACAAGGTAAGTGAAATTAAAAAGATTGAAAAAGATAAAAAAATTGCCTTTGTTGGTGACGGAACTAACGATGCACCTTCACTTGCATCAGCATATTTAGGTATAAGTATGGGTTCTGGATCAGATATTGCCATAGAAACTTCTGACATTGTTCTTTTAAAAAATGATATTTCTTCTATTGTAAGAGGAATTGATATAGCCAAGAGGGTAAAGAAAATTGCCTACCAAAATATTTTCATTGCCTTGTTCTTAAAAGTTGTAGTATTAGGACTTGGAGCAGTAGGATATGTATCAATGCCTCTGGCAGTTTTTGCTGATGTAGGTGTTGCCTTACTTTGTATTGTCAATTCACTTAGGGTTTTTAAAGAATAATAAATCATAGTAAAATGCTATGATTTATTAGCTTTAATGAATAGTTTAGTATTTTGAAAAACAATATTTCTCTTATTTTAGAATGTTAATTTGTCTAGAAGTCTTGAAAACACTAGACCAAAATAAATATTTATAAGGGCTATATATTTTCACCATAAAAAAATAATAATATTGATTGAAAAAATAAAAGTATTATGTTAATATAATGACAGAAGATATGAATATAAAGATTCATAAATTTTGGTATAATTTTATGGAGGTAAATAAAAATGGCATATGTAATTAATGATTCTTGCATCGCTTGTGGTGCTTGTCAACCAGAATGTCCAGTATCATGTATTTCTGAAGGAGACATTTATACAATCGACGAAAATCAATGTATCGATTGCGGTAGCTGTGCAGCTGTTTGCCCAGTTGGTGCTCCAAATCCAGAAGACTAATTTACTTAAAGAAAAGGTAGGCTATTGCCTATCTTTTTTTATTGTAAAATTTTATTTTACCCATTATAAAAATCACTAAAGTAGTTTATAATATATGAGAAGCAAATGTTAAGAAATGTCTAACATTTAAATAATAAATATCAAATTTCTTAAAAATAATTGTTGAATTTATAAAATTAAAGTGCAATAATTATTTATCTTAGAATATTTATTTAAAATAAATTTTGAAGTTAAAAGACTTTATTCATAAATTTTATGTGGCTTTTATTTTGAAAGGAGAAAGTGACTATGCTAATTCATATGGGATTAGATGTTGGTTCAACTACTGTAAAACTTGTAATATTAGATGAAAAATTAAATATCTTATATAAAACTTATAGAAGACATTTTTCTGATGTTAGAAAAACTGTCAAAGATGTAATAAATGAAGTATATCCTCAGTTTAAATACGACACTGTAACTGTTAATGTAACAGGATCTGGTGGATTATCTGTTCACGAATTTTTGGGAATTGATTTTGTTCAAGAAGTTGTGGCAGGAAGAGAAGCTATCTCATGTTTTATACCAAAGACTGATGTAGCAATTGAACTTGGCGGCGAAGATTCAAAAATAACTTATCTTAGAGGATCAGTAGAACAAAGGATGAATTCTATTTGTGCCGGTGGTACTGGAGCTTTTATAGATCAAATGGCTTCACTTCTTCAAACAGATGCATCAGGTTTAAATGAGATGGCAAAGGATTATAAGAAATTATATCCAATTGCTTCTAGATGTGGAGTTTTTGCAAAGACAGATGTCCAAGCTTTAATAAATCAAGGTGCAAGCAAGGCTGATATTGCTATTTCTGTTTTTCAATCTGTAGTAAACCAAACTATTTCAAATTTGGCATGTGGTAGACCAATAAGAGGAAATGTTGCCTTTTTAGGTGGTCCTCTTCATTTTCTTCCTATGTTAAAAGAAAGATTTGTTGAGACTTTGGATCTTGATGAAGATGAAATAATTGTACCAGAAAATTCACAAATTTTTGTAGCTCTTGGAGCAGCTCTTTCTAGTTTTGATTCAAAGACGATGTCTTTTGTTGACCTTTACAACAAGGTAAATAATAGTGCCGATATTACAATTAAAGAAAGTGATGTTATGCCCGCACTATTTACTAGCGACAAAGAAGTAAGAGAATTTAGGGAAAGACATAAAACAAAATCACTTAAAAAGATTGATTTAAAATCTTATGAAGGACCAATTTATCTTGGTATAGATTCTGGTTCCACTACTTCAAAATTAGTTGCAATTTCAGACAATAATGAACTTTTATATACTTTTTATGGATCTAATAAGGGAAATCCACTTGATATTGCCATAGAAAATTTAAAAGAAATTTATAGAGAAAAAAATGACAAGGCTTATTTTGCAGCTTGTGGAACAACTGGATATGGAGAGGAATTTTTAAAAGCAGCTCTAAATTTAGATTTTGGAGAAGTTGAAACAATTGCCCATTTCACAGCTGCTAGATATTTTGACCCAGATGTTGACTTTATTTTGGACATTGGTGGTCAAGATATGAAGTCTATGAAAATTAGAGATGGAGTAATTGAATCAATTCTATTAAACGAAGCTTGTTCTGCAGGTTGCGGTTCTTTCTTAGAAACTTTTGCCCATTCAGTAAATATGAGTGCTGAAGAATTTTCTATTGAAGCTACTAAATCAAGGGAACCAGTTGATTTAGGATCTCGTTGTACTGTTTTTATGAACTCAAATGTAAAACAAGCTCAAAAAGAAGGAGCATCAGTTCCAGATATTTCTGCAGGTCTTGCTTATTCTGTTATTAGAAATGCAATCCAAAAAGTAATAAAAGTAAGGGACCCAAAAGATTTGGGACAACACATAGTAGTTCAAGGTGGAACTTTCTTATCAGATGCAGTTTTAAGGGCCTTTGAAAATTTGACTGGCGTTGAAGTGACAAGACCAGAAATTGCAGGACTTATGGGTGCCCTTGGCATGGCTTTAATTTCAAAAGAAAAATCAACAGGAAAATCAAAAATAATTTCTGAGGAAGAATTAGAAAAATTTGAATACAAGTCAATTTCAACAAATTGTAGACAATGTACTAATAACTGTGCCTTATCTGTAAATATATTTCCCAATGGAAAGAGATATATTACAGGTAATAGGTGTGAAAAGGGTGCTGGTCATGTTAAAAATAAGGAAGATGAACTTCCAAACATGTTCCGTTATAAATATGAAAGAGTCTTTGACTACAAATCTCTACCAGAAAAAGAAGCGCCTAGAGGACTTGTAGGAATTCCTAGAGTTTTAAATATTTATGAAAATTATCCTTTCTGGCATACTTTCTTAACTGAACTTGGTTATTCTGTAGTTTTATCTTCAAAATCATCTAGAGAAATTTATGAAAAGGGAATAGAAACTATAACTAGTGAAACTGCTTGCTATCCAGCAAAAATAAGTCACGGACATATAGAAGATTTAATAGAAAAGGGAATCAAATTTATCTTTTATCCAGCAGTTTTTTATGAAGAAAGACAGTTTAAAAATGCAGATAACACACTAAACTGCCCAGTAGTTGCAGGATATTCTGAAGTTATAAAAAATAATGTTGACGATATAATTGATGGAAAAGTTAAATTCATGAATCCATTTATTTCCTTTGATGATAGGAAAAAGTTGGAAAAAAGATTGGCAGATGTTTTTGAATTTATTCCAAAAAACGAAGTAAAAAAAGCTGTTCGTGCTGCCTATGAAGAACAAGATAGATATAGACTTGATGTTTTAAATGAAGGAAACAGAATTCTAGAAGAAGTAAATAGAAAAAATCAAAGAGCAATAGTTTTATCAGGTAGACCATATCACATTGATCCAGAAATTAATCACGGAATTCCAGAACTCATCACAAGTCTTGGACTTGCAGTTATATCAGAAGATGGAATAGCAAGAAATGTAGAAATTGATTCTAGGTTAAGAGTTCTAGACCAATGGAACTATCACTCAAGACTTTATAGAGCTGCAAAATTTGTTGGAGAACATGAAAACTTAGAACTTGTCCAATTAAATTCTTTTGGATGCGGTATCGATGCAGTAACAACTGATCAAGTTCAACATATTCTCGAATCTTATAACAAAATTTATACTGCCTTAAAAATAGATGAGGTTTCAAATTTAGGTGCTGTAAAAATTAGAATTAGATCCTTAATTGAAGCTGCTGAAAAAAGAGATTTTGAAAAAATTGATGCAGAACTTGAAGGACTAATTGATGATGATCCTGTTTTATTCACAAAAGAAATGAAGAAGGATTATACAATTTTAATGCCACAAATGGCACCACTTCACTTTAGCATATTTGAACCAATATTAAGACAAGAAGGAATTAATATAAAAGTTCTTCACGACTCTGACAACAAGGTAGTAAACGAAGGACTAAAATATGTAAATAACGATGCTTGTTATCCATCAATTTTCGTAGTAGGACAATTTATAGATGCAGTAAAATCTGGGGAATATGATACAGATAGATTGGCACTTTTAATGAGTCAAACTGGTGGAGCTTGCAGGGCATCAAACTATGTTGGATTTATTAGAAAAGCTTTAAAAGATGCTGGCTATGGTCATGTTCCAGTAATTGGACTTTCCTTCCAACAAATAGAACAACATCCTGGATTTGAATTTGATAAAAGACAAATTGTAAGAATGGGAAGAAAATTAATACAGGGAATGCTCTATGCTGATTTAATTATGCGACTTACTCAAGCAACAAGACCTTACGAAGTTATAAAGGGTTCAACAAATATTTTGCGTGACAGATGGATTGACATAACAAGTTCAGAAGATTTGATTTACAACAAGAAATCTTTTATGACTAATGTAAATCAAATGGTTAACGAATTTAATAGACTTGAAATTACAAAGGAAAAGAAACCTAAAGTTGGTATAGTAGGAGAAATTTTAGTAAAATATCATCCAGCTGCCAATAATCACGTTGCAGATCTTCTAGAAAAAGAAGGTGCAGAAGTTGTAATTCCTGATCTAACTGATTTTATGATGTATTCCTTTAAAAATGCCAGAGCTAAAGCAGAAAAACTTTCAAAATCAAGATTTACTGCCTTTGCTTGCGAAGTTGGAATTTCTTATATAGAATCCTATAGAAAATATGTAAGAGAAGCGCTAGAAGGAACTAGATTTATTGTTCCTGAAAAAATTGAAGAAATTATAAAATACGCGGAAAAATATGTGGACCTTGGAAATCAATATGGAGAAGGCTGGCTTTTAACTGGAGAAATGGTTGAATTAATAGAATCAGGCGTCGAAAATATTATATGTGTTCAACCTTTTGGTTGTCTTCCAAATCACATTACAGGCAAGGGTGTAATAAAGGCAATTAGATCCTCTTACGAAAAAGCAAATATTATTCCAATTGACTATGATGCATCTGCATCAGAAGTAAACCAATTCAATAGGATTAAATTAATGCTTTCCCAAGCAAAGAAAAATATGGAAGAAGGAGAAGACAAGTACAATAGAGGTTATCTAAAGAAAAAGGCAAGCTTGAAAAATTAAAAATAAATTTTATAGATTATATAAAAGTAAAACCCCTCAGATTAATTTGAGGGGTTTTTGCTATTGATTTTAAATTTATTAAATTATAAATTAAATTCTGTTAAAGATATTTTTTAAGGTTTGATCTTGTAATAAATTATTTTTTGAATCTTGTTTTTGCAACTGGTCTTTATAAACATCTATATCTTTTTGTGCCTTGTAATCTTCGCCCTTTAGTGCAGCATTAAAGGAATCTGTAGCTTCTTGCATTTTAACTTGAAAATCTGTTAGTTCTCTTATAAACACTTTTGCTGATTCTTCATTTTCTGACATAATAGAATTTTTTAAGCCTGGTAAAATTTCTAGAGCTTTTTCACTTGCTCTTAGAGTATATTCATGAGATTCCTTAAATTTGTCTGGTACATTAAGGGATTTAATTCTACTAACAATATTTGTAATTTCAGAATTTGCATTTTCGTAGGCAGAATTTAATTCATCACTACTTAAATTTGCAGCATTGTCGAAGAAACTTAATTTTAATTTTCCAATTGATTTATTTAAATCACTTTGTAGTGATTTAATTTCTTTTACATAATTTTCTTCATCAGCTGATAAATTTAAAGAAAGTGATGAAGAATTTTTGTCATTTATAATGACTTTAAAGTTTTCCTTGTCCCACTTAACCTCAGCCTTTAGATTTTCAGCAACAAATCTTAGGGGAACGAAAGTACGATCTTTTTTTATTGATGCAGGGGAATCAAGTTTCACCTCTTTGCCATTAACTAGAGCATTTTTAGAATCAACTTTAAGAAGAATTTCAGTATCCTTTCCCTTAACTCCAACTTCTCTTTTGTCATTATCCCAAGTTACTTTGTATCCAAGAGTTTCAGAAATAAATCTTATGGGAACCATGGTCCTTTCATTTTGAATATAGGGTGCAACGTCTGATTTTACAATTTTTCCATTGTACTCAATAAGAGGACTTCTGCCTGCAAAAACATTTGAAGTCACAAAAATCATAAGTACAAGAGAAAATAAAATAGATTTAAATTTTTTCATTCTCATCTTCCTCCTTATTTACTCTTTAATGATGAAGTGTAAGAGTTTGGATCAAATTGTTTTTCAATATAAATTAAGTTTGAGTCCTTGTCTCCCTGAAGCTCAATAAAAGAGCCATCTCTTGTAGTAGGAGAAACTTCTCCATTTTCATCATCTCTGTAGAAAATTAAATATTCCTTGTTAGGGCTTAGGTTCTTTGGAACATCTACTTCAATTTGAGATAGGTCTCCCTTATAATCCTTTAAGAAGGAAATAGACATACCTTCAGCAGTAGATGTTGAAATTCTAATTCTTGAAATATAATCAGAGTTTTTGATTAGTTCGTTAACAGCTTCCTTGTCAAAATTTGAAGTTGCAACTTGTTCCTCATCAGTTTTTTTAGCAGTAGTTTCTGATGAAACTTGCTTGTCATTTGTCTTTGTATCGACCTTATCTTTTTTGCCACAAGCAGAAAGACTTAGGCTTAGAAGCAATGACATTGAAATAATAAAAATCTTTTTCATACTATACCTCCAATTTTAGTTCATTATATCACAAGAGAGCTAAGTAATTATATAATTTTAAATTAAGTATAAGAATGATATAATAAAAAGGGTGATAAAATGCCAAAAGATGTCCTATTTATTTTAAATAAATTATTAGAAAATGGATTTGAAGCTTATATAGTTGGTGGTTGTGTAAGAGATAAATTGCTTTCCATTAAGCCTCATGATTATGATATAACAACTTCAGCTAAACCAAAGGAGATAAAAGAAGTATTTAGTGACTGCAAAACTATTTTAGTTGGAGAAGAATTTGGCACTGTTGGCATTTTGCTAAATAAAGTACTATATGAAATAACTACTTTTAGAATTGATGGAAATTACATTAACAACAGAAAACCGGAAAAAGTAATTTTTTCAGATAATCTAAAAGAAGATCTTAAAAGACGAGATTTTACTATTAATGCTATGGCTATGGACATTGATGGAAAACTTTATGACCCTTTTGATGGAAAAAAAGATCTTCAAGAAAAAATAATTAGGGCAGTTGGAGATCCAAATGAAAGGATCAAAGAGGACGCTCTTCGCATGATGAGGGCAATAAGATTTGCTGGAAGATTTAATTTTTATATAGAAGAAAATCTTTTTGACGCAATAGGTCTAAATGCACATCTACTGAAAAAAATTGCTCCAGAAAGAATATTTGATGAATTTTCAAAAATGATCACTAGTGAAAAGCCATCTTATTATTTACTTTTATTAGAAGAAAGTGGAATATTAGATGTTATTTTTCCTGAATTAAAAAGAACTGTGGGATTTGCACAATTCTCTCCCTATCATGACAAAACT
This sequence comes from Peptoniphilus phoceensis, assembly GCF_001517665.2. Lineage (GTDB taxonomy): Bacteria > Bacillota > Clostridia > Tissierellales > Peptoniphilaceae > Peptoniphilus_A > Peptoniphilus_A timonensis. The sequence goes on from NZ_LN999809.1 coordinate 214,270, forward strand.
CTTTTTGACCACCTTATATGTGTAATGGATTATGTAAGACCTGATTTAAGTCTTAGACTTGCAGCACTTTTTCATGATATTTCAAAGGTAGATACTCTTTCTATTGGAGAAGATGGAAGAGGACACTTCTATGGTCATGAAATTCTTGGGGCAGAACTTGTGGAAGAGATTTTGAAAAAATATAGACTTCCAAATAAAACCATAGAAAAAGTTAAAATTTTAATTTTAGACCACATGAAGGTTCATTCTGAAATGTCTGATAAGGCTCTAAGAAGGCAAATAAAAAGAGTGGGCAGAGAAAATGTCCTTGACCTTTATGATTTACTTATAGCTGACTGCAAAGCCACAAGAATAGATAGAGATGCAAGCTTTATTATAAATAGGAAAAATAGGGTAAAAGAATTATTAGATGAAAAAGAGATGAAAACTGAAAAGTTTTTAGAAATAAATGGAAATGATATTAAGTCCTTGGGTTTTTCTGAGGGAAAAATAATTGGAGAAATTTTAAGAGAACTTGAAAGTTTGGTTTTAGAAGATCCAGAAAAGAATAATAGGGCTTATTTAATAGAATATATTGAAAAAAATTACAGGAGATAAAAATGACAAGATTATTTGGAACAGATGGAGTTCGTGGAATTGCAAATAAAAAACTTACTCCAAAACTTTGTTATGATATAGGAAGAGCGGCTGCTTTTGTGCTTGCAAAGGGAAAAAAAGGAAAAGTTTTAGTTGGAAGAGATACTAGACTTTCTGGGGATTTAGTCGAATCTTCCCTTGTTGCAGGATTTATGAGTATTGGTCTTGATGTCGACATTGCAGGAGTTATTCCAACACCAGGTGTTGCTTATCTAACAAGAACAGGAGATTACTTATGTGGTGTTTCCATATCAGCTTCTCACAATCCTTTTGAACACAATGGCATCAAGTTTTTTTCAAGCAAAGGATTAAAGCTTGATGATAAAATTGAAGATGAAATAGAAGAAAAAATTTTATCAAATACAAAAATTTATAAGGATGTAAGTGGAGATGAAATTGGAAGATTAAATAGGTCCAATGAATTTACAAAAAAATATGTAGATTATCTAAAGAACTTAGTTGATCTTGATTTTTCTGAATTTGAAGTTGCTGTGGATGCAGGGAATGGTGCACAATCTTTTATAGCAGAAGAAGTTTTAAAGTCCTACGGTGCCAAGGTTAAAATTATAAACAATGAACCAAATGGAATGAACATAAATGATTCTTGCGGTTCTACTAATCCAGAACTAATAGAAGAATTAGTAAAAAAAGAAGGATCAGATATTGGCATGAGCTTTGATGGAGATGCTGATAGGATAATTGCTGTTGATGAAGAGGGAAATATAGTTGACGGTGACCACATTTTAGCAATTGCTGCCACATATCTAAAAGAAAATGGAAAACTTAAAAATAATGCTGCAGTTGGAACAATTATGTCCAACATGGGTCTTAAAAAATATCTTGAAAAAATTGATGTAGATTTTATTGAAACGAAGGTTGGAGATAGATATATTTTAGAAAAAATGTTGAGCGATGATTATATAATTGGAGCTGAGCAATCAGGTCATGTGATTTTCCTTGATTACAATACAACAGGGGATGGACTTGCAACAGGCATTCACCTTCTAGAAATTATGAAAAAATCTGGAAAAAAATTATCTGAACTAAATAAACTTATGAAAGATTATCCACAAGTCCTTAAAAATGCAAAGGTTCGTGAAGATTTAAAAAATAAATATGAAGATTTTAAAGAAATCATGGATGCAATTAAGGCTGTAGAAGAAAATTATAATGGAAGTGGAAGGGTTGTAATTAGACCATCAGGTACAGAAGCCCTTGTGCGTGTCATGATCGAAGGAGAAGACCAAGATAAACTGTCTCAAGATGCTGACAAATTAGTAAAACTTATAGAAGATAAATTGAATTAGGAGCATGTAATGTACAAGATTATATCAGACACAAGTTGTGATTTAACAAAAGAGGAAATAAAAGATTTGGGGATTGAATATGTTCCTTTTAAAATCTCCATTGATGGCAAAGATTATACCGACAATGAAAATTTAAATATAGATGAATTTTTAAAAGCCATGGAAAAAACTGAAAATGCAATTAAAACAGCTTGTCCAGCACCTTATGACTTTTTAAAAGTTATAGAAGAAAATAAGGACAAGGATATTTATATTTTGACAATATCTTCAAAACTTTCTGGTTCTTACAATTCTGCAAAAGTTGCTGAAGCTGAAGCGAAAGAAAAGTTTAAGGGAATTAAGATTCACGTAATAGATTCAAAAGCAGCATCTGCTGGTACAACAAGAATAGCCTTAAAACTTCTTGATTTAGTAAAAGAAAAGGAATTTGATGAAGTTGTAAAAGAAATAGAAAAGGAAACAAATCTTGAAACAACTATGTTTGTCCTTGAATCTATGAAAAATCTTATTAAAAATGGAAGAATCAAAAAAACAGCAGGTTTAATTGCCAATGTATTAAATATTAGACCAGTTATGATTTCAAATGATGGAGAAATTGAGTTATTTGAAATAAACCGTGGAATGAAAAAATCTCTTGATAAAATGATAAAGGCGATAGAAAATAAGTGTAAAATTGATAGGCCAGATCTTATTACTATTTCCTATGTTGCCAACAAGGAAAGAGCAGAAAAGTTAAAAGAAAAAATAGAAAAGCTCTACCAAGGTGTAAAGGTTCATGTTAGGCACACCAATGGTTTATCCTCTGGGTATGCAGATATAGGAGGAATTGTAATAGCTTTTTGAGGTGAAAGATGAATAAGAGAGATAGAAGAGATAATTTTCAAGATCAAATTAATTATGCCTTTAAAAATGAAAATTTTAAGGAAATCGGAGAAATAATTGGAGAAGGAATAGACACAGCTATTGATGTTACAAAAAGATCTATCACTAGTTTTGTAAATAAAAACAAGAGAAAATTACCTTATAGTATTCAAAATGATGACAGAATAATAAATCAAAATCCAAAGACTGTAAACAGGGTCAAGACTTGGGGATTTGTTGCAAAAGTTTCAATTGTGGGTCATCTTTTTGCTTTGTTTGGTTTTCTAATGGATATGTTTGATACTTATGGATCAATAAGAGAAGATTTGCCAGCCTTAGTTTTTTGGGTTATTCCTGCCCTTGTTATTTCTTTTTATGCAAATTATAGAATAAAAAAAACCAAAGACCAAATTATTAGATTTAGAAAATACAATCGTGAAATTGGAAATAATACAGTGATTCCAACTGCTGACCTTGCTGCCATAACAGCTAAGCCTCTTGATTTTACAATAAATGACCTTTTAAATATGATAGAGAAAGATTATTACAGGCAAGCGAGAATTGTGGAAAATGGAGAACTCTTTATACTTGATTCAAAAACTTATAAACTTTATAAGGAAGAAGCTTTAAGAGATCCTAAGGAAAGAATGGAAGAACTTGAAGATAATGAAAAAAATGCCAAAGTCGAAGATTTGCTTTTAAGGGCAAAATCTTATGTCACTGAGTTGACAAAAATTGAAAGTCAAATTTCTACTCCAATGGATGAAAAAATTAGAGAACTCTTAAAAATAATAAGTAAAATTTTTGAACTTTTAAGAGAAAATCCATCAACAGCAGATGATTTAAGTAAAGCAATAAATTATTATTTGCCAATTACTGTGAAACTTTCTAAATCCTACATGGAAATGAAAGAAAAGCCAACAGAATCAGTTTCAGAATCTTTAAGTGATATTGAAAATACTATGGACATTGTTGTCCATGCCTTTATGAAAATATTAGACAATATATATCAGGAAAAGATTATGGACTTATCAAGTGATATGAGTGTTTTAAAATCTATGTTGAAGCAAGAAGGACTTTTAGATAAAGACGAATTTAAAGTCGGGAGGTAAAAGTGGATAGAGAAATCAAACTATCATTATCAGATGATTTTGATGAAATTCAAGATGAAGATAAAAGGGTTTTAAAAGAAATCACAGATGAAAATGAAGTGAAATTGAGCCCAGAAGAAGAAAGGCAAGTTGAAGAATTTGCAAAACAAATTGATATTACAAATTCAAATATTGTTCTACAATATGGAGTTGGAGCTCAAAGAAAGATTTCAAATTTTTCTGAAAAAACACTAGAATCAGTAAAAACAAAGGACCTTGGAGAAGTGGGTGACTTACTTTCTGGAGTTGTAAACGAATTAAAGACCTTTGATTTAGATGAAGAAGACAATAAATTGATTGGTTTTTTCAAAAAACAAGTAAACAATATGACTTCATTAAAAACAAAATATGATTCTGCAGAGAAAAATGTAAACAATATTATAAGAACTCTTGAAGATCATCAAGTTACATTGATGAAGGACATAGCAATGTTAGATCAAATGTATGAACTAAACGAGTCCTACTACAAAGAACTCAGTATGTATATACTTGCTGGAAAGAAAAAAATTGATGAGGCGACAAATGTTGAACTGCCAAAATTGAGAGAAAAAGCAGCAGAAAGTAATCTTCCAGTAGATGCTCAACGTGCAAATGATTATGTAAATATGATAAGCAGGTTTGAGAAAAAACTTCACGATCTAGATTTAACTAGAATGGTTTCAATTCAAATGGCACCGCAAATTAGAATGGTACAATCATCAAATACAGTTATGGTTGAGAAAATTCAGTCCACAATTGTAAATACCATTCCACTTTGGAAATCTCAAATGGTAATTGCTCTAGGTGCAAATCATTCAAAAGAAGCAGCTAAGGCAACAAAAGAAGTGACTGATCTTACAAATAAGCTCTTAAAGAAAAATGCAGAAACTTTAAAACAAACTACTGTTGAAACTGCAAGACTTTCTGAAAGAGGAATTGTAGATATGGAAACTATAAGACACACCAATGAACAGCTTATATCTGCTTTAAATGAAGTTCGTGAAATCCAAATTGAAGGACACAGAAGACGTGAAGAAGCTTCAGCTGAACTAAGAAAGATAGAAGAAAATTTAAAATCTTCTTTAGTTGAGATTGCAAATAAATAATTATATAAAATTACGAAATTAAGACCGAGATTTTTCTCGGTTTTTCTTTTGCCAAGAATTTAAATATTTATTGTATTAATTATCAAATTTTAAATTAATCTTATAAAATTTTTGGGTAAAAAAATCTCCCATTAATAAAAAAATGGAAGATTATGTGAAATTTATATAATTTTTATCTAAAAGAAATTTTTCCGTCTTCTATAGAATCAATTATGGCAAGAGAAAGTAAATCATAGCCCATGCCTCTTATAATTTTACCACCATCTTGGAAGCCCTTTTCAATGGCAACTGAAATACCAGAAATATTTGCACCAGCTTGTTTTGATACATCGATTAGCCCCTTTAGAGCATTTCCTTCAGCCAAAAAGTCGTCAATAATAAGTAAATTGTCATCAGCTGACAAAAATCTTTTTGAAACAGTTATAGTGTAGTTTTTCTTTGTAGTAAAAGATTCAACTCTAGACTCATAGACGTCGTCGCCAATATTTAGAGTTTTTTGTTTTTTGCAAAAGACCACCATGGCATCGTCAAAGTGCTTTGAAGCTACACTGGCAAGAGCTATACCACTGGCTTCTATTGTAAGTATTTTATTTATTTTTTTATCCTTAAAATAAACTGCCATTTCTTCAGCTAGTTTATCCAAAAATTTTATATCAAGTTGGTGATTTAAAAATGAGTCTACCTTGACAATATTTCCATCTAAAATTCTTCCGTCATTTATAATTCTTTCTTCTAATAATTTCATTTTACACCTCTAGATTATTTTAAGTCATAAGAAGTAAGTAATCAAGTTAGAGGCAAGGATTTATAAAATAAAAAAGAATTAATATATAAATTTTTGGAAATTCTTTATAGCAGGGTTTATTTTTATTTGATAAAATAATTTTAATAAAATAGAGTGTGAAAGGAGAAATTTATGAAAAAGACCTTAATTTTACTATGCTTATTTTTAACTTTATTATGTCCAACAAATATTTTTGCAGAAAAAGCCTTGCCAAATAATTCATCTAAAATGGAAATTCTTAGTCAGGATGGAAGTATTTCTAATTATACTTTTTCTACATATATTATTGATGACTATAATTATTTTAAACTTAGGAATTTTGCATCCTATATGAATAAGACTGCGAAAAAATTTGATATAAAATTTGACAGTGAAAGAAACGCAGTTGAAATATTTACGGAGTCATCTTATAGGGATTTTTCAGGAATTCCAAAGGAAAATATTTCTGCATCTAAAAAAGCTATTCCAAGTCCTCAAAAAATTTTTATTGATGGCAGAGAAGTTCAAATTTCTGGATATAACATTGAAGGAAATAATTATTTTAAACTGAGAGATTTGGCTGAAGCACTGAATATAGAAATTAATTATGATGAAGTAAAAAAATGTGTAATTATAAACCTCAATCTTTCCAATGATGAAAAAAATTTAAATGATTTAAATGAAAAATTGAAAGTGAGCATGAATTTAGAAAATACTCTTGCTCCAGAAATTAAAAATATAGCTTCAGGAGAAATTATTGGAAAAGATAATGATTTTACTTATTTTCCTCCAAAAAATGATAATAGGAAAATAAATTTGAGTCCAGGATATGCTGCAGAAATAAAAAACTCAAGAATTACAAATTTTGAAAAGATAAATGGTACAGTTAATATTCCAAAAAATACAGGACTTCTTTATATGAATTTTGATGCATTAAAAAATAAGACAATTTGCATTGATGGAAATGATGTTAATATAAGTCAAAATTATATAAATAAATGGATGAAAAATAATATTTTACTTCCTTTTATAACTTGTGAAAAAAACGGACAAAATGATGGATATAAAGTAATTTATCTCAATTTCGTCAATACAAGTCCCAAGAAAAATGAAATTTCTGAACTTGTTAATGCAAGGGGAAATGAAATAACGAATATTCTTTATGAAAATGAAGATAATTTAATTGATTTTTCAGCAGATAGAGGACAAATGTATTCTCTTGCAAAAAAAGGTGAAGATATTGGCTTGTCATGGTGGTCTATTACAAGACCAAATACCTACAAGGAAAAAATTGAACACATGATAAATTATGCTTTGAGCATGCAAGGGGCAACTTATCAAGAATATGACTGTTCTGGCTTAGTTGGAACTGCAGCAGATTGTGCAGGATTTGATATTTCACCAGCATTTTCTTGGTTAATTGAAGGATCTCCTAATGTTTATGAAGTTCCAATGAGTGAGCTAAGAAGAGGAGATCTTTTAAACAAGGCTGGAGAACACATTATGATTTATATTGGTGATGGTAAAGTTGTTGAGTCTGTTCCAAGAACTGGAGTTAGAGTTGCAGCTGTAAGAAAAGCTGGTTATAAAGTTTTGAGAATTAAAGATCTTTGATAAAGGGAGCACAGGCTCCTTTTTTGTATTGTAAAACTTTTTAGTTTTAGAGAATTTCTTGCATTTTAATTTTCTCCTATAATTAATGACAAGAAATTTATAGAAAATTTCAATATAAAAAATACTAAATTATTTTAAAGATAAGCCCATAAAATCTCTGGAAAATATGCCAAAAGGATTAATTTGTGATATTATAATTTTATGGTGGTAAAATGATTTTAGAAGCACTTATTATTGCTCTTATAAGTTTAATTTTTATTAGAGATAAAAATTTAAATAATTTAATAAATTTTAAATTTAAAAGAGTTTATCTTGCCTTTTTAGGTATTTTTATAATGGTTTTCATTAATTTTATAACAGGAAGATATTTTGGAAGTTTTGCTGAATTTTTTGTAAGAAACTTTACAATTTTTCATATCCTATCCCTCTTACTTATTAGTCTTTCATTTTTTTCAAATTATAAAAATTTGGGACTTTTAATTTGTGGACTTGGGACCTTTTTAAATGCCCTTCCAGTTATGGCAAATGGAAAAATGCCAGTAGCGGCATCAGCCCTAATGAAAATAGATAATGAGAGGATTATAAAAATTATTTACATGGGCGCGAGCCTAAGCCACGGAGTCTTTGACAATCCCAAACTTTATTTATTGTCAGACTTCATATACTTAAAAAGATTTATTGGACCTTCAAAGGTCATAAGTATAGGGGATATTTTAATAGCAATTGGTTTATATTTTGCACTTATAATTATTGTGAGAAAGAGAGGTGCTTAATGGATAAAATAAATAATTTTTTAAATGTAATTAATTTAAGAGATGTTGTGGATATTTTAATTGTAACTATCCTTATTTATTATGTATTAAAATTAATTAGAAACACAAGAGCAGAGCAAGTTTTTAAGGGAATTCTTTTGATTTTACTTTTTATAAAAATTTCGCAATTTTTCCAATTATATACTGTCAACTGGATTTTCACTAGGTTTATTAATGACGGTATTGTTGCAATAATTATTTTATTTCAACCAGAAATCAGAAGAGGTCTTCAATATCTAGGTCTTACTTCTAATATTAAAAATAATTTTAGTCAGAATAAAGACAATGTTCCAGAAACAGTGGAAGAAATTATTTCTGCTGTGGGATCTCTTGCAAGACAAAAAATTGGTGCTTTAATTATCATAGAAAATGAAGTAGGCTTGACTGAAGTAATTGAAACTGGAACTGAAATAAACGGTAGAGTAAGCAGTGGACTTTTAATTAACATTTTTATACCAAACACGCCTCTTCACGATGGAGCAGTTATTATTAAGGGTTCAAAAGTAAAAGCCGCAGCTTGTTTTCTTCCTTTAAGTGACAATGAAAAAATATCCAAAGAATTGGGAACAAGACATAGGGCAGGAATTGGTATTTCAGAAAAGTCAGATTGTCTTTCTATTATGGTTTCAGAAGAAAATGGAACTATATCTACTGCAGAAAATGGAGTTATCTCAAGATATTTGGATATAGAAACCCTTGAAGCAAAGCTTCTTGAAATTTACAGTCCAGATTACAGAAAAAAAACTATTTTCTCAAAGCGTGGTGAAAAGAATGAAGAAGATAAATTTTAAGGAAAATAGGAGTTTAATGCTAAAAATTATGTCCTTGATTTTTGCCATTATTCTCTGGTCCTATGTAAAAGGCGAAGCAAATTTTATCACTTCATCAAATTTTAAAAATATTGAAGTTACCTATGATGGTTTAAATCATTTAAAGGAAAAAAATTTGACAATAATTTCTCCTAAGGAAGCAAGTGTAGATGTTAAATTACAAGGCTACAATTCTTATATGAGAAATGTTACAAGAGATGGAATTGTCGCAAAAGTTGATTTAAGTAAATTAACTGAAGGTGAACATTCTGTGCCGATAAATGTTTCTTATATTGATCTTGGAATTTCTGTTACAAATACGACTCCAAGAAAAATCCCTTTTAAAATAGATAAGGTTATAGAAGAAAATTCCACTGCAAATTTGGTTTTTGATAATAAATTAGAAAAGGGTTTGTCTTTGGGAGATCTTGAAAGAAAAATTGACGTAAAAGTTAAGGGAGCAAGCATCTATGTTGGAAAAATAAATAAAATTGAATCTCACATAGATTTAAAAGATATAAGCGAAAGTACAAGTGTAGAAAGCGAAATTCACGCTTATGATGACACAGGAAAGCTAATTAAGGAAGTGGAAATAACACCTTCAACAGTAAAAGTCGATCTTCCAATTTTAAAGAGCAAAACTGTGCCAATAAAATTAAAATTTAATGAAAATACTAGTCAAAATATTGTGACAAGTGACTTTTCAATTGAGCCATCTTCTGTTACAATTAGAGGAAATTCTGATGTAATTGATTCTATAGATTTCATAGAAACTAAAGCAGTTAATTTTTATAATTTTAAAAATGGAAATGATTTAGTTAAATTGAATTTGCCAGATAAGGTTACATTAGTCGATGAGAATATTGATTTCAGATTGAAGTCAGTTAGTAATGAAGGTTAAGTTGTATTAATAATCAGGAGGGAATATGGAATTATTTGGAGAAGGACTAACATTTGATGATATTTTACTTGTGCCAGCAAAATCAGAAATTTTGCCTAATGAAGTTGATTTATCTACAAATTTAACAGAAAAGATTAAGTTAAATATACCCCTAATGTCTGCGGGAATGGACACTGTTACTGAACATAGAATGTCAATTGCCATGGCAAGAGAAGGTGGTATTGGTATTATTCATAAGAATATGTCAATTGAAGAACAAGCTCTTGAAGTTGACAAGGTAAAAAGATCTGAGCATGGAGTTATAACTGATCCTTTTTCACTAACTAAGGACCATTCAATAAAAGATGCTTCTGAGCTTATGGACAGATACAGAATTTCTGGTGTGCCAGTTGTTACAGAAAAGGGAGTTTTAGAAGGAATTATTACAAATAGAGATATAAGATTTGAAACAGATCTTTCTAAGAGAATTAGCGATGTAATGACTTCAGAAAAACTTATTACAGGAAATCCTGATATTGATTTAGATGAAGCTTTAAAGATTTTAAAGAAATACAAAATTGAAAAACTTCCTTTAGTTGACAAGGACAATGTTTTAAAGGGTCTTATTACTATAAAAGATATAGAAAAACATGAACAATATCCAAACTCTGCAAGAGATAAATCAGGAAGACTTTTAGCTGGTGCAGCAGTTGGTGCAACTAATGACGTTTTAGATAGAATAGAAGCTCTTGTAAAAGCAAAGGCCGATGTCGTTGTAATAGACACAGCACATGGTCAATCTAAAAATGTTTTGAATACTATTAAAAAGATTAAAGATGCCTTCCCAGACCTACAACTGATTGCAGGTAATGTTGCAACTTATGAAGGAACTGAAGATTTAATTAAGGCTGGTGCTGATTGTGTTAAGATTGGTATTGGACCTGGTTCAATTTGTACAACAAGAGTTGTAACAGGTATTGGTGTTCCACAAATTACTGCTATTATGGAAGCTTATAGAGCAGCTAAAAAATATGGAATTCCTATAATTGCTGATGGTGGTATTAAATTCTCTGGTGATGTTGCCAAAGCTTTAGCAGCTGGTGGTAATGTTGTTATGATGGGTTCTTTATTTGCAGGAACTGATGAATCTCCAGGAGAAGAAATCTTTGTTGAAGGAAGAAGATTTAAGGCTTATAGAGGAATGGGTTCTCTAGGTGCTATGAGTGCTGGTTCATCTGATAGATACTTCCAAAGTGGTACAACTAAATATGTTCCAGAAGGAGTAGAAGGTAGAGTTCCTTTTAAGGGATTTGTAGGAGATATTGTATTCCAATTAGTAGGTGGAGTTAAGTCTGCCATGGGATATCTTGGTGCTAAGGATCTTGAAACTCTAAGAGCCACAGCTAAATATGTAAAAATTACACAAGCTTCACTTACAGAATCTCATCCACACAACATCACTATTACAAGAGAAGCTCCTAATTATTATTAAAATTTTTAACAAGTCCACTTCAATTGAATTTGGAGTGGATTTTCTTTATAATTACAAGGTAGAGGTGATATTTTGAAAACAAAAGTCTTGCTCGTTGAAGACGAAGAATCAATAAGAAAATTTGTAAAGATAAATCTTGAAAGAGAAGGCTACATAATTTTTGAAGCAGGCAGTGGAGAAGATGGAATAGAAATAGCTAGACGCGAACTTCCTGATATTGTGGTTCTAGATATTATGTTACCTGGTATAGATGGTTTTGAAGTCTGCAAGACCTTGAGGGGGCAGTTCCCAAATCTTGGTATCATCATGCTAACTGCAAAGGCAGAAGACTATGATAAAATAATGGGGCTTCAATATGGAACTGATGATTATTTAACTAAGCCCTTTAATCCAACTGAGCTAACTCTAAGGATAAAATCCATTGAGAGAAGACTTGAAATTGGGGAAGAAAATGAAAGCAACTTAATAACAGATCCACCTTTTAAAATAGATTCTTATTCAAGAAAATTTTACAAGGACGATGTTGAACTTGAGCTCACTCCAACAGAATATCAGATAATAAAAATATTTATGACTAATCCTGGCAAAGCTATGACTAGAAATGAAATTTTAAAATTAGTTTGGGGAGATGACTTCTTGGGTGATTCAAAAATTGTTGATGTCAATATAAGAAGATTAAGATCAAAAATTGAAACTAATCCTGCAAAACCAGACTACATAGAAACTGTCTGGGGAACTGGTTATAGATGGAAGTAGGTTTATAATTGAAAAATAAAATTGGAAAGAGACTTGTAAAGAGTTTTCTAATAATTATTTTAATTACAATTTCAATTATAGATATTTTCCTTTTATTTGCTTTTAGTTTTTATTACTACAATAATATTTCCAAAGAACTAGTTTCGAGAATGGAATTGTCTCTTGAAATTTATAAAAGAGATTATTCTGATAAATCTTTGGAAGATTTGATATATGAGGACAACGACATACTCTTTTCAAATACAAATGCAGAAGTGCAAATTCTTGATAAAGAAGGAAATCTTTTATTAGATTCTATTGGAAGACTCGCATCAAATCCCATAAGAACGTCTGATGTTTTAGCTGCTGAAAAGGGAGAAATCAAAAGCTGGAGAGGTGAAGATTCGCAGACAGGCGAATCTATAATGTCAGTTTCAGGTCCAATAAAAAACAATAGCGGAGAAACTATGGGATACTTGAGATTTATTTCTTCCTTAGAAGAAGCTAACTCAGCAATTTTAAAAGCTGTAATATCTTTACTTATTTTCACCCTTTTTGTTGCTCTAGTTACCACAATGTTTTCTCTACTTATTGCAAAATCAATTGTAAGGCCAATTCTTGAATTAACAGAAGTTGCAAATACAATGTTAAAGGGAAATTATGAAGAGAAGGCAAAAGTCTTTGAGGATGACGAAATAGGAGAACTTGCTAAGACTCTTAATGCCATGAGTGATGAGATAATCAACAAGGATAGAATTAAAAATGATTTTATTTCTTCAATTTCTCATGAACTTAGGACTCCTCTTACTTCTATAAAGGGCTGGGCAGTTGTACTAAAAGATGCAAAAGAAGATGAAAAAGATCTCATCGAAGATGGTTTAAATATAATAGAAAATGAAGCTGATAGGCTTGCAAAAATGGTTGAAGAGCTTTTAGATTTTTCTAGATATATATCTGGAAGAATAACTCTTGATAAAGAAGTATTTGATATTACACAGACTTGCTTAGATATCTCTAAGCAAATGAAACCTCGTGCCAAGTCTAATAATATTGAACTAATTACTGAATTGCCAAAGGAATCAATTTTAATTAATGCTGATGAAAATAGGATAAAGCAACTTTTAATCAATCTTTTGGACAATGCTATTAAGTTTACATCAGACAAGGGTTGGGTTAAATTCCAAATGCTCGAAGAAAATAATTTTGTTCAAATTATGGTGTCTGACAATGGCATGGGCATGACAAAGGAAGAACTTGCTCATGTTAAAGAAAAATTTTATAAGGGTAAGCACTCCAAGAGCCACAGCGGAATTGGTCTATCAATTAGTGATGAAATAACAAAGCTTCACAATGGAAATTTGGAAATTTTTTCTGAGGAAAATATTGGAACTACAGTTAAGGTAAGTTTGCCAATAGAGCTAAATAAAGAAGCAGGTGAGAAAGATGATTAAAAAAATATTTTTTTTCTTTTCATTAATTTTGTTAACTGGCTGCTCCTTTTTCACTAGCCAAGGGACAAATGTAGAAAGACCCGACATGGGTCAGGCACCTATTTATGGCAAGTGGACAATTACAAAGTTTATTTCCAATAAGAGAATTAATCAAGATAATTTTAAGTTTAAAGAATTAATTGGAGAGGAACTTTATTTTAGCAATGACTCAGTTATTCTAGCAAATGATTATATAAAAGATGCAGAGTATAAAACTAAGTACACTAGACTTTCAAATTATCTATATCAAAAATTTAACATTGATTACAAAACTTTGGGATTAGAAGATTCTGATGTTTATACTACTTATATTTTTGATTCAAATTCTAACAGTAGCACCTATTATGAAGTTATAAAAACCAGCGAAAACACTGCTCTAGTTTTTGACAATGGGATTATTTTGGAGATAAAGCTTCTTGATGACAAGATGAAGAACGAAGATTTAAATTCTTTTATCCTTGCAAAAAAAGATGAAGTTTTAAACAGAAGAAATCTTTTTGATTATACTGGCGACAAGGGATTTTTAATTGGTCTAAAGACAAGGATTGATTCCAACCCTCCAAATTGGAATTATAAAACTCTTTATCTTAAATTTTCTGATTTAAAATTGGAAAATGTTTATGAAATGAATAACATAGTTTTGCCTAGAGATGATAGCTTCTATGAAGTAAGCGTTCAAAGAGAATCAAAATCTGATGAAACTACTGATAAAATAATAGCAAAGGAATATAAGAGAGTTAAGCCAAGGAATAAGGATCCAGAAATTCCTAAAATTGAAGTAGAAGAATTAAGAGAAAATAATTCATTAAAGACAGTTAATTTTATAACAAATAATTATATAAATGTTGAAAGTTTAGACAGGAATACCAACGAGAGAAGTCTTAGAATTTATAAATTAGATAATCTTGAAGATAAAAAAGCTTTGACATATAAGGACTTTTTGTCAGAAGAATCTTTGGAAAATGAGGGTAAAAAGATTGAAGCTCTAAAAGAAGATCCTTATAATATTGGAATTTATAGAGATAACGGATTCTGGAAATTAAAGGGTAGATTAAATGAAGAAGATAATACTTTTTCTGACTTTGATTTGAACTTGGTTCTTCCTTATGAAGTTAATAATTACAATAAGATTAATGTTCCAATGTCAAGAATTAAAAATTTTAAATCCAATATAACTGATGGATTTGTTTCTCCTGATAATAATTTTTTAATAACATTGGAAAATAATTTTCTAAAAATATATAATATAAGTGAAGGAAGAATTGTGCCGAGTCCAATTTTTGAAAGAGAAATTGGCGATGATGCTTCCACAATTATGACAGAGTGGGCAACCGGTCGCTATGCAAATATATGGCAAGAAGAACTGTCATCTAAATAAATGAGGTGTAAAATGAATAAAGTTATGGAATTAGTTATGGAAAATTCCACTTATTTGCTCCTTACTCTAGGTGCAATATTAATTGGAGTTGTACTTACCTTTATAGTAAATTTTGCTGCAAGAGATTTAAAATTTATAAAATATTTACCAGGGCTTGCACTAGTTTTTGTTGGTATAATATCCCTATTTATTGTTATCAATAAACTTTTTGATCCAAGCAGTTTAGACAATTTAATTATTTTTGTAGTTGGGGTATCATCTGGTTTAGTGTCACTTATTTTTGCACTGATTATAGGTATTGCCTCATCAGATAAAAGCCATTACAGAAAAAATACTAGAAGAAGATAAAAACTCAAGATAAGAGGCACTTAGGTGCTTCTTTTTTCTTGAGTTTTTTTAGGAGAATATGAAAAAATATTTTGTGGCATATTATTTTATTAACTTATTTATAGAAGATTTTATTTTGTAGATTATAAATTTTTAAATTTAATAAGTTGAAATATAATCCTTCATGGATTCAAATTTTTTGTCCCCAATGCCAGGGACATTTTTTATATCCTCAATAGAAGAGAAAGAATTATTATTTCTGTAATCAATAATCTTTTCAGCAGTTTTTTCTCCAACACCAGGTATTTTTTGCAAGTCACTTGCATCAGCTGAGTTAATATTTATTTTTCCAGAGAAATTTCCACTTTCTGATGGACTAGAAACTAGAGAGGAGATTCCACTTATATTTTCTTCACCAATTTTTGGGACGTAAATTTTCTCTTCATCGTGAAGTTTTGATGCAAGATTAATTCTATCAAGGTCTGCGTCATCTCTTGGTCCACCTGCTAATTCAAGAGCGTCAACTATTCTTTTGGAAGAGTTTAATTTTATGATGCCAGGTTTATTTACTGCACCTGAAATATGTACCATTATTTCTTCTGTTTCTTTTATTTCATTATTTGCTTTTTCAATTTCAAGTTCATTAGATTTTAGTGAACTCATTTTATTATCATTTGAATCAGAAGTATTTATTTTTAGAAGTTCTCTTGTTTCATCGTCATAATTGTTGGAATCATAATATTGGTAACCAATAATTAGGAGCAAACAAAAAATTATTATGTAAGGAATATTTTCTTTTTTTAAAAAATTAAAGTTCATATAAATCACTCATTTATTAATAAAATTATATTTTCAATATTTTAGTACCCTAAATAGATAATTTTACACAGTTTTCAAATGCTAAAATTTGTGTTATAATTTATTCATCGAAACGATTTCAAAAAAATTTATATATTTAGGAGGAAAACAATGAAAGTTTATACAACAGATAAGGTAAGAAATCTTGCTCTCGTGGGACATTCTGGCTCCGGAAAAACTAACCTAACAGAGGCTATGTTATTCCAAAGTGGAGCTACAAAAAAACTTGGAAATGTTTCTAGCAAGAATACTATCTCTGACTTTTCAAAAGAAGAAAGAGAAAGAGGAACATCAATTGCAACATCAATCATTCCTGTTGAATGGAGAAATTATAAAGTAAACATAATAGATACTCCTGGATTTCTTGATTTTGTTGGAGAAGCTCACAGTGCTTTAAGAGCAAGTGAAGCTGCAATAATGGTTATAGATGCTACAAAGGGTATAGAAGTTGGAACAGAAAGAACTTGGAAATACGCTGAAAAAATTGGTCTTCCAAGAATTATCTTTATAAATAAAATAGATGGCGAAAATGTAAACTTCAGAAAATTAATGGATGAACTTGAAGCTGCTTTTGGTAAAAAAGTTATACCTTTCTCAGTTCCTATTGGTGAAGGAGAAAGTTTTGTTGGTGTAACAGATGTTATCTTCCAAAAAGGATATAAGTATGTAAATTCTGCACCACAAGAAACTGAACTTAATCACGACCAAGTTAAGGCAACTGAAAGAATGTATGAAGAAATTGCAGAAGTTGTTGCAGGTTCTGATGAAGTTTTAATGGAAAAATATTTTTCTGGAGAAAAATTTACAAGAGAAGATTTATTAAGAGGAGTTACAACAGCTCTTCTTGAAGGTGACGCTGTTCCACTACTTGTTGGATCTGGTGAAAAGGGAATTGGTATAGATATTTTACTTAACACAATTGTAAATTATATGCCAGCACCAGATGACGAACGTGCACACTTAGGTTTTAGATATAAAGATGGAGAAGACAGAAAAGTTTCTGCAAAAGATCCTTTTGCTGCTGTTGTATTTAAGACAATTTCTGACCCATTCTTAGGAAAAATTTCAATTTTTAAAGTTATATCTGGCGTATTAAATAAAAACACTCCTATATATAATGTAAATAAAGAAAAAAGTGAAAAACTTGGCGGTCTTTACGTGATGAGAGGTAAAGAACAAATAGAAGTTGAAGAAATTTATGCAGGAGATATTGGCGCAACTACAAAATTAATGGATACACTTACTGGTGATACTCTTTGTGACAAAGATCATGTAGTTGAATACAAAAAATTAAAACACCCAACTCCAGTCCTATATTATGCAATAGAACCAAAGACTAAGGGAGACGAAGAAAAACTTTCTCAATCTCTAAAGAAAATTAGGGATGAAGATCCTACATTTACTATTGAAAGAAATGCTGAAACTAAACAACTTACTATTGGAGGTCAAGGAAAGGTTCAACTAGATGTAATCCTTGAAAAATTAAAGAATACTTACGGTGTTGAAGTTGAAATAGTTCCTTTCATAATTCCTTATAGAGAAACAATTAGAAAGACTTCAAGCGTTCAAGGTAAACACAAGAAACAATCTGGTGGAGCAGGTCAATATGGTGATGTTTGGATTAGATTCGAACCATCTGAAGAAGACTTTGAATTCGACGAAGAAGTATTTGGTGGAGCTGTTCCTAAGAATTATTTCCCAGCAGTTGAAAAGGGAATTATTGAATCTAAGGAAAAGGGAGTTTTGGCAGGATATCCTGTTACAAACTTTAAGGCAGTTTTATATGATGGATCTTACCATGATGTTGACTCTAATGAAATGAGTTTTAAACTTGCTGCTAACCTTGCTTTCAAGAAGGGCATGCAAGAAGCAAGTCCAGTTCTTCTAGAACCTATCATGAAGGTTGAAGTTACAATTCCAGAATCTTATCTTGGAGATGTAATGGGCGATATGAACAAAAGACGTGGAAGAATCCTTGGTATGGACCAACAAAATGATGGTACTCAAGTTCTAATTGCAGAAGCACCTCAAGCAGAACTTTTCACTTACCTAATTGATCTTAGATCACTTACTCAAGGTAGGGGAACATTTAACATGGAATTTGTTAGATACGAAGAAGTTCCACAAAATATTGCTGAAAAAATTATAGAAGAAAGAAAAACTGATAAATAAAATAAATTAAAAAAGGGTTGGCATGTAAGAGTGTTCAACCTTTTTTATTATAAAACAATTAAAGATATTGAAAAGCAACATGAATAGTTTTATAATTTAGTTAGGTAACATTATATCCTATAGAAAGGGGATAAAAATGAAGACAAAAAAAATTGTATTAATTTTAATATCTTTGACTCTAGTGTCAATTATGTGTGGGTTTTCTTTTTTTAATTCTAAAAAAGAAAACTATGATTTTCATATTGATGTTTGTGATGAAAAACCAAATTATGAAAAAATTATTAAGGACTTAACTTATGATAGTGTGTATAAGTATAAGCTAAAAGAAGTTATAGTAAGTAACAAGATTATGGAAGAACAGGGTTTTAAATTTACAACAAATAAAGATTCGGATTATTTATTAATATTTTCTAATGAAGATAATGAGGATGCACGTATAGCAGTAAGAGTTACTGATATGAGTTTGAGAATTTCTAGTTCGAAAAAACGTAGTAGTTATATACTTATTACTGATACAAAAAATTCAAAAAAAGATTTAGATTTCTCTTCTAAAAGTGGTATTCCAAAAGGAACATTTTCTATTTTAGAACTAGAACGAGAAAAAGTCATAAATAAGTAAAAAAAAGAATTAAATATCTCTAAGATATCTGTTGGTGAGTTAAATCCCAACAGATATTTTCATTTGAAAAATTTATTAATTATATTAAACAATTCCTTAAATTTTTAATAAAATAATAAAAGTAATTATGCTTTAAAAATAACAAAAAAATATAGAAGCTTAAAAGGATACGAAACTAAATACTTTACAAAAAACCTAGTTTATATTAAACTAGAGATAGTAAAAGATAGTCAGACTTACTCTGATTTAAAAGACAAAGATAGTCAAAGGAATGATACTATGGCAAAATTATCCAATTCCATCGAAGAATTTTTAAATGAACTTATTTATGAATCTGGTGGAGCTCTTGAGATACAAAGATCAAAAATTTCAGACCAATTTAATTGTGCTCCTTCACAAATTAATTACGTCTTGACAACTAGATTTACACCCTTTAAGGGTTATTATGTTGAGTCAAGACGTGGCGGAGGAGGCTATATAAGAATAGTCAAAGTTAAGTTGGAGGATGATGAAGATACACTCAATACTTTTTTAAATTTTATAGGTGATTCTATTACAAAAAATAATTGTGACGATGTTTTGAAAGAACTTGTAAGACGTAAAAAAGTTACTAAGAGGGAAATGGAACTCATTAAAGTGAGTTTGTCTGACAGGTCACTTAGCCAATGCGAAAATAGAAATAAAATAAGGGCAGATTTATTAAAAAATATGCTTCTCGTTATTTTCAGCTAGGAGGGAAGAATATGTTGTGTGACAATTGTAAGGAAAGAGAATCTATAATTTCATATACAAGGATAAAAAATGATGAGGTAGAGGAAGTTCACTTATGCCAAGTTTGTGCAGAAGAAAAATTTAAAAAGGAGTTTCAGGGTTATCAAAATATAATTCCTCAACTTGAAAATGCTCTAAAAAATATTTTTAAATTTACTGCAAATTCTTATAAAGATGACGAAGATGATATTAAATGTGAATATTGTGGTAGAAGTTTTAGAGAACTAAAAAACACTGGTATTTTAGGATGTCCAAAATGTTATGATTCTTTTGGCAGTGAAATTAAGTCTTATTTAAAAGCTTTAAATATAAATTTAAAATATAGGGGAAAAATTCCAAAAAATGCAGAAACTTATATAGTTTATAATAGAAAACTTGAAGATTTACAAGAAAAGCTAGACCTTGCAGTCAGCTTAGAAGAGTATGAAAAGGCAGCAGAAATTAGAGATGAGATAAAAATTTTAAAGGAAGATGCCCATGTCTAATATAATTTTGGGAAATAAGATTAAATTATATAGAAACATTGACAGCAAAAAATTTGTCCAATCAATGACAGATGAAGAGTTAAAGGATAATTTGGAATTTCTTCATCCAATAATAAGAGAACTTGGATATGAGAAGATTGATATTGAAAATATGTCTTCCCTCAGAAAGTTAAAATTTGTAGAAGAAGGAAGACTTGGCAAAAGATTTGTTGAAAGGGAAAACATTGGCTACTATCAAAAAGTAGATGAACCAGATATTTTGTTAAATTCAAGTGAGCACATAGAACTTTCGAAATTTTCTAGAACAAAGTCGCTTGATGAACTTTATGAAGAAATTTATGATTTAGAGGGAAAATTGGAAGACAAAATAGATTTTGCCTTTAATCCAGACTATGGTTATTTAACTTCAAGAGTTTTTAATGCGGGAACTGGATTTAAGCCAATAACATTTATGTATCTTCCAGCTTTAAATTATTTTGGCATAAATGAAATAGCAAGAGGTCTATCTCGACTTGGTTACACTCTTGGTTCTTATAGGGACAAGTCAAAAAAAGCTCTTGCAAGTATTTACACCCTATCCTTTGAATCAACTTTAACTGAAGATGAAAAATCTTATGTGGAAAAATTAAAACTAATCACTGATGAAATTGCTGATGTTGAATTGGAAAATAGAAAAAAACTTTATTTAGATAATATTATTAGCCTAGAAGATATGGTTAATAGGTCCTATGGACTTCTTGCAAATGCAAGATTGTTGTCGGAAGAAGAGATGATGCAGTCCATGAGCATGATTAATCTTGGAATTGAACTTTCAATTTTAAAAGCAAATAGGGAATTTGACTTTTATAAAGAGATTATGAAACTTAGAAATGGACATTTACAAATTGAGAGAGGATCAATTCTTGACCTTAAATCTAGAGATATTTTAAGGGCAAATAAATCGAGAGCTCTCATGAAGGAGGTTTTCAAATGAGTATGTTTGGAAGATTTAGTGAAAAATCACAAAAAGCTATTCTCTTTGCTCAACAAGAAGCAAGGGAACAAAAACATTCATATATAGGATCAGAACACATACTTCTTGGGATTTTAAGAGAAGGTACAGATACAGGTGCTCATATCCTTTCAAAACTCGGTATAGATTATAAAAAAGCAAAGGAAACTACACTTGATATTGTAAGTCAAGGACAAGGTCCTGTCGTTTCAAGCATTGCTTACACTCCAAGGACAAAAAGAATTTTTGAACTTGCCTTTGAGATTTCAAGAGAAATGGGAGAAAACACAGTTTCTACAGAACATCTTTTACTTGGAATTTTAAGAGAAGGTCAAGGTGTTGCAATCTTAGTTTTAAAAAGACTTGGAATAGATATTATGAGTCTTGAAAATGATATTTTAAATAATATGGAAGATTATGAAGATTATGAAGATGGAAGAGAAGTTCCTTCTGAAGCCTTGGACAAATATACAACTAATTTAAATAAAAAAGCAGAAGAAGGAAAAATTGATCCAGTTATAGGAAGAGAAAAAGAAATAAAAAGAGTAATTCAAGTTCTATCTCGTAGGACAAAAAATAATCCTGTCCTAATTGGAGAACCTGGAGTTGGTAAGACTGCCATTGCTGAAGGACTTGCAGCAGAGATTGTAGCAGGAAATGTGCCAGAACTTATGAAGGATAAAATCATTTTAACTCTGGACATTTCACAGCTTATTGCTGGAGCAAAGTATAGAGGAGACTTTGAAGAAAGGCTTAAAAATGTAACTAATGAAGCAAGCAAAAATAAAAATATTATTTTATTTATAGATGAAATGCACGTTATAATTGGTGCAGGTTCAGCTGAAGGTTCTCTTGATGCTTCAAATATTTTAAAGCCAATGTTAACAAAGTCAGTTCTTCAAATTATTGGAGCTACAACAATTTCTGAATATAGACAAAAAATTGAAAAAGATTCTGCTTTTGAAAGAAGACTAATGCCAATTATGGTAGATGAACCAAGTACTGAAGATTCAATAGAAATTTTAAAGGGTCTTAAAAATATTTATGAAGACCATCACAATGTCCTTATTCCAGATGAGAGTATTGAAGCTGCAGTCAAATATTCTGACAGGTATTTAAATGACAGGTTCTTGCCAGATAAGGCAATAGATTTAATTGATGAAGCAAGTTCAAAGTTAAAGATTGAATCTTACAAGATTCCTGATTTTGAAGAAAAGTATAAATTAGAGCTTGAAGAAATTGAAGAAAAGAAAAATCAAGCCGTTAAGGATCAAGATTATGAACTTGCAGCAAATCTTAGGGATGAACAAAAGAAACTTGAAGATGAATATAAAAAAAGCTGGGATGACTTTAAGAAAAAGGAATCAAAAAAAGAAGTAAGTCCAGAACTTATTGCTCATATAGTTTCTGAATGGTCAAAAGTTCCTGTGACTGAAATGACAGAAGAAGAAACTGAAAAGTTAAGAGATTTAGATGAAAAATTAAAAGAAGATGTCAAGGGACAAGATGAAGCCGTTAAATCACTTTCTAAGGCAATAAAGAGGTCTAGAATTGGACTAAAGGATCCAAATAAACCAATAGGTTCCTTTATTTTTGTAGGTCCAACTGGTGTTGGTAAGACTTATCTTGCAAAGAGTCTTGCTAAAAACTTATTTGGTAAAGAAGAAAATATGATTAGGTTTGACATGTCTGAATATATGGAAAAGTTCACTGTCTCAAGACTTGTGGGTTCTCCTCCAGGATATGTTGGATATGATGAAGGTGGCGAACTAACTGAAGCAGTTAGGACTCATCCTTATTCAGTAATTCTATTAGATGAAATAGAAAAATCTCATCCTGATATTTTTAATATTTTATTGCAAATTCTTGATGAAGGAAGACTCACTGATTCTAAGGGAAGGACTGTAAATTTCAAGGACACAGTTATAATTATGACTTCAAATGCAGGGGCAAATCTTCTTGCAAAAAATTCAGTTCTTGGATTTTCAACATCAGAGGATTCTGAAAAGAAAAGTGAATTTGAAAAAATGAAGGGCATTATTAATGATTCTTTAAAAGAAAAATTTAGACCAGAATTTTTGAATAGAGTTGATGATGTTGTAATATTTAAGGCTCTTGAAAAAACTGAAATTAAAGATATTGTTAAAAATATGCTTGATATTTTAAGCCTTAGACTTTTAGATATGGGAATAAAGGCAACTTATACCGATAAACTTATTAATTTCCTAGTTGATGAAGGATATGACAAGGTATTTGGTGCTAGACCTCTTCAAAGAACCATTACAAAATTAATTGAAGACAAGATTGCTGACGAATTTTTAGATGGTAAAATAAAAGAGGGCGACGAAATATCTGTAGATGTTAAGTACAAGAAGATTCAGATAAAAAAAGTAAAGAAAACAAAAAAGGCGAAAGATGAAAAAGAAAATAGTCTATCAATGTAATAAGTGCGGATACATTTCCCATGGATATTTTGGGAAATGTCCAAACTGTAATTCTTGGAATACTTTAGAAGAAAAAGAAGAGGATACTTCTAGTAGTTCTCCTTCAAAAAGTAAAAAAATAAAAAAAGATGCTCAAAAATTAAAAGCTGTTGCAGTTTCTTCCGATGAAAGAATTAAGACAAGCATAGAAGAATTTAACAGGGTCATGGGCGGAGGAATCGTTCGCGATTCTGTTAGCATTTTAACTGCAAAACCTGGGTCAGGTAAGTCAACTCTTCTTATGCAAGTTGCCAATGATATTGCAAACAAAGGCATGAGAGTACTTTACGCATCTGGAGAAGAATCTGAAACTCAAATTAAGATGAGAGCTGAGAGAATTCTCAATAAATTATCAGATAATATTTGGGTCTACTCAGTCACTTCCCTTAATTCGGTTTTGGATCAGATAGAAAAAATCGATCCTCAACTTATAATTATTGATTCCATCCAAACTTTTACTCTTGATGAATTTTCTCAAAGACCTGGAACGCCAACTCAAACCATGGAGTGTGCTTACAAGATGACTGAAGTTGCAAAGGATTTGGAAAAACCTCGTATGGTTTTCTTAGTAGGTCAAATGACTAAGCAAGATGAACTTGCTGGTGTGAGAAGTCTTGAACATTTAGTTGATACAGTTTTACTAATTGAAGGAGATTCTTCAGAGGATTTGAGATCTCTTATGACAACAAAAAATAGGTATGGTTCAACAGGAGAAATTGGTTTTTTCTCAATGACAGAAAGAGGAATGATTTCAATAGATAATCCTTCTGAATATTTTATGACAAAAAGATCTATTTCAGAACAAGTTGCAGGATCTTCTCTTTCAGTTATAAGAGAAGGAACAAGACCAATAATTCTTGAAACAGAAGCCCTTGCATCAAAATCATTTTTGCCATATCCTTCAAGGATTTCTGAATCCGTGAGAAGAGAACATTTAAATACCTTAGTTTCCATTTTGGAAGAGCGAGCAGGAATAACTTTTTTAGATAAAAATATTGTTGTAAAATCTACTGGAGGTATTAAAGTTAAGGAACAAGCATCAAACTTATCAGTTATGGTTTCAATTGTTTCTTCAACCTTAAATCAAGCCGTTGAAGCAAATTCCGTTTTTATTGCTGATGTTGGTCTAACAGGAGAATTAAAAAATGTTCCAAGTTTAGATACAAGACTAAGAGAAGCTGAAAGAATGGGTTTTAAAAAGGCCTATGTGTCGAAATATTCTAGTGTAAAAGAAGAAAATTATAAGGAACTTCAAGTTATAAAAATGTCAAATATTTCTGAAGTGCTTAATAAATTATTTGATATTTAAAATTTAATAAAAGAGACAATAAAAAAAACTCTTTTTACTAATTGCAGTAAGAAGAGTTTTTTGTGATTTAAAAATAATTATTTTAAGCTACTTTTTTATTTTGTGCGCTTGAAATTATCATAGCAATAACAAGACTAAGAAGCATTGGAACAACCCATCCAAGTCCAAATTCAGTAAGTGGAAGTTTTGTCAAAATATCTCCAAATCCACCAAGTA
This sequence comes from Peptoniphilus phoceensis, assembly GCF_001517665.2. GTDB lineage: Bacteria > Bacillota > Clostridia > Tissierellales > Peptoniphilaceae > Peptoniphilus_A > Peptoniphilus_A timonensis. The sequence continues at coordinate 239,514 of NZ_LN999809.1, forward strand.
GATTTTTGCCTTGCAATACAAATAAAAATCCAAATATAAGTGAAACAATTGGAGGAACTTTAAAAACTAAGTCGTCCTTAATTTTTTCGTTAAATAGTCCTAAAATGACAATTGTCATTGCACATGGATAGATAATTTCAAGGATTGGTGCAGAAATTTTTATGATTTGTGTAACACCAAGCATTGATATTAAACATGAAACTATTGAACATATAACAACAACTCTTTCGTAGGAAATTTTGTTAAAAGTTAAGTCGTTAAAGAAGTTACCTGTAGCAGAAATTAATCCAATTGCTGTTGTAAGACAAGCAAGAGCAGTTATAATACCTAAGATATAAACACCTACTCCACCTAAAACTCTATTTGTTATGTCAACAAGAAGAAGAGTGGAATCAGTATCTTGATTATAAACTCCTAGTCCAGAAGTTTGGGCTCCTAGATATAATAAACCACCATAAATTAAAGCTAAGAAAATTACTGCTATGACACTTGACATAATAGTAGCCTTTATTTCAAGAGCCTTTGAAGAATAATTTCTAGTTTTAACTGCATTAATAACAACAAGTGCGAACATACATCCTGCAATAGCATCCATTGTTTGGTATCCATCTGTAATACCTTTTTTTAGAACATTGTCAATCATTGTTGTGTCTGCTATTTCTCCAATAGGACTGACAATACCCTTGATAATTAAAACTGTCATACAGATTAAAAGTGATGGAGTAAGGAACTTGCCGACAATATCGACTACCTTACTTGGTCTAATACTCAATAAACAAGCAATTACGAAGAAAATTACTGAAAATAAGTATCTATTAAATGATTCACCAAAAATTGGCAATATAGCTATTTCATAAGTAGTAGCTGCAGTTCTTGGTGTAGCTAAGAAAGGTCCAATACATAAAATAATTGCTGTTGAAATTATAATTGCAAAAGTCTTATTGATCCTAGTTGCTAAAACATTTAAGTTACCATCGTATTTGGATAGGGCAATAATTGCCAGTAGGCCTAAACCTGCGTCTGTAATTGTAAAGCCTAAAAATCCAATCCACCATTGGTGCCCCGACAATAAACCTAAGTAAGGGGGAAAGATTAGGTTTCCAGCTCCAAAAAACATTGCAAATAGTGCGAAGCCGATAATAAATAAATCTTTCATCCGAATTTCTTTGTTCATCTTTTCTACCTCCATAAATATATTTTTCTTATTCTATCACATTGGAAGAGAATTTGGTACATAAAATATTGATTAAGGATAAAAATTTTGATAATATCACTTATATTGAAAGGAAGTTTTATATGAATTACAAAAATGCAGTCTCTTGGCTTGAAAATAGAAACATACCTCTGGGAGAATTTACTACAGATAATATTAAGGCTCTATTAGATATTTTTGATAGACCTCAAGATAAATTAAAAATAATTCACATTACAGGAACTAATGGGAAGGGTTCAGTTGCAAGTTTTATTGCAAATGCCCTTATTGAAAATAATTATTCTGTTGGCAAATTTACATCTCCCTATATAACAAATATTCGTGAAGAAATAGAAGTAAATAGAAAAGAAATTTCTGAAGAAGATTTTGCCAATATAGCGAGTGAGGTTAGATCTAAAGTAGAAGAACTTGACGAGAAGAAGATTTTTGTCAGTGGTTTTGAGATTTTGACAGCTATATCCTATATTTATTTTTCTAGAAAAAAATTAGATTTTGCAGTAATGGAAGTTGGAATGGGTGGAAGAGTTGATGCTACAAATGTAATGGAAAAATCTATTCCAGTATTCTGCCATATTGCCCTAGATCATGCAAATATTTTGGGAGATACTTTAGAAAAAATTGCTCGTGAAAAGGGAGGAATTATAAAAGAAAATTCTACTGTATTTTCTTATCCTCAAAATGAAGAAGCAAGACAAGAACTTAAAAAAATATCTAAAGAAAAATCTTCAAGCTTTAATGAATTTTTCCTAGATGAAGTTAGATTAATAAGTTCAGATGAATTTGGCAATAAGTTTGATTTTAGAAATCATAAAAATGTAGAAATTTCTCTTATTGGAGAACATCAAGCCCTAAATGCTTCTCTAGTTCTTATGGTCTTAGACTCTTTAAAAGAAGAATATAAATTAGATGAAGAAAAGATAAAACTTGGATTTAAAAAGGCAGTAAATATTGGAAGGACTGAATGTTTATCAAGAAATCCACTTGTTCTTGTAGATGGTTCTCACAATTTAGATTCAATAGAAAAAATAAAAAAAAGTGTAAAGAAATTTAAATATAAGAATTTAATTTTGGGATTTAGTCTTTTAAAAGATAAGGATCACTCAAATATTTTGAAAAAAATAGAAAAAATTGCTGATAAAATTGTTTTGACAGAAATAGATAATGAAAGATTTACAGATTTAGATTCTCTTGAAAGGGAATTTAAAAGTTTTTCAAATAAGGAAATTTATGCTATAAGAAACCGACAAGAAGCAGTGGAAAAAACTTTAGCTCTTGCAGAAGATGGCGATATGATTCTTTGGTGTGGATCCTTATATCTTATAAAGGATATAAGAAAAATTTTATTAGAAAAATTAAGCTAAAAAATTACCCCTAAAAATTTGATGTGATTCCATAAAGTTGAACTTAGAAAGTAACTTTTGGAAGTCAGCACAATTTTCAGGGGTTTTCTTTTTTAGACACAATTTGTTTTATTATGTAAAAATCTACATAAAAAAAGGATCTTATCTAAGACCCTTAATTATATAGCTCTTTCGACTTTACCAGATCTTAAACATCTAGTACATACGTTGATTCTTTTTGTTGATCCATTAACTACAGCCTTAACTCTTCTAATGTTAGGAGACCAGCTTCTGTTAGAACGAGAGTGAGAGAAAGAAATTTTATTTCCGAATGATTTTTCTTTTCCACATATATCACATCTTTTAGCCATAACGCACCTCCTTTAGTTATTAAGCAGACAATATTTTATCAAAAAATGCTGCTAAGTGCAAATAATTTTTTCAATATGTACTTATTTTACACTAAATTCTAATTTTTTACAAAGGATATTTTGAAATTCTGTTAATATATTGTAAATTCTGTTATAATGGACTAGATAAGGAGGTGCCCTCATGCCGGCAATTATAAATAGAGAACTTGGAAATATTGTAATAGAAGATAGCGTACTTGCAAACATAGCTGGTATTTCAGCCATGGAAAGCTACGGAATTGTTGGAATGGCATCAAAAAATGCCGCAGATGGAATTTTTGAACTTTTAAGATTTGAAAATCTATCAAAGGGAATTGTTGTAAACACTAACGAAAATGAAATTAATATTGAACTTCATGTTATTTTAGAATATGGAGTAAAAATTTCTACTGTTGGTGAAAATATTATAGAAAGAGTTAAGTTTAATGTTGAGAATTTGACAGGACTTGAAGTAGATAATATTGAAGTCTTGGTAGAAGGTATTAGACTTAAATAGTGGAGGTAAGATTTTGGAAATAAATAAAATTAATGGTCCCTTATTAAAAGATATTTTTAAGGGGGCTGTAAATTATCTAATATCCATGAAGGAGGAGGTCAACGCCCTTAATGTGTTTCCTGTTCCAGATGGAGATACAGGAACTAACATGAGCCTTACATCAAAATCTGCCTTAAAACAAATAGATAGTTTAGAAGGGGATTTTACTGTAGCTGATGTATCTGCAGCTGCTGCTCGTGGTGCTCTAATGGGAGCAAGGGGAAACAGTGGAGTTATTCTTTCACAACTTTTAAGAGGATTTTCTGAGGGGCTTGAAGGAATTGACGAAGCAGACACAGCTGCTATTGCTCATGCTTTTAAAAAAGCAAGTGAAACAACTTATAAAGCTGTCATGAAACCAATTGAAGGTACTATTCTTACAGTTGGTAGAGAAACAGCTGATTTTGCCATTAGACATTATAAAAAAAGTGAAAAACCTATTGAATTCTTGGAAGATGTAATTCTTGAGGCAAATAAATCTCTTGATAACACTCCAAATCAACTTAAAGTTTTAAAAGAAGCTGGTGTAGTTGATGCTGGTGGTAAGGGTCTTGTGGTTTTACTTGAAGGTTCTCTTAAAGTATTAAAGGGCGAAGATATAGCTGATCAAAGTGAAGACGAAACTTTAAAGAAAAAAGCTCAAAAAGAAGTGCAATTTACTGAAGCAGATACTTCATTAAAATTTGGTTATTGTACTGAATTTATTATAAATACTGACTATGAAGATATTGACTCTTTTAGAGAAAAAATTGCACCACTAGGCGATTGCCTTTTAGTTGTTGGTGGTGGCGGAAGTCATTTAATAAAGGTTCACGTTCATACTAATGATCCAGGAATTGTTCTTCAACACGCTTGTGAACTTGGTCTTCTTCAAGATATTAAAATTGACAATATGAGATACCAACACAGAGAAGTTCTTTTCGATGACAGTGAAGTCGCTGAAGCTAAAAAAAGAGAAGAAGAGGAAGAAACTATTGAAGAAAAAGATTATTCCTTTATTACTGTTTCCATGGGAGATGGAATGACAGAAACTTTTAAATCTCTAGGTGTTGATTATGTTGTTGCAGGTGGACAAACTATGAATCCATCTACAGAAGATCTTCTAAAGGGTGTAGAAAAAGTTGGCGGAAAGGTAATTTATCTTATCCCTAATAACAGCAATATAATTTTATCTGCAGAACAAGCAAGAGATATTTCTGATAGAGAAATAATTGTAATTCCATCAAAATCTGTTCCACAAGGTATAGCTGCTATGCTTGCCTTTAACGAAGAAGCTACAAAAGAAGAAAACAAAGAAAACATGATAGAAGCTTTAGAAAGTGTCACTGATGCGTCTGTAACATATGCAGTTAGAGATACAACAATTGGTGGAAAGGAAATTCACAAGGACGATATAATAGGTATTGCTTCTAAAGATATTATTTCGAGCGGTAAAACTATTTTTGATGTAGTAACTGAAACTGTTGAAAAATTAATGAATGATGATATTTCTCTTGTAACACTTTTCTATGGAGAAGATGTAAAAGAAGAAGATGCAGAAAAAGTTCGTGAAACATTAGAAGAAAAATATCCAGACATTGATATTGATGTAATAGAAGGAGATCAACCTATTTATTATTACATCATTTCCCTAGAATAAATTTTAAATCATTAAAGGAGCCCGAAGTTTTGCTTTGGGCTTTTCTAATAGGAGATAAATATGAAGTTAAGTGATTCTATAAAAACTTTAAAACAAATTGGACCTAAGAGGGCAGAATTATTTCACAAACTTGGAATTTATACTGTCTATGATCTTTTACATTTTTATCCAAGAAGATATGAAGATTCCTCAAAGATAATAAAACTTTCAGAAGCAAAAATTGGAGAAAAAAGTACTTTTAAAGTTAGAATTATTTCTAAACTTCAAAATAGGAGGATAAGAAAGGGACTTAGCTTAACTAGTTTTCTTGCTGAAGATGAAACTGGTCAGGTAGAGTTATCCTTTTTTAATGCCTATTATTTAAATTCTCAAATTATTATTGGAAATAGCTATCTAGTTTATGGAAAAGTTGATTACTTTAGGGGCAGGGTGAGCTTGTCAAGTCCTGAAATTGAAAGAATAGATAAATTAAAAAAACTGGGCAAAATTTCTCCTATTTATGGATTAACAGAAGGCTTGAATAATTTTGTTTTTGAAAAAGTTATTAATCAAGTTATTGACAAAAACTTGTTTAGAGAAAATTTGCCAAAAGAGATTTTAGAAAAATACTCTTTCATTGGTAAAAATGAAGCTATAAAAAGCATTCATTATCCAAGCAGTAGAAAAAATTACATACAAGCAAGGCAAAGATTAATTTATGAAGAATTATTTTTGTTTGAGCTTTCCATTTTAAAAAATAAAATACAAAATGAAAGGCGAGATGCCATAAAATTTGAAATAAAAGATGAAATTTATGAATTTATAGAAAATCTTCCCTTTAAACTCACTGAAGGACAAAGTTCTGTTTTAGATGAAATTTTTGAAGATATGAAAAAGGGAAAGGCTATAAATAGACTCATTCAAGGTGATGTTGGAAGTGGAAAGACAATTATTGCAATTGTTCTTATGTATCTTTCCTATTTAAATGGATATCAATCATCTATAATGGCACCAACAGAAATCCTCGCCAAACAACATTTTGAATCCTTTGTGGAACTTTTAGAACCTCTTGGAGTAAAGATAGGACTTTTAATTGGCTCAACTACAAAGGCTGCAAAGAGAGATATTTTAGATAATTTGGAAATGGGTTCTATTGATATTTTAATTGGAACTCATGCTCTAATAGAAGAAAATGTGGTTTTTAAAAAATTAGCAGTAAATGTTATTGACGAGCAGCATCGTTTTGGAGTTGTCCAAAGAAATATGCTTCAAAATAAAAATAAAGATGCAGCTACAATTGTTATGTCAGCTACACCTATCCCAAGGAGTTTGAGTTTAGTCCTTTATGCAGATTTAGATATTTCTGTAATAAAGACAATGCCTAAGGGAAGAAAAGCAATTAAGACAGTTGCCATAAATGAAAATATGCTTAATAAGGCCCTTGATTTTATAAAAAAGGAGCTAAAAAAAGGAAGACAAGCCTATGTAATCTGCTCACTAATTGAAGAAAATCAAGATTATGAAAACTTGCAGGCAGTTGAAAAAGTATTTGAAGAATTAAGTGAGTATTTTAGCGGATTTAATATTGGACTTCTTCATGGAAAAATGAAGGCTGATGAAAAAAATAAGATCATGGAAGATTTTGCAGAGAACAAAATAAATCTTTTGGTTTCTACAACTGTTGTTGAAGTTGGGGTAAATGTTCCAAATGCCAGTGTAATTATGATTTATAATGCAGAGAGATTTGGTTTATCAACTCTACATCAACTTCGTGGAAGAGTAGGAAGAGGAGATCAACAGTCCTACTGTATCTTGTATAATCTTTCTAAAAGTGAAATTTCATGGGAAAGAATGAAAATAATGACAGATTCAAATGATGGTTTTTATATTGCAAATAAGGATTTAGAACTTAGAGGTTTTGGAGATATTCTTGGAACAAGACAATCAGGAATGCCGAATTTAAGACTTGCAGATCCTTTTAGAGATGAAACTATTTTAAAATATGCAGCAGATGATGTTAGAAATATTTTAGAAGAAGATCCAAACTTAGAAGGGGAGAAATATTCTTATCTAAATAAAGAAATCGCTGAATTTTACTCTGATTTGAACTAACATCTTTCAATATATCCTTTCTTATGGTAAAATAAAACTAATTTGGAGGCTTTATGAGAATAATTGCAGGAAACAGAAGAGGGCTCAAATTAATAGCTCCTAAAGGACTAGACACAAGACCCACAGAAGATCGGGTTAAGGAATCGGTTTTTAATATCCTTGGTCAAAATTTTTTTGGAGATATAGTTTTGGATTTATTTTGTGGCAGTGGTGCCAATGGAATTGAATTTATATCTAGAGGTGCTGAAAAAGCATACTTTGTTGATAAGTCCAAGGAAGCTATAGTTTGTGTCAAAAAAAATCTTGATAAAGCAAAATTCTCTGATCAGGCTTTTGTTATAGAAGATCACTTAAATCAAGCTTTGAAAAATTTAGATGTAAAATTTGATTACATTTATATGGATCCACCCTTTGATAGACGTGATTTATATAAGAAAGCCTTTAAGCTAGTAAAAGAATATAAAATTCTAAAAGAAGATGGAAAATTAATTGTGGAGTATAATACTGATAAACCACTTTTAATTGGAGAAGGCTTTGTAGAATTAAAAAATAAAAAATATGGAAATACTTCAATTTCTATATGTGGATGGGATGAAAATGAAAGCAATATATGCGGGTAGCTTCGACCCTGTGACCAATGGTCATTTAGACATTATAAAAAGAGCAAGAGATATTTTTGGAGAAATAGTTGTTGCTGTTTTAGACAACACTTCCAAAAAGGGACTTTTCACAGTGGAAGAAAGGAAAAGACTGCTCCATGAAGTTTTAGATGGCATGGAAGGAATTGAAATTGATTCCTTTGATGGACTTCTAGTAGACTATGCAAAAAAGAAAAACTGCAAGGTTATAGTTAGGGGCCTTAGATCAGCTTCTGATTATTTCAGTGAATATACACTTGCCATGGCAAACAAAAATTACAAGTACGGTGTTGAGACTGTATTTTTGTTGTCATCCAATGAAAATTTATTTGTAAGTTCAACACTTGCAAAAGAGGTAGCAACCTTTGACGGAGATACAGATTTATTCGTGCCTCCTATTGTAGGAGAAGCTATGAAGAAAAAATTACTTAGGAGGAAGATATGAATTTAATTGATTTAGTTGAAGAATTAGAAGATCTTGTAGAAACATCATCACAAATACCACTTACAAACAAGGTAATGGTAGATAGAGATGAATTTTTGGAAATTGTAAATGAAGTAAAAGCACAAATTCCTGGAGAGATTTCTGAAGCTCAAAGAATTGCACAAGATAAGGACGATATCATCAATGGAGCACATGATGAAGCAGATAAAATTATTTCTGCAGCAAGAGCTCATTCTGAAAAAATTATTGATGAAAATGAACTTGTAAGACAAGCAAATGAAAGAGCATCTGAAATTTTGAAATCTGCAAAAGAAGAGTCAACTCAAATTAGAGAAGGCGCAAGAGATTATGCAGACGAATTACTTGAAAATACTCAAGTTAATCTTTCAGAAATTATTAAGATGCTTAACGAAAATAGACAAGAATTAAGAGGATAAATTAAGTTTTGGACCTGGGTTTTTCACTCAGGTCTTTTTTTATTATTTATAATTATGAAATTGAAGTAAAATAAATTGTAAGGGCAAGTCCTTCCTTTTTTATGAAAATATATTGCTTTTAAAATATTATATCAACAAAATAAGATAAGACTTTGTTATAATGAGTTTGAGGTGAATCATGTTATATTTTATTATTTTACTTATTATAATTATTTTATTAATTCCACAAATTCATTATAGGAAATCTAATAAACTTCTTCAAAATGAAAATGTTGAAATAAATTGTGATTTAGAATTTTTAACTAAAACTAGTGAAACTAAAGAAAATTATTGTAAATTTGGAAATGAAAAAGATTTTCATACTTTGCCAAATTTTCAAAAGGTGAAAATAAAATCTTATGATGATTTTATTCTTGATGGAGGATATTTTCCTGTAGAAAATTCTAAAGCAATAGTTCAAATTATTCATGGAGCTCTTGAACATAAGGAAAGGTATTTTTATTTAATTGATTATCTAAATAAAAATGGATATTCTTGTTTTATTTCTGATAATAGGGGTCATGGAAGGTCTCTAAGTGAAAAGTACCCACTTGGATATATTGATGGTGTAGAAAAAGTTGTCGATGACAATCTAGCAATTACGAGAGAACTTAAAAAGAAATTCAAAGAAAAAGATGTTTATTTAATTGGTCATTCTCTTGGAACTGTGTTTGGAAGAATTTATCTTGAAAAAGGAGATAATTTAATAAAAAAACTTGCCCTATCAGGTCCACCTAATTATATTTCAGAAGTTCCTCTTGCGATATTTGTAGGAAACTTCGTAAATTTTTACTTTGGAGAGAGAAGAACCCTAGCCATATTAAAAAATCTTTACAATGGTGAGAAAAAACATTTTGACTGGATAAGTTACAGCAAAGAAAATATTTTAGATGCAGAAAAAGATCCTTCAATGCCAGCTGTTTTTAAGAATAGAGGATATCTATCTGTATTTGAAGGAGTTAATGAACTAAATAAAATAAATAATTACAAGTTTAGAAATCCGGAACTTGAGATTTTATTAATTGCTGGAGAAGACGATGTAGTTATTGGTGGAGAAAAAGGTTTTGAAAGTTCCATTGATATCTTGAAAAAAGTTGGATATAAAAATATTTCTTCAAAACTTTACAAAAATATGAAACACGAGATTTTTAGAGAAGATAATAGAGAAGAGGTCTTTAAGGACTTGGTGAACTTTTTAGATAAATAAATCAAATCTTATTTATTGATTGAAAATTTAATAGAAGTATTACAAAAAAATAAGCTGAGGAAAAAATTCTCAGCTTTTTAAATTATTTATTTTTAAAAATTAATCAAAGGATAAGTCGCCACTTGTGTCATTGTCATTCATAAAATAAATTAGAAGTTCATTTGCTTCTTCAAAGTCACTTTCAGACACATAAATTCCCTTTTCATATAGAGAAAAACCTGATATAAGACGCATGTAGTCACCTTCATCTTTTACAAAATAGGGTATTGAATTGTCTTCTAAGAAGGCACAAATTTCATCAAAGATAAGTTTATTTGTTGAAGTCACTAGTTTTACATATTCGATATCTTTTTTCATATTATCACCTAAAATGATTATACCACGAAAGCAAAAAAGAATAAATTTTATAAAATTGTAGAAAAACAAAAAAAATTTTTCGCTTTAAAGGGGAAAATTTCCTTTATCTATTTAAAAAAATTTATTTTTATGGTAGTATTTCTAGTATATAAAAAAGGAGAGAGCGTATGTCAAAACAAAATGAAGGATTTTCATCAATCCTAGGATTCATTATGGTTGCCATTGGCCTTGCCCTTGGAATAGGAACTCTTTGGAGATTTCCTTACGTAGTTGGCGAAAACGGTGGAGCAATATTTATATTCTTATACATTTTAATTATTTTAGTTATAGGAATACCTCTTATGACTTGTGAAGTTACCATAGGTTATGCAACGGGTAACGCAGCAATAGATGCCTATAAAAATTTAAAACCAAATACAAAATGGTATCTAGCAGGTTACCTACACACAATTGCAGCCCTTATTATTGTTGGTTATACTTCAGTTATTTATGCATGGATAATTAAATATATTGCAGGTGCATTTATGGGCGATTTCGTTGGTCTAGATAGTCAAGGAATTCAAAATTATTTTGATGCCTTTAATGCAAATAAAGGAACTGTATTTTTATTTTTCCTTGTTAACTTTTTACTTAACAATGCAGTTATAATTCTTGGAGTACAAAAGGGAATTGAGAGAGTTTCAAAAGTTCTAATACCAATTTTATTTGTTATTATGATTGTAATAATTATATTTGGACTTAGATTACCTGGTGCAAAAGAAGGTATTACTTTCTTATTTAAACCAGATCTTTCAAAATTTTCTCTAAATTCAGTTATAACTTGTCTTGGTCAGGCATTCTTTGCCTTGGGTCTTGCAATGCTAGGTTCCATGGTTTTTGGTTCTTATATCAAAGAAAAGGATGAAAATATTTTTAAAGACTCTTCTGTAATTTGTCTTGCACTTGTTTTTGCAGGTATTTTATCAGGACTTATGATTCTTCCTATTGTATTTGCAACAGGACTAACACCAGGAGAAGGAGTGGGACTTACATTTTTAACACTTCCACTTGCCTTTAATGTTGTTCCTTTTGGAAGAGTGCTTTCAGTATTATTTTACTTTGGATTTTACATTGCTGCTTTCACTTCATCAGTAGGAGTATTAGAAGCAATTGTTGGACAATTTATGGAAAGATTTAAACTAGAAAGAATTAAGGCTCTTATTCTTGCAAGTGTAATAATAATTGCCATTGCTGCAGTTTCTATTTTCTATGATCCAGCCTTTGCATTTTTAGATAATATTGAAAGTAATTATATCTTAGTAATAGGATGTCTATTAATAGCACTATTCTCTGCAAGAGCTTGGAAAATGGAAAATGTCTTAGAAGCAGCTAATATAAAAAGTCCTTTTATTAGAACTTGGATGAATGTAAGTATAAAATATATATCACCTATTGTAATTGTGATAATATTCTTTAGTCAATTTATAAAATAAAACAGTCATTAAAAAGGAAAAGTCGCATGGGAAAAACATACGACTTTTTTTAGTATTTAAATATAAATTTTTATTTTGGGAGGCAATTTATTGTGAATGATTTTGTATTAGAATTAAAAGTTATAAATCCTTTTAAAGTGTCCTATGTTTTTTTAGATACAAAAGATGAATATGTTTTAAAAAAATTAAATGAAGAGTTAAAAATAAACAAATTCAAATCATATTCTAAGAAAGGGAATAATTTAAATGTGACTATTGTATTTTTTGCCAAGAAAAATAAGGATAAATTTTTAGAACTTATGGATAGAATCTATAAAAATCTTCTCTTGTTAGGCTATGAGGAAGAAGAATTAAATATTTTAAATACTATTTCAAATGAAATTTAATAAAAAAAATGCACCAAAAAAAGACCCAAGCAGGGTCTTTTTCATTTTCATTACATATTCTTTGAATAGAATTCAACGATTAATTGGTCTTCAATTTCTATTGGAACATCTTCTCTATTTGGAAGAGTTACTAAAGTTGCTTTAAAGTCTTCATCCTTAGAAATGTAAGGGAAGTTAGCTACGATATTAGTGTTGTAGTTTTCTTTGAATAAATCAACTTTTTTTCCTTTAGCAGATAATGCAATTACATCACCAGCTTCACATCTGTAAGAAGGAATATTTACTTTATTTCCATTTACAGTTAAGTGACCGTGAGTAACCATTTGTCTTGCTTGTCTAATTGAAGAAGCGAAGCCCATTCTGTAACATAAAGAATCAAGTCTTGTTTCAAGGAATATTACAAGGTTAGGACCTGTTTGTCCTTGAGCTCTTTGAGCTTCTTTGAATAGATTAACAAATTGTTTTTCAAGAACACCATAATATGCTCTTAATCTTTGTTTTTCTAAAAGTTGCTTACCATATTCAGTAAGTTTTTTATCACTTCTTGCAGTACCTCTTGTAGCTTTTTTCATTGCCTTTGGGTGACCGCATACATTTAGTCCAAGTCTTCTTGATTGCTTGAACTTTGGATCCATCATTTTTGCCATTTTTATCAAACTCCTATAAATTTTCGCCGCGATAATTTATAAGCCGATTGCATTATACTAAATTAAGATTGATTTGTAAAGGAGATAGCAAAATATTGGCAAGAAAAATTTTATATACTAACAAATATAATTTGTCGAAAAACCACTTTATCTATGAAAATATTATGGGTATATATGTTATACTTAATTTAAATAGAATTAATCTGAAAGTAAAATTTACCTAGGAGGATTTATGAAAAAAATAGAATTCGTTGATACAATTCTTCGTGATGCTCATCAATCACTTATGGCAACACGAATGACATATAAGGATATGGAACCTGCCTTGGATAAACTAGATAAGGTTGGATATAAAGCTATAGAATGCTGGGGTGGAGCCACTTTTGACTCCTGCATAAGATATCTTGATGAAGATCCATGGGAAAGACTTAGAAATATAAAATCTCATTTTAAAAACACAAAAACACAAATGCTTTTGAGAGGACAAAATCTTTTGGGATATAAAAACTATCCTGATGATGTTGTGGAAAAATTTGTGGAGCTTTCTGTTAAAAATGGAATTGATATTATTAGAATATTTGATGCTTTAAATGACATTAGAAATATTGAAATTTCACTAAAGGCAACAAAAAAAGCTGGAGCAGAAGCACAAGTTGCAATTTGTTATACTACTTCTGAAGTTCATACAATTGATTATTTCACAGACCTTGCAAAAAAAGTTCAAGAAATGGGTGCAGACTCTATTGCTATAAAGGACATGGCAGGAATTTTGACTCCACCAGTTTCAAGAGATTTAGTAAGATCTCTTAGAAAGGCAATTGATATTCCAATAGAACTTCACACTCATGAAACTACAGGTTGTGGATCTATGACTTATTTAAAGGGAATAGAAGAGGGAGCAGATATTATTGATACAGCACTTTCTCCATTTTCAGGAGGAACTAGTCAGCCACCAACTGAAACTCTTGCAATAATTTTAAAAGAAGCAGGTTATGATGTAGACTTAGATTTTGATATTTTAAGTGAACTTGCACCATACTTCCAAGAAGTAAAAAATAAATATCTTAATGATAAAACAATGAGAGTTAAAATGCTAACAGTAGATCCAAAAGGATTAATATACCAAGTGCCTGGTGGCATGCTTTCAAATCTTAGTTCGCAACTTTCTGCTGCTAAACAAGATCATTTATTTGACAAGGTTCTTGCTGAAGTTCCAAATGTTAGAAAAGACATGGGTTATCCACCACTAGTAACTCCTATGAGCCAAATGGTTGGTACTCAAGCTTCCTTTAACGTGATGACTGGAAAGAGATACAAGATGGTTCCAAATGAAATCAAGGATTATTTAAAGGGTTTATACGGCAAGAGTCCAGTGGAAATAGATGATGCATTTAGAAAATCTATTATTGGGGATGCAGAAGTTATAACTGATAGACCAGCAAATCACTTAGCACCAGCTCTTGAAAATTACAAGACAGAAATAGGAAATCTTGCAAAGACAGAAGAAGATGTATTGACTTACGCCTTATTCCCACAAGTTACAAAAGAATTTTTGACAAAAAAATATGAAAAATAAATTATAAATTTTATTAAAAGATACTACTAGATAGGGTAGTATCTTTTTGCATTTGCCAACTTTTTGTTGTATATTAATTTTATTAAAGTAAAAAATATTTTTTAAAATAGAAGGGATGATTAGATGGATTTTAAAGATTTTAAAGTTGAAGATTATATAGAAAAATATGCTGAACTGATTTTAAAAATTGGTCTAAAAATAAAAAAAGACGATAAGTTAGTTGTGAGATGTCCAATTGAAGCGAGAGATTTTGCCATAACTTGTACAAAAAAAGCTTATGAATTAGGGGCAAGTGAAGTTGTTGTAGATTATAGGGACCCACTAATTCAAAAACTTAAATACGAAAATGAAAGTGTAGAAGTACTAACTGATATTCCTAAGCATAAAGTAGATAAAGAAAATTATTATATGGAAAAAAAGGCAAAATACCTTTCAGTTACAGGATCAGATCCAGATGTGTTTAAGGGACTTGATTCAGAAAAATTATTTAAATCAAATCTTGCATCTTCAAAAGCTTTGAGAGATTTTTCTGCTAAAATGATGGCAAATTATGTTTCATGGATAGTTGTGGGAGCAAGCATCCCTTCATGGGCAAAAAAAGTTTTTCCTTCCTTGGAAGAAGATGAGGCAGTGAGAAAATTATGGTTTGAAATTTTTAACTCCGTTAGACTTTTTGAAGAAGATCCAGAAAAAGCTCTTGAAAATCATGTAAATAATTTAAACAGATACAGCAAATTTTTAAATGAAAATAAATTTGAAAAGTTAGTTTATAAATCAGAAAAGGGAACTGACTTGGAAGTTGGACTTCCAAAGGGATATATCTTTGCAGGAGCAGGGGATTTAAATAGTGATGGAGAAGAATTCATTGCAAATATGCCAAGTGAAGAAGTTTTTTCTGCTCCAAGACTTGATGGAGTAAATGGAAAAGTTTATTCTACAATGCCACTAAATTACAATGGAAATTTAATTGAAGATTTTTATTTAGTTTTTAAAGATGGTCTTGTTGTCGATTATGATGCAAAATCAGGAAAAGAATATTTAAAAAATATTTTAGAAACAGATGAAGGTTCAAAGAGATTAGGTGAAGTTGCCTTAGTATCTTATAATACTCCAATTTCTATGAGAAAAGTTCTTTTCTATAACACACTTTATGATGAAAATGCATCTTGTCACTTAGCATTAGGAAAATCCTATCCAACTTGTATTGAAGGTGGGGAAAAACTTTCACTTGAAGAATTAAAAGATCGTGGAATGAATGATTCTCTTACTCATGTGGACTTTATGATAGGAGATGCTACAACTGAAATAGTTGGAGTAAAAGAAAATGGAGAAGAAGTTCAAATCTTTAAAGAAGGAAATTTTGTAATTTAATCAATTTATAAAAGTAAGATGAAATTTAAGCCTCTTTGCTAGTAAACTAGTGAAGAGGTTTTTTATTTTTTTTAGAATTGTAATAAGAAATTAAAAGATCTATTTTGCCAAATCTTTTATATATTTCTCTTTAATATGATAAAATTTTAATTATAGATATTTTATTTTAAGTTAAGGAGGATACTTATGAAAGGATTTAAAAAATTATTATTTGGGCTTGCCTTGGTCCTAACTTTAAGTGCCAATGTCTATGCCTACGACTTTGACACACCACTTGTAATTGATGGTGCAGATTGTGAGACTGCCTATAAGGGTGACTCAAAATTTTATGGATTTATATCAAACAGTCGTACCTATGTGCCCTTAAGATTTGTCAGTGAAACTTTGGGCTTTGACGTAACTTACGATCATACTACTCGTAATATTACAATCAAGGGAAATGGTCAAGAAGTTGGCATGAATGTTAAAAGCAAAAATCTTGAAGTCAATGGACTTAAGAAGACAATGGACGTGGCTCCAATTCTTTACAAGGACAGCACCTATGTTCCAATTCGTTATGTTGGAGAATCTCTCAACAAACCTATTAGCTGGAATCCTAATGATGGTGCTGTTTATATTGGAAATGGACTTAACACAAGAAATATAGACTACTCAAATCTTAAAAAGTTAGATTTTTCCAAGTATGGTTTTACTCTTTATGTAAAAGATAATTTTGAAAATAATATTTTTATTGAAGAGTCAGCAGCAGAAGGTCTTGTAAACTTTTATGACAAGGGACTTTATAAAAAGGGAACAATGAGTGGACTTGTTGGTTCAATTGGTACAGAAAAAGAAAAAGCCATCTTTCCAGCCCTTAACCTTTACCAAGAAAATGGTAAAGTCCTAGTTAGATACGAATTCTCAGATAAAAGTCTAAAGAAGCTTGATCCAAGCCTAAAGGGAAGCGACGAGACTCTAAAGAATTTCCAAGAATCACTTGCCCTTCCAACAAATAATATTTTCCCAAAATTTGATGTGAAAAATATTAACAAAGTAGAAGATAGCACAGAAAAAACTAAGCCAGTTGAAAAAACAAAAGAAAGCACACCAAAAGCTGCTCCTATTAAGGAAGCCTACACTACTTTCACTTTTGGAAATCCAAAGGTAACAATTAAGATTCCAAATGATCTTATGAAGGAACTTGTAGTTGAAAAGTCAACTTGGAGACCGGGTTACTTTATATCAGACAAAAAAATTGTCCAATCAGGTAATAAAACTTTTGGAGGATGTATTAAGTATTACGAACAATTTGAGCAAAAAAAGGGCGATTATGTTATGTATGACGGTCTTTACAAACTTATAAATTCCAAGGGCACAATTAAAACTGCTGAAGGAGTTCCAAGAGATGCTCAAGTGGACTTTAACAACAAGGAAATGACTAAGCATTATCAAGAACTTTCAAAAAGAGTTGATAAGGAAGTAATAGTTACAGTTGAAAAATAATTTTTAAAATGAAATGAAGTCAGGTATGAAGGCCTGACTTTTTTTAATTACTTTAGAATTTGTAAAGGTTTTCTGATAGAATATAAATAGGAATATAAATAAGAATAAAATTATAAACTTTAGATAGATAAGGAGGAATTATGTACTCTTGCACCAAGACCTGCACCTTAACTGGTTTAAATGGATATCCAGTAGATGTTGAAGTAGACTTATCAAATGGAATGCCCAAAATTATTTTAGTTGGACTAGCAGATACAGCTGTAAAAGAATCAACTGAAAGAGTAAAATCTGCCATAAAAAATTCTGGATTCGACTTCCCAAAAAAGAGAATTACGATAAATTTAGCTCCTGCAAATTTGAGAAAAGATGGGACTCAATTAGATCTTGCCATAGCAGTTAGTCTTCTTAGTTGTGATGAAAGCCTTGAGATGGACTATTCACCCTATGTCTACATGGGAGAACTCGCTCTAGATGGAAAGATAAATAAAATTCAAGGCGCCCTTCCCATGGTCATTTCCATGAGAGAAAAGGGCTACAGAAAATTTATTGTCCCTTATGAAAATAGGAAAGAATGTGCCATAGTTTCTGATGTGGAAATTTATCCTGTAAAGACTTTAGAAGAAGTTATTTCTTTTATAAAAGGAGAAATTCAAATTGAAAGATGTATGGGAAGTCTAATCAGGGAAAAGGTTTCTTATGAAGTGGATTTTTCAGATATAAAGGGACAAGAAAATTTAAAAAGAGCTTTAGAAATTTCGGCATCAGCAAAGTCAAATATTTTAATCTTAGGATCACCTGGATCTGGAAAAACAATGGCGGCAAAAAGATTTCCAACTATTTTGCCAGAACTTGATTTTGAAGAAGCTATAGAAGTTACAAAAATTTATTCCATTTCTGGATTGTTAGAAGACAATTCATTAATTACAAAGCCACCCTTTAGATCACCGCATCACACAGCTTCAGCAGTTTCTTTAATAGGAGGAGGAAAAATTCCAAAACCTGGTGAAATTTCTCTTGCACACAAGGGAGTACTTTTTTTAGATGAACTTCCTGAATTTTCAAAGTCTGTTTTAGAAGTCTTGCGTCAACCTATGGAATCAAAGGACATAATAATTTCACGTGCCAATGCTAGTGTCAAGTATCCAGCAGATTTCCAACTCCTTGTGGCATTGAACCCCTGCCCATGCGGTTTTCACAATTCAAAAACTCACGAGTGCAATTGCTCGCCTTATGAAATCCAAAGATATCTTTCAAAAATTTCACACCCTCTATTAGATAGAATAGACATTCATCTTGAAGTTCCTGAAGTAAATTATAAAGATATTTCTTCAAAAAGGTCAGGAGAATCATCTGAAATTATAAGAAATAGGGTTAAATATGTAAGAGAAATACAAAAAGATAGATTTAAAGATGAGAGTTTCAAATATAATTCTGAAATTCCAGAAAATAAATTAAAAAAATATTGTTGTCTTGATAAAAATTCTGAAAAAATATTGGAACTTGCCTTTAAAAAATATGGAATGAGTGCCAGAACTTATAATAAAATTTTAAAAATTGCTAGAACAGTTGCTGATATGGATAAGAGTGAAAATATAAAAGAAGATCACATTTTAGAAAGTATTCAATACAGGACAATGGATAAAAAGTTTTGGGGCAACTAGGGGTGATTAGATGACAGAAAAAGAATTACTTATTTTTCTCAATGGAATAAATTTTTCTAGTGAAAACTCTTTAAAGGTTTTAAACTATTTATTGGACAAAGACATCCCTATTGAAGATTTTTATAAAGTTGATTATCTTGAAGAAAAAGTTCTTTCTAATAGAAGCAATTCTAGATTGCAAGAAAAGGCAAGAGATTTTGAAACTATAGTTGAGAAAATAAATGAGAGAATAGAAATCCTTGATGTAAGTATAGTTACAATTTTAGATGGTACTTATCCAGAACGACTTAGATATATTGAAGATCCACCTTCAGTTTTATATATAAAGGGAAATTTGAAAACTTACAACCCAATTGCTTTTGTTGGAGCTAGAAGTCATTCATCTTATGGAAATATGGCAGTAAATAAAATAATTGATGATTTGGGATTTTATGATTTTAGTATTGTAAGTGGCATGGCTTATGGCATAGACACTTTATCTCACAGAAGAGCACTTTTAAATAATTTAAATACCATAGCAGTTTTAGGTACAGGAATTGATGTTATTTATCCTAAGTCAAACAAGGCCCTTTATGAAGAAATTTCACAAAAAGGTGCTATTATAAGCGAGTTTCCCCTTGGAACAGGTGCCAACAAATTTACTTTTCCCATGAGAAATAGAATTATTTCTGGGATTTCTGATACTGTTGTAGTTGTAGAGGCAAAGGACAAGAGTGGAAGTCTAATAACTGCAAGGCTTGCTGCAGAACAAGGTCGAGAAGTTTTTGCAGTTCCAGGAAATATTACTTCAATTTATTCTGTTGGTACAAATAAATTAATTCGTGACGGAGCAATACCTTTAGTTGAAATAAAAGATATTTTAGATTGTTATCCAGGGATTTTATCCAAAAATGATAAAGAAGAAAAAGTTGAGCTGGACCTTGAAGAAATGGCAGTCTATAATCTCATAGAAAAGGGAATAAATAACACTAATGATATTTGCATAAATTTAAATAATGAGGTATTTTATATAAATAAGATATTGACTAAGTTGGAACTTAAAGGAATTATCGAAAAAATTTCTATGAATGAATTTCAAATTTTAAAATAAATTATGGGAAGAAGGAGATGATATTTTGGTAAAAAATCTTGTAATAGTGGAGTCGCCCACTAAGGCAAAGACAATAAAAAAAATGCTTGGGAAAAATTACAATGTAATTGCTTCTGTAGGTCATGTCAGAGATCTACCTAAGTCTAAGCTTGGCATTGATATAGAAAAAGATTTTGAACCACAATATATGAATATATATGGCAAGGGACCGCTAATAAAAGAAATTAAGTCTGAAGCGAAAAAAGCAGATAAGATTTTTCTCGCAACTGACCCCGATAGGGAGGGAGAAGCTATTTCTTGGCACCTTTCATATATTCTGGGAATGAAGGAAGATGAAAAAAATAGGGTTACTTTTAATGAGATAACTAAGGATACAGTTAAAAGAGAAATTAAAAATCCAAGGACTATTGATATGAATCTTGTGGATGCACAACAAGCAAGGCGTGAACTAGATAGACTTGCAGGTTATAAAATTTCTCCTCTTTTATGGAAAAAAGTAAAGTCTGGTCTTTCAGCAGGTCGTGTTCAATCAGCTGTCTTAAAATTAATTTGTGATAGAGAAGATGAAATTAATAATTTTATTGCTGAAGAATATTGGACTATAGAAGCTGATTTGAGAGCTGGAAGAAGAAAGCTCTTGGCAGATTATTATGGTGTAAAGGAAAAAAATAAGACAAAAAAAGTTGAACTGAAAACTGAAAAAGATGCTGATAAGGTAATAAATAAAGTAGATAAGGATAATTTTACTGTAGATTCAGTAAAAAAAGGAAAGAGGGCTAGAAAATCACCAAATCCTTTTACAACATCTACAATGCAACAAGAAAGTTCTAGGAGAATTAATTTTTCTACTAAAAAGACTATGATGGTAGCACAAAGTTTATATGAAGGTGTAAAACTTCCAAAGGAAGGTTCTGTTGGTCTTATAACTTATATGAGAACTGACTCAACTAGAATTTCTCAAGAGGCACAAAATGCCTGTCTTAATTTTATAGAAAAATCTTATGGAAAAAATTATCTTGGCAAGAAAAAAGCAGCTGTAAAGAAAAAGACTGAAAACATACAAGATGCTCACGAATGTATTAGACCAACTGATGTAAATAAGACACCTTATTCTATTAAAGATTCACTTTCAAAGGATCAATTTAAATTATATTCTTTGATTTGGAATAGATTTGTCGCTTCACTAATGGCAGATGCAATTTTCAACACAATTTCTGCTGATATTGTTTCAAATGCAGAAATTTTTAGAGTAAGTGGATCAACTTTAGATTTTGATGGTTTTTTAAGAGTTTATGATTATAGTCTTGAAAAAGCAAAGGAACTTCCTCCTCTTGAAGAGGGACAAGTTTTAAAATTAAAGGATATAAAAAAAGAACAACACTTTACAAATCCACCTCCAAGATACAATGAAGCTTCTCTAATAAAAGAGCTTGAAGCTTTGGGAGTTGGTAGACCATCAACTTATGCACCAACTATTTCTACTCTTCAAAGCAGGTATTATGTCGTACTTGAAGAGAAAAAATTCGTGCCAACAGAATTGGGACAAACTGTCAATGAAATATTAGTTGACAATTTTGACAATCTAGTAGATAAAAAATTCACTGCTCAAATGGAATTTGAATTAGATGAAATTGCCGATGGTAAAAAAGCCTGGAAGGAACTTGTTAGAGCATTTTATAGCGACTTAAAAGAAGATCTAGATAAGGCTTATGAAAACATAGAAAAAGTTCAAATAGAAGATCCAGTAACTGATGAAATTTGTGAAAAATGTGGCAGAAACATGGTTATAAAAATGGGTAGATATGGAAAATTCTTGGCATGTCCAGGTTTTCCTGAATGTAGAAACACAAAAGCTCTTGTGGAAAAAATTGGAGTTAAGTGTCCAGAATGTGGCAAAGGTGAAATTGTCGTAAAGAGAAGTAAAAAAGGAAGGATTTTTTACGGATGCGATCAATATCCTAAATGTGAATTTGTATCATGGAATAAGCCAATTGAAGAAAAATGTCCAAAATGTGGAAGCATTTTGACAGAGATGAAGTCAAGAAATAAAAAGACAATAAAATGTAGTAATTCTACTTGTGACTACAGGAGAGAGGAAAGTGAATAATTTTTCTTTTGAAATTAAAAATATATTGGCAGAAAATTATTGCCGAAAGAATTTTATAGCTCCTTATAGAGAAGAAGGCGACCTAGTGGTCTTCTACTCTTTACATATTGATGATGAGATTTTGAAATATAACCTAAAAGAAAAGCTAGGAAGAGAAGTTTTATTTGAAAAAGCAAGTGAAGATAAAATAAAAACTCTCTTAGATGAAATTTATAAAAATAATGATACTGATTTTTTATTAGATTCTATAAATAACAGATATGAGGACATACTTGTTTTAGAAGATGATGTAAAGGAAGACTCTCCTGCTGTGAGAGTCCTAGATTTTATTTTAAAAGAAAGCATCGAGAAAAATGCCAGCGACATTCACATAGAACCAAGATTTGAAAATATAATAGTTAGGATAAGAGTTGATGGAGCTTTAAATAAACTTATAGATCTACCTAAAAAAATTTATCCTCATCTTGTAACTAGGATAAAAATTTTATCTGAACTTGATATTTCTGAAAAAAGATTGCCTCAAGATGGACGATTTTCTTTTGATTTTATGGGTGAAAAAATCGACATAAGAGTTGCAACGACACCAACAGGCAATGGTGAAAAGATTGTATTAAGAATTTTAGATATTCAGAGAATTTCTTATACACCAGAGGGAATTGGACTCCTTGGAGAAAATTATGATAAGGTCATGAAGTTAATATCCCAACCATCAGGACTTATTTTAAGCTGTGGTCCAACTTCTTCGGGAAAGACATCTACACTTTACACACTTCTTAGGAAAATTCAAGATGAAGACATAAATATTATGACTATTGAAGATCCAATAGAATATAAAATTGATGGTATAAATCAAATTGAAGTAAATCAAAATACAGGACTTACTTTCGAAAAAGGTTTAAAGGCAATTTTGAGAATGGATCCAGATAAAATTATGATTGGTGAAATTAGAAATGAAGACACTGCGCATATTGCTATCTCATCTTCCATAACAGGTCATTTAGTTTTATCCACACTTCACACCGAAAGTTCTCCGGCATCAGTTGGAAGGCTAGTTGATATGGGAATAGAACCATACTTAATTTCAGCTGGACTTATTGGAGTAATTTCACAAAGATTAATAAGAAAATTGTGTCCACACTGCAAAGAAAAAGTAAAAAATACAAATCCACTTATAAAAAGTGAATATGTTTATAAGGCTAGATCTTGTGAGAAATGTAACTCCGGATATTCTGGTAGAATTGCAGTTTTTGAAATTATGATAGTCGACAGCGAAATCAGAGATATGATTACTAGAAGAGAATCCATTAAAAAAATTAAAGAATATGCTGTTGAAAAGGGAATGAGAACTTTATCAACAGAGATCTTATCTTTAATAGAAAAAGGCGAAACAACTTTTGAAGAGTACTACAAAAACATCCATACTGTTGGTGAATTATGATTTACAAGTACAAGGCCTTTAAGGGCAGTGAAAAATTAGTTGGAAACATTGAAGCTGAAAATTTCAATGAAGCTAAGGACAAATTAAAAAGAAAAGGACTTAGACCAATAAAAATTGAAGAAAATATTGAGTCGTCTAATTCTTTTGAAATTAAGAAAAAGTTTAAAAATGAAGATCTCTACATTTTATTTAGACAGCTTTCTCTTTTTATAAGTTCTGGCATAAGCATAGAAAATGCCTTTGAAATTTTAGCATCACAATTTTCAAAAGAAAAGGGCAAAATATTAAGTGATATAAGAGAAAGTCTAAGGATGGGGAATTCCTTGTCTGCTTCTATGAAATCTTCAAGAGCTTTTCCAAGTCTTGTGACAAATATGGTTTATGTCGGAGAAAATACTTCTAGCCTTGGGAAAATTTTTCACAAATTGTCAGATTACTACATAAAAAAGAGAGAAACTAATTCAAAAATAAATGAAGCATTGGCATATCCTTTGATTTTACTTATAAGTTCAATTTTTATAATAAATTTTTTGATTATAAATGTAATTCCAAATTTTAGCCAAATTTTTAGTTACAATGACAATTTACTCCCAGCTCCAACGAGAATGCTAATAGCTTTTTCGAATTTTATTTATAATAATTATTTGTACATAATTATGGGAATAATATTTGTGATAGCGATTGCATATTTTTATAACAAAAAGCATCCAAAGAGATTTCATTCCATGCTTCTTAAATCAAAGTATTACAGAATGACAAAGGATTTAAACTTTTCCTTTAATATGGATTTACTTCTTGGATCTGGCTTAACTGTGGATAGAAGTCTTGAGATAATTTCTAGAATGGAAAATAATACAGTTTTAAGAGAAAAATATAGAAACATTTTAAAGGAAATAAAGGCTGGAGAATATTTTTATAAAAGTGCTAATGAAACAAAAGTATTTTCAAAAGTGTTAATTTCTATGATTAGGGTTGGAGAAGAATCTTCAAATTTAAAAGAAATTTTTTCAATAATGTCCAATTTTTATGAAGAAGAATTAAATAGCAGAAACAAAAAGTTACTTGGAATACTTGGACCAGTTTTAATAATCATTATGGCATTGATAATTGGATTTATAGTGCTATCTATTGCACTTCCAATTTTTGATATGGTAAATCAATTTTAGGAGGTAATTATGAAAGAAAAGAAGAAAAAGGGCTTCACCCTAATTGAATTAGTAATAGTCATAGCCATTATAGCAATTTTAATTTCGATTGCCGCTATGAAGTACAGTTCAACTAATCTAGCTGCAGAAGCTGCTGCTCACAATGCCAATGTAAAAGTTTTAAAAAGTGCGGGAATTTTGTATCTAATAGATAATCCAAATCCAGAAAGTGGAATTAATGTTGAAAATCTAAAAGATTACATAGAAGGTGGAAAGATTCCAAAACCTGCTAAGCACCTAGAAGGTTATGATTCATTTACTGTAGAAGCAAGTGATAATGGAGATGTAACAGTTACACCAGGTCCAGTAAAAGTTTCTGATAAAAAGTTAGTTTTAGAAAATGAAGATTAATTTTTATAAAATATTCCTCTCTCTTCTCATATTTATTTTTGCTGGATCACTTGGATCATTTTACCAAGTTTTTGTCACTAGGCGAGAGAAGAAAGAGGATTTTATATTTTCTAGAAGTCATTGTGATTCTTGCAAGAGGACTTTATCTTTTTATGAACTAATACCAGTTTTTTCCTATATTTTTTTGGGAGGAAAGTGTGCTAGTTGTGGTGAAAAAATTGGAAAAGATAAATTTTTAATAGAGCTTTTTATTTCAACATTATCCCTTATAATTTTTATGAAATATAAAGTATCCTTTGAAACTTTTATAATAATAGGGATAATTGTTGTTGCTGTATTTATAGGAATTATTGACTACAAAACTTCTTATATTTATAATGTTGATCTTCTTATAATTTTTCTTTTAAGTTTGGTTTATAAATATTTTTTACATTATGGATTTTTAAATTCTCTAAAATATTCCCTTGGCATGGGTCTAATATTTTTCGCAATTTATTATTTCACATCTATGATGGGACTTGGAGATGTCTATTATTCTTTTATAATGGGTTTTTTTGCAGAAAACTTGTATGAAGCATTTATTTTATTTAGAGATTCTTTTATAAGTGCAGCAGTGATTTCCATATTTTTAATTTTATCCAAGAAAAAAAGTTTTAAAGATTCTATTGCTTTTGGACCTTTTATGAGTTTAGCTATAATTATTTTTTTAATTTGCAGGTGACTTGACTTATGTTTGAAAAAATTATAATAATTAAAATTAATGACGGTTTTATAAATTTAATTGAAAAAACAAGAAATGAAAAAGAAATTAAGACTGTTCCCATAGCTTATAGGATTTATAAGGATGGGAAGATTTTAGATTACCACCATTTTTTCTATAAATGCAGCAAAATTGTTGAGAAAGCTGAAATAAATAAAAGGGACAAGGTGTATATCTTTTTTGATTCTAGTGAATTTATCCACATTAACTATAAAATTCCAGAAATTGAAGAATCTGATATAAAAAATTTTCTAGAACTTGAACTTGAGGATTATGGGGATTTTGATATAAATAATTACGAAATCTTTTATAAAGACAAAAAATCTAATGATTCCATTAACCTATCTATAGATTTAGTTCCCAAAGATATGATTTTAAAATTGAAGGACTTATTTGAAAAATTAAATATAAATAATTTTGAAATTTATCCGGAAACTCAGAGTTTTAGTTTAAATGGAAAATTTATTGAGATAGCACCTTCCTACATAAAAGAAATTTTTGTAAAAGATAACTTAGTCAATTCTTATGAAAAAATTTATGATGAAAATATAGAAAAATTAATTGAAGATAATAATTTAGAAGAACAAAATGCTTCAAATATCATAAATTTGAGATATGATCCAGAAGAGCAAAAGGTCGAAGAAGATTTTTTATTTAAGTACAAAAATTATTTTATAAAACATATTAGCCAAATGGAAAAATTTTCAAAAGGAGAAAGTGTAAAACTTTTCGGGAATATCTGTGATTCAAAGACAATAAAGGATACTTTAAAGGCCTATAGCGATTTAGATTTTGAGATTTTAGATGAGAATATCCTTAGTATAGATGGACTAAAAAAGGAAGATAAAGCTGCAAAAAAGGCTAAGAAAAAAAGTTATATAAATATATTTTTGCCCTTTGCTCTTTTAGCAATAATTGCCTTTAATCTCATTTATTCCAATAATTTAAAAAGAGAGTATGAAGAAAAAAGTGAAAATGTAAAGATGATTGATCTTGAGGAAAGTGATAACAAGGACCTTGCCAGTGACAAGTTTCAAGAAAAAAATAAAAAGTTTATCGATAAAATTTCAGAAATTCAAAAACTTGAGGATGAAAATTTAGTATTTACTTCTTATAACTTTGACAAGGGAAGAATGACAGTTAGAGGAATAGTAAAAGATGAAGCTTATTTTAACAAGGTTTTTAAAGATTTTAATATAGTTAACAAAAATTTCTACAAAGAAAATGGATTTAACAAGTTTGAAATGCAAATAAAATAAGTGTAAAATTCTCAAGAGGTGTTAATTTTGGAAATTGGTAAATTAAAGACAGAAGTGCTTGAAAAATATATTTTTGACAATTTAAAATTTAATAGAAAGGAAGTTCTTGTTAGTGGAGGAACTGGTCTTGACAATGCTGTCATGGATTTTGGTTCAGATTTAATAGTAGCATCAACTGATCCCATCACAGGTGCATCTAAAAATTTAGGATCTCTTGCTATAAATATTTCTGTAAATGATGTGAGCTGTCAATGTGCTGATCCTGTTGGAGTTCTAATGACGCTTTTAATTCCACCTACAGCTAATATTGAGGATTTAAAAACAATTGTAGAAGATGCAAGTAGGACTGCAAGGGAATTAAATGTAGATATTGTTGGAGGACACACTGAAGTCACTGATGCAGTTAATAAAATTTTACTTTCAACAACAGTTTTAGGAAGAGTTAAAAAAGATAAAAGACCTAATATAGATAGCATAAAAAATGGAGATATTGTAGCTATATCAAAATATATTGGAATTGAAGGAACTAGCATAATAGCCAATGAAAAAGATGAAGTTGCAGAAATTTTAACTAAAGAAGAACTTGACTTTGCAAAGTCCTTGTCAAAGGAGATTTCTGTTTTAAAAGAATCAAGATTAGCTTCAAAATATTCTGTAAAACACATGCACGACATAACAGAAGGAGGACTTATGGGGGCAGTTTGGGAAACCTCTCGTGCAATTAATTATGGAATCAGGATTTATGAAGATTTAATTCCAATTTTAGATGTGACAAAGAAAATTACAAATTTTTATGAAATTGATCCAAGAAGATTAATTTCCAGTGGAAGTATGCTCATGATTTTTGATGAAGAAGATTTTTTGAAATTTCAAAAAGAAGCAAAAGAAAAATCAATAAAAGTCACAAAAATAGGTGAAGTTAATTCTAAAAATGAAGCTGCAATTTTATCCTCTGACACTGAACTAATCTTGTCTGATCCAGGAGCTGATGAGCTTTATAAGATATTGTAGAATTTATTACAATTCGGTTACATTATTGACAATAGTTACAAAGATATATAAACTTTATCTAGGTGAATTAAATGAAAAAATTTTTTAAAATTTCGATATTAATTATGTCTTTGCTGATTACACCAGTATTTGCAGCTAAAGAATTCAATGTAAGCATAGGTAATACTCAGTTTAAGGTAAAGGAAGCTGGTGTCCTTGTAAATAACAAAACTCTAAAAACAGAATTTTCTCCCTACATAAAACAGGGTAGGACTTTTGTGCCAATTCGTGAAATTACAGAAAAGCTTGGAGCAGATGTAAAGTGGAAAGCTAAGGATAAGTCTATAAAAATTACTTTAAACGGCGACGTTATAAATATGAAGATAAACAGTCCTGTTGTAAGTGTAAATGGCAAAAAAATTAATTTGGACAATGCTCAAGCCCCACAACTTGCACTTTACAAAAGTCCAAAAAAAGAAGTAAAAACTATGGTTCCTTTGAGATTTATATCTGAAACTTTTGGTTACAATGTAGATTGGAATAATGACAAAGTTAGGGCAGAAATAAGCACAAATAAGAGTAAATCTATAATTGAAGATAAGGAAAAAGATAGTAAAAACTCAAAGAATAAGAAGACTAAAAATAATAGTAAAACTAATAATAAAAAGACAAGCCTAAGCTCAAATTCAATTTTTGATAGCAATTATTTCCAATCAAATGCAGAAAAAAAGGAAACATCTAATATAAAAAATGAAATAAAAGATGGAAATAAGGATAAAATTTTTGAAGAAGCAGATCTTGACAAGTCAGATGAAAAGAAAAAAAGAGTTATTAAAGATAAAATTGAAGTGAATGGAAAATTGAACATTATTATTGACCCAGGTCACGGTGGAAAAGATTCAGGTGCAGTAGCACTTGATGGTGAAACTTATGAAAAAACTTTAAATTTAATGGTAGCTGAAAGATTAATGGATAAACTTTATAACAACCCAGAAATTAATCCAGTAATCACTAGATCAAGAGATGAATATATAAAACTTTTAGATAGGGCATCAGTTTCAAACGATGGCAATGCTCACTTATTTTTATCTATACACTTTAATTCTTCAGACAATTCCGAAGCAAAGGGAATAGAAGTTTTATATGCTTCAGAAAAAAATGTAAAAATAAAAGACACAGTTCAAAAAGATTTTGCATCTTGTCTACAAAAAGCTCTTATAAAAGAAACTGGAGCAGTTAATCGTGGCATAAAAAATAGACCAGCTATAATAGTTTTAAATAAAACAAAAAATGTTGCAGCTTTAGCTGAACTAGGATTTTTATCAAATGAAGATGATTTGGAAAAGATTAAAGACCCTGATTACATTGATAAATTAGCCCAAGGACTCTATAATGGTATAGAAGACTATATGGGAAGCTATGTTGAAAAATAGAAGGGAAATTATGAGAGAAGATAGACAAAATGACGAAGCAAGACCGATTAAAATAAGTACAAATTATCTTGATCATCCTGATGGATCAGTTTTAATTGAATGTGGAAAGACAAGAGTTATATGCTCTGCCATGATTGAAAATAAAGTTCCAGGATTTCTTAGAGGTAAAAATAAAGGATGGCTTTCAAGTGAATATTCAATGCTTCCTGGTTCAACACCAACAAGAAAAATTAGAGATATTTCTAAGGGAAAGCTTGACGGAAGAAGCAGCGAAATTTCTAGATTAATAGGAAGAGCACTTAGATCCTGTATTGATTTAGACAAAATCGGAGAAAGAACAATTTGGATTGATTGCGACGTTATTTCAGCAGATGGTGGAACGAGGACAGCATCTATAACGGGAGCTTACATTGCACTTAAACTGGCAGTAAAAAAAGCTTTGGAAAATGGAAAATTCGAGGAAGATCCAATTATTTCTAAGGTAGCAGCAATTAGTGTTGGTAAAGTTAATGGAATAAGTCTTGTTGACTTAGATTTTAAAGAAGATTCCAATGCAGATGTAGATTTAAATGTTGTCATGAACGACAAATTTGAATTAATAGAAATCCAAGGTACTGGAGAAAAGGGAACTTTTTCAATTGATGAACTAAATGGATTTTTAGCAGGTGCAAAAACTGGAATTGGAGAAATATTTGATTATTTTGAAATTTTGGAGCAAAATTTATGAGAAAAATAGTTTTATCTACAGATAATAAAAATAAGCTTAGGGAAATCAGAGAAATTTTAGAAGATTTAGATGTAGAAATTTACGGTAAGTCCGACATAGATGGACTTGATTTTGAAGTTGTAGAAGATGGGGAAACTCTATATGATAATGCTCTAAAAAAAGCAGATGCTATGGCACAAAGAGTAGATTTTGCTGTTTTAGCAGATGATACAGGCTTATTTGTAAATGCCCTTAATGGTGAACCAGGAGTTCATTCTGCTAGATATGCAAAAGAGCATGATGATAAAAAAAATAGAGAAAAATTATTAAAAAATTTAAGTGGAGAAAAAGACAGATCGGCTTATTTTAAAACTCAAATTATTTTAATTGATGAAGATAAAAATATAATCCCTATAGAAGGTGTCTGCCCAGGAAAAATTTCTGAAGTTGAAAAGGGCGACAATGGTTTTGGCTATGACAGCATTTTTATTGCAGATGGATTTGACAAAACTTTTGCAGAAATGACCCATGAAGAAAAAAATGAAATTAGTCACAGAGCCAGAGCCTTAAAAAATTTAAGGGAAAAAATTTCTAAATTGTAAAATTATATTGACAATACATTTTTAATTTGCTATTATATATGTATTGTTCGTGGTGGGTATGGCCTAGCTGGTTAAGGCGTCAGATTGTGGTCCTGAAGATCGTGGGTTCGATTCCCACTATCCACCCCACAATATTTTAGAAGTGCCTGGCACTTCTTTTTTAATTTAAAATGCTAGAGTGGCGGAATTGGCAGACGCACCAGACTCAAAATCTGGCGGCCGCGAGGTCGTATGGGTTCAAGTCCCATCTTTAGCACCAAGATTTTTTAAATACTCTTGTAAAGTTTTATTTTCACAAATTTGTGATAATTTAGAGCTTTTCAAGAGTTTTTTTATTTTTAAAAATATAAAAAATTAATGAGTTTTTGTAAAAAAAAATTAAAAATTCAATGTTTTCCTAAAATTTTTACACCAATTTTACACCACTTATTTAAAAAAAATTTATTTTTCAAAAGAGATTTTCAAATTTTAGAAATTTTTAAATTGAGAATTTAGACTTAATATTTATTTAATTAAGTAATTAGTAAATAAAAGTATGCTATAATGAATTTATGAATAAGATAAAAAAAGCTGATATTTTAGTAATTTTTATAATTGTTCTTACTTCTTTTTTTATTTATTTTTTCACCAATAAATTGCCAAAAGATCATAAAAATTCTTCTAAAAAAGTTGTCATAACTGTTGATGGAAAAATTTTTAAGGAAGTAAGTTTAAATAAAGATACTGATATAAGAATTAATAGTCAATATGGAAATAATGTAGTTCATATAGAAAATGGTGAAGTTCAGATGTTTGAATCTGACTGCAAAGATAAAATTTGCATGAAGATGGGAAAGATTAGCCTAAATGGTGACTCAATTATCTGTCTACCAAATAGATTAATGGTAAAAATTATCGACGATGCACCTGATGATGAGAGTTTGGATATGATTATAAAATGAGAAATAATAGAAAATTAATTTATTTATCCCTCTTGAGTGCCATGGGCATAGTTTTAGGATTATTTGAGTCTATGATTCCTTTACCAGTAGCAATTCCTGGAGCAAGGCTAGGACTCTCAAATATAGTTGTTCTAGTTAGCATAGTTTCAATTGGTTACAAAGAAGGATTTTTTGTAGCAATTTTTAAAACTATTTTACTGGGACTTGTGACGGGATCCATTTCAAGTTTATTTTTTTCTATGGGAGGAGCAATTTTAAGTTCTATTTCTATGATACTTGCTCACAAATTTTTGAAAAAGTATTTGTCGTTAATAGGAATTAGTGAAATTGGATCTTTTTTTCACAATTTGGGACAAGTTTTAGTCGCATCTTTTATAATGAAGACCACTGCAATTTTAGCCTATTTACCAATCTTAGTTATTTTAGGAATTTTTACAGGTTTTTTCGTAGGGCTTACTTCCATATATGTAGTTGACAATACAAATATTTCTAAAGTGAGGGGTTAAATGGAAAAAATAATTTTGGCATCAAATTCTCCTAGGAGGAGAGAAATTCTGGAAGAATTTATCGACTTAGATATAATAACTAAAGAAATAAATGAGATAAAGGACGATTCCTTTTCACCATGGACAACTGTTATGGGTCTTGCCTTTGAAAAGGGAATTGAAGTTGCTAAAGACAATGAGGATTCCATTGTTTTGTCTGCTGATACCTTAGTTGAATTTGACGGAAAACTTTTGGGGAAACCTAAAAATCGTGAAGATGCAAAAATAATGATAGAGTCTCTAAGTGGTAGAAGTCACAATGTATACACAGGATATGCTATTTTCAAACTATCTGAAAAAATAAAATATGTGAATTATGAAAAGTCTTCAGTAAAATTTTATAAATTAAGTGATTTAGAAATTGAAAAATATTTAGATACTTTAGAATATAAAGATAAGGCTGGTGCTTACGGGATTCAAGGCAAGGGATCTTTATTAGTCGAAGAAATTAGGGGAGATTACTTTAATATTGTTGGACTTCCAATTGGAAAAATAAATAGGGATTTAATTAGATTATTTAATTTTAATTTGTGGTAATTTTATTATTTTTAATGGTGATTTGCTATGAAAGAAAGAGATTTTGAAAGATACACTATTAAGGAAATGCCAGAAGATGAGAGACCTCAAGAAAAATTGATAAAATTTGGTCCGAATTATTTATCGAATGCAGAACTTTTGGCATTAATAATTAGAACAGGGAATAAAAAGGGTGATTCATCTATTGACACAGCTACCAAAGTTCTCAGAAGTCTTAGGTCAGAAAATGATCTTGATGGATTAAGTTCTCTAAAAAATGCAAATTTTTCTGATTTGATGAAAGTCGAGGGAATCGGAGAAGCGAAAGCTGCCATGATTATTGCAGCTGTACAACTTGGGATTCGCCTTTCAGTTTCAAGTACGGGATCAAAGATAAGAGTCACATCGCCATCTATAGCTGCAAATTATGTTTTAAGTCAAATGAGTATTTTGGAAGAAGAACATTTTAGAATAATGACTTTAAACACGAAAAAAGAAATAAATTTTATAAGAGAGATTTCCAAAGGAACCCTTGATATGACTTTGGTTCACACTAGGGAAGTTTTTAGGACAGCTATTTCAGATAATGCTCACAGCATAATTTTATTACATAATCATCCAACTGGAGACCCTAGTCCATCGAGAGAGGATATAAAACTTACTAAAGATCTTTTAGAAGCCTCAAAAATTATTGGCATAGATATTTTAGATCACATTATTATTGGAGATAACAGGTACTTTAGCTTTCTAGAAGAAGGAATTTTGTAGGAGGATTTATGAGGATTTGTGCATTAGGGGATTCTATATTTGAAGGTTATTTAGTTGATGGAAAATCTTTAATTTATTATTTATCGGGAAAAGGTTATGATATTGACAACTATGGAGTTAATGGACTTACAAGTGATGAATTATTGTATTCATTAGATAATTTAATGGCCTATGATATAAATATTATTTGTATTGGCTTAAATGATTTTTTTAATGGCAAATCTCTTGATTATGTCTTAAATAATATTTATAAAATTGTAAGAAAATTAAAAGAAAATAAGGGGGAAATTTTTGTGATTTCACCTTACCAAACTTCAATTTATAATTTAGATGAAGCTTATAAAACTTTTATAAATTTTTCCTCAGTTAATAATAAGATTGAGGAATTTGACAAGATTTTAAAAGAAAATGAAGGCGATTATAAGCTAATTTCATTTTTTGATTTTGCCAAAGAAAATTCAATTGAAGAAGATTTAATTGATGGAATTCATCCAAATTCAAATCTTCACAAAAAACTTGCAGTCTATCTTGAGGAAGAATTAAATGGATATATTTGATATTTTTTGCAAAAAAATTGGATATAGAAAATTTTCAAAGAGAGAAAAAATCTTATCCTGTCTTTTAATTTTGCTTTTAACAGAATTTTTATTTTACAATTTCTTGATAAAAAAGGACTTACAAAAGATTTCAGAATTAGATTCAAATAATACTTTTAAAGAGGAAGTTGAGGATTATAATTTTAAAGGTTTTGAAGATTTTTCTCCAGAAAAACTAGAAAAGATATCTAAAGAAAATAATTTAGATGATAATAATTTTTCAAAAGAATCCCAATCTGATCTTGAAAGTCTATACATAAGAGGAAAAGTAAATTCTAAGGACTTAAATAATATAAAAAACTTTACAGAATATTACGGCTACTCAAATATTAATCTCACAAGAAAGGATGAATCTACTTACACTTATAATTTTAAGGCAGAAAAACCATCAAGGGCTATTTTTTATAGCGACTTAAAAAAGGCATATTTTGAAGAAGCTGAAGTAGAAAATCAAAATAAGAAAGATATAAATAAAAAGAAGGAAGAAGAAAAGAAAAATATAGTAAAGATTGAAAATACAAAAGTCACAAAAAATAGCAAGGGAACTATAAATAATACAGAAATTAAAAAAATTAGTTCTAATAAAAGTAAAACTAAGTCCTTGTCTAAAAATAAAGATTCAGACCTAATTAAAGGACACGAAGAATTTCTTTCAAAGCCTAATAAGAATTTATTGTTAAAAGAAAGAGAAGATAAAGATAATTTTGATTATAAAAATTTAGACGAAGAAAATGAAAATTTGAATTATTATCTTGAAGATTATAGTTTTATAACAGAAGATGGAGTAGATATAAAATATCACAAGGACTCAGCTTTGACTTCAGTTTTTGTCCATGAAAAAAATCTCACTGATATGATAAAACTTGGTCTTGATAGGTCTTGTGATGGAATTTCTTTGTCCCTTTATTTTCCTTACAAAGCATGCAAAGAATTTGGAACAATAAATAGCTATGGAGAAAAAGTGCCCTTCACTGGAGATATTTTTGAAGGTCAATGGTTTAGAGTTAATTTATTTCAATACGATACAAGTTATATTTATTTTATTCCTGAAAATGATAAAGATTTATTTTTATTCATAAAGGAAGTTGATTTTCATGAAGAGATTTAAGGGATTTAGCTTAATTGAGATGATTTTAAGTATTGCTATAATTTTAATTCTTCTTAGTACTGTAACTATTAATTTTAATATCAAGGATAAAATTGAAGCAAGAGAACAAATCAAGACAATGGCCCTTGATATAAAATTTTTAAAAAACTATGCTCAAATAAATAATACTAGAACTTCTATGGATATAAGTGATAATTCTTATACAATGAAATTTGGAGAAAAAAGTAAGGAAGTAAAATTTAACCAACTTGTAAAATTAGAAGAATCAAATCTAAATAATATAACCTTTACAAGCAAGGGAAAGCCATCATATATAAGGGACAAATCTTCAGCTGGAACTCTTATATATTCTGTGGGAAAAAAGAAATTTAGAATAAGCATCCAACCAGTTACAGGTAAGGTGAATATAAGTGAGTATGAAAGATAAAAATAAGGGGCATCTCATGTTGGAAGCACTATTTTCAATAGCTCTTCTTGCCCTAGTAGCTTCAACTATTTTGCCAAATATTATAAGTCTTTTGGAAAACCAAAACTATATTAGAGAAAGAGAAGAACTTATAAATGCTGTAAACTCGAGAATGGAAGAAATTATTGGAGAGTCTTATAACAATGAGGACCTGTCAATTGATTTTAGTTCAAATGATAATATAAATGATAAATTTAAAATTAATATTCAAAATGAGGAGCAAGGGAATTTAAATCATTTAATTGTAAGTGGAAAGAGGCGAAATTCAGATGAAGAAGTTAAAATGGAAATTTACTTGCCGAAAAAAGGGCTATTCACTTATTGAATTAGTGGTTTCCATGGGCATGATTTTAATAATTGGAATGGTTTTGACATCAATTCTTGGAGTTTCACAAAAAACTCTTAGTAAAACTTACTTAAATGAAAATGTAAATTCTGATGTATCCTATGCTCTTGAATACATAAAAGATGAAATTGCTTCTAGTGAGTTTTATGTAAATTTAAATGGAAATTTATACTTTGTAGAGAGATTGGGGGAAAATTATAATTACATAAGTTTTGCTTTAAAAGATAAAGAAATATATAGATTTTCAAGATTAGAAGATTCTATTGTTACAAGTGGAGAAATAAAGAACAAGGGAGCAAATGCCATTATAGACAAGATAGATGATTTTTCTATAAGTGACGAAGGAAATTTTTTTAGAATCAAAATAAAGTACAAGGACGAAGATGAAATTTCTACAAAGATTGCAAAGAGGATTAAGCTTTATGAATAAGAGAGAAAAGGGTTATATATACATTTTTACAATTATTCTTATTAGTCTTCTGGCAATCTTTTTTTACTTTATCTATTCTTATATTTCTAATTCAACAAATATAAGTAGAAATAGATTAGATGGAATTCAAGCGAATTATGCAGCTGAATCAGTTTTAAATATGAAAATCTCTGAAGAAGACTTTGAAGAAGAACTATCTAATTTTATTTTTAGCGATACAAGAAAGAGAAATTTAAGCGTAAATTCTTCTCCAAAGGACACAGAAGTTTTGAGTATGAGTTTATCTAAATCAGATTACTTGGATAAGGATAAAAAAGAGATTAACTATGTTGATTTAAAGGCAAATGTTAAATATAAAAACACACTTGCAAGCTCAAATATGAGAGCAAAATACATTAATAAAATTTATGAAGAAAAGGATGGGATTTTAAATTCTGGAAAAGTTTCTACAAATTATCTTGAAAAAATAAGAAAAGCTTATGAAGATGAGTCATGGATAAATAAAAGTTCAAAAGTTATTGTACTTGATGGTGATTTTATATATGCTTATCCCTATATTCTTGAAGAAGTTGAAGAATATGATGAAGAAACAGATTCATTTATTAAAAAGCGAAATAAAGTTTATAAAATAAAATCCACAGAAATAATTGTTCAAAATTCTGGCTCACTTAGCTTTGAGTCTGGAAGTAATTATCAAATTTTCATATTAAATGATAAAGTTTTGTTTAATGATAATGTAATATCTGGTATAATTATTTTAAAAGAGAATGCACAAATTTCAAATAATTTAGGAGTAGATGGATATTTAATAAACTTATATGATAAAAAAGCAAATATAAGTGTAGAATATTCTAAGCGAGTCTTCGAGATCTACGGTTATTTGTTGCCTGAATACATAAAATTTCAGCCAATGGCAATTAACTATAATGAAATAGAAGATAATACTTAAAATGGAGGAAAATATGATCAACGCAGGAGAACTAAGAAAAGGACTTACATTTGAATGGGACGGAGATGTTTGGGAAGTTATTGATTTCCAACACGTTAAACCTGGAAAGGGAGCAGCATTTGTAAGAAGTAAAATTAAATCAGTACTTACAGGTGGAATCAAGGATACAACTTTTAACCCATCTGAAAAATTTGAAAAAGTTGTAATTGAAAATAAAGAAATGCAATACCTATATTCTGATGGTGAACTTTATTATTTTATGGACCAAGAATCTTATGAACAAATTCCATTAGAAAAAGATATGGTTGAAGAAGCTCTTAACTTTATCAAAGAAAATGATATGGCAACTATTAATTTTTACAAAGGAAAGGCATTTAGGGTAACTCCTCCTAACTTTGTTGAATTAGAAGTAACACAAACTGAACCAGGAGTTAAGGGAGATACATCTAGTGGTGGATCAAAACCAGCTACTGTTGAAACAGGCTTTACTCTTAATGTGCCACTTTTCATTAACACAGGAGATATGATAAGAATTGACACTAGAGATGGCGAATATATGTCTAGAGTTTAATTTGGAGGAAATATGGAATATTTATTAAAAAGAATATCTTACCTACAAGGCCTTTGTGACGGTTATGACTTAGACACTACTACAAACGAAGGAAAAATTATTTCAGAACTTGTAGATATTCTAAGTGATGTTATCGATGAAATGAGAGAATCTCGCGAAGAAATTGAAGATTATGTAGACATTATCGAAGAAGATCTTGCTGATCTTGAAGATTATGTTTACGAAAATGACGACATTGACTTCGACTTATATGATGACGACTTCGACTTTGACGATTTAGACATCTATGATGAAGACGAAGAAGAGGCAGAAGAAGAATAAAATATTTTTAAAGGCGAGGGTAATCCTCGTCTTTTTTAAGATATAAAAATTTATTTATATTATTAGGAGTTGCTATGATAATAAAATCTGGAAGATTAATTGATCCAAAATCAAATAGAGATGAAGTTTTAGATATAAAAATTAAAGATGGAAAAATTCTTGCAATAGGAAAAAACTTAGAAAGCTCAGACTCACAAGAAGAAATAATCGATGCCAAGGGAAAAATTGTAGTCCCTGGACTTATTGATGTTCACGTACACTTTAGAGATCCAGGACAAACTCAAAAAGAAGATTTAGAGACAGGTAGTCAAGCTGCAGTAGCAGGTGGTTTTACAAGTGTAATTCAAATGGCTAACACTAGTCCCAAAATAGATTCAAAGGAAAAAATCTTAGAACATTATAAAAAAGCAAGAAATTTACCACTAAAAGTATTTACAGTTTCAGCTCTAACAAAAAATTTTGGAGATTTAGAACTTGTAGATATGGAAGAAAATTTCAAAAGAGGTGCTGTGGCTTTTACAGATGACGGTATTCCCAACAGAAATTCAAAATTAATCCTTGAAGCTATGGAAAGGGCAAAAAAGCTAGGTGCCCTAATTTCTTTTCACGAAGAAGATCCAGAATTAATATCTCAAAATGGAATAAATCATTCAGAAGTTTCAGAAAGTTTAGGGATTTTTGGATCACCTAATATTGCAGAAACATCCTTCATAGCAAGAGATGTTGCAATGGCAATTTATACTGGAGCAAAAGTTTCTATTCAACATATTTCCACAGGACTTGGAGTTGATTTAGTTAAGTTTGGGAAATCCATGGGTGCAAATATTTATGCAGAAGTTACTCCTCATCACATTGCACTAAATGATTCTGCAGTCTTAAAATATGGTAGTCTTGCAAAGATGAATCCGCCTCTTAGAAGTGAAAAAGATAGACTCAGAATTATAAAGGGTTTAAAAGAAGGAACAATAGAAATAATTGCAACAGATCACGCTCCCCACACAAAAGAAGAAAAAGAAAAAGAAATAACTAAGGCGCCTTCAGGAATAATTGGTCTCGAAACCTCATTCTCAGTTTGTTATGAAAATTTAGTATTGACAGGAGAAATAAGTCTTATGAAATTAATTGAGCTTATGTCTTATAATCCTGCAAGAATTTATGGTCTTGATGGAGGAAAAATAGAAGAAGGAGAAGTGGCAGATCTTGCTATAATTGATCTTGATAGCATTTATAAAATAGATAAATTTAAATCAAAATCATCTAATACACCTTTTAAAGATAAAAATTTAAAGGGAGAAGTCATATATACAATTTCTGATGGAAAGATAGTATACAAAAAATAAATATGTCAAAGTGGAAACAATGACAAAGGTTTTGACCAAAATCTTTAAAAATCTTTGTTATTAGTATATTATTAAAAAAGGGAGGTAGTTATGAAAAAAGTTAATTTAAAAATACTTAATTTTAAAAGTGTAAAAGATACTTTTAAAAGATTTCCCTTTACAATAATTTCTGCAATACTAGGAAGCATATTTTTGGTTCTTGCGACACACGATAGCTATTCCGAAGCTCTTAACAATAGATTAATTTCTTATGGTTTGGTTTTTGTATTCGCAATATTTCTATACGCTTTTATAAAACTTTTTAATGAAGGACTCAGAAATTTTTATGATTTAAAAAATTTAAAGAACAATAATTTATTAAAAATAATTTCTTATGTAATTACTTTGCCAATGCTATATGGCATTTATGAACTTGTTTTTGACGAAAAAGCTCCACTAAATAATTACAATGATAGATTTATTTATTTTACATTGATTGCAGCTTTAGTTGTAGCATCATCTTTTATTGCAAAGTTTAATTATCATGAAGATTATGTTGTCTATGTGGCAAAAATTTTGAAAGCTTTTATAATTTCAAACATATATAGTTTTATAGTTTTTGTGGGAATGTCTAGTATAGTTTTTGCTATAAATTCTCTATTTAACTTTAATTTTGGATCTATAGTTTATCTTAGAATAGGAATTATTTCTTTTATCCTATTTAACGTGATAACTTTTTTCCAAGATTTTCCAAAAGTTAGAGATTCTTTTACAGACTACAAGTATCCAAAAGCTTTTAAAATTCTATTAGTTTATATAATTAC
This sequence comes from Peptoniphilus phoceensis, assembly GCF_001517665.2. Taxonomy (GTDB): domain Bacteria; phylum Bacillota; class Clostridia; order Tissierellales; family Peptoniphilaceae; genus Peptoniphilus_A; species Peptoniphilus_A timonensis. Next base: position 280,101 of record NZ_LN999809.1, read on the forward strand.
ACCACTTGTGATTATTTATACACTAATACTTTTGGTTTATTTCATAAAGATATTAGTTCTTTGGCAAATTCCTAATAATCTCATTGTAAATTTAGTGATTTGGTTTTCAAGTTTTGCTGTAATTTACTTATTTTTCTTGTCTAGAGTGGATTCAATAGCTTTTATTAATAAATTTAAAGTTATTTTTCCAATAAGTTTATTTCCTCTACTTGCAATGATGTTTTTTGCAATTTACTTGAGAATAAGTGAATATGGACTAACTGAAAATAGGTACATCGTAATTGCTGCAGGACTTTGGGTATTTTTATCTTTAATTTATTATATTTTTTATAGAAATAATTCAAACATTACTATTCCAATTTTCTTGGCAATAATAATTCTAATTACGGGAATTGGGCCTGCATCTGCAATAAAACTTAGCACTAGATCACAAAATGCTAGGTTTGAAAGACTTTTAAAAGAAAACAATATGATTGCAGGACAATTTATTAATTCAGATGTCAATGTTGAGAGTTCTGTAAAAAACCAAATAATAGATATTGTTTCTTATATGGACAAAAGAAATAGAATAGAAGAACTAAAATATCTTCCAAAAGATTTTAAGCTAAGTGAAGAAAATTTCACTAGAGTATTTGGTTTCTCAAATAAAATTGAAGATAAGACTTATCTTGGTTATTCTTATACAGATAATATCAATAAAGAAGGGGAACTAGGATTTAATATGGACATAGAAGGTTATAAAAATATAATTTTTGTCTATTCTCTAGATAATGTTTCTATTTCTGGTAATTACAAGTTTGAAAGAGATAAAAAAGAAATAAATATTTATAAGAAAATTAATGAAGAATATAGATTGCAAAAAACTATTGATTTAATTGGTCTAAGAGATAAATTAAAAACTTTAAAGAAAACAAAAAATGAAATCAATTTAGAAGACCTTGCAATGGAAGATTCTAACATGAAAATTTATTTCACAAATCTTTATTTTGGAAATTATGAAAATATAGAAAATGCTTATGTAGAATTTTATCTCTTAACAAAATAGGAGTGATAATTTGTATTATATAAATTTTGAAAATGATGTTTTTATAGATGAAAACATAGACCTAAGTCACATAAAAGATATTTTGAGGATTTATCTAAATAGGTGTGATTCTTATCAAATCACTTTATTAAAAGATGATGAGAAGTCAAAAAAGGTAGTCGATGAATTTGCTGTCTATTCTGATGAAAATGGTTATGAATATATTTTTCAAGGAATTATTGATGAAGACTTTAAGAAAACAATTTTAGAAAATCTTATTGGAGAAATGGCACTTAACTTTATGGGCATAAGTCTTTATGATGATGGCATTTTAAAACTAGAAATTTTAAACTATGGAAGTGAAGTTTATATTTACGGTTTTGACGAAAAAACTGTTGTAAAATTTTCAGAAGAACTTGAAAAAGTTTATGGAATCAAAGAAGTAAATGTATATATAGAAAAAGATAGTGAAGAAAATAAAAATGAAGATAATCATAAGCACAATCACGAAAATAATTGCGACTGTCATTCACATGATAAAGATGATTCATGTGGATGCGGTAAGGACCATTGCCATTAGATAATAAAAAAAGAGTCTATCCCAGTTAATTGGATAGGCTCTTATTTTTTTATGAAAGTTCTTCAGATATTGCGGCAGAAATTTTTGGAAGAAGTTGTTTTTTTCTAGAAAGTAAGCCTTCTGATAGGAATTTATCAGAAACAAGATCTTTTCCAAATTTTCTTGCAATTGATTCTTTAAAGGATCCTGCCAAGATGACTTCTGAAACTTCCTTAAATATATCTGTAATCATTAGTACAAAAGTTTCTGCATCTGATGTTGCCACAAAATTTTCCATAGCTTCTTTTAAATCTTTTTCCACAGAAACTGTGCTTTCAAGATCCATTGTAAAAATTTGACAAACTCTTACATTTACACCTTCAATGGAAAAGTTTTTGACATCAGATTTTAATAACTCGTCAGGTTTTCTGCCTTCAAGACTTGTTCCTGCTCTAAACATCTTCATTGCAAAATCATCAACATCAATTGCTGCAATTTTTTTCATTTTATTTAAAACATATTTATCAGTTTCAGTTGATGTAGGAGATCTGAATAAAAGAGTATCAGAAATAATTGCCGCACAAAGGAGTCCTGCTATTTCTCTTGATGGTTTTATCCCATTTTCAAAAAACATTTTTGAGATAATTGTAGCAGTAGATCCAACAGGTTCGTTTCTAAAATATATTGGCGAAGATGTTGATATATTTGCAACTCTGTGATGATCTACAATTTGAATTATTTCTGCACATTCTATGTCGTCAATGGATTGGTTTCTTTCATTGTGATCCACTAATATTATTTTTTTCTTTAAATTTGAAATTAAATGATATCTTGAAATATTTCCAATTACTTTATTTTTATTGTCCAACACTGGATAGGATCTAAATCTTGATTGTGCCATTTTTTCTCTGACATCGTCAATTAAATCGTCCTTGTGAAATACTACAAGGTCATCTCTTGTCATGACATATTCTACAGGAACAGCTTGTGGCAAAATTCTTGCGACCATAAAAGTTGAAAGACCAGTAGATATTACAGCAACATTATTTTCTCTTGCAAGTTCCATTAAATCATCATCAAGTTTACTTGATATAGTAAGAATTAAAAGAGAAATTCCTTTTTTAATGACAGACTCTTGGTCTTTAATATCATCACCAACAATAACTATGTCGCCTTCATTTATCAAGTCTTGATTTTTTATAGCTTTTACAGCCATTTTTCCTGAAAGAGGTCTTAGATTTTCTGGTAGGTGTAGAACTTTTCCTTTAAGTACATCTAAAATATTTTCAAAACTTGTTTTACTTCTTCCAATAATTGAGTCGTCCCAAATTTCCATATAAGTAGATGCAATATTTGAAAGACTAACTATTCCAATTAAGTTGTCGTCATCGTCAACTACGGGGAGTGAATTGATATTATTTTTTTGGATTAAATCCATTGCTGATGCCATAGAAAGGCTAGGATTTACACAATAAGCTGCATCAATTTCAATATCACGAACTTGAGGTTTTATAGAATTTTTAATTCTTGGCTTTGGAACTTTAAAATAATCTAAGACAAATTCTGTTTCTTTGTTTAAATTTCCAAGCCTAATTGCTTCAGCGTCTTCGCCCATTTTATTTTTTAGCTCCGCAAGGGCAATGGCAGAACATATACTATCTGTATCTGGATTTTTGTGACCAGTTATATAAATTTTATTTTTCATATACCCTCCAAATTTCCTTGATATTATAACACACAAATTCGCCAAAATCTTGTAAAAATATATGAACTTAGGATATAATTTATGTGTGATAATATGAAAATAATAATAATTGGAGCAGGTGCTAGTGGAATAAGCACTGCTATAAATGCAAAAAATGAAAACAACGAGATTATACTTCTTGAAAAAAATGATAGGATTGGGAAAAAATTGTTGGCAACTGGCAACGGTAGGTGTAACTACACTAATTTAAATTTGTCAGAAAGTAATTATTCTTCTCCTGAATTTGTAAAAGAAACTATAAAAGATTTTAATAATGAAGATTTAATTAATTACTTTAAACTTTTGGGTCTTGAATCCACAAGTGATGGAAATAGAATTTATCCAATTACCTTAAAAGCCAATTCAGTATTAAATATTTTAATGTATTGGTTAGAAAAAAAGGGAATCGACATTAGAACAAATACTGAAGTTAAGGAGATCAAAAAGAATAAAAACTCCTATACTTTATTTACAAACAGTGGAAATTACGAAGCTGATGTAGTAATAATTGCTTTTGGAGGAAAAGCAATGCCAGCAAGTGGATCTGATGGAGTAAGTTTTGAAATTTTAAAGAAAATGGGAATAAAAGTCACAGATTTAAAAGCTGCACTCACTCAGCTAAAGCTTGATTCAAAATATTTAAAACATTTAAGTGGTACAAAAGTCATTGGAAAGGCAAGACTTTTAAAAAATAACAAAGTTATTGATGAGAGAGAAGGTGAAATTTTATTTACAAATTATGGAATAAGTGGTCCGCCGATTTTAGATTTGTCAGTAAATATTAGCAATGACAACGTAATAGAAGTTCCTCTTATAAATAATTTAAATGATGAAAGTATAGAAATGCTTTACAGAAGATACTATATGTTTGCAGATTTTTCTCTCGAAGAATATTTATTGGGGATTGTGGACAAAAAATTCATTCATTATATAGTCGACTTTTTAAATTTAGATAAAAACACAGCTATGAATATGATTTCTATGAGTGATTTTGAAAAAATTATAGGCTTATTGTTAAAGTCGCATTTTAGAGTGACAGGTAATACTGGTTTTAAAAATGCACAGGTCACTAGAGGTGGAGTTGATTTAAGTGAAGTAAATAGTTCTGATTATCAGTCCAAAAAATATAAAAATCTCTACATTATTGGAGAAGCTTTAAATATTGACGGAGACTGCGGAGGATATAATCTTCACTTTGCCTTTGCATGTGCCTATAGGCTTGGAAAAATACTTAGGGAAAAAAGTAATTTGCAATAGAAAGAATTTCAGATTAAAATAATCTTTGCGAATAAATTTAATAATTACTTATTGCAATAGATTTGGAGGAAGAATGTTTTATTTAGAGAAAAAATTAAAGGAATATGGAAATATTTCTGTTGGAATTGTGGGCTCAGGAATTATGGGAAGTTCACTTTTCACCTTACTAAGTCAAAATGAAAATTTTTATCCCCTAGTATTTTCTTCAAGAAATAGAAAAACACTAGAGGCTGCTATTGATTCTGCTAAGATTAATAAAAATGATCTTGCCTTTACTGATGATATTGAAGAGGCTAAAAATTTATTAAAAGAAAAAAAGTATATAGCTACTACTAATAATTTAATTGCTGCATCACTTGTAGACTGCCTAGTTGATTGTACTGGAGATACAGAAACTGGAACTGCACTTTCTCTTTGTGCCATTGATAATAAGGTTGATATTGTAAGTCTAAATGTAGAAATGGATGCAACAGTAGGACCTTATCTAAAACATTTGGCTGATGAAAAGGGAGTTATTTACTCTGGAACTAAGGGAGACGAGCCAGGTGCTATTGTAGAAATTTATGAATTTGCAAAAAATTGTGGTTTTGAAGTCTTAGTATTAGGCAAGGGAAAAAATAATGAATTAAATAATTATGCAAATCCAGAAAGCTTAAAAGAAAGTGCTGAAAAAAAAGGCATTAATCCTAGAATGTTAACTTCTTTTGTTGATGGAACTAATACTATGATTGAACTAAATGCTGTTTGCAATGCTCTTGGATTTGTACCTGATATAAGAGGATGTCATTTTATTGATACTGAAGCAAAAAAGATAGCAGAGGATTATAAATTAAAAGAAGATGGCGGAATTTTAACTTCTTATGGCGTTGTTGATTTTGCAACAGGAATTGCTCCAGGTGTTTTTGCAGTAGTTAGACCAAAATCAGAAATAATAGATAAGGAAATGAAATATCTTTCAATGGGAGAAGGTCCAAATTACGCTATTTATAGACCCTATCATTTGACAAGTATTGAAACTGTCATTTCTATTATTAAGGCAGTTGTCCTAAGAGATGAATCAATTGCTCCTATGGGAGAACCCTTTGCAGAAACAGTATCTATTGCAAAAAGAGACATAAAAAAGGGAGAAAAGTTTGATTCTATTGGTGGAGAAATGATTTTTGGAAGTCTTGAAAAGAAAGAAGATCAATTAAAGGGAAACCATCTGCCAATTGGAATTGTAACTGAGGGTTCTTTTGCAAAAAGAGATATCAAGAAGGGATCTTTACTTACTTATGATGACATATCTTTAAATGAAGATTCAGAAATTGTTAAATTAAGAAAAAAACAAGATGACTATTTTAAAAAATAAACAAAAATGATATAATATGTGAAATAGGTGATAAAATGAGAATAACACAAGAAACAGACTATGCATTTCGCATTGTTAGTTATCTAGCCAAAAATGAGGGCAAAGTCGTTGGAGCACCGCAAATTGCTGAAAGCGAAGGTGTTACTAAAAGATTTACTCTTAGAATTTTGAGAAAATTAAATTTAGCTGGTATTACAGATGCGAAAAGAGGATCGAAGGGCGGTTATTATTTAAAGAAACCCAAGGAAGAAATCACTTTGTATGATATACTTATAGCTGTAGATGGTCCTATTGTAATTAATAGGTGTCTACAAGAAGAAGACTCATTTTGCAGTAAGCATTCTGATGGGGATACGAGAAATTGTAAATTCCACGTTGCCCTTGCTGGTATGCAATCAAATATTATTAAAATGTTTAAGAGTCAAACAATCGACAACTTCATATAAGCTGTGAAGAGGACGGTAATTTTTAAAAAAGTAAGAGAGCAGTTGTTTGGTGCGAAACTGTATTTTTAGATTTTACAGATCACCTTGGAGCTCAAAGGTCAAAAGCCTTTGCGTATTTTGCGTTAAAATATTTAAGTGATAGTTTCCTATAATTAGGGTGGTACCGCGGTTAGTTCGTCCCTTCTCTTTTGAGAGGGGACTTTTTTTATATAAAAATTGGAAGAATAAGGAGTTTTAGATGAAAATGTTTAAAGAATTATCTAAAGACAGTGTAAGTGAAAGAGAAGAGAGAATCTCAAAATTTTGGGATGAAATAGATCTTCTTCACAAATCTGTTGAAACAAGAGAAGATGGAGAAAATTATATATTCTATGAAGGACCTCCAACTGCAAATGGAAAGCCAGGAATACACCATGTTATGGCAAGAACTTTAAAGGATTTAACTTGTAGATACCATACAATGTTGGGATATAAGGTAAAGAGAAAAGCAGGTTGGGATACACATGGTCTTCCAGTAGAAATAGAAGTAGAAAAGAAATTAGACCTTCACAACAAACAAGACATTGAATCTTATGGTGTTGAGGCCTTTAACAAAAAATGTAGAGAATCTGTTTTTGAATATGAAAGAGAATGGAGAAGCCTTACAAGAAGAATGGGTTATCTAATTGACTTGGATCATCCTTATATTACTCTTGAAAATAATTATATTGAATCTGTTTGGCATATTCTTGACAAGATGTTTAAAGAAGGTCTTATTTATGAAGGACACAAGATTGTACCTTATTGTCCAAGATGTGGAACTGGACTTGCATCTCACGAAGTAGCTCAAGGTTACGAAGAAATTAAGACTACAACTGCAACTTGTAAATTTAAGTTAAAGGACAAGGAAGACGAATATTTCTTGGCATGGACAACAACTCCATGGACACTTCCATCAAATGTTGCCCTAGCTGTTAATCCTAAAGTTGAATATATAAAAGTTAAGCACTCAGACGGAAATATTTATTATGTAGCAAAATCTCTTGCAAAACAAGTATTTAAAGATGATGAATACGAAGTTCTAGAAGAAATGCTTGGAAAAGATCTTGAATACACTGAATATGAACAACTTCTTAAATTCCTTACACCAGATAAAAAAGCTTTCTTTGTAATTTGTGCAGACTATGTAACAACAGAAGACGGTACTGGTATTGTTCACATTGCTCCAGCTTTTGGTGAAGATGACTATCAAACAGCAAGGGGATATGACCTTCCAATGTTAAAACCAGTTGATGAAGAAGGAAAATTTACAGATACACCTTGGAAGGGTCAATTTGTAATTGATGCTGACCACGATGTTCTTCATTATCTAATTGATAATAATCTTTTATTCTCTAAACAAAAGATGCTTCACAATTATCCACACTGCTGGAGATGTCACACTCCACTAATTTATTATGCTCATCCATCATGGTATATTGAAGTGACTAAGTTTAAAGATAAATTAATTAAAAATAACGAAGGTGTAAACTGGTTCCCAGATTTCGTAGGAGAAAAAAGATTTGGAAATTGGCTAGAAAATTTAAATGACTGGGCAATTTCAAGATCAAGATATTGGGGCACACCTCTACCAATTTGGAGATGTGAATGTGGTCATACAGAATCTGTTGGTTCAATTGAAGATCTTAGAAATAAAGCAGTAGAAGATGTAAGTGAAGATGTTGAACTTCACAGACCTTATGTTGATGATATTCATCTAAAATGTCCAAAATGTGGTAAGGAAATGACTAGAGAATCAGATGTAATTGATGTTTGGTTTGATTCAGGAGCTATGCCTTTTGCTCAATGGCACTATCCATTTGAAAATAAAGATAACTTTGATGAACTGTTCCCAGCAGATTTTATTTCTGAAGGTATAGATCAAACTAGAGGTTGGTTTTATTCACTTCTTGCAATTTCAACTTATATGACTGGCAAGAGTCCATATAAGAATGTACTTGTCAATGATCTTATCCTTGATAAGGAAGGTAAGAAGATGTCAAAATCACGTGGAAACACTGTTGCTCCATTTGAATTATTTGATAGATATGGCTCAGATGTTGTTAGATGGTATTTACTATATGTTTCACCACCATGGACACCAACAAAATTTGATGAAGATGGTCTTCGTGAAATTGAATCAAAATTCTTTAGATCACTTAGAAACACTTATAATTTCTTCAGTCTTTATGCCAATACTGACGAAATTGATCCAAGAGAAGGAAAAGTTTCTTATGACGATTTAGAAGAAATAGATAAATGGTTACTATCTAAATACAATAGACTTGTAAAAAATGTAAGAGAAGATATGGATGCTTTTGAACTTACAAAAGTTGTAAGGGAAATCCAAGACTTTGTCATAGAAGATATTTCTAACTGGTATATAAGAAGAAACAGAAGAAGATTCTGGAAAACAGACAAAGACAACACAAAAATTGCAGTATACAAGACAACTTACGAAGTTTTACTTGGAGTTACAAAATTAATTGCTCCAATAGTTCCATTTACTGCAGAAGAATTATTTAAGTCATTAACTGATGAAGAATCAGTTCACTTAGTCGATTATCCAACTTATGATGAAAATATGATTAATGATAAAGTTGAAGAAAAAATGGATCTTGTAAGAGATCTTGTAACTTTAGGAAGAGCTTCAAGAGAAGAAGCTAAGATTAAAGTAAGACAACCTCTTTCAAAAGTTATCATTGACGGAAAATATAAGGATATAATTGGAGAACTAACAGACTTAATAAAAGAAGAACTTAATGTTAAAGAAGTTCAATTTGAAAATGACCTTTCAGAATATATGGAATTTGAACTAAAACCAAACTTTAGAGTTTGCGGAAGTATTTTAGGCTCAAAAGTTAAGGATTTTGGAAAATTGTTAAGAGAAGTTGATGCAAAAGAATTACTAGCAAAACTTGATGAAGGCAAAGTTAATCTTGAAATATCTGGTGAAGAAACAGAAATTGAAAGAGATTTTGTAGAAGTTAAAATTTCTGCAAAAGAAGGTTTTGATGTAATAATGGAAAACAACTTATTTGTAATTCTTGACACAGAACTTAATGAAGAACTTTTAAATGAAGGTTATGTTAGAGAATTTGTATCAAAAATTCAACAATTGAGAAAGAAAAAAGATTTAGATATTTTAGATAATATTAAGATAAGCTACAAGTCTGATGAAGAAGTGGAAAAAGCTATTGAATCAGATAAAGAATTTATTAAATCAGAAACTCTTGCTCTTGAAATTGAAAATATAGAAAATGATGCAGATATTGAAAATCTAAATGGTCACGATATAAAAATAAATATAGAAAAAATGTGAAAATAAAAAATAAGGTTCTAGGAAACTAGAGCCTTATTTTTATGCAAACTTTTATAATATTTTCTCTAACAAAAATATAATAAATTATTTTATTAAAGAACTGCTTCTAAAAATTTCTTTGTATTTAAATTATTTGTCTTATTGAAAATGTAATCGGGACTTCCCAAGTCTTCTACAATTCCGTCTTTCATAAAGACAATCGTATCAGAAATTTCACGAGCAAAACCCATTTCGTGAGTAACTATAATCATAGTTAATTTGTCCTTTAAAGATTTAATTACATTTAAAACTTCTTTTACCATTTCAGGATCAAGTGCTGAAGTTGGTTCATCAAAAAGGAGAACTTTTGGTTTATTTGCAAGAGCTCTGGCAATTGCGACTCTTTGTTTTTGTCCACCAGATAATGAAGAAGGATAAAAATCTTTTTTATCTTCAAGTCCCATACTCTTTAAAAGATATATAGCATAATCTTTTGCAGATTTTTCGTCTTCACCTTTTACTTTAATAGGTGCAAGAGTTATATTTTCTAAAACAGTTTTATTTGGAAATAAATTAAAATTTTGAAAGACCATTCCAATTTCCAATCTTATTTTTTCCAAATTTGGGTTGTCACCGCTTATTTCATAACCATCTAAATAAATATTTCCTCCATTTATTTTTTCTAGTAAATTTATTGACCTCAATAAGGTTGACTTTCCAGATCCACTTGCACCAATTATTGATGTTACAGTTAAATCATCTATATCTAAATTTATTCCTTTTAAAACTTCTTTATCGCCAAAGGACTTTTGTAAATTTTTAATTTTTATCATATTTTCCCTCCACAAATTTTAAGAGCCTAGATAAAGTAAAAGTTATAGCAAAATAAAGTAGAGAACCTATTATAAGAGGTTCTAGAGCTTTATAAGATGAACCCCTCACTAAATTTACATTATACATTATGTCAGTTACTCCAATAGTTGAAATAATTGAAGTTTCTTTTATAACTGCTATAAATTCGTTGGCAAGAGCTGGCAAAATATTTTTTGTGGCTTGGGGAAGAATCACTTCTTCCATTGCCAAAGATTTTTTCATTCCAAGAGATCTTGCAGCTTCCATTTGTCCCTTGTCAATGGCATTTATACCAGATCTTATAATTTCTGCAACATAGGCAGCGGAATTTAAACTAACAGCTATGACGCCTGTTATATAGGCAAAAGATGAAATTGAGAGTCCAAAACTTTTAAAATCTATTATACTTGCGAGACCAAAGAAAATAAAAAATACTTGAGTAAGCATTGGAGTTCCTCTCACAATTTCTAGATATGCACTTGAAAAAACTTTTAGACTTTTTATTTCAGAAGATTTCATAAGGTACAAAAATAAACCAAAAATAGAACCTAAGACCACAGAAATTAGTGAAAGTGATAAAGTGACCAAAAGCCCCTTAAAATAATATGAACTATACTTTGCAAAAATTTCTACACTTGTTCCAAAAAAGCCAAACAACAATTTTCCAGAAATTAATAAAAATATTAAAAAGGCTAGAATGACTAAGCCATTTATAAGATTATTTTTAGAAAATTTTTTATTTTCAATTTTATAAATATTTTCCATAAAGTCACCTACTTAGTAGAAAGTTCTAGGGCTTCATCATAATATTTATCTAACTTACCTTCCTTTTCTAGTCTATCTAAAGTTTTGTTAACTGCTTCTAATAATTCTGTATCATTTTTATTTAGCCCAATTGCTGTGCCATCTAAGTCAGCATCAAAGAAGAATGAATCTTCGATTTTTAAATTTTCGTTAGAAAGTTCATAATTGTCTCCAACACATTTTTCTACAATGATTCCATCAATAAGACCACCATCTAATTGAGCTACTAAATCAGGAGTTTTTGGAAGTGAAACAAGCTTTTTAATTTGCAAGTTTTTTCCAATATCTTCCTGACTAGTTGCAGTTTGAACACCAATTGTAAGATCCTTTAATGAATCTTTTTGAGTGTACTTTCCAAAGTCTTTTTTATTAACTAATAAATAATTTTTAGGTTCATAATAAACTTTAGAAAATGCCATGGATTTTTCTCTTTCAGAAGTTTTAGAAACTCCAGATATTGCAAGATCAATTACACCAGTATCTAAACTTGCGAGGACTGAAGAAAATTCCATATCAGAAATTTCAAGTTCAACACCAAGATCTTTTGCTATTTCTTTGCCTATAAAGACATCAAAGCCAAGAATTTCATCTTTTCCATTTATATTTTTGTGAAATTCAAAAGGTGGATAATTTGCATTGCAACCCATGACAATTTTTCCAGACTCTTTAATTTCATCAATTCTTGAATTAGAATTTTCCTTGGACTTATTAAAAAATATTATAAGACCAATTATAAGAACAGCCAAAATTATACTTGATATACTTATTATTTTTTTCATAATTTTTCCTCCATAAAATAAAAAAAATCGCCTCTATGAAAGAGGCGAAGTCCGCGGTACCACTCTAATTATCTTTTAGATATCTCAAAACTTTAAGGCAGTTAACCTCTGTAAATACTAATTTCCTTACAGAATCTCTGTGGTTCTATTATATTCTTTCCACTTACAGGCTTTCAGCTAACCCTGCTCTCTAAAAAGTTTATGAGAATACTTTTTGTCCACTTCATTGATTTCACAATACATTACTATGATAAATTATTTTTGTCAAGTCTTTTTATAAATATTTTAAAAATTATTTTAGATAAAGATTAAATTCAATTTTTTAAAAAATTTTTATTTTTGACATAATATAGATAGAATTTCGTAAAAAAGATTTTATAAAGAATTTTTAAAAATTTTACTTGACAAAATAAATTTAACTTGTTAGGATATCAAACAATAAAAGTTTTGAAAAGCGAAGTAAAATTATCCAAGACTTGAAGAGAGTTTTCGTTTGCTGGGAGAAAATAGGGAGGATAATTTGAAATAGGAGCTTGGAACTGGCATCTCGATATTTAGATTTGCCCGGTTATGCGTTATAGTTTTTGAGGTATAGAAATATACAAATTTGGGTGGTACCACGTTCTTCGTCCCTTGATAGGGGCGATTTTTTTATACTTTTTTTTGAGTCTCAAAGTAAGCTGTCCTAACATAAGATTTTATTTGGAGGAAAAAAATGAAAAATACAAATTATAAAAAAATTGCTCTAGCATATTCAGGTGGTCTTGATACTTCTATTATCATCCCATGGTTAAAAGAAAACTACAATTGTGAAGTTATCGCAGTAGTTGGAAATGTCGGCCAAGAAAAGGAACTTGAAGGTCTAGAAGAAAAAGCTATTAAAACAGGAGCTTCGAAAATTTATATAGTTGATCTTGTAGAAGAATATGTAAAAGATTTTGTATTCCCAACACTTAAAATGGGAGCAAAATATGAAAAAAATTATCTCTTGGGAACAGCCACTGCAAGACCTCTTATAGCAAAATCCTTAGTGGAAATTGCAAAGAAAGAAAATTGTGATGCAATTTGTCATGGATGTACTGGAAAGGGAAATGATCAAATTCGTTTTGAAATGGGAATAAAGCATTTTGCTCCTGATATGCCTATTATTGCACCTTGGAGGATTTGGGACATTAAATCTCGTGAAGAAGAAATAGATTATGCAGAAGAACACAATATTCCGCTAAAGATTTCAAGAGAAACAAATTATTCAAAAGATTTAAATATTATGCACTTATCTCATGAAGGATTAGATTTAGAAGATCCAAAAAATTATCCTGACTTTGATAAAATTTTGGAACTTTCAGTTTCTCCAATGAAGGCAAAAGATGAAGTTTGTGACATTGAAATAGAATTTAAAGCAGCAGAAGCTATTGCTGTTAATGGAAAAACAATGAGTCCTGCAGAAATTTTAAGCTATTTAAATAAAGTTGGCGGTGAAAATGGAATTGGTATTGATGATATTGTTGAAAATCGTCTTGTTGGAATGAAAAGTCGTGGAGTTTATGAAAATCCAGCAGGAGCGATACTTTATAAAGCATTAGAAATTTTAGAATCAATTACTCTTGATAAGGATTCATCACACTTAAAGAATTATCTTTCTATAAAATTTGCAGATCTTGTCTACGATGGAAAGTGGTATTCAAATTCTATCAAGGGACTTTTAGCTTTTGCAGATGAAATTACAAAAAATGTAAGTGGAAAGGTTAAGTTAAAACTTTATAAGGGAAATATTATTCCAGCAGGGGTAGAGTCAAAGTATTCTCTATACAATGAAGATTTAGCTTCCTTTGGAGATGGAGCAGAAGATTTATATTCTCACAGTGACGCCGATGGTTTTATCAATCTTTATTCTCTTCAAACGCTAGTTGATGCTAAGATAAATAAAGGAGTTTAATATGTATTTATGGGGATCTCACTTAGAAGGGCTAGAGGATTTTACTCATCAATTTAACAAGTCCATAGATTTTGACAAAATTTTATTTGAAGAAGATATTAGAGGCTCTCTTGCACATGTTGAGATGCTCTCTAAACAAGAAATTATAAGTAAAGAGGATTGTAAAATAATTTCTAATGAGTTAAAAAATATTTTACAAGAAATTAAAAATAAAGAGTTAGAAATAAATTTAAATGAAGAAGATATTCACTCTTTTGTTGAAAATGAACTTACAAAAAGAGTTGGAAATGTGGGGAAAAAACTCCACACTGCAAGATCTAGAAATGATCAGTGTGCTGTGGATTTAAGACTTTATTCCAAAAAAGTTTTAGGTGAAATTAAAGAAGATATCTTAAATCTCATTAAAGTAATTATTGAAATTGCTGAAGAAAATAAAAAAACAATTATGCCAGCTTTTACTCACATGCAACATGCACAAGTTACAAGTTTTGCTCATTATATCTTATCCTATGCTCAGATGTTAAAAAGAGATTTAGAAAGACTTTATGATACAAATGAAAGGCTTGATGAAAATCCTTTGGGTTCTTGTGCTCTTGCAACGACAAGTTTTAATATAGATAGGTTTATGACTAGTGAAAAACTTGGATTTAAAAAGCCAACAGAAAATTCTATGGATTCAGTTTCTGATAGAGATTATGTACTTGAAATTTTATTTAACAATTCCTTAATTATGACTCACTTGTCAAGACTCTGTGAAGAGTTAATTTACTTTTCCAGCAGCGAGTATAATTTTATTAAATTTTCAGGAAAATTTTCTACAGGATCAAGTATAATGCCTCAAAAGAAAAATCCAGACATGGCAGAGTTAGTTAGGGGAAAAAGTGGCAGAGCTTTTGGAGATCTCTTTACAGTTTTTACAATTTTAAAAGGGACAACTCTTGCATACAACAAGGACTTTCAAGAAGATAAGGAGGCGCTTTTTGACTCAGTAAAAACAACTTCATCTTGTCTAAAAATTATGAGTGCAATAATAGAAAGTCTAGAACTTAATAAAAAGAAGATGAGAGAGTCGGCAGAACTAGGTTATTTAAATGCGACAGATCTTGCAGACTATCTAGTTGTAAAGGGTCTTGCCTTCAGGGAAGCCTATGACCTTGTGGGTCAAATTGTAAATTATGCTTTGAAAAATAATTTAAAATTAGAAGATATTTCATTAGAAAAATACAAAGATTTTAGTGAGATTTTTGGAGAAGATCTTTTTGATTTTATTGAAATTGAAAATTCTTTAAAAAATAGAAAAGTTTACGGTGGACCTGCAGAAGAAGCTGTGAAAATACAAATTAAAAATTTAAAAAAGTCATTAAATTTATAAAAAATATATAGAAATTTTCAAATAAGGTCTTGGACCTTATTTTTTTCTTTTTTAAAATGGATTTAAATATAAATACAATTTAAATTGTAGGTCTCTATGATGATGACAATATATTAATGAATAATATTATACAAAAAGTATTGACAAAAGTGTAAATATTAAATATTCTAAGTATATAATATATATTAATAATCAATTTAAATTTATAAATATTTGGAGGCTTAAATTGAAAAAGAAAATCAATAATTTAGAAAACACAGCCGAAATTTTGAAAGTGATGGCTCATCCAGTAAGACTTAGTATTATTAAAAATTTAATTGAAAATGGTCCTTCAAATGTTGGGTCACTTCAAGAAAAATTTCACATTCCTCAGCCAACAGTTTCGTCTCATTTGGGAAAACTTAGACGTGCAGGAATATTAAATAGTGATAGAAATGGAACTGAAATCTTTTATAAAGTTGAAAACGAATTTATTTTGAACTTAGCAAAAACACTTTTTAATAAGTAAATTTTGGAGAATTTATGGAATTAAATGAGGTTCAAAAAAGAGCAGTTTATTCCATTGATAAAGATGTGACTCTAATGGCAGGAGCAGGAACTGGAAAGACCAGAGTTCTTACTAGTAGATTTATTAATATTGTAAAAAATAATATAAATCCAAGGGAAATTTTAGCGATTACTTTTACAAAAAAAGCTGCTCAAGAAATGCTTGCTAGAATTTCAAAAGAATTAGTGGATAACAATATTGATTTTGATGATAAAGTTTTAAATATTATGACTATCCACTCCTTTGCTCTTGAAATTGTTGAAAATTATTCTTTTTTACTGGGGATTAATCCAGGTTTTAAAATTTTGGAAGAAGAAGATTCTAAAATTTTTTTGAAAAGGGCTGTTCACGATGCTTTAAATACAATAGAAGACGAAAAATATAAGTCTTATTTACTAAATTTTAAGTCCAGTCCCTTTGAAGAAGAGAA
Source organism: Peptoniphilus phoceensis (assembly GCF_001517665.2). Classification (GTDB taxonomy): domain Bacteria; phylum Bacillota; class Clostridia; order Tissierellales; family Peptoniphilaceae; genus Peptoniphilus_A; species Peptoniphilus_A timonensis. Next base: position 296,521 of record NZ_LN999809.1, read on the forward strand.
TAATTTTTTCAATCTTTATTGTGAGTTTAAAAATAACAATTTGGATTTTCAAGATATTCTTTCAAAAAGTTTAAATTTTTCTAAGTCTAATGTGACTTTTAAGGATTTATTATTGCTTTTGGAAGATTATAGATCTGCTAATGGAAAGAAATTTTCTGCTTTTTATGATGAAAATATTGAAAATCTTAAAAAAATTGAAGTTTATAATTTAGAAACTCTAGATGAAATAGAAAAAAATCTTGGGACTTCTAAAAAATACACTGACAAAATCAATGGAATAAAGGAAATTATTCAAGACCTAAAAAAAGATTTAGAATGTGAAAACAAGGACTATTATAATGTAATTATTACAATATTAAAAGAAATTGATAAAAATTATAGAAATTTTAAAAGCATAAACAAAAGTCTGGACTATAATGACATAATTTCTTATTCAGAAAAAATATTAAAAAATCCTTTTGTGCAAAAGGAACTTCAAGAGAGATACTCTTATATTTTAGTTGATGAATATCAAGATACAAATGAGATTCAAAATGAAATTATAAGTGCTTTTTCCTCATCAAATCTTTTTATTGTTGGAGATCCAAAACAATCGATTTATGCCTTTAGAGGAACAGACTTGGCTTCTTATTTTTCCTTTGCTAGTGGAGTTGAAGATAGAGGTCTATCTCTTGTAATGAATAAAAATTATAGAAGCGATGGAGAAATTGTTAAATTTATAAATAAAACTTTTGAAAATTTAATTAAGCCCTATGACGAAATGGAATTTAATTTAGAAAATGGTGGAGGAGTTTATTTATATAATTCAGCTGAAAATTTTGAAATTGCAGACTTGGTAAAGGACCTTCTAAATAAATATGATTCAAAAGATATTGCAATCTTATCTAGATCCAATGCACAAATAGAGGAAATTGGAGAAATTTTATCTGCTAGAAATATTAATTTTAACAAAGGAGATAGAAAGTTAGAGGAGATTGAAGTTTTAAGAGTAACAAAAAATATTTTAGTAGTTCTTTACAGTCCCAAGGAGTTTGTGGAAACTTTATCTCTATTTAATTCGAAGTTATTAAAATTTAAATTTGAGGATATAATTGGAATTTTGAACTCAGGAATTGACAACTCTAATGACTTATTTAATTATGAGTCCTCAAATAAAAATATAAATAAATTTTTAAGATTTTTATCTGATTTAAGAGATAAGTCCAAATATCTTATGCTTGATGAAGTTATAGAAGAGATAATGAATTACTTTTATAATCTTGGAACTTTGGAAGAAAAAGATTGGGAATACCTCTATATTTTTAAAGAAAAATCAAAGGAATTTATAGAAAAATTTTCAAATGATTATAGAAGCTATGAAAAATTTCTTGAGTCTTTGACCTTTGAAGATCTTGGCGATGGAGTGAATTTACTTACTATTCACAAATCTAAGGGATTAGAATTTGATGCTCTTATAATTTCTCATATGGATAAGGCAAAAAAATTAACTTCAAACAAGAGAATTATTGTAGATAAGGATCTTGGACTTGGAATTAATTCAGATTTATCAAATTATTCCTACAAGGAAATTTCAAAAAAAACAAGAGAAATTGATGAAGAAGAGGAAAAAAGAGTCCTTTATGTTGCCATGACTAGGGCAAAAAAAGAATTAATTTTATTTGGAAATTATGAAAAAGCAAATTCTTCTTCATATTTTTCACTATTAAATGATGAAATAAAGTTAAAAGAATATGAATTATCTAATAGTAGAAAAAAATTATCTACAAAAAATAAAAACTTTAAGACACTTGACTTAGACTTTAAATTTGATAATAGGATTAGAGAATACTATACAGTAACAGATTTTATAAATTACAAGAGAAGTCCAAAAGATTTCTATTATAAATATTTTCTAGGAGTTGATAATTACACAAAAGGCAAGGGGAAAAATCAAGTTATTGATCCAAAAACTCTTGGAAATATAATTCATTTATTTGCCTATAAATATAGTAAAGATGATGTAAGTGAAAGAAATATTGATGAGCTTTTAAAGGATATTTTTTCATATTATGAAGAAGAAATTAATTTAGAAAAATTAAATATAGCAAGAAAACTAGCTTTAAACTACCTAGAAATGGAAGAAAAGGTTATAATAGATAAAGAGCTTTTATTTTACTATGATTTAGATGGTTTTCTTGTAAAGGGTTACATTGATCAAGTTCTTGAAAAAAATGGCGAATATTATATTGTTGATATAAAGACAAGTGATATGAATATAGAAGAACTAAAGGAAACTTATGAAAATCAATTAATACTTTATTCAGCAATTTATGAAAATTTATACAAAGTTAAAGTAAAAGCTGCATATATTTTTGATTTAAGGGGTAAAAATAAAATAGTTTTAGAGACAAATAATGAAAAATATAAAAAAATAATGGAAGAATTTTTAAATTACATTAAATTTTTAAGGTCTCACAGACTATTAAAGGATTATTTATAATTTTAAAGGAGGAAATATGGATTATTCTAAGGAATATAAGGAAAAACTTATTTCAGTAAAAGAAGCTGCACAAATGGTAAAAGACAATATGTGGATTGACTACGCTTGGGCTGCTAGTACACCTGTTGCTTTTGACAAAGCACTTGCTGAAAGACTTGATGAATTAAATGAAATTTATTTGAGAGGCGGCGTACTTCTTTGGGAACCAGAAGTATTTAAAAAAGATCCTGAAGGTGAAAAAGTTGTATGGAATTCTTGGCACGCTGGTGGACCTGATAGATCAAGAATTAACAAAACACCAGGAGGATTTTACGCTCCACTAAGATATTCTGAACTTCCAAGATGGTACAGAGAAAACTGTAAAGTTGATATAGCAGTTATTGTTACTCCTCCAATGGATAAGCATGGTAACTTCAACTTTGGACTTAATGCATCTCATTTAAGAGCAGTTACTGAAGTTGCTGACAAAGTTATTATAGAAATAAATGAAAATATGCCAACTTGTCTTGGTGGATTTGAACATGAAATAAATATCAAAGATGTTGATTATATAATTGAAGGAGATAATCCTGAAATTGCAACACTTCCAAAGGGAAGTTTTGGCGATGTTGATAAAAAGGTTGCAGAATTAATTGTTGAAGAAATTCCTAACGGCGCAACACTTCAACTTGGAATTGGTGGAATGCCAAATGCAGTTGGATCTTTAATTGCAGATTCTGATTTAAAGGACCTTGGTGTTCATACAGAAATGTATGTTGATGCCTTTGTTGACATGGCTAAAAAAGGAAAAATTACAGGAGCTAAAAAGAATATTGATAGATTTAGACAAGCTTATGGATTTGCTGCAGGTTCAAAAGAAATGTATGAATATTTAAACTTTAATGCTGATGCAATGGCTGCACCAGTTTCATACACTAATGATGCCAGAGTAATTGCTCAAATAGACAACTTCGTATCTATTAACAATGCAGTTAACGTAGACTTATTTGGACAAGTAAGTTCAGAATCTTCTGGAGCAAAACATATCTCTGGAGCAGGTGGACAACTTGACTTCGTTCTTGGAGCTTATTTATCTAAGGGTGGTAAATCATTTATCTGCTTATCTTCTAAGTTTATGAACAAGAAAACAGGTAAAGAAGAATCAAGAATTGTTCCAAACTTTGAAACTTTCTCTGCAATAACAGCTGCAAGACCAAACACTCACTGGATTGTAACAGAATATGGTAAATACAACTGCAAGGGTCAATCAACTTGGCAAAGAGCAGAAGGTATTATAAATCTTGCTGCACCAGAATTTAGGGATGATTTAATTAAAGAAGCAGAAAAGATGAATATTTGGAGAAGAACTAACAAAAGATAATTATAATATAAAATGTCTTCTGATTTTTTCAGGAGGCATTTTTTTATTTTTGAAGTAAAATTTTTTAAAGTTAATTTTTTTGGTTAGAATAATTAAAATAATTTAATAATTTTATAATTTACTTCAATAAAATTTCACATACAGTATTTTTAATTTTCACATAGGAAATTTATAATTATAACAAATTTAATAAAAATTTAAAAAAGTCTTTGCATATTGCAAAAAATTATGATATATTAAAATATTTACTTTTCTAAAAAGCTCTGCTATACTAATAATAGGGACAATAGGAGGTAAAATATGTTTAATATTGGCGATAAGATTGTATATCCTATGCATGGAGCAGGCGAAATTGTGGCAATTGAAGAAAGAGAAATTCTTGGAAATGTTCATAAATACTACATAATGAGATTACCTATTAATGATTTGAAGGTAATGGTTCCTGTTAAAAATGCAGAAGAGATAGGTGTTAGAAACATTTCTGATGGTGAAACTATGAAAAAAGTTTTGGAAGCCCTATCTTCTGAAGTGGAAATTTCTATGCCTAAAAATTGGAATAGGAGGTATAGATACAATCTTGACAAGATTAAATCTGGAGACTTAAAAGAAATTGCGGATGTTGTTAGATGTCTTGAAAACCTAGATAGAGAAAAATCTTTGTCGACAGGTGAAAGGAAAATTTTAACTGAAGCAAAGCAAATTATAGTTTCAGAGATGGTTCTTGTTTTTGACAAAAAAGTAGAAGAAGTGACAAAATTAATTGATGATGCCATTTTTGGATAAGGAGGGATTTTTATTAGCAAAAGCCGAAAAATTGTATCCATAATTTTTAAGTTGCTATTTACCTTAATAGGTGCACTAGTCGGTATTTTTCTTGTATCTGTATTATCAGATATCGAATATGTAAAAGCTATTGGAAGTCAAAAATTTATAACAGTTATTTCTGTTATAGTTATTTTATTATTTGCACTTATATTTTTTATATTTTCACCCAAGGCTTTTAAAGCTTTAGAAGATTTATTGGCTTTTTGGGAAAAACAAATCCAAACAAAATCTTTTACAGAAATAATACTTGGTGCTGTGGGACTTATACTTGGTCTTATAATAGCATTCTTAATTTCTCAACCTATTTACAAGATTCCAATCCCCTATGTTGGTTCTGTAATTTCAATATTACTATATGGAATGCTTGGTTACTTAGGTCTTAGTATTGGAATGTCAAATAAGGATACAATTTCAGAAAAATTTAGAGATCTTACTTCTGTGGCTACAAAGAAAAGTATAAAGTCAAAAGAAGTAAAAGTTGATTATGCTGGCATTCCTAAAGTATTGGATACTTCTGTCATTATTGATGGAAGAATACTTGATATAGTTAAGGCAGGGTTTATTGAAGGCCCTCTTGTTGTTCCTGTTTTTGTTCTTGAAGAATTACAACACATAGCTGATTCTGCAGATGCTTTAAAAAGAAATCGTGGCAGAAGAGGACTTGATACAGTTGCAGAAATTCAAGAACTAAAAAATGTAGAAGTCATTATTTACAAGGGTAAAATAGAAGAAATTCCTGAAGTAGATTCAAAACTTCTAAAACTTGCTATTGATTTAAATGGAAAAATTGTGACAAATGATTTTAATTTAAATAAGGTGGCAAGAGTCCAAAATTTAGACGTATTAAATATCAACGAACTTGCCAATGCAGTTAAACCACTTTACCTTCCTGGTGAAGAAATGGATATATTAATTGTAAGAGAAGGAAAGGAACACAATCAAGGACTTGCTTATCTCGATGACGGCACAATGATTGTTGTTGAAAATGGAAAGGACCTAATCGGAGAAAAGGTCAATGTAGTTGTAACATCGGCTCTTCAAACTTCTGCAGGTAAAATGATTTTTGCAAAATTAAAAAATTAAATTTTAGAAGCTCTGTCTTAGGACAGAGTTTTTTATATTTATTTGATTAAATATAATATGAAAGTGGTATCAATATAACCTAAATAATAGCAAACAAAATTATTATAAGTGTTGCCACAAATTTATTTATTTGACGGACATTTTTATTTGTATTATTATTTGTTAATAGATAGGGGGAAGGAAAATGAAATTATTTTTACCCGGTCCTGTGTCCGTGCGTGAGGAAGTTTTAAAACAATTTGAAAAACCAGTCATAGGACATAGAACTAAGGAAGCATCAGAAATTCAAAAATCAATTACAATAAATATGCAAAAAGTATTTGGAACAAAAGAAGAAATTCTTCTTTCAACATCATCTGGTACTGGACTTATGGAGGGTGCCATTAGATCTTGCACAAAGAATAGGGCTTTGATTTGTTCAATAGGTACTTTTGGAGATCTTTGGCAAAGGCTAGGACTTGAAAATGGAATCGAAACAGATATTTTAAGGTCAGATCCTGGAGAAGCTACTGACCCAAATAAGTTAGAAGAAGCTTTAAAGAAAAAGGAATATGATTTTGTGGGAATAACTCACAACGAAACATCTTCTGGAATTTTAAATAATTTATCTGAATTAGAAGAAGTTATAAAAAAATATCCTAATATAGTTTGGGCTATTGATACAGTTAGTTCTGCTGGTGGCACTCCAATTGATCAAGACAAGTATGGAATTGATATTGCAATTACATCATCACAAAAATGTCTTGGACTTGTGCCAGGACTTAGCTTTGCTTCTTTTTCACAAAAAGCTGTTGAAAAGGCAAAGACAGTTGAAAATAGGGGTCACTATTTAGATTTGTTACTTTTATATAATTTTATTAAAGAACACGACTATCAATACCCATCAACTCCAGCAATTTCAAATATGGTATCAGCTGCCTACCAACTTGATTATATTATTAATGAAGAAGGTCTTGATAATAGATTTAAAAGACATAAAGAAATGTCAGATTATTTTAAAGATTGGGCTAATGAAAATTTTGAAGTTTTTGGAAATAAAAATTATCTGTCACCAACAATTACTTGTGTAAAAAATACAAGAGGACTAGATTTTGATGAATTAAGTAAAGATTTTGTCGACAAGGGATTTTTAATCTCCAATGGCTATGGAGAACTTGCTGGCAAAACTTTTAGAGTTGGTCATATGGGTGACACAAGTATGGAAGACATGAAAGAATTTACAAAAACTTTTGAAGAAATTTTAAGAAAATAAGATGAGAAATATCCTGGATTACAGGATATTTTTTTATGCCCTATATAATTAAGTTTTTGTTACAAATTGCGAATTGCTTTGAGAAAAAAATTATTATGATTTATACTTTTTAAATAAGTGAGGTTGATGAAATGAAAAAGAAAAAAATAAGTCTTGCCTTGATTTTATTTTTTATTTTTATAACTTCCAATGTGTTTGCAGAAAATAAATTACTATTTTCAGAACCCATTGCTCCAGGAGTTGTGAGGTACAAATACGAAGTTAAAAGAAATAAAAAGAATGCACAGGCAAATGTTGTTAAAGTTGATTTGAATAACCCCCACATAAAAATAAATACAGTTGCTGGTGGAGGTACTTATACAAATAAGGCAACAGTTTCACAAATGGCAGATAGAACAAATGCAGTTGCACTAGTAAATGGTGATTTTTTTACAATGCAGCTACAAGGGGTTCCACTAGGTGCATCAATTATTGATGGAGATATAAAATCATCCCCAGCAGTTTTAACTGACATTTGGTCTTTTGGAATTGATAATAATAACACAGCTTTTATTGATATGACAAAGTTTGTTGGCAAAGTGACAGCTCCAAATGGAAAGTCTTACCCAATTGATGGCTTAAATAAAACCTTCTATTGGTATCAACCATCAAAGGAATATTCTCACGAGTCAAAGATTCAAATGTATGATTCTTTTTGGACTTCTAAGTCTAGAGGAGATAAAACAGCAGGAGAAGTCTTACTTTCTGAAAATAATGTTGTTGAAGAAATTGTCTACAGAAAAAACATTAATAAGACAATTCCAAAGGGTAAAAAAATTCTTCAAGTCAGCGGTGGCTCAGAAAGATTTATGCGTGACAATGTAAAAGTTGGCGACAAGCTAGATATAACTACTAATATTGAACCAAATAGAAATTGGAAGATGATGATTGGTGGACATGCTCTTCTAGTAGAAAATGGAGCTAAGAAAAATTACACTAAAGATATTTCTTCAATTGGTGGAGTTAGAGCAAGGACTGCAGTTGGAATAAGTCAAGACGGAAAAACTGTCTACATTGTAACATCTGAAGGAAGAACTAATAGATCAGCAGGTCTTACAATAAATGAACTTTCACAACTTATGCTTGATTTAGGTTCTTATAAGGCTATGAATCTTGATGGTGGTGGATCAACTGCCATGGCAATAAGAAATCTTGGTGATATAAAAAGAACTAGAGCAACAAATCCTGAAAGGAATGCAGGCGAAAGACGAGTAGTAAATGGTCTGGGAGTTTTTAATACTACAAAAAACACTGGTATAATTGTTGACGGCAAATTTGAAAGTGAATTAAACACAATTGTCGGTGAACAAATTACCTTAAAATTAAAATCAGCTTGGGACGAATTTTTAAACCCAATTGATATTAAAAATAGAACTTATACTTTAGCAGATCTTTCTAATGGGTCTAATATTTTAAATGGACAAACTTATCTTTCACTAAATCCTGGAAAGTTTAATATTAACCTAAAAACAGATAAGGGTGAAAGTTTTAACAAAGAAATAAATGTAGCAGATCCTTCTAACTACAAAAATTTCAACATATCTACAAAAAGTAAGTTTATAAAAAGAGGAATGGATTTAAAAGTTGAAGCAAGTGGTGAATATAATGGCAGAAAAATCAAAATTTCTCCAAGAGCTATTAACTATTCCTTTGAAGACTTAAAAGCTAGTGTAGATCCAAATAATTTTAATATTAAAGTAAATGATTATGGAAAAAGTCCTAAAATTATTGCAAAAATTGGTGACAAAACTTCAACTTTGTCACTTTATGATGAAAATACAAAACTCATAAAGATGAAAATTAATAATATAAATTACACAATCAATGGACAAGCTAAAAAAATGGATGCAAAACCATTTATTAGTAATTCTAGAACTCTTGTGCCATTAAGATTTATTGTGGAAGCCATTGGTGGAGATGTATCTTGGGACGGGGATAATAGAATTGTAACCGTAAATAGCTTTGGAAAGACTATTGTTCTTCCTATTGATTCTAAAAAAATAAATGTTGATGGAAAAGATGTAGCTATAGATCAAGCTGCTATCATTAAGGGCGATAGGACTTATGTTCCAATTAGATTTATTGCTGAAAACTTAAATATGAATGTAAATTATATAAATGAAAGTAGGGAAATAGAAATTTCTTATTTTGAAAATAAAGAAAATAAGGAAGAAAAAAATCTAAATGTAAATTCAAAAAATAATTTACAAGAAAATAATGTTGAAAATGCAAAATCTAATAAGCTTACAAATCAAAATAACAATGAAAACAAAAATAAAGTTGAAGAGAATAAAAATTCTAACAATAATATGTCAGAAACAATAAATTCAAATCAAATAAATCAAAATCAAGAAAAACAAAATAATGAAGTTAACAATAAAAATTGATTTGTAAAGTAAAAGACCTCTTAAGTGAGGTCTTTTTTAATGATTAAAAAAGGAACTCCCAAGAGTTCCAATTGTATTTGAATTATTAAATTAAAAATTATTTTACATCTTCATTTAGAAGCATTTCACCAATTTTATAAACATCTCCTGCACCCATAGTAACAAGGATATCGTCTTTTCCAATATTTTCTTTGACAAATTTTACTATATCTTCGAAACCTGAAATATAAAAAGCATTGTCTCTGTGTTCAGCTATGGCATTTCTAAGAGTTTTTGAATGAATATCTCCATAGTCTTTTTCACGAGCTGCATAAATATCAGTAATTATAATTACATCTGATTCGTCAAAAGAATTTGCAAAAGCGTCTAAAAGAAGTTTAGTTCTTGTAAAAGTATGAGGTTGAAAAACTGTGTAAAGTTTTCCCTTGCAGGCTTTTTTAATAGCGTGAATAGAAGATTTTATTTCAGTAGGGTGATGAGCATAATCATCCATAACTTTTGTTCCCTTATAAAATCCCTTTTCTTCAAGCCTTCTTTCAACTCCCTTGTAGCATTTTAATCCCTTGATGGAGTCCTCAATAGAAATACCATTTACATAAGAAGCAGAAATTGCTGCAAGAGAATTTAGAATATTGTGTTTACCAAGGACAGAAAGCTCAACATGAGCAATTTTTTCTCCCTTTAAATAAAGATCATAAGTGGGAAAACCGTCCATACTAAATTCAATATTTTTTGCCATCATATCTGCATGGTTTTTTATTCCAAAACTAAAGATATTGCAATTTTCAATAGGTAAAAGAGTTTTTATATTGTCATCATCTACATTTAAGATAACATAGTCGCTTTCGTCAAGATTATCTATATATGATTTAAAAGTTCTTATTATGTGATCAATATTGTCAAAATAATCTAAATGATCTTCATCAATATTTAAAATAATTTCAGTTGTAGGGAAATATTTTAAAATATTTGCCTTATATTCGCAAGCTTCTGTCAAGAATAATTTATTATCGCCAATCCTTATGTTGCCGTCAATATCTTTTAATTGTCCACCAAGCATAATAGTTGGGTTAATATCTAAGTCCTTTATAATTTCTGTAAGCATTGATGTTGTTGATGTCTTTCCGTGAGTACCTGAAACAGCAATGGATTTTTTATAATTTTTCATCACTGCACCAAGAAAAGTAGCTCTATCAACTAAGTCAATTTTTTGCTTTACTGCTTCTACATATTCTTCGTTGTCAAAGGAAATTGCATCAGTAAAAATAACAAGGTCCATTCCATCTATGTGTTCTTTTTTGTGTTCATAGTAGATTTTTGCACCATTTTTTTCTAGTTTTTCTGTATTAATAGAAGGACTCCTGTCGCTACCAAAAACGTTATAGCCCTTTGAAAGCATTAACTCAGCTAGGGCAGACATACTGATACCACCAATTCCTATAAAAAATATATTTTTATAATTACTTTTATCTATATTAATTTCAAACAATTTACTTCCTCCAATTCTTTTTAATTATAACATATTTTCTAAGCTGAGAAAATTTTTTAGGATCATAATTAAGTAAATTCAGATAAAATATTTAATTAATATATTTAATATATAGCTTAGTTATGTTATAATATGGTAAAGAAAGAGAGGATGATACTTCTATGAACATAACTGATGTAAGACTTCGTAAATTACCAACTGAGGGAAAACTTAAAGCAATAGTATCTGTAACTTTTGATAATGAATTTGTTCTTCATGATATAAAAATAATAGAAGGAAAGGAATCATTATTTTTAGCAATGCCTAGCAGAAGACTTCCAAATGGTGAATACAGAGATATTGCTCATCCTATTAGCGCAGAAGCAAGAAAACAAATTGAAGATGTAGTTTTTAAAGAATATTATTCAGTAAAAGAAAAATTAGACCAAGAAGCTGAAGAAAATGAAGAAATAATAGAAGTTGAAGCAGAAGAAATAACTGAATTATAAAATTAAAATTCTAAGAGGGCCCTAGGCTCTCTTTTTTTATGAATTTTTATAATAAAAAAGGCTATGAAAATCATAGCCAGTTTAGTCCATCTCGTTAGAGTAGACTAATTTTTTATCTTTAAAATAATATTTTGGAAGTCTGCCATGGAAGTGAGTGATAAAAGATGTTTCGCAGTCTGAAGAGTAGGAACAAATATCACGAATTTTTATTTCTTCATCAGCTTGTTTTCCAATTAAAACAACTTCATCGCCAACTTCACAATCGACACCAGTGGCATCAACCATCATTTGGTCCATGCAAATTAGACCAATTTGTTTACATCTTTTGCCATTAATTAAAACTTCTATTTTTTCTGATAGAATTCTTGGAAAGGCATCTGCATAACCAAGGGGAAGAGTCACTACTTTTGTATCTTTCTCACACTTATGATATCTTTCGTAACCTACTGTTTCTCCTTTTTTAACTTCTCTTATTGATGCAATTTGTGCTTTTATTGAAACAATTTCTTCTAAAGAAAATTCTTCTGGCAAGTGGTCGTCGCTATCTGTATAGCCATACTGAATTATTCCAGGTCTTACCATGTCTAGATTATATTCAGGATGGAATAAGACAGCAAGTGAATTTGCAATATGTCTATATTTAAAATTGCAATCAAGATCCTTCAATTCATCTATAAAGGAAGTAAAGACTTCAAACTGTCTTTTTGTAAATTCTGGATCGGATTCACAAGCAGCAAAGTGAGAAAAAATTCCTTCTACATAAATATTTTTAAGATCAAAAATCTCCTTTATTTGATCTTTTGATTCTTCACATGGGGTAAATCCAATTCTTGACATACCAGAATCAATAGCTATATGTACTAGGGCTTTTTCATTTAATTCTTTAGCTTTTTCGTTTAAAACTTTTGAATCATCTAGAGAATAAATTGTAAGAATTATATGATTTTTAATTGCATCTTCAAATAAATTTTCTGGAGTGTAACCTAAGACTAGAATTTTAATATCTGGGAATTCTTTTCTTAGAATTAAGGCTTCACTTAAAGTTGCTACTGCAAAATATTTTATTCCTAAATCAACAGAAATTTTAGATAGGGGTATGGCACCAAGTCTATAAGAGTCGCTTTTAACAACACTCATGATTTCTGTATTTTCACCTATCATTTTTTTTATTTCTTTCATATTGTTTTCAAATTTATCAAGATCTATTTCTATCCAAGCAGGTCTTGTCAAAAAATCTTTCATCTTATCTTCCTTTCAGTTAAGTAAGAATATTATTTTAAATTGCTTTTTTCATTATATCACAGGAAATAAATATAGAGTACTATTTGATAAAATAAAAAAACTGCCCAGAGGCAGTTTAAAATTAATATTCTTTTTCTACAAGCAAAATATTTAAAATAACAGCTACAATAGTTCCACCAGAAATACCTGAAGAAAATAAGGCAGCAAGTACACTTGGAAGCTTAGAAACTATATCTGGTCGCATAGTTATTCCAATACCAACACCAATTCCACCAGCAATTATCATTAGATTCTTTGATGAAAACTTTGCCCTAGAAAGAGCTTGCATACCTGAACCTAAAATTGTTCCGAACATTAAAATTCCAGCTCCACCAAGTATTGGAGTAGGCATAATGGAAACAAGAGTTGCAAACTTGGGACAAAGGCTCATTATTATTAAGATAAAAGATGAATAAATTGCAACTTTTTTTGATGCGCATTTTGTAAGTGGGATTAGTCCAACATTTTGACTAAAAGTTTGGGCTGCACCTGAACCAAAAATTGGAGAAAGCATTGAACCAATTGCATCAGCTCTTACACCAGAAGCAATGTCGCTATCACTTAAATCAACTTCACAAACTTCTCCCAGTGTTTTCATAACTCCAACAGTTTCTATAATAGTAACTAAATAGCCTGCTATAAAAGGAATTACAAATTTAAAATCAAATCTAATTCCAAAAGGAAAAATTTCTGGAATCTTAATCCAAGGAGCAGCAGCAACTTGTGAGAAATCAACAAGATGTAAAGGGATACAGATTATATAGGATATAATCATGGCAATAAAGACGGAAGCAGTTGTTGCAAATCCTCTAGCATAATGATTTATAAAAATTATAAGTAGGAAAGTAAAGACGGCAATGCCAATATAGAGTGGATCTCCATAATTTTCTGCACCATATCCACCGCCAACCCAGTCAAAGGCAACTGGCATCATAGTAATACCTATTAAGCTTATGACAGTTCCTGTAACAACTTCTGGGAAAAATTTAAGTAGTGGCTTAATAAAAAAGCTTAAAATTAATTCTAAAAGTGCACCTAATATTGTTGCTCCAAAGTAAGCAGCAAGACCGCCACCCATAGTGTTAATAACTGCATTGGCTGGTGGAACAAATCCAAAATCTGTTCCCATTATAGTCGGTAGACCAATCCCAACTTTAGCATTTCCTTTAAAAATTCCTCTTGTTTGGATAAAAGAACATATACCAGAAGCAAGAAGAGCAGCAGAGATAAGTACAGAAGTTTCGGCTACATTTGTGCCCGCAATTGCAGCAATACTAAGTGGCACTGCAATAATTCCACTAAAAGCAGTTAGAATATTTTGAAAACCAAGAAGAGATGATTTCAGAAATCCAGGCTTGTCGTCGACTTCGTATTCAAGTTTCTTTCTTTTGTATTCCTTCACAATAAACTCCTTTTTTAATATAATTATAACAAAATGATTTTAGCACATAAGCATTTGTCATACAATAAAAGAAAGGAGCAAAAAATGTATTTATTTGTAGCCCTAGGTGGGGCCTTGGGTTCTGGTCTCAGATATTTTTTAAGTAACAAGATAAATAGTGGTGGAGATTTTCCCCTTGCCACACTTATAATTAATGTAGTGGGAGCTTTTTTCTTAGCTTTAATTGCCTTTTACGCTGAGAAAAATAAATTGGATCCTAGACTTGTCTTATTTTTAAAGGTTGGATTCTGCGGAGGTTTTACAACTTTTTCAACTTTTGCCTTTGAAATATTTAATTTAGAAAATAATGGGAATTTAACACTTTCAATTTTTTACGCCTTAATTAGCATAATTTTATCGCTTATAGCAATTTACTTTGCAAGGTTTTTAATACTAGAAAAATTTTAGAATTATAATTTAAGAAATTTGTAAGAATTAAGAGGAATTTTTGTAATTATTATTTGTTAATATAATTACAGAAGGAGGGATGTAATGGATAAATACAATATTTTAATTGCTGAGGATGACAAGGAAATCGCAAAATCCATTGGAATTTATCTTAAAAATGAAAATTTTGATATTTTTTATGCTGAAGATGGACTTGAAGCTCTAGAAATTTTTAAAAATGAAAAAATTGACTTAATTATAATGGACCTCATGATGCCAAAACTTTCTGGAGAAGAAGCAATAATAAAACTGCGAGAAATTTCCTTTGTCCCAATAATTATCTTATCGGCAAAATCAGAGGACACAGACAAAATTTTTGGACTAAATATTGGTGCTGATGATTATGTTCAAAAGCCCTTCAATCCAATGGAACTCATTGCACGTGTAAAGAGCAATTTGAGGAGATTTTACGCCTATGATTTAAAAAGTGACAGGAATTTTATTGAGATAGGCAGCATCAAGTTAGATTTATCAGAAAAAATAGTCTATGTAGAAGACGAGCCAGTTAGTCTTACTTCCATTGAGTTCAAAATTTTGGAACTATTAATGAAGAATCCAAACAGGGTTTTTTCCATTGAAGAAATTTATGAAAGTGTCTGGAATGAACCAGCCATGGAGGCAAAGACTGTTACAGTTCACATTAGACGAATAAGAGAAAAAATCGAAGTAAATCCAAAGAAGCCAATGTACCTAAAAGTCCAGTGGGGTCTTGGATACAAATTTGAAGATTTGAGGCGAAAATAATGAAAAAAAATTCTTACAAACTTAGCTATTATGCTTTAATAATTTTAGGGATATCACTTATTTCACTTTTGGCAGGATCATTTTTCTTTTCTAAGAATCCAGATTCATCTTATAAAAGAATTATGACAGAAAATAGGATTTATAACACTCTAAATCAGTCAGTAAATGACAATGATGATTTTTATAGTAGTTATAAAGCATTTAACTATGCTATAAAGTCCTATAAACTAAAATATTTTGATCAAAACGGAAATGCTATAACTGATTTAGGAATGATCGATGCTCAAAAGAAAAAAGATGAATTGAAAAAAAAAGGTCTTAATCCAAAAAATTATTTAGAAGATTGGATGATAGAACAACCAGAAATAAAATCTGAATATAAAACTTTTTACTTAACTAATGAATATGAAAAAAATGAATTTGATCCATTAGAAATTGAAATGGGAAATAATGACTTTTTGATTACTGGTTCGGTAATTGATGATAGTATAGTGATTGACAAAATTCAAAAAAGTAAAAGACTTATGGATAGTGGCTATAATTTTATTGACAAGTCTTTTAAGACGGCTCTAAATGAAAACTTTAGTAAATTAAATAGTAATAATAATGTTAAAAATCTAAAGTTTGCTTATTACACATCATTAGACGATGAAGTTTTTAAAGATATTGAAAGAGATGTATTTAGAGACCAAGTCCAAGTACAAATTGGAGTAAGCGTATTAATCGCTGCAATATTATCTCTACTTCTCGGATTATTTATGAATATGGAAAAAATTGACTACAGTGAAAGCTTGAGAAAAGTTTTCAAGTTTCCAATAGAACTTATGATTATTTTATTTATAATATTTGCATTTTCTGCTGCAGGAATATCAAGTATGAATGAAATTTACAGAAATTTGTATATTTTCTATTTCTTGTATCTTCTTGGTCTTGTGATTGTTTCACTTACAGTAAATTATTTTATAATTTTATTAAAGAGCATATTTAACAAGAATACAGAAAATTATCTTGTCAAAAATTCTCTAATTTATAGAATTTTTAATGCTGCAATTTCAGAATTTTCAAATATAGATGAAGAAAATAAAAATATTAAAGATGCAAAAATTAAATTTACCCTAGTTTATTTTGGAATTTTCATATTGCTAGCAATACTCAATATGGTGTTTTCAACTATGTCTTACTATGCTCCTGAAAAAATGTTGATTCCAATGATATTATTTGGCATATTCATTTATTATATATTGATGAAAAATATAAATGAAGTTTCAAGGATTTCCAGAGAGTCCAGTGAAATTGTCAAGGGAAATTATAAAAAGAACATTGAAAAAAAGGGTGGACTTTATGATGGCATAGTCGACAACTTTAACAATATTGGAGAGAATTTAGACCTTGCCATTGAAGATGCAGTAAAGTCTGAGAGATTAAAGACAGAACTCATTACAAATGTAAGCCACGACTTAAAGACTCCACTGACATCTATAATTAATTATTCAGACCTCTTATCAAAAGATGATAATTCTGAAGAACAAGTGAAGGAATATTCAAAAATAATAAATGAAAAATCCAACAAGTTAAGGGTCTTAATCGAAGATTTATTTGAAGTTTCAAAGGCGACATCAAATAATATTGAGCTTAACAAGCAAGAACTCGACTTTAATTCTCTTGTTCAACAGTCAATAGGGGAGTGGGAAGACAAAATTGCAGAAAAGAATTTAGAAATAATTTCAAATCTTCCTGAAGAAAAAGTATTGCTTAACGTTGATGGACAAAAATTCTCAAGAGTTTTAGACAACTTATTTTCAAATATTTCTAAGTATGCCCTAGAAAATTCGAGAGTTTATGTTGATTTAATTGACGAAGATGGGGTAAAACTAACTATAAAAAATATTTCCAAGTATCCACTTAACATTTCTGCAGAGGAACTCATGGAAAGATTTACTCGCGGAGAAAAATCAAGGACAACATCAGGATCAGGTCTAGGACTATCAATAGCTTCATCCTTTGTGAGAGCACACGGTGCAAGCTTTGACATTGATATTGACGGAGACTTATTTAAAGTAAAAATAGAATTTTAAAATATAATTTAATAAAGAGGAGAAAGTTCGGTTGAAAATTATTTCACCGGACTTTTTAACACTTTACAAGCAGAAAATATTTTTATATACTAAAACTGAAAATTTTTATGAGCTATTATTAAAAATTAGGTATTAAGCAAATTTAATTTTACATATTTAATGGCGTAAGGGAATCATGAAAAGATTATACAATTTTTAGTGATTCTGAAGTTTTGATGAAGAGGAAAAGTAATGGAATTTATTATTTTTATTTGCTTTATGATTTTACTTTTATATTACAGAGCAAAGAAGAGAAGTAAAAAATTTAATCAAGAAAAAATTTACAACAATCTAAATCCGCTTTATTTGGTTTTTTCATTGTCATTCTTTTTAATATGGATTTACTTTGCTATGAAATTTATGGGCTGTCTATTTGACGTTTTAAGGGATGGCTATAAAATAAGTTTTTTTAAATTTTTATTTCCACAAATTAGAGCTATAGTTCTAAAATTTGCAGAAAATAATAATGAAAATATTCCTCATGAATTATTGCAACTACTTATGTCATATGAAAGTTTTTTGAAAAGTTGTCTTTTATTAATAATTACTTTTGTTTTCCTTGATTTAATGATAAACAGAATTGTAATAAAGGATGATGAAATTATTTTTAACAATAGAGTTTATCAAATAAATGATATTGTGGATTTAAAAAATAAAACTATTTTTACTAATCAATATGCTCAATTAAAATTTCAAAAAGATGAAATTTATTTGCCAATTAAGGGCAATGAAAAATTTATTAATTTAATTGACGATAAAATTTAACAAAATTAGAGAAGGAGAAAGTTCGGGAGACCGGACTTTTTTCTTTGCCCTAATTTCCTCTTGTGATAATATATGACTTAGGATGTGATATTGTGATTTTAAATAAAATTAGAAATATAATGAAAGAAAATAAAATAGATTTTTATCTAGTGCCATCAAAGGATCCTCACGGGTCAGAATATCTTCCAGACTATTATAAGGAAAGGGAATTTGTAACTGGCTTTACTGGTTCACAAGGGACTGCTGTTATAACAAATCAAGATGCTTATCTCTGGACAGACGGCAGGTATTTTATCCAAGCTGAAAAAGAAATTAAGGATTTTGGATTTGAACTCAAAAAACAAGGACAAGCAGGAGTTTTAAACTATGATGAATGGATTGCAGAAAATATAGAAGATGGAATGACCATCGGTCTTAATGCAGAATATTTTTCTCACCAAGAATTTAAATCTATTTCAAAAAAATTAGAAAATAAAAATATTAAAATTATTGATATAGATTTGATAAAAGACCTTTGGGAAGATAGGTATGACTATCTATCTGATGATGCCTTCTTGTTAGATATAAAATATTCAGGTAAATCAGCTAAAGAAAAAATTGCTGAAATCAGAGAAATTCTAAAAAAGAAAAATGCTAATATGACAGTTCTTTCATCTCTTGTGGATATTGCATGGACCTTAAATATTCGTGGCATGGACATAAAGGACACACCAGTTTTAATTTCTTTTATGATAATTGAAAGTGACAAGGTAATTTTATTTACAGATAGGGAAAAGACAAAAAAGATTGAAAAAGAACTTCTAAAGATTGTTGAATTAAAAGATTATAGAGAATTTTATTCTTATTTAAAAACTTATAAAGATGAAAAAATATATCTTGATTCCTCATCAATAAATGAAAGGATTTATAGGGGACTTTGTGAAAATAATAAAATTATTTTTGGCAGAAATATCTCAGAAGATTTAAAGACTATAAAAAATGAAGTTGAGATAAAAAATCTTGAAGAAACTTATGTGAGGGATGGAGCAATTTTATTTAAGTTCATCTGCTGGTTAAAAGAAAATGCTAAAAATAAAATTGGAGAATACGAAGCTGCCATGAAACTTGATAGTATGCGTGCAGAAGATCCCCTTTATATTTCAAATTCCTTTGATACGATTTCTGCCTATGGTAAAAACGCAGCCATGATGCATTATCACGCAAGAGAGGATAATCAAAGCATAATTGAGCCAAAAGGATTTTACTTAGTGGATTCTGGCGGACAATATTATTCTGGAACTACTGATATAACTAGAACCATTGCCATGGGAGAACTAACAGAGGAAGAAATTCGAGATTATACTCTCACTTTAAAGAGTCACATTGATTTAATGGACGCTGTATTTTTAAAGGGAACTTATGATTTGGCTCTTGATGGCATTGCAAGATATGCCTTGTGGCAAGAAAGACTGGATTATAAATGTGGAACAGGCCATGGAATTGGTTTTGTCTTATCCGTTCACGAAGGTCCGCAAAGAATTTCTCCAAGAGATCCTGCAGTTAGGATGGAAGAGGGCATGATTGTTTCCAACGAACCTGGAGTTTATAAGGAAGACAAGCACGGCATAAGACTTGAAAATATTATGAGAGTTGTCTTTGACAGCGAAACAGAAGATTCAATTTTTAATAAATTTAAGACAATTTCTTTTTGTCCCCTTGAAATAGAAGCAATTGATGTAAGGTTGCTGACAGATAGACAAAGAAAAGTTTTAAATTCTTACCACAAAGAAGTTTTTGAAAAATTAAGTCCACATTTAGATGGAGATATTTTAAATTCTTTAAAAGAAGCGACAAGAGAGGTTTAAATTGTTAGATTTAAGAGAAAGGCTTGATAAGCTTCCTGATAAACCAGGAGTTTATATAATGAAAAATGAATTAGACGAGATAATCTATGTTGGAAAAGCTAAATCTCTTAGGAAAAGAGTAAGACAATATTTTGGATCTTATGGTAAATCTTCCAAAAAAGTCGCCAGCATGGTGTCAAAGATTCATGATTTCGAGTATATAATAGTAGAAAATGAAGTTGAGTCCCTAGTTTTAGAATCGAATTTAATTAAAGACAATCATCCAAAATATAATATTCTCCTTCGTGATGACAAGCAGTACCCTTACATTAAAGTTAAGCTAAATGAGAGATTTCCAAGAGTTATGAAGACAAGAAGGATTGCAAAAGATGGGGCAAAATATTTTGGACCCTATCCTGATGTCTTTGCTGTCAATGGATCTATAGAGACCTTTGAGAGGGTCTATCCTCTTAGAACTTGCAATTTAAATTTAGAAAATGTAGAAGAAAAACCCTATAGACCTTGTTTAAATTATTATATAGGTAAGTGTATGGGACCCTGCATAGGAAATGTAAAAGATGAAGACTACAATGTAATGGTTGATGAGATTTTGAATTTTTTATCAAGTTCAAATAGTGATTTGCTTGAAAAGCTTAATAAAAAGATGATGGATTATTCGAGAAATCTTGATTATGAAAATGCAGCAGACATTAGGGACAGGATAAAAAATTTGGAATACCTAAAGGAAAGACAACTAATTAGTGATCCAGAAGCTAATGATGATAAAGATATTATTGCTCTTGCCAAGGGAATAGATGAAGTTCTTATTCAAATTTTCTTTTTTAGGAATGGAAAAATCATTGGTCGTGAGCACTACATGATTAGAGATTATTACAACGAAAGTTACGAAGAAATTTTTTCATCTTTTATAAAACAATTTTATATAGGGGCATCTTATATTCCTAAGGAAATTATTGTGGAAGAAAAACCAATGGATCTTAAGGTTTTGGAAGATTGGCTTTCTGAAAAAAGAGGAAATAAGGTAAGTATTATTGTTCCAATAAAGGGAAATAAAAAAGAACTTGTCAAAATGGTAAAAAGAAATGCTCTAGATATGATAGAAAAATATGGTGACAAGTTCAAAAAACGTGCCGAGTCAAATATGAAAGCTCTTGAAGACATAAAAGATTTAATTGGACTTGATGATATTCCAAGAAGAATTGAAGCTTATGATATTTCAAATATTTCTGGAGTTGAATCTGTAGGATCAATGGTGGTTTTTGAAGATGGTGATTCAAAAAAAAGTGACTACAGAAAATTTAGGATAAAAAGTGTTCTTGGACCTGATGACTATTCTAGTTTAAAAGAAGTTATTGAGAGAAGATTTAAAAGAGGAGTAGAAGAAAAAGAATCAGATAAGAATACTTCTTTTTCAAATTTTCCTGACTTAATCATGATGGATGGTGGCAAGGGACAAGTCAACGCAGCCAAGGAAATTCTTCATAAATTAAATTTAAATATAGAAATTTGTGGATTAGTAAAGGATGATTTTCACAGAACACGTGGAATAATTTATGACAATGAAGAATATAAAGTAGATTTAAATTCAAGAGCCTATAAGATGATTTATAAGATTCAAGAAGAAGCTCATAGATTTGCCATAAATTATCACAGGTCTTTGAGAACTAAAACTATGTTTAAATCGGAACTTGATGATATTAAATTAATTGGCCCTAAGAGAAAGGAAAATCTATTAAAACATTTTAAATCCATAGAGAAGATAAAAAATGCCAGTGTCGAAGAACTCATGGAAGTTGAATCCATGAATGAAGCAAGTGCTAATTCACTTTATGAGCACTTTAGGGGAGGAAAAAATGGGCGTTAAAATAAAATATATTGTGGACGAGCTTAATTTTGAACTTGTCCATGCAGCAAAAAATTACAATGAAATTGAAATAGAAAGCAGTGACATAAATAGACCTGGCTTGCAATTAAATGGATATTATTCAAAATTTGTAAAGGATAGAATACAATTAATTGGAACTCAGGAATGGCATTTTATAAACTCACTAGACGAAAATGAGAGATATGAAAAATTAGAAAAATTATTTATGTATGATATACCTGCAGTGATTTTCTCAAGAAATAGTGAAATTTTCCCACAAGCAATTGATCTTGCAGAAAAGTATAATGTGACAATTCTAAGAAGTCCAGATACTACATCTAAAGTTTTTAGCAAAATAATTTCTCTTGTAGAAGAAGCATTGGCACCAACCATGAGGATGCATGGAGTTCTTTTGGATATTTCTGGTATAGGAGTTTTGATAACTGGAAGAAGTGGAATTGGAAAAAGTGAAACTGCCCTAGATCTTATTTCTAACGGTGCAAGGCTTATATCAGATGACTCAGTAATTATAAAAAATATAGATAAGAGATTAATAGGAAAATCTCCAGAAATTACAAAATATTTTATGGAAATTAGGGGAGTTGGCATAATAGATGTCCAAAAAATGTTTGGAGTTGGCTTTGTCATGGAAGAAAAGGAAATTGAAGTTGTAATTAATTTAGAAGACTGGGATGAATCTAAGGAATACGAGAGATTAGGTCTAGACAACAATTACCAAAACATTTTGGGCATTGATGTAGTTAGGTTTGATATTCCAGTTAAACCAGGAAGGCATACAGCACTTATTATTGAAGTGGCAACAAAAAATTACAAACAAAAAGAATTAGGTTACAATCCTGCAGAAGCACTAAACAATAGATTAATGAGGAATAGAAAATAAGATAATAAAAAATAATTTATTATTTAAATTTTGTTTATTTATTTTTATAAATAGTATTCTAGAATTAAAGGAGAAAAAACAAATTCCATATTATGGAAGGTCTTTCACAATTCGCTTGATTCAAATCTTCTAAGGACTTTTATTAACAATATTATTGAAATTTATTAAATTAAGTTCTATAATATAAACAGTATGGTTAGTTAATATTTATATTATTAATAATAATTTAGGAGGCAAATATGTCTAAAACATTTAAAACAATGGACGGTAATGAAGCAGCCGCTCACGTGGCTTATGCCTTTTCAGACGTTGCTTGTATTTACCCAATAACACCTTCTTCACCAATGGCTGAGCACATTGATGCTTGGGCTTCTCACGGAAGAAAAAATATCTTCGGACAAGAAGTTTTGGTTAAGGAATTACAATCAGAAGGAGGAGCTGCTGGAGCTGTTCACGGTTCACTGCAAGCTGGATCATTAACTTCAACATATACAGCATCTCAAGGTTTATTACTTATGTTACCTAACATGTATAAGATAGCAGGGGAATTACTTCCTGGTGTATTCCACGTTGCAGCTAGAGCATTAGCTTCACACGCACTTTCAATTTTTGGAGATCACCAAGACGTAATGGCATCTAGAGCATCTGGATTTGCTATGTTAGCATCAGGTTCAGTTCAAGAATCCATGGATTTAGCTGGTGTTGCTCACTTATCAGCAATTAAAGGAAGAGTACCTTTTGTTCACTTCTTTGACGGATTCAGAACATCACACGAAATTCAAAAAATTGAAGTACTTAACTACGAAGACCTTGAAAAATTAGTAGACAAAGAAGCAGTAAAAGCTTTTAAACAAAGAGCTCTTAACCCTAATGGACCACAAATTAGAGGTACTGCACAAAACCCTGATATATACTTCCAAGAAATTGAAGCTTCAAATAACTACTACACTAATATCATTGATATTACTGAAGAATATATGAAGGAAATTTCTAAATTAACAGGAAGAGAATATCACTTATTCAACTACTACGGTGCAGAAGATGCAACTGACATAATCGTAGCAATGGGTTCTTCAACAGAAACAATCGAAGAAGTTGTTGACTACTTAAATGCCAAGGGAGAAAAAACTGGACTTATTAAAGTTCACCTTTACAGACCTTTCTCAGTTAAACACTTAATGGAAGCTATTCCAGAAACTGTTGAAAGAATTGCAGTTCTTGATAGAACTAAAGAAAAAGGTGCTGCAGGTCAACCTCTATATCTTGACGTTAGAGATGCATTCTATGAATCAGACAAGAAGCCACTTATTGTTGGTGGAATCTATGGTTTAGGTTCAAAAGACACTAACCCAACAGATATCCTTGCTGTATTTAATAATCTTAAAGAAGATCAACCAAAGAACGACTTTACAATTGGTATCCTTGATGATGTAACACATAAATCTCTTGAAATCAAAGAAGAAATCACAACAGAACCTGAAGGAACTATTAGATGTAAGTTCTGGGGATTCGGATCAGATGGTACTGTTGGTGCAAACAAATCTGCAATAAAGATTATTGGTGATAACACTGATATGTATGCACAAGGTTACTTTGACTATGACTCCAAAAAATCTGGTGGGGTTACAATGTCTCACTTAAGATTTGGTAACAACAAGATTACATCAACTTACCTATTGACAGAAACAGATTTTATTTCATGTTCTAAACAATCCTATGTATATTCTTATGACCTTTTGAGAGGACTTAAAAAGGGTGGCAAGTTCCTTCTAAACACAATTTGGAATGAAGAAGAACTTGACGAACACCTACCAGGATATATGAAAAAATATATTGCTGATAATGAAATTGAATTCTACACAATTAATGCAACAAAAATAGCTGCAGAAGTTGGACTTGGTGGAAGAACAAACATGGTAATGCAAGCTGCATTCTTTAAACTTTCTCAAGTACTTCCAATTGATCAAGCTGTAAAACTTCTTAAAGAAGCAATTGTAAAAGATTACGGCGCTAAGGGCGACGATATTGTTAACATGAACTACGCTGCAGTAGATCAAGGTATTGATGCACTTAACAAAGTAGAAGTTAAAGATTCTTGGAAAAACGCTGATACAACTAAGGACTTCAACATCGAAGGAGCACCTGATTTTATCAACAACATCCTAATTCCTATGAACAGACAAGAAGGTAACGACCTTCCTGTATCAACTTTCGTAGACATGGTTGATGGTACATTCCCATCTGGAACAAGCCGTTACGAAAAGAGAGGTATTGCTGTAAATGTACCTCACTGGAAGAGTGAAAACTGTATCCAATGTAATCAATGTTCTTTAGTTTGTCCTCACGCAGTAATTAGACCTTTCTTACCTGATGAAGAAGAAAAGGCTAATGCACCTGAAGGCTTTGAAACAATTAAAGCTAGAGGTAAAGGACTTGAAGATTATGAATACAGAATGCAAATTTCTCCTCTAGATTGTACTGGATGTGGAAACTGTGCTCAAGTTTGTCCAGCTAAAGAAAAAGCTCTTGTAATGTCACCATTTGAAAATGAAATTGAAGTTCAAGCTGCTAACTGGGAATATGCATCTCAACATATTAAGTCTAAAGAAGAAAATATTGAACCTAACAACTTCAAGAACACTCAATTCCAAACACCATATCTTGAATTCTCAGGAGCATGTGCTGGTTGTGGAGAAACTCCATATGTAAAACTAGTTACACAATTATTTGGAGATAGAATGAGTATTGCTAACGCTACAGGTTGTACATCAATCTGGGGTGGATCAGCTCCATCTATGCCATATTGCACAGATGATTGTGGAAATGGACCATCATGGGCAAACTCACTATTTGAAGATAATGCTGAATATGGTTATGGTATGGCTGTTTCTCAAGAACAAACAAGAAATAGAATTAAGAATCTTATGAATGATTTCATAGAACTTAATGTTGATTCTGAAGCAAATGATGCATTTAAAGCTTGGATTGACGGCATGAACGATTACAAAACATCTAAGGCTGCAAGTGCAAATGTATTAAAAGTTCTTGATAAAAAATTCGGAAACGAAGAAGCTGATACAATTATAGATGACCTTCAAGGATTAGAAAGATTCCTAATCAAGAAGAGTCAATGGATAATTGGTGGAGACGGCTGGGCATATGATATCGGATACGGTGGACTTGACCATGTTCTTGCATCAGGTGAAAATATAAACGTACTAGTACTTGATACTGAAGTTTATTCAAATACAGGTGGACAATCTTCTAAGGCAACTCCAACTGCAGCAATTGCACAATTCGCAGCAGCAGGTAAGTTAACTAAGAAGAAAGACCTAGGTCTAATGGCTACAACTTACGGATATGTATATGTTGCACAAATTGCTCTTGGTGCTGATAAAAACCAAGCTTACAAAGCAATTAAAGAAGCAGAAGCTTATAATGGACCATCACTAATTATTGCTTATGCTCCATGTATTAACCATGGTATTAGAGTAGGTATGGGCTTCTCAGTCGAAGAAGAAAAGAAAGCTGTAGAAACAGGTTACTGGCACCTATACAGATTTAACCCAGAACTTAAAGAAGAAGGAAAGAATCCATTCATCTTAGATTCAAAAGAACCTACAAAACCATTCAGAGACTTCCTTGACGGAGAAGTAAGATATACATCTCTTAAAAAGTTATTCCCTGAAAGAGCGGAAAAACTTTACGAAGTTGCTGAAGAAAATGCAAAAGAAAGATATGAAAGTTATTTAACTCTTGCAGAAGACGAAAAATAATTTTAAATAAATTTTAATTTCTAATTAAACTCGCTTGAGGAAACTTGAGCGAGTTTTTACATATATTTTATTTTAGAATTTTTAACAAGATATTTTATTAAATAAGTTATTTTTTATAGATTAAGAATTGTTTTTTTATCTAGTCAAAACGTTGATTTTTTTAAATTTTTAATATAATATTAAATTTATTAATGGAGGTCGAGATGAAATTAATATTTGATATAAATGGTGGCGACAATAAAGAAGAAATCATCAAGGGAGCTGTTGATGCCTCTAATGAATTTGACAAAGAAATTATATTAGTGGGAAGAGAAGATTTTATAAAAGAAAATCTCAGTGACCTAGATTATAATGAAAATAAGATTGAAATAGTAGATGCAAAAGAAAACATAGAAAATAATGAAGAACCTGTTCTTGCCTTGAGAAGGAAAAAAGATTCTTCTATTGTAAAGGCTATGACTCTTTTAAAAGAAAAAAAAGCAGATGCTCTCATTTCTGCGGGAAGCACTGGAGCTCTTTTAGGTGGAGGAATCTTTATTGTTGGTAGAATTGAGGGAATAAAAAGAGGAGTTCTTCCGACTTTGATACCAGGGATGAAATCAAATACTTTGATTATAGATTCAGGTGCAAATATGGATACTAGTCCAGAGCTTTTACTTGAATTTGCAACTCTTGGTCATGTATTTTTGAGGGAATATTATAAAATAGATAATCCTAAAATAGGACTTTTAAATGTTGGTTCTGAAGAAGGAAAGGGTAATTCTCTTTATAAAGAAGCTTACCAAAAATTGAAAGAATCAGACTTAAATTTTGTTGGAAATATTGAAGCAAGGGATATAATGGATAATGATATGGACCTTCTTGTTTGTGACGGTTTTGATGGAAATATATTATTAAAATCAATTGAAGGTGTTGTTGATTTTGCGACAAAAAACGTATTTTATGGAATAGCTAATTCTGATCTTGATGATAAAACAAAAGCTGCTTTTACAGAATTTTTAATGAAAAAATTTAAAAATTTAGATGCAAAAGAAGTTGGAGGTACACTTCTTCTAGGAATAGATGGAAATATTATTAAAGCTCATGGAAATTCAGATAGAAGGGCTATAAAAAATGCTGCAAAATATGCCATAGATATAGTAGAATCTAATATTGTAGATAAAATAAAAGATAAGGTGGAAAAATAATGAAAGATAGAATTTTACAAATTATTGCTGAACAGTTTAATATTGATAAAGACGAACTTAAAGAAGATATGAATTTTCAAGATGATTTAAATGCTGATTCTATTGAACTTGTAGAACTTGTCATGACAATAGAAGAAGAATTTGAGACAGAAGTTTCTGAAGAAGATTTGGAAAGATTAAAGACTATTGGTGATGTAATAGATTATGTAGAAGACTTGGATCAATAAACCCATGACCTTTTCCAATTTAGAAAATCTTGAAAAAAAATTAAATTATAAATTTAAAAACAAAGATCTTTTAAAAAAGGCACTGACTCACAGTTCTTATGTAAATGAAAATAAGATGAAACAGTATGAATGCAATGAAAGGCTTGAATTTCTTGGGGATGCTGTACTTGGACTGGTTATAGGAGAATATTTTTATAAGAGCTTTCCAAAGGATAATGAAGGTTCTCTTAGTAAAATGAGGGCAGAATCTGTAAATGAAAAAGTTTTGTTTTTTATTTCAAAGACCTTAGGGCTTGGAGATTATATAAGCTTTGGCAAGGGTGAAAAGAAAAATGGTGGAAGCAAGAGAGAGTCTACTTCTGCTGATGCTCTGGAAGCCTTGATTGGGTCTATTTATTTAGACTCGGATTTTGATACTGCTAAAAGAATTGTTTTAAATTTATTTGATGATTTTTTAAAAGAAGATGCATATAAACTTTTTAATATAGATTTTAAGACAAGGTTTCAAGAAGAAGTACAAAAGTCTGGGAAAAAATCTGAGTATATTTTAGTGAGAGAAGAAGGTCCAGATAATGACAAGACTTTTTTCACAGAATTGTATTTAGATGATATCTTAGTTGGAAAAGGAAAAGGTAGGACTAAAAAAGAGTCCCAACAAGAAGCTGCAAGGGATGCCTTTGAAAGGAGAGGGAATGTCTAAGAGAAATATTATACCAATTTTCATTCCTCACTATGGCTGTCCTAATGATTGTGTTTTTTGCAATCAAAGAAAAATAACGGGAATGTCTACAGATATTTCAAATAGTGATGTTGAGAAAACTATTTTGGAATATCTTTCTTATTTTAAGAGGAAAGATAATATTGAAGTTGCCTTTTATGGAGGAAGTTTTACTGCTATACCAATAGAAGAGCAAACTGAATTTTTAAAAGTTGCTTATAGTTTTAAGAAAAAAGGGCTTGTACAATATATACGTCTATCAACAAGACCAGATGCAATAGATAAAGACATTTTGGACAATTTAAAAAAATATGGTGTTGATATAATTGAATTGGGAGTACAAAGTCTTGATCCTGAAGTTTTGAGATTATCAAATAGAGGTCACGATGCTTTATGTGTTTATGAATCTGCTAAACTAATTAAGGATTATGGATTCAATCTTGGACTACAACAAATGGTTGGACTTCCTGGAGATAATGTAGAAAAATCACTTTATACAGCCAGAGAATTTGTAAAGCTCAAGCCATATTGTGTGAGAATTTATCCGACTCTTGTAATAAAAGAAACTGCTTTATATAAGAATTTAAAAAATGGGAGTTATAAGGCTCTTGAATTGGAAGATTCCCTTAAATATGTTGCAGATATTTTAAATGTTTATTATAAAAACAATATAAATGTAATTAGAGTTGGTCTTCAGCCAACTGAAAATATTAATTTTAATAAAGATGTAGTGGCAGGTGCTTTTCATCCAGCTTATAGACAATTAGTTGAATCTTATTATTTTAAAAGTGCACTTATAAATTATTTTAAAGAATCAAATAATTTAGCTGATGAACTTGTTCTTCGTGCCAAGGGAAAAAATATTTCAAATATTAGTGGACAGGCTTCAAAGAATAAGGAAGAATTGATTAAAGAACTTAAAATAAAAAAATTAAGCCTTAGACAAAAAGATTTGTCAGATTTTGAAGTAGAAATCATAGCTAATAGAGATGAAATTATAGATGTTAGGAAGTATTATAGGTGAGTCCATGTTTTTAAAAAATGTTACTATGCAAGGTTTTAAATCCTTTGCTAATAGAACAAAAATTGAATTAGATAAAACCACAACGGCTATAGTCGGTCCAAATGGCAGTGGTAAGAGTAATATAACTGATGCAATCACCTGGGTACTGGGAGAAACATCTGTGAAAAATCTTCGTGGAAATAAAATGGAAGATGTTATATTTTCTGGGACTGATTCAAAAAAACCACTGGGAATGGCTGAAGTTACAATAGTCTTTGACAATTCAGATAAGGCTTTAAAGCTTCCATACAATGAAGTTTCAGTTACTAGAAGAATGTACAGGTCTCTTGAAAGTGAGTTTTTAATAAATAATAAAAAATGTAGGCTCAAGGATATAAAAGAACTATTCATGGACACTGGAATAGGAAAAGATGGATATTCTGTAATTGGACAAGGAAAAATCGAATCAGTTCTAAGTTCAAAACCTGAAGATAGAAGAAATATTTTTGAGGAAGCTGCGGGGATTTCAAAATACAAATATAAAAAAATACAATCCAACAATAAACTTTTAAAGACAGAAGAAAATTTAATAAGAATTGAAGATATTTTATCTGAAATAGAAGTGCAAGAAAAGAATTTGAGAATTCAAGCACAAAAAGCTGAGGCATACTTAGAAGATTATCAAAAATTAAAAGTATATGACATAAATTTTTCTTTGAAGGATATGAAAAATCGTGAAGAGGAAGTTTTAAGTCAAGAAGAAAAATTAGAAGAATTAAATAAAAATTCTGCAAATATTTTAGAAAAAAGAAATAATTTGTCAAATTTATTGCAAGAACTTGAAAGTGAGATATCCAATTTAAAGGAAGAAGAAAAGTTATCGGCTGAAAATTTAAACATTAAAAAAGAGGCTTATGATAAATTAAACTTAGCTATAAATTTAGACGAAGAAAAAATAAATTCATTAAAAAAAGATTCTGAGAGAATTACTTTTGAAAATGAAGAACTAAATAAAAATCTAATTAATAGTGAGAATTCTCTGGGAAAAATTAAAGAAGATGAAGATGTTTTAAATTCTAAAAAAGAAGAAATTCTTGAAAAATTAAGATCCAAGGAAGAATTAATAAAAAAATTAGAAGAAGATTTTAGAAATCTTGAAGAAATTGGAAATTTAAATTTTGAAAATAAAAATAAGATAAGAAATGAAATTGAAAATTTAAATTTTAAAAATGAAACTTTAAAAGACATAATTAAAGAAAAAAATAATAGAAAAGATAGTCTAGATAAAAGTATAGAGAGCTTAAAGGAAAATCAGCTTCAATTTTTAGAAATTATTGATAAAGAAACAAGAGAACTTGATCTTTTAAAAGAAAAATTAAAAAAAGAAGATGAAGATTTTGAAAAGACCAAATCAAATCTCTTGAAATTAGAAGAAGAAAACAAAAATCAAGAAAATAAATTGCTTGCTAGAAAAAATGATGCTAATGAGATAAAAGCTAAGTTAAAAATTCTTGAAAATATGGAGTCTAACTATGAAGGATATAATAGAACAGTTAAATCTTTTATGAATTTTTCTTCTAGAAATAATATTTTTAAAGAATCCCTTTATGGACCTGTTGCAGAAAAGTTTTATGTTGAAAAAGATTTTGAAAAAGCAATTTCTGTTGCCCTTGGTTCAATGTCGCAAAATATCATTGTTTCTTCGACTAAAGATACTTCAGAAATGCTTAAAATTCTAGAAAAAAATAAGATGGGAAGGGCAACTTTTCTTCCTTTAGATAGAGTTTCTGGAAATAAAGTTAATATAAATTCTAAAGAAGATGGATTTATTGGACTTGCCTGTGATTTAATAAAGTTTGATGAAGTTTTCAGGGGGATTTTTTACAATTTACTAGGTAGAGTAATAATCGCAGATAATTTTAAAAATGCCTCTAGAATTTCAAAAAAGCATAGATTAAAAGTTGTAACTTTAAAAGGTGAAGTTTTCAATCCTTCTGGGGCAATAACTGGTGGTTCATTAAATAACTACAACAGCAGTTTTATCTTGAGAAAAAATGAAATTAATGATTTTAACGATAGATTAAATAAGTTAAATAAAGAAATTTCAGAACTCAATGAAGAAAAATCAAAAATTGAAGAAGAAATTAAGAAACTAAATAATTTTGCTGAGAAATATTTGGAAGTGAGAAATTCCAATACTTTAAAGATAAATGAAATTGAAGGCAATCTTTATAAAAATAAAAATGACAACAATTTAAATAAGGAGTATTTAGATAAATATTTAAGAGAAAAGGAAGAACTCGAAGAAAATATTAAATCTGATAAAAAAAGTTTGGAAGAAAACAAACTAGAAGTTGACAAAAAAAATAAGCTTTTAGAAGAATTAATAACAGAATTTAACAGTGCTGACAAGCTTCAAAGTCTTTCCAGTGAAATAGAAGGTTTCAAATCAGAAAAAATTGAAATTCAATTACTTGAAAGAGAAAACCGAGAAAAAATTCTTTATCTATCCAAAGAAAAGGAAAGAATTCTATCTGAGATAAATACTACTAAAGAAAAGCTTGCGAATAATAAAAACATTTTAGAAGAAGCTGGCTCTAACATTGGCTTAAAGACATCTTCAAATGAAGAAAATAAAAATTCTTTAGAGGATTTAAAAATTTCTATTTCAAATTTAGATAATTCTCTTAGAGATTTTAAAGAAAAGTTAGATAAAAAAAATAAAAAATATTTTGAAACTAAAGATAGCTTATCCAATTTAAAGGAAGAGTCCTTAATTCTAAGTTCTGAAATGGAAAAGTTAAAAATCAAAATTGATCTTAATAAAAATAAAATATCAAGTGAAGTTGAGAGATTAAAAGAAGATTATGATATTGTAGATTATCATGATTTTATAGATGATGAACTTCACGATTTAAAGGAAAGTACTCTAAGACGCTTAAAGAAAAAACTTAGAGATTATGGAGAGGTGAATATTTCTTCTATTGAGGAATATAAAGTTGTCAAAGAAAGATGTGATTTTTATACATCACAAAGAGATGACTTAATTAATTCTAAAGAAGAAATCAAATCTATCTTAACTAAACTTGATCATGAAATGAAAAAGTTATTTAATGAAGCAATGGAAGAAATTTCTGCGAACTTTACTGAGATTTTTAAGATTCTATTTAATGGAGGTCGTGCTGAAATTAGCATTGAGGGAGATGTTTTAGAGTCTGGAATAGAGATTAAGGCTTCTCCTCCAGGGAAAAGACTGCAATCTCTTTCACTTTTATCAGGTGGAGAGAGGTCTCTCACTGCTGTGGCACTTTTATTTGCCTTATTAAAATATAGACCAGCATCTTTTTGTATTTTAGATGAAATTGATGCTGCACTTGATGATGCCAACATTAAGAGATATGCTGATTACCTTTTAACCTTAGAGGGAATTCAGTTTATAATAATTACTCACAGAAAACTTACAATGGAGATTGCAAAGACTATGTATGGTGTTACAATGGAAGAGAAGGGAATTAGTAAGTTGTTTTCTGTAAAATTAAAGGATTAGGAGATAGAAAATGTTTGAATGGTTAAAAGATAAATTTAAGAAAAAAGATGAAGAAGTTGATAAAGAGGAATTAAAAGAAGAAATTCCTTCAGAAGAAGTTAGCGACAAGGAAGAAATCCATGAAAAACTAGAGGAAATTTCAAAAGAAGAAAATCTTTCAAAGGATGAAATTGAAAGTTCTGAAGAAAAAGAAAATACAAATGAAGTATTTCAAGACCAAGAAGTCATAAAAGACGCCATGGAAAATAAGGAAGAAATAAAAGAAGAAATTCCTTCGGAAGAAAAAAGTGACAAGGAAGAAATCCATGAAAAACTAGAAGAAATTTCAAAAGAAGAAAATCTTTCA
The DNA here is from genome assembly GCF_001517665.2 of Peptoniphilus phoceensis. Classification (GTDB taxonomy): domain Bacteria; phylum Bacillota; class Clostridia; order Tissierellales; family Peptoniphilaceae; genus Peptoniphilus_A; species Peptoniphilus_A timonensis. The sequence goes on from NZ_LN999809.1 coordinate 330,128, forward strand.
AAGGATGAAATTGAAAGTTCTGAAGAAAAAGAAGATACAAATGAAGTATTTCAAGACCAAGAAGTCATAAAAGATGCTTTAGAAGATAAAGAAGAAAAGAAAGAAGAAAAAGTTTCCGAAGAACCAAAAAAGGCTTCTTTATTCCAAAGATTAAAAGATGGTTTAGACAAAACAAGAAAAGAAGTTGGCATAAAGATCAATACTGTCCTTGGAGCTTACGTCAAAATTGATGACGAGATGCTAGAAGATTTGGAGGATATTTTAATTTCAGCAGATGTTGGTATGGAAACAACAATGAAATTAATTGATAATTTGCGTGAAACAATTATCAGAGAAAAAATAAATGATCCTCAAAAAGTTAAGCCAATATTAATGGAAGAAGCAAAAAAATTAATGAATCCAGAATTAAATACTCCAATTAATACAGAAGCACCAGCGATTGTTCTTGTAGTTGGAGTAAATGGAGTTGGAAAGACAACCACAATTGGAAAGCTTTCTTCTCGTTTTAAAAGAGAAGGCAAGTCTGTATTAGTTTGTGCTGCAGATACTTTTAGGGCTGCTGCAATTGATCAATTAAAAGAATGGGGAAATAGGGCTAATGTAGATATAATTAGCCACGCAGAAGGATCTGATCCAGCATCTGTTGTATTTGATGCTATAGAAGCTGCCAAGGCTAGAAAAACTGATGTATTAATAGTTGATACAGCAGGAAGACTTCACAATAAGTCTAATTTAATGAAGGAACTTGAAAAAATTAATAGAATTATTTCAAATAAATATCCAGAAGCGAACAGAGAAAATCTCTTAGTTTTAGATTCCACAACAGGACAAAATGCAATAAGTCAAGCAAAAACTTTTAAAGAAGCAACTGATATAACAGGAATTGCTCTTACAAAACTTGATGGAACTGCTAAGGGTGGAGTTGTAATAGCACTTCAATCAGAGCTTGGAATTCCTATTAAACTTATTGGGGTTGGAGAAGGAATTGATGATCTTCAAAACTTTAATATAGATAGTTTCCTAGAAACAATTTTTGGATAAGCTTTAAATAAAGGTAGACCTTGCTGTCTATCTTTTTTTAAATTAAAAATTCATAAAAATATAAAAAAATCAAAGAAAAATGTTGACATTCTAAGGACTATTAGTTAGAATTATATAGGTCAAGTAAAAAGGTTGACCTCTCTAGAAAAATGGTGGTAAAATGAATGAAAAATTTTTTAGGATGAACAGCTTACTTGATTTTTATGGAAAGCTTCTTACTGAAAAGCAAAATAAGGCAGCTTATATGTATTATGTTTATGATTGTACTATAAACGAGATATCATCTGAACTTAATATTTCAAAGCAAGCAGTATTTGATAATTTAAAAAGAGCAGAAAATAATTTGGAAGAGTTTGAGGAAAAACTTGAGCTAATAAAAAATTCAAAAAAAGAAGAAGCTAATAAAGAAATAAAAAGAGAAAAAATTGAAACTATTTTAGAAAGTATAGAAGAAGAGACTTTAAATCAAAATAATAATTTGAAGTTTAAAGAACTTAGAGAAATACTTTTTGACTAGGAGGTGGATTTTTGGTATTCGAAAGTTTATCCGATAAATTGCAAAATACTTTGAAAAACCTAAGAGGCAAAGGTAAATTATCTGAAAAAGATATAGATGCAGCAATGCGTGAAGTAAAACTTGCACTTCTTGAAGCTGATGTAAATTTTAAAGTTGTTAAGACTTTTGTTAAGACAGTAAAAGAAAGGGCTTTGGGAAAAGAAGTTTTAGAATCTCTAACTCCCGGCCAGCAAGTTATTAAAATTGTTAATGAAGAACTCACAAATTTAATGGGAACAAGTGAAGTTAAAATTGACTTTTCTAAGAAACCAACTGTTATAATGATGTGTGGTCTTCAAGGTGCAGGTAAAACTACTACTAGTGGTAAACTTGCCAATAAATTAAAAAAAGATGGGAAGAGACCTCTTTTAGTCGCATGTGACGTTTACAGACCAGCAGCCATAAAACAACTTCAAGTTGTTGGAGAACAAGTTGACACGCCAGTATTTACTATGGGAGATAAAATTTCTCCAGTAGATATTTCTAAGGCAGCTCTTGAACACGCCAAGAAAAATGGAAATGATGTAGTAATAATAGATACTGCAGGTAGACTTCACATAGATGAAAAACTTATGAAAGAGCTTCAAGATATACATGAAGCTTTAGAACCATCAGAAGTACTTCTTGTTCTTGATGCAATGACAGGACAAGATGCAGTAAATGTTGCTGATACATTTGATGATATGTTAAAGCTAACTGGTGTAATTTTAACAAAACTTGATGGTGATGCAAGAGGTGGTGCTGCCCTTTCAATTAGATCAGTTACTGATGTTCCTATTAAATTTATTGCCAGTGGCGAAAAAATGGACAACATAGAAGTTTTTCACCCAGACAGAATGGCTTCAAGAATACTTGGAATGGGGGATGTGCTCTCCTTAATTGAAAAAGCACAGTCTGCAGTTGATGATAAAAAGGCAAAGGAACTTGAAGAAAAGTTGAGAAAGTCAACTTTTACATTTGAAGATTTCTTAGATCAAATGCAACAAATGAAAAACATGGGGCCACTTGAAGATATTATAGGAATGATTCCTGGAATAGACAACAAAGCTCTAAAAGGTATTAATTTACCAGAAAATGAATTTGCTAAAGTTGAGGCAATGATTCTTTCTATGACAAAAAAAGAAAGACAAAAGCCAGAGATTATAGATTCTTCCAGAAGGAAGAGAATTGCAAAAGGTTCTGGAACTAGTCCAGCAGATGTAAATAAACTCATTAAACAGTTTAAGGACATGAGAAAAATGATGAAGCAATTTGGAAACATGTCCAAGACTATGGGAAAAAGAAAATTTAAATTACCTTTTTCCTTTTAAACTAGCTTATATATTTTAATATATATGATTTTTATTGTGGAGGTGAATAATTTGGCAGTTAAAATTAGACTTAGAAGAATGGGTGCAAAGAAAAAACCCTTTTATAGAATAGTTGTAGCAGACTCTAGAAGTCCTAGAGATGGAAAATTCATCGAGGAGATTGGTTATTATAACCCACTTACAACTCCTAAGAAAGTTGTTGTAGATGCAGAAAAAGCTAACAATTGGATTAAAAATGGTGCAAAACCTACTGATACAGTTGACAGACTTTTCAGAGAAAACTCAGTGTATGGCGCTGAAAGAAACTCTAATAATACAGCAGAAGCAAGTGAATCAGAAGCTACTGAATAACAGTATGTTTGGAGGACCAAAATGGTTGAATTAATTGAATATATTGCTAAATCTTTAGTTGACGATCCTTCTTCAGTTGATGTGGCAATGACTAAGAATGATAATTCAATTGATATTACTCTTAAAGTTGCATCAAATGATATGGGAAAAGTTATTGGCAAACAAGGCAGAATTGCTAAAGCAATAAGGGCAATTTTAAAAGCTGTTTCACTAAAAGAAGATGTAAAGGTTAATTTGGAAATTGAAGAATATTAAAGATTCAATTACTTGCATTGGTAAAATTATAAATACTCATGGTATTAAGGGTGAAGTTAAAGTTGAGCCCTATACTTTCGACAAAAATAGATTTTCTAAACTAAAGAGTGTCTTCGTCGGTGATGACTTAGAAGAATTTTTTATAAAAAAAGTTAGAGTTAATGATTTCGTATTTTTGACTTTTACTGGTTATGAAAATATTAATGATGTCCTTTATTTAAAGGGCAGTGAAATCTATATAAGAGATGAAGACAGATTAGAACTAAAAGAAGATCAATACTATATTTCCGATTTAATTGGAAAAGAGGTTTACGACACTGATGGAGTTTTTATTGGCCTTGTAAAAGATATATTGGAATATCCTGCTAATGATATCTTTATAGTTGAAAGTAAAGATAAAGAGATTTATCAAATACCTGGAGTAAAAGAATTTATCAAAAAAATAGATTCAACAATAACTATAAAATTAATTGAAGGAATGATTTTGTGAAAATAAGTGTTTTAACATTATTTCCCGAATTCATAAATAATATTAGAGATTTTTCTATTGTTGGAAGGGCAATCGGTGAAGGAAAATTAGATCTTGAGACTGTAGATATAAGAGATTTTGCAATTAATAAATATCTACAAGTTGATGATTATCCTTATGGCGGCGGACCTGGAATGCTAATGCAAATTAAACCAATAGTAGAGGCAATAGAATCTGTAAAGACAGAAAATTCTAAGGTTTACTATATGTCTCCACAAGGCAAGGTGCTTACACAAGAGAAGTTAAAAGAGCTTAAAGATGAAAAACACTTAATTCTTCTAAACGGGCATTATGAAGGAATTGACAATAGGGTCATTGAAAATTATGTAGATGAAGAAATTTCTATTGGAGATTATGTTTTGACTGGTGGAGAATTGGCATCTATGGTTATAATAGATGGAGTATCAAGATTACTTGATGGTGTACTTGCTAGTGAAGAGTCTTTTGAAGATGAATCACATTATAATGGGCTTTTGGAACATCCACAATACACTAGGCCAAGAGAGTTTAGAGGACTTGAAGTTCCAGATATTCTTTTAAGTGGTGATCATGAAAAAATTAGAAAATATAGACTAAGAGAATCTATAAAGAACACTTTACAGAAAAGGCCAGATCTATTAAAAGATAAAATTTTAAATGATGAAGAAAAAGATATATTAAATGATTTACTGGAAGGAGGTAAAGACAATGGATTATATTAAAGCTATTGAAGATGAACAATTAAAAAATGATTTACCTGAAATTAATGTTGGGGATAATGTTAGTGTTCACTACAGAATAATCGAAGGCGAAAGACAAAGAATCCAAGTTTTTGATGGAACTGTTATAAAAATTCAAGGTAAAAGTTCAAGAAAAACTTTCACAGTAAGAAGAATTTCTTATGGTATTGGAGTAGAAAGAACTTTCCTACTTAACTCTCCAAGAATTGCTGAACTAGTAGTTACAAGAAAAGGTAGAGTTAGACGTGCTAAACTTAACTATCTTAGAGATAGACAAGGTAAGGCTGCAAAAGTTAAAGAAAAGACTAATTACTAAGAGTGGGACTTTATGTCCTATTTTTAGTATCTTTTATTTTGAGCAAATAAATTGATAAAGGTGTGATGTAGAATGAAAAAACTTTTTATGAGCTTATTTTTATTAGTTGTCCTAGCCGCAGGTGCTTTTTTATTTGTTGAAAATAGAGGAACTAGTAAAATTTCAACTAAGTACGATGAATTTAATTTTTTGACAGAAGATAAGGATATAGACAAAGAAGATTTTTGCATAGAAGATGGTATGATTTATCTTTCTCTTGACTACATAAAAAAATATCTTGACGATGATATTTCCTATGACAAGTCAACAGAAGAAGTAGAAATTCATAATGATCATGCAGATAAGATTTTAAAGTTAAATGAATATGAAGCTAAATTTAATAGTGGAACTATAGATTTAAGAGCTCCAGTAATTGAAAAAAATAGTAAAATTATGTTGCCAATTGAAGCTTTTATCTATGATTATGATGTTAGTCTTAGATATAACAAAGACATTAGACTCCTTTTATTAGATTATAGAAATAAAGAATATGATTTAACTAAAACAAATTCAGAAACTCTTTTAAGAGAGTCTGGATCTAAGAGAAGTCCAATAATTAAAAAACTTCCAGCTGGTGAAGAACTTTATGTTTACGAAGAAAAGGGTAAATATTGTAAAGTAAGAATGCCTGAAGGTTATGCAGGTTATGTTTTAAAGAATGACTTAGATGAAAATTTCCAAAAAGTAAGTCTTAAATCATCTTCAAAAAACATTTCGGATAGTCCAATAAATTTAACTTGGGACTACACTTATGCAGAACATTCTGATGACAAGGTAAACCAAATAAAAGATATTTATGGACTTGATGTAATAATTCCAACTTGGTTTTCAATTAAAAATGGCAATGGAGATATGATTGACAGAGGAAATCAAAATTATATTAAAAGATATAATGATTTTGGAATAGAAGTTTGGGCTTATCTTGACAACTCCTTTGATCCTGATATTACACATAAAGCTCTGTCAAATGAAGCAAGTCGTAAAAAAATAATTGAAAAAACTCTTGAACTTTGTAGAAAGTATGGAATGAAGGGTATAAATATTGACTTTGAACATACTAAAATTGAAGATAGAGATTATATAACAGATTTTGTAAGAGAATTTAGAGAAGCTGCAGGAGAAGATTTCATATTAACAGTTGATGTTACTCCACAAATTTCATCAGATGTTACAAAAGAACCTTATGATAGGAAGGCACTTTCTGAATTAGCAGATTATATGGTTGTAATGGCATATGATCAACACTGGGGCTCATCTGATAAAGCAGGCTCAGTGGCCCAATATAAATGGGTAGAAGGAAGCGTTAATGTTTTATTTAGAAATATTCCAAATAGAAAAATGATTTTGGGAGTTCCATTATACACAAGATTATGGAAAGAAGCTGGTGGAAAAGTAACTTCAAAGACAATTTCCATGGATGAAGTTGCAAGGATAATTGCAGCTAAGAGCTTAAAGCCAATATGGGATAAAGAATCTCAACAAAATTATGTGGAATATGAAGAAAATGGAGCTCAATATAAAATCTGGATTGAAGATGCAAATTCTATTGAGAAAAAGGTTTCTCTTGTAAATAAATATAATTTAGCTGGAGTTGGAAGCTGGAGATTAGGATTTGAAACATCAAATATTTGGGATGTAATATCTCAAGAATTGGATAAAACTAACTAAAAATTGACAATTCTGACTTTAAAGTATAAAATTAATTATATAAAATTTTAATTTAATAGGATGTGTTTAAAAATTTTACCAGATACACACAAAATCGTGGCAAAAATTGTTCACGACAGAATAAAAGATAAATATAATGTTAATCTAAATTCGGAAAAAATGCTTTGGGGCTCAGTTGCTCCTGATGTTCTTCCTTATTACAAAACGAAGAGACATTATTTCGACGAATCAGGAGACTTCATTGCAAAGGAAATTACAAAATTAATTTTCTTCTCAAGGTTTTCTTTTTCTGAAGGAAATGAAAGCAAGTTATTAATTAACTATATGAGTAAGAGGCTTGGCATAATAATGCACTATCTTTGTGATTTTGTTTGCTATCCTCATGCTTACAGAATGACCTTTGTAGAAAATTTGAGAAAACACGTAAGATATGAACAAGACCTAGCAGTATATGCTAGAGAAAATAAATATCTAGAAAGTGATTTTTTAAGTGTAATTAATACAGGTGATATAAACTTTTTAGAAGATTCTGATACTAAGCTAGAAGCTAGAATAAAAAATTATTTAGTTGATGTTATTGATGAATATAAAAAGTCAAACCACTCTTTTGATAATGATTTAAACTTTGCTTTAAACTTATCTACAAATATTTCTATGTTGGTTATTGAATCAAGTCTTCAATACAATGGAGAATTTGATTTACAATTTATTTAAAGAAAAATTCTTTCACCCACTATGGGTGAAAGTTTTTTATAGTTAGGGAGGAAAAATGAGAAATAATTCTAATGCTACTAAATTAGATCTTAGAGAAACGCAAATTGCAATTAAGTCAGTTAAGGATTACTTTCAAAGAGATTTGGCAAATACTTTAAATTTACAAAGGGTTTCTGCTCCTCTTTTTGTAAGACCTGAAACAGGACTTAATGATAACTTAAATGGGGAAAAAGCAGTAGATTTCGATTTAAGACAATATGGAATAAATGTTGAAATTGTTCAATCTCTTGCAAAATGGAAGAGAAATGCTCTTAAAGAATATAATTTTAATATGTATGAAGGAATCTATGCAGACATGAATGCAATAAGAGCTGAAGAAGAATTAGATGAAATTCACTCTTCCTATGTAGACCAATGGGACTGGGAAAAAATTATAAATAAATCAGATAGAAATCTTGAATATCTAAAACTTATTGTTAAAGAAATATTTTCAGTTTTTAAAAGAACTGAGGAATACATTAATCAAACTTATCCTTATATTCTATCAAATAAGCTTCCTGAAGAAATCTTTTTTATAACTTCTCAAGAGTTAGAAGATAAATACCCAGGTAAAAGTTCTAAGGAAAGAGAAAAATTAATATGTAAGGAAAAGGGTGCTGTCTTTATCATTGGTATAGGACACAATTTAAATTCTGGTGAACCACATGATCATAGAAGTCCAGACTATGATGATTGGAATTTAAATGGAGATATTTTATTCTGGGATGAAGTCCTAGGGAACTCTCTAGAAGTTTCAAGTATGGGTATTCGTGTAGATGAAGAATCTTTAAAGAGTCAATGTGAACTTGCAAATACTACTGATAGGCTTGAGCTTCCTTACCACAAAAATGTATTAAATGCAGAACTTCCATATACAGTTGGTGGAGGAATTGGTCAATCAAGAATTTGTATGTTCTTCTTAGAAAAAAAACATATAGGAGAAGTACAAGTTGGTGTTTGGGATGAAGAAAGTTTAGGCTTCTGTAAAGACAAAAAAATAAGATTGTTATAATAATATTAAATTATTATAATTACATTAAATTTACAAATTGGATTTCAATCCTCTGTTACTTGTAGTATAATTATTTTATACGAACTAACGGAGGATTTTTTTATGGACTTGGCACAAAAATTAAATCAGAAAACATACAATAGCCTTTCCTTTAAAGATATAAAAAAATATTTAATAGCAAACTTCTTATACAAGGGTGATTTGGATAGTATAAATATTTTACTTAATCTTTACAATGTTTATGAATCCATAGAAAATATATATCCAAGGTATGTAACTCTTGAGAATCTTAGAAAAGACATAGTTAAAATTTATAAACAAAAAGAGGGTATTGAGCTTATAGCTAGGAACCTTTCAAATCTTATTCATGATGATATAAATAGATTAGAGCTTTACTTATACTTAGAAGGATATAGACTGGGTTTTAATTCAAAAAAACATATTAATATGCTTGAAATTATAACCTTAAAATACTTAACTATTGATGAGCTTTATAATAGGAAAAAGCTTTTTCAATATGAATTTAAAAATGAAGAAGTTTTAGCTTTCAAGAAGTTAGTTTTTAAAGAGATAAGAAAAGATAGGCAAATTAGAATTTTCATAAAAAACACTCTTACTGATGTTAGGAAAAAACTTCTAAACAACAAGATTAAGAGCATAAATGAGCACTTAGATCTTCAACTTATTTTTAAAAGTCAAGATGATGATGTACAAATTAAAGAAGTAGACTCCTACTTAACAGATTCTGAAATTGAAACATTAGACAACAAAATTTCTAAATTTCTTTACATAGATTGTTTTAGAATTTTTAGGAATGCTTTTTGGGATGGAGTTAATGATAGAGTTTTAAAGAGATACAAGTAAGGATAGTTTTTACACTATCCTTTTTAAAGTGGTGATAAATTGGTAATATTGGGAATTGATCCAGGGATTGCAATAGTTGGTTATGGATTTTTAGAACTTAAGGGTAATTCTTATAAGGTTTTAGACTATGGAGCTATAACCACAGAGGCAAAAGTTCCTCTTCCAGATAGGTTAAACTCCATATACACAGAAATGAACGAACTAATAGAAAAATATAAACCCAATGACATAGCTTTTGAAGAATTATTTTTTAACAAAAATGTTAAAACTGCCATTACTGTTGCCCAGGCTCGTGGTGTAGAAGTTCTTGCTGCAAAAAAATCTCACGCTGGTCTTTATGAATATACACCTTTACAAGTTAAGCAAGCTATAGTAGGTTATGGAAGGGCAACAAAAAGTCAGATTCAAGAAATGGTAAAAATTATTTTGAATTTAGAAAAAGTACCTAAACCTGACGATGTGGCTGATGCACTTGCAGTTGCTATAACTCACGGAAGTTCAATTAAATTTAAAGAAAGTTTTAGGATGATATTATGATAGAATTTTTAAAAGGCAAAGTACATTCTACTGACAGGGGATATTTAGTTCTAGAATCTAATGGTATTGGATATATTGTAAATATGGTGGAGAGAGAGCTTCATACTTTTTATGAAAAGGAAGAAGTATTTATAAATATAAGGCTAGTTCTTAGAGAAGATGCTACAATTTTATATGGATTTAGAGATACAGAAACCAGAGATGCTTTTGATCTTTTGACTACAGTATCTGGAATTGGTCCAAAACTTGCCATGGGAATATTGGATGGTGATGATGTAACTAATATTGCTAAATACATAGTTTCAAAAGATGAGAAGTCTCTTACAAAATTGCCTGGAGTAGGAAAAAAGACAGCTCAAAGAATTATCCTTGAACTGAAAGATAAAATTGAAAAATTAAACCTTGATTTAAGTCATGTTAATAAAGAAGAAACAGTATTTGAAGAAAAGGATGATCCAGCAGTTGAGGCTCTTATTTCCTTAGGTTATAATGTATATGATGCAAAAAAATCGTTGGAAAAGATTGATCCTTCTCTAGATATATCTGAAAGAATAAGAGAAGCTTTGAAGTTGATGGGTTGATAAAATGGATAAAAACAGATTAGTAGAGCCAGAACTTATCGATGGTGATACAAAGGAAATAAGCCTGAGACCTAAGTGGTTAGACGAATATATTGGTCAAGATAAGGTAGTTGAAAATTTAAAAATATTTATTGAAGCTGCCAAAAATAGGTCGGAGCCTCTTGATCATACTTTGCTTAGTGGTCCACCAGGACTTGGGAAGACGACACTTGCGGGAATAATAGCTAATGAAATGGGCGTTAGTTTAAAAGTAACTTCTGGGCCTGCAATTGAAAAACAAGGTGACCTTGCTAGTATTCTTACAAATTTAAATAATGACGATGTTCTTTTCATTGATGAAATTCACAGATTAAATAAATCAGTTGAAGAAATTTTATATCCTGCTATGGAAGACCATGCACTGGATATAATAATAGGAAAGGGACCTTCTGCTAGATCAATTAGACTTGATCTCGCTCCTTTTACACTAATAGGAGCTACCACTAGAGCAGGAATGTTAACATCTCCATTAAGAGATAGATTTGGCGTAATGTTAAAGCTTGATCTTTATGATACTGAGTCTTTAGTTGAAATTATTATGAGATCGGCGAAAATTTTAAATGTGCCTATAGAAAAAGAAGGAGCACTTGAGATAGCGAAAAGATCTAGAGGAACTCCAAGAATTGCAAATAGGCTCTTAAAAAGAGTTAGGGACTATGCAGAGGTAAAAGAAGCTGGAGTAATTACAACTAAGGTTGCCATAAAAGGACTTAATCTTCTTGAAATAGATAAGTATGGACTTGATAATATAGACAGAAGAATAATTCTCACAATGATAGAAAAATTTGAGGGGAGACCAGTGGGTATTGATGCAATTTCTGCAGCCATTGGGGAAGATAAGGGAACAGTAGAAGATGTTTACGAGCCATATTTAATGCAAATAGGCTTTATAATTAGGACGCCTAGAGGAAGAATGGCCACTAAGAGAGCTTATGACCATTTTGGTATAGAATATAAGGGTGATTAAAATGAAAAAGATTATATTGTTAGCTGTTTTTTTGATACTACTACCACTTAATATCTTTGCAAAAGAAGATTATGACATGATTGATATTAAAATCGGCAAATCTATATCTGCGAAAGAAAGTCTAAAATTAAAATCAAAAAGTAATTTTAGAATTATAAGTTCAGATGATCAAATAATAAACAATACTAATAATAAAGAAATAAATATTAATTTTGATGAAAATAAAATTAATATATTAGGAAATAATTTTAAGTTACAAAATTTTCCACAAGATGGAGCATTTTTAATTACCTCTGATTCTCCAATATATGTTGATAAAATTAAAAGATCTTATGGAGGATCTATATCTTTTAGAGTTAACAACAAAAAATTAGATATTGTAAATAGAATTAATATTGACGAATACTTAAAAGGTGTTCTACCTAAAGAAATGAGTCCAGAATTTCCAATGGAATCATTAAAGGCACAAGCTCTTTGTTCTAGATCATTTGCAATAAATAATTATAATAAATTTATAAAAAATGGCTACAATTTAGACGACACAACTAGATCTCAAGTTTATTACGGAAAAGATGTTGAGGAGAAATCCACAAATGAAGCTGTAGAATCTACTTTAGGTCAAGTTATAAAGTACAAAGGAAAAGTAGCAGAAACTATTTTCTGTGCATCTTCAGGTGGTTATACTGTAGCATCCAGTGAAGCTTGGGGTGGAAACAGTGTTCCTTATCTTATCTCTAAAGAAGATCCATATTCAACTCATCCTTGGAAATATGAATTAAAAGCTAGTGATTTAAAGAAATTAAATTTAACAGATATAAAAGATGTTAAACTTGATTTAAAAGATTCAAAGAGAGTAAATAACTTGATTTTTTCAACATCAAAGGGCGATGTAAAAGTTAATGCCAATGATTTTAGAAAAAAAATAGGAAATACTATTGTAAAGTCAACTTTGTTTGATGTAAATGTGGCAGCTAATAAAGTTACTGTAAATGGAAAGGGATATGGACATGGTGTTGGCATGAGCCAATATGGTGCAGTTGAAATGGCTAAAAAGGGAAATAATTACAAGGACATTATTGATTTTTATTTTCCAGGAACAAATATTGAAAAAATAAAATAATAGAAAGGCAAAAATGAAAACAAAAGATTTTTATTACGACTTACCAAAGGAATTAATAGCACAACATCCTGAAAAAAAAAGGGACCATTCAAGGCTTTTAGTTTTAGATAAAAAAACTGGTGAAATGGAACACAAACATTTTTATGACATAAAAGATTATCTTAAAAAGGGTGATTTGCTAGTATTAAATGACACCAAGGTAATGCCTGCAAGAATTTATGGACATAGGGAAGGAAAAGAAGAAAAAATTGAGTTTCTTCTTTTAAATCACAAGGGTGACATCTGGGAATGTTTATCCAAACCTGGTAAAAAAGCAAAACTTGGAACAAAAATAATTTTTAGTGACAAACTTTCAGCAGTAGTTGTAGACATATCTGACGATGGATCAAGATTTTTGAAGTTTGAATACGAAGGCATTTTTGAAGAAATCTTAGATGAACTTGGAGAAATGCCACTCCCACCTTATATTACTGAAAAACTTGAAGATAAAAATAGATATCAAACAGTTTATGCAAGAGAAGAAGGATCAGCCGCAGCTCCAACAGCAGGTCTTCATTTTACAAAAGAATTGCTTCAAGAGTTAAGTGATATGGGAGTAGAAATTTGTTATATTACTCTTCATGTTGGATTAGGGACTTTTAGACCAGTTAAGGTTGAGAATGTTGATGAACATGAAATGCACTCAGAATTCTATGTTATGACAAAGGAAGTTGCAGATAAAATAAATGCAGCTAAGGAGAGAGGAAGTAGAGTTATTGCAGTTGGAACAACAAGTGTTAGAACTGTGGAATCTATAGCAGATGAAAATGGAAGAGTTTGTGAAAAGAGTGGATTTACAAATATCTTTATTTATCCACCTTACAAATTCAAGTGTATAGACGCTTTGATAACTAACTTCCATTTGCCAGAGTCAACACTTTTAATGCTTGTTTCTTCACTTTCAAGTAGAGAGATTATTTTAAAGGCATACGAAGAAGCAGTTAAAGAAAGATACAGATTCTTTAGCTTTGGTGATGCCATGTTTATAAGGTAGGTTTTATGTTTAAATTTGAACTATTAAAGACATCTAAAGATTCAAAAGCAAGACTTGGAAAGATAACAACAAATCATGGAGAAATTGAAACTCCAATTTTTATGCCAGTTGGAACAAGGGCCACAGTTAAGACTATGACTCCAGACGAGTTAAAAAAAATTGGTGCTCAAATAATTTTATCAAACACCTATCATTTATTTTTAAGACCAGGTACTGAAATTATAGAAAAAGCTGGAGGACTCCACAAATTTATGAATTGGGACAAGCCAATTTTAACAGACTCAGGTGGATTTCAAGTTTTTTCATTATCAGATAACAGAAAGATAACTGAAGAAGGAGTTCATTTTAGAAGTCATATTGATGGCAGTAAAATGTTTATATCACCAGAAAAATCTATTGATATACAAAATATTTTAGGCTCAGATATAATTATGGCCTTTGATGAATGTGCACCATATCCTGCAAGTCATGAATACATTGAAAATTCTATGAAAAGAACTCTTAGATGGGCTAAAAGGTGTAAAGATCATCACAAAAATGTAGATAATCAAACTCTTTTTGGAATCATTCAAGGTGGAATGTATAAAGATTTAAGAGAAATTTCTGCAAAAGAAATGGTGGATATGGACTTTAAGGGCTATTCTATTGGCGGGCTTTCTGTTGGCGAGCCAGTTGATTTAATGACAGAAATTTTAGACTTTACAACAGATTTTATGCCTGAAAACAAACCAAGATATTTAATGGGTGTTGGTAGTCCAGATTATTTATTTGAAGCTGTGGAAAGAGGAGTGGACATGGCAGACTGCGTTCTTCCCACAAGAATTGCTAGAAATGGCACAGTCCTCACTCACAAGGGCAGGATTCCAATAAAAAATGCAGTATATAAGGAAGATTTTTCTAGATTAGATGATGAATGTGATTGTTACACTTGTAGAAACTTTTCTAAAGCTTACTTGAGACATTTATTTAATGTTGATGAAATTCTTGGAATGAGACTTGCAACTATTCACAATCTTTATTTTTTAATTGATATGATGGAAAATATAAGAGAGTCAATAAAGGGCGACTATTTCCTAGAATATAAAAATGATTTTTATAAAAAATATGGTTATAAATAAGGCATTAAATAATATTCTTGTTAAGTTATGAGATTAAATGTATAATATAATTATGAATTATAAAGAAGAAAGGGGTTAATAATGAATCAAAACGCAATGTTAAATTTTATACCTTTGATATTGATGTTTGTTATTTTTTATTTTTTCCTAATAAGACCACAAAAGAAAAAAGCAAATGAAATAAACGAAATGCGTGAAAACTTAAAAGTGGGAGATAAAATAATAACAATTGGCGGTATTATTGGTAAAATTGTCCTTGTTAAGGAAGACTACTTAGTTATCGAAACTTCAACTGACAATACAAAAATGGAAGTAATGAAGTGGGGAGTTAATGGTACTTATAAAAAGAACGCTGATTTAAAAGACAGTGAAGAAGAATAGGAGATATTATGAAACACATTAAAACACTTACACAAAAAAACCTTAAAAAAACTTATGAAAAAGGCGGATGTGGCGAATGTCAAACATCTTGTCAATCAGCTTGCAAAACTAGCTGTACTGTTGGAAATCAAAAATGTGAAAATTCTGAAAACTAAGGCAAGGGAAACCTTGCTTTTATTTTGTTAGGGGTTAAGTAAAGGAGAAAAGATGGAAGAAAGAATTCACAAATTTTATTTAAATGATAAATACATTGTCCTCGATATAGCAAGTGGATCAGTACATGTTGTAGAAAAAATTGTATATGAAATGATTGATGACTATGAAGATTTATCTAAAGATGAAATAATAAAAAAATTTGCAAAAATTTATAATGAAGAAGATGCTAAAGAAGCTTATGAAGAAATAGATTATTTGACAAAGGAAGGACTTTTATTTTCTGAAGATGAACACTTTAAACTTCCTAAATACAATCCACAAAATGTAGTAAAGGCTCTTTGCCTTCATGTTGCCCACGACTGTAACTTGAGATGTAAATATTGCTTTGCATCACAAGGAGATTTTAAGGGCGACAGAAGTCTTATGTCTTTTGAAACTGGTAAAAAAGCACTAGACTTTTTATTAAAAAATTCTGGAAATAGAAAAAATTTAGAGGTTGACTTTTTTGGTGGCGAACCTCTAATGAACTTCGATCTTGTGAAAAAACTTGTAGCATATGGTAGAGAAGAAGAAAAAAAATACGATAAACATTTCAGATTTACCATAACAACAAATGGTGTGTTACTTGATGATGAAATACAAGACTTTATAAATGAAAATATGGACAATGTCGTTTTATCAATTGATGGTAGAAAAGAAATTAATGATGAAATGCGTCCAACAACAAATGGCAAGGGTTCTTATGAT
Organism: Peptoniphilus phoceensis; assembly: GCF_001517665.2. Classification (GTDB taxonomy): domain Bacteria; phylum Bacillota; class Clostridia; order Tissierellales; family Peptoniphilaceae; genus Peptoniphilus_A; species Peptoniphilus_A timonensis. The sequence goes on from NZ_LN999809.1 coordinate 346,220, forward strand.
ATTATTGTTCCAAAATTTAAAGAACTTATTGACAAAAGAGGGGACAAAGACTATTTTATCAGAGGAACTTTTACAAATGAAAATTTAGATTTTTCTGAAGACTTAAAAGATTTTTATTCTCACGGCTTTAAAAAGACTTCTATAGAACCAGTTGTTACAGATGAAAGTGAACCTTATGCTATTAGAGAAGAACATCTTGATAAAATTTTAAGTGAATATGAAAAAATGTCCAAGGACTACATTGAAATGAGAAAAAAAGATAAAGATTTTTCTTTCTTCCACTTTATAATTGATTTATCTCAAGGACCATGCATTGTAAAAAGAACTGTTGGATGTGGTGCTGGTTCTGAATATGTTGCCATTACTCCACAAGGAGAAATTTATCCTTGCCATCAATTTGTTGGTGAAGAGGAATTTTTGTTGGGAAATGTCGACGATGGTATATTAAATACTGAATTGAGAGATACATTTAAAAATTCTAACGTATACACTAATGAGGACTGTCCAACTTGTTGGGCTAGATATTATTGTTCAGGCGGATGTCACGCAAACGCATATTATAGCAACAAAGATTTGAGCAAACCTTATAAAGTTGGTTGTGCCATGGAAAAGAAGAGAATCGAATGTGCTATTTCAGTTCTTGCAAATGAAGAATAATTTTTTAAAAATTTAGGACCCCTAGGGGTTCTTTTTTTGTATTTGATAGAGTCTATATTAGTTTTACCTTAATGACAATTTTTGATATAATTAAATTTATACAAAAGTGGTGATTAAATGGAAAGATGGTTTATAAAAAATAAAAGCGATCCTGGAATTGATTATAAAAAATTAGGAATAAACAATGTTATATATAAAATTTTACTTAATAGGGAAATTAATACAGAAGACGACATTAGAGAATTTTTAAATCCCAGTCTTTCAAATTTAAATTCACCTATTTTATTAAAAGACATGGTTAAAGCTTCAAATATAATTTTAAGTCATGTTAGTAAAAAAAATGAAATTAGAATAATTGGTGATTATGATGTTGATGGGGTTACTTCAACATATATTTTATACACTGGTTTAAAAAGAATTGGAGCAAATGTATCCTATGATATACCTCATAGAGTCCATGATGGCTATGGAATTAATAACAATTTAATAGATAAAGCTTATGATGATAAAGTCAAGTGTATAATAACTTGCGACAATGGTATAGCTGCAAGAGATTCTGTTCTTTATGCAAAATCTAAGGAAATGGATATCATAATAACTGACCATCACGAAGTTCCAAAAATTGTGGAAAATGGAAAGGAAGTTGAAATGATTCCCGAGGCAAGTGCTGTAATTGATCCAAAACAGAATTCCTGTTCCTATCCTTTCAAAGAAATTTGTGGTGCAGTAGTTGCTTTTAAACTTATAGAGTATTTATTTTTGATTAAGGGTGTTGAAAAGGAAGAATTTTATGATAGCTTTCTTCCCTATGCAGCAATAGCAACTGTATGTGATGTAATGCCCATAATAGATGAAAATAGGGTAATAGTTTCTGAGGGATTAAAAAAACTAAGAGAAACTAAGGACTTAGGTTTAAATGCCCTTATTGAAGCAGCAGATATAAGAAAAAATGAAATTGACGTATACCATCTTGGTTTTATTTTGGGACCTACTATAAATTCTAGTGGCAGACTTGAATCGGCAAAGGAAGCTTTAGCATTATTTTTAGAAAATGATTATTCTAAAGCTTTAGAAAAGGCAAAACTTTTGAGGGATTTGAATTATGAAAGACAAGTTTTAACTAATAAGGCCTTTGAAGTTATAGATGAAAAGATTAATAGAGAAAATCTTTTGGATAAACACAAGATTTTAATTATTTATGAAGAAGGTTTAAATGAGTCCATTCTTGGAATAGTGGCAGGAAAAATCAAAGAAAAATATTATAGACCAAGTGTAGTTTTGAGTGATTCAAAGGATTTAATAAAGGGATCTGGCAGAAGTATTGAAGAATATAATATGTTTGAGGAATTTTCAAAGTCCAAAGAATATCTTAAAAGTTTTGGTGGACATAAGATGGCATGTGGTTTATCTTTAAATCTTTCCGATTTAGATGATTTTATAAAAGATGTTGATGAAAAAGAAAGTCTTACTGATAAAGATTTAATTCGAAAAGTTTATATAGATGGAAATTTAAAGCTTAAATATATAAGTATGAATCTTGTGAGGGATCTTGAGGCGCTTGCTCCTTTTGGCAATGGCAATTCTGCCCCAAAGTTCGGTGCTAAAAATTTACAAGTTAAGTCACTTAATATCTTGGGGAAAAATAAAAACTTCTTGAAAATGACTTTATCCCAAGACGATATAAATTATACGGGAATATTGTTTGAAGATTCACAAGTTTTTTTAAATAGGCTTGCAAGTTCCTATGGTAGGGAAGAAGTAATGGCTCTTCTAAATGGAAGACCATCAAATATTTTTATAGATATAGTTTTTAATCTAGACTTAAATAATTTTAATGGAAATGTAACTATCCAGTTAAAGATTAAAAATTATAGAGTTACAGGTGAGAATAATGTTATTAATAGATAAATTAATTGAAAAAGTAAAATCATATAATGAAAATGCTGACCTTGATTTAATAAATCGTGGCTATAAAATGGCAGAGGAGCACCACAAGGGACAAAAGAGAAATTCTGGTGAAGATTATATAATCCATCCCCTAAATGTTTCTTTGATTCTTGCAGATATGAATATGGATACTGCAACTATTGTAGCAGGTCTTCTTCACGATGTTGTTGAAGATACAGATGTAACCCTTGAAGATGTAAAAAATGAATTTGGTCAAGAAATTGCTGAATTAGTAGATGGTGTTACAAAATTAAAAAAATTAAATTATAAAAATAAAGAAGAAAAACAAGCGGAAAATATTAGAAAAATGGTTCTTGCCATGGCAAAAGACATAAGAGTTATTATTGTGAAATTAGCCGATAGACTTCACAATATGAGGACTCTTGAATATATGACTGATGCAAAAAAAATTGAAAAAGCAACTGAAACCGTTGAAATTTATGCACCAATTGCAGATAGACTTGGTATGAGCAGGATTAAGTGGGAACTTGAAGATTTATCTCTAAGATACCTTGATGAAGAAGGCTACTATGAATTAGTAGATATGGTAAACAAGAGGAGAAACGAAAGAGAAGATTTAATAAATCATATAATAAAGCTTCTTGAGGATAATCTTAAAAATGTTGGCATAAAATGTGAAATTAAGGGAAGACCTAAAAACTTTTATTCAATTTATAAAAAAATGAAGAAAAAAGGTAAGGTTTTTGATGAAATTTACGACCTTTCTGCTGTAAGAATTTTGACTAACTCTGTAAAGGACTGTTATGGTGCTTTAGGGGTTGTTCACACACTTTTTAAACCAATACCAGGAAGGTTTAAGGATTATATTGCTATGCCTAAACCAAATAAATATCAATCACTTCACACAACAGTAATTGATAACAATGGAGAAACTTTTGAAGTTCAAATTAGGACTTATGAAATGCACCAAACAGCAGAATATGGTATTGCTGCCCATTGGAAGTATAAGGCTGGCGTATCAAAGGAAACTGCTTTTGATGAAAACTTGACCTGGCTAAGACAATTGTTAGAATGGCAAAAAGATTTAAATGATCCTGAAGATTTTATGGATACTCTTAAAATTGACTTTTTTGCTGACGAGGTATTTGTATTTACTCCAAGAGGTGATGTAATAAATTTACCAGAAGGATCAACGCCAATTGACTTTGCTTATAGAATACACTCACAAGTTGGAAATACTTGTGTCGGTGCTAAAGTAAATGGAAGGATAGTTCCTCTAAATTACACTTTGCAAAGTGGAAATATAGTTGATGTAATTACAAATCCAAACACAAGCCCTTCTCTTGACTGGCTAAAAATTGTAAAAAGTCCTCAAGCGAGAAAAAAAATCTCTCAATATTTTAAGGTAAAAGACAAAGAAAAGAATATTGAAAGAGGAAAAGATGCTATTGAAAGAGAAGTCAAAAAACTTGGCTATGAAACTCACAAGATTTTGCGTGATGATTGGTTAGAAGAAGTTAAAGAAAAGCTAAATATGCTTAGTCTTGATGAAATGTATGCGGCAGTAGGATTTGGAACAATTACAACTGCACAGGTAACAGCGAAACTCACAGATCTTTACAATAAATTTTATAAAAAAGATGAAAAAGATATTGAAGAAATTGTAGAGTCTAAAAAGAGATACAACAATCAAGGTATTGAAGTTAAGGGTGTAGACGGTGTAAATGTTAGGATAGCAAAATGTTGTACGCCAGTTCCTGGAGATGATATAGTTGGATATATAACTATAGGTAGAGGAATTTCAGTTCACAGAAAAGATTGCAAAAATATGCAAAATAATGTTGATCCTTCTAGACTTGTTGAAGTTAGGTGGGAAAATTCCAATGCAGCAAGTTACAGTGCATCTATAGAAATTAGAGCCTTTGACAAACCTAATGTAATTGCTGATATTGCTAGTAGAGTTAACGATTCTAGACTTAGTATGTCTTATCTAAATGCCAAGGTTATAAAAAATGGCGATGCAGTTATTGATATTACAGTTGAAATTACTGACAGTGAAGAACTTGAAAGACTAATGGAAAAACTCAAGAGAATAAATAATGTTTTAGAAGTTTATAGAATAAAGGCGTGATTAAATGCGAGCGGTAGTGCAAAGAGTTAAAAGGGCAAGTGTATCTGTTGATGGTGAATTAATTTCAAAAATCGATAAAGGAATTATGCTTCTTTTAGGGATAGAGGAACATGACGAAGAAAAAGATTTAGAATACATTTTAAAAAAAGTAACTAAACTGAGAATTTTTGATGATGATGAAGGAGTTATGAATAAATCGCTTCTTGATTATGGTCTAGAAATTTTAGTTGTCAGTCAATTTACTCTTTATGGAGATGCTAGAAAGGGTAACAGACCATCTTACGTTAGATCAGCTAAGTTTGACGATGGAATTATTTTGTATGAAAAATTTATTGAAGAACTAGAAGCTTTAGGTATAAAAGTTGAAAAAGGAAAATATGGCGCTGACATGGATGTTGAACTTATAAATGATGGACCAGTTACTATTTTATTAGATTCAAGCAAGGAATTTTAGGTGAAATAATGGAATATAAAATTATAAAATTAGTAGTAGGACAACTGCAAGAAAATTGTTTTATTTTGTTTGATGAAAACAAAGATGCCTTTATAGTTGATCCAGGTGCTTCTAGTGAAAATATTATTGAAGCTATAGAAAAAAATTCTTTAAACATAAAATACATTTTATTGACACATGGTCACTTTGATCACGTTGGTGCTGTTGCAAGTCTAGCAAAAAAATTTAAAGCTCCAGTTTATTTATCAAAAAAAGACAGGAAATTTTTGGAAACACCTGCTGAAGTGAGAGTCTCATCCTTTGGCATGGAAATTGAAGCAGCAGATGTTGATGTTTTTGTTAATGAAAATGATGAAATTCCTTTTTCAGAAGGACTTATTAAAGTTATAGAAACACCAGGTCATACCTTGGGTTCAGTTTGCTATTTATTTAATAATTTTTTATTTGCAGGAGATACTCTTTTTAATGGTTCAATAGGAAGGACAGATTTTCCAGAGTCAGATCATTCACTTATGATAGAGTCATTGAAAAAACTAAAAAAATTGGACGATGAGATTTATGTTTTATCAGGACATGGTCCTGAATCTCAAATGAGTTACGAAAAAATTTCTAACCCATATTTAAGAAATCTATGATAAAAATAGAAAATGAAAATGAAGGTCTAAAAAAATCGATTTTTGAATTTTTTAGAATGAAACTTCCAAAAGATTATAAAAATATAAATTTAAATTTAAAAATAATTATTCATGATGATATTGTAAATATTGAAGTATTTGGTCGTGGGATAAATAAAAAAGATGAATTAAAAATAGAAAATGATAAAGTTCATTTTCTAATAAAAAGATATCTATTTGATTTGTTCTCAAAAGAAGAAAATTTTGACAAAAGTTTTGGAATTTTAACTGGAGTGAGGCCCTTAAAACTTATTTCAAAAGTTTTTGAGGGCTATTCCTATGAAGATTCCTTAAAAGTACTTTATGAAAAGTATAGGATTAGTGAAAATGATGCAAGTTTTCTATACAAGATATATAAAAATCAGGAAAATTTGAGAATAAAATCTAATATTAATAATTATAATGTTTATGTTCACATTCCTTTTTGTCCAAGTAGATGTCTATATTGCTCCTTTGATACAACAATAGAAAATAAGGAAAAAATGAAACTCTACACACAAAGACTGATTGAAGATATAAATTCATATGATCTTAAATTAAAAGGAAGTCCAAATTCTATTTATTTTGGAGGAGGGACTCCAACATCAATTGGTTTAGAAAATCTAGAGAAAATAATAGATGCTATTTTAGATAAATTTGGAAAGGCAAAAGAATTTACTGTTGAATGTGGAAGAATTGACAGTCTGAGTCTTGAAATTTTAAAGATGTTAAGGGATAAGGGAGTGGGTAGAATATCACTAAACCCACAAAGTTTTAACGAAAATGTAATAAGTAAATTAAATAGAATTTCAAATAAGGATATGACCTATTGGTTTAATAGGGCTAGAGAAATTGGATTTGAAGTAATTAATATGGATTTAATAATGGGACTTCCTGGTGAAGATAAATTTAGTATTATTTCTTCAATAAAAAAAGCAATTGATTATTCTCCAGAAAATATTACTCTACACACTTTGGCATTAAAAAATGGATCTAAACTTTTTGAAAATTCTTATATTAATGAAGAAGATTATGGGAATTTGTTAGAGGAATCTAAAAAACTTTTATTAGAAAATAATTATGAACCATATTATATTTATAGGCAAAAAAAATCTGTAATTTCTTCAGAAAATATTGGATATGCAAAAAAAGGATACTCATCAATTTATAATATAGTTATGATGGAAGAATTGGAAAATATAATCGCTTTTGGTTTAGGAGCCAGCACAAAAATTTTAAATAAGGATGGAAAATTTAAAAGAAATTTAAATTCTAAAAACCTTGAAGATTTTTTAAGGAGAAGATAGTTTTGAAATTAGGAACAATTTTAAATAATGTAGATATTATTGACGCAAATTTTGAAATAGATAAAGAAGAAGATATAAAAAATATCGCCTTTCACACTGATGATGTAGAAAGAGGCGGTATTTTTGTTGCCATAAAAGGTTATATAACAGATGGCCACAAATTTATAAGTAAGGCAAAAGAATTAGGTGCAAAAATTGCCTTTGTAGAAGATTACTCTAAAGAAGATATAAGACAAATTAGGGTAGAAAATTCGAGAATTGCTCTTGCAGATATAGCAAGAAATTTCTACAAAGATCCTTCAAAAGAAATGAATGTAATTGGTATTACTGCAACTAATGGAAAGACAACGACAGCTTTTATGGTTGATTCTATTTTAAAAGAAGATAAGAGGAAGACAGGAATTATAGGAACTGTTCTAACTAGATACGATGATGTAATAATTCCTTCTGTCTTGACAACACCAGAATCTTTAACTCTTCAATCTTATTTTAGAGATATGAAAGAAAAAAATGTTACTGATGTAACAATGGAAGTTTCATCTTCTGCTCAAGAATTGTATAGGAATAAAAATATAGATTTTGACATAGTTAGCTTTAATAATCTTGGCAGGGAACACATTGATCAACATGGAAGTTTTGAAAATTATTTTAGATTTAAATCAAGACTTATACGACATGCAAAAGAAGATGCAATTGCAATTTTAAATGCTGATGATGAGAAAATCTATTCTCTTAAAGACAAGACTAAGGCTCAAGTTCTTAGTTTCTCTCTTGAAAATAATAAGGCTGATTTTGGAATAGAAAATCTTGACTTGTCTAGTGGAAAGGGAAAGTTTACTTTTAAAATAAATAGAGATTTACAAATTAAAAATAGACTTATAGAAAAATCAGAATTTAATATAGAATTAGGTTCAGTTGGTTATTCTTCTGTTATGAATTCAATTGTTTCGATTATAATTGCTCTTTGTCTTGATATTGAAAGAGAAACTATAAAGAAAGCTCTAAAAAATTTTAAAGGTGTAGAAAGAAGATTTGAACTTATCTTTGATGAGAAATTTAAAATTTTAGATGATCACTTTGCCAACGAAAAAAATATTGATGCCACAATGGAAACTCTAAAAGAAATGGATTATAAAAACTTAAACATTCTCTATGCTATTAGAGGAAAAAGAGGAGTGGAAGTGAATCGTGAAATAACTGAAAGGCTAGTTAAGTGGATTAAGATTTTAAAACCAAAGACCTTAACTGCTACATTATCAAAAGATACTGTAAAAGAAAAAGATAGGGTCACAGATGATGAGCTTAAAGTCTTTAAAAATATTTTAGAAAAGAATAATATAGATTGTAAGATTTATGATAACTTGGAAGACTCCATATATAATTCCATTGATTTAATGGAGGAAGATGATGTTTTGTTACTAGCAGGCTGCCAAGGAATGGATAAGGGTGCAAGTTTTGTAAAGAAAAAACTTTTAGAAGAAGATATAGTAAAAGATATAGAAGGATTTTCTCATAGAATAGACAAGAGAATCTGTTAAAGTTGAATTTTGAAAGACCTTGTTTTATAATTAAAATAGAATTTTATGGAATAAAAATTAGATAAATTGCTAATCGTTTATTAATAATTTTGACGACTAAGCTCCAAACCATTTGAGGCTTGGAGTTTAATTTTTAGGAGGAAATATGGCTGAAAAAATGGGAAATCTCAAGAGAACTAACTATTGCAATGAGATTTCAGAAGATATGATTTCAAAAGAAGTTACCTTAATGGGTTGGGTTGCAAAACAAAGATCACTTGGATCAATTGTTTTTGTCGACTTGAGAGATAGAAGCGGAATTGCACAAATTGTTTTTGACGATAGTTCATCAGATGAACTTTTAGAAAAGGCATCTCACCTTCGTGGGGAATTTGTAATTGCTGTTAAGGGAACTATTCGCATGAGATCTTCAATAAATGAAGAATTGGAAACTGGTAGGGTTGAAGTTCTAGCAACAGAACTCAAAATTTTAAGTGAATCTGAAGTTCCACCAATTTATGTCAAAGATAATGACAATGTATCAGAAAATATGAGATTAAAATACAGGACACTTGATCTTAGAAAGCCAAGCATGCAAAAAAATCTCATGATTCGTTCAAAAATTTATAAAATCACTCGTGACTTTTTCTATGACAATGGATTTATTGAAGTTGAAACACCAATGCTCACAAAGCCAACTCCTGAAGGAGCAAGAGATTATTTAGTTCCAAGTAGAGTTAATCCAGGGGAATTTTATGCACTTCCTCAATCACCACAACTTATGAAACAACTTTTAATGGTTTCTGGTTTGGATAGATACATTCAAATTACTAAGTGTTTTAGAGATGAAGATTTAAGAGCAAATAGACAACCTGAATTTACTCAAATTGATATGGAACTTAGCTTCGTAACTGAAGAAGATGTTATGTCTATAAATGAAAAATATCTTCAAACTTTATTTAAAGAAATTATAAATAAGGACATAGAACTTCCTATAAAGAGAATGAAATATTCTGAAGCTATGGATAGATTTGGAGTTGATAAGCCAGACTTAAGATTTGGAATGGAACTAAAGAATATTTCAGATATTGTAAAAGATTGCGGTTTTAAAGTATTTGAAGGTAATACTGAAAAAGGAAAGAGCGTTAGAGGAATTAAAGTCGATGGAGGAAGTGATTTTTACTCCAAAAAACAAGTTAAAAAATTAGAATCCTTTGTAAAAGATTTTAAAGCTATGGGTCTTTCTTGGATAAGAGTCGATGAAGAAATTGACTCTCCAATTGCAAAATTCATATCAGAAGATAAAATGAATGAAATTATTTCTTTCTTTGATGCAAAAAAAGGAGATTTAATTTTAATATTGGCCGATAAGAATTCTGTAGTTTATAGTGGACTTGGAAATCTTCGTAACAAAATTGCAAGAGATATGGATTTAATTGATGATGACGATTATAAACTTGTTTGGATTACAGAATTCCCTCTATTTGAATACGATGAAGAAGAAGGAAGATATGTTGCAATGCACCATCCTTTCACTAGTCCATTAGACGAAGATGTTGAAAAATTAGTATCTGATAAGGAAAATGCTAGAGCAAAAGCTTATGATATCGTAATAAATGGTGATGAAATGGGCGGGGGAAGTATAAGAATTAACGATCCTGAAGTTCAAGAAAAAATGTTTGAAGCCTTAGGATTATCAGAAGAAGAAGCAAAAGAAAAATTTGGATTCCTTCTTGAAGCCTTTAAATATGGAGCTCCACCACATGGAGGTCTAGCTTATGGTTTAGATAGATTAGTAATGTTATTTACTAAGGCAAAGAGTATAAGAGATGTAATAGCCTTCCCTAAGACTCAAGCCGCAACTTGCTTACTAACAGGTGCACCAACAGGACTTACAGAAAAACAATTAGAAGAAGTTCATATTAAAGTTATAGAAGATTAAGAAAAGGTGATTTTATGGAAAGTATTGGAATTGTAAAAGCTAAAAATAATAATAAAATTTTTGTAGAATTTACAAGAGAAAGTGCGTGTGGAGAGTCTTGCGAATCTTGTAATGCTAAATGTGCAGAATCAGAACAAGAACTTTTTGAATTTAATAATACTATATCTGCTGAAGTTGGTGATATTGTAAAGATTAAGACAAATGACAAGTCTGTGCTTTCTTATAAGTTTTTAGTTTATGGATTACCTTTACTACTTTTTATGTCATCAATTTCTATTTCCTATTATATTTTTAATAGGTTTGGTCTTTTAAATAAGGACTTAATGTCTTTAATAGTGGGGATTTTATCTTTTGTAATTTCTTTTATAATTTTGAGAAAAGTAGATAGTAGATTTGGACATATAAGTGGTTCTAGCATTCTTCTTGAAAAAATGTAGGTGAAAGATGAAAAACAAAAATTGGAAAAAAGTTCTCTATATTTTTTCAATAGTAGTTCTTATCTTGTCATCTATCTTCTTTTTATATTCATTGGCTAACAAAAAGTTTTCATCTAAGTTAATAGAAGAAAACAAAGCTTTAAAAGAAGATATATCATCTCTTGAAAGAGAGTCACAAAAGCTTGATAAAGATATTGAAGACTTGGAGATTGAATTTAATTTAAAATCTCAAGAGTTTTATGAAAAATATGGATATCAATTTGAATCCAATAGATCTAATGAAATTTTAAAATTAGAAGAAGAATATATTAATAAAAACAAAGAAATAAAATCAGAAATAAAAGATAGGCTAAAAGCTTATGGTGCTTATTTTGATTCAAATATTTATGATAAAGAAAATTACGACAGATCAGTAAATGATTTTTTAGTTCTTAGTCAAGAAAAAAATCTTGAAAAGCATAAAAATATTTATGATGAATTAGAAATTGATGATCTTCTAAAAGATACTGATGGATTTGTATCTTATTTAATAAAAAACAACAAAAATTCGCAGGAACTTAATTTCTTTGTTTTCTATGCATCTATCTATTCTTCTAGTATTTATAATTTTATAAATGATGATAAAGCACCTCTTTCTGAAGTTTATGTAGATATAAATAATCTATTAAATATTTATAAGGAAATGGAAAAAAGATCTTATAAGACAGGTGAACTTTCTTCTGAAAATTTAGTTTATTTAAAAAAATTTATTGACGAAAAAATTCCTGAATATTATAAAAATTATGGAATTATAAAATCCTTGGAAAAGAGTGGTAAGAGTGAATAAAAATATAAAATTTGTTTTTTCCATAATATTTATTGGAATAAGTATTATTTTTTCTTTTCTTGGATTTTCTAATTTGAGAAATATAAATTCTTCATATTTTAATTTGACAAGAGAAAATTCATCTTTAATTGAGAAAAAGAATAAAAGTGAAGAAAAGCTTAAAGTTTTAAAGCAAGATATTAATTCAAAGCATTCAAAGTTAGATGTAATAAAAAATGAAATTAAAAAAATAGATATTTTAAAGAATAAATCTCAAGATATTCAAAACTTTAATAAAGAAATTGGTGATTCTTTAATAAAATTTGAAAATATGAATTTTGATAATTCTTACAAAATTTCTAAAGAAAAAATAAATAATTTTGAGCTATTAAAAGGTAATTTTATTGACAAAGATTTAAGTTATGAAGATATAAATTCAAATTTAATGTTAATGCCCTTTATTGTAAATTCTAACTATGATTATGATTTAAATAGGGCAATTGGAAAACACAATATAAAATCTTTTCAAAATCTTGGACTTGTGAATTATTTAATAAATGGCGATAATTATATGCTAAAGTCAATTTTATTAAATGATTCATCAAAGGTAAATAAATTAAAAGATGAGAAAGAAAATATTTTAATTAAAAAAAATAGTCTTCTCAATATTTCTGAAAATATTTATGCTGCGGATTTTTCTGCAAAAAAGAATAGGGAAGTATCTTTAAAAGAAAATCAAATAGATGAAGAAAAAATCAAGGCTGAAAATGAAGAAGATATTTTAAATGCACTTTGTCTTGATATTTTAAATTCATCATCTAATTACTTAAAGGGATTTAGCATTATTAGAGAAAATGACTTAAATAAATTAAAATATGGCGATAAAATTTTAATGACAGAAAAAATAGAAGATAATAAAGTGATTACAAATTACTACAAGGGTGTGGATAAGGAAGCCTACACTATATCTGAAGAAAAAGAATAAATTGCTGCTTCTATAAAAACGGGAGAAAAATGAAAGAACAATTAATTAGAATTAATTATAATGGCAAGGAAATAATTTTAATACCCACTGCTCACGTATCTCAAGAGAGTGTTAATTTAGTTAGAGAAACTATAAAAGAAGAAAATCCTGACTCTATTTGCATTGAACTTGACGAGCAAAGATATAAGAATTTAAAAAATCCTGATGCTTGGAAAAATACAAATATTATTGATATTATAAAAGAAAAAAAAGTTACACTTTTGATTGCAAACTTAATTCTTTCATCTTATCAAAAAAATATTGCGAAAAAACTAAAGACAAAACCTGGCCAAGAAATGATGGAAGGGATGAAAGCTTCTGAAGAAATGGGGATTAATTTAGTCTTGGCAGATAGAAGTATCCAAACTACTTTTATGAGAATTTGGAGAAAAATGGGATTTTTTGAAAAAATTAAATTATTTTTCTCTTTAATGTCAATTGACGATGAAGAAGAAGTTTCAGAAGAAGATCTACAAAGGTTAATTGAGAGAGATAATCTTGAACTTGCTATTGAAGATATGGGTAAAGATTATCCGCAAATAGCAGCAACACTTCTGCATGAAAGAGATAAATACTTAGCATATAATATTAAAAATGCACCAGGGAAAAAAGTAATTGCAATTCTTGGAGCAGCTCATACTCCAGGTGTGGAGGAAGAAATTTTTAAAGAACAAGATGTTTTAGAGCTAGACAAAGTTCCTCCAAAAACTTTTTGGGGGAAAATACTTCCTTGGATTATACCAATTTTGATTGTAATTTTAATTGCCTTAGGATTTAAACAAAATATGGACACAGGTATAAGTCAAATTAAATCTTGGTTTTTATTTAATTCTGTTTTTGCAGCAATTTTTACAGCCTTGTGTTTGCCACATCCTTTGAGTATTTTAACAGCTTTTGTAGCAGCACCTTTTACTTCAATAAATCCAGTACTAGCATGTGGATGGTTTGCTGGTTTAGTTGAAGCAAGCTTAAAAAAGCCAACAGTTGAAGATGTAAACAATATACCAGATGATATTTTTAATATAAAAAGTTGGATTCACAATAAGTTTTTAAAAGCACTTTTAGTTGTTATCCTGGCAAATTTAGGTTCCTCTATTGGCACAATAATTGCTGGAAGTAAAATTATTCAAAGTATAATATAAAATTTAATAACTTTTAAAGTCTGTGAGTTTAAACTTGCAGGCTTTTTTGTTTTGTTAAAAAGTTTTAACAAAAATTATTTCTTACTGATATAATTAAGTCAAATATAAATTAGAATTTTATAGGAATTAGTCTTAACAAAGCTTTCATTAAAAATTCACAAATTTCTAATATAATAAGGTCGGTGATAAGATGTTTAAAATTTTAGTGGTGGATGATGAAAAAAGCATAAGAGAAGTAATAAGGACTTATGCAGAGTTTGAAGGGCATGAAGTAGTTGAAGCTACAGATGGTCTTGATGCCATAGATAAGGTTCGTGAAGAAGACTTTGATGTAATAGTAATGGACATAATGATGCCAAGACTAGATGGTTTTTCATCATATAAAGAGATAAAAAAAATAAAAAATATTCCAGTTCTCATGTTGTCAGCTAGAAGTGAAGAGTATGATAAATTATTTGGCTTTGAAATTGGAATAGATGATTATGTAACAAAACCCTTTTCTCCAAAAGAATTGATGGCAAGATTAAATGTTATTGTAAATCGAAATAATAAGGTCGAAGAAAATAATACCATGGAATTTGAAGGTTTAAAAATAGATTTAGATGGAAGGGTTGTATTTGTAAATGACGAAATGGTTGAGCTCACTCCAAAGGAATACGACCTTTTAGTTTATATGGTAAAAAATAAAAATATAGCTCTTTCTCGTGACAAACTTTTGAACCAAGTTTGGGGTTATGATTTTTATGGTGAAGACCGTACTGTAGACACACACATAAAAATGCTTAGAAATTCAATAAAAGAATATAGAAAATTTATAATTACGGTAAGAGGAGTGGGATACAAGTTTGATACAAGAAATTAAAGAAATAAGGAGAATAAAAATTGACAAAAATAGCATTCTATTCAAATTGTGGAAATATTTTGTCTTTTTTGCCGGACTAATTTTAATTTCTATTTGGCTTTTTCAAACAGTTTTTCTTTCTAGTTTTTATGAAACAATGAAAATTCGTGAAGTAACTAAGGTGGGTAATGAACTTAGAAACGAATATAGATCTCAAGATTTTGAAACAAAATTATCTAATTACGCTAATACAAAGGGACTAGAAATTAAAGTTCTAGATGAAAATGGTGCCTGGGTTTTTCCTTTAAGACTTTTTGATGAATTTGTTGAAAGACCAAGAATGATTTGGGAAAATTTTGATAAATTTTTTGGATCTTTAAGTAGGGATAATAGGACTTATAAAATTTATACAGTTAGGTATGAAAATTTAAAGGATCCATCAATAATTTATGCAGGATATCTAGGAAAGACTGATGGTGAAGATTATTATCTTTACATCAACTCAGTTTTAAAACCAGTTGATGCCACTGTAGACGTAATAAGAAGAATACTTATAATAATTTCTTTCTTAGCACTTATATTTGCGTCTATTACTGCATATTTTGTATCAAAAAGACTTTCAAGGCCCCTTGTTAGGATGTCAAATACTGCAAAAGAACTGGCCAAGGGGGATTATAAAGTACAATTTAGAAAAGGTGAGTATACAGAGATTGATGATTTATCCAATACTCTTAACTATGCAAAAAATGAACTTACAAAGACTATAGAAATGAGAAAGGATTTAGTAGCCAATGTAAGTCATGATTTAAAGACTCCTTTAACGGTCATAAAATCCTATGGAGAAATGATTAGAGATATATCTGGTCCAAATGAAACACTTAGAAATAAACATTTAGAAACTATTATTAGCGAAACAGATAAATTAACTGCTCTTGTAAATGATCTATTGGATTTATCGAAAATTGAGTCAAACTTAGAAGAAATTAAAAAAGAAAACTTTGATTTAAAAGAAGCTGCAAATGAGGTACTCGATAGATTTAAAATAAATCAAAATTATTCTGATTATACTTTTGAAACAGATTTCAGCGGTGATACTAGAATTTTGGCAGATAGGTCCAAGATTAACAGAGTTATTTATAATTTAATTAACAATGCAATAAATTATTCTCCTGTTAACAAAAATATAAAAATTATTGTTAAAGGAGATAAGGACAAAACAGAGTTTCACTGTATAGACAAGGGGATTGGAATAAGTGAAGACGATGTAAATGGAATTTGGGATAGATTTTATAGAGTGCGTGACAATCACACAAGACCTGAAATAGGGACTGGACTTGGACTTTATATAGTAAAAACAATTATGGAACTTCATGGATTTGAATATGGTGTAAATTCAAAATTAGGTGAGGGTTCAGACTTTTACTTTATAGGACAAAAATAATTTAATAAAAGATTATAATCGACTAGAAATAGTCGATTTTTTCGTGCAAAAATTTCAAAAAAGTAATCATAAAGTTTGAATATTTACAAAAAGATTTTAAAATATTGTATTTTATAAAAACATTTTTTAATTTGAAAAGAATAAAAAGGGCCCTTAGTCCTATTTTTTGAAAACTAATTAAAACACTAGAATATGGCAACTTTGTGTAGTAAAATTAAGTTAGGTGGAACAAAGTGGTGTAAAAAATAGTTAAAATGGAATAAAGTGGAGAATAAAATGTTAATTGGTGAATTCAAACACAATCTCGATCCAAAGGGGAGAGTTACAATTCCATCAAAATTTAGAGAAGACCTTTCTGTTTTTGTAATGACGAAAGGTTTGGATGACTGTCTATTTTTATACCCAAAAGACCAATGGGAAAAGATTGAGAATAAATTAAAGGAACTACCAATGACTAATAAGGCCGTTCGTTCCTTTGTGAGAACATTTTTCTCTGGTGCTGTTGATTGTGAACTTGATAAGCAGGGAAGAGTTTTAATTGCAGAAAATTTAAGGGATTATGCAGACCTTATTGATAAATGTGTAATTATTGGTCTTTCTAATCGTGCTGAAATTTGGTCTGAAGAAAAATGGAATAAATATAATGAAGAAGAGGCTCTATCCTATGAAGAGCTTGCAGAAAAAATGTCGGAGTTGGGAATATAATGGAATTTGCACACAAAAGTGTTCTTTTAAAAGAAACAATTGAAGCATTAAATGTAAGAGAGGGAAAAATATATCTTGATGGAACTCTTGGCGGTGCAGGACATAGCCTTGAGATTTTAAAAAAATTAGATGGTAGTGGTCTATTAATTGGAATAGATCAAGATAAAGAAGCTCTTGAAGTTGCTAAAAATAGATTATCCGACTTTAAAAATGTTAAATTTTTCAACTTAAATTATGTTGATTTTGAAAATGCTCTTGACGAACTTGGAATTGATAAAATTGATGGAGTATTACTAGACATTGGTGTTTCTTCTTATCAATTTGACAATCCTAAGAGAGGGTTTTCCTATAGATTTGATGCTCCACTTGATATGAGGATGGACCTTGATTTAGAGATTTCTGCAAAAGATATTGTAAATACATATAGCGAAAGCGAAATTACAAAAATTATTAAGGATTATGGAGAAGAAAATTGGGCAGCAAGGATTGCCAAATTTATTGTAGATGAGAGAAGAGAAAAAAGTATTGAAACCACTTTTGAATTAGTGGAAATTATTAAAAAAGCTATCCCAGCTGGAGCCAGGAGAAATGGACCTCATCCTGCAAAAAGAACTTTTCAAGCTTTAAGAATTGAAGTCAATAAGGAACTTGATGTTTTAAAGGATTCCATTGAAAGATTTGTCAGTAGACTAAATCCTGGAGGAAGGATTGCTATTATAACATTTCATTCTTTAGAAGATAGAATTGTAAAAAATGCCTTTAAATACTTAGAAAAGGATTGTATATGTCCTCCATCTTCTCCAATATGTACATGTGACAAGAAAAAAGAAATAAAAATTATTACTAGAAAACCGATTACTGCTACAGAATATGAGTTAAAAGAAAATAATAGATCTCATTCAGCAAAACTACGAGTTGCCGAAAAATTAGAGGTGTAAAATGGCAAAAAAATTAACTAAAATTTCAAATAATAGTTATAATATATATAAGAATAGACTTTTAAGAAATAAGCCTTTTATTTTTACAATGGCAATTGTGATAATTATTTTTGCTGCGATTTTAATTTTGTATTCACAAGTTGCAGGTCTAGATAGAGAAATTTTAAGACAAAAGGCTGAAATCGAAGAATTAAATAAAACAAAAACAACTCTTGTAGGCGATATTAAAGCTGTAAAGTCTTCTGCTCAAATAGCAGAAGAAGCAATGTATAAACTTGGAATGGTTTATCCTTCTGAAGACCAAATTGTCTACATTGATTCAGGGGAAGAAGAAAATTTGGGAGATATAAATTATAATGTATTTTTGAGTCCAATTGTTTCTGTCCTCAGATCTTTTACAAGAGATTAGGAGGATTTAATTGAAAAATAATAAAAATAAAGCTAGAGATAGAAATAGGAAAAATGGATTTAGGGCTAAGACGAAAAATGCCAATAGATTCATATTTGTATTTTTTATCTTTCTAGCTTTTTTGTTTGTAATATTAATAGGAAAACTTCTTTGGATACAAATTGTTCAATCTGAAGAATTGACTATATCTGCTTTAAATCAACTTACTAGGACAGAAGTAATAAATTCTAATCGTGGAATAATCTATGACAGAAATAATAAAGAAATGGCAATTAACGTTACAAAATGTAATGTTTTTTATAATATGGATTATTTAAAAGAGAATAAGAATGAAAGTAAAAGTGATTTCAAAGAGAGAAAAGAAAAACTTTATGATGAAGATGCTAAGATAATTTCTGATGTTACAGGAATAGAGTATGATGAAATACGATCAAAAATGGAAGGCGATAAGGTCGTTAGACTTGCTACTAATATTGAACGAGGCAAGGCTCAAGAGTTAAAAAATATTAGAGGAAAAATTATTGATGAAAACAAAAAAAATAAAAATAATTTTAAATCTAATCTCATAGCTATGTCTATTGATGATGTGACAAGAAGACTATATCCTTTTAACAATCTTGCTTCATTTATTATTGGTTTTACTAATGATGAGAATGTAGGACAGTACGGTATTGAGGCATCTTATGATGAAGAACTTTCAGGTATATCAGGAAAAAGTGTTTCTTTAAAAGATAACGCATCGAATAAAATTCCTCTAACAGATGAAGAAACTTATGCACCAAAGGAAGGATATTCAGTAGTACTTTCTATAGATTCGAATATACAACAGTTTGCTGAAACAGCAGCTATAAATGCAAAAAAAGAAAATGAAGCTGACAAGGTTTCAGTTATAGTTCAGGATACTATGACTGGAGAAATCTTGGCAATGACAACTAAGGACGACTACAACCTAAATGATCCGAGAGCTCCTTTAAACGAGAAGCAAGAAGAAGTTTGGGATGATTTAAGTGAAGAAGAAAAGATGGAAATCCTCTATGATAATTGGAGAGATTTTAATGTCAATGACCAATACGAACCAGGTTCCACATTTAAACTTATAACTGCAGCTGCAGCTATTGAAGAAAATACATCGCAACCAGATTCACAGTATTCCTGTGCCGGAGCTATGGTAATTGGAAATAATAGGCTAACTTGTACAAGTCACAGCAGAGGAAAAAAGAGTCTTGCGAAGGCTATTGAAGAATCTTGTAATATGACTATGATTCAAGTCGGTCAAGGACTTGGACCAGAGAAATTTTTAAAGTATATAAAAGCATTTGGATTTGGAAGAAAAACTGGAATTGAATTATATGGTGAGTCAACAGGAATTATACCAAGTTCTGCTGATAATATAAGTAAAGTAAATCTTGCAACAATGTCCTATGGTCACTCAATAGCAGTTTCACCACTGCAATTAGTAAATGCTGTTAGTGCTATTTCCAATGGAGGTTATTTAAATAAACCAACTTTAATAAAAGAAATGGTGGATGCAAATGGAAACATTGTAGAAAAAAAGAGAACAGAACTTAGAAGAAGAGTAATATCAGAAGAAACATCTGATAAGATGAAGTCAATGATGAGAAGGGTAGTTGAGAGTGGTACTGGTAAAAAAGCTCAAGTTCCTGGATATATCGTTGGAGGAAAATCTGGTACAGCGAATATTGCAACTCCTACTGGATATCTAGAAGCATATAACTCATCATTTGTTGGAGTAGCTCCATTAAATGATCCTAGATTAACAGTTCTTGTAGTTGTAAATAATCCAAAAGGTGGAATTCTTGGTGGTGCTGTTGCTGCTCCAGTAGTTCAAGAAATTTTGAGTAAGTCACTTAACTATATGAAAATTCAAAAAACTGAAGAAGTTGATGAAAAAGATGAATTTGTATCAGTTCCAGATGTTGGAGCTTTACTTCTTGAAGATGCAGGAAAAATTCTTTTGGATACAGGTTTGAAGTTTAATACAAATGCAGAAACTGTACTTCCATATTCAGTTGTTACTAATCAAAGTCCATCTGCTGGTTCTTATGTATTAAAAGATACAATAGTTGATCTTGCAGTAAATGATAAGGACAGTGGTATTTTAATAATGCCCGACTTGAGCAGAAAAACTAGAAAAGAAAGCCAATCTATTTTAAATTCAATGAATTTAGAGTATAATATCAAGGGAAATGGCGACTTTATATCACAAAGTCCAAGACCAGGTCATAAATTAAGTGGAAGTGAAAAGATAACACTTAACTATTCACGTAGGGACGAAGAAAAAGAAAATTCCAGCAAAATGTACAATATGGATTCAAATAACAAGTCTAATAATAGTTCTAATGAAAAGGACAAGGAGACTAAAAATCTCAATGAAGATGAAGATAAAATAAAAAATAGAAAATCAAAAACAAAAGATTTCAATAAAAATTCAAATGATAACAAGAGTTTAAAAGAAGAAAAGGATAATAGTAAAAGGAATTAGGTTTATAGTACAATGAGTTATTTAGTTAGTATAGTTTTAGGAATAGTTTTTTCCTTAATTTTTGGGAAGATTATGATTCCAATTTTGAAAAGTTTGCACGCAGGACAAAGCATAAGAGAAGATGGACCACAATCTCACTTAGTAAAAAGTGGAACACCGACAATTGGTGGGCTAATTTTTCTTGCATCAGTAATACTTGTAACATTAATCACTGTAAATTTTAAATTATCAGTTTTAATGATACTTTTTTCAACACTGGCATTTGGAACAGTGGGTTTTATTGACGATTATATTAAAGTTGTAAAAAAGAGAAATTTGGGATTACGTGCTTATCAAAAATTATTATTACAAATTTTAACTGCTGTAATTTTAATTATTTATCAATATAATTCTAAAAACATGGGAACAGATTTATATATTCCTTTCTTAAAAGATTATAGATCAATTGGATTTTTGTATGTTCCATTTATTATATTTGTAATTGTTGGAACTGTTAATTCTGTTAATTTGACTGATGGATTAGATGGACTTTCATCAAGCGTTACAATTATTTGTCTTTTATTTTTTAATGTTGTTGCTGTTAAATTTCAAAGATACGAAATTGCATTTTTCTGCCTTGCTCTTGCAGGGGCTCTAATAGGATTTTTATTTTACAATAAATATCCAGCAAAAGTGTTTATGGGAGATACTGGTTCTCTTGCTTTAGGGGGAGCAATTTCAGCAATAGCATTACTTTTAAATGTGCCTCTTATTTTGCCAATTGCTGGTGGAATTTATTTTATAGAAACTCTTTCAGTAATAATACAAGTTATTAGCTTTAAAACAAGAGGAAAGAGGGTATTCTTGATGTCACCGCTTCACCATCATTTTGAGCATAAGGGATGGCATGAGAGAAAAGTTGTTGCAGTATTTTCGTTAGTAGAACTTATACTTTGTATAATTTCTTACTTAATTTTATTTTAGGTGATTAAAGATGTTAGAAAACAAAAATATATTAATAATGGGTTTTGGAGTTACTGGTAAAAGTGCTTTAAAATTTTTAAAGGAATTTCCTTGCAAAATTTATGTATACGACAGCAATGAGGATTTACAAAAGTTAAATGTTGAAGAAGATTTTATTATTTTTAAAGAAGAAGATTTAGATAAAATTGACCTAATTGTAAAAAGTCCAGGAATCTATCCTTTCCACGAACTTCTACTAAAAGCTAGAGAAAAAAACATTGAAATAATTTCAGATATTGAAATTAGCTATAGAAATTTAAAAACAAAAAATGTAATAGCAGTAACAGGAACAAATGGAAAGACAACAACAACTACGATTATTGGAGACATACTAAAAAGAGTTTCCCAAACTTATGTAGTTGGAAATATTGGGAGGGGAATACTTGAAATAACAGGAGAAGCTAAAAGTGATGACTATCTTGTTATTGAAGCTTCATCTTTTCAATTGGAAGACACAATTGATTTTAAACCACATATTGCCCTTTTAACTTATGTGACAAGTGACCACTTGGATTGGCATAAGACTACAAAAAATTATGTTGATGCAAAGTTTAAAATATTTAAAAATCAAGATGAAAATGACTTTGCTATTTTAAATTATGAAAACAAGGAATTGGCAAAAGAATATAATTTAAAAGCAGAGAAATATTATTTTTCTATGGAAAAAATTTCTGATAAGGGAGCTTATGTCCAAGATGGAAAAATTTATTTTAATGATGGAAAAAATATCGAAGAAGTTTTAGATACAAAAGATATTAAAATTCCTGGAGACCACAATATAAAAAATATTATGGCTGCAATAATAGGATGTAAGCTTTTAAATATTGACCTTGATATAATAAAAAAATCAATAACTTCCTTCACTGGTGTTGAACACAGAATTGAATTTGTAAGAGAGCTAAGGGGAGTTAAATATTATAACGATTCCAAAGGAACAAATCCAGATTCAACTGAAGTTGCTGTAGCTGCTATGGACGGAGATGCAATACTTATTGCTGGTGGCTACGATAAGGGAGCAGAATTTGATGATTTAATTGAAAAATCTAAGGATAAAATAAAAACAGCAATATTATTTGGAGAAACTGCGGAAAAAATTTCTAAAGCTTGTAAAGAAAATGCCCTTGAATTTTATATCACAAAGGATTTAAATAAGGCTGTTGAACTTGCAGAAAAAATTTCTTGTGAAGGTGATGACGTACTTCTTTCACCGGCTTGTGCTTCTTGGGATATGTATAGCGATTATGAAGTAAGAGGTCAACATTTTAAAGATCTTGTCAAAGAGTTGGTTTAGATGAAGTTTAAAAAGGAAATAAAAGATATAGATTTAATGCTTTTACTTAGCATGATATTTCTAATTATTATTGGCCTAGTTGCTGTTACATCTGCATCCTTTCCTACTGCAAAAAAATACAATTTAAATAGTTTTCATTTTCTAATAAGGCAGGGAGCATTCCTAATTTTAGGGATTATATCAATGATCCTTATTATTAGAGTACCAAGAGGAGTAATATATAAAAATATAACTTGGCTATTTATATTAAGTGTAATATTAATACTATTATTGTGGACACCTCTTGGTTATAACAAAAATGGTCAAAGCAGGTGGTTGGACTTTAAAGTTATTCCACTTAAGTTTCAACCTTCAGACCTTTTAAAATTAACATCAATAGTTTTCTTATCAAAATATCTTTCTAGAAATATTTACACACTTAGAGAGCCAAAAAATTTTTTAATTGCAGTTGCAATAATGGGTATATCTGTTGGACCAATTATGATTAAAGACTTTTCAACAGCGGTTGTTATTGGAGTTTCACTATTTGCTATATTACTTGCAGCTGGAATAAATAAGAAACAATTTTTATTCTTAGTTGTTCTAGGAATAGCCCTTATATTTGTAATTTTAAAGGACCCAGAGAATGAATTTAGACTTAAGAGAATTTTTGGATTTGTCTCTGACTCAACAGACTACCAATCTTCAGCTCTTTATCAAGCTAGACAGTCTCTTTATGCCTTTGCCCTAGGTGGTTATTCAGGAGTAGGATTATTTAGATCAAGACAAAAATACACAAACTTGCCAGAAGCTTATACAGATTTTATTTTTTCTGTAATAGCTGAAGAATTTGGATTTATTGGAACTTTTATAGTAATATTATTATTTATAATATATATTTACAGAGGATACATGATTGCTTTTAAAGCTACAAATTATTTTGATAAATTTACAGCTATTGGGATGACTACTTATATTGGAATTCAAGCATTTTTTAACATGGGTGTTTGTGCAAAACTTCTACCAGTAACTGGTATAACTTTACCTTTTATTTCCTATGGAGGTACAGCACTTGTAATGGCAATTGTATCAACAGCTATTTTATTAAAAATTTCGAAAGAAGGCACTATATGAGATACATTTTATCTGGTGGAGGTACTGGAGGACACATTTATCCAGCACTTGCCATTGTAGAAGAAATTAAAAAACAAGACGAGGAAGCAGAAATACTTTATGTTGGTAAAAAAGATTCTCTAGAAGAAGAATTAGCCGACAAATATAATTTTGAATTTAAGGGAATAGATATTTCTGGACTTCCAAGAAAAAAATTAAATAAGGACACAGTTATAACTTTTTTCAATCTTATGAAGGGTTTGAGAGAGTGTAACAAGATAATAGATGATTTTAAACCTGATATTGTCATAGGAACAGGTGGATATGTTTGTGCGCCCATTGTATTTAAGGCGCAACAAAAGAAAATTAAGACAGTAGTTCAAGAACAAAATGCTTATCCAGGAAAGACAAATAAAATATTAGCTAAAAAAGCGGACTATGTCTTTATAAATTTTATGGAAGCAAAAAAATATTTAAACAATGACAATATTATATTTACTGGAAATCCAATAAGAGATGTTTTTTCTCATATTGACAGAAAAAAATCAAGAGAGAAATTAAATATAAAAGATAATGAAAAATTTGTTTTTTCTTTTGGCGGATCAGGTGGTCAAGAATCTACTAATGACGCTATACTAGAAATTTTAAATAATAAAAGTGATCTTCCCTTTAAACTCACTCACGTGACAGGAAGAGATCATTATGATTATTTTATGGAAAAAGCAGAAAATATTCCTGAAAATGTTGAAATTTTAGATTACACACACAAGGTATATGATTATTTATCAAGTGCTGATTTAGTTATAGCTTCATCATCAGCTATGACTCTTGCTGAAATTTCTGCTCTAGGTGTAGCATCTATATTAATTCCAAAGGCCTATACTGCAGGTAATCATCAATACTATAATGCAATGAGTTATAGCAACATGGGTGCTAGCAGAGTGATAGAAGAAAAAGATTTAAATGGAGAAACTTTATTAAAAGAAATAGAAGAAATTCTCGATAATGATGATGAGAGAAATAAGATGGCAGACAATTCAAAAAAACTTGCCAGTCCTGATGCTGTTTCAAAAATAGTTGATATTATTTTAAAGTGATTTTATGAAAAAGTTGGAAAAGAAAAAAAGAAAACTGAATAAAAAGAGAAGATATTTAAGAATTTTTAGCAGATTTTTTATATTTTTTTCCTTCATTTTTTTGATTATATTTGCTCTTAAAAATTCAAATTTTTTTAATGTAAAAAATATAAATATTGAGGGCAATAAGAATGTAAGTCAAGCTAAAATAAAAAAGGTATCAGCTTTAAAAAAAGGAAGCAAGTATTTTCTTGTATCAAAAAAAGATAGAGTGAAAAAGCTTGAGGCTATTCCTTATATTGAAGAAGCTAAGATTTCTTACAGTTTAAGTGGAAAAGTAAAAATTAAAATAAAAGAGAGAAGTCCATATTACCAAATGGAAGCCAGTGACTATCTATTGGTAGATGATAACTTTAGAATTTTAGAGAGTTCTGATAAAAAGAGAGACAATCTAGTAAACTTGTATGGCTTTAATGTTGATAACCCACAAGCAGGAAGTTATATTTTAACAAATAAGGATGAGGAAGAGAAAAGAAATCTTTTGTTAGAACTTAGAAAAGATGAATATTCTCTTCATGGAAATATTAGGGATATTGAACTGTTAGATTCCATTGCAACTTTTACAACAGTGGATGGTATAAAAATAGAATTTGGATCTTATAGCAATATTGAATATAAATTAAAAATGCTTTCCTTAATTTTAGAAGATATTAAAGATACAAATAAAAATGCTATTATCATTCAAATGGAAAAGGGTGAGAGCCCAATTTTAATAACTGATGGAGATAAAGAAGACAATAAGGATAAAGACAAAGACAAGTTGAAGAGAATAATAAAAGATTCAGATAACGAAAAAACTTATAAAGAAGTTAATAGGAAAGACGATAATTCAAATTAAAGACTTCATTTGACCTTTATATATTGACTATTTAGCAGTCTTTCTATAAAATGATAGTAATGAATATAAAAAAAATTTATTTAGTATATGAGGAGGATGTTTATGTTGGAATTCGATATGGACCAAGACGATTTTGCCAAGATTAAAGTAGTTGGCGTTGGTGGCGGCGGAAACAACGCTGTAAATAGAATGATTGACGCAGGTGTTAAAGGCGTAGAATTTTTAGTATTTAACACTGATAGACAAGCACTAAAGAATTCAAATGCTGAAACTAAAGTGCAACTTGGAGAAAAAATTACTAAAGGACTTGGAGCAGGAGCAAACCCTGAAATTGGTGCTCAAGCAGCTGAAGAATCTTTAGATGAAATTAGAGAAGCCTTAGATGACGCAGATATGGTATTTATCACTGCTGGTATGGGTGGAGGTACTGGTACTGGTGCAGCTCCTGTTATTGCAGATGTTGCAAAAGAACTAGGTCTACTTACTGTTGGTGTTGTTACAAAACCTTTTACATTTGAAGGAAGAAAGAGAGCAAAATCTGCTGAAATTGGTATTAATGCTCTTAAAGGAAAAGTTGATACATTAGTTATAATTCCAAATGACAGACTTCTAAGTATTGCAGATAAAAAGACAAGCTTCTCACAAGCCTTTGAAATGGCAGATGACATATTAAAACAAGGTATCCAAGGTATATCTGATTTAATTTCTGTACCAAATCTTATTAATCTTGACTTTGCCGATGTTAAGACTATTATGTATGATAAGGGCGTTGCTCACATGGGTATAGGACGTGCATCTGGTGATGACAGAGCTACAGAAGCAGCTAGACTTGCAATAAACTCTCCTCTACTAGAAACATCTATTGAAGGGGCAAAATCTGTTCTTCTTAATATTACAGCAGGATCAGATCTTGGTATCTTTGAAGTTAATGAAGCAGCTGATTTAATTAGAGACTGTGTATCTGAAGATGCAAATATTATCTTTGGTGCAGGTATTGATGAATCACTTAAAGATGAAGTTAAGATTACAGTTATTGCAACTGAATTTGATCAATATAAAGATGACAAAAAAGATAAGAAAATAGAAAATACACAAAAAAGTCCCATTGAATCTCTTGAAAATGATGATGAAGAAGATAATGGAGAACTTAAAATCCCTTCTTTCTTGAGAATTAACAGAAAGTAAGTTTATAATTAAGATTTTTGGACATTGGAAACAATGTCCTTTTTTTATGTCTAAATTTACTATACTAAAAAATATATTAAAATACAAAAATTTACCGTGAAAAACGTTTTAAAAGTAAATTTATAAGAAAAATATGTCAAATAATTGATTTTTCATGAATTAAAGTAAATATATTTGGCAATAAAAACATTTGCAAAAATTTTACGAAAAGATATTATTTATCACTTTATTACAGAGAAATCCCTTGAAATTCTAAAAAATATTAAACAAATGACAAAAAAATAAAAAGTGTTTTTTATTTAACAAATTTTTGTTATAATAAATCTTGCGAGAAAAAAAGGAGGAAAAAAAAGAATGAACATATCATTTAATTTAATGCAAACAGTAGGATTTGCAATCGTAGTTTACTACATAGGAAAATTTTTAAGACAAAAAATTAACTTTTTTCAAAAGTTCTGTGTTCCAGCTCCAGTAATTGGCGGATTTTTATTTGCAATTATTAGATTTTTATTAGAAGTGGGCGGAATCGCAACATTTGAATTTGATCAAGCATTACAAAACCCATTTATGATGGTATTCTTCACTGCAATTGGTGTAGGTGCAGACCTAGACACTTTGAAAAAGGGAGGAAAAGGATTTTTAATATTCTGGCTAATTTCAGCAATATTAGTTTTAGGTCAAGATACAATAGGCCTTGTTCTCGCAAAAGTCCTTTCTCAAAACCCACTTCTTGGTCTAATCTGTGGTTCAGTTACAATGGTAGGTGGACACGGTTCAGCTGGAGCTTGGGGAGGTACATTTGCCAACCTAGGTCTTGAAAATGCTAAGACATTTGGACTTGCAGCTGCAACATTTGGAGTTATTATGGGATCATTAATAGGTGGTCCAATTGGTTCAACTCTTATCAGAAAGAAAAATCTTTCAGGTAATGATAATAAAGCTTCAAATTATGATGACGTTTTAGAAAATCTTGAAGAAAACAATGCTGGAGAAGGTTACGAAAGAGTAGTTCCTCTTCAAGCAGGTGACTTCATTAAAGTTCTTGGACTTATCTTTGTTTCAATTGGTTTTGGTTCAATTCTACAAGAATTTATCAGAACTCATGTATCAATTATGGGTAAAGAATTAAACTTACCAGCTTATGTAACTTCAATGATCATTGCAGGTATCTTCGTTAATACAATTGGTAAACAAGGACCTCTTGCAGTTAATCAAAGAGCTAACTCAATTTGTGGAGACGTTGGACTAAATGTATTCCTAGTAATGGCACTAATTGACATCAACTTAATTGACCTTAAAGATGTTGCTGGACCAATGCTTATAATCTTATTTGCACAAACATTATTTATTGCTCTATTTGCTTACTTTATAACATTCTGGGCTATGGGTAAAAATTACGATGCTGCAGTTCTATCTGGTGGTATGTGCGGATTTGGTATGGGTGCAACATATAACGCACTTGCAAACATGGACTCAATTACTGAAAGATTTGGTCCATCTCCAAAGGCATACTTCATATTGCCAATGGTAGGAGCTTTTGCAATTGATATTACAAACTCAGTATTTATTACAATATTCTTAAATATTGCACAAAGCATTGCATAAAACATATTAAAAAAATAAGCTGAGCCTCAGGGCTTGGCTTTTTTTATGTTTACATATCAATTGATTAATAAAATTTTAAGTGATATTATTATTTAAAAGGTCCTTATAGGACCTTATTTAAATGAGGTGAAAATAATGAAATGCCCATTTTGCGGATACAATGATTCAAAAGTTTTAGATACAAGACCAACTGATGAAGGTAGCACAATAAGAAGAAGACGTGAGTGTTTAAATTGCAATAAAAGATTTACGACTTATGAAAAAATTGAACAGTCACCAATTATGGTAATAAAAAAAGATGGAAATAGACAGGCCTTCGACCGAGAAAAAATTATAAGAGGTATGATTAAGTCTTGTGAAAAAAGACCTGTTTCAGCGGCGGATATAGATGAAGCTGTAAATAATATAGAAAAGAAAATTGAAAATTCTATGAAAAAAGAGATTAGTTCTCTTGAAATTGGTGAAATGGTTATGGATGAATTAAAAGATTTGGACGAAGTTTCTTATGTTAGATTTGCTTCAGTTTATAGAGAATTTAAAGATTTACAATCTTTTGTTGATGAATTAGAAAATTTTGTGAAAAAGAAGAATTAATATGGACTTATTTGAACTTAGTATGCAAAAGAATTTAGAAAGTAAGGCACCTCTTGCTGACAGGATGAGACCAAGAAATCTTGAAGAATTTTTTGGACAAAGTCATATAATTGGAGATGGAAAATATCTTTCTAGGCTTATAAAAAGTGATAGATTAACTTCTGTATTATTTTATGGTCCACCAGGTGTTGGAAAGACAACTCTTGCAGAAATTATAGCGAGAAGCACAAATAAAAATTTTGTAAAATTATCAGCAGTAACTTCAAACTTAAAAGAACTTAGAGAAGTTTTAGCTAAAGCTGAAAATTCAATGAAGTATGACAATGTGTCTACAATTGTTTTTATTGATGAAATTCACAGATTTAACAAGACACAACAAGATGCACTTCTTCCCTTTGTTGAAAGGGGAATTATAAGTTTAATAGGTGCTACAACTGAAAACCCTTATTTTGAAGTTAATAAGGCCCTTCTTTCAAGAATGCAGATAATAAATTTATTGCCACTTGAAGATAAGGACTTAGAAGAAATGTTAAATAAAGCTTTAAGTGATAAAGAAAGAGCATTTGGAAATAAAAATATAGAAGTTACGGATTCTGCAAAAAAGATTTTAATTAAAAATTCTAATGGCGATGGAAGATATCTTTTAAATAGTTTGGAAATTGCAGTCCTATCAACTGATGAAGTTAGTGGGAAAATTTTAATTGATGAAGATGTTATAAAAAATTCTCTTTTAATTAAAAATGTAAAATATGATAAAAATAATAATGAGCACTACGACACAATATCAGCATTTATAAAATCAATGAGAGGGTCTGATCCTGATGCAGCGTTAATTTATCTTGCTAAAATGCTTGAAGGTGGCGAAGATATAAAATTTATTGCTAGACGACTTATTATTTTTGCATCAGAAGATGTAGGAAATGCAAATCCGCAAGCCATGGTAATTGCATCAGCTTGTTTTAATAGTATCAATGCAGTTGGTATGCCTGAAGCAAGAATAATTCTTGCACAGACAGCGACATATCTTGCTTGTTCTCCAAAATCAAATGCGTCTTATTATGGAATAAATAAAGCATTGGAGGATGTAAGAAAATCAAATAACATTGATATACCAAAATATATAAGAGATAAGAGAAATCCTCAAAATGAAACAGATGAAAAATATTTATATCCTCATGATTATGATGGGTCATATGTTGATCAAAAATATATGCCAGATAATTTTAAGGGAAGAAAATATTATGAACCAAAAGATATTGCTTATGAAATAAAAATAAAGGAATACTTAGACAGTTTAAAATGAGTTAAATTGACAAATAGAGGATTTAATTATATACTTAAACATTATGTAAGGAATTGAAAATTAGGAGGAATTATGTCAATTAGCATTAGAGATATTTTTAAAAATCCAGAAGATTTTTTAGATAAAGAAATAGTATTAAGTGGTTGGGTAAAAACATCTAGAGCATCAAAAAACTTTGGATTTATTGAACTTACTGACGGTACAGTTTTTAAACCAATCCAAGTTGTTTATGGTAAGGAACTAGAAAATTTTGATGAAGTGGAAAAGTTTCCAATAAGTTCTTCTCTAGAAGTTAGTGGAAAGGTTGTAAAATCACCAGGTAAAAATCAATCCTTTGAGCTTCAAGCAAATAAAATTGCTCCAATATGCTCATCAGATCCTTCTTATCCACTGCAAAAGAAGAGACATACAATGGAATATTTAAGAACAATAGCTCATCTTCGTCCAAGAGCAAATACATTTAATGCTGTTTTTAGAGTGAGATCTTTAATTGCTTATGCAATTCACAAATTCTTCCAAGAAAAAGGATTTGTTTACGTTCATGCTCCAATTATAACAACTTCTGATGCTGAAGGTGCAGGAGAAATGTTCCAAGTAACAACTCTTGATATTGATAGTATTGCTAAAGCTGAGCCAACTGAAGTGGATTACACAAAAGACTTTTTTAATAAGAAGACTCACTTAACTGTTTCAGGTCAACTAGAAGCTGAAGCTTTTGCTGAAGCTTTTAAAAATATCTATACTTTTGGACCTACATTTAGGGCTGAAAATTCAAATACTCAAAGACACGCAGCTGAATTTTGGATGATTGAACCTGAAATGGCTTTTGCAGATTTAAATGTAAATATGGATGTTTCAGAAGAAATGCTTAAATATATTATCACTTATGTTCTTGAAAATGCTCCACAAGAAATGGAATTCTTTAACAATTTTATTGACAAAGGTCTACTTGAAAGACTTCAAAATGTTGTCGACAATGAATTTGCAAGAATAACTTATACAGAAGCGATTGAAATTCTTGAAAAAGCTGATAAAGAATTTAACTATCCAGTTAGTTGGGGAATTGACCTTCAAACTGAACACGAAAGATATATAACAGAAGAAGTTTATAAAAAGCCAGTATTTGTAACAGATTATCCAAAAGAAATTAAAGCCTTCTATATGTATGAAAATGAAGACAAGAAAACTGTTGCAGCTATGGACCTTTTAGTTCCTGGCGTTGGAGAAATCATTGGTGGAAGTCAAAGAGAACACAGATACGATGTATTAGAAGAAAAGATGCAAAATATTGGCATGGACATGTCCAATTATGATTGGTATCTTGATTTAAGAAGATATGGTTCTGTTGTTCACTCTGGATTTGGACTTGGATTTGAAAGAGCAGTAATGTATATAACTGGAATGAAAAATATAAGAGATGTAATACCATTCCCAAGAACTGTTGGAAATGCTGAATTTTAGGAGTTAATATGGAAAAATATACACCAAGTGAAATAGAAAAAAAGTGGCAAGACTTTTGGGATGAACATGAATCCTTTGTATGTGAAAATAATTCTGATAAAGAAAAATTTTATGGACTAGTAGAGTTTCCTTATCCATCAGGACAAGGACTTCACGTTGGTCACCCAAGACCTTATACAGCTCTTGATATTGTTTCAAGAATGAAGAGAATGCAAGGTTATAATGTTCTTTATCCGATGGGATGGGATGCTTTTGGTCTTCCAACTGAAAATTATGCTATAAAAAATAAAATACATCCAGCCATTGTTACAAAAAACAATATTGAACATTTTAAAAATCAATTAAAATCAATAGGTTTTTCTTTTGACTGGTCAAGAGAAATAAATACAACAGACCCAGAATATTATAAGTGGACACAATGGATTTTCTTACAACTTTATAAACATGGTTTGGCTTACAAAAAAGAAATGCCAATAAACTGGTGCCCTTCATGTAAAGTTGGACTTTCTAACGAAGAAGTTGTTGGAGGAAAGTGCGAAAGATGTGGAGAAGAAGTTGTAAGGCGTGTTAAAAGTCAATGGATGCTAAAAATTACAGAATATGCAGATAGACTTATTAATGATCTTGATGATCTTGACTTCATTGACAGAGTAGTTACTCAACAAAAAAATTGGATAGGTAGAAGTGAAGGTGCAAGTATAAATTTTTCATTAAAGGATATTGACGAAAAGCTTGAAGTTTTCACAACAAGACCTGACACAATTTATGGAGCAACTTATATGGTAATAGCACCAGAACATCCTTTAATTGAAAAATATTCTGATAAGATTGAAAACTTAGATGAAATAAATGCATATAAAGGAGAATGTGCTAAGAAAAGTGAGTTCGAAAGAACAGAGCTTGAAAAAGATAAAACTGGTGTAGAAATTAAGGGAATTGTGGCAATTAATCCTCTTACAAAAAAAGAAATGCCAATTTGGATTTCAGATTATGTTCTTATGACTTATGGAACTGGTGCAATTATGGCTGTTCCAGCTCACGATGATCGTGACTACGACTTTGCAAAGAAATTTGGTCTAGAAATTATTCCTGTTATTGAAGGTTCAGATGTTTCAGAACATGCAAATACTGACACTGCAACTGGAAAAATGATAAATTCTGGAGTTTTAGATGGTCTTGAAGTAAAAGATGCCATCTCTAAAATGATTGAATACTTAGAAGAAAATAAACTAGGCGATAAGAAAATTAACTATAAATTGAGAGATTGGGTTTTCTCAAGACAAAGATATTGGGGAGAACCAATTCCAATAGTACACTGTGAAAAATGTGGTTATGTAGCTCTTCCTGAAGAAGAACTTCCACTTTTACTTCCAGAAGTTGAAAATTATGAACCAACTGATTCTGGTGAATCACCACTTGCTAAAATGACTGATTGGGTAAATACAACTTGTCCAAAATGTGGTGGTCCAGCAAAAAGAGAAACTGATACAATGCCTCAATGGGCAGGATCATCATGGTATTTCTTAAGATATACAGATCCTCACAATGAAAAGGCAATCGCAAGTAAAGAAGCTCTTGAATATTGGTTACCAGTAGATTGGTATAATGGTGGTATGGAACATACAACACTTCACTTATTATATTCAAGATTTTGGCATAAATTCTTATACGATATTGGAGTAGTTCCAACAAAAGAACCTTATCAAAAGAGAACATCTCATGGAATGATTCTTGGTAATAATAACGAAAAGATGTCTAAATCAAGAGGAAATGTTGTAAATCCAGATGATATTGTAAGGGATTACGGCGCAGATACACTTAGATGTTATGAAATGTTTATTGGTGACTTTGAAAAACCAGTACCTTGGTCTGAAAATGGCGTTAAGGGTTGTAGAAGATTCTTGGAAAGAGTTTGGAATCTTCAAGAAATTGTTGTTGATGGTGATGAATATAGTGAAGATTTAATTTCTGAAATTCACAAGACTATTAAAAAAGTTACTGAAGATTATGGAAATTTAAAATCAAATACAGCTATAGCACAACTTATGACTCTATCAAATGAATTTAATTCAATAGGAAAAATTACTAAAGAAGACTTTAGAACTTTCTTAATTTTATTAAATCCAGTAGCACCACACATCACAGAAGAATTGTGGCAAGTGTGCGATCTTGGAGGAATTCTTTCAGAA
Organism: Peptoniphilus phoceensis; assembly: GCF_001517665.2. Classification (GTDB taxonomy): domain Bacteria; phylum Bacillota; class Clostridia; order Tissierellales; family Peptoniphilaceae; genus Peptoniphilus_A; species Peptoniphilus_A timonensis. The sequence goes on from NZ_LN999809.1 coordinate 380,730, forward strand.
CAAGCTTGGCCAAAATATATTGAAGAGCTTACTGTTGATAATGAAATAGAAATTCCAGTTCAATTTAACGGAAAAGTTAGATATACTGTTAAGATAGCGAGAGATGCGTCACAAGATAAGGTATTTGAAGTTGCTGAAAAAGATGAACTTTTTGCTAAGAATACTGAAGGTAAAAATGTAGTTAAGAAAATTTATATTCCAAATAAGATTGTTAACATAGTTGTAAAATAAAATGAGAAGCACTTTTTAGTGCTTTTTGTTCTTTATAAGGAGTTTTTTATGAATAGTATGACTGGCTACGGCCTTTGCGAAAAAAGATGCGATGATTTTTATATAAAAGTTGAGATGAAATCAGTTAATAACAGGTTTCTTGACATTAATTCGAGAATGCCAGGGGCTCTAAGCTATGCTGAAGAATCTGTGAAATCATTAGTTAAGTCAAAGGTTAAAAGAGGTAAGCTTGATATATTCATAAACTTTGAATATTTGGATTCTAGTGAAGTTGAAATTGATATTGACTATGAGCTTTTAAATAAGTATATTATTATAAGTAAAGAATTAGAGGAAAAGTTTGGAGTAAAATCAGATTTATCCTTCTCAAAACTTATGGAAGATTCAAATATTTTTAAACCTCAAAAAAAGGAATTTGATGGCGATTATATTCAAGAAGAACTTTTAAAAGTAGTCGATCTTGCTTCTAATGATTTTGTAAAATCTAGATCAATTGAAGGTGAAAAGATAAAGGATGATTTTAAGATAAAACTTGAAGAGGTAAAAAAATTAACTGATTTTATTGAAAAAAGAGCTCCATTAAGTCTTGATGAAAATGAAAAGAGACTTAGAACTAGAGTATCTGAGTATCTTGATTCTAGAGAGATAGATGAAGATAGAATTTTAACAGAAATTGCTATAATGTTAGATAAACTTTCTATTGATGAAGAAATAACTAGGCTCAAAATACACACTCAAAATTTTAGTGATATAATAGATCAAGAAGGACCTATTGGTAGAAAATTAGACTTTTTAATTCAGGAAATGAATAGAGAGTCCAACACTATAGGTTCAAAATCCAATGATATTGAAATTACAAGTGCTGTTGTAATGTTAAAATCAGAAATAGAAAAATTGCGTGAACAAGCGCAAAATGTTGAATAATAAAAAAATTAGGATGGTGATGATTTGGACGGCGGATTTTTATTAGTTTTATCAGGTCCTTCTGGTTCTGGAAAAGGAACTGTTAGTGAATCTTTAATGAAAAACAATGACGATATAATTTTCTCAACTTCTGTAACTACTAGGACCCCTAGACCAGGAGAAGTTAATGGTGAAAATTACTTTTTTGCCACTCGTGAAGAATTTGAAAAAATGGTAGAAAATGATGAACTTTTGGAACATGCCTTTGTTCACACTAACTACTATGGTACACCAAAGAAATTTGTTTTTGATGAAATTGAAAAAGGGGAAATTGTACTTCTAGAAATTGACGTGCAAGGAGCTCTACAAATTAAAGAAAAATACAAGGAAGCAGTCTTCATATTTTTAATCCCTCCAACAATGGATGAATTAAGATCTCGTCTTGTCAAGAGAGATACGGAAACAGAAGATGAAATCGAAACAAGATATAAAAATGCCTTTAAGGAACTTGACTTTGTTGGTGAATATGACTACTTTGTAATTAATGATGTAATAGATAACGCCGTTAAGGACATTGAAACTATTATAGCAGCAGAAAAATTGAGAGTTAAAAGACACAAAAATATTAAGAAAGAAGTTCAAGCAGAAGAGGAGAGAAATAAATGATAATACCATCTTTTAAAGAATTAAAAGAAGTTGCAGATTCAAGATATGAACTTGCAATATTAGTATCAAAAAGAGCTAGAAAATTAATTGATGGAAATCCAGCCCTAGTTGATACAGACAGTGATAAACCAGTTACAATTGCAATTGAAGAAATTATGGATGGCAAGATTAAGTTTGGCGAAAAATTAAGCGATTCTGAATATGAGAAAAAAATTGCTGAAGAAAAAGAAAATCTTATTCAAGAAATCAAACAAAAGAAGATTGACAATTTAAATAAAGAGGACTTAGAAGAGGAATAAGATGTTAAAAGGAAAGAAAATTCTACTTGGGGTTACAGGTGGAATTGCAGTTTATAAATCTCCAGGAATTTGTAGTCTTTTAAGAAAATTAGGAGCAGAAGTAAAAGTAGTTATGACAAAAAATGCTACTGAATTTGTGACTCCACTTACTTTTCAAACTATGTCAAATAATGTTGTTCATGGGGAAATGTTTAACCAATTATTTAATATGGATGTAGAGCATATTTCTCTTGCAAAATGGGCAGATATAATTGTAATTGCACCTGCAACAGCAAATATTATTGGCAAATTTGCCAATGGTATTGCAGATGATATGTTATCTACTGTTTTAATGGCATCAAGATCTAAGGTTATTTTAGCTCCTGGAATGAATACAGTTATGCTTAATTCAGAAGCAAATCAAAAAAACATGAAAACTTTAAAAGATAGAGGAGTAATAATTTTAGATACAAAAGAAGATTTGCTTGCTTGTAATGATTATGGAAGCGGTAAAATGCTTGAGCCAAGTGAAATTGTAGATGAAATTGACAGAGCTCTTACAGAAAAGGATCTAGCAGGAAAGCATGTGGTAATAACAGCCGGTCCAACAAGAGAAGCACTTGATCCCGTTAGATTTATTTCTAATTATTCTTCTGGAAAAATGGGTTATGCTCTTGCAGATAATGCAAAAAAACGTGGAGCAAAGGTAACTTTAATTTCTGGACCAACAAAGATTGACATTCCAAAAGTTGATAATTTTATAAGAGTTACTTCAACTAGAGATATGTTTGATGCAGTTGGAAAATATTTTGATGACTGTGATCTTTTAATAAAAGCAGCAGCTCCAAGTGATTATAGGCCAAAGACTTACAGTGAAGAAAAAATCAAAAAGGGTAATGACAGTCAAATGAATTTAATTGAGATGGAAAAAAATCCAGACATTGCAGCTCACTTTGGCAGTCAAAAGAAAAATCAAGTTATAGTAGGATTTGCAGCTGAATCAACAAACATTTATGAGTATGCAAAAGAAAAACTTGTAAAAAAGAATTTTGATATGATTGTTGTAAATAATATTAAAAAAGAAGGAGCAGGTTTTGGTTCTGACACCAACATAGTTTCTATTATTTCAAAAGAAAATACAGATGATTTAGAAATTATGAGTAAAACTGAACTTGCAAAAGAAATTTTAGATAGAGCAAAAAAACTAATGAGCTAGAGAAATCTAGCTCTTTTGTAGGTGAAGATATGTTTGCAGATATTTTTATTGAAAATAATTTTCAAAAAATTGATAAACTTTATACATATATAGTAAAAGATGATGTTAAACCTGGTATGAGAGTTCTCGTAAATTTTGGGAAGTCTTACAGAGTTGGTATCGTCCTTTTTTTACATGAAAATTATAAAGGTGATCACTTTGATAATTTAAAAGAAATTCATTCTGTTTTAGATGATGAACCAATTATTTCAGAGGAATTGATAAAATTAGGACTTTGGATGAAGGATAGATATCTTATTGGTTATTCAAAAGCATTCTCACCAATTTTGCCACCGGGAAATCTTCAAAAAATTAAGAAAAAAATAGTTATAGAAAAATATCCTCATGGTGGAGATTTAGAGAAACTCAATTCAGTTGATTTAAATAAATATTTTGAAGATTTAAGCGAAGAAGAAAAACAAATTATAAAGAAATTAAGAGCTAAGGGATACATAAAATATGTCTACGATTCTCTTGTAACAGTGAAAGCGAAACTTGTTAATTATCTGAGAGTTTCTAAAGATTTTGATGCAAAAAATCTTGAAGGAATCAGTGAAAAACAAGCAAAAGTTTTTAATTTTATAAAGATGGAAAAAGATATATCCCGTGTTGATGTGATGACTAAACTTAATATTTCTTATTCGCCTATAAAAAGTCTAATTAATAAAAATTTAATAGAAGAATATAAAAAGGAAATTAATAGAAATCCTATAAAAAAAGATTTTAAAAGAGAAAAAATCCCACTAAACACAGAACAACAAACTGCTTTAAAAAGAATTTTAGAAACTGACAAAGTTGTCAGTCTACTACATGGATTGACAGGATCAGGAAAAACCGAAGTCTATTTAAATATTGCATCTAAAATTATTGAAGACGGCGGTCAAGTAATTGTACTTGTTCCAGAAATAGGTTTAACTCCACAAATGATTGAAAGGTTCAAGGGCTGGTTTGGAGATGAAGTAGCCATAATCCATTCAAAGCTTTCTTCTGGGGAGAGATATGATGAATATCGTAAAATCTTAAATAATGAAGTTAAAATTGTTGTAGGAGTAAGAAGTGCAGTTTTTGCACCTTTTAATAATTTAAAGATGATAATAATTGACGAATCTCACGATTCATCTTATGAGTTTCACGATAATTTAAAATACGACACAATAGAAGTTGCGATTAATAGAATGAAGAATAGTGGAAAAGTTCTATTAGGCTCAGCAACTCCTTCTGTAGAATCTTATTTTTATGCCAAGAGAGATTTTTATAATTTATGTCAATTAAAAAATAGGGCAAAAAAAGGTGCATTGTTACCAGAAACAAAAATAGTTGACATGAGAGAAGAATTAGTAATGGGAAATATTTCCATATTTAGTAGAGAACTCAAAGATGAAATAAGTAAAAAATTAAAAAATAATGAACAAATTATTTTATTTTTAAATCGAAGAGGATTTTCTAATTTTATTTCATGCAGGTCTTGTGGAGAAGTTATTAAATGTGACGATTGTGATATTTCAATGACTTATCACAAGGCTAAGAACAGATTAATTTGTCACTATTGTGGTAAAACAAAAGCCCTTCCTAAAGTTTGCCCTTCTTGTGGTTCTAAATTTATCAAGCAATTTGGTGTTGGAACACAAAGAGTTGAAGAAGAAGTTAAAAAAAATTTTCCTGAAGCTAGAGTTTTAAGAATGGACAGAGACACCACTACAAAAAAAGATTCCTTTAATAAATTTTATGAAAAAATAAAAAATAAAGAAGCTGATATTATTATTGGAACTCAAATGGTTTCCAAAGGTTTTGATTTTGAAGATGTAACTTTAGTTGGAATTGTGGCTGCTGATTTATCCCTATATATATCTGATTATAAAGCTCGTGAGAGAACTTTTCAGCTTATAACACAAGTTTCAGGAAGAGCAGGTCGTGCTTCAAAAAAAGGTAAAGTAATTATTCAAACATACAGCCCAGATAGTGAAATTATAAAATATTCTGCACTTGGAGATTATGAAGATTTTTATAATTATGAAATTGAGGAAAGAAAAGTTTATTTGTATCCACCCTACACAAAGTTAGTTGAACTAGAATTTTCTTCTTATGATGAAAGCTTGACTGAGATTTGGGCACAGAAATTTCTCAATCAAATGTCAATTGATTTAAAAGGTATGGATATAATGCTTACAAAATTTATTAAAATGCCTAAGATAAAAAATATAAATAAAACCAAGTTCTCAATTAAGCTCAAACCTAGAGATTTATCTTTGTTAACAGAGGGTCTAAAAAGGGTAATAAGAAATAGTAAGATAGAAGAAGAAAGAAAAATAATATTAAATATAGAATTTTAGGTGATTAGATGGCAATAAGAAAAATTAGAATAGATGAAGATCCAATACTTAGAAAAAAATCTAAGCTAGTTACAAATTACAATGATAGATTAAAAACTTTAATAGATGATATGTACGAAACAATGGATGTAGCCTATGGAGTAGGTCTTGCGGCACCTCAAATTGGAATTCTTAAAAGATTAATTGTTGTTGATAATAGAGATGAAAATGAAGAAGAAGGCATGAGATTTTATATGATTAACCCTCAAATTATCGAAAAAGAGGGGGAAGAAGTTTCAATGGAAGGTTGTCTTTCAGTTCCAGGAAAGCAAGGCACAGTTAAAAGAGCAAAAAATATAAAAGTTAAATACAATGATTTGGATGGAAATGAAAAATTTATGGAAGCAGAAGATTTCTTGGCAAGGATTATTCAACACGAAACCGATCATCTTGATGGAATACTTTATACTGACAAGGCAATTGAAATGTATGAAGCAGGGAGTGAAGAGTAATGAAGTTTATTTTTATGGGTACTCCTGAATTTTCTGTTCCAATATTGGAAAGGTTAAATAAATTGGGAGATATAGCTCTTGTTGTTTCTCAAGAAGATAAGAGAAAGGGAAGAGGAAAAAAAGTTACAAAAACTCCTGTAAAAGTAAAAGCAGAAGAACTAGGTCTTGAAGTTTATCAAGCAAAAGATATCAATTCTGCCGAGGCTATAGAAAAACTTAGAGAGGTTGAAGCTGATATTATTGTTGTTGTTGCTTATGGACAGATTTTAACAAAAGATATAATAGATTTGCCAAAAAAATATATTGTAAATGTTCACGCTTCACTTTTGCCACAATTTAGAGGAGCTGCTCCAATTAATAGAGTCATAATTGAAGGTTATGAAAAAACTGGAGTAAGTCTAATGAGAGTAGAAGAAGGTCTTGATTCTGGAGCAGTATCTAATATAAAAGAAATTGATATAGCTTCTATGGATGCAGGAGAATTAGAAGATAAACTTTCAATAATGGGTGCAGATCTTTTGGAAGAATTTATTAAAGATGTAGAGGAAGAAAAGGTTAAATTTGCTGAGCAAGATGAAACAAAAAAAACATACGCAAATAAAATTTTAAAAGATGATTTAATTTTAAATTTTGATGAAACTTCAAGAGATATTGTAAACAGAATTAGAGGACTCAGCCCAAATTATGGGGTAAAATTTAATTATAAAGATAAATTTTATAAGGTTTTTAGGGCTGAAGAAGTTCAAACTTCACAAGATGATAAAGCTGGAACTATTTTAAAATCAGATAAAGAATTATTAATTAAAACTTCTGATGGGGCAATTTCAGTAAAAGAAATTCAAGCTCCAGGCAAGAGAGTTATGGGAATTGATGACTTTTTACGTGGAAATAAATTTGAAGAAAATTATGTGATTGGAGGAAAATAATGTTTGGACCTTATTTTTACACTTATGATTACTCTTATTTAATCTACATTCTTCCAGGGCTTATCTTGGCAATGTATGCACAAGCAAAAATAAGTTCTGCTTATGAAAAATACAATAAGGTAACTGCTTCAACTGGTCTAAGTGGGGCAGAAGTTGCAAGGAAAATTTTAGATAGAAATGGACTAAATTATGTTGATATAAAGATGGTTGATGGTAAGTTATCTGATCACTATGATCCAAGAGATAAAACCCTTAACTTATCAAGAGATGTTTATTATAAAAATTCCATTGCTTCAGTTTCAATAGCTGCTCACGAAGTTGGTCACGCTATACAAGATTCAGTTGATTATGCACCTTTAAAAATAAGAGCAGCCTTAGTACCACTTGCGAATCTAGGAACACAACTTTCCTTTATTTTAATAATACTTGGATTTTTCTTTTCAGTATTTTTTACAAAATTAGGGATTGCTTTATTTTTCTTTGCTGTATTATTTCAAATAGTAACTCTTCCTGTTGAGTACAATGCCTCTAATAGGGCAAAAAAAGAGTTAGCAATGGGAATTATTACAGAAGAAGATTTAAAAGGAACAAGAGAGGTTCTAAGTGCAGCAGCCTTAACTTATGTTGCATCAACAATTGTTGCAATTGGACAATTTTTAAGATTACTTAGCATATTTGGAAGAAGAGATTAATGAAAAATACAAGAGAAAAAGCACTACAAATAATAAATGATGTCCTCTACAAGGGGACATTTTTAGAAGAAAGTTTAGAAATTCTAAAAAATTCCAAAATTGATGAGAGGGATTATGCTTTTATAAAAGAAATAACTACTGGAGTTATAAGGAATAAAACTTATCTAGATTATGTTATAAAAGAGAATTCAAGGGTTAAATTTAATAGAATTCACAAATTAATACTTAGCATTCTTGAGATGGCAGTTTATCAAATGTATTTTCTTGATAAAGTTCCAGATTATTCTATAGTTGATGAGTCAGTAAATCTTGCAAAAATTTATGGTAATAAGGGATCTATTTCTTTTACCAATGGTATTCTTAGGAGTATTTCTAAAAAAGATAAAGTTCAAGTTAAAATAAAGGACAGCATAGATAATCTTTCAACTTTTTACTCTCATCCAAGATTTTACACTGAGTATTTTTATAAAAATTATGGTGAGGATTTTACTAAAAAGTTACTCAAGGCAAATAATGAAAAAGCACCTTTTACAATAAGGGTAAATAGTTTAAAAACAAATAAAGAAGATTTGCTAAATAAACTAAATGAACTAGGATATAAGGTTTTAGAGACGAGTTTTGAAAATGCTTTAAATATTGATAATCCCAATGGTATCATTGATACAGACCTATTTAAAGAAGGATATTTTTATGTACAAGATTTAGGCTCAATTTTAGTTTCTAGTTTTTTAAATCCAAAAAAAGATTCAAAAGTCTTAGATTTATGTGCGGCACCTGGTGGAAAGACAAGTCATTTATCAGAAATAATGGAAAACACTGGTGAAATTATTGCCTGTGACAAATCAAAGGGTAAAGTTAAAATAATTAAAGAAAATGCTAAAAGACTTGGATGCAAAAATATTAGTCCAATAATAAACGATGCTAGAGTTTTAAATGAAGAATTTATTGAGAATTTTGACTATGTTTTAGTTGATGCACCTTGTTCTGGAACTGGACTGTATAGAAAGAAACCGGATATAAAATGGAATAAGAATATTGAAGATATAAAAGAACTTTCTGAAATTCAATTGGAAATATTAGAGAATGCAAAAGAATATCTAAAGGTCAATGGATTTTTACTTTATTCTACTTGTTCACTTTCTAAGATTGAAAATGAAGATGTCATTCACAAATTCTTAAACAAAAATAGAAATTTTAAAATAATAAAATTAAGAGATAAGGAGATTTTAAAACTATTCCCATCAGTAGATGGAAGTGATGGTTTTTCTATATGTCTATTAGAAAAAATATCTTAATATATTGGCTGTGAAAAACATTCACAGTCTTTTTTATATTAAATTAATTTTTTAAATATATTTTTATTTGTAGAAGTCTAATGGTATAATGATTAGATGAATAGGTGGTTTTAATGGAATTAAATTCTATGTATGAAGATGAACTTCGCCAATTTTTTGAAGATAAGGGCGAAAAGGCCTTTAGAGGTTCTCAGCTTTTTACTTTTTTTCACGATAAAAAAAGGTATGATATAGAGAATTCAAATCTTTCGACAAAAGCAATCTCAATTATTGAAAAAGAAGAAATAAATAGACTTGAGATTTTTAAAAGTTTTGATTCAAAATTAGATGAAACAAAAAAGATGCTTTTTAAATTAAAAGACAACAATTTAATTGAAGGGGTCTTAATGGAGTACAAGCATGGATATTCTCAATGTGTGTCAAGTCAAGTTGGCTGCAGAATGGGTTGTGACTTTTGTGCTTCTACAAAATCTGGACTTGTGAGAAATCTAACAGCAGGAGAAATGCTCTCTCAGGTTTATGAAATTGAAAATAAATATAAGATTAAAGTCTCTAATTTTATTTTAATGGGAAGTGGTGAACCACTTGATAATTTTCCTGAAGTAATTAGATTTATAAAATTACTTCACGATGAAAAGGGGCACAATACAAGTTATAGAAATATAACAATTTCAACTTGTGGAGTGGCTGATAAGATTTATGATTTAGCAGATATAAATCTTCCAATTAATCTTGCTATTAGCCTTCATCAAACTAATGATAAAGATAGGTCAAATCTTATGCCAATTAACAGACGATTTAATCTTTCTGATTTGAAAAAATCATTGGAATATTATATTGAAAAGACTAATAATAGGATTACTTTTGAATATACTCTAATTAAGAATCAAAATGATGGCAAAAAAAATATTGATGAATTTTATAATTTTGCAAAAAATTTAAAGTGCCATATTAATTTAATCCCATTAAATCCAATAGAAGAATTTGATGAAAAGAGACCTTCCAAAGAGGAGATAAATCATTTTAAAAATGAACTCGAAAAAAAGGGATTTAATGTGACAATAAGAAGAGAACTAGGAAGGGACATCAGCGCCTCATGTGGACAACTAAGGCGTAAGATTGAGGTGAAATAAATGAAAGTAGTATCAGCAACAAATGTAGGTAACTACAGAAAAAACAATGAGGATTCATATTTTTTAAATGAATCTAAAAATTTATATATTCTAGCTGATGGAATGGGAGGTCATTTGGCAGGTGAAAGAGCCTCAAAGATGGCAACTGAAATTATTGGAAGTGACTTTGAAGGGGAAAGAGAAGTAAAAAGTATAGATGATGCTATAGAAATTCTTGCATCTTCAATAAGAGATGCCAATAAAAAAATCTATGAAAGCTCTCAAGAAAATGAAGATTACAGGGGAATGGGTACGACACTGTCTGCCGGACTAATATTAGACAATGTTCTAATTTATTCTAACATTGGTGATTCTAGGATATACAAGATAAATAAAGATATGGAGCAATTAACAAGAGATGATTCCTTTGTAAATTATTTAATTGAGATTGGTGAAATTACTGAAGAAGAAGCAAAGAATCATCCTAAGAAAAATGTCCTTACTAAGGCAATGGGAACAACGCCTGATATTGAAGTTATAGTTAATACTCTTAATATTGAAGAGAAAGACATATTTTTATTTTGTTCTGATGGGCTCACTAATATGGTTTCTGATGAGGATATTTTTAAAATTGTAAAAGAAAATAGCCCTGAAGATGCCAGGGATAAGCTTCTTGACTTGGCTCTAAAAAATGGCGGTATGGATAATATTACATTTATTTTAGTATTTAATGAGTAGGTGGGCAATGATTAATAAAATTTTAGGAAATAGATACGAGATATTAGAAAAAATTGGCACTGGCGGAATGGGAAATGTTTTTAAAGCCCATGATAAAAAGCTTGATAGAATTGTTGCCATAAAAGTTCTAAAGTTAGAATATAATGAAGATAATAATTTTATAAGAAAATTTAAGAGAGAATCTCTTGCAGCAGCCAGTATTTCTCATCCAAATATAGTTAGTATTTATGATGTAGGTACAGAAAAAATACAAGATAAAGAAGTACACTATATTGTAATGGAATATATTGATGGAAAGACTTTAAAGGATTTAATAAATGATGAGGGTAGATTATCTGAAAAAAGAGCTTTAAATTATTGTATCCAAATTGCAGAAGCTCTTAAAGTTGCTCATTCAAAGCACATTGTGCATAGAGATATTAAGTCGCAAAATATTATGGTTACTAGAGATGACAGGATTAAAGTAACAGATTTTGGCATAGCTAGAGTTGCTGATAATACAACTGTTACAGCTACAAATGCTGTAATGGGTTCTGTTCATTATTTTTCTCCAGAACAAGCAAGAGGAGCTAAGGTAGATAATAGGTCTGATATTTATTCTCTTGGTATTGTTTTATTTGAAATGTTAACTGGAAGGCTTCCTTTTGATGCAGATAATCCAGTTTCAGTTGCTCTTATGCAAGTACAATCACAAATGCCAAGACCTTCAGAATTTATAAAGAGTCTAGATCCTTCAGTTGATGCTTTAGTTTTAAAAATGACTGAAAAAGATCCAGACGATAGGTATAAAGATGTATTTGAATTAATAAAAGATATAAAAGATTATACAATGGGTGCAAAGACTTTTTCTGTCAATAGAGCTTATGACGATGATGACAGAACTGTTGTGACACCAGCTATGAATAGAAGACCAAACAGAAATCATTCTAATAATATGGATGCGAAAAAGCCTAATAGACCTAAAAAGGTTGTAAAAAAGAAAAAATCAGTCGCTCCAGCAATATTAGGTATTTTTTCTGCAGTAGTTATAATTGCACTTCTAATTTATGTAGTTCCAAAGGCAATGAAGGGTATGAAGTCTGGTGACGAAGTAGAAAAAATAGTTGTAGAAAATTATCTTGGCAAAACTAGAGATGAAGCTAAAGAACTTTTAGAAGCACAAGGTCTTGTCTTAGATGTAAGTACAGTTGAGAACGAAAATGAAGCTGATGGGGTAGTTTTGGGACAAAGTCCTGAAGAAGGAACTGAGGTAGAAAAAGGTTCCACTGTAACTTTAGAAATAAATGAACTTCCTGATTCAGTTCCTGTTCCACCTCTAAAAGGCTTAACAAAAGATGAAGCTCAAAAAGTTCTTGAAGAAAATTCATTAAAACTTGGTTCAATTGAAGAAGAATTTAATGAAGATGTTGAAGAAGGAAAAGTTATTTATTCAAATCCTGATGGGGGCTATTCTGTTAAGAGAGGAACTGCTGTAAAACTTATAATTTCTAAGGGAGTAGATAAAACACCAGTTGTTCTAAGTGACTATAAGGGAATGGACCAAGATATAGTTGTAAATCAACTAAAGAGCTTGGGCTTAACAGTTGTTATTGAAAATGGAAATAGCAATAAAGTTTCTGAAGGTCAAGTTTATGATATGGATCCAAAACCAAGTGAAAGCGTGGAAAAGGGTTCAACAGTTACTCTTTATATATCTAAAGGTCCAAAGATTGATGAAGAGGAAGATTTAAATGAAAAAGAAAACGAAGAAAGTAATAATGAAGACAACTATAACAAGGTTAATCATATAAAAGTTAAGGTACCTGACGATGGCGAAAGTCATAGAGTTAATGCTGAAAGAGTTAGAGATGCAAATGGCAATAAGATAGGTTCTCAGACAGTTTGGAATTACAACATCGAAGCTGGAGATGTGGCAAGTGTTGAACTTATCGGACCTGGCGAATATAACATTTATGTAGATGGAAATCTTGTTAAGACTGAGAAGATAAAATAATGATTGGAAAAATAATAAAATTGACAGGGGGCTTCTACTATATTAAGTCAAAAGATAAAGTTTTTGAAACGAGAGCTAGGGGCAATTTTAGACATTCGAAGGTAGACCCTCTTGTTGGTGATGATGTAGAATTTAAATATGAAGAAAAAACTCTGGGATATATTGAAAAAGTATATCCCAGAAAAAATATGCTCACAAGACCAAAGGTTGCAAATGTTGATCTTGCTCTAGTTGTTATTCCTGTTTTGGATCCAAAATACAACTTGGTGATAATAGACAAAACTATAATTCAAGCAGAGTATCAAGGAATAGATGTTGCAGTTGTCATAAATAAGTGCGATCTTGATAGGGAAAGTGGAGAAAAGCTTAGAGATATTTATAAAAGTGCTGGTTTTGAAACATTTATGATTTCAGATAAGGATGATTCAATAGATTCTTTAAAAAATTTTTTAAAGGGAAAAACTGTTGCTCTTTGTGGAGTTTCTGGTGCTGGCAAATCAACTATAACATCTAGAATATTAGATAAGGATGTTGAAGTTGGAAAAGTATCTGATAAGACTAAAAGAGGTAAACACACAACAAGACACACTGAGATTCTTTATAATGATGATATTTATATTTTTGATACTCCAGGATTTTCTTCACTAAGTTTAAATATTGATAGTGATGATTTAAAAAACTATTTTAGAGAATTTAGAACTTTTAATGATTGCAAATTTAATAATTGCAATCACATAAAAGAACCAAAATGTGCTGTCAAAGAAGCTGTAGAATTAAAAAAAATAACTAGAGAAAGATACGAAAATTATTTATATATTTATAATGAAATAAAAAATAAAGGAGAATATTAATGATTTCACCTTCACTACTATCAGCAGATTTCACAAATTTAGAAAAAGAATTTAAAATTATGAACGAAGAAAAGGTTGATTTTGTTCATCTTGATATAATGGATGGAAATTATGTGCCAAATATTTCTTATGGTCCAGGAATTGTAAAAAGTCTTAGACCACTTACAGATATTCCCTTTGACACTCATCTTATGATTGAAAGACCAGAAAATTATATAGAAGATTTTAAAAAAGCTGGTTCAGATATTATAACAATTCATCCAAGCACAACAAAACATCTTGATAGAACCCTTTCTTTGATAAAGTCAAAGGGTATGAAAGCAGGACTTGCACTTAATCCAGCCGACAGCTTAGAAATTTTAGATTATACAATAGAAAACTTAGATTTAGTTCTAGTCATGAGTGTTAATCCTGGATTTGGAGGACAAAAATTTATTCCTTCAGCTCTAAAAAAAATTTCTGAAGTTAAAAAAATAATTGAAGAAAGAGATTTAAATACTTTAATAGAAGTTGATGGTGGAGTTAAACTAGAAAATGCTAAAGAAGTTTTAGAAGCTGGAGCTGATATTTTAGTTGCAGGTTCAGCTATTTTTGAAAGAAATAAAACTAGAGAAAATATTAGGGATTTCAAGGAATTGTTATGAAAAAAGCTCTTTTAATTTCTGCTGGAAGACAGGTTTCAAAAGAATTAATAGAAAAATATATTGATAGATTTACAGTTGTTGCAGATGGAGGAGCAAGACTTTTAAAAAAATATAATCTCAAGGCAAATTTGCTTTTGGGAGATTTAGATTCCATAGCTAATGAAGCACTTTCTTATGTAGAAAAAAATGGAATTGAGATTAAGAAATTTCCTGCAAAAAAAGATTTTACAGATACAGAATTAGCACTTTCTTATTTAGTGGATGAAGGCTACAGAGATATTATTATTTTGGGAGCCTTGGGCACAAGATTAGATCACGAGCTAGCAAATCTTTTGAATTTAAAAAAATTATATAAGAATGGAATTAAAGCAAAAATAGAAGACGATTATAACGAAGTTATTTATGTCGAAGAAGGCTCTTATGATTTTGAAAAAACTAATAAAAAATACTTTTCATTAATTAATGCCTCTGATAAATTAAGATTTTCAACAAAGGGCCTTTACTATGAAGTTGAAGATCTAGTTATGGATTTTAATAATCCCAGTAGAGCAGTTAGCAATGAAATGATTTCTAACAAGGCTACTATAAAAATAAATTATGGATCTGCTTTTATTATAATGTCAAAAGATTAATTTAATATTAAAATTGCCCAAGATTAAATTATCTTGAGCTTTAAAAAATCCCAGATTCCTTATTTTGGATTCTGGGATTTTTTTGTGTAATTTATTTTTCTAATTTGTAGTACATTTTATAGTGTTTAATTGATCCAAACTTTCTTTTTAAATAAGTTTTCTTTCTGCTAAAGCTAAAGTCTTTCTTATTATTTATTGTGAACTCGTAGCCGTTTTTTAGAAGTTTATCTATTGTATCGTGATATTTTTCATTTGTATATTCCTTTAAAAGTTTTGGGTGAGCATTCATCCAAATTTTTGAAGTTTCTTTGTGATAATAAACTTCTTCTTCAAAGCCTAGGTCTAGAAGGTCACGAATGTAAAAATCAAGAACATTAACCCCTCCTGCAGCCATAAAATAGTGACTTTGTGGAAGTCTTAGATTCATTTCAAAAGCTTTAAAAGTATTGTCTCGAGGATCATATTTTAAATCAATATTTGAATATCCAGTGTAGTGAATTGATTCAAGTTTTTCTTTATAAAACTTATAAAGCTCTGGCATGTATTTTGTATAAATAGCATCATTATTTCCAATTCTAAGTGGAAGTGGATCTGCTAAAAGGATTTGTCCATAAACCATCATGCGCACCTTTCCAGTTTTGTCACAATAGACATTAAAAGAAGCTTGGTTTGATGCAGGACCTGGTATATATTCTTGGACAAGCATTGTCCCTTCATAGTTTTTGTCATCATAAATAGTTTCAACAACAGTTTTTAATTCTTCATAATCATAAATTGTGTAAACTTTATACTTATTTGGAAAAGATAGCTTTACATAAGATATTGAATCATTAGGTTTTAATATCAAAGGGAATTGTAAGTCTAAATCTTTAATTTCTTTAGAAGAATTTATAATAGCAAATTTTGGATAAGGGATTCCAAGTTCTTCGCAAGAATTATAAAAATCAATTTTATTTTCAAGTCTTTCGTTTAGTTCCCTTGAAGGAGTATTGAACTTATAATACTCTTTTATTTTATCCTTGTTGTTGGAAAGTAACTTTGAATATTCATCACCACATGGAATTGTAATTAGGCTGGCATCTTTATTTTCTTTTGCAAATTTTATCATTTCATTCACAAAAACTTCATTATCAGAAAAATTTTCTATAACTTTCCTGTCTAAAATTCTAGAATGATCTGTTGCTGGCAGTGGCTTTTGACAAAAGACAGTTGAAATAAGTCCATAATTATCATTTAAAATACGAGCAATACCATAGGCATTTTCGTCTGAGCCAAGAATAACAAACTTAACATTATATTTTTTTATTATATCTTTAGAAATATTTTTCATGTTTCTCCTTTATCTATAATTTTTAATTCTTCATTTTATCCTTATACATTATACACTAGAAGGCAAAATATTTTAAGGAGTATAGAGAAATGCCCTATCTTTCTTTTTCCAATAATTGGAAACTTTTTTTATTTCTTCTTGGGATAGAATTAGTTTATTATTGTTTTTAAGCCTTTTATCAATTTCTGAAATCACAGAAAGTTTGTCAGCACACCATTTTGGTTCAAACAATTTGGATTTTGGAGGATCTCCTGTAATTCTATGGACTACTGTTTTTTCATCTATATTATCTAAGGCGTAGAGAAGTATATCAATGTATTCATCTCTTGATAAAATTTTAAACTTTTCTTTATTATATAAATCATAAATTGGCGAATCCTTTAAAATATAAAGATTGTGAAATTTAACTCCAAAAGGCTCAACTTCTCTAATATAATTTATTGTATTTGTAAAATCAGAATCTTCTTCAAAGGGAAGACCGAAAATAGCGTGAATCAAAAAAAGAATATTTACTTCTTTTAATTTTTTTATAGTTTTATCAAATAAATCATGAGAATATCCTCTATTTATCAATTCTATTGTATCTTCATTTACACTTTGCATTCCAAGTTCAAGCCAAAGTGTTTTTCTTTCTGAAATTTTTTTTAGATATTCAATTTTTTCATCGTCTAAACAGTCACATCTTGTGGCAATTGAAATGCCTTTTATATCATCACGACTTGCAATGGTATCGTAAATATTTTTTAATTTATCTAAAGAAGCATAGGTGTTTGTAAAATTTTGAAAATAGGCAATATAATTTTTTGCCTTCCATTTCTTTTCCAAAAAAATTTTTTGAGAATCAATTTGTTGAGAAATGTTTAAACTTTTTGATCCAGCAAACTCACCGCTCCCCTCATCAGAACAGAAAATACAGCCAGTTTCTGATATTGTTCCATCTCTATTGGGACAAGAAAATCCACCGTCAAGAGATAATTTCACAGTTTTCCCATTAAAATATTCACGAAAGAAATCGTTAAAAGATAAAAATCTTCTCATAATATCACCTCATTTATTATATATTTTTTTAAAAAATATTTCTATGACTGTGAAATTGAAAAAAATGCTATATAATAGAATAGGAATTGAGGTTTTTTAATGGACTTAAAATTTAAAAACTATCTAATTTTAGCAGAAGAATTTTTGCTAAATGAAGATTATGATAGGGCAGAAGAACTTCTCATTAAATCTCTTAAATTTACTAGTAAAGAGGATATTGATGAGAAAATATCTGTATATTTTGAGCTTTGTGACATTTTTTTGAAAAAGGAAAAATTCAATGAAGCTGTGACTTATTTTAATAAAATTTTAGATTTAAAAGAAATGCCTGGAGCCTATTATGGGCTTGCCATTTGTAATGATTTTTGTAATGGTGATATTAATTATTCTATAAAAAATTATAAATTGGCAATTTCTTTGGACGAAAATTATGACAGGGCACATTATTATTTAGCTCATGCCTATGACAAAATTGGAAAGAGCAATCTTGCCATTGACGAATTAAAAAAAGTTATTGATATAGATGAGTTTGATTTTGTAAGTTATAATGATTTAGGTTCAATTTATGAAGTTTTAAATAAAGATGATTTGGCAGAATTTTATGTAAAGAAATCTTTAGATATAAAATCTGATTATGGTAGAGCCCTTTACAATATGGGTGTTTTATCAAAAAAGAAAGGAAAAAACAAATTAGCTTTAAAATATTATTATGAAGCTATTGGAAAATTTGAAGATCCTTTTTTGTTTTTAAATATGTCTGCCATATATATCGAAAATAAAGATTATAAGTCTGCTATAAATATATTAGATAGGGGATTAGAAGATTTCCCAAATTCTGTCAATCTACATTACAACAAGGCTTGTTCCTTTCACTTATTGGGAAGAGATGATTTGGCAAAGGATGAAATAATTAAAGCCATAGAAATAAATAGTGATGCTTATATATGGGCGCAAACTGATGATGATTTAAAGGAAATAGTAAAGGAGTTAAAATGATTATTATAAAAACAGAAGACGAAATTAAAAAAATGCAAGTTGCAGGAAAGGTTCTTTCAGATGTTCACCATAAACTAAGAGATTTTATAAAACCAGGTGTAAAGACAATTGAAATTGATAGATTTGTTGAAAATTATTTAAAAGAAAGAGGAGCTTATCCTGAACAAAAGGGATATGAAGGCTATCCTTATTCTGTATGTGCATCAGTAAATGATGAAATTTGTCATGGATTCCCAAGTGAATATGAATTAAAAAATGGAGATATAATAACTGTGGACATGGTTGTAAATGTTGATGGTTGGCTTGCTGATTCAGCTTGGTCATATGAAGTTGGGGAAGTTTCAGATGAAGCAAAAAAACTTTTAAAAGTTACTCGTGAATCCATGTATAAGGGGATTGAAAAGGCCGTTATAGGAAATAGACTTGGAGATATTGCTGCTGCTGTTCAAAAACACGCAGAAGATAATGGATATTCTGTAGTAAGAGAATTTGTTGGACATGGTATTGGTCAAGAAATGCACGAAGATCCACAAGTTCTTCATTATGGAAAGGCAGGTCGCGGTCTTAGAATTCAAGAAGGAATGGTATTTACAATAGAACCAATGATAAATATGGGTAAAAAAGAACTTACTATAGATGATAATGGTTGGACAGCGAGGACAAAAGATGGTTCTCTTTCTGCGCAATATGAACATCAAATAGCTATTACAAAAGATGGACCAATAATAATAACTGATCAAGGCGATTGTTGATAAATGAGGGAAGTCAATTTATTAAAGGGCAATATTTTTTCTGCTCTATTAAAAATGGCTCTGCCTTTAATGGGAACAGCCTTTGTTCAAATGGCATATTCCCTAGTGGATCTGATGTGGTTAGGAAGGCTTTCTACTGATGCAGTTGCTGCTGTGGGAGCTTGTTCCTTTTTGGTATGGATAGCACAAGCTATAACTCTTGTAGCTAAGACTGGAGTTTCTGTTGGACTTTCACAATCTTATGGAAGAAATGATGAAGATACTTCAAAAAAAGTTTGGATAGCTGGTTTTATTTTAAATTTAATCTTGTGTATAAGTTTAATGCTTTTATATATAATTATGAGATTTAAAATTATTGGATTTTATAAACTTGAAGAATCTGTTCACACATTGGCAACTGATTATCTCTTAATAGTAAGCTGTGGGCTTATATTTACATTTTTAAATCCAATTATGTCAGCTGCTTTTTTTGCTAAGGGAAATTCTATTACACCTTTTAAAATTTCAATAATTTCTCTTTTAATAAATTTAATTTTGGACCCTTTTCTAATCTTTGGAATTTTCTTTTTTCCAAATCTTGGAATAAAGGGAGCTGCTTTAGCTACTGTTCTCGCACAAATGATAGCAAGTTTTTTGTATCTCTATGTGGGAATTCAAAATAGAGAAATTTTTGTAAGAACTAATTATTTTAATATTCCAGAAATATCACATTTTAAATCTATTTTAAATTTGGGTTTACCTGCTTGTTTACAATCCATGATTCATGCAATGGTTAGTATGATTTTAAATAGGTATACGGCAAGTTATGGAGCAATTTATGTAGCAGTTTATTCTATTGGTTCTCAGATAGAATCAATATCTTGGATGACAGCTGATGGATTTTCTGTTGCATTTTCTGCTTTCTTTGGGCAAAATTTTGGTGCAAAGAATTTTGATAGGCTTCATGATGGAAGGAAAGAAGCTATGAAAATAGTAAATATAATTGGAATTTTTTCTAGCTTGCTATTATTTTTCTTTGCAGAAAAATTATTTACTCTATTTATTCCAGGGGATCCTAAGGCAATATTAAAGGGAATTGATTATTTAAAAATTGTATCTATTTCAGAATATTTTATGACACTTGAGATAGGAACAACAGGAATGCTAAATGGTCTTGGACTTACAAAATATCCAGCTTTAAACGCTATGATACTAAATATTTTAAGATTACCAATGGCACTTATTTTCATGCCAATTTTTGATGTAAATGGAGTATGGATGGCAATGGGCTTATCATCTGTATTAAAGGGAATATTTTTAACTATAGCTTATTATTATTTGCGTAAAAAGACAGATGGTTTTAGAATTAATATGAGAAGTTACGTATGAAAGGAGACAAATAAATGTTAAAACAATTTGAAAAACCTGCACTTGGTGAAAAAATTGCAGTACTTAAAACTAATAAAGGTGATATAAAAATTAGATTATTTGAAGAAGCAGCACCACTTGCTGTTGAAAACTTCATTTCACTTATAGAAGATAAATATTATGATGGAATTATTTTTCATAGAGTTATAGAAAACTTTATGATTCAAGGTGGAGATCCAAGTGGAACTGGTCGTGGCGGCGAAAGTAAGTGGAAAAAAGCTTTTAAAGATGAATTTAATTTAAATTTTAGAAATTTTAGAGGAGCACTTTCTATGGCAAATGCTGGACCAAATACTAATGGTTCACAATTCTTTATAGTCCAAGGAGATAAAATTTCTCCCGATTTAATTAATCAAATGAAAGATGCAGGAGAAGAAAATGGTTATCCAAAAGAAATAGTAGATGCTTATGAAGAGTTTGGCGGAGCATTTTGGCTAGATGGAAAGCATACTGTTTTTGGACAAGTTTTTGAAGGCATGGATGTAGTAGATGATATTGCAAAGACAAGAGTAGGATTTATGGATAAACCTGTTAACGATATTGTAATAGAAGAAGCTCTTGTTGAAGAATATAAGGGATAAAAATAATGCATCAATATAGAGGAAGAATGATTTTACACACTGGTTCAATGTTTTCAGGTAAGACTAGCTCTCTTGAGAAAGATTTAAAAAGATTTTCAATTGCAAATTATAAGGTAGTTGCCTTTAAGCCCCTTGTAGACAAGAGATATGCAAAAAATGAAATAGTTACTCACGATAAGGTGAGTCTTGAAGCGCTTGAAATTGAATCAATTACAGAAATTTTAGACTATGCAAAAAAGAATTCTCCACAAGTTATTGGAATAGATGAAGTACAATTTTTATGCGATTCTCCAGAAATTGTATTGGAAAATTTGGAAAAAATTCTTGAGATGGGAATAACCATAGTTATTGCAGGCTTAGATATGGATTATATGGCTAAGCCTTTTGAGATTGTAAAGGAAATAATGCCTAAGGTCGATTATTTAAATAAACATCATGCTGTTTGTAAAAGATGTGGTACTGATGCTTGGGTATCTCATAGAAAAATAAAAAGTGACAAAAGAGTAGAACTTGGAGCAGTAGAAGAATACGAACCACTTTGTCGAAATTGTTATAGAGAAGCAAGAGCTGAAGATAAATTAAAAGAAAATCAAGAAAAATTTTTATAAGACTATTGACAACCTCTAATCATTTGATTACAATTTAAGTAAATGATTAGAGGTGATTTTTTTGACTCCAAGGGAAAAAGAGATAATAAATCTACTAAAGAAAAACCCAAAAATGTCACAGCAAGAGATAGCTGATGAGTTAAATATTACAAGGTCTGGAGTTTCCACTCATATAAATAATTTGATGAGCTCAGGTCACATCTTGGGAAGAGGTTATATTTTAAGAGAAGACAGTTATGTTGCAATCTTAGGTGGCTGCAATATGGATATAACAGGATCTTGTTTTGACTATTTAAAAGAAAGAGATTCTAACCCAGGTAGGATTGAATATTCTAGTGGAGGAGTTGCTAGAAATATTTGCGAAAATCTAGCAAGGCTTGGTATAAATACCAGTCTTTTATCAGTTGTAGGAAAAGACGATGCTGGTAAAAATATTTTAAGTGAACTTGATAGGATTAATGTAGATAGCTCAAAAATTTTAATAAGTGAAGGAATAACTCCACACTATCTTGCTATATTAGACGAAACGAGAGACATGTATGTTGCAATTTCTGATATGGATCTAATAAAAAATATTGACGAAGATTATGTTGAAAAAAATAGAAAAATAATTGAAAATTCAGAATTTACAATAATGGATACAAATTTAGAAGAGAAAACTCTAGATTATGTCCTAAAAAATGTAAAGGCTAAATTTTTAGTAGATGGTGTTTCTACAAAAAAAGTTATAAAAATAAAAAATCTTTTAGAAAAAATTTATTTTTTAAAAGTAAATATTTATGAAGCACAGGCTTTATCAGATATAAATACAGATGACGTTGAAAAACTTGGAGCAGATTTAATAAATAAGGGTTTAAAAAGTCTTGTTATAACAGCAGGAAATAAAGGTTCTTATTATTTTGAAAAAGATTTTAAAATTTTTAGAAAGCCAAAGGAAGTTAAAGTTGTCAGTGCCAGTGGTGCTGGTGATGCCTTTATGTCAGGTTATGCCTATGGACTTTATAATGATTTTGATGTCGAAAAACGTATGTCTTCAGCGGAAGCTGCTGCTAGGATCACCCTAAAAAGTGTAAATTCTTGTTCAAAGGAAATGAATGAAAATAATTTAAAAGGAGAAATTTATGATAAATAATGAAATTTTAAAAAAATATGTAGAATACAGTGATGAAGTTAAAAAAGCAATGGAAGAAGGCAAAGCTGTTGTTGCTCTTGAATCAACAATAATTTCTCATGGAATGCCTTATCCACAAAATATTGAAACTGCTAAAGCTTGTGAAGAAATAATTAGAAAAAATGGTGCTGTACCAGCAACAACTGCTATAATCGGTGGAAAAATTAAGATTGGATTAAATGAAGAAGAGTTAGAATTTATGGCAACTTCAAAAGATATTATTAAAGCATCAAGAAGAGATTTTGCTTATATTGTTTCTAGAGGACTTAATGGAGCTACAACAGTTGCATCAACAATTATTGCATCAAGACTTGCAGGGATTAAAATTTTTGTCACAGGTGGACTTGGTGGAGTTCACAGACATGCAGAAACAACTTTTGATATTTCAAGAGACCTTGAAGAACTTGCATCAAATGATATTATGATTGTTTGTGCTGGTTGCAAATCAATTTTAGATATTGGTCTTACTCTTGAATATCTAGAAACTAAAGGAGTTCCAGTTTTTGGATATCAAACTGATTCTATGCCAGCATTCTTTACAAGAAAAAGTGAATTTAAAGTTGATTATAATATTAAAAATCCTAAAGAAGCAGCAGAAGCAGCAAAAACTCAATGGGATCTTGGTTTGACTGGAGGAATTCTTCTTACAAATCCTATTCTAGAAAAAGATTCAATGGACGAAGAAAAAATTAATAAAGCAATAGAGGAAGCTTTAAAAGAAGCAGAAGAAAAGGGAATTCATGGAAAAGAAACTACTCCTTTCTTACTTTCAAAAGTGCTTGAAGTAACAGAAGGAAAATCTCTTGAAGCTAATATTGCTCTTGTTAAAAATAATGCGAGATTAGGTGCTGAAGTTGCAAAATTCCTATACTAATTCAAAAAAAGTTTCTGAATCAAAAGTAATTTTCACTTACGGTGTCATGCCAACAGATTTAAATACTGGGGGCACACTTTATGGACCAAGATTATTTGAAATTGCAGATCACAACTCTGGAACTTGTGCAATAAGACACACTAGGGGAAGGGTTGCCACAATTTCTTGTGATACACTCACTTTTTTAAAACCAATTAATGAAGGAGATTTTTTAACTGCAGAAACTTTTATATCAGGAGTAGGTAATACTTCTGTTGAAGTTTTTACAAAATTTACAAAAGAAGCACCAATGACAGGTGAGACTGAATTGGCTGCCTTTTGTTTTTTAACTTTTAAATGTAAGGGAACTGAAGCAGGAAAAATTCCAGCTATTATTGGAGAAAGTCTTGAAGAGAAAAAAATAATTGAAGGATACGAAAACAGACGACAAATTAATAAAATTCGACAAAAAAATAATAATGAATTAAAAGAATTTCTATAATAAAAAAAGAACTGACTTCACTCAATTGGTTTAAATCCAATTTTGTGGTCAGTTCTTTTTATATACTTATTTTTTTGATGTTAATCTAATTTTATAGATGAAAAAAGTTTTTTTGTATATTCATTTCTATTAGGATCTTTTAAATCTTCGGTCTTAAATAAATCAACTAATTCACCCTTAAAAAGGACTCCTATTCTGTCACATAAGTATGAAATAACATTTAAATCATGAGAAATAAATAGACAAGTAAAATTATACTCTTCTTGTAACGACTTTATTAGATTTAAAATTTGTGCTTGAATACTTACATCAAGGGCAGAAACACCTTCATCTATAATTAAAAATTCTGGATCAATTATGAGTGCCTGACCAATGGCAATTCTTTGTTTTTGTCCACCAGATAAACTGCTTGGATATTGATTTAAAATATCTTCTTCTAATTCAATGTCCTTTAATACTTTTAAAACTTTTTCGTTTTTTTCTTCTTCACTATAGACCTTGTGAATATTTAAAATTTCCTTTAGTGAAAATCCAATTGTCTTTTTTGGATTTAGGGCAGAGTAGGGATTTTGGAAAACTACCTGAAGTTCTTTTCTGTAATTAAAAAGTTCTTCCTTTGAAAATTTTGAAATATCTTTGCCCTTAAAATAAATCTTGCCCTCATTTTCTTTGACTAGTCTTAAAATAATATTTGCCAGTGTAGTTTTACCAGAACCACTTTCTCCAACAAGTCCAAAAATTTCTCCCTTATTAATAGTGAAATTAATATTTTTGAGAGCAACATTTTCTTTTTTTCTAAAAATTAGTGAAGAAGATTTATAAATTTTTCCAATATTTTCAACTTTTAGTATCTCTTCCATTTTCATCTCCAAATAAATGACAATTTACTTTGTGTCCATTAAAATCTTTAGTTTCTGGAAATTTATTTTTACAAATCTCCATTGTGTGATCGCACCTATCCCAAAAAGGACATCCATAGTTACTTCTGTTTTTTAGAGCAGGAACCTTACCTCTAATATTATAGAGTTTTTCGCCTCTCTTTTTATAAGAAGGAACGGCCTTAATAAGTGCCTTAGTATAGGGATGCATTGGATTTTTAATAAGTTCTTCAGTTGACGCTGATTCCACAATTCTTCCAGCATACATAACTAAAACTCTCTTTGAAATTCTCTCTATTAAATTTAAATCGTGAGATATAAAAAGAATTGCTCCATTATAAAGTTTGCTAATATCTTTAAATAGTTCGATAATTTGTTTTCCAATATTGGCATCAAGTGCAGTAGTTGGTTCATCAGCTATTAAAACATAAGGATTAGCAATTAAACTCATTGCTATTACAATTCTTTGTTGCATTCCTCCAGATAATTCATGAGGATATTTGTTATAAACTGTCTCAGCATCTCTTAATCCACACTTTTCCATAGTTTCTAAAACTAGTTTTTTGTTTTTTTCTTTTGGAAAATCATAATGGATTTGAAGAACTTCTTCTATTTGTTTTCCAACTTTTTGTAGAGGATTAAGAGCTGATCCTGGTTCTTGAAAAATTGTTGAAATAGATCTTGCTCTATATTTTTGCCATTCTTCTTCAGAAATGTGTAAAACTTCTTTATCCTTTAATTTACATGATCCAGAAACTATGTGGGCATCTAAACTTTGAATTCCTAAAACAGTTTGAGTTGCAACAGTTTTTCCACAACCACTTTCTCCAACTAAACCTACAAAATCTTTTTCATAGAGGTCAAAACTAATGTGGTTTACAGCATTTTTTAATTCTCCATTTAATTTAAAAGCAACTGTAAGATCTTTTACTTCTAATAATTTGTTCATCCTTTTTTCTCCTTAAGTCTTTTGTTTCTAAAGTTTTCTCCAAATAATGTAAAACCTAGTACTAAAAGAGAAAGATTCACTCCAGAAAATATAAAATACCAAGGTGCTTGTGAAAAATATGATTGAGATTCTTTTAGCATCCTGCCCCAAGATGGGTGAGGTGGGCGAACTCCAAGTCCTAAATAGGAAAGTCCAGCCTCAGATAAAATTGCAGCAGAAATTGATAAAATAATTGCAACCATAAGTTGATTTTTTATATTTGGAAAAATATGATTTTTTGCTATATAAAAGGGACTTGCACCTTTTACTATAGCTGATTTTACAAAAACAGCTTCTTTAACTTGTAAAAAACCACTTCGCACGACTCTTGCAAAATAAGGAATTGACATAGTACCAATAGCTATTATTGTGTTCATAATTCCTGCACCAAATACAAAAACTAGCATCATTGCAAATAATATACCTGGAAATGCCATAAGAGAATCTATAAATCTCATTAAGACTTCATCAACATTTCCTCCAAAATATCCAGCGGACCCACCAATTATAGATCCAAATATTAGAGCAAAAAACACTGTTCCAAAAGAAAGTAAAACTGTAATTTTTGTTCCTTCCATAATTCTAGATAAAATATCTCTTCCCATATTGTCTGTGCCAAAAAGATGTGCTAGGGAAGGAGAAAGAAATTTATCATTTGTCACAATTTCATTGGGATCATAGGGAGTCCAGAAAATTGAGATAACAAATACTAAAAGATATACTAATAAAATTATTTTTCCTATTTTTATTGAAAGTTTATTTTCTCTTATCATATTAACCTCTTATCCTTGGATCAACTATTCTGTAAAGAATATCCACAATTAGATTTATGATTATAACCATAAAAGCAACAGCAAAAACAACTGATTGAATTAGAGGGAAATCTCTAGAAGAAATTGATTGAACAATTAAAGATCCTATACCAGGTAGAGAAAAAACATTTTCTACTATCAGGCTTCCTCCAACACTTGAAGTAATACTAATGCCAATAATTGTTATAACTGGGATAAGAGCATTTCTCAAAACGTGTTTATATAAAATATCCTTTAGCAAAAGTCCCTTCATCCTAGCAGTTCTTACATAATCCTTATTTATTTCATCTAGAATAGCTGATTGCATATATCTAATAATAGTTGCAATGTTGGGTATAGCTATTGCCAGAGATGGAAGGAAAAACTTATATAATTTTTGAAAAAAGTTTCCACTCATTGCATTATAAGAAAGAGTATTGAACCAGCCCAGTTTAACTGCAAATACATAAATAAGAAGAAAGGCAAGCCAAAAAGATGGAATTGAAATTCCAAGTTGGGTTATGGCTGTAATAATTGATGCATACCATTTATCAGATTTTGCAGTTATTTGTATTGAAAGTGGAATTGCAATAATAAGTGATAAGAATAGGGAAAAAAATGTTAAATATAAAGTTACAGGAAGTTTCTTAAAAAAAAGATCCTTTACAGGAACTTGATATTTTAAAGAAGTACCCATATTAAATTTTAATATATCCTTAATCCAATTTGCATATCTTACTAAAATAGGTTTATCAAGTCCCAGCTCTTTTTCAAGAGCTAGAACTTGAGCTTCATCCGCTTCTGTTCCTAAAATTATCTCTGCTGGATTGCCAGGTAAAACCTGAAATACAAAGAAAATTATTAGACTTACAAAAAATAATGTAAGAAAAAGGGATATAAGCTTTTTAAATAAAATTTTACTCATTTTCTAATTTTACATCCTCAAGGTTTAATTTTTGAATAGGGTATTGGTTAAGACCAGTTAGTCCTTTTCTTAGTGCTTGATTGTTATCTGGGTCAGCAATAAATACTGAAGCTGCTTCTTCAGCAAGAATTCTTTGAGCTTCTTTAATATTTGTTATGCCTTCTTCTTTTGTAGAAGCTTTTTCTGCATTTGCTATAGCTTTATCAAAGGCATCTGATTTGAAGTTAATATAGTTCTTTTCGTTTTCTGAAGTATATCTTCCTAAAATTTGGATTGGATCAAGATAGCCAATGAATCCAACAACTGTTGCTTCATAATCTCTATCCTTATAAACTTTAGTAAGCCAAGTTGAAAATTCTATTGGGTCTATTGTAACTTCAACTCCTACCTTGTGAAGTTGTGCCTGAATAATTTCTGCTGTATTCATGTGATATTTATAGTCACTAGGAACAGTCATCTTAAATTTAAGTCCATTTTCATAACCTGCTTCTTTTAATAGAACCTTAGCTTTTTCAGCATCATGTGGATAATATTCACCAAGATCTTCGAAATAATCTTTTAATGCTGGAGAAAAAGAAGAGAATAGTTTTGTTGCATTTCCTTCTGCAGCATTTTTAATTATTTCATCTCTGTCAATTGCATAATTAAGTGCTAGTCTTACATTTTTGTCTTGGAATGGCTTAAAATCATTATTTAAACCCATTACTTGAACTAAATTTTGTGGAAATCTTTCAATTGTACAAGCATCTTCAAGCTGATCAGCTTCTTCAGAAGAAATACGATCAGCTAAATCCAAGTCGCCACTTTGAAGTGCCATAATCATAGTTTGTCTGTCAGCAATTTTTATTACTTCAATATTTTCAAAGTGAGCTAAATGATCTTTTTTGTGATAATCTTCAAATTTCTTTAATTTAAGACCTTCACCTGGAGTATAAGACTCAAACATATAAGGTCCAGTTCCTATAGGTTTTGTTCCATTATCTTTATAATCTTTTTCCACAATTGGTCTTAAAGTTAAATAGATAAAACCATTTTGTCTTTCTTTCAAATGAACTCTAATATTATATTCATCAATTACATCAATTTTATCGATGATTGAGAATTTTGTTGATAGAGGTTCCTTTGATGTTAAACCTGCCATAGCGTCGTAAGTATATAAAACATCTTCGGCGCTAAATTTTTTACCATCGTGGAAACTAACATCCTTCTTTAACTTAAAGTCATAGGTTTTTCCATCTTCTGAGACAGAATAACTCTCTGCTAAATCGGGAATCAAGTTTCCTTCTGTGTCCACATCAAATAATCCGTCAAAAACTTGATCCATTATTGTTTCAGTATCTCCTGCTGTCATCTTAAATGGGTCAAGTGAATCGATATCAGTAGACATTGCTACTCTTAGTGTGTTTTCTTCACCCTTTTTATCACTATCTCCTGCCTTGTCCTTTGAATTAGAACATCCTGCTAGAAGTAGTACTCCTAGAAAAAGAGTTAAGACTAAAGTAATCCTTTTCATGATTCCTCCTAAAAATATTTATTTGCGGTCTTACCGCGATTAAAATATAACATATAATTTACTTAATTTCCATGTAAATAATGTAATTTTTGTATATATTTAATAATTATCCTTAATAAAAATTTTTTTGGATAAAAAGAAAATCTTATTCATGTTATAATAACTATTATGATAATAGGAATATGTATTTGCGAAATTTTTATTTTTAACGCAAACTCTCTCAAATCGAAGAGGTCTGTAGTTAAAAGTATTATTGAAAAATCAAAAAATAGATTTAATATTTCAATTGCTGAAGTAGGAGAAAATGACAAGTGGCAAAAAGCCATTATTGCCTTTTCAACTATATCTAATGATCAAAAAATTGTTGAAGGAACTATTGATAAGGTTATAAATTTTTTTGATTCTTATAGCGAAATTGAAATTATAGATATAAAAAGAGAAATTTTATAAAAATAAGGGGAATAGAGATGAAGGGAATTTTAAGCTATGATGAAGCTGATAAATGCCTTGATATATTAGAAGAAACTTATCCAGATGCTCACTGTGAATTAGAGCATAAAAATCCTTTTGAACTTTTGGTTGCAACCATTTTATCTGCTCAATGCACAGATGTCAGGGTAAATAAGGTAACAGCTGAAATGTTTAAAAAATATAATAAGCCAGAAGATTTTGCCAATATGGATATTAATAAATTAGAAGATCTTATAAGAGAATGTGGTTTATATAGGAACAAAGCAAAAAATATTAAGGCATCTTCTGATGTTATTTTAGAAGAATTTAATGGGAAAGTTCCGGAAACTATAAATGAACTTATGAAACTACCTGGAGTTGGGAAAAAAACAGCAAATGTTGTTGCTTCAACTTGTTTTGGAGTTCCAGCTATAGCTGTTGATACTCATGTTTTTAGAGTTAGCAATAGAATAGGTTTTGTAAAAGAAAAAAATGTATCATCAACAGAGAAAGCTCTGCAAAATAAAATAGATAAGAGTAGATGGACAAAGGCTCATCATTTATTTATTTTTCATGGAAGAAGATGTTGCACAGCAAGAAATCCTAAATGTGATTTTTGTACAGTAAAAGATTTTTGTAAATATCATAAGGAGATATAACTTAAATGAAAAAATTAAGCAATAAAATTTTAAATGGAAATAAAAAGCTGCTTATTGTAATAGCTTTTATTTTGATGCTAATTTTTGTTTCCGTAATGTATTTTACAAATGAATCTTTAAATAACAAGATTCACAAGGGTATTAAAATTGAAGATGTTGATGTTTCAAATTTATCTAAAGAAGAGGCTCTAAAAAAAGTAAAAATAGCTACAGATGAAAAAATCGAAAATAAAAAAATTAATTTTTATTATGATGATAGTGATATTAATATAGGCCTCAAAGAATTTGGATATAAAATGGATTTAGACAAGGCCGTTGATGAAGCTTATAACTATGGCCGCAGCAAAAATGTCTTTGGAAACTATCTTGATTTAATGTCTAGCTTGTTATTTAAGAAAAATATTGTAGCAGATTCTTCTTTTGATGAAATCAAAAGAGATAGGGTAATTTCTAATTTGGGAAAAGAAATTTTCAAAAGCCCAGAGGACGCTCATGCTATTATAAATGAAGATGGGAGTGTAAAAATTGCTGATTCAGAGATTGGAAGATATCTTGATTTAAATGAAACTAAGACCTTACTAGACGAAGATTTGCTTAAAAAAGATAAAATAGAACTTCCAGTTTATAAAACAGAACCAAAAATTTATTCTTCTTATTTTGATGGAATTAATAAAGTTTTAGGAGATTTTAGTACAGACTACTCTTCTTCAATAAATAACAGAAAAGAAAATATAAAAATTGCATCTTCTAAATTTAACAATTTAAAATTAAATCCCGGTGATGAAATTTCTTTTAATGATGTTGTTGGAGAAATCACAGAGGAGACTGGATTTAAAAGTGCAACAGTAATTGTCGGTGGAGAATACGAAAGTGGAATCGGCGGAGGAATTTGTCAAGTTTCCACAACCTTATATAATTCTTTAATTTTATCTGATCTTGAAATAATTGAAAGACATAATCACTCTAGACCAATTAATTATGTAGATCTTGGGACAGATGCTGCAGTAGCTAGTGGATATAAGGATTTAAAATTTAAAAATAATACAAAAAATCCAATTTTAATATTGTCTGAAGCGGATGGAGAAAAATTAGATTTTAAAGTCTTAGGAAATAGTAGTGACAGAGATTATGAAGTAAAAATATTAGCAGAAAGATTAGGAGTAGTGAGTCCAGATGTAAAAACAATTTATTCTGAATCTATTCCTGAGGGGGAAACCCTAGTAAGAGAAAGTGGAAAAAATGGTTATTCTTATAAAACCTATAAAGAAATCATAAAAAACGGTGAAGTTCTCGAGAAAAAAGAAATTTCAAATTCATATTATGTGCCAAAGGATAAAGTATTAGTAGTTGGTACTGGAATTTCAAATGACTCTGATGACGTTGATGAAGAAGATGAAGATTAATAAGGGCTTAGGCTCTTATTTTTTTATAATAAAAATTGATCTTACATTATCAATGAGTAATTTAATTAAATAGCATTGATCTTGAGATTTATGATAGAATAGCATTATGAAAATATTTGATGTATTTAAAAAGAAAAAGTCAATTTATAGAATTCTTTTAGAAAACAATTTTGATTTAAATAAATTATCTGAAGTCAAGGATTTTAATTTATCTGATGGATCTTATGAACTTAGTATCTTAAAAGGTGAAGAACAACTTACCCATGTAAATACTAAAGAGATAAATAAAGCTGTTGATGATTACTATCTTAGGGATAATAAGGCGATAGATGAATTTGAAGATTTTTTTAAAAATAATAAGGCCCTTGAAGCAGAAAGAAATTTTTTAACATATTTACTGCAAAAAATAGAATTTGATGAAAGTATATTAATTGGTCTTTCTATTTTACTTATGAGAGATTCTAAAAATGAAGAATCTGTAAAGTTTGGTATGCTTTTGACCAAATATTACAACTTGATAGAAGTTAGAAGAGCCTATGAAATATTTTTAAACTTATTAAAACATCCAGCTTTTATATATTATGGATTAAATGTTTTAAAAAATATAGATTACGGTATAATTGATGATTTATATGAAAATATGACCGATGTTGGAAAAGAAATAGTAGAGGAGAAAGCATGGAATTAGGAAAAATACAAACACTTAAAGTTGCTTCAAAAAAAGATGGAATTA
Source organism: Peptoniphilus phoceensis (assembly GCF_001517665.2). Lineage (GTDB taxonomy): Bacteria > Bacillota > Clostridia > Tissierellales > Peptoniphilaceae > Peptoniphilus_A > Peptoniphilus_A timonensis. The sequence continues at coordinate 413,345 of NZ_LN999809.1, forward strand.
TAAAACTATCAGATGCAAATGGAGAAAAAGTTTCACTTGCAAAAGGTGAAGGAGAAAAATTAAAAGTTGGAGAAGAAGTCGAAGCCTTTGTTTATAATATTCATGAAGAATTTGAAGCAACATTAAAAAGGCCCTATGCTCAAGTGGGTGAATTAAAAAAGTTAAGAGTTGTCGATAAGGCAAAGGTTGGTTACTTTGTTGATAATGGAATAGGAAAAGATATTTTTCTACCATTTAAAGAAAGTTTTGGAAGACTCACTGTTGGAGATGAATATCTTTTTTATTTATACCACGATAAAAGTGATAGACTTGCACTAACAATGAATATTAAAGACAAATTAAGCACAGAGGGACATTTAAAAGTAAATGATATTGTAAAAGGAACAATTTATAGTATTGGAAGACCTGGAGCCTTTGTTGCAATTGAAAATAAATATGACGGTATGATACCAATTGAAGAAATAAAGGGGATTCATAAAATTGGTGAAGAAGTGGAAGCAAGAGTTCAAAGAATTTTAAAAACTGGATTTATAACTTTGACATTTAGAGAAAAAGCATATAAGCAAATAGATGCTGATTCAGATTTAATCTTAGAACTTCTTGAAGACAATGGCGGAGTACTTGAACTTGGAGACAAATCTGACCCAGAACTTATAAAAGATTTAACTGGTCTTAGTAAAAAAGCTTACAAAAGGGCTGTTGGACATTTATACAAAAATAGAAAAATTAATATTTATGATACGAAAATAGAGTTGAAACATGGAAGAAAATAAATTTATAGGGGAAATTTTAGACTTTGACTTCAAAGGGCTTGGAATGACAAAACTTAATGGAAAACCAGTATTTTTAGATGCTGGTGTAATAGGAGATAAAGTCGAATTTATAGTTACAAAAAATAAAAAGAATTTCTCAAAAGGGAAAATAACTAATACTATAAAAAAATCAAAGGACAGAGTGGAAAGCCCCTGTCCTTATTTTAAAGAATGTGGTGGATGCGATTTCTTAAACTATTCTGATGAAAAAGAATTAAAGTGGAAGGAAAAGGACGTAAATAAAAATTTAAATCGACTTGCAGAATTAAATATTGAAGTCCAAGAAGTTATAGATTCACCTGAAAAAATCAAATATAGAAATAATATGCAATTTCAAGTCAGAGATGGAAAAATTGGACTTTTTGCAAAAAATTCTAAAGAAATAATTCCTATAAAAAATTGCATTATGCAGAGAGATTCAGCAAATGAAGTTTTAAGAATAATGTGGAAATATAAAAAACTAAAGGACTTAAAAAGAATTGGAATTAGAACAAATTATAAGGGAGAAGTCCTTTTAATACTCGTGTCCAAAAAAGGAAAGCTTGAAATTAAAGATATTCTCTCAGATTTAATTGATTTAGGAGTCAGGTCAATTTATATAAATTATAACAAGGAAGATAGAACTCACTATTCAAGAGAATTTGAAAAAATATTTGGTGATGGCTCTATAGAAGAGGAACTTTTAGGAATAAAATATAAAATTTCTCCAGAATCTTTTTTCCAAATCAATAGACTTGCAACAGAAGAATTATATAAAAAAGCGATAGAATATCTCAATCCTAAAGAAGATGATAAAATCTATGACTTATACTGTGGAGTTGGATCAATTTCACTTTCAGTAGCGAGAAGAGAATGTGATGTAACAGGAATAGAAATAGTAGATAGTGCTGTTGACGATGCGAGAGAAAATGCAGAAAACAACAAAATTGAAGCAAGATTTGTAAAAGGATCAGCAGAAGAAGCCATAGAAAAACTTTGGGAGGAAGAAAAAAAATACCCTAATAAAATAATAGTCGACCCTCCAAGAAAGGGCTTAGACGAAAAATTAGTAAACTTTTTAAAAGAAAATCCAGTGGATAGAATAGTTTACATATCATGTAATCCAGCAACCCAAGCGAGAGATTTAAAATCCCTAAAAGAAATCTATAATGTGGAAAAAGTAGCATTAGTTAATTTATTTCCAAATACAGCTCACGTTGAGACTGTAGTATTGATGTCAAGAGAATAGGATAAGATGTTACAAGATTGTTGGTATCAATGGCTTTTAGGATTGTTGAAAGAAACCTTAAAACCATTTTTCTATTAGAAAAACACCTTGTGGGAACAGTTCAAGTGTAGATTATTGCAGGGTGTGTAGACACTATGGATATTTTAGATGGAGTGAACAGGATGGATAATATCAGACTGCTTATCATATAATAAAAATGATATAATATTAATTAGGTTGAATTAAGGACTTCAATATGCATAAAAAAATAAATCTCATTATTCCAATTGGAAGATTGGCTTAGGATAAAATTAAACATTCCTGGAAAATATGGTATTCTAATTTTGTGTGGTGATGAACTATGAACAAAAAATTAAAAAGAAAATTAAAAAGAGAAGATAGATTAAAAAATTTTTATTTAAAATTTAAACAAAGCAGACTATATTATGGAGTGATGATTTTAATTATATTGTTAGGTCTTTTGTTTTTTCCAACAGGAAATATTATTTTTGAAGTCTTTTCCAAAGGACCATTTATTGCAGGACCCTATATAATGCTAACCCTTATGTTTTTTGCATTTGCTTTTTACAAAAATATATATTTATATCTATTTGTTATAGGCCTATTTATAATTAGCTCATTCATATCATTTGTTGGTGTAGCCATGGGCAGTACAAATGGTGATGAATTGTTGCTTTTTTTCCTACCAATTGTGATATTATTAGTAATAAACATATGTATAGCCTTATTTACGTATAAATATAAATAAAAAATATCTTTTCAATGGTATGTTTTCTGTAGTGAACAGGAGACATACCATTTTATCTATTGGATCTTAGTCAAATAGCCTTATGGTCAGGGAAATATCCAAAAGTAAAAGAAAGTTTGGAAAATAAAGAAAATATCTTCACCTATTTAGAATATCCTAAATAAATAAGACCTAGTATATAGACAAACAAAATAAGGGAATCATTTAAGAAACAGTTAAATAAGCGTTTTTAGAAAATCAGGAATTAGAAATAGAACGCTATAATGAAGAATTGGTAAGAAAACTAGTAGAGAAGATAGTCATTTATGAAAAAAGTTTAAAGTAATATTCAAATCAGGACTTGAAGTTGAAATAGAAAATTGACAGGGATAAAAAGTAAATATACAATAGAAATAACAGTACCCGACACGCCTCTTAATAATGCGGTGTAAGTCGGGTCTTTTGATTGCAAAAAAGCCCCGCCACGTATGGCAAGGGCTTGTTCCTTATCAATATTGTAAAAGGAAATTTTATTAATTCTAGTACTTGTAGAAATAAAATTTGTATGCATAGAAACTATAAAGATATTAAGAGTGGTTTATAATCAATCAATTAGTGGTCATATTTCCACATACGAGGCTTTTGAAAATTTGTTAGTTTTATCCATACTGACCACTCAAGTCACGCGGAGACGGTAGCTCTGTTGTCCAAACTAAATACAGAACATCATTTAGACATAGAAATAGGGGAAGATGAATTATCTGAAATTGACTTTTCAAAAGACGCAACTTATGGAGAAATTAAAAAGTATGTGTTAGATAAATACGGACTAAAAGTTTCAAGCCTATATATTGCACAAATAAAAAGGAAATATGGTCTAATAGAGAGAGAAAATTATAATTTTAGTAAGAAAGAAAATCAAAGAGTGCCAAATTGCCCAAAAGAAAAAGAAAAAGCAATCGAAGATGCTTTAGAGCATTTTGGAATGATTTAAATAATATCTAAGATTGAAAATTTTAAAATTAAGACTTAAAAACTTTAAGCTTAAAAAGATATGTACTTCTTATATAACCTAAGAAGATTAATTGAAAATCAGGGGAACGATGATGGTAAAATAAAAAATTTTAACAACTAAAGAAGAATTAGGCATTATTGCCAAAGAGGTTTTTATGAAGTTAAAAATACTGAAAAAGACTTGTTAGAATTGAAAATTTTAGATCATTGTGCAGGGTTTCGTGTCATAATAGTGATAGAGGCAAATAGTTATGTAAATATAAAGAGTTCAAGACTTCTACCAAAGTTTAAAACTCAAAAAATAAATAGTTGGTGTGCTGCTTAGAGTAACCATTTTGATAATGTGGATGCGAAACAAAAAGAGATAATCAGACT
>NZ_LN999809.1:422500-865949 GCF_001517665.2 Peptoniphilus phoceensis
ACCAAAAGCCGAAGAAATAAAAGAAATTGAAATTATAAAAAACACTTCAGAAGATAGTTTGAAAATTGAGAATCAAGATGAAATATCCGGCATAATTGAAGGAATTAAGGAAAATACCAATGATACCGGTAGGGAAAGTGTCAACGATCAACCCACAAATATAAAGGATTATATTATCGTCAAATTTCACCATAAAAATGCAGAAGGAAGTCCAAGCCTTGCGTATATATATAAAGACAAAAACAGTAGTTATGTTGAGCAGCCCTATGCAGGTATTTGGAAATTAAAAGAAGAAACATTTGATAGAATCACTAGTAATTTGATTAAATAATGATATTCAACCATCCAAGTTTATCGAGCTTATCACCTTGGCCTATTCCCGTATACGAAGCTTTTGAAAAACTTTTAATTTTATCCATAATGACAACTCAATCCATGTGGAATCAGTCGCTATCCTTGAGAAAAATAAATAATTGTTTATAAGGATTAAAAATAAATATTTAATTTTAAAAGCCTTAATTTAAAAAGTTTGAAAATTTTAGAATTTTACTAATAAAATAAATCATAACTATAATGATACTAGAGTATGTGAAACTAATAAAGTTGACTAAAGAAATTAGAATAATTCTCAGAAAGAGGTTTTTTATGGCGAAAAACTATACTAAAGATTTGATCAGAAAAGAGTTTATAAATCTTTTAAATAAAAAGAAGTTACATAATATAACTGTTACAGAATTAGCTAAAACATGTAATATTGAGAGAAAAACTTTTTATTATCACTATGAAAATTTGACACAATTGGTAAAGGAAATTTTTGATGAAGAACTTGAAAGGGTAATTGAGGAGTTCACTGAGACCTTATCATGGGAAGAGAGTTTTATTTTAGCTGCTAAATTTATCTTAGATAACAAAAAAGTTGTAAAGCACATGTATGAATCTGATTATAAAATTGAGTTGGAAAAATATATTTTTTCTATTTCAGGTGAAATAATGAGAAAATATGTAAGAAGAGTTGCTAAGGACACTCAGGCTAAAGAAATTGATATAAAGCTAATTGCTTATTTTTATCAATGTGCTCTAAGTTCTTCTTTAATTCAATGGGTAGCAACTGATATGAAGACAGATCCTAAAGCTATTGCACGAAGAATCGGAGAGCTAATGGATGGTAATATTTTATTATCTTTAAAGAGAAGTGAGAATTTAAAAGAGTTTACCCAAAACTTTGATATTGGGTAAAATTACCCCAAATGTCCTCTTTTGGGAGATGACACTTTATCAAAATAATGGTTTAATGAATACAGAAAGAAAGATAAAGAACTATCTAAGGAGGATGTTATGGAACTTAAAACTCATGATAAAAGACTTAAATTAACTAATGGAGATTTTCAAAGATTAGTTAAGGCTAGAAAACCAGAAGGTATAGAAGAAAAATCTGCATATTTAGTTGGAACTGGTATTGCAGCTCTAACAGCAGCTTGCTTTTTAATTAGAGATGCCCACATGGATGGTAAGAAAATTACTTTCCTTGAACAATTAGATATTCCAGGTGGATCACTCGATGGTGAATATATGGACACTAGAGGATATGTTGCACGTGGTGGTAGAGAAACTGGTGCTCACTTTGAATGTCTATGGGATATTTGGAGCTCAATCCCAAGCTTAGAAGATCCTGAAATTAGTGTTTTAGATGATTATTTCTATACTAATTATGATGATCCAAATTACAGTAATTGTCGTATAACTCACAAACAAGGTGAAAGGTATGATGATGGCAAGTTTAATTTAACTCAAGATCAAGTTAAGGAAATTGCTGAACTTTGTATGACTCAAGATGAAAAACTTGAAGATAAAGCAATTGAAGATATTTTTTCAGATGGTCTTTTAAATTCCGATTTTTGGACTTTATGGAGAACTATGTTTGCTTTTGAAAATTGGCACTCAGCTTTAGAAATGAAATTATATTTAAATCGTTTCATTCACCATGTAGGTGGTCTTACAGATTTATCAGCACTTAGATTTACTAGATATGACCAATACAATTCAATTGTAAAACCTATGGTTAAGTATCTTGAAAATCATGGATGTAAATTCCAATACAATATAAAAGTTACTGATGTAGATTTTGATATTTCTGAAAATAAAAAAGTTGCCACAAAAATTATTGCTGAAGATAAAGATGGAAATGATAAGTCAATTGATTTAACAGAAAATGATCTACTATTTATTACAAATGGTTCAATGACTGAAAATTCTTCTTATGGAGATGACAATACAGCAGCTGAACTTAGTGATGAACAATCTGGTTGTTGGGAAATGTGGAAAAATATTGCTAGAAAATCTGATGATTTTGGGCATCCAGAAGTTTTCTGTTCTGATGTAGAAAAGAGTAACTGGGAATCATGTACAGTAACTTGCCACGATGAATCTGTTCCAAAATATATTGAAAAAATTACAAAGAGAAGTCCTTATGGTGGAAAAACCGTAACTGGTGGTATTGTAACTTGCGTTGATTCATCTTGGTTAATGTCTTGGACAATTAATAGACAAGGACAATATCCAGAACAACCTGAAAATGATATTGCTGTTTGGGTTTACGGACTATTCACAGATGTAGAAGGTGACTTCATCAAAAAGAAAATGAGAGATTGTACTGGTAAAGAAATCACTAAAGAATGGCTATATCACATTGGTGTACCAGTTAATGAAATTGATAAGCTTGCAGAAACTTGTACAGCTGTTCCAGTTATGATGCCATATATAACTTCACAATTTATGCCTAGAAAATCTGGAGATAGACCTTATGTAGTTCCAAAGGGTGGAGTAAACTTTGCTTTTCTAGGACAATTTGCTGAAACTTTAGATGAACCAGGAAGAGATACAGTATTTACAACAGAATATTCTGGAAGAACAGCTATGGAAGCAGTTTATGTTCTTTGTGGAGTAGAAAAAGCTGTTCCAGAAGTTTATGCTTCAAGATATGATTTAAGATATCTACTAAATGGAATGGTTGCTTTATCAGATGGTAAAAAACCTGAACTTCCACTTAGCCCACTACAAAAGATGAAAGTTGCAAAACTTATCAAGGGAACAGATATAGAAGAAATGTTAAAAGAATTTCATATAATTTAATAGTTTAATATTAAATTATTAATTTAAAAATTTGGGACGGTTTAATTATCGTCCCTTTTTTTAACTTTTAAAATAAAGGAGTATTCTCATGAATAAAAACAACTTGAATAATCAAGCTTTGCCTACTTTGGATGAAATTCAAAAAATGTATGAAGATGTTTTGAGAAGTGAAGCATCAGAAGAAAATGAATCCAATCTAGAATCAGGAGAATTTTTTAAAAATTTTAGGAAATATGAAAAAGAAAATAAAAAAATAAATAAAGAAAATTCTATATTAAAAAAGTATGGAGACTATATAAAATTCGAGAAAAATAAACAAAAAGAGAATATTGAAGAATTAGAAAATTTAATTGAATATGAAAAGTTTTTCTTAGAATACGAAAGAAATTTAAGTCAAAAAAATTATAAGAGTAATTTTGCTGGAAGTAATCCTGCCACAAGATATAGAATCAATAAAATTAATGAATATTCTAAAAAATTAAATGAAATTATAAATTCGTCTCCTGAAGCTTGGGAATTTTATTATCAAAGGCAGTTAATGAAAGATATAGAGACAGGCTATAACAAGGGTCTAGTTGAAGTAAAATATGTAGTTGATACAAAGAAAAAGATTATATCATCACTAAAACAAGGGACTCCAGTATATATAATTGGGCACTTGGGAAGTGGAAAAACACAGATAGCAAGAGAAGCAGCAATAGAGTTTACTATAGAAAATATTATTCAAAAGGAATTAGAAGACGACTTAGAAAAATGGTTTTTAAAAAATAAAAATGCAAATGAAGATGAAGCAATATATAAATTTAAAGAATTGAGAGAAAAAAAGAGAAATTATTATAAAAATATTTTAAAAGATGGTAATCAAGATGATAGAGAAAAAATATATCCATATTTTATTTCTGGATCTTACAATTTAACTTATGAAGATATGTTTGTGGAAAAGACTTTATCTCTGGAAAAAGCTTCTTCTAACGAAAGTAACATAGAATTAATAGATGAAGTTGTGGATCAATATTTTACTTGGACAAAATCTCATGAAAAAGAGCTAGAAAAAATGGACTCACAAAAACAAGATTTAATAAAAAGTAAGCTTTGGGATAGTATATCTGAAATTTTTATAGCTAGGAATACGACTTATGGAACAGTAGTCAAAAAAATTGAAAGAGAAATATTATTAGCTGTTAAAAAAGGAAAACCTGTTATCATAGACGAGCTTAATACTATTGCAATGCAAAATTTAATAGGTTTAAATGATATTTTGCAAAGTAAAATTGGATCTAAGGCTTATGTTACTGGAATTGGACCAGTAAAAATAAAAAAAGGTTTTGGTCTTATTGGTACAGGAAATCTCTCAACTGATTCAGTAAGTTATGAAGCAACAAATGAATTAAATCCAGCTTTTAAATCTCGCTTTCAAACCATAGAATATAATTATGTAAATCAAAAAACAATAGGATCTTTAAAAAATCAAAAGGATAATAAAAAGAATGAACTATTTAGGATAATTTTAGTTAGACTTGCTGATAATAATGGAAATTTACACATTCCTACTCCTACAAAAACTTTGGAAGAACTTTTTAGATTGGCACAACTTTCTAGAATAACTCAAGAAGTTTTTATGGGAAAATTAATTTCTGATAAAAATAAAAAGTCGACTCAAGATTTACCAGAACTAAAAGAATCTGTTTTGTCACTTAGAAATATTTTAAGAGTATTAGAAAATTGGAATCTAGGAGAAGAAAAAGATTTGAGTATGGCTTTATGGGATGGATTTATTAGTTCTATCACAGAGCCAAAAGATCAAGCTTATATTTTATCTCAAGCTGTTAGATTTGGATTTTTTAAAGAGTCTGAAGGATGGACTATAAATAATGAAAATCTTGGAAAAGTAGTACAAGAATTTGACGAAATAAGAAATAGACCTTATGAATATACAAGGGGAGAGACAGAAAGTTTAAGTTATCTAGATTTAATAAAGATATTATTTGGTCCAATACCTGAAAGAAAAGAAGTACCAGAAAATCTTAAAAGTTTTTTAAAAAAAATAGAAGAAGACCATAAAATTTCTTTGGAAGAATATGAAGATTTCGATCAAAGATTAAACAAGTTGGAACATTCTAAATTTCTTCTTGAGTATTTAGAAGATATGGAAAAAAATAAAAAATGAAATTCTCTATAAATACAAATGAATTTAAAGAAAATTTAATAAAATTAAGAAAAGACTTAAATGAAAGTTTAGAAAAGGGTAATTTAAAAGAAGATTTTGAAGATAAATTATTGTCAATAGAAGAAAATGAAAATATAATTTTGAATGAACTTTTAGCTTATTATAGGTTGTATTCCCCAAATTTATATGAAACAAAAATAAATAGTTATCCTATAAAAGTAGAGGGAACTTTTAAGTCTGAAAGTTATTTGAAATCTTATTTAAAGATAAAAAAAGATATATTTTTCTTTTGTGACTCAAATCAAAAATCTTTTTTTGGTAGATTTTTAGACGAAGATAAATCTAAGCTAGAATTAAGTTCTCCTATAAAAAATTTTAATAAATTAATAATTTTTTGCTATCAAATAAATGAAGATAAATTTTTAGTTTTTACTGTAAGTGGAGAAATATTTATTTTTTCATGCAAAAATAGCGAGGATCTCTTTGAGAATATTAATTCTTTAAAAATCAATAAAGTAGAAACAAAATTCAAAGGTTTTGAAAATATTATTAATTTATCAGATAAAAAATTTTTATGTCAATTAGGAAGGAATCACTTATTAATATTAGGATTTAATGATGACTATTCTAAAGTCAAAGTTTTAAATCAAATTAAATTATCTATTATAAAAGAAGAAATTAGTTCGTTGATTAAAATTTCTAATTCTAAAATTGCAATTGCAACAAGTGATGGAAGCATTTTAGAGGCAAAATATTTTGATGAAGAAATTATAATTGAAAAAAAGACAAATATTTTTGAAGACCGAATTGAGAAATTAGCTCTTCTTGAAAATGAAAATTTAGATAAAAATATATGCGCAATTTTAGGAGAAAGTGGAAAGTTTGCACTTTATGATTTAGAAAAGAAAGAAGTAATAATGTTAGAAAAAGAAAAAATTAAGGGTAATTTATTTAATATTTCATCAAAAAATGGAAGTGCTCTTATTCTTACAGAAGATGGATTTGTATATTTATTGGAAGAAAATATGGGAGAGTGGAAATTAAATTCTAAAGTTTTTCTGTCTGAACTATTTTTAATAAATCTCATACCAATAGAATCATCAATTTTTTTATCTGTGGATTTTAATGGCAATTTTTCAATTTTAAATATTGATAGACTTGATTCTTTAGATAAACTGAAAAGTATTAGTTTATATGACTAGGAGGAAAGAAATGTTTGGATTAAGTAAAGAATCGTTAGATGAAAACAGTATAAAAAAAGAAGCTGAAGCAAATCTAAAGATATTTTTAGAAAATCATAAACAATCTCTCGCAACGTTTACTAGGGATCAGAGCCTCAGATATATTGGATCTAAGAGTTTAGAAAAATTTTCTCTTAAAGCAAGTGAATCTATTTTGTATCTTCCACTAGCTACTTTTGTGGAAGATGATTTAAATAATAATGAGGTTTTATGGCATATATATAATGAGTTAGCTTTATATCCAGATTGGAAAAAAAATCCTAAATATTATTTAGGTAGAGAGTTTGCTTGGAAAAAAGAAATTGATGAAATCACTTATATTATTTCAAAAAAAACCAATGAACTATTAGATGATGATAATAAAATTGATATAAAAACTATAAGAGAATATGTAAAAAGTGAAATTTTAGATTTTTTATTTGAAATGGATAAATATACAGCTTTTCTAAGAGTTCTAGAAAGCTGTCCTGTTTACAGAGATGAAGAAGAAAAAGAAAAAATTATAAATTATATGAAAGATAAAATTGACTCTGAAGAAATCTTTTCTTCATTACCTCACAATGGATTCTCAGAAAGTTTTTTGATTTGGAATATTTATAGTGAAAATGAAAGTTTAGTTTCTGAAATAGAAGGGAAATTTGATGCTAAAATTTTTTCACAGTCTATCTATAAATTTTTAACTAAAGAATTAATAAAAGAAATCAATGAAGATGAAGGTATAAGAAAAAGAGATCCACTTATAAAATCTTTTATTTACCCAAGTTTTAAAAAATATTGGCTAGAAGAAATTGACTCTATGGGAACAAGTGAAAGCAGTGGAGAAGAAGGAAAAAAATTTTTTGAAGAAAGTAAAAAAGAAAAATCTTCCAATAAAATTGAGTCTACAAGAAAAGATGTGGAAGAAACACTAGAAGAAATTCTAGAGCAAGAAATTAATAACCTGAAAGCTACTGGAGAATTTGATAAAAAAGATTTGGAATCTTATGGTGTTAATGAGAAGGATCTAGAGCTATTTAATTTTTATGTAAATAAGACAAATAAACAAAGAAAAGAAATGGGAGAGTTTTGGAAAAAGTTAATAGGTTCTGCAAAAAAAGAAATTAATGTAAAAAGAAATAGACAGGCAAGAGGAAAACTAAATGTAAATGATTTAATATACAATTACCCAGACTTTGTTGAAGCAGAACAAAAAGGGAATTATAAAGAACTTAAAATTTTTGATAAGAATTTTTTAGAATCTCATAATAAACTTTTGCCAGAAAAAATTGAAATATCTTTTTTAATAGATAATTCAGGATCTATGAATAAAGAGAAAATTGAAGCAACAAGAAAAACATTAGCAGCTACTCTTTTATCCATAAAAGACTTTAATAATTATTTGCAAATTGAGGCAAAAAAGACAAATCAAAAAATAGAAGTATTGACTGAAACGTGGTTTTTCGGAAAAAATCATTATAAAATAAAAGATTTTAAAGACAAGAAGGATTTAGAGGAATCAAAAATTATATCTTCTATAGTAAAAGTTGATGCAAGTGATGGAACTACTGAGGATGCAGCTTGTCTTAGAGACTTATATAATAATATAGATGATGAGCAAAAAAGAAGAATAAATTCTAAAAAGGAATACAAAATAATATTTGAAATTACAGACGGAGCTTCTACTTTTCCTGGTTCAACAAAAGATATTGTAAGGGATTTAATCGAAGATGGAATAGAGATTTATGCAATTCAAATAGGAAAAATATCAAATATAGATACAAAAACCTTTAATTATATTTGGAATGATTCTTTTAAATATAAGCACGGAATCATTTTGGGAGAAGATATTCAAGAATTGACAAATGAACTTTTAAAATTAGTCAAAAAAAATATTGAATCAATTTTTCACAATTAAATAATAATTTTTCATTTTATAAATTTTTATAACTCTTAAAATTAGAAATAATTTTAAGAGTTTTTTTGTTATATAATATGTTTTAAAATAAGAGAAATATAAATATAAAGTTTTAGAATTTGATTTTGGGAGATAAAAATGATTATAAGAAAAGCTAATAGAATAGATATAGACTTCGTAGAAAAGATTTATGAAAAGATTCATCAAGCTGAAGAAAATGGTTTTATAAGTGTTGGCTGGAAAAGAGATATTTATCCAGTTAGAGAGACAGCAGAAGATGCTCTTAAAAGGCATGATTTATTTGTCATGGAGGAGGATGGTGTTATTCTAGCTTCTGGGATAATTAATCAGGAACAAGTAGATGTTTATAAAAAAGCTAAGTGGAAATTTGAAGCAACAGATTCAGAAGTTATGGTTCTTCACACACTTGTCGTTGACCCAGATATGTCTGGAAAAGGCAATGGAAAAAATTTTGTAAAATTTTATGAAGAATATGCAAGAAGCAAAAATTGTAAATATCTGAGAATAGATACAAATGAGAAAAACAAATCAGCTAGATCTCTTTATAAAAGTTTAGATTATAAAGAAATTGATTGTATACCATGTACTTTTAATGGACTTAAAGGTGTAAATCTAATTTTAATAGAAAAAAAGTTATAAAATTATTAACTTAAATAATTTAATTAATGAAAATAATTAAGTGAATTAAATTTGAAATTTATTAATATAATAAATATTGACAAAAGTTATTTACAAATGTTTAAAGGATTAAATAAGGGGAGATAAAATGTTTAAAGTAAAAAAGAAATATCTTTTAGTAATTGCTTATGTAATATTTCTTTATCAAGTATAGATTTGTAATTTATTTTCATTGTGATAATATATAAGGGTTAAGTTATTAATTGGAGAATAAGGAGAATACATGGATAAAAAAACTATAAGCATAATTTTGGCTTACGTAGGTGTACTTACAGGTGCGGGTTTAGCTAGTGGACAAGAAATTATGCAATATTTTATTTCCTTTGGGAAAGACGGACTTTATGGATTAGTTGGTATAGGTGCACTTCATATATTTGTTGGGGGTATAGTGCTTCAACTGGGAAGTCATTTTGTCGCACAAAGTCATATTGATGTTTTAGAAGAAGTTTCGGAAAAATTTGTTACAAAATTTATGGATTTTGCTTTAATTTTAAATTGCTTTTTAATGGGTTTTGTAATGATAGCAGGAGCTGGATCAAATCTTGAGCAACAATTTGGATTAGCACCATGGATAGGTTCATTAATTTGTACTTTATTAATTATTGTTGTTGGAATGATGGATTTTGAAAAAGTGACAAAAGTTATAGGATTTTTCACACCTTTAGTTTTAGTTTTTACTTTAATTGGAGCTATTTATACAATTGTGAAGGCAAATCCAGATTTTGAAGCTCTAGATGTATTAGGTAAATCAATGGGATCATCTCTTCCAAATATTGCAGTATCAACAATTAATTATTTTGGACTTTGTATGATTTCAAGTATTTCTATGGCTTTTGTATTAGGTGGAAGTAGAACTGATTCTTCTCAAGCAAGAGCTGGGGGAATGCTAGGTGGTGGACTTGTTGCAATTCTTACAGCTTTAGTTGGTCTTACTCTTTTCTTTGCACTAAATGATGTTAAAGATGCTGATATACCAATGCAAATAATTTTAAATAATGTACATCCTTACATGGGACTTGCAATGTCACTAATTATTTTTGGAATGATTTTTAATACTGCCATCTCATTATTTTATTCAGCAGCTAAGAGATTGTCACTGACAGAAGAAAAATTTAAGAGAAACTTAGTAATTTTCACTTTACTTGGATTTGCTTTATCCTTTATGGGATTTAAGAAACTAATGGCCCTTTTATACCCAATACTTGGATTCTTAGGACTTATATTAATAATTATCCTCATTGTAGCTTGGTTTAAAGAAAGAGATGCAATAAAATCAGAAAATAAAAAGAGAGATCAAATGAGCGATCTTACTAGAAAAAAATTAGATGACGATGAAGATTTTGGCAAGAAAGACAGAGAAAAACTAAATAAACTTGCTGAAGCTTCAATTATAGAAAATGATAAAATAAAAGAAGCTGTTGAGGAAGAAGTGGAAGAAGAGTTAGAAGAAGAAAAAGATAATTAAGTAGAAAAGACTGGAAATAGTTAAAAACTATAATCCAGTCTTTTTTTACTTTTATTTTTGTATTTATCTTTTCTTTTTTATAGAACCAAGTATTCCTCTTGCAATTTCACGACCAATACTTCTAGTAATTGTACCTAACATGGAATCTATGCCCTTGTCTACGTAAGATTTTTTATTTGCATCTTGTTTTCTTTCTTTTTCTAGTTCCTTTTCTCTTTTTGCTAACTCTTCTTCTCTCTCTTTTGCGATTTTCTCCCTCTCAAATCTTTCTTTTAAAATTTCATAAGCAGATTCTCTGTCATAAACATCTTTGTATTTATTATAAAGATCTGAAGTCTCAACTAAATTTCTATATTCAAGATCACTAAGAGCATCAAAAGAAGAATGAGGAGCTAAAATCATTGATTTATCAGCCACTGTTGGAGCTCCACTTTCATCAGCAAAAGAGACTATTGCTTCGCCAGTTCTCAAATTTATAATTTCTTCTTTTAAATCAATAGAATCATCTTGTCTAAAAGTATCGGCAACTGTTTTAATAGTTTTTAATTCTTTAGGTGAGAAAGCTCTTAATTGATGAATAATTCTATTGGATAGTTGTGAAGAAACTTCTTCAGGTATATCTAAAGGATTTTGTGTAATAAAGAATACACCTACACCTTTACTCCTTATAAGTCTGACAACTTGAATAATTTTTTCCTTTAAAATGTTTGGCGTATTGTTAAAAAGTAAATGGGCTTCGTCAAAGAAAAACACTAATTTAGGCTTATCTAAGTCGCCAACTTCAGGGAAAGTTTCATAAATTTCTGATAACATATATAATAACAACATTGAATATAAAAGTGGATTTGAAATTAGTTTATTGGCATTTATAATATTTACAAAACCCTTGCCTGTGGCATCAGTTCTTAATAAATCATTTATATTAAGAGCAGGCTCTCCAAAAAACAATTCTCCACCAGCATCCTCAACAAATAATAATTTTCTAGAAATTGCAGATAAACTTTGACTAGCTACATTGCCGTAGGTCTTGCTAATTTCATCACGATTTTCAGACACATAATTTATTAGTTCTTTTAAATCCTTTAGGTCAATTAGAAGAAGACCTTCACTGTCAGCAACTTTAAAAATTATATTTAAAACTCCACTTTGTGTGTCATTTAAACCCAATATGTTTGATAACATTAGTGGACCCATTTCAGAAACAGTCACTCTAAGTGGGATTCCTTTTTCTCCATAAATATCCCATAAATTTACAGGATAATTTTTAAATTCAAAATCAGCTAATCCCAAAAAATTAAGCCTTTCTTGCAATTTTTCATTTATTTTTCCAGCCTTAGAAATATTAGCAAGATCTCCCTTTACATCAGCAAGAATAGTTGGAACGCCAGCATCTGATAAAGCTTCAGTTAAAACTTTTAAAGTCACTGTCTTTCCAGTGCCAGTAGCTCCACTAATTAGACCATGTCTATTAATTTTATTTAAAAGAATATAATTTTCATTTTTTCCCTTGCCAAGAAGAATTTTATCCATAATAGCCCCCTTTATCATCTAAGATTATTATAGCAAACTTATCACAAGTTCAAAGCAAATAAATTTTTTTGAGTGATATAATAAAATAGAAAATGAAGAGGGGAGAATTTATTTTGCAATACATAAAAGAAATTTATAAAATAAATAAAGAAGATTTGCCAAAAGATTCCTATTTAAATAACATTCCTTTCTTAAAAAACTTTAATGGAATAAAAATAGAAAAGCCAGTGACATTTTTTGTTGGAGAAAATGGGAGTGGAAAATCTACTTTGCTTGAAGCTTTGGCAATTGCTATTGGTTTAAATCCAGAGGGTGGATCTAAAAATTTTAATTTTGCAACAAAAAATACTCATTCTGAACTTGGTAGTTTATTAGAAATTGCTAGGGGACCAGCTAGAGAAAATGATGGATTTTTTTTGAGAGCTGAATCTTTTTATAATCTTGCGACAGAAGTCGATGATTTACAAGCTTCTGGCTTTGGTAATTTTTATGACAATTATGGTGGGAAGTCTCTACACAGCCAATCTCATGGAGAGAGCTTTAGATCACTTGTCTTAAATAGATTTAGATCAAGAGGAATTTATCTACTTGACGAACCAGAAGCTGCACTTTCTCCAACATCGCAGATGTCTCTTCTCTATATTATCCACCAATTAATAAAGGAAGATTCTCAGTTTTTTATTGCTACTCATTCGCCAATATTATTAGCATTTCCAGATGCAGAAATCTTTGAATTTAATGAATATGGATTAGAGAAAAAAACCTACAAAGAAACAGAAGCTTATAATATAACAAAAACTTTTCTAGATAATCCAGAAAAAATGTTAAATTTATTATTTGAAAAAGATTTGTAAAATTTTAAAAATTCAATTTTAAGAGTATACTTAATAATAAAGAGAAATTTGATAATAGATTTAATAAAGAAAGGGAGAAAAACTTTTATGGAATTGACACAAGAATTTTTAAAAAATAGTAGAGAAGATTTTTATAAAAATAGAGCCAATAGAATAGCACAAAGAGCAGCTGTAAATAATGGTCTTGTTGAAGCTTCTATTGATAGACTTGAAGATAAAAATAATACTTTTTCTTTTAATATTGAACTAAAAGAAAAAGAAATAAGAAATCAAAAACAATCTGGAAGATGTTGGATGTTCGCAGCCCTAAATTTAATGGAATATAAACTCTGCAAAAAATATAATTTAAAGGGATTTGAACTTTCCAAAAATTATACTTTATTTTTTGACAAACTTGAAAGATGCAACTATTTTTTAGAATCAATAATAAATACACTTGATGAAGATTTAGACAGTAGGCTACTTTCTCATATACTGACAGATCCAATGGGTGATGGTGGTCAATGGGACATGATCAAAAATATTATAAATAAATATGGATTGGTGCCTCAATATGCAATGAAGGAATCTGTAAATTCGTCTGCAACTGCAAGTTTAAATAATTATTTAACTAAAATTCTAAGAATGTATGCAAAAAATATTAGAAAATCTTATGAAAAAGATAAAGATATTGAAAAATTAAAAGCTTTGCAAGAAAAATATATGAGAAAAATTTATGAAATTTTATCAATAGCCTTGGGAACACCTCCAGAAAAATTTGATTTTGAAGTTAGAAATGAAGATGATGAATTTATTTCTCATAAAAATTTAAGTCCACAAGAATTTTTCGAAAATTATTTAGATATAAATTTAGATGATTATATATCTTTAATTAATGCACCTACAAAGGATAAACCATACTTTAAATCTTATACAGTAGATTTTTTAGGAAATGTAAAAGAACTAGATGAAGTTAGATATGTAAATGTGCCTATTGATGTAATGAAAAAATCGATTTTAAAACAGTTACAAGCTGATGAAGCAGTTTGGTTTGGATGTGATGTTGGACAATTTTTTAATAGAAAAGGTTCCTCACTTGATCTTTCAAGTGTAAAAGTATTTGATTTACTAGATGTAGATTATGATTTTTCCAAAGAAGAAAGATTAGACTATAAAGAGTCACTTATGACTCATGCCATGGTTTTTGTTGGTTGTGATTATGATAAAGAAAATGACAAAATTAATAGGTATAAGGTTGAAAACTCTTGGGGCAAAGATTCAGGAGAAAGAGGTTATCTTGTGATGAGTGATGAATGGTTTGATGAATATATGTATCAAGCCCTTATAAACAAAAAATATTTAGATGAAAAAGTTATTAAGGCTTATGAAAAAGAACCTATTCATTTGAAACCATGGGATCCAATGGGTTCTCTTGCAAGTATAAAATTTTAAAAATTTTTAATTATTTTTATGCCTGTAAAATCAAGCTATTAAAAAATAATTAAATGCATCTTTTTAATCCTATACCGATATTAGCTTGTAGCGAGTTTTCCCATTATCGAGATAAGACTTAATTGATCCTGAGAGATTTTTATTATTTTAATAAAGATAAAAAGGTGGAATCACTGTAGCTCGTCCTTTGTTTAGGACGGGCTATTTGTAATTAGAACCACTGGCTTGGCTGGGTTTCAATTTAGCTTTAGCGATAAAAAACAAAAAAAAATACCTTCGTGTTAAAATAAATTTGTGGTTTACCAGAACACAAAATAACAAGATCTTTTTTGAGTCTAACTTATACACTCAGTTTATAACACACAAAATGGAATTGTAAGTACCACATAGTATTTGAGTCGAAATACAGAAGAAAAGTATTTTATGGAAGAAAAATATTGGAAATAAGAGCAAAATTAAGAGAATTATGTAATTGAAAAAGAGTAAATTTAATAGAAAGAGAAGTCTGTTCGGATCAAGTTAAATGTTAATCGGAATACTAGCGAGGCTAGTATATAAAACTTTATGGGTTTTATAAGTTAAGAGTAGCATAATGATTTGTGATAAATGGGGCAATTTAAAATACAAATACAGAGGAAGAAAATTTTGATGAAGGGAAAATTTTTTAGATACAGCAGGTAAGAATACAAAAAGCAATAAAAGAGAATATTCATAATTAACTTAAAGAAGATGAATTGAGTGGTCAAATAACAATGGATAAAACAGACCTTTTTAGGGATTAGCAAGTAAAAATGTAAGTGGTAAATCATAAGGCACCATTGAGGCACGACAAGTCTAAGGGACCTTTGTACCGCAAATGCAAAACCACCCATTTGACGGGTGGTTATGATTTAAGATATTTAAGAAGTTCTTTTTTTAGATATTTAAATGGAATAAAATAATTATTTTATATTATAGGGAATTTAAAGCTTGTTCTACATCAGCTATTATATCCTCTGCATCTTCTATGCCAACGCTCATTCTAATTAAGTCAGGGCTAATGCCGGCTTTTTTAAGTTCTTCATCATTCATTTGTCTATGAGTTGTGCTTGCAGGGTGAAGGACACAAGTTCTTGCATCGGCCACGTGAGTTACCACAGCTGCAAGTTTTAGTGAGTCCATAAATTTTGTAGCAGCAACTCTTCCGCCTTTGATTCCAAATGCAATTACACCACAGGATCCCTTCGGCAAATATTTTTGTGCAAGTTCATGTTGTGAGTCATCTTCTAATCCAGAAAAATTAACCCAAGATATTTTATCATTAGATTTTAAATATTTTGCAAGGGCAAGTGCATTTTCGAAATGTCTTGGCATTCTCAAATGAAGGGTTTCAAGTCCTATACCTAAATAAAAAGAATTTTGTGGAGAAGGGATACTTCCAAGGTCTCTCATTAGAGTTGTTGTCATTTTTGTAATATAAGCTCCTTTTCCAAAGCTTTCTGTAAAGACAACACCGTGGTAGGATTCATCAGGTTCTGTTAGTCCAGGGAATTTATCTTTATATTTTGACCAATCAAAATTTCCTGAATCAACAATAGCTCCTCCAACAGAGTTAGCAGATCCATTCATGTATTTTGTAGTTGAATGAGTAACAATATCCGCGCCCCATTCAATTGGCCTCAAGAAAATTGGTGTGGGAAAAGTATTGTCAACTATAAGTGGAACTCCATGTTCGTGAGCTGCTGTAGCAAAGGTTTCAATATCCAATACTTTAAGCGATGGGTTTGAAAGAGTTTCTCCAAATACAACTTTAGTATTTTTTTTAAACTCTTTATTTAAATCTTCAATCGAGATATTAGGGTCAACAAATGTTGCCTCAATTCCAAAGTTTTTTAAGGTATTTGCAATTAAATTATAAGTCCCACCGTAAATTGCTGATGATGAAATTATGTGATCTCCTGCTTTTAAAATATTTAACAGTGCATAAAAGTTAGCAGCTTGTCCTGATGAAGTCAAAATTCCTGCAACGCCGCCTTCAAGAGCGACAATTTTATTTGCAACGGCATCATTTGTTGGATTTGCAAGTCTTGTATAAAAATAACCAGCTTCTTTTAAGTCAAAAAGATTTGCCATTTGTTCTGAAGAGTCATATTTAAAGGTTGTTGATTGTACAATAGGTACAACTCTCGCTTCTCCATTTTTGGGTTCATAACCAGCTTGAACACATAAGGTTCCTAAATTTTTCTTTGTCATATTTTCCTCCTAATTTTTAAATACTTGTCGGCATCTTAAAGGAAATAAAAAATAAATATTTTAAAAGCTTTTATAAAATAAAAAAAGCTCCCGTCCTTAAAGGACGAAAGCTGTGCTTCGTGTTACCACCTTTTTTTATTATTTTATCGCTAAAATAACCTCATAGAGTACCAACATACTCCGAACGCTATAACAGGCGTACCTGTCGCAGTCTAAACTATTGTCTTGGTGCGAAGACTCCAAGGCCATGTTCCAAAGCAATTCTTTTGATTTCTTTCACCAAATGAAATCTCTCTGTGAAAAGTTTTACAATGTACTCTCCTCTTCAAAGTCTATGTTTTGAATTATAAGTTGAGAAAATTTTTTTGTCAAGGATATTTTTAAATAAATTATTTTATAATTACTCATACATTAAGAATTTATTTGCTAAAATTGTAAAAATAAGAGTCTCAAATAAGGAAAATATGATCATTTTTAATCCTTCATTTCTACTTATTAGTTCAAAATGATTTGTTGTAATGGCGAGTTTGCTTGAAGCTATAATATTTTGAAATATCGGCAATATATTTTGTGCTACAAGACAGAAGCCAAAAATTGATATCAAAATAGAGATAAGAACTATTAAACCTAAAGACTTAAATTTCAAACTTAGATAATTCATTATAGAAATTATTGGAATAGAAGATAAGATGCTTATCCCAATGTAGTAAAAGTAGAGGCCCAGACCTTCAATTTTAAATCCGCAGACGAATTTTCCACTCATGATAAATAAAACTATAAAATATATTTGACATAAACTTATTAGTATTAGGGCAACAATAGATTTACTCATTATAACACTAATATTTTTTATTGGGCTAGTTCTAATTAATTTTAGACCCGCCTTATGTTCCACTGACCAAAGACTTGAAACAATAATTGCTATAAGTGGGATTATAAAAAACATGAAGTAAAATAGGGATGTTTGTGTCCAAAGACTTTCCCATTTATTTTTTAAAATTTCTTGATTTTGCAAATAGTTTATTGTCCCAAAAATATTTGCAAGAAGGGGAATAATTAATATTGTAGTTAAGAGTGAAAATAATTTTAATTTTTTAAATTCTGTTTTTAACATGAATACCTCCTAGATGTCCTTTGAAAGTGAATATTTATTAAGTCTTATGATGTAAATTAAAGCGATAAGAATATAAATTAAACTTATTGGCAATGTGAGATAATTTATTTTATTCATAGTCTGTATAAAAACTTGTCCTTCTCTTGCATAATTTATATTTAAAATAGTGGCGAAGAGTCCAAAGGGATTTATTTGTGTTAAAAACTTTGATGTTAGCATAGTAATTATTCCAGACATTGCTCCAACAATTGAAAAGAAAAGGGAGAAGTAAATCTTTTTACTTTTAATTTCAATTATTGTGAAGATCATGATCATAGAAATGTTAATTGATAAAGTCGTTAAAAAGTAAATTATTATTCTTTTTATTAAGTTTATTTCTAAGTCAAAGTTTATATTTTTACTTGCTAAGAATATAATTATCAACCACTCAAGAATTTGTAGTAAGAAAACTTTTATGGACAAGTTTTTGATTTTATCCAACAAAATCTTCTGAACCTTTAAGCCAAGACTTATTTGCAGTTGCCACATATTATTTTTCTCTTCAATCTCAATTACTTTTTTCACAAGTGATGATAGGGCAATGGGATTAAAGAATAAAGAAAATGCAAGATAAGAATCTAATATTCTTGCAAGAGGATACTTGTTAGATTGAAAGTCTTTTGTCTTGAAAGCAATAAGAATAGAAAATAAATGAATTGCAAATAAAATTAAAAGAGTGAAATTTAATTTTAGTCCCTTATTCTTTTTTATTTCTAGATTTTTCATGAGATCACCTTGCACTTGTTTCTTTAATAAATAATTTTTCAAGACTTTCTTTTCTTTTTTCGACCCTATAAATATCAAGGTCATTGACAAGATTTTTTATTATTCTTGCAACTTCTTCTTTACTCTTGTTACCTAGGACTAAATAGTCGTCAATTATATTTTCTTGAGATAAAGCTAGGATTTTTGAAGCCTTAAGATTATCTGAGGTTTTTAAAACAATTACTGGTGGATGAAGTTCTCTATATTCTTCTAGGGAACCACTGTAAGTTAAGGATCCATTTTTAAGGATGCCAATGTGAGTGGAAATTTTTTCGATTTCATCCAAGATATGTGACGAGATTAAGATGCTGGTATTTGAATTTTTTACAATTCTTTTGAACAAGTCCCTCATCTCTTCAATGCCATAGGGGTCAAGTCCATTAATGGGTTCATCTAATATTAAATATTTTGGGTTCCCAATAAGGGCGATTGCAATACCCATCCTTTGCTTCATACCAAGTGAAAATTCTCTTAGTTTCTTGTCTTTACTTTTTATTAGTCCGACATCTCTTAGCGTTTTATCAATCTTGTCTTTATTTATATTTTTCATATCACAGATAAGATCTAAGTTATCATAGGCAGTGAGATGGTCATAAAAAGATGGGGCTTCTATTAAGGAACCTAAATTTTTATTTGTTTCCTTTTGATTTTTTTCATTTATTTCTTTTCCGTATAAAGTTATTTTTCCTGAATCCTTCTCTACTAAACCTAGGATAGATTTCATTAGAGTGGACTTACCAGCACCATTGGGACCTATCAGTCCAAAAATACTTCCTTCTTTGATTTCTAAATTAATATCTTTTAAAACTAAATTTTTTCCATAAGATGTATTAAGGTTTTCAATTTTTAAAATATTATTCATTTTCTTCTCCTCTATTTTTAGTAAATTCATTATAATAAGTTGCTATCACATGGAAATTTTATCTAGATTACTTTTACATCACATTTTCAAATATCAGTTTTTATTGTGATAAAATTGCTTTAAAGGAGAAAGAAATGAATATTTTTAGAGAAGCGAAGATTTTATTAGTTGATGATGAGTCTGACTTAATAAATAGTATGTATAGTTTTTTAAAGAAAAAAGGCTTCAGTAATCTTTTAACAGCAAAAAATATTGCAGAAGCAAATTTCAAACTCAAGAACAATAAAGTTGATTTAATGGTATTAGATATAATGCTTCCAGATGGGAGTGGTTTTGACTTGTTAAAAGATCTTAGAAAAAAATCCAACTTGCCTGTGATTGTTTTGTCGGCCTTAAGTGGTATTGACGACAAGAAAGAAGGATTTGATTTAGAAGTTGACGATTATATTGTAAAACCCTTTTTGCCTGAAGACCTCTTATGGAGAATAGAAGCAGTCCTTAGGAGAACTTATCAAAATAAAAATGAAAAAATAATCTTATCTGGTGGAATTGTTTTTGATAGAGAGAGGGCAATGTTAATAAAGAATTACGAGGAGATACAATTGACGGCAAAGCAATTTAAAATTTTAGATTATCTTGCCACTAATATAAATAAAATTGTTTCAATAGATCAAATATTAGAAAAGTGTTGGGAAGAAAGTTTTGGTTACGAAAATACCCTTATTACACACATTTATAGGTTAAGGGATAAGCTTGAAGAAGATCCGGCGAATCCACAAATACTTATTACAGTAAAGGGCTTGGGATACAAATTACTTGGAGATAATTAAGAATGTTAAATTATTTTTTTAAAAAACTAAAGAAGTTTATATTATTTATATTAATTTTATTGTTTTTAATGCTATCCTGCCTAACTGGAATTTTTTATTCTAGTTTTAAATTTTCAAAAAAGTATATAGATCCAAATAAGGTTTTTGAATTTTTAGAGGAGAACAAGGAAGAAGATAAAAATAAAGATAATTATTTTACAAAGGAAAATAAAAACTTTTTAGAAAAAAAGAATATTTGGGCAATGAGAATTGATAAAAGTGGAGAAGTAATTGAAAGCTTTAACAAGCCTGTAGAAGTTAAAGGTAAATTTGACATAATTGATGTCGTAAGATTTACAAGGTATTACTTAAATGATTATCCCGTTTTTACTTTTGTCCTAGATGATGGAATATTAGTTTTAGCTTATCCAAAAAATTCCTTAGATAAGTTTCCATTTAATTATTATTCTTACGACTTAGCAAAAATAAATTTTTTTATTTTATTAATTAGCATACTCTTCTTTTCTTTACTTGTTTATTTATTTTATCTTTATGAAGTTAAAAGTATTTTTAAAAAATTAAATCCACTTCAAAAAGCTATCAATAATATTTTCGATGAAGATTATGTGGAAGTAGAAGAAGAAGGAGAGTTAAAAGAAATTTCTAAAACAATAAATGAAGCAAATGAGAAATTTACAAATCTCAAAAAAAGTCAAGCAAGTTGGCTTAGAGGGATTAGCCACGACGTAAGGACTCCGCTCACAAAAATTTCTTGGGAGATGGAAGGGATTAAGACAAAAGAAAATTTAGACGAAGTCAAAAAAATTGAAGATCAAATTTTAAAAATAAGTAGAATTATTGAGGACTTAAATTTAACAAATAGTCTTGAGAACCTTAGTGATAAACACTTTGAGTATAAGGATCCAATCTCTGTCATAAGAAAGTTACTTGTAAATAGCTTAAATGAAAATTCTGACAAAGAAATTATTTTTGAGAATAAAATAAATAAAGAAATAAAAATAAAAATGGATAATCATTTATTTTATAGAATGCTGGAAAATATTTTAAACAACAGTATTAAATACGGAAAGGGAAAAATTTTTTTAAATTATGAAATTTTACAAGACAGATTAGTTATATTAATTAAGAATGAGGGAAGACCTATTGATGAAAGTATTATAAAAAGACTAGATGAAGAAAATTTATCAGATGTTCAAAGACATGGTATTGGCTTATTTGTATCAAAGCAAATTTGTAAGCTCCATAAGGGAGAGATGAAAATAGAAAATTATAATCAAGATGTAAGTGTATCTTTTATTTTTTATCTAAAACAAAAATAAACTATTAAGAAGCATCATCTTATGCACATAATATTGACGATTACTTAATATTTGTAATATAATAGTCAATATGCTTAAAATAGCGATTTATATAGAAAGGTGATTAAATGTCAGGACATTCTAAATGGAATAATATTAAAAATAAAAAAGGTAAGGAAGACGCAAAAAAAGGTAAGATTTTTACTAAACTTGCTAGACAAATAACTGTTGCTGCAAAGGAAGGTGGGCTAGATCCAGATTATAATCCTTCTCTAAAAGTTGCAATTGATAAGGCAAAAGCTGAAAATATGCCAAATGACAATATAGACAGAGCTGTTGCTAAAGCTGGCGGTGGAGATAACGACGATAACTTTGAAGAAATTGTTTATGAAGGTTATGGTCCAGGTGGAGTTGCAGTAATGGTTCACTGTTTAACTGATAATAGAAATAGAACTGCACCTGAAATAAGACATTTATTTGATAAATTTGCTGGAAATCTTGGCCAACCAGGTTGCGTATCTTTTATGTTTGATAAAAAAGGTTCTCTAGGAGTTTTAAAAGAAGGACTTGATGAGGATGAATTTACTTTAGTTGCAATTGATGCTGGTGCTGAAGATGTAATTGACAGAGGAGAAGCCTTTGAAATTATTACTGAACCAGAAGATTATCACAATGTGAGAAAAGTTTTAGAAGATGAAGGTCATACTTTTATAGAATCTGATATAACTTTTATCCCACAAACAGAAACTTCTCTTACAGAAGAAGATGATATTAAGAACATGGAAAAATTAATCGATGCTTTGGAAGATAATGATGATGTTACAGATGTCTTTACTTCATGGGAGAGAGATTAATGGAAATTAATAGAATTATTGACCATACATTATTAAAACCTGAATCTACTGAAGAACAAATAGATAAACTTTTAGAAGAAGCTAAAGAATATAATTTCTTTTCAGTTTGCGTTAATCCAGTTTGGGTTAAAAAATGTGCCGAAAGTCTTAAAGATTCTGATGTAAAAGTTTGTACTGTAATTGGATTTCCACTTGGAGCCAACACAAAGGAAACAAAAGCTTTTGAAACAAAGAATGCTCTTTCCAATGGTGCAGATGAGATTGATATGGTAATTGACATTGGACTTCTTAAATCTAAAAAATTTGATGCTGTAAAAGAAGAAATAGAAGAACTGGCAAAAATTTGTCATAATGAAGGAGCTATTCTTAAAGTTATATTAGAAAATTGTCTTCTTACAAAAGAAGAAATTGTAAAAGCTTGCGAGGTATCTGATGAAGCAGGAGCAGATTTTGTAAAAACGTCTACTGGTTTCTCGACATCTGGTGCAGACTCTTCTGATGTAGCTTTAATGAAAAAATCAGTGTCTGATAGAGTTAAAGTAAAAGCTAGTGGCGGTATAAGAGATTACAAAAAATCTCTAGAAATGATTGAAAATGGGGCAGATAGATTGGGAGTTTCTGCTGGAGTTAATATTTATAAAGAAAGTAAATCAGTATGAAGATAAATCCAGTTGCATTTAAAATTTTTGGTTTAGAAGTAAGATGGTACGGAATTTTAATTGCTTTAGGAGTTTTTTTGGCAATTTTTGTTACAGAATCTATGGCAAAGAAAAAGTCTTACAAAAATGGACTTTATAAAGATATAGCTAATGATGTTTCACTTTTGGCTGTTTTAATTGGGGTCTTGGGAGCAAGACTCTATTATGTTATTTTTGAGTGGGACTATTATAGCCAACATTTAAATGAGATATTTGCTATTAGAAATGGTGGACTTGCAATTTATGGCGGCATTATTGCTGGTGGTCTAACAATATATTTTTTTAGTAAGCATAAGAAAGTAAATTTTTTTAGTTTAGCAGATTGTATTGCACCAGGTCTTGCGCTTGCTCAATCTATTGGAAGATGGGGAAATTATATTAATGGTGAAGCTCATGGTGGCGTCACTGATGTACCTTGGGCAATTTTAGTTGATGGCGAAATGGTTCACCCAACATTTTTTTATGAATCCTTGGTAAATTTTTTGATTTTCTTATTTTTATATTTTTATCTTTCAAAGAAACAAAAATTTGAAGGTCAATTGATTTCTTTTTATATGATATTTTATGGAATAGCTAGATTCTTTATTGAAGGAATGAGAACTGATTCTTTATATATTGGTTCTTTTAGAGTTTCTCAATTAGTTAGCATAGGCATTATTATTTTTGGTATTGCTATAAGAATCATAGCTAAAAAAAGACAAAAAAATATATAAATTTTTTAGACTAGGCAACTAGTCTAATTTTATAGGTGATATTTTGAATAAAATAAATTATAACTTGGAAATGGAAAAAGTAATAAAGAAAATAGATAAGGAAAATAAGCCTAAACTTCTTTTGCATTCATGCTGTGGACCTTGTTCTTCTGCAATCCTTGAAAGAATAGAAGAATACTTTGACATAGATGTATTTTATTATAATCCCAATATTGATAGCGAAGAGGAATTTTACAGAAGATCAGATGAACAAATAAAACTTGTAGAAGATCTTGGTTTTAAAGAAAAAATTTCAGTTAAAGTAATAAAATATGACCACGAAGAATTTTTAGACTATATAAAGGGATTTGAAAAATATAAAGAGGGTGGAGCAAGATGCTTTAAATGCTATAGACAAAGGATGGAAAAGGCAGCAGAATTTGCATCTATAAATAATTATGATTATTTTACAACAACTCTTTCAATTTCCCCTCACAAGGATTCACAAATTCTAAACAGATTAGGAAAATTTTTATCAAAAAAATATAAAGTTAAATATTTATTCTCTGATTTTAAAAAGAAAAATGGTTTTAAAAGGTCAGTAGAATTGACCGATGAATTTAACATGTATAGGCAGGATTATTGTGGGTGTGAATTTTCAAGGAGTAAATTTTGAAAAACATAAAAAATATTTTTATTATTTCTCTCTTATTTTTTCTTGGATTTGGACTTTATGTAACTTATAAAAGTGATTTTAATTTATCTCAAGAAAGTACTATTGTTAAAAATAATAAGGTTGATGAAAAAATAGAAGAAGATAAGTCACAAGTAACTATTCTTGCTATGGGTGACATGATTTTTCATCAACCAATAGTGAAAAATTATAGGAGTAATGAAGCTTATGATTTTACTCCCATTTTTTCCAATATATCAGCGGAAATAAATGAAGCTGATATAGCTGTTGCAAATTTTGAAGGTTCAGTTAATTCTAATAGAAAATTATCTGGATTTCCTCTTTTTAATTTCCCAAAAGAATCTATTTATTCCTTAAAAAATGTTGGTTTTGATTTAATGTCCACTGCAAACAATCACGCACTTGATACAGGACTGGAAGGGGTGGCGGAAACTTTAGCACATATAAATGACAGTGGAATGAAATCATTTGGGACTTTATCAGAAGATGGTGAAAAGGGAATTGTTGTAGAAAAAAAGGGAATAAAGATTGGATTTATTTCCTTTACTGATACTTTAAATGGAATGGATTCTCTCATGCGTGACAAAGAGTATTCCGTAAACACTTTTTCCCAAGATTTTGAGAATGATATTAAACTTCTAAAAGAAAAATCTGACATTGTAATTGTTTATCCTCATTGGGGAAATGAATACCAATATCACCCAAGTGACAGGCAATTATTTCTTAAAGAAAAATTACAAGAATCTGGTGCAAATATAATTTTGGGCTCTCATCCTCATGTTCTTCAAAGATATCAAGTTGAAGAAAGAGATAATAATAAATTTTTTACAATTTTTTCTATGGGCAATGCACTTTCAAATCAAAGAGTTGAATATCTGAAAAAGTCTGGTGTAGATACAGGTGCTCTTGTTAAGTTAGTAATTGAAAAAGATAATATCAAGGGTGAAACAAAGTTAAAATCTTATGGAGTGTATCCAACTTATGTAAATAGGTTTTGGGCAAATGGAAAACTTAATTACGATTTAGTTAAGTTAGAAGACATAATACCTGGAGGAAAACTAAGCGAATCAATTGATGGGAGTTTACAAAATTCTGCTAATGATAAATATAAAGAAGCCTTAGGGGTTCTAAAGGGAGAAATATGAAAAAAGATCAAGTTCCTGGAACAAAATATATAATTTATCAAGATGATAATGAATTTAAATATACAACTGATGCTCTTATACTTTCTTCCTTTGTAAAAGCAAGCAATAAAATTATAGACCTTGGTTGTGGAAATGGGATTTTGTCTTTAAGATTGGCAGAAAGATTTAATGAAATTCATTCTATTGACATAAATAAAAATGTACTTTCTAATTTTAAAGAGTCTCTTAAAGTTAATGATTTAGAGGATAAAATAAATATTAAAAATAGAAATATATTTGAATTAAAAGATGATTATGAAACAAATTATTTTGATGCAGTTGTATTTAATCCACCTTATTATAATTATGAAAATATAAAATTTAATAATATAGCTGCTAAACATTTTTTTGACATAGAAGAAAGTCTTTTTATAATTAATTATCTTTTAAAAAATTCTGCTTATTTATATATAATTTATCCAAGCTATAGGCTAGCTGAACTAATCTATAAAATCAATTTAGCAGGTCTAAAAGTGAAGCATATAATTAACATTCACGGAAATACAAAAAAGGAAGCAAAAACTTCTGTTATTATTGCTAGAAAACAAGCTAACTTTGGAAATGATTTTAGAGATTTTTACATAAAAAATGGCGAAAAATATTCAGATGAAATGAAAAAAGTTTATAGAAATGAGGTAATTTTGTGATTTATTTTTGCCCAACTCCAATTGGAAATTTAGGAGATATCACTCTTAGAACAATAGAAATTTTAAAGTCTGTTGATATAATTTATGCAGAAGACAAAAGAGTAACTCTAAAACTTTTAAATCATTACGATATTAATAAAGAATTAAGGACTTATCACAAGTTTAATGAAGCTGAGATGTCTGAAAAAATAGTTAATCATATAGAAGATAAGGATATTGCTCTTGTGACTGATGCTGGAATGCCAGGTATTAGCGATCCTGGTGCAGTCTTAGTAAAAAAGTTAATAGAGGAAAAAATTGATTTTAGAGTTTTACCTGGTGCAAATGCAGCACTAACCGCTTTAGTTTTATCAGGCCTTGATACTGATCATTTTCTTTTTTACGGTTTTACTTCAAGTAAATCAAGTGGCAGAAAAAAAGAATTTGAATCCTTAAAAGATTTAAAATTTAGTTTGATTTTTTATGAAGCGCCTCACAGGATAAAAGATTTTTTAAATGATCTTTACAAAGTTTTTGGAGAAAGAAAAATATCTATTTCTAGAGAAATTACAAAAGTTTTTGAAGAAACAATAAGGTCAACTACTTCAGAAATTTTGGAAAAAGAAATTACTGAAAAGGGAGAATTTGTTATTGTTGTTGAGGGCAATAATGAGGAAGTTACTTATGACATAAAAAGTCTTCTTAGAGAAAAATTAGAAACTGGAATGAAAAAATCTCAAGCAGTTAAAAAAATTTCTAAAGAATATAATATTCCTAAAAATGAGGTTTATAAGGAGAGTTTAGACCTATGATAAATTTAAAAGATCTTGAAGGTCAACTTAAAGATGTAAACTTAAATTTAAGAAACAAATATGATTTTATTTTCAAATTCGATAATGATGAATTTCAAAGTGAACTTATTAAAAATGTGGGAAGACTTATTGAAATGGAAAAATTCCCTAAAGAAAAGTTAAATAAATTTAGAAGAACAGTTGGAGTTGATGGTTCTAACAACATGTCTGGAGGAGCTTTTCCTCATTTTATTGAGATTTTTCAAGGACTTGCCAAGTGTACAGACGGAAATGAAATATATAGGAATAATGTTTATACTCCAACGCTAAATGAAATTTATGATGATAAAAATCTTTCACAAAAATATTTAGCAACTATAGAAATAGAAACAGCTCTTGAATATATAAGCACTTATGAATTTGATTATCTCATGATGGATGGAGGATTCATAAGATATAAAATAAACTGTCTTGATTTATTTAAAGAGCTTAGAGAAATTTGTGAAGAAAAAAATATAATTTTATTTGGTGTAATAAAAGACTTAAAAACTAATGTAATAGCAAGAAGCCTTGATATTGATGAGAGTATTTACGACAGGGAGATTTTATTTAATAGACTTAAAACTGGAGAAGGTCTTTTAATACGAAATGAAATCAATAAAAAATTTATAAAAGATGGTTTGGGGGAAGGTTTTTCTTCAGCTTTTATGAGAACATCAAAATTCCCTGGAGCAATAGGAGTTGATATACTAGACACTCAAGAAAGGCATCTGGAAGAAATTTGCAGTTTAATTTATACCTTAACGCCAATGTCATCAAGAGGAGTTCCTTTATGGCTTGATATTGTAGATAAAGATGTTAAGATAACTGATGAAATTTTAAAAACTCTTTTGGAGGAATATCTTGATAGGGATGTCTATGAAAGATTTTTTATTTCTGAAAGAGATAAGAGAACTTTATAGGAGGAAAAATGAAAGTACTTGGAGTTACGACAACAAGAGAAGTATATATTGGTTCTAAGGATAAAAATTTTAGGAACAATGAGTTTTTAATAGTTGAAGATCCAGTTCAAGGTGATATCATTGGTGAAGTTGTTGATTCACAAACTTTTAACCGTTTTATTCCTCTAGATATTGGTGGAGATTTTATAGATAGTGATGTTTTATCTTCTCTGGGTTCAATGGGCTATGATGTTGGGAACGAAACTGTTTATGTAGCAAAACTTAGATTTTTTGAAGAACTTTTATACCCACCTTTGACAGGAAGTGATTTGAGAACTCCTGAATTTAATGAAATAAAAAATCTATTAATAGATAGTCTTCCTAAAGAATCTCTTAAACTTGGTTCAATTAAAAATACAGATAACATAGCAAAAGGAATGGATGATGTTTATAAGGATTTATTTTCTATTTTTCAAAATAATGAATTTATAAAACAAAAAGAACTTCCTTATTTATTTGATTACAAATCAATGCACCAATATCCTCACATAGGAGTTTTTGGAGGCTCTGGTAGTGGTAAATCTTTTGGACTGAGAGTTATCTTAGAAGAATTAATGGAAATGGGAGTTCCAGCAATTGTAATGGATCCTCATTATGAAATGGACTTTACAAATAATTCTGATATATCTAATAAAAATTATACAGACAAATTTAAGTGTCTTGAAATTGGACTGGATACTGGTATAAAATTTCAGGAATTGCAAAAAAGAGATTTAAAAAATTTACTAAATGCAGCTTCACCTCTAACTGATTCAATGAATAATGTAATTGATGTAATGCTTTCTAAAGGAGCCAGTTTTGAATCTTTTAAAAATAAATTAGATATGCTTTTAGAAGGTCAAGAAATAGGATCAAGAGACAAAATACTTGCAGAAATTGCTGCAGAAACAGATCAATCTATAAGAAATCGACTAGAAGATGTTTTAGATATATATGAAAGATATGACAAAACTTGTAACTCAATGAGTGTACGTGGAGTTTTGTGGCGACTTATGACTTTACAAAATGAAGGTATATTTTCTCACAACATAGATGAACTTTTAGATTTATTAAAAAGAAGAAAATTGGTTGTTCTGCAAGGCTCAACAAGGATGATAAATGTTTTTTCAACTTATCTACTGGCAAAATTATATTATTTGAGAAAAGAATATAGAGATGAACTTTATAGAAATAATGTAAAAGTAGATTATTTTCCACCTTTTATAATTATTACTGATGAAGCTCACAATTTTGCACCAAAAGGTTTTGATACACCATCAAAGAGTATATTGAGAGAAGTGTCACAAGAAGGAAGAAAATATGGAGTATTTTTAATTCTTGCAACACAAAGGCCTACTCTTCTAGATGAAACAATAACAGCACAATTAAATACTAAATTAATATTTAGAACTGTTAGAGCATCTGATATTGATACAATTAGAGAGGAAACTGACCTTTCCTCAGATGAAACTAAAAGGCTTCCTTATTTGAGTTCAGGTGATGTTTTTATTTCTTCTGCAAAGAAAGGAAGAACATCTTTTGTTCGAATTAGAGCAGCTAATACAGTATCTCCACATACAGAAAATCCTTTTGATGAACTGACATCACATGATGATGAAATTTATGAAAAATTTTTTGCTGATGTAAAAGATTTACTTCCAATTGATAGTTCTAATTTAAATGGTGTGCTTGTTAATTACAATAAAAAGACTGGAGAAAATCTTTCTTACGACGAATTTAAAAATAAATTGGACTCTTTGTGTGAAAGAGATTTTATAGAAAAAGAAGACAATTTCTTAACTGAAATGTATAAGGTAAAATAAAAAAACTGGTCTAGGTTTTACTTAACTTAGATCAGTTTTTTCTATTTTTTTGCATTCGATTTATTAATTAAATATAAGTCGTATAAGTCTTGAAGAGATTTTTTATTTTCAATAATCTTTATTTTATCATCTCTATTTAAGCTTTTTATAAAATATTCTTTTTTTAGGGCATCAGATTTGTCCTTGCATTCTTCGCTAAAGACCATCTTGACGGGAAGTCTTGCAGATGTATACTTAGAAGCCTTTCCGCTGTTATGAGTTTTTAATCTTTTTTCTA
The DNA here is from genome assembly GCF_001517665.2 of Peptoniphilus phoceensis. GTDB lineage: Bacteria > Bacillota > Clostridia > Tissierellales > Peptoniphilaceae > Peptoniphilus_A > Peptoniphilus_A timonensis. The sequence continues at coordinate 452,670 of NZ_LN999809.1, forward strand.
AATTCACAGTGTAACCTGTGTATAAGCTATTGTCCGCACATTTTAAAATATAAACAAAAGCTTTCATTTATTCACCACTTAGATAATCATCAAAAGTAAAATTTATAATTTCGAATTCAAATCCACGACCCTGTAAATAATTTTTTACTGAATAAATTTTTTTAGGGTCGCTTTCATTTTTGGATATTCTTTTTTTTACGAGTTCGAGAGCATTTTCATACTCCAACTCATAGTCATAATTTTCCATAATTTTTTCTATAATATTTTTATCGATACCCTTAGACATCAGCATATATTTAGTTTTTATTTTCCCATATTTTTTAATATTCATGGCATCATTTAAATATCTTCTAGCATAATCTTCATCGTTGAGATATTTTTTTTCTTCTAAAATGGGAATTATGATGTCAATGATTTCTCTTTGAATTTTATTTTTGTAGAGATGATCAATTAATTGTTTTTTTGTTTTATTTCTTTGCAAAAATTTGTAGGAAAGTAGAAGGGCTTCTGATTTTTCATTTTCAAATTTCAAATTTTCAACAAACTCTTCTTCAACTTCTTGTCCCTTGTATAGTCCAAAATTTACTAAAGTATCTTCAGAAATCTTAATTTCCTCGCCAGAATCAAAAGTAATATTAAATTTTTTCTTTTCAAAACTTATATTTGAGATAATCATTTTATCACCAGATTTATTTTAACATAAAAATGGAGATTGCCCAATTCATCTTATTTAAACAAAATAATGGAAAAATTTTTTTAAAAAGTATATAATGAGATAGAGTTTTAGACAAAGAGGTGGAATATGTTTGAATTGATCTCACAAGTGTTGAGATACGTTTTTATAATCTTAATTTATCTTTTTATTTTTAGTATTTTAAGACTAATGTATCTTGATGTAAAAAGTATGACAAGCGGGGGAGGCTCCCTTGATGATGCTTATTTAAAAGTGGTTAATAGACTTGACTCCTTGAATTTCAAAATGCAGGAATATTATGTCATTGAAGGTGACATAAGTCTTGGTAGAAGTTCGAGAAATGACATTGTTATAAAAGATAAATTTGTAAGTAAAAATCATTTGTTAATTCGTGAAAAAAATCAAAGATATTATTTGGAGGATTTGGGTTCTGCCAATGGGACTTTCTTAAATGGTGTTAAAGTAGACTCTAATGAGTTTATAGAACTTCAAAATAATGACAAGATTGGCGTTGGATTTATCCAATTTATTTTTGTAGATAAAAGGTGAAATTGTGTTAGATAAAATTTTTAAACAGAGAAAACCTAGAAATCTTTTATTGATTTTTGAAATTCTAAGTATATTGCTATTATTTACCTTTAACAACAATAATATTGATAGGTACATAATAATTTTATTTTTAGGATTAATATTAATAGTCTATATATCAAATTTGGTACTAGGAAAAGTTTCTTCTGGTGACAATTATATTTTTCTGATAGTATCCATGCTTTTAAGCCTTGGAATTATAACCATATATAGGTTATCACCTAAACTTGGACTTAGACAACTAATTTGGGTTTTAGCAGGTATACTTGTTTTTTACTTAACCTACTTTATAATTAGGGCAATGAGAAGACTAGAATATATGACAGGTCTTTATTTGGGACTTTCTATTTTATTTTTCTTACTCACAATTATTCTTGCTCCTTCAAAATATGGAGCCAAAAACTGGATAGAAATTTCTGACAGTATAACTATTCAGTTATCTGAATTTACTAAAATTTTAGTGATTTTTTTAATAGCTTCTTTTTATACAACTTTCCAAACAAGATTAAAAAAATTAAATTATAAATATACCTCATATTACTTAATGGCAGTAATATATATTTTTGTGGGATTTTTATTTATACAAAGAGATCTTGGAACAGCAGCTATTTTTATTGCAATATACACTCTTATTCAATATATATATGATGAAGATAGAAAATCAATTTTAGTTAATATTGGCCTTATGATCTTTGGCTCAGTAGTTGGATTTTTCTTGTTTTCCCACGTCCGAAGTAGAGTCGATATTTGGTTAAATCCTTGGACTGCAGATAAAGTTGTAAATTCAGCAAGGCAAATCGTCCAATCTTTATTTGGAATTGGTGAAGGTGGATTTATAGGGCAAGGTATTGGTCTTGGATACCCTAAACAAATTGCTTTTGCTTATTCTGATGTGATTTTTTCTGCAATTTGTGAAGAAATGGGAGTGCTAACAGGAATAGGAATAATAATGCTCTACATGCTTTTAGTTTATAGAGCTATAAAAATTGCTTTAAATCAAGAATATCTTTTTTATAGAATTCTTGCTTTATCTGTTGCAATATTATTTACAGTTCAAGCATTCTTAAATATTGGTGGTGTAATTAAACTTATACCTATGACAGGACTTACTTTGCCATTTATTTCTTATGGTGGAAGTTCCTTGATTTCAAGTTTTGTTGCGCTTGGTATTTTACAAGTTACAAGTGAAGATTTATCATACAAATATGATAGGGGATTAGATAATGAATAGTAAAGATAATAAAAGAATCTTAGTTTTACTAGTTTTTTTAATGATTTTATTAGTTGCTCCAATTGTTTATTTGACATATTTCACAGTTTTTAAGGCAGATGATATTGTAAAACATCCGGCCAATAGAAGAAGTGAACTTAGAGAAAATTCGGTCAAGAGAGGAACTTTTTATGATAGAAATCATGAAGTGCTAGCTTACTCTAATGGTGAAAAATATAATTATCACAGAATTTATAATCAGCCTATTATTTATTCTCATATAATAGGGTATTCAGATAAAATTGTCGATAAATATGGGCTTGAAAAAGAGTTAAATGACTATTTAGTTGGAAAAGAAGGCTCTAAATTATTAAAAACTTTTAAGTCAATAATAAATAAAAATTACGATCCTTATACTGGTGATGATGTAACTTTAACAACGGATACTGATTTACAAGAAAAGACTAGATCTGTATTATCAGCTAACTCTGAAAAAGGGTCTGTAGTAATGATGAATCCAAAAACTGGTGAAGTTTTATCTATGGTATCTCTTCCGGATTTTAATTCTCAAAATATTGCAAAAGATATGCAAAAAATTAATGAAGCAAATAATGGAGCCTTATTCAATAGTTCTACAAAGGGTAAGTTTGCTCCAGGTTCAGTCTATAAAATCGTTACAACTACAGCAATATTAGAATCAGGAATTTCACAAAAGTATACCGATGAAGGTTTGGAAAAAATTGACAATGGTAGAGAATTTAAAAATGCAGGAAATAAAATTTATGGTAGGGTAGATTTAAGAAAGGCATTTACAAATTCACTTAATACTTATTTTGTCAGAAAATCTGTGGACATGGGAATTGATATTATGGGACAGGTTTCTGAAAAATATATGATAAATAAAAAAGTTGATTTTGAACTTCCTCTTGAAACTTCTACATGGACATTTAAAAGAAGTGATTTTGATAGGACAGCTCTTGCTGCCGGTGGTATTGGACACGATACAATTTTAGTTACACCTCTCGAAATGTGCATGGTAGCTTCAACAATTGCAAATGATGGTGTAATGATGCAACCTCATATTGTTAAAAGAATTGATTCTTCTGATGGGAAAAATGTAATTAGAAATACTCCAACTGTTTTAAGTGAAGTAACTTCAAAGGAAAATGCTGATCAAATTACAAAATACATGGTAAATGTTGTAAACAATGGTACAGGAACTGAGGCATATGTCTCTGGTGTAAAAGTTGCAGGTAAAACTGGTACTGCTCAACTAGACTTAAAAGAGGGTACAAACAACGCTTGGTTTGTAGGTTTTGCTCCTGCAGATGATCCTCAAGTGGCAATAGCAGTTGTAATTCCTAATATTAAGGATTATGGTTCTCAAGCTGCCGCACCAATTGCTGGGGAACTTCTAAAGTACGCAATTAATAATTTACAAATTGAAGAAGAGTGATCAAGTGTATAAGGAAAAATTTGTTACTGCTATAGTAGCTGCAGCTGGTATGGGTAAGAGAATGAAAATGGGTATTAATAAACAGTTTTTAGCAATTGATGGAATTCCAATTTTAGCTCATACAATTAAAAAGATAGAAAAATCTAAGTATATTGATTTTTTACTCCTAATCGTAAAAAAGACTGACATGCGTTATGTGGATGATATAATAAAAAAATATCAAATCAACATGGAGTATAAAATTGTTTATGGAGGCAAGGAGAGGCAAGATTCTATAAACAATGGTCTTTTAAATATGCCAATAGAAACAAATATAGTTTTAACACATGATGGTGCTAGACCCTTTGTATCAGTTGATAAAATTGATGAAGCAATTGAAAATGTTCTTGATACTGGTGCTTGTGTTTTGGCTAATCCTGTTAAAGATACTATAAAAGTTTCAACTGATGGTAAATTAGTAGATTATACTCCAAATAGAGATAGACTTTGGCAAGTCCAAACTCCTCAAGTTTTTAGAAAAGAAATTTTAATTAAGGCCTATGAACAAGCTTATTCAGAAGGGTATTATGGAACTGATGATTGCTCTTTAGTTGAAAAAACAGGGGTTAAGGTAAAACTTATCTATAATTCTTACGATAATATAAAGATAACAACAAGAGAAGATTTATCTATAGCAAATATTCTAGTTAAGAAGGTGAATACATGAGAATAGGAATTGGATATGATGTTCATAAATTGGTAGAAAATAGAAAGTTATTTATTGGTGGTATTGAAATACCTTATGAAAAAGGACTTCTTGGTCACTCGGATGCTGATGTTCTTATACACGCAATAATGGATTCTATTTTGGGAGCCTTAGCTCTTAGAGATATTGGATACCATTTTCCAGATAATGATAATGAGTTCAAGGATATTGATTCAAAAATTCTTTTAAAAAGAGTTTTCGAAATCATGAAATCTAAAAATTATAAAATAGGAAACATTGATTGTGTCATAGCTTGTCAAGCTCCAAAGCTTGCTAGCTATATTGAAGAAATGAGAAAGACCATAAGCATTATATTAGATACTGATATAGAAAATATTTCTATAAAAGCAACTACTACTGAAAAATTAGGTTTTATTGGTAGGGGAGAAGGGATATCTTCTGAAGCTGTATGTTTACTTGAAAGGGATGATTAAATGAAGTTTTTTATTGATACTGCAAATATCGAAGAAATTCGAGAGATTAATTCTTGGGGTGTTTTATCAGGAGTGACAACAAATCCCACTCTAATTGCAAAAAGTGGTGGAGTTTTTGAGGATGTAATAAAAGAAATTTCTGAAATAGTTGATGGAGATATTTCTGCTGAAGTAATTTCAACTGATTTAGATGGAATGCTTAAAGAAGCAAGAGAACTTGCAAAAATATCAAAAAATATCGTAATAAAAATTCCAATGATTGAAGAAGGATTAAAAGCAGTAAGTATTTTAAGTAAAGAAGGTATAAAAACTAATGTAACTTTAATATTTTCGGTTTCACAAGCCCTTCTTGCAGCAAATGCAGGAGCAACTTATGTTAGTCCTTTTATGGGAAGACTCGATGATATAGGAGAGTCTGGACTAGATTTAGTTAAAGACATTTCTCATATATTTGAAACTTATGATTATGATACACAAATTATAGCTGCAAGTATTAGACATATTAAACATGTAGAAGAAGTTGCAAAAACTGGAGCTGATGTGGGAACAATTCCTTATAAAATATTTAAGGAAATGATAAAACATCAACTAACAGATAGTGGATTAGAAAAATTTTTAGAAGATTTTAAAAATGTAAAGACAAAGGAGAAATAAGATGGACAGAAATTTAGCACTAAACTTAGCAAGAGTAACAGAAGCAGCAGCACTTTCAGCAGGTAAATGGCTTGGAAAAGGTGATAAAAATGCAGCGGATGGTGCAGCAGTAGATGCAATGAGAAGAATGTTTGATACAGTTGACATTGACGGAACTGTAGTTATAGGTGAAGGAGAAATTGACGAAGCTCCTATGCTTTACATCGGAGAAAAAATTGGTACAAAAGAAGGGGAAGAACAAGTTGACATAGCAGTTGATCCTATAGATGGAACAAACTCAATTGCTAACGGCACAGACAATTCAATTGCTGTTCTTGCAGTTGCACCTAAGGGATGTCTATTAAATGCACCTGATATTTATATGGATAAAATTGCTTGTGGTCCTAAGGCTAAGGGTCTTATTAAACTAGATGATTCACCAACAGAAAATATTAAAAGAGTTGCAAAAGCATTAAATAAAAACATTGACGATATTGTTGTAGCTGTACTTGATAGACCTAGACATGAAGAATTAATAGATGAAATTATTTCTATTGGTGCCAGAGTAAAAAAAGTATCAGATGGAGATGTTGTTACAGCAATTGAAACTTGTTATGAGGATTCTGGAATAGATCTTGTAATTGGTCGTGGTGGAGCTCCTGAAGGAGTAATTGCTGCTGCAGCCTTAAAATGTTTGGGAGGAGATTTCCAAGGAAGACTTCATCCAACTGATGAAAAACAAGAAGCAAGATGTAGAGATTTAGATTCAGATTTACAAAAAATCTATTCAATTGAAGATTTAGTAAAAGGCAATGAAGTTATTTTCTCAGTAACAGGTATTACATCTGGTGAAATCCTAGATGGAGTTAAATACTACGGAGATAATAAAGCAAAGACTGACACACTTGTACTAAGACTTCCTAGTGGAACTCAAAGGTTTATAAAATCAATTCATTCACTTGATTTAAAACCTGATTATGCTAAATAATTTTTATCATGTCAAATAATAATGAATTAAATAATAAATCTATTGATGATTTGAGAAATATTTCAAGGTCTTTAGGTTTAGAAAATTCTGAAAATTATGATTATGACGAACTAAAATATTATATTGAAAATGGAAAGATTCCAAATTCTTTTTTACAGCTTGAAAATTTAAAGGATTTAAAAGTCACTGAATTAAGAGAACTAGCTAAAGAATATGGTATAGAAAAACCATATTCTTTAAAAAAAGATGACCTTTTAAAAAAAATCAAATCAAAAAAAGAATCAGAAAAGATAGATAAACTAGATATATCTGACAATGCTGCTGAGACTTTAAAAAATCTTGATGATAAGAATTATGTTAGGGGTATTTTAGATTTACACCAAGATGGCTATGGTTTTTTAAGGACAATAAATTATCTTCCAAGCGAGGAAGATATTTATGTATCCCCATCTCAAATAAGAAAATTTAAACTAAGAAATGGAGACGAAATACTTGGAATAAAATCTCCTCCAAAGGATGGGGAAAATTTTAATGCTCTCTTATATATTAAGTCTGTGAACGGTATACATCCTTCAAAAATAGTAGACAGACCTTTTTTTGATAATTTAACTCCTATTTATCCAAAGAAGAAAATTAATTTAGAAACAGAAGATACGGCCATGAGAGTAATTGATTTATTAGCTCCAGTCGGTTTAGGTCAAAGAGGACTTATTGTTTCACAGCCTAAGTCAGGTAAGACAACTCTTCTTAAAAAGATTTCTAAATCAATAAATATGAAATATCCAAATCTACATTTAATTGTTTTATTAGTAGATGAGAGACCAGAAGAAGTAACAGATATGAAGAGATCTGTTAACGGAGAAGTTGTTTATTCAACTTTTGACGAAAATCCAAAAAACCACACTAGAGTAGCTGAAATGGTTATAGATAGAGCAAAAAGGTTAGTTGAAAATAAAGAAGATGTAGTTATACTTTTAGATTCACTTACAAGACTTTCTCGTGCTTATAATTTAGTAACTCCAACTAGTGGAAAGACTTTATCTGGAGGACTAGATCCCTTGTCACTTCACAAACCAAAGAGATTTTTTGGAGCAGCGAGAAATATTGAAGAAGGCGGAAGTCTTACTATACTTGCAACTGCATTAGTTGATACTGGTTCAAGAATGGATGATGTTATCTTTGAGGAATTCAAGGGAACAGGTAATATGGAACTTCATCTAAATAGAAGCCTTTCTGAAAAGAGGATTTTTCCAGCAATAGATATTTTAAAATCAGGAACTAGAAAAGAAGAATTACTTTTAAACAAGAAAGAACTTTCCTTCAACTATGATCTTAGAAATAAATTAAGTGAAGAAAATATTGAAGATGTCACAGAAAAATTTTTAGACAAGATTTCAAAGACAAAAGACAATGAAGAGTTTTTAAAAAATAAGATCTAGGTCTATTTTTATTCTCTAAATCTTGAAATATCATAATAATTATTGTATAATAATTAAGCAAATAGTTGAGTTTGCATAAAGGTAAAAATTGTGTTATAATATTAAAATTGAGTTATAAAATAAGTTTAAGGGGGCTAAACAATGAAAAAAGGAATTCATCCAGATTATAAAGAAGCTACAGTAACTTGTGCATGTGGCAATACTTTTAAAACAGGATCCGTTAAAGAAGATTTAAAAGTTGAAATTTGTTCAGCTTGTCATCCTTTCTTTACAGGAAAGCAAAAACTCTCTGATCATGGCGGAAGAATTGAGAAATTCAATAGCAGATACAAGAGAAATAAATGACAATGAGGTTAGCCTGGCTAACCTTTTTTATTACTTAAATTTATGAAAATTTACGAAGCCTTAATAGAAGGTAGAAAGTATTTAAAAGAATTGGAATACACTAATCCAATTTATGAAACGAGAAGAATATTAAGCGATTTATTAAATAAAGATTTATCCTATTTGGTTGCTCATGATAAGGATGAATTAGAGGAATCAATAGAGAATAAATATTTTGATATATTAAAGAAAAGAAAATCAGGAATGCCTCTTCAATATATTTTGGGAAAAGAAGATTTTTATGGTAGAAGTTTCAGAGTTTTGGAAGGTGTTCTAATACCTAGGTCGGATACTGAAATCTCAGTAGAAAAACTTTTAGAGATTATAAAAAATAATAATATTTCTAATATGCTTGAAATAGGATGTGGATCAGGTATTGTGAGCATAACTATTGATCTTGAGGCAGATATCAAAGTAGTTTGTGTAGATATTAGTCCCAAAGCTTTAGAGAATACTAAAATAAATAAGAAAATTCACAATTCTAATATTGAAGTAAAAAAAAGTGACTTATTTGAGAATGTAAAAGAAAAATTTGATTTAATATATTCCAATCCTCCATATATAAAGACAAATGAAATTAATAATTTGCAAGTGGAAGTAAAAGATTATGAACCTAGACTTGCTCTTGATGGAGGATCTGACGGATTAGATTTTTATAGACAAATTATAAAAAAAGCTCCAAATTATTTAAATGAGAATGGATTTTTGGTATTTGAAATAGGTCATGATGAAGCAGAAGATATTCTTGAATTAATGGAGAAAAACTTTATAGTAGAAGTTTACAAGGATTTGAATAATTTAGATAGAGTAATCCTTGGTCAATTAAAGATGTAGGTGTAAATATGTACGAAAAACTTTCAGTTTTTGAAGATAGATTAGTTGAATTAGAAAAAGATCTTAGTAACGTTGAAGTTATTAATGATTCTAAATTATATCAAAAAAAGGCAATTGAACACGCAGAAATAGAACCAATTGTTACTAAATATAGAGATTATAAAGAAACTTTAAATACATTAAATGAAAACAAGGAATTGATAAAAGAAAAATTAGATGATGATTTTAAAGATTTGGTTAGAGAAGAGATCAATGAAGGAAGCAAAAAAATTGAAAATCTTGAAAATGAACTAAAAATTCTTTTAATTCCAAAGGATAAAAATGACAGTAAGAATGTTATGGTAGAAATTCGTGCTGGTGCAGGTGGAGATGAAGCAGCTCTATTTGCAGGAGTTCTTTATAGGCAATATGTAAGATACGCTGAAAGAAGTGGTTTTAAAGTCGAAACAATTTCTTCTAATGAAATTGGAATTGGTGGTTATAAAGAAATTGTCTTTATGATTATTGGTGATGGTGCTTATTCTAGGCTTAAATATGAATCAGGAGTCCATAGAGTACAAAGAGTTCCTGAAACAGAAAGTGGAGGGAGAATTCATACTTCAACTGCCACAGTAGCAGTTTTACCAGAAGCTGAAGATGTTGATATTGAAATTGATCCAACACAAATAAAATTTGATGTATTCCGTGCATCAGGTAATGGTGGACAATGTGTAAATACGACAGATTCTGCAGTTAGACTAACTCATATTCCAACTGGAATTGTAATATCATGTCAAGATGAAAAATCACAACTTAGAAATAAAGAAAAAGCGATGAAACTTTTAAGGTCTAAACTTTACGACTTAAAATTACAAGAGCAAAATGAAAAAGAGTCAATGGAAAGATCTTCTCAAATTGGAACAGGGGATAGATCAGAAAGAATAAGAACTTATAATTATCCTCAAGGAAGAGTAACTGATCACAGAATTAATCTAACATCACACAAAATTGATGCTATTAACGATGGAGATCTTGATGAAATCATTGATGCTCTCATAACATATGATCAAACACAAAAAATTGAAAAAATAGGATAATAATTAATATTTATTTAATATATTTTTAATACACTATTTGATTTTTTATTAATATTATTCTATAATAATGGTGGTAGTTTTATTATTAAATTTATGGGGGTAATATTATGAATCAAATGACAAGCGACAATTTAAGATCAGCATTCGGCGGAGAATCACAAGCACGTACTAGATACAATATCTGGGGAGATGTAGCAGAAAAAGACGGATTCAAAAACGTAAAAAGACTTTTCGACGCAACTTCTGATGCAGAAAAAATTCACGCGACTCTACATTTCAAGGCTCTTAAAGACGTTTCAGGAGATTTTCCTGTAACATCAATGGCTGGATTTGGAATTAACTCTACTTCTGAAAACCTTGAAGGCGCAAAGAATGGAGAAATTTTCGAATCTACTCAAATGTATCCAGCTTTTATCGCAGTTGCAGAAATGCAAGGTGAAAAAGAAGCTGTTAAAGCTATGAAATATGCAACAGCTGCTGAAGAAGTACACGCTAAAAGATTTGAAGCTGCTAAAGAAGCAGTTGATGCTGGTAAAGATTTAGAAGTAGAAAATATCTACTTATGTCCAGTTTGCGGATATATTACTTTTGAAGAAGAAGAGAAATGTCCAATTTGTGGATGTGCAGGAAGCAAATTTGTTGCTTATTAATTTTTGTTAAGGAAAAACTCTCCAAATTAGTGGAGAGTTTTTTTTATGAAAAAGTCAGTGTCTTGTAACTTACTTTTTTCTATAAAATTTTCCAGTTCTTTTTATTGATAGTTTGGATTTTTATTTTAACCAAATGATTTAAACAACTCTACAAAATTACTATCGGGACTAAAAAATGGAAGATTATTTTTAGAATCAGAATTTTTTTCTATTCTAAGAATTTCATCATTAACAAAAATAAGTATATTGTATTCAGATTTTATTTCATTGCCCTTATTATTTGAAATATTAACTTTTATTTTGTCTCCATCAATCTTATAAAATCCAAAATATTTATTTATGTGGTCTAAACTTTTATCATCAATTTGGTAAAATTCCATTTTTCCGTCATAATCTTTGTTTGAATTATCCTTATTAAAATCAAAATACCAATCCTTATAAACCCAAGTTGTATCATCTAGTTCCTTATCACTTAAATTTCTCCATCCAGAATCGATAAGGAAGGCTCTAATGGCATCAACTCCATTTTCTCCATATTGTGTGAAATCTAAAAAATCTTGAGTATTTTTTAAATCATCATTATCTAAATTCCAAAGCATTCCTGGATTCCAATTTGTAGGCTCTTGATGTTCAGGTACAATATTTATTTCTATATCAGGAAATTCGAGAGAATCAGATAATATTAAAATAGGATCAGCAGTGTCTTTTCTGTATAAGACTTCATCGCCTATTAAATTAAAATCTTCAGAAATTTTAAGACTATTTACAGCAAGAGAAGCATTTTTGTCCGCTGATACTATCAAATAAGCTTGACCATATTTTTTTTTCTTTAGAAATAATATTTTCAAATGGAATTTCTTTAATAAAAGGATAATCTTTAACTAATTTAGGGTTATTAGCTTCAATCCACTTTTGAAAATTTTTATCTAGTTGATTTTCTGTAATACTAAGATAAGCAACAGCAAATTTTTTAGATTTATTATTCAAATTTTCTCTTAACAAATCTAAAGAATTATTTTCTAATTCTTTGATTTCTTCTTTTGTTTTTTGATCTAAATTATTCTGATTTTCTTTTATATTTTCTTGAACTATCTTGTTTTCTTTAAAATCATTTATTTTACTAGCTCTTACTGCCTGATTTTTACAAGAAACTAGAAGTGTTGCGAGTTGAATTATCAAGGTTAAACATAAAAATTTTTTCATAATTATCCCCCAAACAAAAATATATTAATATATTATCAATATTTTACAATAAAATGAAAAATTTTAATATTAAATTGTCCATAAAATAAACAAAATATTGATAATTATAAAATCCTATGGTATACTTTTATGCGGTAAGTAATACACACATTTTTTGATATCAATTGAGTTGCCAATTTGGTCCTTTTGATAGATGATGAAAATGGAGGAAAAAAACACGGAGGTGGCTTAAATGTCAGTAATTTCAATGAAAAGCTTATTAGAAGCTGGTGTTCACTTTGGACATCAAACTAGAAGATGGAACCCTAAAATGAAGAGATTTATATTTACCGAAAGAAATGGTATTTATATAATTGATCTTCAAAAAACTGTTAAAAAAGTAGAAGAAGCTTATGATTTCGTAAGAGAAGTTGCAGCTAATGGTGGAGAAGTTCTTTTTGTTGGTACAAAAAAACAAGCCCAAGATGCAATTGAAAAAGAAGCTACTAAATGCGGTATGCCTTATATTAACCAAAGATGGTTAGGTGGACTTTTAACTAACTACAAAACTATCAAGAATAGAATTGAAAGACTTTACAAATTATATGAAATGGAAGAAAATGGAACATTTGATGTTCTTCCAAAAAAAGAAGTTGCTCAATTAATTCACGAAAGAGAAAAGCTTGAAAAATTCTTAGGTGGAATTAAAGAAATGAAGGGTATGCCTCAAGCGCTATTTGTAGTAGATCCTAAGAAAGAGAATATAGCAGTAAAAGAAGCTCATATTTTAGGAATTCCTGTTATTGGTATCGTTGATACAAACTGTGATCCTGAAGAAGTGGATATTCCAATTCCAGGAAACGATGATGCAATTAGAGCGGTAAAACTTATTACTGAAACAATTGCTAATGCAGTTATCGAAGGAAAACAAGGCAGTCAAATTGAAGATACAGATTATGATGAATCCGCTCAAGAAGTTTCTGAAGAAGAAGCAGTTGAGGATGAAAAGTCAGCTATAGAAGAGTAAAGATATTTCGAGAGTTCTAAAGTAATCCTTTAAAACTCTCTTTTTTTAAAATAAATAAGGAGTGAATTAAAATGGCTATTACAGCAGCATTAGTTAAAGAATTAAGAGAAAAAACTGGCGCAGGTATGATGGACTGCAAGAAAGCTTTATCAGAAACAAATGGTGATATGGATAAGGCAGTAGACTTCCTAAGAGAAAAAGGACTTGCTTCTGTTGCAAAAAAATCATCAAGAATTGCTTCTGAAGGTATTGTTGAATCATATATTCACGGTGGAAGAATTGGTGTTTTAGTAGAAGTTAACTCAGAAACAGATTTCGTTGCTAAAAACGAAGAATTCCAAAACTTTGTAAAAGATATTGCAATGCAAATCGCAGCAGTTGCGCCAAAATATGTTAGTCGTGAAGAAGTTCCTGCTGAAGAAGTTGAACATGAAAGAAATATTTTAACTGAACAAGCTAGAGGAGAAAATAAACCTGAACACATTATTGAAAAAATGGTTGAAGGTAGACTTGAAAAATTCTATGAAGAAATTTGTCTACTTGATCAAGATTTCATTAAAGATTCAGATAAGAAAATTAAAGATATACTAAATGATTTAATTGCTAAAATTGGTGAAAATATTAAAATCAGAAGATTTGTTAGATTTGAAGTTGGTGAAGGTCTAGAAAAAAGAGAAGAAGACTTTGCTGAAGAAGTAGCAAAACAAATAGGATAACAAATTGGAGGAGTAAATGCCAAAATATAAGAGAATTGTTTTAAAACTCAGCGGAGAAGCATTAGCAGGATCAAATACAGTTGGAATTGACATGGATTATGTCAATCTAATTGCAAAGCAAGTTAAGAAAATTTATGATTCAGGAGTAGAAACTGGTATTGTTGTTGGTGGCGGAAACTTTTGGAGAGGACGTGACGAAAACAATATAGATCGTGCTACATCTGATTATATGGGTATGTTAGGAACTGTAATGAATGCTTTAGCATTGCAGGACTCTTTAGAAAAATTAGGCGTTATTACTCGTGTGCAAACTGCTATCGAAATGAAGCAAGTTGCTGAACCTTATATTAGAAGACGTGCTATTAGACATTTGGAAAAAGGCAGAGTAGTTATATTCTCAGCAGGAGTAGGTAATCCTTACTTCTCAACAGATACAGCTGCTGCGCTTAGGGCTGCAGAAATAGATGCAGATGTGATTTTACTTGCTAAAAAAGGTGTAGACGGTATCTATGATTCAGACCCTAATATAAATCCAGACGCTAAAAAATTCGATGATCTAACTTATAGGGAAATTTTAAATAAAAATTTGAAAATTATGGATGGCACTGCAACAACACTTTGTATGGATAACGATATTCCGCTTAAAGTTTTTGGAATAGATGAAGAAGATGCAATGTATAAAGTTGTATGTGGCGAAGAAATTGGTACTAATGTTAAATAGGAGGATATTATGATATCTGATCTTAAGAAAAATACGGAATCCAGAATGTCAAAATCTGTTGACTCACTTACTGAATCACTTCAGTCTATAAGAGCAGGACGTGCTAATACAAGTTTGCTTGACAAGATTTATGTTGATTATTATGGACAACAATCTCCACTTAATCAAGTTGCTAGTCTTTCTGCACCAGAGCCAAGACTCCTTGCAATTCAACCATGGGATGCTACTTTAATTCCTGAAATTGAAAAGGCAATACAAAAATCTGATTTAGGAATAACTCCATCAAATGATGGAAAGATAATTAGACTTGTTATTCCACAACTAACAGAAGAAAGAAGAAAAGATCTTACAAAGTTAGTTGGAAAGTATTCTGAAGAAACCAAAGTATCTATTAGAAATATCAGAAGAGATGCAATGGAAGATGTAAAAAAAGCAGAAAAAGCTAAGGAAATTTCAGAAGATGATAAAATAACTTATGAAGAAGATATTCAAAAGTTAACAGATAAGTATATCAAAGAAGTTGACAAAGTAGCAGAAAATAAAGAAAAAGAACTTATGGAAATTTAATTTTTAGCCTTAGATTAATATTCTAAGGCTCTTTTTTTAAGGAGTTTTATGAATTATTACGAAAAATTAGACTTTGATAATATTCCTAAACACGTAGGAATTATAATGGATGGAAATGGCAGATGGGCAAAAAACAGAAAAAAACCAAGATCTTTTGGGCATAAAGAGGGAACAGAAAGAGTTATTGAAATTGTTGAAGCAGCTTATAAGATTAATGTTAAGTCCCTAACTTTGTATGCTTTTTCAACAGAAAACTGGAAAAGACCAGAAGAAGAAATTTCTAAATTAATGGATTTACTTGCTTTTTACATAAAAAGTCAACTTGAGAAAATTAAGAAGAATAATATTAGAATAATGGTCTTAGGTGACTACACCGCATTTCCAGAGAAAATAGTTGGTCTTATAGATACCGCATTGCAGGAAACAAAATCAAATGATAAAATGATACTAAATATTGGTCTAAATTATGGTGGTCAAAGTGAAATTGTAAGAGCTAGTAAAAAAATTTGTGAAGAAGTAATTGCTGGAAATATTTCTATTGATGATATAAATACGGAATCTTTTAAAGATTATTTATATACTAGAGGACAAAATGATCTTGATCTTCTTATTAGACCTAGTGGTGAGCTTAGAGTTTCAAATTTTCTACTCTATCAGTTGGCTTATAGTGAGTTTTATTTTTCAGACATACTATGGCCAGACTTTCATGAGAATGAATTTTATAAAGCCATTTGTGATTTTCAAAGTCGCAATAGAAGGTATGGAGGATTATAATCTTGACTGATTTACAAAAAAGAGTTTCTACAGGTGTTGTTGGAATAGCACTAATTATTTTAATTTTTTATCTAGGTTTAAATGCTATAAAAACTGCTATATTTATTTTGACCTTAGAGGGAATTAGAGAACTTTATAATGCATTAGTAAAAAAAGGAATTAAATTATATTTATCAACCTTGCTTTTTGGAGCTCTAGTGACTTTTTTATGTTCATTTTTCCATTTGAATTTAATATTTGGACTTGTAGTTTATTTTATTTTAAATTCATCTATCTATGTAATATCTGAAGATTACTCTATTAGCAATTATTCTTTTACAAATATGTCTTATTTATATGTTGTTTTCTTCCTAAATTTATTGGGAAGTCTTGATGATATATATTTGATAATATCTGCATTTGTAATTGCTTTTACAACAGATACTTTTGCTTATTTTGTTGGGTCTACCTTTGGAAAACACAAGCTTATAGAAAAGGTTAGTCCTAACAAATCTATAGAGGGTGCAATTGGTGGCACAGTTTTTGCTTTAATTCTAACAACAGTATATTTTGTAATGTTAAATAAATATAATGCAATTTATAATATTAATTTTATTGTTATTCTTATAGTTTTACTAGCATCAATAGCAGGTCAATTTGGAGATTTATTTGCTTCAAAGATTAAAAGATTCACAGGAATTAAAGATTATGCTCAAATTTTACCAGGTCACGGTGGAATTTTAGATAGATTTGATAGTTTAATTTTTATAAGCCCTTTTATATTTATTTTATATAATTTTATTTAAGGAGATAAAATGATTACTATAATAAGTTCGTTACTTGTTTTTTTATTAGTTGTTATGCTTCATGAATTTGGTCACTTTACAGTTGCTAAATTATCTGGTGTAAAAGTTAATGAATTTTCCGTTGGTATGGGTCCAAAGATATTTCAAAAGAAAAAAGGTGAAACTTTTTATAGTTTGAGAGCCTTACCAGTTGGAGGGTATGTAGCAATGGAAGGTGAAGAAGAAAATTCCCATGATCCAAGAGCATTTAATAATGTTCATATTATTAAAAGAATGGCAGTTGTTTTAGCTGGTGCCTTTATGAATTTTGTACTTGCTTTTATTGCTTTTTCTATAATATTTTCTATTATTGGTTATGGTTCTAACAAAATAGACAAAATTGTTCAAAATTCTCCAGCTCAAATAGTTGGATTAAAAAATGGTGATGAAATTATAAGCATAAATGGTAAGAAAACAAAAGATATATACGATATCAATTCTATAATTTCGGAAAACAAAAATAAAGAGATGGATTTCACAATTAGGAGAATGGGTGAGACAAAAGATTATAAGATTACTCCTGAATTTTCTTCTGAAAACAATATGTATTTAATTGGAATTACAGCTAAATTAGATCACTCAATTATTAAATCAATAAGTCTTGCTTTTGATAGGACATTAGAGATTTTAAAAATGATCCTACAAAGTATTAAAATGATGTTCTCAGGATCTTTTAAGTTAGAATATTTATCAGGTCCAGTTGGAGTTGTCCAAGTTATTGGTTCTGAATCGTCAAAGGGATTTTTAAATTTTCTACAGATTTTAGGATTAATTTCAGTAAATCTTGGTGTTTTTAATTTATTGCCTATTCCTGCTTTAGATGGGGGAAAGTTCTTATTTTTGCTAATTGAAGCACTAAGAGGAAAACCTATAGATGAAAAAATTGAACAAGGACTTTCATTAATAGGTATAAGTCTTTTATTTTCACTTATGATTTATGTAACTATTTTTAATGATATTGGAAGGTTGTTTAATAAATGATAGACAGAAAAAAAACAAAAAAAATTTACGTTGGAAATGTAGCAATTGGTGGAGATTCTTCAATATCAATTCAATCAATGACAAATACTAATACAAAAAATATTACTGACACTGTTTCTCAAATAAAAAAATTAGAAGAAGCTGGTTGTGACATTATAAGAATGGCTGTAAATGACTTAGAAGATGCAGCTGCACTTAGAGAAATAAAAAAACAAATTAATATTCCTATTATTTCAGACATACAATTCGACTATAAGCTTGCTCTTGCAGCGGCAAAAAATGAAAGTGATGCAATTAGATTAAATCCAGGTAATATTGGTGAATCATGGAAAATAAAAGAAGTTATTGAAGCTTGTAAGTTTTATGATATTCCAATAAGAGTTGGAGTTAACTCTGGATCTGTAAAACAAGAGTTTTTAGATAAATTTAAGGGTGTTAATGCATCTTCTATATGTTATAGTGCAATGGAAGAAGTTGAATTGTTAGAAAAAAATAATTTTTCAAATATCGCAGTATCTTTGAAGGCCTCAGATGTAAATCTTACTATAGAAAGTTATAGAAAGTTTTCAGAAATGTCCAACTATCCACTTCATTTAGGAGTAACTGAAGCAGGTAGTCCAAAAAAAGGAATAGTAAAATCAGCAATTGGTATTGGAACTTTATTAGCTGAAGGCATCGGTGATACAATTAGAGTTTCATTGACATCTGATCCTGTTGATGAAGTTATTGCAGGGAAGGATATTTTAAAAGCATTAGACCTTAGAAGAGAAGGAATCGATTTAATTTCCTGTCCAACTTGTGCAAGAACTAAGGTTAATTTAATTGAAATAGTTAATAAGGCTGAAGATAGACTTTATGAGTTAGATAAAAATCTGAAAGTCGCAATTATGGGATGTGCCGTTAATGGTCCTGGAGAAGCGAGAGAAGCAGATATAGGAATAGCTTGTGGGGATGGAGAAGGTCTTATATTTAGTAAAGGTCAAATTATAAAAAAAGTTCCAGAAGATAAGTTATTAAGTGAATTATTAAAAGAAATTGAAAATATTGGGTGATAGTTTGATATTATTAAGAGATATTTTACAAAAACTAGATTCTCCTCATGAAAATATATCCGAGGAAATTGTAATTGAATCTATAAAAAGAAATAAGCTTTCTGGAGAGGTATTCTTTGTTATAAGTTCAAAAAAAGAACTTGAATTAAATTTTAAAGATGAAATTAAAAATATTTTTTCAAGTAATTTAAATAATTATAAAATTCATATTGATTATAAATCATCTTCTCTTTATACAAGTGAAGATGATTTAATTTGTGCCGAAATTTTAAAATACAATCCATCTTCAAAAATTTGGATAAAAGATATAATAATAAATAAAAATGAAAAAATTAATAATATAGAAATTATTTTACCTAGCGAAGAAGCTTATTATAGTTTAAGTCAAAATGGATTTGCATCTTATCTCGAGAATGAACTAGAGGTTTTTTCATCTTATAAAGTTAAATTTTCATTTAGTGAAAATAAGCTAGAAGAAAATAATATTGAATCTTTTATTACAAAAATTGATCAAGCAGAAGAAGTTATTTCTACAAAACATGAAATTGAAGTTAAAAAGAAATCTGAAAATAAAGAAAAAGAAAAAAAAATAAAGAAATCAAACTCCTATGGAAAGAAAGATATTGATGAAATTGAAAGACTAATAGACGTAAATGTCAATTCTCAAAAAGTTACGGTAGAAGTTGATATATTTAATGTCGAAAGTCGTCAGTTAAAAAATGGAAACTTTTTAATTGCTCTTTCTATCACTGATTACACATCTTCAACTTTAGCAAAAATATTTCTAAAACCAGAAAAAGCAGAAGAATTTTTGGAAAGTTTTAGAGAAGGTGATCACGTTTTAATAACAGGCAATGTTTCCTATGATAACTTTTCAAGATGTGAAACAATTATGCTTAGGTATATTGAAAAAAAAGATAAGATTATAAGAATGGATTACAGTGATGAAAAGAGAACTGAATTTAGAATTCATTCAAAAATGTCTCAAATGTCTGGTGTCACATCTTTTACTGATTTTGCAAAAAGAGCAAAAGTATGGGGACATGATGCAATAGCAATAGCAGATACTAATGATGTCCAAGGTTTTCCAGAAGCAATGGAAGCAGGAGATGAAACTGGTTTAAAAATAATTTATGGTACAGATATTAATTTTGTAGATGATTTTGAAAAAATAGTTACAAATTATGATAGAGATAAAAGATACAACACTTATGTTGTTTTTGATATTGAAACCACAGGACTTTCTTCGAGAAATGATAAAATTACTGAAATTGGAGCTGTAAAAATTAAAGATGGAATTATCACAGATAGATTTTCACAGCTAATTAATCCTGAAAAAGAAATTCCTCAAGTTGTTGTTGAATTAACGGGAATCAGTAATTCACTTGTTGAAAATGAACCAACTATTGAAGAAGTTATTCCAAAATTTTATGAATTTGCAAAAGATTCAGTTCTTGTTGCTCATAATGCTAAATTTGATATTTCTTTTATTAGAAGAGAGTATAAAAAGAATAATTTAGAGTTTAAGCATCCAATACTTGACACTCTTGTATTGGCAAGAGCTACTATGACTCATATGAAAAGATTCAACTTAGGAACTTTATGTAAAAATCTTGGAGTTTCTCTAGTTGGAGCCCATAGAGCTGTAAATGATGCCGAAGCAACTGCTGAAGTTTTTATTAAATTAGTTGAAAAAATAAAAAGAGAAGAAGAATTCAATTTTGATAATCTAAATAAACATATTAAAAACATAGATTCTAAACGACTGTTTGAGTCATCTTTGCTATTAATTGTTAAAGATGAAGTTGGTCTGAAAAATTTATATAAACTTATTTCTGAATCTCACATGGAATATTTTAATTTTTCAGCAAAAGTACCAAGAAGTCTTTTAAATAAGTATAGAGAAGGTATACTAGTTGGATCGGGTAACGCAAATTCTGAACTTTTTGACGCAATTTATAGAATGAATCCTCATGAAGAATTATTAGAAATTGCTAAATACTACGATTTCTTAGAAATTCAACCAGCAAGTGATAATATAATGGCAATTGAAGATGGTAAACTTACAATTGAAGATATAAAGATAATTAATAAAGAAATTTTTTCTATAGGAAAAGAACTTAATATACCTGTTATAGCAGATTCTGACACTTACTATTTAGAAGAAGATGATGATGTTTTAAGGCGAATTGTTCTTAATGGTAAACCTGGAAGACCAGATCCTCAAGCAAGTAGAAATCAAAAATTTTATTTTAAAAGTACAGAAGAAATGCTAGATGAATTTTCTTATTTAGGAGAAGATGATTCCTATAAAGTTGTTGTTGAAAATACGAAATTTTTAAAGGATTCTATAAAAGATATTAAACCTATACCAGATGGTAAATATCCTCCAGTTATAGAAGGATCAGATCAATCTTTAAGAGAGATGACTTATAAAAAAGCTCATGAAATTTATGGAGAGGATCTTCCAAAAATAGTTGAGGATAGGTTAGAAAAGGAATTAAAATCCATAATATCTAATGGTTACTCTGTTCTATATATAATTGCACAAAAACTAGTAAAAAAATCTAATGACGATGGATTTTTAGTAGGATCAAGAGGATCTGTTGGTTCATCCTTTGTTGCAACTATGGCAGATATAACTGAAGTAAATCCTTTACCACCGCATTATATTTGTCCAAATTGTAAATATTCTGAGTTTACAAAGGATTTAACCTATGGAAGTGGAGTTGATATGCCAGATAAAACGTGTCCAAAATGTGGAAGTCCATTAAAAAAAGATGGTCATAACATTCCTTTTGAAGTGTTTTTGGGATTCTATGGTGACAAAGAACCAGATATAGATTTGAATTTTGCTGGAGAATATCAACCTAGGGCACATAAATATACAGAGGAATTGTTTGGAGAAGGCTATGTGTTTAGAGCAGGAACTATTGGAAAAATTGCAGAAAAAACTGCTTATGGTTATGTTAAAAAATATTTTGAAAATAAAAATATTTCTCTAATTGAAGTTGATAGATTATCCCGAGCAATAACAGATGGAAAAAGGACAAGTGGACAACACCCTGGTGGAGTTATGATTGTTCCTAAAACAAATTCTATTTTTGATTTTACACCAATACAATATCCAGCAGATGATCCAAGTTCTGGAGTAATAACTACACATTTTGATTATAACTTTATTCATGGCAAAATATTAAAACTTGATATACTTGGACACGATGGTCCTACAATTATAAAAATGCTTGAGGATTTTACTGGAATAGATTCAAATTCAATTAGATTTGACGATGAAAAAACTTTATCTATCTTTAATAGTGCAGAAATATTTAATATGGATGAAGATATTTTTTCTTGCAAAACCGGAACTCTTGGAATTCCAGAATTTGGAACATCTTTTGTAATCTCTATGCTTCTTGAAACAAAACCAAAGAATTTT
Source organism: Peptoniphilus phoceensis (assembly GCF_001517665.2). Classification (GTDB taxonomy): domain Bacteria; phylum Bacillota; class Clostridia; order Tissierellales; family Peptoniphilaceae; genus Peptoniphilus_A; species Peptoniphilus_A timonensis. The sequence continues at coordinate 475,084 of NZ_LN999809.1, forward strand.
GCGGATCTTGTTAGAATTTCTGGTCTATCACACGGTACAGATGTTTGGATATCAAATGCACAAGAATTAGTTGATTCAGGAAGAGCTGAACTAAAAGATGTTATTGCTACTAGAGAAGATATAATGGTTTATCTTATAAATGCTGGTGCAGAAAATAAAATGGCATTTGATACAATGGAAAAAGTAAGAAAAGGAAAGGGACTTACAGAAGAACAGGAAAATATAATGAAAAATTTAGACTTGCCTGAATGGTATATTGATTCCTGTAAAAAAATTAAGTATATGTTTCCAAAAGCACATGCTGTTGCTTATGTTATGTTATCTTTCAGAATTGCATACTATAAGTTAAATTATCCTTTGGCTTTTTATGCCACATTTTTCACTATTAAATTAAATGATTTTAATGGAGAAAGTATAATTGAAGGTCCTAATTTCTTAAAAAATAGAATTAAAATTTTAAAAGAAATAGAAAAACCTACTGCCAAAGATAAGGGAGAAATAAGAGTTTCTGAAGTTGCTCTTGAAATGTATGCTAGAGGATTTGAATTTTTACAAGCAGATATTTATAAGTCTAAAGCATCTGAATTTACAATAGAAGACGGAAAAATTAGAATGCCTCTTAGAGCAATCCCAGGTATTGGAGAAAATTGCGCTAAAAATATTGAAGAAGAATCGAAAAAATCAAAGTATTTATCCGTTGAAGATTTTTCAAAAAGAACTAAAGCAGGTAATTCTGTAATATCAATTTTACAAAAAAATTCTATGCTTGAAAATCTTGATGAAACTAATCAAATTTCATTATTTAATTTTTGAAAACTTGTATTTGTCGCAATTTGTGTTATAATTTAATAAAGAAAGATATTTTAGAGTAAAGAGTGGGACGACCCACTCTTTGTTTTTTAGTAGTGAGGTGTTAAGTGAATAAAAAAGAATTAAAAAAAGAAATTTACCCACTAGCTGAAGAGGTAGCAGAGGAACTTGGCTACGAAATTGTAGACATAGAATTTCAAAATGGATCAAAGCATGATCTTTTATCAATTTTTATTTATAAAAAAGATGGCATTGATCTAGATGACTGTACAGATATGAGTAGGAATTTAGAAAAAAAATTAGACGATTTAGAAATATTAGAAAATCCTTATTATCTTGAGATTTCTTCGCCGGGACTTGATAGACCTTTAAAAACAAAAGATGACTATAGAAGAAATATTGGAAGTGAAGTAGATGTAAAACTTTATGCCCCAATAGACGGAAAAAAGGAATTTAGTTTTGTTTTAGAAAAATATGATGATGAATATGTTTATTGTAAAATTGATGATAAAGAACTTTCAATTCCAATAAAATCTATTTCATCAATGAAACAAACTATTAAATTTTAATGGAGGAATATATGAACCAAGAGTTTATAGATGCTTTGAATGAAATAGAAAAAGAAAAAGGAATTTCTAAAGAAATAATTTTTGAAGCTTTGGAGTCAGCTTTAGTTTCAAGCTATAGAAAAAACTATGGAACATCTGAAAATGTTATTGTAAATATGGATAGAGAAACTGGTGAAATTAAACTATTCGCATCTAAAAATGTTGTTGAAGAAGTTGAAGATCCTCAACTTGAAATATCACTTGATGAAGCTAAAAAAATTGATCCAGACTATTCAATAGGGGATGTTTACAACTTAGAAATTCATCCAAAGAATTTTGGTAGAATTGCAGCACAAACTGCTAAACAAGTTGTCATCCAAAGAATTAAAGATGCAGAAAGAGATATAGTTTTTGATGAGTATGTTGAAAGAGAAAAAGAAATCATTACAGGAGTAGTACAAAGAAAGTCCTATAACAATGTTTATATTAATTTAGGAACAACTGAAGCAATTCTACCTTATGGGGAACAAATAAGTGGAGAATCTTACAATCACGGTGATAGATATAAAATGCTAATTCTTTCTGTAGAAAAATCTACAAAAGGTCCACAAATTGTTCTTTCAAGATCTCACCCAGATCTAATTAAAAGACTTTTTGAATTGGAAATTCCTGAAGTCAGCGAAGGGATTGTAGAAATTTATTCTATCTCTAGAGAAGCTGGATCAAGAACAAAAATTGCAGTATTTTCAAGAGATCCAGAAGTTGATCCTTTAGGTGCATGTGTAGGATACAAGGGACAAAGAGTTAATGCAATTGTTGATGAAATCGACAACGAAAAAATAGATATAGTTATATTTGAAAAAGAAGTAGATAAATTTATTGCAAATTCACTTAGTCCTTCTAAAGTTGAAAAAGTGTTTATTAATGAAGCTGAAAAATCTGCACTTGCGATTGTTCCTGATTATCAACTTTCTCTTGCTATTGGTAAAGAAGGTCAAAATGTAAGACTTGCTGCTAAACTAACAGGTTGGAAAATTGATATAAAATCTAATCTTCAATTTGAAGAATATCTTGAAGAAAAAGATATAACTGAAGAAGAATTGAGAGAAGAATTTGAAAATTCTAAAAAAGATAGTTCAGAAGAATTTGAAGAAAATTGTGAAGAAACTTTAGATAATCTAGATAATTTAGATTCTAAAATAGATGGCAAAGAAGATTTAGATTTAGATTTAGAAAATTCTTACGATGAAAATGAAAATTTGTTAGAAGTTGAAGAAGAAACAGAAACTTCTAATACTGATGAAGAGGAAATTTAAAATTCTTAATTTAATGGAGTAAATAATGACTAAAATTAGGAAGATTCCTATGCGAACTTGTATAGGATGTAGAGAACAAAAGGCAAAAAAAGATTTAATCAGAGTTGTAAAAAACAAGGAAGATGAAATCTTTATAGATAAAACTGGAAAGGCAAATGGAAGAGGAGCTTATTTATGTAATGACAAAAGTTGTTTAGAGAAAGCGATAAAGTCAAAAGCTTTAAATAGGGCGTTTACAACAGAAATTAGTGAGGAAGTCTATGAAAAACTAATTGAGTCTGTAGATTAAGCTTCTTTCTAGGAGGTGTTCAATTTGTCAAAAATTAGAGTACATGCGTTGGCAAAAGAGATTGGTATAACAAGTAAAGAATTAATTGCAAAGCTAAATGAACTTGAAATATCCGTAAAAAATCATATGTCAACTTTAGATAGTGCTGATGAAGAAAAAGTAAGGAATTTATATAAAAATAATTCCCATAAAAGTGAATCTCCTGTAAAGAATAATGATTCTAATATTAAGAGAGATGCAAACAAAAAGTCTGATTCTAATAAAAAATTTAAAGATAATAAGACTTTAGAAAGTAATACAGTAAAAAAGAAAGAAAATAATAAAAAATCTTCTAATCAAGTTAATAACTCTAACAATAAAAAAGAAGATAAGGATAATTCTTTTAAAAATAAAAATTCAAAGAATAAAAAGAAAAAGTCTAAAAATAAAGATAATAATGAAAATAACAACTTCTTTAAAAGAGATTTAACAAAAAAGAAACCTAAGAAAAAAGTTAAGTCAAAACATAGGGTTGAAGAAGATGATAAGGGAGATGATTCTATAACAGTGATTGCACCTATAACAGTAAAAGATTTTGCAAATCAACTTGGTGTATCTGTTTCTACAGTTATTACAAAGTTAATTGGTCTTGGGGTAATGGCAAATCAAAATCAAAGTATTGATGAAGATACTTGTATATTGCTAGCTGATGAACTTGGAATTGAAATCGAAATAGAAGCTCCAAATCTTGATGAGTCAGTGGAAGAAGAATATGGACTATTAAAAAAAGATAGGGAAAGAGATCTAAAAACTAGACCACCAGTAGTAACAGTAATGGGTCACGTTGACCATGGTAAAACATCCCTATTAGATTCAATAAAGAAAACTCATGTAACTCAATCTGAAGCAGGTGGAATTACTCAACATATAGGAGCATACACAGTTAATTTATCTGGAAAGAAGATAACTTTTCTAGATACTCCAGGTCACGAAGCTTTCACTTCTATGAGATTAAGAGGGGCTCAAACTACAGATATAGCTGTTCTTGTTGTAGCCGCAGATGATGGTGTTATGCCACAAACTATCGAAGCAATTTCTCACGCTAGATCTGCTGATGTACCGATTATTGTAGCTATCACAAAAATTGATAAACCAGAAGGAAATCCTGAAAGAGTAAAACAAGAATTAATGAACGAAAATCTTGTACCAGAAGAATGGGGTGGAGATACAATAGTTGTTGGAGTTTCATCTAAATCTGGAGAAGGTATTGATGAACTTCTTGAAATGATTCTTCTAGTAGCAGAAATGCGTGAATTAAAAGCAAATCCTAATAGACGTGCAATTGGTACAATAATTGAAGCAAATCTTGATAAGGCAAAGGGACCTATGGCCACTATTCTTATAAAAAATGGTACTCTAAGATTTGGTGATGCCATTGTATCTGGTACTTGTTCTGGAAGAATTAGAGCTATGGAAGATGATAAGAGCAAAAAAGTCAAAAAAGCTGGTCCATCTATGCCAGTTGTAATTTTAGGATTAAATGACGTTCCAAATGCTGGTGACACTATTTATGCAGTAAAAGATGACAAAACAGCTAAAGCTATTGCAGATAAAAACACAGAAATTTCAAGAGAAAAAAGATTAAGTCAAACAACTAAAATAAGTCTTGATAATTTATTTGAAAAAATATCTGAAGAAGATGTAAAAGAACTTAATATTGTTGTTAAAGGCGATGTAAAAGGTTCTGTTGAAGCTCTTAATCAATCTTTATTAAAACTTTCTACTGAAGAAGTTAAAATTTCTGTAATTCATTCAGGCGTCGGTGGAATTAATGAGTCAGATGTCACTCTTGCATCTGCATCTAATGCTATTGTAATAGGATTTAATGTAAGACCTAATATCAATGCCATAGAACTGGCAAAAACTGAAGATGTTGAAATTAGAACTTACAGAGTTATCTACGAAATCATTAATGACATTGAACAAGCTGCTAAAGGTATGCTAGATCCAGATATTGTTGAAGAAATCCTAGGAAGATGTGAAATAAGACAAACATTTAAACTACCAAACAATCAAATGGTAGCAGGTGTTTATGTACTAAGTGGTAAAATTTTAAGAAACTCAAAAGTTAAAGTTTTAAGAGATGACGTTGTTATTCACGAAGGAGATATTGCTTCACTAAAGAGATTTAAAGACGATGCTAAAGAACTTGCAACGGGCTTCGAAGGTGGTCTAGTTGTAGATGGATTTAACGACATTAAAGAAGGGGATCTTCTTGAGTCTTATATTCTAAAGGAAGTTGAGCGAGCATAATGAATAATAAAAGGATTAATAGAATTTCAGAAGAAGTTAAAAGAACAATTTCTAATATTGTTCAAAACGAATTGAAAGATCCAAGAATTCCTTCTATAACAAGTATATCTCATGTTGAGGTAACAAATGATTTATCTTACGCCAAGGTGTATGTATCTGTTTTAGGCGATGAATATGATAGAGATGAAGCTGTAGAAGGACTTAATTCAGCTAAGGGTTTTATAAAAAAAGAATTGGCAAAAAAAGTAAAACTTAGAGCTATGCCAGAATTGATTTTTATAAAAGATGATTCCATTGAAAGAGCTCTTGAACTTGACAAGTTAATTGATGAGGTTAATCGTGGAAATGACTAATTTAAAAGATCTTTCTTTGGAATTAAAAAATCTAATCGATACTAGTAAAAATATTGCTGTGGCATCACACTTAAATCCTGATGGAGACAATCTTGGATCAGTTACGGCAATGATTGGATTATTAGTTAAACTTGGGAAAAAACCAATTTTTATATTAGATGATACTATCCCATCTTCTTTTAAGTTTTTACCAAATTTATCTTATGCAAAAAGCCCAGATCAAATTGATTGTGAAATTGATTTATTTATTGCTCTTGATTCTTCTGATGAAGATAGAATGGGAGACAAGGTGAAAGAGATTTTTTCTAAATCAAAGAGAACTGCAAATATAGACCATCATTTTAGCAATAAAAAATATGCAGATTTAAATATTGTAGATGACAAATCTCCTGCAACTTGTGAAATTCTTGCAAGAATTTTTAAATCATTAAACCTTGAATTAAATAAAGAAATAGCTACTTCCTTATTTACTGGACTTTCAACTGATACAGGATCTTTTAAATATAGTTCAGTGACTTCAGATACTTTTAGTATTGCATCGGACCTATTTAAATATGATATTGACATTAATGAAGTTACAGTAAATATTTATCAAAGTAGGTCAAGACAAAAAACAGATCTTTTAATTAGAGCGATGAATTCTATAGAGTATTTTGATGATGATAGGATTGCAGTTGTTTTTGTTACAAAAGATGATATGGAAATAACAAAGGCATCTAAAGCTGATGCCGATGGTATAGTAGAATTTGTAAGAGATATAGATACAGTTGAATTGGCAGTCTTACTTAAAGAAAAAGAGGACTGTATTAGACTCTCTTTAAGATCTAAATCTTATGTAGATTGTACTGAAATAGCTTCTAAGTTTAATGGTGGTGGCCATATTAGAGCATCAGGAGGTACAATTTATTCTACAGATTTGGAAAAGGCAAAAAGAGATGTAGTTAATTTTGCAGAAGAGCAGCTATGATGGATGGACTTTTAGTTTTTGACAAAGACAAGGGAATAACTTCTCACGATTTAGTTTATAAAGTTAGACGAAAATTAGGCATAAAAAAAGTAGGTCATACAGGTACTCTTGATCCTATGGCAACAGGTGTACTTGTCATATCTATTGGCAAAGCTACTAAAACCAGTGAATATATAATTTCAAGTGATAAAGAATACGAAGCTAAAATAAAGTTAGGAATATTAACTGATACTTACGATATTACAGGAGAAATTTTAAAGAAAGAATCAGTTAATTTTACTGAAGAAGAAATTGGAGAATGTTTAAAAAAATTCACTGGAAAAATTTCTCAAAAGCCACCTATTTATTCAGCTCTTAAAGTTAAGGGTAAAAAACTTTATGAATACGCCAGAGAGGGCAAGAGTGTTGATATAAAAAAAAGAGATGTAGAGATATATTCAATAGATCTCTTAGGTTTTAATGGAAGCGATGAAATTTCAATTAGAACTAAAGTGTCAAAAGGAACATATATAAGATCTCTTGCTAACGATATCGGTGAATATTTAGGAAGCTATGGAACACTTACAGAATTAAGAAGGACTAGAACTGGTGATTTTAAAATTCAAGATGCTGTTGGAGTTTCTGAATTTGAAAATATGAGTGTAGATGAAATAAATAAAAAAATATTAGCAATGGATTTAGCACTTAGTAGTTTTAGTAGAATTGATATAGATAAAAATTATTATGAAAAATTTCTAAATGGACAATTTTATAGACTGAACAATAAAGTGGAAGATAAGGAATACAGAGTTTATTCTGATAATAAGTTTTTAGGAATTGGAGAAATCAGAATAATTGATGGGAAATTCTATCTGAAGATGAAGAAAAAATTGATAGGTGATTTATGAAAATAATTGAAATTGACTTAAAATTTGTAGCAAATGAAGAATCAGTTATTGCCCTTGGAAATTTTGATGGCGTTCATAGGGGTCATATCGAATTAATAAAAAAAGCAGTTGAAGATGCAAAAAAATTAAAAATTAAATCCAGCCTACTACTTTTTAATGAACACACAGACAATCTTGTTAAAGTTGGTAAAAAAGAAATAATTACGACAAATAAGACAAAATTTGAAATTCTTGAAAAACTTGGTGTAGATATAATTTATCTAATTAATTTTACAAAAGAATTTATGGCTTATAGTCCTATAATGTTTTTGGAGAATTTTTTAGCTAATAATTTAAAAATTAAAGGTGTAGTTGTTGGATATGACTACACTTATGGTTTTAAAAAATCAGGTGATGTTGAATTTTTAAATAAAAACAAAAAATTATTTAAAAGTGTTCATGTTATAGAACAAATTTCTTATAAAGGCGAAAAAATATCATCATCTCGTATAAGAAGCTTGATTGAAGAGGGAAGAGTAAAAGAGGCGCATAATTTACTATCAAGACCATATAAACTAATTGGTAAGATTATCCATGCCAAAGGTCTTGGTAAAAAAATGGGATATCCAACTGCAAATCTTGAGCTAGTAGATAATTTTGTAATTCCTAAATTTGGTGTTTACGACACTGATATTATTATTGATGGTAAAAGATTTAAAGCTTCAACCAATATTGGAACTAATCCAACTGTTGAACATGATGGAATTAAAATAGAAGCACATATTCTTGATTTTGATAGAGATATTTATGGCGAAATTGTTGAACTGGAACTTTTAGAATTTGTTAGACCAGAATTAAAGTTTGATAGTGTAGATGAACTTTTTGAACAAATAGCTAGAGATGTTTTAGTTACAAGGAATAGATGACTTTACAATAAATTAATTATGTGGTAAGATATACAAGGTTAAATAGCTATTCACAGTTGGTCGCTCCTCGACGCCTACTTTGATTAGCTTTATTAAGAAAATAGGAGGAAATTATGTTAGAACCAAATATTAAAAAAATTATTATTGACGAATTTAAAACTCATGAAGGTGATACAGGATCACCAGAAGTACAAATTGCAATTCTTACAAGAAGAATTAACGATTTAAATGAACACTTAAGAACTCATAAAAAAGATCACCATTCAAGAAGAGGACTTCTTAAAATGGTAGGTAAAAGAAGAAATTTATTGAGATATTTAAAAAATAAGGATATAGAAAGATATCGTACACTTATTAAAAAACTACAAATAAGAGGATAATAGGAGCGGTAATTCCGCTCTTTCTTATTAGAAGGAGGAAATAATGGAAAAAACTTATACTATGGATCTTGCAGGTTCTCAGTTAAAAGTAACAATTGGAAAAGTTGCTGAACAAGCAAATGGAGCTTGTTTAGTACAATATGGAGATACTGTTGTACTTGTTACTGCAACGGCATCTTCTAAACCAAGAGAGGGAATCGACTTTTTTCCTCTAAGTGTTGATTATGAAGAAAAAATGTATGCTGTTGGCAAGATTCCAGGTGGATTCATTAAGAGAGAAGGACGACCTAGTGAAAAAGCAACTCTAACAGCTAGATTAATCGACAGACCTCTTAGGCCTCTTTTCCCAGAAGGTTATAGAAATGATGTACACATAGTAGCAACTGTTTTAAGTGTTGATCAAGATCATTCACCAGAAATTGTTGCCATGATAGGTTCCTCTATTGCTCTTTCTATTTCTGATATTCCTTTTGATGGACCAACAGGTTCAGTTGAAGTTGGTTATATAGACGGTAAGTATATAATAAATCCTAATGAGGAAGAGAGAAATAATTCTAAGATTAATTTATCTCTTGCAGGAACTGAGACAGCTATTATGATGGTTGAAGCAGGTGCTCAGGAAGTTAGTGAAGCTGAAATGCTTGGTGCAATTTTAGACGGACATAATGTAATTAAAGAAATATGCACTTTCGTAAGTGACATCGCTGAGGAAATCGGAAAAGAAAAATCTGAATACGAAGTATTTAAAGCTGATGAAGAAATTGTTGCCAAAGTAAAAGAATTTGGAACAGACTTGCTTGTTGATGCTATAAGACAAAAAGATAAAGTTGTAAGAGAAGAAAAAACTGAAAAAGCTAAAGAAGAAATTAAAGAACACTTCGAGGACTTAATGGAAGAACACGCTAAAGATGTCTCAGCAGCTATAGATGAAATCGAAGTAACTGAAATAAGACGTGGAATAATTGAAGAGGAAAGAAGACCTGATGACAGAAAGCTTACTGAAATAAGACCACTTTCTTCAGAAGTTGGTGTTCTACCTAGAACTCATGGATCAGGCTTATTTACAAGAGGACAAACTCAAGTGCTTTCAATAGCAACTCTTGGAGCTATTTCTGAAGAACAAGTAATTGATGGTCTTGGTGATGATAGACCTAAGAGATATATTCATCATTATAACTTCCCTGGTTTTTGTGTTGGAGACACTAAACCATCAAGATCTCCAGGTAGACGTGAAATTGGACATGGAGCACTTGCTGAAAGGGCACTTTTGCCAGTTATCCCAGATCAAGAAACTTTCCCTTATACAATTAGAGTAGTTTCAGAAGTTTTATCTTCCAATGGATCATCTTCTCAAGCTTCTATATGTGGATCAACTCTTGCACTTATGGATGCAGGTGTACCTATCAAAGCTCCAGTTGCAGGTATAGCAATGGGACTAATAGAAGAAGAAGGAAAAATAAAAATTTTGACAGATATTCAAGGTTTAGAAGATCATTTTGGTGATATGGACTTCAAGGTAGCTGGTACTAGAAAGGGTATTACAGCTATTCAAATGGATATAAAAGTTGAAGGAATAAAAAAAGAAATTCTTGAAACAGCTCTTGATAGAGCAAAGGATGCAAGATTTGAAATTTTAGATCATATTGCTAAAACAATAGAAAAACCAAGAGAAGAACTTTCTAAATATGCTCCAATAATTCATATGATAAGTATAGATCCTGAAAGAATCGGCGAAGTTATCGGTGCTGGTGGTAAAATAATTAATAAAATTATTGAACAAACTGGTGTTAAAATTGATATCGATGATGATGGAAAGATTTCTATCCTATCAGATAGTGATGAAAAAGCTAAAGAAGCAATTTCAATTATAGAAGATATTGTAAAAGAAATTGAAGTTGGAGAAATATATGTTGGAAAAGTTAAGAAAATAGTCAAATTTGGTGCCTTTGTAGAATTAAAGAAGGGAACTGAAGGCTTGCTTCATATATCAGAAATTGCTCACGAAAGAACTAAAAATGTTGAAGATGTTTTAAAAGTTGGAGATTCAGTTGAAGTTAAGGTAATAGATATTGCCAAAGATACAGGAAAAATCTCTTTATCAAGAAAAGCTCTTTTAAAGAAAGAAAACAACAAAGAAGAAGAAAACAATAAATAAGATTTTGGTCGCATTAAGATTTATTTTAATGCGATTTTTTAAAGGAGAAATTATGAAATTAAAAGTTATAAATAAAAGCAAACACCCATTGCCAAATTATCAAACAGATGGCTCTTCAGGTATGGATTTAAGGGCAAATTTAGACGAAAAGATGGTCTTAAAGCCACTTGATAGAGTTTTAGTTCCAACAGGACTTTATTTTGAATTTGAAAAAGGATATGAAGCACAAGTAAGAGCTAGATCTGGGCTTGCTCTTAAAAAAGGTTTAGGACTTCCTAATGGAATTGGAACAATTGACTCCGATTATAGGGGTGAATTAAAAGTTATTTTAATTAATTTGAGTAAAGAGGATGTTGTTATCGAAGACGGCGATAGAATTGCTCAAGTTGTTTTTATGAAAATTGAACTTCCAGAAGTAGTTGAAGTACAAGAGATTAGTGAAACGAAGAGAAGTGATGGAGGCTTCGGTCACACTGGTCTTTGAGAGCACAAATTGTTATAATATTAATGAGGTGCTAACTCTTGAAAAGGAATACGAAAAACAATAAAAAATCTACAAATAAAAAAAATAATAAAAAGTTTAAAAATAGAAATAATCCTTCTAACCTTGGAAGCGGACAAGAAATAATGGGCTTGTTTCTAATAGTTATAGGTATAGTTTTTTTCATATGTCTATATAGTCAAAGAATGGGAATAATAGGTTCTCTAATTTATAAGCTGTTCTCTGTTTTATCAGGATCAGCAAATTTTGTTATACCTCTATTATTAATATTTTGGGGAATTCTATTTAATATTCAAGCTACTAAACTAAATATGAAACGATATATAGCTTACTCACTTTTAATTTTTTTATGCATCCTAGTTTTCTTAGATGGATTTAAGGAAATGGACATGACTCTTATAGAGAGAATAATAAAATCTACAGAGTATATGGATATAACTCGAAGTGGTGGAATAATAGGAGCAATTTTTGGTTTTTTCTCCTATAAGCTTTTAGGATCCCTAGGTACTTATTTAATATTAACTATAATAATTTTTGCGTCTATTTATTTAATGTTAAGACCAAATATGGATCAAATTATTATGGCTTTTGAAGATCTTGGGGAACATATTGAAGATAAAAAGAAAATATTAGAAGAAAAGAAAGCTCAAAAAAAATTAAAGCTTGAAGAAAAAGAAAAGAAAAAAGCTTTAAAAGAACTTAATAAAAAAGAAAAGTCTAAAAATCAAGTTGCTTCTGATTCAGTAGTTGAAACAAACGAATTATCAGAGAATTTAGTAATAAAAGATTATTCTGATGAAATAGATTCTGAAGATACAGATTTTATAAAGATAAATAATTTTGACAATAATAATCAAAAAAATTCAAGTTCAGAAAATGAAAATAATGAGAATTCTGAAAATACTGAAGAGGAAATAGTTGATACCATAAAAGACGATATTGAACATAAAAAAGAAGAGGAATTTGTCTATACTTATCCTGATACAGCTCTTTTGGAAAGAGTTTCATCAAAAGGAAATTTTTCTAAAGATGAAGTAGTTGAAAAAGGAAAGATTATCGAAAACACAATGAAGAACTTTGGTATTGATTCTAAAGTTGTGGCAATAAATCGTGGACCTGTAATTACTTCTTATGAATTGAAACCAGCACCAGGAATAAAATTATCAAGAATTGTCAGTCTTAGTGATAATATTGCCATGGCTCTTGCAAGTTCTGATTTGCGTATTGAAGCTCCTATACCAGGGAAAACTGTTGTAGGAATTGAAGTTCCAAATAAAGAAAAAGATTCAGTTGGATTAAAAGAAATAATAGAATCAAGGGAATTCAAAAGTATTAAATCTGATATACCTCTAACATTAGGTAAGGATGTTGAAGGAAATATTTTAGTATCAGGCATGGAAGATATGCCCCATCTTTTAATAGCGGGAGCAACTGGATCAGGTAAATCTGTTTGCATTAACTCAATTATAACTAGTGTCATTTATAAATCATCTCCTAAAGATGTAAAACTTATGTTAATAGATCCTAAAGTTGTTGAGTTAAGTGTTTATAACGGAATTCCACATCTTTTAATTGACGTAGTCACTAATCCTAAAAAAGCTGCTTTCGCACTTAATTGGGCTGTTGATGAAATGGAAAAAAGATATTTAGCCTTTGCTGAAAATCATGTAAGAGATTTAAAAGGTTTTAATAAAAAAATGATTTCTGAAGGAAGAGAAAATGAAAAACTTCCTAAAATTTTAATAATAGTAGATGAATTAGCAGATCTGATGATGGTTGCTTCAAAAGAAATTGAAGAATATATAGCAAGGCTCGCTCAAAAGGCAAGAGCTGCAGGTATGCATTTGATACTTGCTACACAAAGACCTTCAGTTGATGTTATTACAGGTACTATTAAAGCTAACGTTCCTTCTCGTATAGCATTTTCAGTAGCTTCTGCTGTGGATTCTAGGACTATACTGGACATGGGTGGAGCAGAAAAACTACTTGGAAAGGGAGATATGCTTTTCTATCCAAGTAAATATCCAAAACCTAAAAGAATTCAAGGTGCTTTTATAAGTGATGGCGAAGTTGAGAGACTTGTTGATTTTGTAAAAAATAATAACGAAATTAAAAATAATGTTGAATCTAAGATTGAACAAGCTATAGAAGATAAGAAAGTAAAAATCGATGATGAAAAAGATCCACTTTTTAAGGATGCTGTTGAACTTGTTATAAATGACGAGCAAGCTTCTATTTCTTATATTCAAAGAAAGTTAAAAGTTGGATATTCTAGAGCAGGAAGAATAGTTGATCAAATGGAAGAAATGGGAATAATTGGTCCTCATGAGGGATCAAAACCTCGTAAACTATTAAAGACAAGAGAAGAATTAGATATGATTTTAGGTGATGAAGATGAATAATGTGCATATAGTTACTTTAGGATGTTCTAAAAATGATGTAGACTCCTCTATGATGTACTCACTTTTAAATAAAGATAAATATAAAATGGTTAAAAGACCAAGTGACGCAGATATTTTAATAGTTAATACTTGTGGATTTATTGATTCTGCAAAGGAAGAATCAATTGACACTATATTAGAATCAGTAGAATATAAGAAAAATGGAAGATGTAAAAAGGTTCTTTTGTCAGGATGTTTGGCACAAAGATATCCAGAAGAACTTATAAAAGAAATACCTGAAATTGATGGAATTATAGGAACAGGAAATATAAATTATATAAACGAGCTCTTAGATAGAAGTCTAGAAGGAGATTTATTTATAAAAACAGATAATTTGAACTCAGCTTATATTGAAGGTGTAAGAAAAGATCAAGTTAATACTACTGAATATGTAAAAATATCTGAAGGTTGTAATAATAATTGCTCTTATTGTATAATACCTTCTCTTCGTGGAAAAAATAGATCTAGAACAATTGAAGATATATATAGTGAAGTTGAATACTTAGTTGATAAAGGAGCAAGAGAAATCATTTTAATTGCTCAAAATACAACAGACTACGGTATTGATTTATACTCAAAGTATTCTTTATCTAATTTAATAAAGGAAATTTCTAAGATTAAAAATCTTAAATGGATAAGAGTTCTTTATCTTTACCCCGATCATTTTACAGATGATTTAATTGAAGAGTTTAAAAATAATGATAAGCTAATTAAATATGTTGATATGCCTCTTCAACATATTTCAGATAATGTTTTAAAAAGAATGAATAGAAAAACAAGTAAAGACCATATAATAAAAACATTAAAAAGCCTTAGAGAGTCTGTAGATGGTATTGTAATAAGAACTACATTCATTGTTGGATTCCCAGGAGAAACAGAGGATGATTTCAAAGAATTAATTAATTTTATTAAAGACGTTAAGTTTGATAAGCTTGGAGTTTTTGAATATTCTAAAGAAGAAGGAACAAGTGCATCCTTATTAGATAATCAGATTCCAGATGAAATTAAGGAAAATAGAAAAAATGAAATAATGTCTATTCAAAATGAGATCTCTAGTGAAGTTCTTTCAGAAAAGATAAATGAGAAATTAGAAATTTTAATAGAAGAGAAAATTGATGGAAATAATTATGTGGGAAGAACATACATGGATGCTCCAGAAATTGACGGAGTGACTTATATAACTAGTGATAGAGATTTAAATATCGGTGATTTTGTAGATGTTAAAATAATAGATAGTCTTGATTATGATTTAGTAGGTGAATTGATATGAACACTCCAAATAAGTTAACTCTTATGAGAACTATAATGGTTCCTATTTTTGTACTTTGTATGTATTTAGATTTTAATAATTCTAGAATTATTGCAACAGCTATTTTTGCTATAGCTTCTTTTACTGATTTTCTTGATGGACATATTGCAAGAAGGGATAATTTAGTTACTAATTTTGGCAAATTTGCAGATCCACTAGCAGATAAAATATTAGTTTGTTCAGCTATGATAATGTTAGTAAGCACTGGCGAGATGCCTGCATGGGCTGTTATAATCATAATAGCTAGAGAATTTACTATTACAGGATTTAGAATAATTGCAGCTTCAGAAAACATTACTATTGCAGCAAGTCCACTTGGTAAATTTAAAACAGTGACTCAGTTAATATCTAATATTTTACTTTTGAGTGGAATAAGTAGCCTAAGAAATTTTGGAATGGTAATATTTTATCTTGCAGTTATATTTACTGTTATTTCTGGTGCAGATTACCTTATAAAAAATAAAAAAGTTTTAGATTTAGAAAATATTTAAGAAAAAATTTAAGGAGAAGTATGAAAGCAAGTGTTTTAACAGTTGGAACAGAAATATTAATTGGCTCTATAACTAATACAAATTCAAAATATATTTCTGAAAAACTAACTGATATGGGATTAGATGTAGTAAGACAAGTTTCAGTTGATGATGAATTAGATGAAATAGTGAGTGAACTAAAGTACTTATCAAAAACATCTGACTTAATCGTAATAAGTGGAGGTCTTGGTCCTACTAATGATGATATAACCAGAGATGCTGTTGCAAAATTTCTAAATAGAAAGATTTATCTTGATAAAGACGAAAAAGAAAAATTGGAAGATAGATTTAATAGATTTGGAAGAAAAATGACTCCAAATAATTTAAAGCAAGTTATGTTAATAGAAGGGTCAGAAAAAATAGAAAACCACTGGGGTGTAGCATTAGGTGAATATATTGAATTTGACAACAAAAAAATAATTTTACTACCTGGACCACCAAATGAAATGGAACCAATGTTAGATTATTATTTTGCCAATAAATCTTTTACTAAAGACAATATAATTGTAAAATCTATTGATGTTATCGGCTTAGGAGAGTCTATAATTGAAGATAGAATCAGAAAAATGACTTTTTCAGATAAAGATATAAGTATAAACACCTTTGCTCATGGGACTCATACTGAAATTAAGATAATTGGAAAAAATTCTAACTTTGAGAAACTTCAAAGTTCGATCGATGTCACTGTAAGTTCTCTTTATAAGGAATTTAACACTCATATTTATTCAGAAAATAATGAAGATGTTGCAAGACAAATTGTAAATATACTTGAAAAAAACAATTTAAAAATTTCTTTTGCTGAATCTATAACTGGCGGCTTACTTAGTTCTGCTATAACAGATATAAGTGGAGCTTCAAAGGTAATAGAAACATCCTTTGTTACTTATTCAAATGATTCAAAAAATAAAAATCTTAATGTATCAAATAATACTTTAAGAGATTTTGGAGCAATTAGTGATAATACAGCATATGAAATGGCAAAAGGAATAAGAGAAAGATCTAAATCAAATATTGGTGTAGCTACTACTGGAGAAGCAGGACCAAACTCATCAGAAACTGAAGTGGGAAATGTTTTTACTTGTATATTTTTTGGAGAAGATAATTATAAATTAAATCATTATTTCTTTAGTGGAGATAGAAATAAAATACGAAGAAGCACTGTAAATAGAGTTTTATCAGAAATTCTATATTTACTTAGAAAAAATTATAAGGAGTAATTATGAAAGACAATAATTTAAGTAAGGAAAAACAAGAAGCTCTACACAATGTTATTTCAAAAATTGAAAAACAATATGGTGAAGGATCTGTTATGATTCTAGGTGATGACGTAAAGCTAGATATCGATTCTATTCCAACAGGATCACTAGCACTTGATATTGCTCTTGGCATTGGCGGTATACCTAAAGGAAGAATTATAGAAATTTATGGACCTGAATCTTCAGGCAAGACAACATTAGCTCTTCATATGTTAGCTGAAGCCCAAAAAATTGGAGGTACGGGAGCTTTTGTCGATGCAGAGCACGCACTTGATGCTGGTTACGCAAAAAACTTAGGTGTTGATATTGAAAACTTAATTATTTCACAACCTGATACTGGTGAACAAGCTCTAGAAATAACAGAGGCTTTGGTTAGATCTAATGCAGTAGATTTAATTATAATTGACTCTGTTGCAGCTCTTGTTCCTAAAGCTGAAATAGATGGTGATATGGGTGCTGCACAAATTGGTCTTCAAGCTAGGTTAATGTCACAAGCCTTAAGAAAGTTAACAGGTGCAATTAATAAATCAAAGTGCACTGTTGTATTTATTAATCAACTTAGAGAAAAAGTTGGAATTATGTTTGGTAATCCTGAAACAACAACAGGAGGTAGGGCGCTTAAATTTTATTCTTCAGTAAGACTTGATATAAGAAAATCTGAAAATATAAAAAAAGGTGACGAAATTATTGGTAATAGAGTAAGAGTTAAGGTTGTTAAAAATAAAATCGCTCCACCTTTTAGACAAGCAGAATTTGACATTATGTATGGAAAAGGCATATCAAGTGTAGGAAATATTCTCGATGTAGCTGCTGAAGCTGATATTGTTAAAAAAGCTGGTGCTTGGTATTCTTATGGTGAAGAAAGACTTGGACAAGGTAGAGAAAATGCTAAAGAATATTTAGAAAACAATGAAGATTTATTAAAAGAAATTGAACACAAGGTAAGAGTTTACTATAACTTAATAGAAGATGACGAATCTACAGAAGAAAATATAGAAGAAAGTCCAAAAGCTGATTAAAAACAAGGTGTGATTTTTTGAAATTACTTTACTTAACAGACACCCATATAAGAGGAACTAGTCCTAAAAATAGACTAGATGATTATTATGAAAGCTTAAAAGAAAAATTAAAAGAAATTTCAAATATTATTCGTGAAGAAAAAGTTGACTATGTCTTACATGGAGGAGATTTATTTGATCGTCCTGATGTTTCGGTTAGTATTGTTTCTGATTTTGCAAAAATTTTTCAAGACTTTGGTGTGCCTATATATATAATAAGCGGAAATCATGATATTTTTGGACATAATCCTGATACTTTAGATAGGACTATGTTAGGTTTATTGTGTAATCTTGGCATAATGAATTTAGTTAATTATAAGAAAATAATATTAGAAAAAGATATAAAAGTACAATTGACAGGTTCACCATATATTTATTCCATGGACGAAGCATCAAACAAAGAAAATTATATTATAAACGAAGTTGATGAGACTTGTAAGTACGCAATCCATATGACACATGGTTTTTTAATTGATAAGCCATTTTTAAAAGAAGTACCTCATACTATTATAGATGATATTAGAAATACTAAGGCAGATATAACTTTAGCTGGTCACTATCACTTTGGTTTTAAAACTGTAGAGCTAGATAATAAATATTTTATAAATCCTGGAGCTTTAATGAGAATTTCTAATTCAAAGATAGAAATAAAAAGAAAACCAAAGGTTAATATTATTACATTAGGAAATGATATTAAAATAGAAGACAGGTTTTTAAAATGCGCAAAAGCAGGAGAAGTTGTTTTAGATAGATCTGAAATGGAAAGACATAAATTTAAGGGTATTAAAATGGCAGAATTTAAGGAAAGTATTGATGCTTCAGCTAATTATAAAAGTTTAGATATTTTTGATTTACTTTTAAAAATTTCTAAGAGCGAAAAAATATCTGAAGATATAAAAAAAGAAGCTCTAAAAAGAGTTGAAGAAGCACAAATTAATGGAGTTGAATATAAATGATATATATAAAAAATGTTGAACTTCATAATTTTCAATCTCATAATTATACAGAAATTGAATTTGACCGAGGATTAAATGTTATCCTCGGTAATTCTGACGCAGGAAAAACTGCAATACTTAGAGCAATAAAATGGGCTCTATATAATGAACCTAAGGGAGATTATTTTATTAGGCAAGGAGAAAAAGAAGTTTCTGTAAAAGTTACCTTTTCAAATGGTGTTGTTGTAGAGAGATCTAGAACTCCTTCCAAAAATTCCTACTATCTTATGACAGCTGAAGGTGAAGAGATGAGATTCGAAGGATTTGGTCTAGATGTACCTAAAGAAATAAGAGATGCAACTAATATGTATAAAGTTTCTCTTGATAATTCTAACAATAAAAGTATTTTAAATATAGCAGAACAACTTGATGGACCATTTTTGTTAAATGAACAGGCTTCTTTAAGGGCTTCTGCAATTGGTCGATTAATTGGAGTAAACTACGTTGATGATGCTTTAAGAAATGTTGTAAGAGATAATAAAAGGTTGAGTCAAGAAATTGATACTTTAAAAAAAAGTAGGGAAGATTACAAAAATCAACTCAAAGAGTTTGAGTATATAGATGATTATAAAAATCGTTTTGAGAAAATATCTGCTATTCGAAATAAAATCGAAAATCTTCAGCATAAACTTGATTTGGCTTCAAAATTAAAAGATGATTATGAAAAAATTGATAATGCTATTCTTGAAACAAATAATTTAGTTTTAAAATTTAAAGATCTAGATAAAATTGAAAATATACTTCCAAAATTAGAAAATTATTTAATTAAAAAAAATAGTTTTGAAAATTACCAAAATAGATTGTTAAAGACAGCTAAAGAAATAGATTTAATGAATCTTAACTTAGATAAGTTAAAGAATATTAATAATTTGTCTGAAAAGACAAAAGTAATTGAAGTAAAAGAAGCTAAATTAAAAAATTATCTGAGAATTGAAGAGAAGTATAAAATTAATTTTTCACAAATAAATGAATTACTTTTAAATTTAGATAAATTTAGAAATAATGACCAAATCGAAAGCATAATTAAAGATCTTGAACAAAATATTAATTTTTATAATAAACTTTCATCTTCATACATAGCATTAAATAAAATATTATCAAATTTAAAAATAGGAAAGGACTATATAAAGAAATTTGATAATAATAAAAATATATCTGATATTTTCAAGAATTTACAGTCAAAGCTAATTCAATTAAATAAACTAAAAGAATTGAATATTAAGTATTGCGATCTAAATAATAATATAAAATATGAAGAAAATGAAATAGAAAAAACTATTCAAGACATAAAGAATTATACAGATTCCTATGAAAAGACTATTCTTGAATTAGGTGTTTGCCCATTTTGTTACAGTGAAATTAATAGTCAGTCTATTGAGCATATAAAATACCATTTAAGGAATGATTAAATGAATTACGAAGAAAATTTAAAAAATTTAAAAGAACAACTTGATAAACTTAAAAATATGAAATACAAGTCTGAAGCCAGACTTGAACAATTAAATGCACAAAAAAAAGAAATACTAAATGAAATTGAAGATTTAGGTATAAAACCAGAGGAATTAGAAAGTGAAATTTCTAAATTAAAAAATGAAATAGATAGTCTATTTAATGAAGCAAATGATTTAATGCCAAGGTTGTGATTTTTTGGAACTAAAAGATTTAGATAACAAACTCTCAGAATTAAATAATAAAATTTTAAATGATGAGGGAAAAGTTGAAATATTAAAGGATCAGCTTGATAAAGTTGAGCTCAAATTAAGCGACAAGGAGAAATACAGCGATATCTTAACTCAGGTGTCTATTCTATTTCAAAAAACGTCTGAATTCGCTAGAGAACAATCTAAACGACAAATTGAAGATACTGTGACCAAATGTCTTCAATTTATACTAGAA
Source organism: Peptoniphilus phoceensis (assembly GCF_001517665.2). Classification (GTDB taxonomy): domain Bacteria; phylum Bacillota; class Clostridia; order Tissierellales; family Peptoniphilaceae; genus Peptoniphilus_A; species Peptoniphilus_A timonensis. Next base: position 495,973 of record NZ_LN999809.1, read on the forward strand.
ACTGATATAGAATTTCTAATTGAATTATCTGAATCTAGATCTGTGCCTGTTGCAGAATTTTTTGTTCAATCTAATTATCCAGAAGGATATAGCATAAAAACAAAACCAGAAATTGCTCGTGGTGGTGGAGTTGTCGATATAATTTCTCTAGCACTTAGAATTGCATTCTTGCAACAAAATCAGCCTTTATTATCAGGTCCATTAATCCTTGATGAACCAGGAAAACATGTTAGCAATGATTATATTTTTAATTTAGGAGAATTTTTAAAAAGGTCTTCTGGAATTTTTAATCGACAAATTATCATGGTTACACATAATCCTCATTTGTCACAAATTTCTGACAAAGCATTTCAAGTTTCAAACAAAAGGGGAATAAGTGAAGTAAGTGTTTACGAGCATTAAGATTTTCTTGACTTTAGTGAGTAAAATTGTTAGTATATTAATGAGAATATAGAGCGTTTATATATTATATGAATATTAAGCTTTAAGTCAGGAGGAAATATAATGATTTACGACTCAAAAATAAAAAATAAAGATGTAGATGGTTTATTTGAAGCCATTCTTTTACTAGAGAATTTAGAAGAGTGTTATAGATTTTTTGAAGATATTTGTACAGTTAAAGAATTACAAGCAATAGCACAAAGACTTCAAGTTGTTAAGTTATTAATAAAAAATAAAACTTATCATGAAATTGAAAGTGAAACTGGTGCTTCAACAGCAACTATATCTAGAATCAATAGATCTTTAAATTATGGATCTGATGGATATAAACTAGTACTACAAAGATTAAATATTATAGACGAAGATGAAGAAGAAAAAGAATAAGGCTTACCTTATTCTTTTTTATATGTTTACATTTATAGTTTTGTAATTTGTGTATGTGACCAAACCAGGTTTTTTGGCAGGATGTCTTTTAACATTCATTTTAAAAGTATAATCTACTGGAATATTTTGAGATTTTGAAAGTGAACTATATTTTGCCGCCAGTTTAGCCGCCGTTATTAAAGAATTATTTGAAAAATCTCTATTATCATTTTTAAGTATTACGTGAGAACCTGGGGCATCTTTAACATGAAACCATAGGTCATTTTTTTTAGCTTTTTTTAATGTCAAATAATCATTTTGTTTGTTATTTTTACCTATAAATATATCAAATCCGTCTTCCGTTTTTAATTTAAGATAATTTTCCTGAGAATCTTTTCTCTTTTTATTATTTTTTTTCTTCTTCTTTTTTAAATATCCTTCTTTTTCAAGTTCTTCGTATAAATCATCAATTTCATCTGGCGTTTCAGCAAATTCAATATTTAATAAAATTGATTCTAAATAATTTAATTCAGATTTACCAATTTCAATTTGTTCCTTTAAATAAATCGCAGCATTCTTAAGCTTAGAAAACTTCTTATAATATTTTGAAGCATTAGAGGGACCATCAAGCTTTGAATCAAGGGGTATCTCAATTTCTTCCATTTCATTGTAGAAATTTTCAACTTTAACTGATTCTGCTCCTTTTTCTATTTTGTAAAAATTAGAAGAAATGAGATCCGCATAAATTTTATACTTTTCTCTATTTAAAGCAAGGTTTAGTTCGTTAGATTGGTTAGATAGTTTACGTGAAATTTTATCAATATTTTTCTTAACAGATTTTTTTAGTTCTTTACTCTTAGTTCCTAAAGTGTCCCTTAAAAATTTTGAATTATAAAATTCCTCTAAGAGGGAAGAGATGGATTCGGCTTTAATTTTTTCTTTTTCACTTAACTCTTTTAGATCTATTGAATAGAAATCCTTAAAAATTTCATCTCTATAAATTTTTATCGGAGTAAAATTATTTTTCCTAATATTAGAAAAGATTTCAATAAAGTTTTTATTTAAAATTTCTATTTCATCACTATTTAAGGCAGAAATATTTCTTTTAAAGTCTATATTTGATCTATATTCAAGTTCTCTGCACATTTGTGGACTAATACCAGTAAATGTTTTAATAAAAAAAGTTTTTAGATTAAAATTTTCTTCCTGATTTTTTATAATATCGACAATAGACAAAGTATCACAAGGATTCAATCCATCTGATATATCATCAGCATTATAAATAAGACCTGGTAAAATTTCTCGGACACTAGAAAGATTAAAATTAACTCTTTTTAAAGAGTCAATAATTTTTTTACTATCATTATCAATTAAAATTACATTAGAGTGTTTCCCCATAAGCTCTATAATAAGACATTTTTCACTAAATAAACCTAGTTCATCGCGAGATTTGACATGAATTTCGATTATTCTATCCATTTTATATTGACAAACTTTTAATATTTGATTATTTTCAAGGTGTTTTCTAAGTAACATGCAAAATGCAGGGGGATTTTGAGGACTATCAAATATTTCTTCGCTAAAATATATCCTAGGACTACCAGATATTGATATAAATAACCTTTCTTTTCGTCCATTAGATCTAATATTAATTAAAAGATCATTGTTTTCATTTTGGTAAATTTTATCAATTCTACCGTTAATAATTCTATTATTTATTTCATAAACTAAGTTTTTAACTACTGTACCATCTAAAGACATATAATCACCTAAAATTTATTATAACATATTATTAATTGAAAAAAATATAGTTTAAATCTAATAAAACATATATTTAGAACAAATGTGCTCACTAAAAAACACATTGCATAAAAAATAGAAAAAGTAATTAATATGATATTTATTATTTTATAATCAAAACATATTATAATAACAAAACAAAAATTAAATTAAAGGATATAAGCAAGTATTAGAATTATTTTAAGAAATATAATAGAACTTAGTAAGTAATGAAGTTAATTATATATTATTAACATGACGAATTTTATAAGCTGAAGAGATTAAATCATACAAAAATAAATTCACTAGTAAATAAAAAAGTTATTTATAATAACGGTATTATTATTAGAGTATTATTATATAATTGAAATCTTTAAAAGAAAATATTTGGTGACATTCAGTAAAAAGTCGGATAATATTATAAAATAATTTAAAAATAGTCACAAAATTATTATTTTGTGACTATTTTTATCTTCATCAAATATGAATTTTTTACTTAATTCGCTAGGTTCCCTTCTAAAATAACTTAAAAAATAAAATTCTTTATACAAAAGTATATTTATAATATTTTTAATTAATCAAATAGAGAATTTTTAGATTCATTTTTGTTAGTATCTAGAGAATTGTCTGTAGTTTCTTTAATATCTTTATATTCTTCATTTTTTACATTTTTGTTTTCTTGGCTATCTTTATTTTCTTCATAATTATATCTTTTTCCCTTAGTCTTAAAGTTTCCAGAAATATAAACAGAATCATTTTTCCAATCAACATTTAGACCTAAAGTTTCAGAAACAAATCTAATTGGTACATAAGTCCTTCCATCAAATAAAATAGCTGGAGAATCTAAATTCACAACTGAATCAACTCCTCCATTATTGATCTTAGCCTTAGTTGATTTAATATCAAGTTCTACTAAAACATCAATTGCTCCTATAAGAATTCCACTTGTATTAGTTTCTTTTCTTTGATAAAAATTAATATTAGCACCTAAATTTTCAGAAATATATCTAATTGGAACCATTACCCTATCGTTTGTTTTATCTAAATAAGCTTTACCCATATCTTCAGGAATTGTTTGTATACTGTCATTTATATAAATGCTAATATTTTTGTCTGAAGCTTCCTTAGGTAGTTTACCAGCTGCAAAAACTGATGTTGTTAAAAGCATAGTCATAATTCCTATGCCAAGAATTTTTTTAAAATTTTTCATAATCTCTCCTTAAATATTATCTTCATTTTTCATTATCTTCTTTCATAGTTTCCTTTATTCCTGCTAAAGGATTTGATGCCACCATCTTTTTAAGAGCTTTTTTATTTACATGAGTATAAATTTCAGTTGTGTTAACTGATTCATGACCTAGAATCTCTTGAAGAGACCTTATATCTGCATTTCCATACTCATATAATAAAGTAGCTGCAGTATGTCTTAGTTTGTGGACTGAATATTTATTTGTATCTAATCCTGAATTTTTCATATGTTTTTCAATCATATGTTGTATTGATCTATTGCTCATTCTTTGTTGTCTCATAGACAAGAACATGGCATCGTCTTCAATTTGAGGTCTTAGCTTTAAATATTCATTGATTGCATAAATGCAAGCTTGATTTAAATATATTATTCTCTCCTTGTTACCTTTTCCTATAACCTTTAGAGTATTGTCCTCTTGGACATGAGAAATATTTATACCTGCGAGTTCTGAAAGTCTCATACCACAGTTTAAAAATAAGGTCACTATTGCATAGTCTCTCTTTTTATAAACAGCCTTAAGTTTTGAATTTTCTATTGTCTTTAATAAATTTAGACTTTGTTCCAAACTTAAATAAACTGGCAAAGTCTTCTCAACCTTTGGCATATCTATGTCAATAACAGGATTTACTTTAATTATATCAATTTTTGAGTGCAAATAATTATAAAAACTTCTTATAGAAGAAATCTTTCTAAATTTTGATCTGTTTGAAATTTTTCTTTCTCTTTCAAGAAAAGCATTATAAGCATAAATATCCTGTTTTGTCACACTTTCAAATAACTCAGCATTTATATCTTCAATAGGAATATCATCAAAATCAATAGATGAATCTACTAACCCTTTTCTCCTTTTAATAAATCTTACGAACATTCTAAGATCATAATAATATTCTTTTACAGTATTCTCAGATGCACCTTTAGTAGCCTTCATATAGTCTAGGAAATCATCTATCAAATTAGAATTAATCAAATTCATCACCTTCTATAAAAATAAAAACCTGACATTTAGTCAGGTTCTCAATTATTTAGCGTATTCAACTGCCCTAGTTTCTCTAATTACATTAACTTTAATTTGACCAGGGAAATCTAATTCAGACTCTATTCTTTTAACAATTTCTCTTGCAGTAATAGTTATTTCTGCTTCAGAAATCTTTTCAGGTTTTACAATTATGCGTATTTCACGTCCAGCTTGAACAGCATAGGACTTTTCAATACCGTCAAAATCATTAGCAATCTCTTCAAGTTTTTCAAGTCTTTGAATATATGATTCAACAGTTTCACGTCTTGCACCTGGTCTAGCTGCTGAGATAGCATCAGCTGCTTGAACCAAAACAGATTCAACACAATTAGGTTCAACATCACCATGATGAGATTGGATTGCATTTATAACAAACTCAGACTCATGATATTTTCTTGCAATTTCAACTCCAATATCAACATGTGGAGCATCTAGATTCCTATCAACTGACTTTCCTAAGTCGTGAAGCAATCCACCTCTCTTAGCAAGTTTAACATCTGCACCAATTTCACCAGCCAAAATTCCAGCTATTTCAGAAACTTCTACAGAATGCTTTAAGTTGTTTTGACCGTAACTTGTTCTATACTTCAACCTACCAAGATATTTAATAATTTCTGGATGAAGTCCATGAACTCCTGCATCATAAGCAGCTTGTTCACCAGACTCCTTGATAATAGTTTCTACTTCGTTTTTAGCTTTTTCAACAGTTTCTTCAATTTTTGTTGGATGGATTCTTCCATCATTAACAAGTTTTTCAAGAGCAACTCTTGCAATTTCTCTTCTAATTGGATCAAAACAAGATAAAACAACTGCTTCTGGAGTATCATCGATAATTAAATCTACGCCTGTTATAGACTCAATTGCTCTAATATTTCTACCTTCACGTCCTATTATCCTTCCCTTCATTTCATCATTAGGAAGATTTACAACAGCAACTGTAGACTCTGCTACTTGATCTGCAGCACATCTTTGAATAGCTTGAGCTATAACATTTCTAGCATACTTTCCAGATTCCTCTTTGATTCTGTTTTCGTTTTCTTTAATAATTAGTGCTGATTCATTAGTTATTTCTTTTTTTAGTTCATTTAGAAGAATTTCTTTACCTTCATCTTTAGTAAGACCAGCAAGTTTTTGAAGTTCTTCTTCTCTCTTTTTAACAAGTTCATCAGCTTGATCTTCCTTTTCTCTCAAGCCTTCTAATTTTTTGCTAAGTTTCTCATCTTTCTTTTCAACTTGAATAGACTTTTTATCTAACAATTTTTCTTTAGATAAAACGCGATCTTCTAATTCTTTAATTTCTGATCTTCTTATCTTAGCTTCATTTTCTTGTTCAGATCTTAACTTTTGAATCTCTTCTTTAGCTTCAACAAGCAAAACTTTCTTTTGAGTTTGAGCTTGATTTTCAGCATCGTATATTATCTTTTTAGATAATTCTTCAGCATTTTTAATTTTACCTTCAGAAATATATTTTCTAATAGCATAGCCTATAGCTAAGCCAATAATACCGATTAAAATAGATATTAAAGTACTACTAAAATCCATTCTACACACCTCCTATTTAGTTTTCATGTTTCAAATTTTAAAATCATAATTAAGGCCAAAGCCTTAAAATAATTGTATATCTTTTAAAAGCATAAGTCAAACTAAAAAGTGCGTATAATGGCTTAATCTATTTACTTTTATAGATAGGTATAGCTAGTTTATATCCTGGTTTTATATCATATGAGGAAATGCTATTTGCTTTTTCAATGTCCATTACAAATTTCATTTTATTCTTATATTCGTAATTATTTGAAATACTCCAAATAGTGTCCCCACTCTTAACAGTATAAACATCATAAATTATTTCTTCTTCATTATTATTTAAATCATAATCATTTTTTACAATTAATCCAGAATTAAATATAAAAATAAATAGCAAAAATAATAATACCTTTGGTTTATTTATTACAATTTTACGTTTCATAATATCACCTCAAAATGTTGTTTCGTTTTAGTTTAAACTTTTGTATCAAACATAAGTATCAAATATAAGTTCTAAACATATGTTACATCGTATGTTCTATAATGTCAATAGTTTAGAAAAATTATTTAAACTATCGTTTGAAATACCTGTTCAAGTATGGTATTATGATAGTATAAAAATGAGGAGGTATATCCATGTATGATGAATTAAATCAAAGAGAACTTGAAATCTTATTTTTTATAAAAAGATTTATTGAGTCCAAGTCATACCCACCTACTGTTCGTGAAATATGTAGAGGTTGTAATATTAAATCAACTTCCACTGTTTACTATGCACTTGAAAAATTAGAATCAACTAACTATATTAGAAAGGATGCATCTAAAACCAGAGCTATTGAAATTGTTCCTCAAGATGATGACATTTTAATGCTTAAAAAGAAAACTGTTGATGTTCCTGTACTTGGTAAAGTAACTGCTGGCTCCCCTATTCTTGCTGTTCAAAATATAGAAGACACTATGCCATTACCTATTGAATATGTTTCAAATAAAGAACTTTTTATTTTAAAGGTTTCTGGAGAAAGTATGATTAATGCAGGAATTTTTGATGGAGATTATGTAATAATTGAAAAGACAAATTCCGCTAGAAATGGAGAAAAAGTTTTAGCACTAATAGAAGATGAAGCAACTATAAAAACTTTTTATAAAGAAGAAAATAGATATAGATTGCAACCAGAAAATGATTCTATGGAACCTTTTTACTTTGACAAAGTCGAAATATTAGGAAAAATTGTTGGACTTTACAGAAAAATTAACTAAAATAAAAACCTTACTGCTTTTAAAAAACAGTAAGGTTTTTCTAAAATTAAATATTAAAAGATTTAATTTTTTGAGAAGCATAAAGGCATCTCTATTTTTTAATTATCTTTTATTGTAATTAAATTTTCTTTGTCAAGTGCATTTAATAAATGTATTAATGCAAACTTAATGTGATAATAAGACAATCCTCCTTGGAAATAAACATAATATGGATCTCTCATAGGTCCGTCAGCTGAAAGTTCTATTGAAGAACCTTCTATAAAGTCCCCTGCTGCCATTATTACTTTATCATCATAACCTGGCATATCCCAAGCTATTGGAGTGAATTCAGAGTCTACTGGAGATGAAAATTGAATATATTTACAAAAAATCTCAAGAATCTCTGGCTTTTTTAATTCAATTGCAGTAACAATATCACTTCTAGGGTCAGAGCTTGCCGGTATTGTTTTAAATCCAAGTTCTTCAAAACTTTTAGAAAAAAGAGTAGCCCCTTTTATAGCATCTTCAACAATTTTTGGAGACATAAAAAGTCCCTGAAGAATTTGTCTTGTCATCCCAAAAGTTAAGCCACAATCTTTACCAATACCTGGAGCTGTAAGAATATTTGCTGCTCTTTCAACAAGTTCTTCTTTTCCAGCTACATATCCTCCTGTATAACAAAGACCACCACCAGGATTTTTAATAAGGGATCCTGCCATTATATCGATACCAATTTCACTTGGTTCTAAAATTTCTGTAAATTCGCCATAGCAATTATCAACAAAGATTTTTATATTTTTATTTATTTTTTTTACTTCATCTATTGCTTCTTTAAGTTCAGATATTGTAAAAGCTCTTCTATTAGAATAACCTGTTGATCTCTGCATTATAACAAGACTTGTGTTCTCTCTTATATAATTCTTTATATTTTTTACATCTATTTTATTGTCTATTAAAGGAATTTCTGAATATTCATAGCCGCTATTGATTAATGAATCTTCACTATTTCCCCTAATTCCTATAACCTTTTGCAAGGTATCGTAAGGTGTTGATGTTACAGATAAAAAATGATCTCCTGGCTTTAACACAGCCTTAATAGCAAGTGTAATAGCATGAGTTCCTGATACTATATTAGATCTAACTAAACTATCTTCTGTTTTAAAAATCTTAGTATATATGCTTTCTACCTTATCTCTACCAATATCACCATATCCATATCCTGTTGTCCAATTAAAGTCTGTTGCTTTGAGTCCTTCTTCTTGCATTGCTTTTAAAATTTTAACCTGATTATACTGTGCAATATCACTAACTTTTTGAAATTTATCTTGTAACTTACTTTCTATATTATTTACAAATTTAATTATTCTTGAATCTATGTCATACTCTTCTTCAAATAATTTATCGTATATTGTCATCTTTTCTCCTAAACTATTCATATAACTTACAATTAATATAATTCTCTATATCTTCTAGCAAATTATCTGATTCCCTGTCAAACCATTTTATCCTATCATCTCTTCTAAACCATGTTAATTGTCTTTTTGCATAATGTCTTGAATTTTTCTTAATTAAGTCAACCATTTCATAATAATCAATTTCATTATCTAAATATGAAATAACTTCTTTATAACCTATAGCTTTAAGAGATTGGGAGTTTTTATCTATTCCTTCCTTTAATAGACCTTGAACTTCTTCAACAAGACCTAGATTTATCATTTTTTCGACACGACTATTTATCTTGTCATAAAGTCTTTTTCTATCCATATTTAACCCAATATAGACTAAGTTATAATCCTTATTCTCTTCTCTAAATTTATTTCCTTTTATATTACCATCTTTTAAGATTTCAAGGGCTCTAATTATTCTTTGACCATTATTTTTATGAATTTTTTTTGCCATATCACTATTAAGAGCAAATAATTTATTATATAGAACTTCACTTCCTTCGTTTTCTAATATTTTATTTAATTCATTTCTATATTGATAATCTGCTTCTGTTTCAGTGAAGTCAAGATTATAAACAAGAGAATTGATGTATAGTCCTGTCCCGCCTACGACAAAGGGCACCCTTCCTCTTTTGTTTATGTCGCTAATAATAGCCTTTGACATATTTTTAAATTCTGCTACAGAAAAAGTTTCATTTGCTTCTACAATATCAATCATATGGTGAGGAATAGTAGTTTTACTAAGGTCTATCTTAGCAGTTCCAATATCTAATTTTTTATATATTTGCATAGAGTCACTGGAAATAATCTCCCCTTTATATTTTTTTGCAAGTTCTAAAGAAAGCTCAGTTTTTCCTATTCCAGTTGGTCCCGTTATTATTACTAATTTTTCCATTTATTCCCTCAAAAATAATTTTGATATCGTATGTTTAGAAACTTCAACAATTGTAGGTCTACCATGAGGACAAGTATAAGGATTTTCACAATTTTTAAGATCTCTTATAAGTGATTCAATCTCTATATTTGAAAGATCGTCTCCTGCTTTTACAGAAGCTTTACAAGCTTTTCTCATAATCTTATATAAATCCGCCTCATAATTTGATGAAATTTCTCTATCTAAAGAATCAATTATATCTCTAATAAAATTTACATATGTTGGCATTCCAAAAATCATTGGAACTTCTCTTAATACAATTGATTGATCACCAAAATCATCAATTTTAAATCCAAGTTTTATGAATAAATCTATATAATTTATTATCTTATCGTACTCTATTTGATTTAACTCAATAATCTCGGGCTTAATTAAAATTTGTGAAGAAATTTCACTAGTTAAATACATTCTTCGAAATTTCTCATAATTAACTCTTTCATGAGCAGCGTGTTGATCAACTATAAAAGTTTTTCCATCTCTTTGATTTTCAAGTATAATATAAGTTTTAAAAAGCACACCGACAATCCTAGTATTTAGAAGATCTTCATCTATATGACTGACTTCTTTATTAAATAAAAAGTTTTTTTCTTCATGAAAAGTTTTGTCTTTATCTTTAGTCTTTTTATCTTCACTATATAAAATCGAATCCTCTTTAAGAGAGTCAGAATATAGATTATCGTCTACATTAAATTCATTTTCAAGTTCCCAAATACTTTTTACTTCATTATTACTTTTAATTTGATTATTTTCATTGGAGTTACTTACTTTTTCTTCGCTATCCTCTTCATCAAATATATCAAAGATATTTATATTTTCTTCTTTTTCTTCTATTTCAATTTCTCTAATGGATCTATTAGGAAAAATTACTTCTTCGACTACTTCTGACAATAATGAAGTCAAAATATTTTCATTAGAGATTTTTATTTCATTTTTCTTTGGATGAATATTAACATCAATTAACTTGGGATCAATATCGATATAGAGTACAAATACTGGATATCTATTAAGTGGAATTAAAGAGGAATAATTTTTTTCTACAGCTCTAGAAATATTAATATCTCTAATAAATCTTCCGTTAACAAATATATATTGACTATCTCTATTGGATCTAAAAAGTTTGTTATTAGAGAAGAAACCTCTGATTTTATAATTTTCAGATTCAAAATATCCTTCATTTAAAGAAGAAGCTATCTCAGAACCCAAAATTGAAAATATTCTATTTATAGGATTTTTATCACTACCTGTATTTAATATGGTTTTTCCATCTCTTATAAGTGTAAATTTGATGTTATTATTGCTAAGTGCAATTTTTTGTACAATATCTATTATATTACTTATTTCAGTAGAATCTTTTCTCAAAAATTTTTTTCTTACTGGAGTATTATAAAAAACATCATTAATTATAAAGCTAGTTCCTTTAGGCATGCCTATCTTATTCTTTTTTATAATTTTTCCATTTTCAATTAATAAAGAATTGCCAGCAAGATCTTCTTCTGTTTTTGTCATCAATTTTATTTTTGATATATTTGCAATACTAGCAAGTGCTTCTCCTCGAAATCCTAGAGTTCTTATTTTCTCTAGATCTTCTATAAATTCAAGTTTAGATGTAGAATGGCGAAGAAAGGCAATCTCCAAATCATCTTCAGAAATACCAGAACCATTGTCAGTAATCTTAATGTAATTTGTACTTTCTCCTCTCAATTCTATTAAAATATCATCTGATCCAGCATCAATAGAATTTTCTACTAATTCTTTAACTATTGAAGCAGGATTTTCAATTATTTCTCCAGCTGCTATTTTTGAAATTGTTGATTCATCTAAAAGTCTAATCATCATAACTCCTTAGATCGTTTTACTATTTCATCTAATATATTAAAGGCTTGCATAGGATTTATTTCAAGAATATTAATTTCTTTTAATTTATTAATAAAGTTCATTATTTCAGGATTTTCATGTTCATCTTTAACAAATTCTTTGTTTAGATCTATACTAATGCCTTCATTTTCCTTTTCTATTACCGCCAGAACTTCCTTTGCTCTATCTATTATTTTATTATCTATACCGGCTAATTTTGCAACATCAATTCCATAAGAATTATTAGTAAAACCTTGAATTATCTTTCTCAAAAAAATAATATCGTCATCTTGTCTATCAACTGCTATTGTTAAATTTTCAATTGAATCATATTTTTCCTCAAGATGAACTAATTCGTGATAATGTGTTGCAAAAAGCGTTTTAGCTTTTATATTTTCTGCAATATATTCAATTATTGCATTTGCAATAGCAAGCCCGTCGAAAGTACTAGTCCCTCTTCCAACTTCATCAAGAATCAAAAGCGAGTTTGAACTTGCATTTTCAATAATATCTGCAACTTCTTGCATTTCAACCATGAAAGTTGACTGTCCCTTTGCTAAATTGTCGCTTGCACCAATTCTAGTGAAAATTCTATCCACTAGAGAAATATTACATGAATCACAAGGAACAAAAGAACCTATATGTGCCATAATTGTTATTAAGGCAACTTGTCTCATATAAGTGGACTTACCAGCCATATTAGGTCCAGTAATTATATGAATCATATTATTTTTTGTATCAATAAAAGTATCATTAGGTACAAAAAAATCATCTTTCATATATGATTCGACAATAGGATGCCTTCCTTCCTTTATTTCTATAAAACCATCATTATTAAATTTAGGTCTGGTATAATTATTTAAATTCGAAACTTTTGCAAGAGATAAAATGGAATCCAGATCAGATAATTTATCAGCCAATATTTGAATTCTATAAATTTCTTTTCCAATAAAATCCTTTAGTTTGTTATAGATTTCAGCTTGAAGGTTAAGAGCCCTTTCTTTAGACCCAAGTAACTTTCCTTCCATTTCTTTTAATTTCACAGAAAAAAATCTTTCTGAACCTACTAAAGTTTGCTTTCTTATATAATCCTCTGGAACCTGATCTAAGAAAGATTTTGTAACTTCAATAAAATAACCTAGAATTTTGTTATGCTTAACCTTTAATTTTTTTATACCTGTACGCTTTCTTTCTCTTTCTTCAAAATCAAGAAGCCAATTCTTACCTTCAATTGATATTCTAAATAATTCATCTAAATCCTTAGAATATTCTTCTTTTATTATTCTATTTTCTTCAATAATTACAGGTGGATTATCTATTAAGACATTATCTATCTCAGAAGAAATATCGTCTAAATCTATGAAATCTTTTGACAATAAATTTAAATAAAAATTATCTTGTGATTCTAAAATTTTCTTTACTTTCTTAGAATTTTCAATTGTTGATTTAAGAGAAACTAATTCTCGTGGATTTATAGTTCCATTTGATATCTTAACAACAAGTCTTTCAATATCATAAACTTCTTTTAAAATATTTTCTAATTTATCTAAAAGCAATAAATCTTTTGTAAAAGACTCTATTAGATTTAGTCTTCTTTCAATTTTTTCCAAATTTATTAGAGGACTCTCAACCCATTTTTTTAATTTTCTTGATCCCATAGATGTACTACATTTATCTAAAACATCTAATAGTGAGCCTTTTTTTGTAAATGTATTTAAACCTTTTACTATTTCTAATGTCCTTTTAGAACTTTCATCTAAAAATAAAAAATCAAAATTATTATAATATGAAATATTATTTATATGTTTTAAATTTATTTTTTGAGTGATTACTAGATATTGTAATAACTTTTTTAATGAAATATAATCATTAATATTATTTTTGTCTAAAAAGTTTTTTAAATTATCTTTAAAGGTATCACTAAAATAATCTCCAAAATCTTTTATTAAATTACTTTTTTTTAAATTTTCTGATATATAAGCATTTAAAAAAGCATTGTCTTTTTTTAGACTCTTTTTGAATTTTTCAATTTCTTCTTCGTTTATTAAGATTTCATTAGGACTTATTCTGTCAACTTGATCCCTTAAAAAATGATAAAGTTCAGCTTTTGATAGAAAAGTTTTTTCTATAAAATATATTTCTCCAGTTGAATAATCTGAATAAGTGAGATTTATATAATAAGCTTGTATAAAAATTGAAAGAAGATAATTATTTAAATCACTTTTTAGATATTCTGTGTCTGTAAAAGTTCCAGGAGTAATAATTTGTGTTACTTCTCTCTTTACTATTCCCTTTGCAAGCTTTGGATCTTCAACTTGATCACAAATGGCAACTTTATAACCCTTATCAATTAATTTAGATATATATGACGAAGCAACATGGTATGGAACACCACACATAGGTGCTTTTTCTTCTAAACCAGCATCTCTTTTAGTTAGAGTAATTTCAAGTTCCCTAGATGCTAATAGAGCATCATCAAAAAACATTTCATAAAAATCTCCAAGTCTAAAAAATAAAATAGAGTCTGGATTTTCATCCTTAACAGCAAGATATTGCTGCATCATTGGTGTTAATTTTTCACGATTCAACTTTCTCACCCACTAGAGAAAAACTATTTGCATCTTTAATTTTAACTTTAACTATTTTACCAACGTCACTTTTGTCACCCTTGAAGTTAACAAGTTTAAATTCATTAGTTCTACCACTAACATTACTTTCATTCTTTCTTGAAATATCTTCTACTAAGACATCTACATTCCTACCAATAAAAGCTTTATTTTTCTTTTCTTGTATAGGGTACAAAACATCAAGAAGCCTTTCAAACCTATCATGTTTAATTTTGTCAGGAACTTGATCTTTTCTATTTGCTGCAGGAGTATTCTCTCTAACAGAATATATAAAGGTAAAAGATGTATCGTATTCAACTCTTTTTGCTAAGTCTAAGGTGTCAAGAAAATCTTCTTCACTTTCTCCAGGAAAACCTACCATTATATCTGTTGATAAGGCAATATTTGGATTAACACTTTTTACCTTATCAATTTTTCTAAGATAATCTTCTTTACTATATTTTCTATTCATCATTTTTAAAACCCTTGATGATCCTGCTTGAACAGGAAGATGTAAGAAGTTGCAAAGCTTATCAAGATTTTTAAACGAATAAATTAGCTCATCAGATATATCTTTAGGGTGAGATGTCATAAACCTAATTCTCTCAATGCCATCAATTGCATTAACTTCTTCTAAAAGATTAGCAAATGTAAATTTATCATCAAATGTCTTGCCATAAGAATTTACATTTTGACCTAATAGAGTAACTTCCTTAGTTCCATTTTTAGCGAGTTCTTCAATTTCCTTTATAATTTCACCAGGTCTTCTACTAGTTTCTCTTCCCCTAGTGTAAGGTACAATACAATACGAGCAGAAATTATTGCATCCATACATAATGTTTACATAAGACTTAAATTTATAAAGTCTGTTAGCTCCAAGGCTATCATCAATACTCAAAGCATTTTCTTCGATATCAATAGCAAGTTTTTTTCCATCGTAGGATAAACTTAAAAGTTCTGGTAGCTTCCAAATGTTATTTGTTCCAAAAATTATATCTACATTTGGAAATTTTTCAATAACATAATTTCTTGACTCTTCCCTTTGCATCATACATCCACAAACAGCTATTTTTATATTTCTTTTTTTATTTTTTAAATTTTTTAAATTTCCAAGTTGACCATAAACTTTATCCTCTGCTGAGTGTCTTACAGAGCAAGTATTTAAAATAATTAGATCTGCATCATCAATCTCATTGACAAAAGAATATCCCATTTTTTCTAGCAGCCATGTTATTTTCTCAGAATCATGCTCGTTCATTTGACAGCCATGCGTTATTATAAGCGCTTTTTTATCATCAACATTTTCTTTTATACTTCTAATATATTCATTTACATTATTATTAATATCATTAATTAGTTCTTTATTTTCCATTTATATCCTCATTTCATATCTTTATATTATAACTGAAAAATAGCCTATTTATCAAGAAAAGAGTATGCATATGCATACCCTTAAGATAAAATTTTATTTAAATATCTAGCTACATAAACTCCACAGGCAGATGCTTGTGAAAGTGAATGAGTAGCACCTCCACCATCACCTACTACAAATAAACCATCAACTGAAGTTTCAAAATTATTATCAATTTCAACTCTTGAGTTATAAAATTTGACCTCCACACCATATAAGAGAGTATCATCATTTGCAGTACCAGGAGCAATTTTGTCAAGAGCATATATCATCTCAATAATTGAATCCAACTGTCTTTTTGGTATAACGAGAGATAAATCGCCAGGCGTTGCTTTTAAAGTTGGTTCTGTAAAACATTTTTGCATTCTTCTTTCATCAGACCTTCTACCCTTAACTAAATCACCAAACCTTTGAAGTAAAACTCCCCCGCCTAACATATTACTTAATTTTGCAATAGATTCTCCATATTCATTTGAATCTTTAAAAGGTTCTGTAAATTTATTACTAACTAAAAGAGCAAAATTAGTATTATCTGATTGTAATTTTGGATCAGCATAAGAGTGACCATTTACCGTTATAATTCCATTAGTATTTTCAGCAACTACTTGACCATAAGGATTCATACAAAATGTTCTTACTAAATCATTATATCCCTTTGTTTGATAAACGATTTTTGATTCATAAACCGCATCTGTAATATGTTTAAAAACTTCTGCAGGAAGTTCAACCCTCACTCCAATATCAACTTGGTTAGAAAACAAATTTATATTAAATTTTTTACAAATTTTTGAAATCCATTTTGATCCACTTCTTCCTGAAGCTAGAACAAGTTTATCACAAAGAAAAGTTTCACCCTTGTCAGTTGTAAGTTTAAATTTCTCATCTTTATCAACATCGACTATAGTTGTATTAAAAATCATTTCAACTTTACCTCTAGTCCATTCATAAACTTTTTCTAAAATCTTAACATTTCTATCTGTCCCAAAATGTCTTACTTTAGCATCTAATAAATGTAAATCATGTTTAAGTGCAAGGGTTTTTAAATTAGAGGATGTAGTTTCATAGAGTTTTGAATTTCCACCATCAAATCCACATAGTACAGAATCAACATATTCCATAAGCTCAATAGAATTATCCTTGCCAAGAAATTCATGGATTTGTCCACCAAAGTTAGTAGTAATATTATATTTTCCGTCAGATAATGTCCCAGCTCCGCCGTAACCGTTCATTATATTACAAGGATTGCATGATATACAATTTTCAACTTTTCCTGCCTTTATTGGGCATTGCCTCTTGTAAATTTCATTACCCTTATCAATAACAAGGACCTTTAAATTTGAATTTAATTTTTTAAATTCATATGAAGCAAATACTCCACTTGCACCTGCTCCTACAATTATAACATCATATTCCTTCAATTTTTATCTCCCCATTAAATTTTGCCATAAAATCTTCAAATCTCTTTGGAAATTTGTCCACTATTTCCATTTTTTTACCTGTAATTGGATGAATAAATGTAAGTTTATAAGAATGTAAAAGCTGTTTATTAATTTTAAACTTATTTCTTTTACCATACAGCTCATCACCAACTACTGGGTGATTTACATAAGAAAGATGCACTCTTATTTGATGCGTTCTTCCTGTATGAAGGTGAACATCTAATAGACAAAAATCATTAAAATTTTTAAGAACTTTAAAGCTTGTAGATGCACTTTTAGAATTTTTTTCAATGACTTTCATTTTTATTCTATTATTTGGATCTCTACCAATTGGTTCATTGACATCAAAATCATTAAATATATTTCCATGAGCTATAGCTAAATAATGTTTTTCTATTTCACGGTTTTTAAACATATCAACTAATTTATAATATGCTTCCTCTTTTTTTGAGATAATCATTAAACCAGAAGTATCTTTATCCAGCCTATGTACTATTCCTGGTCTTTCAGAATCAATTGGGTTAGATAGTTCATCAAATTGATTAAGTAATCCGTTTACCAATGTACCTTTTTTATTTCCCGCTCCAGGATGAACAACTAAATTTTGTGGTTTTGATATAACTGCTAAATATTCATCTTCATAAATAATATCAAAATCAATTTCTTCAGGTAGAATTCTAAAATCATCCTCATAAGAAACTTCTATTTCGTCTCCACATTTTAAACAATACCCTGCTTTGACAACTTTTTTGTTTAACAAAATATTTCCAAGATCAATATTTTTTTTAATTTGTGACCTATTAATATCTAGTTCTTTTTCTAAAAATTTGTCCAATCTAAGTCCTTCAGAACTTAAATCAACAGTGAAATTATTTTTATACATAAATCACCTTTTATTATCGTGTAGAATTATCCCAATTGAAATTAATATTGTCCCTATAACAATAAAAACATCAGCAAAATTAAATATTGCAAAATCATGTCCAAAAAATTTCATACTAATAAAATCTACAACATAATGAAGTCTAACTCTATCGATAAAATTTCCTATAGTTCCACCTATTAACAAACTAAAACTTAATAGATAAATAAAGGGAACTTTATTGTAATTTTTAAACAAAAAAATAATCAAAGCCAAGAGAACAATTATAGTTATAATAGCAAAAAGTGACCTGAATCCTTGTAAAATCCCAAATGCAGCGCCTCTGTTTTCTATATAGTAAAGCCTTAAAAAATTATCGATTAGTACCAAAGAATTTTGATTAGCCAAATTTGTAGCAGCTAAATATTTTGTGAATTGATCTATAATTATTAAAATTATGCTAAATATAGCAACAAACATATTATCTCCTTATTTATTTAATCTTACTATCAATACAAAATTACCCTTTTTTGTATTTCCTTCTAAATCGAAAATTCTGAATCTACCATATTTTCTCAAGGATACCAGGTCATTAAGTTCAAGTTCAATGTGAGATCTTGTTTCGATAGCATAGTTAACCTTAACAAATTCCCCACTAATCATTTCTTTAACTTTAGATCTTGAAATATTAAAAACCTTGGCAATTAAATTATCAAGTCTAAAAGATGATACAATTATTTTTTTATAAGTGTATTCCTTTTTTGGTAAGTCCGAAACACCATTTTCTCTTGATAGATAAATATTGTATTTTGAAATTTTATTAAGATTGATTTCAACAAAGTTTGCAATTTCTCTTTTAACAAAAAAATAAGTGAATTTTTCTCCAATTAAAATATCACCTATTTTTCCTCTGTCTATACTTAATCCAATAAGTGAACCAAGTACATCACCATGTTTAATTTTTTTATTTGATTCAAATTTAAATAGGACAAGATCACTACCTATATTTTCATATATATAGCTGGGGTATATGTAAATTATAGATAATTCAGAATCTTCATATCCCCCATCTATTTTGTAAGATATATTATCTTTAAACCTATTTAAAACGGAAATAGATAAATTAATCTCGTGAGGATTTAAAAAATCTGTAGAAGTCGGAATATGACTATTTATTACAGATTCCATTTTGTCAATAACTTTTCTAATAGAAATTTTTTCTTCAGGTCTATTAATGTGATTAATTAAATCTATTCTATTTAAATTTACCAAGGAAACATTCCGTTATTTTTAAGTTGCTCTTTTAATCCATCGATTTCAACATTATTAGGTGCAAGAATAAAAATATCTTTATTTACCTTTTGCATCTTACCGTCAAGAGCATAAAGAGCTCCACTTACAAAATCAAAAATTTGTCTTTTTACGTCAACATCAAGTTGTTCAAAGTTTAAAACAACTGCTTTAAAATCTCTTAAATCATCAACAATTAATGGTGATTCGTCATAGGAAAGTGGTTCGTGAACTGTTATAACCATATTGCTAGCTGATAATTTAGACTTAGTTGCTGGTTTGTGACTAACTGTTTTTGGTGTGTAAGCAGGTTCTACTGCTTCACTTTCATTTACTTCATTTTCAAAATCATCATCAAAATCTTCGTACTCATACTCATCTGCAAAACCAAAGATTTTCTTTAATTTGTCCATAGTTTTTTCTGCCATAATATCCTCCTAATTATAATTCCTATTTCCAAATAGTTTAGAACCAACCCTAATCATATTGGATCCTTCTTCTATTGCCAATTTAAAATCATGGCTCATTCCCATTGATAAATACTTCATTTCTACGCCCTCATACCCTTTTGATGAGATTTCTTCAAACTTATTGTTCATTTTTTCAAACAATTTCCTAAGTAATAATTCATCATTTGTATTAGGTGCAATAGCCATAAGTCCTTTAATATTAATGTTTTTAAAATCTAAAAGTTCGTAAATAAATTTTTCTGTATCTTCATAATTTATTCCAAACTTACTTTCTTCATTTCCAATATTAATTTGAACAAGACAATCAACACAAATATTATCTTTATTAGCTCTTTTATTTATTTCTTTAGCTAATTTTAACCTATCAAGTGATTGGATTAGTTTTACTTTATTATAAATATATTTTACTTTATTCGTCTGCAAATTGCCAATTAAATGGAAATTTATTTTATTATTTTTTACATTTTCTTTTATTTTTTCATCCTCTATCTTAGAAACAAGTTCTTGTACTTTATTTTCACCAAATTCAGTAAGACCTAATTTATTAAATTCATCAATCATTTCCACAGGATGAGTTTTAGAAACTGCAATTAACTCCACATCTCTTTTAAATTTTGATTTTTCCTTTGCAATTTCTATATCTTCATAAAGTTTATTCAAATTGTCTTTTAAATCCAAATTATCACCTCAGTTTAATATTCTTGATTCATCGACAGTTTTTGGATTTATCACGATTGCATCGTTCACAGTTAAAGTCTTATAGGATTTATCACCTATACTTATAACTGACTGTTTATTTCCCTTGTTTATAAATACGGTATCGTTAGATTCACTTACTATTTCAACTGGAACAAATTTAACAAGTCCTTTTATTTCTTGTACATAAACACCAATTAGATTATTTCTTTCAATCAATGTGGATTTAGGAATTTCAAATCCCTTTGTTTTATTTACAATAATTTTTCCTTCATGAACTCTATTAGAATACATATTTTCAAAATATCTATCGAGACTGACAATAATAACAGCATGATTATCATCTTTGTTAATTTGTTCAACTACTCCATAAATATCTTCGATTTCTGGAATTTGAATCTTTACAGAATCTCCAACATTGTAATTTGATATATTTGAGGCATTGTTTATTGTACAAGCTAGTTTCCAATTTAAGTTATTAATTATCTTAAAAAGAGGATCTCCATTTTTTACTCTAGTTTCCATTTCAAGATTTTTAAAAGAATAATTTTTTTCCAAGTATTTATATGTAAACTTGTTTAAATCATCAATTTTAAAATGTTCTTCATTTCCATCTATTTTATAAGAAACAATTCCACTAAATTCTGATTTATAAGAAAAATTATATTTTGAGATCTTTTCTTCCAGATCATCTTTTTTAATATTTAATTCTTCTTCTGAAAGTTCTAAATATTCTTTTAATTCAGCAGCATTAATATTCTCATTAATTTCACTATCAGTAGAATTTAAATCAAAATACACTCCTGAAAAATTTTTGTTTTTTATTTGTTCTTGTAAATTTTTAGTAAATCCTTTACTATTCTCTCTCTCAACTGGCTCTATACCTTTTTTTATTTTAATAGCTGCATTAATTCTTGTTAATTCATCATTAAGAGATGACACATCTTCCATTAAATTTAAATTTGCAATCTCATAACCCGAAGGGACTTTTTGACCTTCACTGGCATGAAATACAACTATTCCATCTCCCTTTGCAAAATATGCTTTTTCTTCAAAGATATTATAGATTTTTGTGTCAATGTCTTTTTCAAAAGTGGTTAAAGTTGGAAAAATAGTCTTATAATCACTTATACGATTTCCTCTTATTAACTTTCCGAAAATCATTAGCAAAAATAAAATAATTATACAAGCAATAACTCTTCTTCTAAAATATTTATTTTTTTTTAAAGATCTACTCAAAAAACCACCTATTTACTAAATAATTATATCATAAAGTCTTCTAATAAGAAATTATTCGAAAAAGATTTGCTCAATTTCATCTTTGTTCTTCCTAGTCATCAACTCATAAACAGCTTTATTAGGATCATAACCTTCATATAAAACTCTATATAGTGCTTTTGTGATTGGCATTTCGATTCCTTTTACTTGAGAAAGTTTATATGCAGATTTTACAGTTTTCACTCCCTCAACTACTTGACCAACTTCTTTGCAAGCTTCATCCATTGACTTGCCTTCACCAATTAATATACCTGCTCTTCTATTTCTTGAGTGCATACTAGTACATGTAACTATTAAATCACCAATTCCAGATAGTCCATTAAAGGTGTGAGGATTTGCTCCAAGAGATATTCCAAGTTTACTCATTTCATAAATACCACGAGTCATAAGTGCTGCCTTAGTATTATCACCATAGCCTAAACCATCATTCATCCCCGCTGCTAAAGCTATTATATTTTTTAAAGCACCACCCATTTCTACACCAACTAAATCTGGATTAGTGTAAATTCTAAATATAGGTGTTGAAAATTCTTTTTGAATTAGTTGAGCAACTTCAAGATTTTCTGAAGATGCTACAAGAGTTGTTGGTATATCTTTACCAACTTCTTCAGCATGAGATGGCCCTGATAAAGCTACAAAGGGATTATCTTTTAATATTTCTTTGGAAATTTCTGATATTCTATCTAGGCTTTCAACTTCTATTCCTTTGGAAAGATTAACAATAATTGTATCCTTAGAAATTTTATCTTTTATTTTATTTAAAATTTCTCTTGTACTAGAAGTCGGTACTCCAATTATAAAAGCATCTATTCCATCAAGCACACTTTCTAAATTATTTGTTAAGTTAATTTCTTTTTCAAACTTAGCCCCTGGAAGATATTTTGAATTTTCTTTATTTATTTTAATATCTTCAATAACTTCTTCGTTTCGGATATAAAAATTAACTTTGTGGCCCTTATTAGATAGTAACCTTGCTATTGCAGTTCCCCAGCTTCCTCCTCCACAAAGAGTAAGATTCATTTTTTACCTCCTATTTTATTCTCATTACCTGACATAATTCTTTTTATGTTTTCTTTATGTCTTATAATTCCAATAATAGAAATTATATTTATAAGAATAATATTATAAATTGAAAGGTCTGACATAAAACTGTAGACAATAATAATTGATCCAAAAAATAAAATTGAACCTACAGAAACCATTTTTGAAATTATAGTTGCCAATAACCACACTATATAACATATCAATGTTAGCGGAAAATTAAATAAAGCTAATGCTCCTAAAGTTGTAGCTACTCCCTTTCCACCTTTAAAATTCATATAAAATGGAAAATCGTGTCCAATTACTGCAGCTAGTATTCCAAGAGGAACAAAGTTATATCCAAATAATTTTCTTATTAATATAGTTACAATAGCTCCCTTTAAAAAATCAATTAAAAAAGTTAAAACTCCTGCTTTTTTTCCAAGAACTCTCATGGCATTTGTTGTCCCAGCATTACCAGAACCGTATTTTCTGATATCTTTATTTAAAAATATATTTCCAATAATGTATGAACCTGAAATTGTTCCTAAAAAATATGAAATAATCAAAGTTAAGATATAATTCATCTTCTAGGTCCCTTATCTGATCTTACATTAGTTCTATTTTTTAGTTCTAAAATAATTGGAGTTCCATCAAAGGAATAGGTATCTCTAATTTGATTTTCTATATACCTCAAATAAGAAAAATGGAAAAGTTCTTTATCATTTACTGATAATAGAAATTTTGGAGGTCTTACACTTACTTGAGATCCATAATAAAGTTTGCCACGCTTACCTTTATCTGATGGTGGTTGATTCATTAAAACAGCTTTATTAAGTATGTCGTTTAACACTCCAGTTTGGATTCTATGATTGTAATTATTGTTTACAAGCTCAATCATATCTAAAAATTCATCAACTCTTTGACCAGTTTTAGCAGATATAAAAACAATTGGAGCATATGAAACAAAAGGAAGCTCTTCTCTTATTCTCTTTTCGAAGTTCTTCATAGTTTTTGTTTCTTTTTCGAGAGCATCCCACTTGTTTACAGCTATTATAATCGCCTTATTATTATCATGAGCGTATCCAACTATTTTGGAATCTTGTTCCGTTACACCTTCGAGAGCATCAATCATAAGGACACATACATTTGATCTTTCAATTGCTGTTAAAGTCCTAATAACTGAATATCTTTCAACTCCTTGAGCAATTTTCTTTTTCTTTCTTAGTCCAGCAGTATCTACAAATATATATTCATTATCCTTGTATTTAATTAATGAATCAATTGAATCTCTTGTTGTCCCAGGTATATTTGTTACAATAGACCTATTTTCGCCAGTCAAATAGTTTAGTAAAGAAGATTTACCAACATTAGGCTTTCCTATTAGGGTTACTCTTATGTTATCATCTTCTTCAATTTCATCTAATGGTGTCAAATCCATAACCACTTCATCTAGTAGGTCACCTATACCAGTTCCTTGTTCTGCACTAATTCCTATAGGTTCACCTAAACCTAATTCGTAAAAATCATAAATATTTTCTTTTGTTATTTTTGAATCAAATTTATTTACAGCAAGGATTACTTTAGTTTTAGTTTTTCTTAAAAAGTTTGAAATTTCTCTATCTGTAGGATTTATTCCTTCAGCTCCATCAACAACAAATATAACGGCATCTGAAGTATCTAAAGCTATATCTATTTGTGCCTTAATACTAGACATAAATATGTCTTCATCTTTTAAATCAAGTCCGCCTGTATCCACTAATAAAAATTTATAATTAAGCCAAGTAGCAGGCTGATAAATCCTATCTCTAGTAACACCTGGTGTGTCTTCTGTAATTGATATCTTTTTTCCAACTATTTTATTAAATAGTGTAGATTTGCCTACATTTGGTCTGCCAATTATTGAAATTATGGGCATTTCCATATAATCACCCCTATTTTAAATATTATATCAAACTAAATTATCATAATCAATTTACTAATTAGATTGAGAATAAAAAAACTGCATAGTATAATTGTTTTGGTGATAAAATGGCTAAAGTCTTAAATAATATAAAAGATGCTAAAGATTTAATGAACCTATCATTATATACTGGTGCACTTCTCATCCAAAATGGAGCAGAAAGTTATAGAGCTGAAGATACAATAGAGCGAATTTGTAAATCTGTTTCTAATATTTCAAATGTTGCGGCTTATGCCCTTCCTTCCGCTATATTTATTTCTATGGAATTTGAAGGTGAAACTCTTAGCAATTTTAGAAAAATTACAATTTCAGATACAAATCTTTACAAGATTGATTGTGTAAATTCCTTTTCTAGAGAATTTGTCTCAAAAGACCTTTCAATTAAGGAAGCTTATGATAGACTTTTTGAAATTGACGGAAAAGAAGAAAGTCCATATAAAATATATTTTTCAGGAGGAATTGCGGCCTCTTTTTTCTCTGTTTTATTCGGAGGAAATATAAAGGATTTTGCTGCTAGCTTTTTAATTGGTATTTTAATCCCGATTGTATTGGATAAATTAAGTTATCTGAAACTTTCCTTTTTTATAAATAATATTATCTGTGCTTTTATAACATCAATACTTGCAATTCTATGTGTTCATTTTGAATTCGGTTCAAATGTGGACAATATAGTTATCGGAGTAATAATGCTTCTTGTTCCTGGAGTTGCTATAACAAACTCTGTCAGAGATATTATGAGTGGAGAATTTATAACAGGTGCTATAACCATGATTAAAGCATTTTTCATTGCTCTTGCCATAGCTTTTGGAGTTGGTGTTGGTTTGAAAATTATGAGGTTTATATTATGAGAAGTCTAGAACAATTTCTTTTATCGACTTTAGCAACTTATGGTTTTACAATCTATTTTAAATTACCCAAAAGAGTTAGACTCATTACTTCAGCATTGTCAGGTTTTATTTGGGTTGTATATGAACTCTTATATGATTTTTCTGATAATTATATGATTTCTTATTTAATTTCTTCATTTTTAATAGGTGTCTTTTCTGAAAGTTTTGCTGTGTATTTTAAAAAACCGGCAACAGTATTTACCTTACCTTGTTTAGTTCCCCTTGTTCCTGGAGCTGGCATGTATTATATTATGTATTATTTTATAGAATCAAACTATGTAGTAATGAGAGAGCAAGTTATTAAAACAACACTCACTACATCTGCTTTGGCTTTGGGCATTGTATTATCTCAAGGTATTGTCAGAATAATAAGAGAATTAATTAGAAATTATAAAAATAATAGTATAAATACTTAAAAAATAAAAATCCACCGGCGTAGCCGGTGGTTTTGCTTTTGCGGTCCAAAGGACCTTTTTTGCTAGCTGCGTCTCAAGGACGCTTGTGGTTTACCACTTGCAATTACTACTAGCTAACCCCTAAAGGGGTCTGTGTTGTCCATTGTTATCTGACCACTTAATTCATCCTCTTTAAGTTGGTTATGAATATACTCTTTTATTGCTTTTGTATTTTTTCCTGCTGTATCTACATAGTATCCTCGGCACCAAAATTGCCTTCCTCTGTATTTGTATTTTAAGCTACCCCACTTATCGTATATCATAATACTGCTTTTGCCTTTTAAAAATCCCATAAAACTAGATATACTCAATTTTGGTGGTATTTCTAACAACATGTGCACGTGATCTGGACAAACTTCTGCTTCTATTATGTTAACTCCTTTCCAGTTGCAAAGCTCTCTTAATATTGCACCTATTTCTAATCTTTTGCTTCCGTAAAATACTTTTCTTCTATATTTCGGAGCGAACACTACATGATATTTACAATTCCATTTTGTATGTGATAGACTATGTGTATGATTTAAATTCATAAAAAACCTCCTGTTATTTTTGTGTTCTGGTAAACCACAATTTATTTTAACATGGAGGTCTTTTTTTATTAGTTTTTCATCGCTAAAGCTAAATTGAACCCCTGGTCTAACCAGGGGTATTCTAATTACAATAAACCCTAGTTATATTGTAACTAGGGTTTTAAAGAATAAGATTATCTTTCATTAATTTTTTTAACAATCATTTCATTTGCAATTTTTGGATTTGCTTTTCCTCTAGATTTTTTCATAACTTGGCCAACTAAAAATCCAAGTGCCCTGTCTTTACCTTCTTTAAAATCAATAATAGATTGTTCATTTTCATCTAAAACTTCATCAACTATTTTTTCAATAGCTGAATGATCAGTCATTTGAACAAGTCCAAGTCTCTCAATTATTTCTTGAGCACCATCACCTGTTTCAAACATTTCTCTTAAAACTTTTTTACCAGCATTATTACTTATTTTTTCACTCTTAATTGACTTTAAAAGTTCAATAAATTGCTTATTTTCAAATGGAAGTTCAAATTTAACATCATCAGTTATTTCTACTCTTCTTAATATTTCAGTTTGAATCCAATTTGAAAGTAAAGTGTAATCATAAAAATCTTTTGCAAGTTCTTCAAAGAAATTAGCAAGTTCTCTAGATGAAGTTAATACAGACGCATCTTCTTCTGTTATTTTATATTCATCGACAAATCTTTCTATCATTTGAGATGGAAGTTCTGGCATTTTATCAACTATTTCTTTTATCTCTTCATCTGTAATATTAACTATTGGAAGATCTCCTTCTGGTGCAAATCTATAATCATTTGCTGTGTATTTAACTCTCATCAAGACTGTTTCATTTTTCGCATCGTCCCATCTTCTTGTTGTTTTAATTTCATCTTCATTATTTTCAAGAAGTTTTATGTGCCTATCTACTTCAAAATCAATAGCTTTTTCAACACCTCTAAAGGAGTTAAGATTTTTAACTTCTGTTATAGATGTCTTTTCTCCAGTTTCCACATTTTTGACATTGACATTGACATCACATCTAAGAGATCCTTCTTCCATCTTACAGTCAGAAATATCTAGAAATCTCAATGTTGATTTTAATTTTTCAAGGAATTCACGAGCTTCTTTACCGCTTGATATATCAGGTTTTGTTACAATTTCAATAAGTGGAACTCCACATCTATTGTAATCCATAAGGGTTTCATTTTCTTCTGTGTGGAGGCTCTTAGCAGTATCTTCTTCCATTTGAATTTGGAATAAACCAATTTTTTTCTTACCTTCATCTGTATCAATTTCAAGATATCCATCAGTACAAATAGGTTCATCATTTTGAGTAATTTGAAATCCCTTAGTTAAGTCTGGGTAAAAATAATTTTTTCTATCAAATTTAGATTTATTATTTATTTTACAATTAAAAGCAGTACCTGCCATTACTGTATAGTTAATTACATTTCTATTTAATACAGGCATTCCTCCAGGAAGAGCTAAACAAACTGGACAGACATTTGTATTAGGTTCATCACCAAAAGTATTCTTGCAAGAACAAAAAGCTTTTGTTTCCGTAGAAAGTTCAACGTGAATTTCTAAACCTACAATTGTTTTATATTTCATTTATTTAAACTCCTTTCAAAAGCTAATGATGCTTGAAGTAAATCTTTATCTTTAAATCTCTTTCCAGTAAATTCTATTCCAACTGAAAGACCATCTTCTCCAGCTGGCATTGGCAATGAAATTGAAGGAGATCCAACAATGTTTGCAGGTACAGTAAATAAATCTGCTTGATACATTTCAACAGGACTCATGTCATCGTCAATTTTAAACGGAAGAACTGGGAATGTTGGACAAATCATAAAATCATAATCTTTAAACATCCTATCCATATCTTTCTTAATAAGACCTCTTACTTTTAAAGCCTTATAATAAAATTCGTCTGCATTATCCATAGAAAGAATATGAGTACCAATCATTATTCTTCTCTTAACTTCGTCGCCAAATCCTTCGCTTCTTGAAGCACGATACATTTCTTCTATTGTTTCAAATTTTTTATCTGTTCTATGACCGTATCTTATAGAATCAAAACGTGCCATATTTGATGAAATTTCACCATTTACTAAAATATTATAAGTTTCAATCACATGGTTAAGTGATTCAATTTCATATTCTTCTACTACTGCTCCATTTTCCTTTAAAATTTCAATAGCTTTATTTAGTTCACCACTTACCCTTTCATTTAAATCCATATTTAAATAAGTTTTTGGAATAGCAAACTTCTTTCCTTTAAGATTTTTTATTGAATCATCAGAAAAATCAAAATCAAAATTTAACCCAGGATTACCCACAGAGGTTGCGTCTTTTTCATCACGACCTTCTATTACATTAAACATCATTGTGAGGTCTCTTACATCATTTGCAATAACACCTGGTTGATCAAAGGTATTAGCCATAGTTGCCATTCCAAATCTTGAAATTGAACCATAAGTTGGTTTCATTCCTACTGTCTTACAAAAACTAGAAGGTTGTCTAACAGATCCACCAGTGTCGGATCCAATTGATATAGTTGCCATATTTGCACTTACTGAAGCAGCGGATCCTCCAGATGAACCACCAGAAACTCTTGTTAAATCCAAGGGGTTTTTTGTTACACCAAAATATGAAGTTCTTGTTGATGCCCCCATAGCGAACTCATCTAAGTTTACCTTACCTAATATTACTCCATCATTTTTCTTTATTTTTTTTACTAAACTTGCATCATATGGAGCAATATAATTTTCGAGCATCTTAGATCCACATGTCATTTTTACATCTTTAACTGAAATATTATCCTTTATAGAAATTGGAACTCCAGCAAGAGCTGACATTTCTTCTCTATTATGAAATTTTTCATCAACTTTTTTTGCTTGATCTATTGCCATCTTTTCAGTAACTGTAATATAAGCATTAATATCTTTATCTTTTTCTTTAATATTATCTAAAAATTCTCTTGTAACTTCTTCACAAGAAAAATCTCTATTTCTATATCCTTGGGCAATCTCCCAGGCTTTTAATTTACTAAAAGTCATGAGTCTCCTCCTAATCTACAAACTTAATAAGTTTAAAATAACCGTATTTTTTAGTAGCGGCATTTTCAAGTGCCTCTTCTTGTGAAAGAGACTCACCAGTTTTATCTTCACGAATATTATTTTCTGTTCCATTAACTTGAAAAACTTTATCGACACCATCAGTATCAATTTCTTTTATCTTGTCAACAAGTTTAATATTTTCTTCAAAGGTTGGTGCAAATTTATCAAGCTCTTCTTCAGAAAAATCTATTTGAGCTATATTTGCAATATGCCTTATTTCTTCTTTATTCATTTAAACCTCCTACTAATTCTTTAAGATTTTTTAAACTTAAAATTTTTATATTTAAAGATTTTGCTTTATCATATTTAGAACCAGGGTTTTCACCAACAACTACATAGTCAGTTTTTTTACTAACAGAACTTGTAACTTTTGCTCCTAAAGAAATTAATTTTTCTTCTAATTCTTTTCTCGGAATTTCTAAACTTCCTGTTAATACAAAAGTATTTCCTTCAAGCGGCTTTTCTAAATCCTCATCATTTTCATATTTTGGTTTTACACCTAACTCAAAAAGCTCACTAACTGCTGTAATTATTCTGTCATCGTGGAAAAATTCTACAATTTCTCTCGCAGTTATATCACCTATATCTCCAATAGAAATAAGTTCAGCTTCATCTGCATTTCTTAATTTTTCAAAATTTTTAAAATAATTTGCTAAATCTCTAGCAGTTTTTATACCTACATTTGGGATTCCTAAGGCATATATAAAATTAGCCAAATCCGGATTTTTAGATTCTTCTATTGCATTTAAAAGATTTTTAGTTCTCTTTTCTTTAAATCCTTCTATTCTTATTATATCTTCATATTTTAACTTGTAAACATCTGGGATTTCTCTCAAATTTACAGTTTCCATAAGTTTTTCAATAGTTTTTTCACTAAAACCCTCTATATCCATTGCATCTCTTGATGCAAAATGAGTTAATCTTGATACTAACTGTGGCACACAAGAGAGTGTATTAGGACAGAAAATATGAACTCCATCTTGATAAAGGTGTGAACCACAATAAGGACAATATTTTGGCTTTTCTATCTCAATTGTCTTCTCATCACTAGGTAAAGTTCCAAGAATTTCAGGAATTACATCATTAGATCTTCTAATTAAAACTCTTGAACCAATTTTAACTTTCTTTCTAAGTATATCGTCATAATTATTTAAAGTTGCTCTTTTAACAGTTACTCCGCCAATTTCTACTGGTTCCAAGATTGCAGATGGTGTTACTTTGGCAGTTCTTCCTACATTCCAAATTACATCTAAAAGAGTTGTTGAAATTTCTTCTGCTTCAAATTTATAGGCTACTGCCCAGCGTGGAAATTTATTAGTGTAACCAAGAGCCTTTCTAGTTTCAATATCATTTACTTTTATAGTAACTCCGTCAATTAGTATATCAAGTTTATCTCTATTTTCTCCTATTAAATTAATTTTTTCTAATATTTCAGAGAATTTTTTCACTTTAAAATTATATTTTGAAACTTTAAAGTTGTTATCTTTCAAGAAATTTTTAATATCATCATCTGATTTAAATAAATCTTCTTCAATATATCCAACATTATAGAAAAAAGCTGTTAAGTTCCTCTTTTTAGTTACTTTAGGGTCCAAGTTTCTCAAGGCACCTGCAGCAGCATTCCTTGCATTTTTTAGTTTTTCTTCATTATTTTCATTATACTTTTCAAGTTCAGATAGAGGCATTAAACCTTCACCCTGAACCTCAATTTTACCCGAATAATTTATACGAAGTGGAACTGAATAAATTGTTTTAACCTGTTCTAATATTTCTTCACCGACACTTCCATTTCCTCTAGTTGATGCCATAATGAGATTTTTATTATTATAAGTTAAATTTATGGTAAGCCCATCAAATTTAAGTTCTACTACAAATTCTGGATCAGGCAATTTATTTATATTGTTGTTGTTATAATCTTTAACAAAATTTATTATTCTATTATACCAAGCTAGAAGTGAATCATCACCTTGTGCTTTATCCATAGAATACAATCTTGAAAGGTGAATGTGTTTATTAAATTTATCTAAAACCGCTCCGCCCACTCTTGTGGTTGGTGAATATGAGAGGACAGTCCCAGTTTCATTTTCTAAATTGACAAGTTTATCATATAACTTATCATATTCTCCATCTGAAAGAAGTGGATCATCAAGGGTATAATAATGGTAATTT
The DNA here is from genome assembly GCF_001517665.2 of Peptoniphilus phoceensis. GTDB lineage: Bacteria > Bacillota > Clostridia > Tissierellales > Peptoniphilaceae > Peptoniphilus_A > Peptoniphilus_A timonensis. The sequence goes on from NZ_LN999809.1 coordinate 528,001, forward strand.
AATTTATCAATTTTTTGAATTAAATTTTCCATTTCTTTTATCTTATCATTCATATTTCACCCACTAATCAACTAGCTTAATAGGAGCAACAGATAGCATAAGTCTTTTTAATCCTTTTTTGTCAAAGGATATTACAACTTCAAAATCACCATTCTTTTCTTTCTTTTGAACTACCATACCCTTGCCAAAAATCTTATGCTTAACCTTATCGCCAACATTTATATTTTTATCAGTAGCTGAAACTTTTTCTTTTTTTGTCTCAACTTTTTTATCAAGTCCTGAGAATCTTTTAGGTCTATTGATAGAATATTTATTTCCCTCATTGTAATCTCTTACTTCCAATAATTCACGATTTTTATCTTCAATTATTTCTACTTTGTCTCCCATTTCCTCTATAAATCTACTTCTTTTTGCTGGCGTTAACTTACCATACATAGATCTTGTCCTAGAAGATGATATAAATAGATTATTACAAGCTCTTGTTACTCCTACATAGCAAAGTCTTCTTTCTTCTTCAATTTCTTCTTCATCTTCAAGTGATCTACTAGTTGGGAAAAGTCCTTCTTCTAGTCCAACTAAGAAGACAGTACCAAATTCAAGTCCCTTTGCTGCGTGCATTGTCATGAGATTAACACCAATATCTTCAGAAGTTTTATCAACATCCGAAAGAAGAGATAGAGTATTTAAATATTCAGCTAGCTCAACGCCTTCCCTATCATATTCCATAATATTGGAATGAAGTTCTTCTATATTTTCTAGCCTTGTTTTCGCTACAATAGTATTTTGATTTTTTAAATCAAGAACATAACCACTTTCATAAAGAACCTCTTCAAAGAGTTTTCCTATGGAAAGATTTTCTGATCTATCTTTTAATATTTTCAAAACACTTCCAAATTCTTTTACATTCTTTCTTGCTCTTAGATTTAAATCTTCAAACTTATCAATGTTAGTCACAAGATCATAAAGTGAAATACCATTCCTGTCTGCATAATCCAACATATCTGAAAGAGAAGTGTCGCCTATTCCTCTTTTTGGTCTATTAATTATTCTTGACAAACTCACATTATCATCACTATTATTGAGAACTCTTAAATATGCCAATACGTCTTTGACTTCCATTCTGTCATAGAACTTTAGTCCACCAACTATTTTATAGGGGATTCTCTCTCTAACTAAATCCTCTTCAAAACCTCTTGATTGAGCATTGGTCCTATAAAGAATTGCCATGTCTTTAAATTCTTCACCTTTATAATGTAGACCAATAATTTTATTTACAACTCCGTATTCTTCTTCATTTGAATGTGGAAATTCTCTATAAACGACGTCTTTTCCACCATCTCTAGAAGTCCAGAGATTTTTGTCTATCCTAGTAGAATTATTTTCAATTATTTTATTTGCAACTTCAAGAATTTTTTGAGTTGACCTATAATTTTGTTCTAGTTTAACAATTTTTGCACCTGGAAAATCCTTATGGAAATTCAAGATATTATTTATATCTGCTCCACGCCACTTATAAATAGATTGATCATTATCACCAACTACTGTTAAATTAGGTGATTTACCAGAAACTAATTTAATAAATTCATATTGGATTTTATTAGTATCTTGATACTCGTCGACAAAAATATATTCAAATTTTTCTCTACAAAAATCTCTCACTTCTTTATAATCTCTCAATAATTCAACTGTTTTTATTAAAAGATCATCAAAATCTAGAGCGTTATTATTTATCAATTTCTTTTCGTATATTTCGTAAATTTTAGCAAGATTTTCTTTGAAAAAATTTCCCTTATTAACATTTAAATATTCGTGTGGGCTAAGTCCATCACTTTTTATATTAGAAATATCATTAACTATTGCCCTAGCTTTGTAAACATCTTTGTCAAGATAAAGTTCAGCAATAGCTTCTTTTGCTACTGTGATTTGGTCATCTCTATCATAAATTGTAAAACTAGACTTATATCCAATTTTTTCTATATTTCTTCTAAGTATTCTCACACAAATTGAGTGAAAAGTTCCGATCCACATTGAGGAGATATCTTCATCAATTAATTTTGCAACTCTCTCCCTCATTTCATTGGCAGCCTTATTAGTAAAAGTTATTGCCAAAATCTTCCATGAAGGAACTTTTAATTCTTCTATTAAATATGCGATTTTAGAAGTAACAACTTTAGTTTTACCACTTCCAGCACCTGCCAAAATTAATAGGGGCCCTTCAGTCGCTAACAAAGCTTCCTTCTGTTTATCATTTAATGTATTTATATCCATGACTTCTCCTTACTGGTAAATATTATATGTGTTTTTTGATATCATTTCAACTTTTTAGGATATCAGTTATTACATAAGATGCAAGAACCATGCCACATACTGGTGGTACAAAAGAAATTGAACCTGGAGTTCTATCACTGGTTTTTATTGGTAATTCTTCAGAGCAAACTACCTTTAATTTCTTTATGTTCATTTCTTTTAGTTTTTTTCTCATTATTCTAGCAAGAGGATCATTTTTCGTCTTTTCTATATCCATAATTTTAAACTTTGTAGGATCAAGCCTATTTCCTGCTCCCATTGCAGAAATGATTTTAATATCCTTATCATAGGCTTCTTTTATTATCAAAAGCTTAGATGTTATAGTGTCAATTGCATCTACAACATAATCATAATTTTCAAAATCAATATCACTTATATTATCTTCAGTTACAAATAAATCATATTCTTTTATTAATAAATCTGGATTTATATCGAGAAGTCTTTCTTTACAAGCATCAACTTTTCTCATTCCGATAGTTTTCATAGTTGCAAAAACTTGTCTATTTACATTTGTTATTTCGTATTCATCACCATCTACTAGACCAATTTTACCAATTCCTGCTCTTACTAAAGATTCAGCTAGCGAACCACCAACACCACCTAAACCAAAAACTAATACCGATTTTGAATTTATTTTTTCTATATCTTGATCTGAAATCATTCTTTTTGTTCTACTTAAAAATTCCAATTTTCCTCCAATTTGAAAGGGCCGTCATAAGAACAGCCCTTTAATATTATTTCAATTTTATGTTTGTAAGACTATTTTCGCCAAGAGTTCCACTACCCTCAACTATGTCATTTATATTATGTTTTCTAAAAGTATTTACAGTTACAATTTCTCCTGTATTAAAGCTTGTTGAATCAGATTCTATTATTCTAAGTTTAATAAAATTAACTTTTTCACTACTAATTATTTCTATAACTTCACCTTTAAAATTAACATTTGTGCTAATTTCTCCAGCTTCTAAATCAGCTTTATCCATACTATTATTATTTAAAATCGAATCATTATTTTCATTAACAGGATTTTTATTTTCTTCAGAATTTACAATAAGATCTTCAGCTTTTACTTCATTATCAAGATTATTTTCAACTATTGGTTTATAATTTTCTAAATATTTTAAAGAATTAGAAGTTATAACTGCAATTTCACTTCTTCTTATCGCTAAATTACCGTTAAATTTTCCATCTGAACCAGTAGAAGTAAATATTTCTTTATTTACAAGACTTGGTAAATATTCTAAAGTAATTGGATGAATCTTTTCTATATCTTTATAATTTAAATTTGATTTATCTTTGGATTTTTCCATAGTAAAAGCTCTTGCAAAATAAACAGCAATTGTATTTCTATTTGGAAAAACTTTATTTTCTAAAAATCCTCTTTCTCGTGCACTTGTTAAAGTTTTTTCTGTTATTGTCCCATGATAGAGATTATAAGATACTGCATCTTTTGCCCAATCCAAAACTCCATTTGAGTTCACAATCTCCATATTAGCCTCTCTAGCTAATTTTAATTCTTCTTCACTAGGATTTAAAAGAGTTTTTATAATTTGCATAGTTTCTAGAAAGCTAACAGGGTTATTAGGTTTAAAAGTTCCATCTTCATAGCCATTTAAAATATTTTTATTAGATAATTCATCTACATATTTGTATGCCCAAGAAGTATTACCAGTTTCTTTAACATCTTTAAAAGATTTCGCAAATAGACTTGCTGGTGCTAACAAAATAGCTAGAACTAAATTTATTGCTATTATTTTCTTTTTCATTTTATCACTCCATGCTAAATTATAGCATAAAATAGGATAAAAAAATAGAAACCCCTAGAGGTTTCTATCTCGTGATTTAATTAATATTGTCTTGCTCCACCATTATAATAGTTATTACTATTATTATAACTACGACGGTGACTATTTAAGAAATATCTGTAATCTTTAAAATCACTTTTTCTTGTAGTACCATTAGCATAATCTAAATATTCTCCTGGATTTCCAAGACTTCTATTGTTTGAATCTGAAATTATCTCTCCATCGTAATTTAAATATCCGTCAAGTGATAAAACTTCATATAATCCTAATTCTTGACTTGTTTGGAAATATAGAGTGTTTCCTGGATTTAATCTGGCATTATCTGATTGTATAACTTTTAATCCAATCTTATAAATTCTATTATTATCAAAACTAACATCTTTTCTACTTACAACTTGAAACATTGCACTGAATTGAAGATTAGAATCTACTATAGTAATAGTTTCAACTTCTCCATAATTATTCAATGTTAACAAAACATTTTTACCTCTAAGATAGGATTCAGTTACTTGAGTTTGTCTTGTTCCATTGTAATTTTTTATTTCAAATCTATTAGCTAAATAATATTTTTTTGTATATCCATCAACTGTTCTTATGTCAATGTAACGGTTTCTATAATCGAAAGAAGACTCATCGCTACTATAACCAATTACTTCTCCCATTAGATCGTTTTCTCTATTATTATCAGAAGCAAGTCCTTTTGCAACTTTATAATTTACAAATAAATTAACTTCATCTCTAAAAGTTATATTATTTAAATCTTTTGTTTCATTTGTAATGTAGAATTCGTAAGTTTTTCCATCACTTAATTTTAACTTTATAGATGATTTATCTTTATTAGAGTTATCTATAGAAACTATTTGTCCTTTTACATAAGCTTCTTTAGGATAAACTGTCATTTCAGTAATTTTATTATCATTATTAGTCTTGAATTCAACTAAATCGTCAATAGCTATATCTTCAAGTTTCAAATCTTTTCCATAAGCTTTAATTTTTACATTTGTGTCAAGATCAAAAGTCTTTGTATCTGATGTTGAAATCTTTGATGTAGTTCTAAAGTTAAGTGTGTCAGAATTGCTTCTGTATCTAAGTGTTATTTGATTATTTCCCTTAGAATTTACATATCCAACCATGTCAAGCATTGCATTTGTAACATTTATTGTCTTTGCAGTGCCTTCTCTTTCTCCACTATTTGCTTTAACATATTCAATTTCAACTTCTTGTCCTGCTTTAATATCTTCAAGTTTAAGATCTTTGTCTTTTAATTTATATTTTGTATTGTTGTCAATATCAAAAGAATATTTTTGATTATTTGATTCAATAATAATTACATTTACATTGTTAAGTTTTGAAGAAAGGACAACAGTACCTTTTTTCTTTTCGGTTTTTGCATTTATTGTATTTTTTTCTGCATAATCAAAAGAAGCTTTAGTAATTATTGCAGTTTCGGCACGAGTGATAGGTCTATCTCCTTCGAAGTTTCCATCAGATCCTGTAGAAGTGAAAATATCTGCTTCAACTAATGATGCAAGATATCCCTTTAGAGTTTCACTCATCTTATTTTGATCCTTGTGTTTTAATAAGTTTGTATTTCCTTTTGAGTTCAAGTTAAGAGCTCTTGCAAAGAAAATTGCTATGTCTCCTCTACTTGGATATTCTCTAGAATCAATATTAAAGAATCCTCTTTCATAAGCTTTTTTAAGAGCGCTTTCATCTAAGTAACCTCTATCAAGAGCTAGACAAACAGCATCTTCAGACCAAGATTTTACACCATTGGCTTTTGCAGTTTTTGCATATTTTTCTTTAGCATCTTTTAATTCCTTATCACTTGGATTTAAAACTTGTTTTATAAGTTGCAATAGTTCTTCAAGTGATACAGAATCTCCTGGTTTAAATTCTCCATCTGGATGTCCACTTATTATATTTTTATCGCTTAATGTATCAATTGCATTGTAAGCCCAAGAATATTTATTATTCTTTTTTACATCTTTAAATTCTTTTGCAAAAGTTGCACTTGGAGCTAACATTAAAGTAGCAAGACCAAGAGCAGCTGCTCTTTTTAAATTATTAGATTTCATAATAAAACCTCCATTTTTTATAGCTTCTTTTACTTATTATAACACAAATAAAAATCTGTTGAGTTTTTAATTGTTAAAATATTATTAAATTAACATTGAAAAGTTTTAATAAAATAATTAATTTGAATATTTTACTCTTATATTTGGTATAATTAATTTAAAGGTTACATACATTAATGTAAAAATTTTATAAAGGAGTGATAATATGCGTTACTTGCCAGTGAGCCTTGACACTGAAGATAAAAAAATCCTCATTCTCGGCGGTGGTTACCTTGCTTTTTCTGCCTTAAAATCTGTAATAGATACTGAAGCTGAAATATACATGATAGCTGATTCTTTCACAAAAAATATTTTGCAAAAAGCTGAAGATTCACAGGGTAAAATTAAGATAAAGGAACATGAAATCGATAAAGATTTTATGTTTATGGGTTATGATTATGTCTTAATAGCAACTGAAGATTTCGAAATTAATGAAGCATTAGAAAAAAGAGCAAACTCAAGAAATATGATTTATCAAAGGTTTGATATTCTATCAAAATCTTTAATGTCAATAAATAAATCAGTTGAACGTGGCCCTCTAACTTTTTCTCTAAACAGTTCCAGATTAAATCCAACTGTAACTGACATAATTTTTGAAGACTTAGAAAAATTTACAGAAAAATATAATCTTGAAAAATTAAATATTTTAAATGAGATTAGATCTGAATTGGTTCGCAAAAATTCTCAAAATATAGATGAAATTATCAGAAGGCTTTATGAAAGTGAAACAATTAATCTTTCTACTTTCTTAGAAGAGATGCCTGAATACAAAATTGAAGATTTAAAATCTTCAGAGGATTTAATTAAGCATATTGAAAATGGCGATGAAATTAAAGCTGAAAAAGAAAGTACAATGGAAGAAGATCAAATTATTAAAAAGAATTTGGATGAAGCAAAAGATATGTCAAGAGATAAAGATTTAGACAAATCTAATTTAAATTTGGAAAGTTTTAACAATTTAGATAAATTTGAAAAGTGAAAGTTTTGACAGCATTTAGTTTTAGAAAGGAAGTATAAAATGATAGGTTATGTAGGAAGTATGCCCGGAAAAGTATTTAAAGAAAAAGAATTTACTCTTGTAAAGAAGGTTTTAGAATCAGGAGAAATTATTGAAAATCACAACCATCCTGGTTTTACTGTTCTAGTAACTATTGTTAAAGGTGAAATAAAAGTAATCTTAAATGATACTGAAGACAGAGATTTCAAACCTGGCAAAGTTTTAAAATTCGATGGAGACAATTATATTTCCATTGAAGCTGTAAAAGCGAGTGAATTTTTTGTTACATTAATAAAGAAGAGTGAGTAATTTGAAGATAAACATTTCAAAAGATGTCTTAGATTTTTTAGAAAAGAAATCTGAAAAAGACATTTTTATAGATAAAGTAAGTAGTAAACAATGTTGTGCTAGTGGTCTTCCCGAATCAGAAGTTTATCTTGGATCTTCAAAAAGACGAGATAAAGATTACAATATTTTTGATTATTTAAATTATAAAATTTATATAGATAAAGAACTTATCTTTATTGACGATATTTGCAACATTGTACTTGAGAAATATGCTTTTACAAAAACTTTAAGAGCAGATTTTCTCGATTATAAGAAATTAATATAAAAAATAATAACTGAAGAAAGTCTAAAAAGCTTTTTCATAAAAAAATCTCATGAAATTAATCATGAGATTTTTTATGTGTTTAAATATAAGTTTTACATTTGTCTAAGTTTTTTTAGAATAATTTTTTGTTCTACACTAGCAACTAATCTTCTTGTGTATTCAACAGTATCTGGATTAACTGACATTGATGTAATACCGCATTCAACTAAGAATTCAGCAAGTTCTGGATATTGACTTGGTCCTTGACCACATATTGAGCATGTTATACCCTTTTTATTTGCTGCATCAATAATTGTTTTAAGAGCAATTTTTACAGCATCATTTCTTTCATCAAAATATCCCATATTATTTAAAATTCCAGAATCTCTATCTGCACCCATTACAAGTTGAGTTAAGTCGTTTGATCCAATAGAGAAACCGTCAACTAATTCTGCAAATTCTTCTGCTTGAAGTACAACTGCTGGAACTTCTGCCATAATCCAAATTTTAAAGTTTTTAGATTGTACAAGACCTTCTTCAGCCATAATTCCCTTAACAACTTTAAGTTCTTCAGGAGTTCTAACAAATGGAAGCATTACAATTACATTTGTTAGACCGTATTCTTCTCTTACTTTTCTTATAGCTCTACATTCTAGTCTAAATCCTTCTTCATATTCAGGAGAAATATATCTTGAAACACCTCTCCAACCAATCATTGGATTTGCTTCGATTGGTTCAACTTCATCTCCACCTTTTAAACCTCTAAATTCATTTGTTCTAAAATCACTTGTTCTTACAACAAGGTTTTTAGGATAAATTGCTTGTGCAACTTTGGAGATACCTTCGGCAAGTTTTTCTATCATCATATCTCCTTGACCTGTTTTTACAAGATACATAGGGTGAGCACCAATCATATTTGTGAATATGAATTCAGTTCTCATAAGACCTATTCCATCCATTGGGAGGTTTTTATATTTTTCAATTAGTTCTGGCTCACCAAGATTCATATAAATCTTTGTAGCTGTTGTAGGGGCAAAGAGATTTCTAAGTTCGTCAAGATTAGCAATACTTGATACATTTCCTTGACTTTCAGTTTTCTTTTCTTCTTTTTCTTTAAGAACTTCACCTTCGTAAACAATACCTCTTACTGCATCAACTGTTACAGTATCACCAGTTTTAAGTGATGTTGTTGCGTTTTTAGCCCCAACTATACATGGTATTTGTAATTCTCTAGATACAATAGCAGCGTGGCAAGTTCTTCCACCTTCGTCAGTTACAACACCAGCACATTTTCTCATAGCTGGAACCATGTCTGGGTTTGTCATTGCAGTTACTAGAACATCGCCTTCTTCAACAAGGTTTATTTCAGAAATATCCTTTATAAGTTTAACCTTACCTCTACCAATTCCTGGAGAAGCTGGAAGTCCCTTACAAATTGTTACTAGTTTTTCTTCTTTTTCTTCACTTCCACCAAGTGTTGTAATTGGTCTTGATTGTAGGAAATAAAATTCCTTTGTATCTGTGTCAAAACCCCATTCAGTATCTTGAACAGAGCCATAAAGTTTTTCAACTTTAAGTCCTCTTTCGATTAATGTATCAAGTTCCTTTGCTGAAAGAGCTTCTTCTGTAACTGCATCTGAACCTAAAATATCTTTTACACTTACAGTTCTAGTTCCAACACCATTTTCGTTTTTAATTACCATGTATTCTTTTTCAGCGATATTTTTTTCTATAACTTTCTTAGTTTTTTTATCAATAATATATTCATCAGGAGTAACAATTCCAGATACAACAGCTTCACCAAGTCCATAAGATGCATTTATCATCATTTCGTCTTGGCTGTTATTTATTGGATTTGCAGTAAACATTACACCAGATTTTTCAGAATTTACCATTTTTTGAATTACAACTGATAATGCAACATCAAAGTGATCATAATTTTGTTTTTCTCTGTAATAAATTGCTCTTGATGTCCAAAGTGATGCGAAACAATCTCTTATATGATTTAATAATTCTTCTTCACCACTAATGTGTAAGTAAGTATCTTGTTGTCCTGCAAATGATGCATCTGGTAAATCTTCAGCAGTGGCAGAGGATCTTACTGCAACTTCAGGATCTTTTACGCCAATATTTTCAGAAAATTCTCTATAAGCTCTTAAAATTTCTTCCTCAAGTTCTGGATCAAAATCTTTTTCCTTGATTTTCTTTTGGATTTCTTTTGAAGCATTAGTTAAGTCATCAACATTTTCTACGTCAACAGCTTCCATTAAAAATTTTACAACTTCATCTAATTCTGCGTATTTAATAAATTTAGTGTAAGCTTCTGCTGTTACACAAAATCCTGGAGGCACTGGTAGACCAAAACTAGTTAGTTCTCCTAGATTTGCTCCCTTTCCTCCAACAATTCCTACATCCTTTTTACCAATTTCATCAAACCATTTAATATAATTATACTTAGACATAAGTTCCTCCTTATTCGATAAAAATATTATAACACATTTATTATATATGTCACACTATTTTTTTAAAGATTTTCTAAGTTCATCAATTGACATTGTCGAAACATGTTCTCTATCCACATCAAGTTTATCTACAAGATTATATATCTCTTCCATACTTTGAGCTTCTATTTCAACATAAGGCTTTGGATAAGTAAATTTATCCCAAGTATCAATATCAATTATAAAATTCTTATAAGAATATTTTCTTCTATTTTTATAACCAGTGTGATAAATATCATATCCCAAACACTTTAGAATATTAATTAAATCTTCTTCACTACTTATTTCAGTTGTGTGTTCTATATTGTCTCTAACTTTAAAATCAGAAATATTTTCCTTAAATGTAAAATATTTTTTCTCACCTTCAAGTGACTTAGTTATCCTAATTCTTAAATAACCTTTCTTTTTATATATTTTATGAGCAGTAGAATTTACTGTAATATTTGTCTGATCTTCTTCCTTAATAAAAACTCCACCAAGTTTTAATAATTTATTTTCAAAATCTTCTATATCAATATCAAGAAGCTTAACTTCAATTTCTCTTTCCATTAGTCCTCCTCAAGTTTCTTTAACTTAAAATTCAAAAAATCACTTGCTACAAAATGATAATCAACGCCCATCAAATCACCTTCAAAGGAATATTTGTGACCCTTACCATGAAGATGGCCGTATACGCACTTTTCTACCTTGTAATCTGCAAGAGTTTGTGAAAATTCATTTACTCCCAAATCCTGATTAAAGGGTGGATAATGTATCATTGCTATTATTTTTTTATTAACACATGTATCTAAAGAATTTTTTAATCTTTGAACTTCTCTTAAATAAATTTTTTCATCGTCTTCTGAAAATTCAAAGGAATCTCGTGATGCCCAGCCTCTTGTACCACAAATTGAATAGTCTTTATATTCAAAAGAATTGTTGTGAAGAAAATGTATGCTCTTAAAATCTAAATTATTCATCTTGTTTAAAGAAGACCACCAATAATCGTGATTGCCCTTAGAAATTATCTTTATTCCTGGGAGTTCATCTATCCTTTTTAAATCAAAAGCAGCAGTCCCAAGTTTAAGGGCCCAAGAAATATCTCCTGGCAATAGAACAAGATCATCTTCTTTAACTACTTCCCTCCAATTTTCAATTATTTTTTCTTCGTGATTTTCCCAATTATCACCAAAAATATTCATGGGTTTCTCTTCTGTATAATCGAAGTGAAGATCTCCAATTGCGAATATCATAAACACCTCAAAGTTTTATTAATTTATATGTCATATTATTTTTATCTAAAATATCTTTTTCTCTATTTGAACTTGCAAATATTAGAACTTGTTCTTCATCTTGCAAAATTTCCAATGTGTTTTTAAGTCTATCATCGTCATAAGAATCAAAATGACTATCAAGCACAATCGGAATTTTTTTATCGGTTATTATTTTTGAAACGGCCAATCTAAAAGCAAGATAAATTTGATCTAGTGTTCCAATACTTAAACTTTCCAAATCAATATAATCACTTATGCTTTTATCATAAACCCTAATAGCTAAACTGTCATCTATTAATATCTCACTGTACTTATTGTCTGTAATTAAGCTTAGATAATTTGAAATTTCATTTTTCAAAATAGGAAGGGTACTTCTTCTTTTGGATTTCATAAAATTTTCAATTTTTTCTATTGAAATCTCCAGTAATTTCTTTCTATAATCAAGTTCTTCTAGTTTTCTATTTAATTCAAAAGTTTTCTCTTCCAAAATTCTTAATTTTTCTAATGAATCTTCTAATGTTCTTAGACTTCCTTCTAAATTAGAAATTTCTCTTTTTGTTGTAGAAATATCTTTTGATATCTCTTCAATTGAACTCTTCTTATAAATCTCACCACTTAGGCTTTCTTTTTCAAGTTCATCTATTCTATATCTGTATTCACTTGATCTATCATCACTCTTATTTCTTTTATCATGAAAAACTTCTTTTAAATCTTTTATATTTTTTACCTTATATTTTTCAAAGATTATTTCAAGTTCTCTCTCATAATCAATGATTTTTTTCTTAATTTCTTCTATTTCAAATAAGTTTTTTTCTTTAAGCTGGTCATTGTACTCATTTTTAGATTTATTTTTTAAGTTTTCTTCTACCTTTAAATCCAAAATTTGTCCAAGCTCTCTTGAATCTTTTGCATTGTATTTTAATAGAATATCTTTGATCTCTTTATCAAACTCTTTTTTTATAAAAGTTTTATCTCTTGATTTCTTTTTAAAATCATTGAGCTTTCTATTTAATCTCTCTAATAGATCCTTATTTTCCCTAAATTTTACAAACCTAAAATAAGAATAAGTAAAAAATAAGACAGAAAAAATGGAAATAAAATATTTTTTATAATGGATTGATGCAATTATAATTCCAATAGCTATAATAAAGCTTGAAATAAATTTTATGAGATACTTCATTATCTCTATATTAAGACTTTTTATATCCCTGGAAATAATTTCTATTTCTTTTGAAAAATTATTTTCATTTAATACAAAAAGTTCCCTGTTTATCTCCTTATATCTCTTATAATCATTTTCCAAATCTTTGTCTACTTCAAACTTTTCTCCTTCTAATGATATCAAATCATCAAGTTTACTAGAATAAATTCCCAAAGATTTATTTAACTCAATAGCTTCTTCAAGATCTGTTAAATTGTATTTATTTTCATTAGAATTATTATTTTCAATTTCATTTAATTCTTTTCTTAAATTCTCTAATTCGAAAATTTTTCTACCTCGAAGCTTATCTTCTAAGTCCTTTAACTTTTCCTTTGCTTTTTTATATTCATCAGTAGACTTATTATAAGAATCTTTTAGGCTTATATAGTTTATTTTCTCAAGAGAAATTTTATCTAATTCTTCTGTGAGTCTTCCTATTTCAGAAGTCTTTCTTCTTTTGTTTCCCAGTTTATAGAGATCATCATTCATTTTGTCGACGACTTTATTTAAATCAATATTTTCATCTTCCGAAACAGAAAAATTATCGATTCTATTTTTTAACTCTTCTCCAGCTTCATTTTCTATTTGGCTTAATCTTTGAGAAATAAAAAAAGAAGACTTATAAATTTTTCTATTTATATCAAAAAAAAGTATGCCAGGTTGAGGAATTCTAGAATTTAAATAATTTTTATCGTCAAAGGAAAAGTCTTCACCAGTTTCAATATTCACTATAGAAATTTCGTCTTTATCAAAATCTCGGCTTATTCTATATTCCTTATCTTCATCTTTAAGGATAATATAACCCTTATATAAATTAGATCCCCAAGGTCTTGATTTCTCAAAAAGGTCATCTCTTATCTTTCTTGCCAAAGAGTCTTTGCTAAATCCATAAAAAATACCATCTATAAAATTAACAATAGTGGATTTTCCCCTTTCATTTTCACCAAAAATTAAATTTATTCCTCTGTGAAGCTCAATTGTTTTATTTTCAAACTTAGCAAAATTTAAAAGTCCTAATTCTTCAAATATCATAATATTGCTCCAAAATATACTTTTTTGACAATTCTCTAGCATCACTTTCTATTTGGCTATTTGAAAAATTCCCTAAAAGATCTAATATAAATTCATCTTTGATCTTAATTTCAGAATCATCTTCACTAATATTATTTATAATTTCAAAATAGAAAACAGATAAATTTTCTCTTAGAAAATTTTCTAAATCCAGTGAGTGCTTATTATTTCCAGATAAATTTATTCTGTATAAATTATTCTTTTCAATTTTCTCTTGTATTAGTGATAAAATTTCAGAAAATGTCATTTCATTAGTAACTTTTATCTCTAAACTTATAAATTCTCTCTTAGAAAAATTTTTAAATTCAATAATCTTTTTATTATCATCTAAAAATATAATTCCTCTTTTTCCTTTGTCTTTAAAAGAAAGTGGAATTAAAGATCCTGAATAATAAGTGTTTTCTAATACTTTTTCTCTTTTATGAATATGACCAAGTGCCACATAATTAAATTTTTTAAGGAATTCTATATCTAAAGGCAAGTATCTTTCGTCTTTTAAATCTGAATGAAATAATCCTATATTTATAAATTTTTCATCTAAATCTAATTCTTTAAAATCCCTTTTAAAAGAATAATTGTCATAAGATATACCATATATTCTTGTATTTAGTTCACTCAGTTCAAAATAGTCTAGTTCATTTTTGAAAAAATATAAATTATCTGGTAATTCTACTTTTAAAAATAGATTATCTCCTGAAAGATAATCATGATTTCCAAAGGCAAGAAAAACTTTTGCTCTTACACATTTAATTAAGTCCAAAAATCTATTCAAATCTTTCAAATTAAAAAATTCTCTTTCGAATAAATCTCCAGCAATCAAAATAATATCTGCGTCAACTTCATTTGAAAAATCAAAAAGTTCGCCCAAGGCTCTCCATCCATCTTCCAACAGCTTATTTGAAACTTCAAGTGGAAGACTGCCCTTATAAAATTTTTTTAAATGCAAATCACCAGTGTGAATTATTTTCATCTTATCACCAAAATAATTATATCACAGTTTAAAATCAAAAAAAGAGTCTCCATATTTGGAAACTCTTTTATTAATATTAGATTATTAATTTTTGGATTTTCTTAAATTCGTCTGTTCCAGCTATTCCTGCTAGATCAAATAATATTGTTTCAGTATTGGAAATAACAGCTCCCACTTCTCTTAGAAGTTCGATGCCATTTTTAGAATTTTTTTCAGTTCTTGATCCCAATGCATCTACAGCAACAAAAACATCATATCCCGCTTCAACAAGGGATCTAACAGTTTGAAAAACACAAATATGAGTTTCCATACCACAAAGGACAACTTGTTTCTTAGCTAATCTTTCGAATTCTTTTTTTATATCTTCATCTCCATAGGAATTAAAAGTAAGTTTAGGAAATTCTTCCTTATCCTTTAATGGAGCTTTTACTTCTTCATTTGTATAACCAAGACCCTTAGGATATTGGACCGTATAAATTGCTTCTGCATTAATTATATTTGCTAAATTAGCTAGTACAGTAGAGTTTTTTATAATTTCATCGCTATTATACATAGCTTTTAACAATTTATCCTGAATGTCTACAAATACAAAAACAACATCATCTCTATTTAAGTGAAAATTCTTCATTCTTCCTCCTAAATTTCTTCAACCTCTACGCTACTCATTAATTTCTTTATAGCACTCATTTCAATTTTATCTTTATCAACAAAATTTTCCCATACTCCACATGAGATTGCAAGTTTTATTGAAGTTATAAAATCATAATCTCTATCTATTGCTATTGCTAGCCCTGCTAGAGATAAACTTGTATCAAATTTTTCAGTTAAGATCTTTTTTTCTAGCTTGTCCTTATTTATATAAGCTCTATAATTCTTATCTTCTGTGGAAATTATTGTAGCTCTTTTACTATTTACAAAAACTATTTTAGTTCCAGCTTCAATAAATTTCTTATTATATTCAATTACCTCACCTGTGTAGTTTATTTTCTTATTTTTTTCTATGTCCTTTTTATCAAACATCAAAATATATGGGTTGGTATTTTTTACATCTTCAAGATTTTTTGGATTAACTGCAACTTTTATATTGTTTTTGTAACATATTTTTACAAGTTTCTCATAAATATTTTCATCAAGACCCTTTAAATCAATTTGGGGAATTACAGCAATTTTTTTTTTAAATAAAGACCTTTCAAAGGAATTTAAAATATATGATCTGTCTTCCATCGTTATCCTAGGGTCTTCAGTCCTATAAATTGTATTTTGATTTTCAGATTTTATTAAAACTTCTTCGACATTTTCATCTTTTAAGCTAGTAAAATTAACATCAATAGCTAACTGACTCAAGGCAAGAGCAATTTCCTTTCCCCTATTATTCCCCTTCAACATAAAAACTTCAGAATCTACTCCAAGTTTTTTTGAAAATAAGGACATATAAATTCCATGTCCGCTAGGATAAATTTGAGATTTTTCTATGATGTTCTCAGAATCACTTTTTAAATTAAATTCTCTTACAATCTTTGGGTTAAAGTCACAAAATAGTATCATTTTTTCACCTACTTGTTTGGATTTTATCCATAATCTCTTCTTTCATCAATTTAATTCTTTCTTCCGCATCTATTTTACTATCGGATACAGCATAGGCATATATTTTTAATTTTGGTTCTGTCCCTGAAGGTCTAAGTGCAAACCAATTTTGTTCATCAAAGTAGAATTTTAAAAGATCTTGAGGTTTTTCTGAGTTATTTATAAAATCTTCTTTTCTTATTAAATCTCCTATTTTTTCAAAAGAATCAATTTGTCTAAAACTATCCATAATTTTTTTCATTATTGATTTTCCGTCTTTACCTTCAAAGTAAACTGAATCAAGATATTCTTCATAATATCCATATTTTTTATATATTTCTTCTAAATAATCTTTTAATTTTAAATTTCTTTTTTTAAGATATCCAGCTAGTTCAGCTATAATCATTGAAGTCCCAACAGCATCTTTATCCCTTATATTATTTCCAATAACATAACCAATTGATTCTTCATAGCCAAAGACAAAGTCTTTTTCATGATTTTCATCCCAAATATTAGGCATATTACAAATATTTTTAAAACCTGTTAGTGTTTCAAAAACATCAACACCATAATCTTTTGCTATTTTTTTTATTAAATCTGCAGTAACAACTGTTTTTACAATAGCTGGATTATCAAATTTTTTGTGAGCTTCTCTTTCTAAAATAAAGTATCCTAGAATAAAACCCATTTGATTTCCTGTAATTCTTAAAACTTCATCATCCATTTCAAGAACTGCAACTCTATCAGAATCAGGGTCTGTTGCAATAATTATATCCGCATCTTCTTTTTTTGCTAGTTTGATTGCTTTGTCAAAAGCCCTTATATCTTCTGGATTTGGATTTGTAACATTTTTAAAATCTCCATCAGGATTTTCTTGCTCAGCTACTACAAAAACATTTTTAAATCCACGCATATCTAATATATTTCTTACGTATTTATTTCCACAACCGCTCAAAGGTGTGTACACAATTTTTATGTCCTTATCTATATCATCAGTTAAAGAAATTTTTAAAATATCCTTGTAGAAAGACTTAATTACACCTTCTCCAAGAAATTTTATATTTTTATAATTAGATAATTTTTTTAATGTCTTAAAGTCATAGTCCAAAATATTAATTTTTTGTGATCTTTCTTCTATTTCATCTGCAATATCTGATAAAATTTGAGATCCTTTTTCCCAGTAAAGTTTAAAACCATTGTAATTTTTTGGATTATGCGAAGCTGTAATCATTATTCCTGAAATAGTTTTTAAATATCTAATTGAGTAAGCTAAAAGTGGAGTTGGACAAATTCCTGAAAATAAATAAACCTTAATTCCATTTTCAGCTAAAATTTTTGCAGTTAAAATGGAAAATTCGTAGGATTCATGTCTTATGTCACGACCAATAACTACACCCTTATTTGCCGCATCTTCTCCAAGATTTTTTATAAAATTAGCTAGAGCAAGAGCAGTCTTAGAAACAGTCAAATAATTCATTCTATTTGTGCCTGGTCCAAGAATACCACGAAGACCTGCTGTCCCAAATTCTAAATTTTTATAAAAACTATCTTCAATTTCTTCTTCATTGTCTTTCATTTTTTCAAGTTCTATTTTTAATTTTTCATTAACATTTTCGCTTTCCAGCCATTCATTATAGATATCTTTATACATACTTACTCCTTTTTTATATCTGAAAATTCTCCATCTATTAGAGAAACTAATTCTTTAGGATTTAATTTTATTTGCATCCCAACTTTTCCACCACTTATATAAAAAAAGTTAAGATCTTCTGCCGAAGAATCAATATATGTTTTGAATTCTTTCTTCATTCCAACAGGTGAACATCCTCCATGAACATATCCTGTCAAAGGTAAAAGTTTTTTTTGAGGAATCATTTCAATTTTTTTTGAATTAGATGCCCTTGCAGCTTTTTTTAAATCTAATTCACTAGATACAGGTACAACAAAAACGAAATTTTCACCCTCTTTAGATTCTGTCACTAAGGTCTTAAAAACTTTGTCTTTATTTTCGCCTAGCTTTTCTGCCACATCTGTTCCAGATATTCCATCCTTAGTTGAATATTCGATAATTTCAAAATCTATATTTTCACTTTTAAGTATTCTCATTGCATTTGTCTTTTTCATAAAATCACCTTTTCATCTATATTAATTTTACAACAAAAAAATCTTTTCTTCATCTTTTTAAAAATATATTTTATTTTATTAATTTTTAAAAAAACAAATAAAAAAAGACTGGAAATTCCCAGCCTAATTATCTTAAAAACCAATATTTTTTAAATCTTTTTCAATCTTTAATTTAATCCTTTGATTATTAAAAATATTATCATCTATTGCTAATACAGATCTTACGCCCATAAGAGAATTTGAAATAAATACTTCATCAAAATCCTTGATTTCACTATTAGATATTACTTTTTCACGTATCTTGTAATTATTTATTAAATAATCTCTCATAGTACCCTTTAATAATCCAGAAGAAAGTGTTGGAGTAAAAATTTCATCATCTTTAACAAAAAATATATTTGCAAAGGAAGTTTCTGCCACTTCCTCTCTCTCATTTAAAAATAAAGCAGAATCAAAACCCTTAGATATAGCCCACCTGTGTTCTAAAATATTTTCATAATAAGAAAGACTTTTGTGATATATCATTTTCGAAGTTGAATTTCTTCTGACAGGTGAAATTTTTAATTTAAAAAGCTTATCTTCATTTCTATAATTATCTTCTCTAGAAGATAGAATAAAATTTTTATCAGAAACTATTATTTTAAGAGCAAAATTATCTTCATCCGCATTTTTTATATAAGAAATAATTTTTTCTTCATCTATCTCTTTTGTAATTCCAAAAAAATCCAAACTATTCTTTAGTCTTTTTAAATGAGCGTCAAGAAAAAGTGCTTTTCTATCAACAACTTTAATTGTCTCAAAAGCTCCCTTCCCAAAAGAGAAACCATCATCAAATTCTATTTTCATTAAAATCCTCTACATATTTTGCTATCTTTTCATAAGTCTCATAAGAAATAGTTTGTGCAGCATCACTTTTTGCTTCATCTGGATTTGGATGGACTTCAATCATAACACCATCAAGTCCAAGAGCAAGAGTTGCTCTAACCATAGGTTCAATTAATTCTCTTTTACCAGTTCCATGACTTGGATCGACAATTACTGGATAGCCAGTTTTTTCTTTAATCATATAAGCTCCAGCTAAATCAAGAGTATTTCTCATTTCTGTTTCAAAAGTTCTTATGCCTCTTTCACAAAATATTATATTTTTATTACCTTCAACTTCAATATATTTTGCTGCCATTTCCCATTCTTTTAAAGTTGCAGAAAATCCTCTCTTTAAAATTACTGGTTTATTTGTTTTGCCAACTTTTTTTAGTAAGGCATAGTTATACATATTTCTTGATCCAATTTGAAAAACATCTATATAATCTTTAATTAATTCAACATGATCTTCACTTAAAACTTCAGTGACGATAGGTAGATTTGTTTCCTCTGATGCTTCCTTTAAATATTTAACTGCATCAAACCCTATACCTTGAAAATCGAAGGGACTCGTCCTAGGTTTAAAGGCACCACCCCTTAATATATCAAGACCTATATTTTTAAGATCCTTTGCTTCATTTACTATATGTTCTCTTGATTCAATTGAACATGGACCCGCAATTAAAATAGGATTACCATCACCAAGATTAATATTTCTAATTTTCACGATTTTATTCTTACTTAATTTTTCTATCATTTTAATTTTTGCTTCCCTCAATATATATTTCGTCGAAATTGTTATAGTAAGATTGAAGTGCAAGAAGTGAACCCTTTGCTTTTAAAACAATTTCATCAAATTCTTCCTCTTCATCCGATAAAAGTATAATTGCTCCTCCAACTCCTATACTAGCTTTATCTTTTTCAATTAAAGCTGTTCTTATAACAATGTTAAAATCCATAGTGGAATTATTTGATATATATCCAATAGTTCCTGAATAAACACCTCTAGGATAAGTTTCTAGCTCATCAATTATTTCAAGAGTTCTCTTTTTTGGAGCACCTGTCATAGAACCACCAGGAAAAGTTTTTTCAAGAACATCTATTATATCGACATCATCTCTAATTTTACCTGAAACTGTAGTTACAAGTTGATGCAAAGTTTTATAGGTTTCTACATCCATTAATTTTGGAACATTAACTGAACCAATTTCACAAAATTTTCCAAGATCATTTCTTAAAAGGTCTACTATCATTAAATTTTCTGATTTTGTTTTTTCTTCACTTCTAAGTTCTTCAATTAGCTTTCTATCCTCTTCTTCAGACTCTCCTCTTTTAATGGTACCCTTAATTGGTTTCGTTGAGACAATTTTATTTTTATCAACTTTTAAAAATCTTTCCATAGATGAAGATGCTATTTTTAAATCTTCAAAAGGTAGAAAGGCACTGTACTGTCCAGGACTTTTCTCTCTGAGTTCCATATAATACTTCTTTCCATCTAATTTGTCAAAGATATCTAATCTATTTGTAAGACAAACTTCATAAGTTTCTCCTGCACAAATTAATTCTTTTATCTTTTTTATATCATCTATATAAGTTTTTTTGTCTTTTTCAAATTTTAATTTTGGAAATTCTTTTTTTGTTTTTTCTTCTATATTATTTTCAAAATCTTCATCTATAATTTTTTTAATATTTTCTATCCAATCTATATCGTCTTTGTAAGATAAAATATAAACTTTCATTTCCATGTGATCATAAACTATTGCTCTATCACAATATTTTAAATAGGAGTCAGGATATGGATAAGAGTGTTTATTTTTCACTTTTTCTGTATCTTTTTTTAATTCATATCCAAAATATCCAATGTAACCCAGCTGAAAATCAAAGGGTAATTCTTCATTATAAGGCCACTTTATTCTATTATTCTTTAAAAAATTAAAAATATCTTCGTTAAATGTTTCTTTTTTATTTTGTGATAAATAAATTTTTTCAACAATTTTATCATCGACATTATATTTTAGAATATGCTCTCTTTTTTCACTTTGAAGTCCAAAAATTGAAAACCTAGATAGCCCTTCTTCAATTTTACTGCTATCAAGCCAAATAGTTTTATCATCATATGCGTATAATTTTTCATATAAGACTGATGTATCAAGATTTTTATCAATTATTTCAAAATAAAGTTTATTTTCCTCATAAAAATCCCTGGTAATATTTATAAAATTTTGAATTAATTTTTCTCCATATTCACTAGCTATAGATTCTGGATGAAATTGTAAGCCATATATTGGTTTTTTCTTATGAGAAATACCCATTACAATGCCATCCTTTGTTCTTGCATCAATAGAAATATTTGGAAGTTCCTTATTTTCACATGTTAAAGAATGGTATCTTGTAACTTTAAAATTATTTTCAATTCCTAAAAAAAGATTTTTTCCATTGTGAACTACTTCACTTTGTCTTCCGTGCATAGGTTCTTCAGCTCTAAGCACTTTTCCACCATTATAAAAATAAATTCCTTGATGACCGAGACAAATCCCAAGAATTGGTTTGTTCAGTTTTTCTATAACTTCCTTGCAAACACCAAAATCTTTTTCCTTATCTGGACTTCCAGGTCCAGGAGAAATAATAACATTATCAAATTCTAAGTCTAAAATTTCTTCAAAAGTCAACTCATCATTTTTTATTACAATAGGTTCTATTCCACTAACTTTTCCTATGAGTTGAAAAAGATTGTAAGTATAAGAATCGTAATTATCTATTAATAGTGATCTCATTTCTGCTCCTTTAAATAATTTTTTAAGTATATAATCGCCTTTTCGTATCCAGAAATTCCGTAACCTTCAAAGGACTTTATGGCAAATTTTCTAATAAAATTAACCTGTCTAAAATCTTCACGCTCTGAAAGTTTTGATATATGAACCTCTACCGTAGGTATATTAACGGCTTTTAAAGCATCAAGTATTGCAACACTTGTGTGTGTATAAGCGGCAGGATTTATAACTATACCATCAAAATTCCTATAAGCATTTTGAATTATATCAACAATATCTCCTTCATGATTTGATTGAAATTCTTCTAATTCTATATTTTCTTTACTTGCAAGTTTATCAATTCTTTCTAATAGAGTTTCATAATTTTCACTGCCATAAATATTAACTTCTCTAATTCCAAGCATATTTATATTTGGACCATTAATCACTAAAATTTTCATAATTTTCAACTTCCTTTAAAATTAACTCTAGATTTTTATCTTTATCTTCTATAACTTTTATTCTAATATTTGATAGATCTTCATAGATTTTATGTCTTTCACAATATAATCTTTTTAAATTGTCTAAATTTTTTGAAAGTGGTCTTCCTTCTGTTTCTAAATTTTTCAAATCTCTGTCAAGATAAACAACTAGAGAATTTTGTAGAATTAAATCTCTATTTTCTTCTCTTAGAACTGTTCCTCCACCAGTAGCAATTACTAGACCTGTTTCTTTACTAATCTTAGAAAGGATTTTAGATTCTAAATCTCTAAAATATTCTTCATCATTTTTTTCAAATATTTCAGGAATTTTTTTATTTTCACATTCTTCTATAAGTTGATCTGTGTCCAAAAATTTTCTATTTAGCTTTTCAGCCAAGGCTTTAGCCATTGTAGTTTTGCCACTTGAAGGCATACCAATAAATACTATATTTGTCATGTCAAATTTTAATTTATCGTAAATTTTATCAATTAAATTTTCATCTAACTTTTCATCTAAGAAAAACTTTGCGGCATAAAAGGCTTGAGCAACTAACATCAAAAGACCTGACATAGTTTTAATCTTTAATTTTTTTGCATCTAAAATCAATTTTGTATTAAGAGGATTGTAAATTAAATCTATTACTCCTTCAAGTTTATTAAAATTTTCCAAATTAATTTTTGATTCCATATTATTGGGATACATCCCTATAGGAGTTGCATTTATTATTAAATTATAATCATAAAATTTTTCGATATTATTGTAATTATTTTCTCCAGACCTACTAATAACTACAAAATCTTTTACATGCTTATCAAGAAGAAGTTTTTGTAGCATCTTACTGGCACCACCACTACCTAATATTAAAACGTTTTTATTTTTTAAATTTATGCCAAATTTACTTATGCTATAGTTAAATCCAAGATAATCTGTATTGTAACCTATAAGCTTTCCATTCCTATTAACAATTGTATTTACAGCTCCAATTTCTTTTGCTAGATTATCTACTTCATCTAAATATTTCATTGAAATTTCTTTATAAGGAATAGTGACATTTATACCTTTAAAAATTCTATGCTTAAAAAAGCTCCTAAGTTCATTTTCATCTATATTACGTAAATAATAGTCATATCTTGATAAAAAATCGTGAATTTCTTTAGATTTGCTATGAGATAAACTTTTTCCAATTAAACCATATTTAAAATTTTCATTTTTTATTTTTGAAGTTAATTTTTTACTCTCTTTAAAAATTTCACTGTAAATAGGTTCAACTATGTTTTTAAATTCTGGATTAATTGATTTTTCTAATTTTTCAATGATAAATTTTTCACGATTCTTATCTTCTATATTTAAATTATTTTTTAACTTATAGCTACCTACTTCTTTTACGATTTCCATCCTATTCTCTAATAGAGATATAATCTTAGAATCTATTTCATCCAAAATTTTTCTATCTTCCCTAAGATCTCTCATCTTTCACCTTCCATTACTAAATCAAGGATAGCTATTGCTGTTATCATTTCAATAGCAACAAGGGCCCTTGGTACTATTGTAGGATCGTGTCTTCCTACAATTTTTAATTTTTCGTTTGTCCCTTTTTTAAGAGATACTGTGTCTTGAATTTTACCAATGGAACTTGTTGGCTTAATTGCCGTTCTAAATACAATTGGCATAGAAGTTGAAAGTCCTCCTATTATTCCCCCGTGATTATTTGACTTTGTTTTTATAAGACCATCTTCATAATAATATTCATCATTATGATCACTTCCTAGCATATTTGAAGATTCAAATCCGCTTCCAAATTCTATTCCTTTTATCCCTGGAACCGAAAAAACTGCATGAGAAATAACCGATTCAATTGAGTCAAAAAATGGTTCTCCAATTCCAACTGGCATATTTAAAATGTAGCTTTCTACAATTCCACCAATAGAATTTTCTTCCTTTTTAACTTTTAAGATTTCTTCTTTCATTTTTTCTCTTACATCTTCATCTATCACTGGAAAAAGTTGATTTTTAAAATTAGAAAAATTTTCTTCTTTTATATCTTCTAACTTTAAATCAAAATCCTCTATTCCACCTAGTTTTTTAATTCTAGAAAAAATTTTTATTCCTCTCTTATCAAGCAGGTCTTCTGCAATTGAGCCTGCTATTACAATAGGTGCAGTCATTCTTCCAGAAAACTGTCCACCGCCTCTTATATCGTTGTTGGAAGAAAATTTAACGTAAGCAGGATAATCAGCATGTGATGGTCTGGGAAGATCTCTTAAATTTTCATAATCCTCACTTTTTTGATCTTTATTTTCTATAATACATGTTAAGGGTGCTCCACAAGTAATATTGTTAACTTCCCCACTAACAATTTTAAAAGAATCTAATTCATTCCTTGATGTAGAAAACTCATTTTTCCCAGGTCTTCTTCTGTCTAAATTTTTTTCTATTAATTCTCTATTTATTTTATAACCAGCTTTTATTCCATCAATTACAATTCCAATCTCTTTAGAATGTGATTGACCAAATAAAGTTACTTTAAAATTTTTTCCAAAACTATAGGACATGACAAACACCTCCAAGAGATTCAAAATCTTCATAAAAATTTTTATAAGATTTTTTTACACACTCACTATCTAAAATTGTAATAGGGCCATCTGCAAAAGTAGCGGCAATAGCAGCTGACATGGCAATCCTGTGATCATTATAAGAATGAATTTCACAACTTTTAAAACTTCTAACTCCTTTGAAAGAAAAAGAATCTTCATAAACTTGGCTTTCTACTCCCAAATTTCTTAGCATATCAAGTGTAGATTTTACTCTGTCACTTTCTTTCAACTTTAATCTCTTAGTATTTATTATATTAATTTCTTTAGCATAAAGAGCTGATAATATTGCCAATATTGGAATAGAATCAGGAATATCTTTGGCATCGATTGTAATTTTATCCTTTGCTTCTTTGTTCTTTACAAATTTATAATCTTTTTTTGAGATATTTTCTAAACCCAGTTCACAAAAATATTTCAGAGATTTTTTATCAGCTTGAATTGAATTTTTATTTAGTCCAAGCACTTCTACTCCTGCTGCCAAAAAGAATAAGGCATTACTCCAGTCTTTTTCTACAATATAATTTTGACTATATAATTTTCCAGAACATTTAAAAGAATTATTTACTTTTTCTATTTTTGCTCCAAATTTTTCCATTACATCAATAGTCATTTGAATATATGATTTTGATTCAATATCCGTAGTAAGTTCAATATTATAATCTGAATCAGAACTTGCTGAAGCCAGCATAAGACCAGATATAAACTGAGAACTTATATTTGCAGTAAGCTTAAAGTTAAAATCCCTTAATTTACCATTTACAAATATTTTTTCATTTTTTTCTTCTATAGAGACTCCATGTTTTGGAAATAAATCAAAATAAACTTCATTTGTTCTTGAAATCAAGCTTCCTCTTCTTATTATTTCAGCATCAATACCCAAGCCTGCAACTATTGGCAAAATAAACCTCAAACTTGTCCCACTTTCACCTACATCTATAGAAACATTTTTATTAAACTTCTTTGGGGCTTTAATGTAAAATTTACTATCTTTTTTTTTGACTGAAACACCTAAAGACTTTATACAATTTAAGGAACTTTCAATGTCTTTAGACAAATCCTCAATTTCTAAAATAGATTCTCCTTCTGACAAGGCAGCACAAAAAATTGCTCTATGAGCATAAGATTTTGAACTTATTCCTAAAATTTGACCACTTAATTTTTTATTTTCAATAACTCTATTCATCATCTTTCCCTAATTCAATTAATTTTCTGAGTTCATTAAAATCCATCTTTTTATTAATAACTTCACCAATTTTTACAGGAATTATAACATTTATAAGATTGTTTTTTATTTTCTTATCGTGCTTTAAAATTTCTAATATTTCTTCTGTGTCAAAGTCATAATGAGTAGGCAATTTGTGATTTTCATAAGCACTAATTAAATCTTTATAAAAATTATCTTTAGCAAGACCCAATTTATAAGAAGCTCTTGCCATATATATAGTTCCTATTCCAATACTTTCACCATGATTTAATTTATAATTTGAAAGAGATTCAATACCGTGACCAATGGTGTGACCTAAGTTTAACTTTTGTCTTTTTCCCTTATCCCTTTCATCGTCTTTTACAAATTCTAGTTTTATATTTAGTGATTTATAAATAACTTTTTCGTAGTCTAAATCTTTTGAAGATTTTAAATAATCAAAAAAATCTTTATCTTTTAGAACCGAATATTTAAAAATTTCTGCAAGCCCATTATTTATATTTCTCTCGTCAAGGCTTTCTAAAAAACTGTAATCTATATGAACATATTTTGGAAAATAAAATGATCCTATTTGATTTTTTAAGTTCATAAAATTTATTCCATTTTTCCCACCAACAGATGAATCTATCATTGATAATAAAGTTGTTGGAACAGAAATAAAATCAATTCCTCTTAAATATGTTGATGCAACAAAACCTGATATATCTCCAACAACTCCGCCTCCAAAGGCTACAATCAAGTCACCTCTATTAAAATTATTTTCCAGTAAAAATTTATTTATATTTATATAATTTTCCATAGACTTAGATTTTTCACCAGCTGGAAATTTATAAATAAAATAATTTAAGCCATTCATAATCTTTTTTAATCTTTTTTCATAAAGATTAAAGACATTTTCATCAGTTATTACTAAAAACTTTGCTTCCTCATTTTTTAATAAATAATCCCTTAACTTTTTATCTTCTTTATATTCAATATCTATTTTATAATTATTTTCTTTAACTAGAATTTCCATAAAACACCTCTTAGTACCTATCATCTATCATAAAACAAAGATACTTATAAATAAAGAAGGACTTATATTTATTTCCCATTAAAAAATTTTTTTATCTTAAACAAATCAAAAATCAACATAAAAATAAGAGTGGGGAAAATCCTCACTCTTATTTTTTCTTTATTAATAAAATAATTGTTAGAGATATAACTCCAATTAATACAATTGCTCCCCCTGGTTTTAGTCCAAAGTAAAAAGATAAAACTAAACCTAGCATTGTAAAAATAAATCCAAAGCATGAAGCAAGAATTGTTGTCTTTAAATAACCCAATTTAAATTGCATTGCACACGCAACTGGCACAACCATAAGTGATGATATTATTAATATCCCAACTGTCCTTGCAGATACAGAAATTGTAACGGCAATTAGAATCATAAAAATCAAATTTATTCTCTCAACATTTACTCCAGATAATCTAGCTGATGATTCATCAAAGGATATATACATGAGCTCTGTAAATAAATAAGAAAATAAAATAAATACAAGAACTGCAACAACAAGTATTAAATAAAAATCCAATTCCGGTATTGCTATAATTGATCCAAATAAATATTCTTCAAAATTTGCACTTGTTTTTACAAAACCAGAAAAAAGTGATGCCAGTCCAATTCCTGTACTCATTAATATGGCAGAGGAAATTTCTTGATATCCTGGAAATTTAGTCCTGACATATTCAAGAAAAATCGACCCAATAACACATAGAATGAGTGCCCCAATAACTGGTGATGTGGAAGTAATAAGTCCAAGCATCACACCTGCAAGAGAGACGTGAGATAGGGCATCTCCAATTACTGATATTTTTTTATTTACAACAACTACTCCCATGCAAGGAATTATTATGGACAAAAATGCTCCAACTATAAGGGCCTTAATCATATATGAATATTGAAAAATTTCCATTACTTCACTTCCCTTATTTTTTTATCTTTTATTTCATAAACCTTATTTACATTGTTTTCAATTTCTTCAAGATTATGAGTTATCATCAAAATTGTTATATTATGTTTATTATTTATGTGACTTAGAAGATGGAATAAAGATTCCTTAGATTCCTTGTCAACTCCTGTCATTGGTTCATCAAGAATGAGAAATTCAGGTGTTGCAACTAGGGTTTTTGCAATTAAAATCCTCTGTCTCTGTCCTCCTGAAAGTTCTGTATATAACCTATCTTTGTATTTACTCATGCCAACTAAATTTAGGGCATTGTCAATTTTTTCTATTTGATAATCTTTTAATTTTCTAAATCCTCTATTACTTGGATAAAGAGCAAGAGACAACAATTCCTTTACTGTTATTGGAAATTCTAGGCTTGATGGCATGGAAAGTTGTGGTACATAGCCGACATTTTTAATTCCATTTTCTGTATAAAAAGAAACAGTGCCATAAAGAGGCTTTAGTTGATTTAAAATAAGTTTAACTAAAGTCGACTTTCCAGCACCATTAGAGCCAATAAGGGCGATGTAGTCGCCCCTAAAGACATCAAAATTTATATCATCTAAGATTAATTCATCGCTGTATTTAAAACTTAGATTTTTAATTTCTAACAATTTTTCCTTCACTATTTTAAAGCACCTACTAAATTTTCTAGATTTTTTTCCATGATGCTAAAATAATCTTCATTATTTTTAATTTGCTCTTCGCTTAGACCTTCAATTGGTGATAGTACTTTTACCTGGCACCCTGTTTCCTCTGCGATAATTTTTGAAACTTTTGGATCAATTAATTCTTCTGTAAAAATAGTTGTAATTTTATTTTCTTTGATGTATTTAATTATTTCAGCCATTTTTTTTGCATCTGGTTCAGTTTCTGCATTTACGCCTTTAACACCAATTTGAGTTAAAGAATAATCTTTACATAAATATCCATAAGCTTCATGACTAACTACAATTGTCTTATTTGGCAAATTATTTAAGTTTTCCATATATTTTGCATCAAGTTCATCTAACATTTTAGCATATTTTTGATAATTTGACTCATAATAATCTGCATTTTCTTTGTCAAGTTCTGCTAAGGCGTCCTTTATATTTTCCATTTCAATTTTTGCGTTCTTTGGTGAAATCCACACATGAGGATCCATTGGTCCATGATGGTGAGCTTCATGATTATGCTCTTCTTCATGATTGTGATTTTCTACTACTTCCTCGTGATCGTGGTTGTGGTTTTCTCCTGCTTCCTCGTGATTGTGGTTGTGATCATGTTCCTCATCTTCATGATTATGATTTGATTTTATAAGTTCCACTCCCTTAGATGCTTCAACAACTCTTAAGTCTTTGTTTGATAAAGAATCTATTACTTTATCAGTCCAAGATTCCAAACCTGCACCATTGTATATAAATAAATCAGCATTTTCCAAATTCTTAATTGCATTTGAATCTGGTTCCCAACCATGAGGTTCTGTACCCTGTGGCATAATCATTTCTACGTCAATTTTATCTCCTGCGATTTTTTTTGTAAAATCATACATGGGATAAACAGAAGCGTAAACCTTTAAATCACTTTCAGTATTTACTTCCTCTTTAGCATCTTCTGTATCAACTCCCTTTGAACAAGCTGATAATAAAACAATTCCAACTAATAAAAATAAAATCTTTTTTATATTTTTCATATTTCCTCCTAAACAATAATGATTTCTATTTGTTATTATAACAGAAATTTATATTTATGAAAGTAATTTTTTAAATTAAATAAATTTTGATATAATTGTTTATTGAAAGCAGGTGAAAATTTGAAAAGTTATGAAGAAATTTTAAGAAATAATAATTTAAAAGTTACTAAAGGAAGAATTGCTCTATTAGAACTTTTAAATGAATCCAATGTTCCCATGAACACAGAAGAAATTTTTGATTTAACAGATAAGGAATCTATTCCCAGCTTTACTTCCCTATACAGGATGTTAAATGAGCTATGTGACAAGGGAATTATAAGAAAAAATTTATATTCTAATGGACTCTTTTATTATGAATACGCTCAAACTGAACACAGACATTACATTGTTTGTAGTAAATGTGGAAAAGTATCTCCAATTAAAGAATGTCCAATATCTGACTTTGAAAAAATTGCTGAAGATGAAACTGGCTACAAAGTTGTTGGACATATTGTAGAGTTGAGAGGAATTTGTCCTGAGTGTCAAAATAAATAATTCCACTTTATGGAATAGTCTTCGTATTGCAAAATAATTCTTTACTTTTTATTTTTTAGAGTTATAATTAAATTAGTGAAATAATATTCAAGTTATTTTACTATCCTTTACTTATATTTCAAAAATAAAAGAGACTTACTGTACACCCCGCAGTAAGTCTCTTTTATTTTTTATTTCTTTTTAATATTTTTATTAAATTAAAGTTGTAACAAAACCACCAATTAATATTAATGGTATTCCATAGAAAGTAAATTGTGGAATACAAGTATCTTTTATGTGGTCATGTTGACCGTCAACAGAAAGTCCAGATGTTGGTCCAAGAGTTGTATCAGATGCTGGTGATCCTGCATCTCCACATACTGCTGCAATTGTAACAAGTAAAATTGTAGCTGGAACTGAATATCCAAGGCTCACTGCAATAGGAACATAGATAGCTGAAATAATTGGAACTGTACCAAATGATGTACCTATACCGAGTGTAATCATTAGACCAAGAAGAATCATAACATAAGAAGCTACAAGTTTTGAACCTCCAAGTAAAGATGTTGCAAATTGTACTAAATCATCAACTGCTCCTGTTTTTATAAGCACATTGGCGTAACCAGCTGCAATTAACATTACAAAAGCTATGAATCCCATCATACTAATACCACCATCTAACATTTTTTGTATGTCTTCCCATTTTATAACTCTAGTAACTACAATGAAGATAAGACCTACCAATGCACCTAGTGGAAGTGAATCTGTAAATATTTGTACTAAAACGGTTATTAGTCCTGATGAAAGAACTAAAATGTGTTTCTTTTCCAATTTGTCTGGAATATCTTTTACTTTTGAATCTTCTACATCTTTTTGTGAATAGTCTCTGTCTCTTGAGAAGAAGATCATTCCTCCTACAAGACCAATAAACATTATTGCTGCAACCATCCAGTTTGTTGTTATAACATCTTTTCTAACAATTGAAAGTCCTGATCTGTTAAAAGAATCTACTATAAGACCTTGAAATATTGCACCATATCCAACAGGTATTGCTATATATGGCGCCTTTAGACCAAAACCAAAGGAAACAGAAAGCATTTTCCTGTTCATTTTCATTTTATTCATATGTGAAAGTAGTGGCGGTATCAAAATTGGTATAAAGGCAATGTGAATTGGAATAATAGTTTCCGCTGCCATTGCAATTAAAATTATAATAACACAAAGAAGAATCTTGTTTTCTTTTACAAGTGATCCAATCTTTTTTGCCATTATATCTGCTGCACCAGTTTCTTGCATACAAAAAGCTAATGAACCAAGAAGTATATAACTAAGAGCTGTTTCGGCATTATTACCCATTCCTCCAATTAATAGCTCCATAGTATCTGAAATTCCTGCTCCCGAAATAAGTCCTGCACATATTGCTGAAATCATCAGCGAAAAAAATACAGGTACTTTCGCTAAACATAAAGCTGCCAAAATAATTACTGACAGCACAACTGCGTTTGAAAATATCATTTTCTCTTCCTTTCTTTTTAATTAATTCTTTACTCTACTATTATATTTTAATCTAAATTGAATAATAAAAAAAGACTTTTCTAAAAATAGAAAAATCTTTTTCCTTATCTATTATTAATTCTTAATACTTGTATAAATAACAAATTGTTAATAATTACGCCATTTCATCATTGTTATCACTAGACTCTTCATTAGCATTATCCAATGAAAACCTTTCTTTTTCTTCATATTTTTTTAAGATATCCATAAATTCTTCGCCTGATATCGTCTCTTGACGCAGTAAATATTCAGAAATAGCATGAAGTGCTTTTATATTTTCACGCAATATTTTTCTAGCTTCATTGTGTGCTTCATCAATAATTTTTTGAACAGCCTCATCAATTTCATATTGTGTTTGAGGTGAACATTGTAAAGAAGTATCTCCTCCAAGATATGCATTAGTCATTGATTCAAGAGCAACAAAACCAAATTCATCTGTCATGCCAAATCTTGTAACCATAGCTTTTGCAATTTTTGTCGCCTTTTCAATGTCGTTAGAAGCACCACTTGTTCTAATATTAAATATTAATTCTTCCGCAGATCTTCCACCTGTTAAAGTTACTATACTATTCAAAGCATCTTCCTTTGACATAAGGAATTTTTCTTCTTCATCTACTTGCATAGTATAACCTAAAGCTCCAGAAGTTCTTGGAATAATAGTGATTTTATGAACTGGTGCAGAATCTTTTTGCTTAGCGGCTACTAAAGCATGACCTACTTCGTGATAGGCTATAATTCTCTTTTCACGAGGAGATATAACTGCATTTTTCTTTTCATAACCTGCAAGAACAACTTCAACAGACTCTTCTAAATCTCTTTCACTCATTTTATCTCTACCTTCACGGACTGCTCTCAAGGCACCTTCGTTAACCATATTAGCAAGGTCCGCTCCACTAGCTCCTGCAGTTGCTCTAGCAATTTTTTCATAATCAATATTTTCTTCTTTTTTGATATTTTTTACATGAACTTTTAATATTTCAACTCTGCCCTTTAAATCAGGAAGTTCTACAGGAATTCTTCTATCAAATCTTCCTGGTCTTAATAAAGCTGGATCAAGAGAATCAGGTCTATTAGTTGCAGCTAAAATTACCACTCCAGCCTTTGCATCAAATCCATCCATTTCAGAAAGCAGTTGATTTAAAGTTTGTTCTCTTTCATCATTACCAGAAAAACCTGCTCCATCTCTTTTTTTACCAATTGTATCAATTTCATCAATAAATATAATACAAGGGGCTTTTTCAACTGCTTGTTTAAATAAATCTCTGACTTTAGCAGCACCAAGACCAACAAACATCTCTACAAAAGCTGATCCAGAAATAGAAAAGAATGGAACTCCTGCTTCACTAGCTACAGCTTTTGCTAGCAATGTTTTACCTGTTCCTGGAGGTCCTACTAATAAAGCACCTTTAGGAAGTTTTGCTCCTATCTCAGTGTATTTTTTTGGATTGTGTAAAAAATCCACTAGTTCAGATAAAGCCTCTTTTGCTTCATCTTGACCAGCAACATTTTCAAATTTAATTCCATCAGTGGATTCAACATAAATTTTTGCTCCACTTTTACCAAAATTCATTGGACCTACATCGCCCATTTTTTTAAATATAAATTTTGATAGGAATAACCAAAATGCTATAAAAATTGCAAAAGTTGCAACAGTAGATATTATAAATGAAAGTGCAGGATTCATTTCAGCTTTATAAACTTGTGCAGATTTTACATTATTATTAACAAGTCTATCAACTAAATTAGGGTCATACATCCTATTTGTTTCATATTTTATTTTCTTTCCATCTTTTTCAACTTCAAAGGCAATTGTTCTATCCCTAACTTCTGCCTTTTTTACTTCATTCCTCTTTACCATATTTACAAAGGAAACATAATCTATTTCTTTTATCTCTGAATCTTTATTTAATCTTGGTACAAGAAATATGGCAACTACATAAAATATTATTATCGCCAAGATTACATAAAGAATTGTGGGAATGAATTTATTAAAATTATTTTTTTTATTCGACAAAAATTTTCCCCCTTAATAGATGAGTAAAGAAAAAATTTGGGACTTAGTCCCAAAAATTAATCTAATCTTCTTCTATTTTCCATAGCTGTTTGAATAGTTATTTCATCATAAAACTCTAAATCTCCACCCACTGGAAGACCGTAACCTATTCTCGAAACTAGGATATCATAATCCTCTAGAATATTTTTTATATATCTAGCAGTTGCATCTCCATCAACTGTTGGATTAGTTGCTACAATTACTTCTTTTATATTACCCTTTTCGATTCTTTTAATTAGTTCTTTAACTGTTACATCTTCTGGAGTTTTACCCTTTAGAGGAGAAATTACCCCATGAAGAACGTGGTACTTTCCACGAAAACTAAGTGATCTTTCCATTGCATCCACATCTTTTGGACTTTCAACAACGCAAATAATTGAATCATCTCTATTTTTGTTTGAACAAATTTCACAAGGATCACTGTCAGCGTAATTCATACAAATTGAACATTCAACAGTATTATTCTTTGCAGAAATAAGAGCTTCTGCTAAATCCTTAACTTCTTTATCCTCAAGACCAATAATATAATACGCAAGCCTTTGAGCAGTTTTAGAACCAATACCAGGTAGGCGATTTAATCTCTTGATTAAGTCTTCTATAGGTCCTATTTCTTTATTCATATTATAGCCCCGGTATATTAAGACCGCCTGTAAATTTACCCATTTGTGAACTCATTTTGCTTTCAGCACTTCTCATAGCTTCATTAACTGCAGCAACAATTAGATCTTCAAGCATTTCCACATCATCAGGATCAACTGCATCTTTATCTAATTTAATAGAAATAAGTTCTTTATTTCCATTTACAGTAGCGCACACTGCTCCACCACCTGAAGTTGCAGAAATTTCCTCATTTGCTAAATTTTCTTGCATTTCTTCCATTTGTTTTTGAAGCTTTTCAATTTGCTTCATCATATTATTTCTTCCGCCTCCACCAGGGAAGCCATTAAATCCACCTCTAGCCATTTTTCCTCCTAAATATCTTCTATATTATTTTTTCCAAAAATTTCTTCTAACTTGTCTACTCCGTCTTTTTTTAATTTCATCCTTACTTCTATATTTGTATTATAAACATTATTAATTAAATCTCGTAAAATATTTTTATTATTTGGCATTACGCAGTAATCATAAAACAAGCTATCTTTTTCATCAAATACTAGCTCTAAAATATTGTCATGGAATTTTTCAGGTATAGCATGCTCAACAAAACCAGCATAACCTTTAGCTCCTCTAGATTCAAGTTCTCTTATTATCTTTGCCCAATCAGATTTAATTCTTTCAAGAGAAATATCTTGATTAGCTTTATTTCTATTTTCACTAGTATTATTTTCATCATTAATTATAGCAGATTGCCTTGATTTTTCAATTGAACTAGTTTTAGTATTTTTATTATTAGAAAGATTTTTTTTGTTTGACTCATAATTTAAATTATCTTGATTTAAGTTATCATTAGATGTGTTTAAATTTTCATTATTATTTCTATTTTTATTGTATCCCTCAAAATCCCTATTATCTTCATAAGAATTATTTAAATTATTGTCAATAGGATTATAATTAGAATTTTTTACAAGATTATTTCCAGAAAATCTTATATTATTTATTTTTTCTTCTAATAATTTAATTCTATTTTCTAAATTTTCTCCTGACCTTCTCTTGCAAATTTTTATTGCATTCATTTCAAATACAACTCTTTTATTATCTGAATACTTTATTTCAAGAGAAAGATCTTTTAATAGTTCAATTATAGACAATAAATCTTCAAGTTCTACTTTCCCAGCAAGTTCATTGAACTCCTTCATATAAGTTGTATAAACTATTTTTTTGGGATTTTTTAAAGTTTTAACCAAAAGAATATCTCTAAAGTGACTTAATATTTGAGAAGAAAGTGTATTAAAGTCCACTCCTTCTTTATAAATTTCATCTATTGTTAAAAGAGACTCGCTTATGTTTTTTTCTATAAGAGCTTTTGAAAATGAAAATAATAAATCCGAAGATGATATTCCCAGTACTTCCATGGCATCTTCTAATTTTATATGATCTTTATTTTTTGTTAAAAGCTGGTCAAGAACTGAAAGAGCATCTCTCATTGCACCATCTGCAGTTTTAGCAATTAATGTAAAAACTTCATCATCACAAGATTTTCCCTCTAATTCAGTAATTCTTTTTAAATTTTCTACTATATCATCTATGGAAATTCTCTTAAAATTAAATTTTTGAGATCTAGATAATATTGTAGCTGGTATTTTTTCAATCTCCGTCGTTGCTAAAATAAATATTAAATGTCTCGGTGGCTCTTCTAAAATTTTAAGAAGAGCGTTGAAGGCTCCTTTAGAAAGCATGTGAACTTCATCAATAATATAAACCTTGTATTTAAGAGACTGAGGAGGATATATTACTTTATCCTTCAATTCTCTAATATCGTCTACTCCATTGTTACTTGCTGCATCCATTTCAACAACATCTAAAACTGATTCACTTAAAATTTTTTTACAGTTTTCGCACTCGTTACATGGATTTCCATCTACTGGATTAAGACAATTTACCGCTCTTGATAAGATTTTTGCGGCAGAAGTCTTGCCAGTGCCCCTAGTTCCTTGAAATATATAAGCGTGACTAATTTCATTATTTCTAACTTGATTTTTTAAAGAAGCTACTACTGCTTCTTGTCCGTATAATTCATCAAAGGTCTTCGACCTGTATTTTCTATATAATGCTTTGTACATTCTCTCACCTTGTAATAATTATACATGAAATTTTACTATTATAAATTATTTTTAAATATTTATAATTGATTTTATTTTTATTCCAAAAATATTTAACAACATCTTCACATAGTTTTCACATGGCAAGTATAGTATATAGACAAATCAAAGAAACAAAATGTTTCAAATTAGGAGGATTTATTAAAATGAAAAATTTAAAGAAATTAGCAAGTGTTGGAATGATCTCTGTATTAATGTTAGGCATGGTAGCTTGCCAAGGCGCTAACAACAAAGCAGAAGAAGCTGCAAACGCTAAAAACAACGCTGTAGAAGAACAAGCTGAAGCTAACAAAGCTCAAGTAGAAGCTAACGCTAAAGAAGCTGAAGCTGAAGTAGAAGCTGAAGAAGAACAAGCTAAAGAAGAAATCAACGCTGAAAAAGAAGCAGCTACTACTAACGAAACTGCAACTGAAGAACAAGCAAAATAATTTAGCTTAACTTTTAAAGAAGCCTTTCGGGGCTTCTTTTTTTACATAAATTTAACTTATAAGTATTTTTTTTAATTATTAAAATTTTATATACTATAATTTGTTTTTAGTATATAAAAGATTAATCTAGATAAAAAAATATGTTATAATTAAAATTACAGAATTTTATGAAAGAAGGTGTTACATTGTTTTGTCCAAAATGCGGAAATCCAGTTTCTAAAGATGACAACTTTTGTGCTTCATGTGGCCACAACTTAAAAGACGTAAAAATAAATATTACACCAAATAAGAAAAGCTTTGAAGACACCAATAAGGTTAAAAAAGTTAGCGAGCACACTAGAGTTTTCAATCCAAGATCTCTAGATGCAATTGACACTACTGATGAACTTAAAAATATTATAGATGAAGTAGATAGAAAAATATCTAAAAATATTAAAGATTATGAAAATAATAATCTTCAATCAAAATCTACTATTAATGACGATAAAAAAATAAAAAATAAAAGCAAAGAAAGTTCAAATAATTCAAAAGTTGAAAAAAGAGGTCTTCTAAAAAAAGACACTTCTAAAACTTTAGATAAAAATGAAGAAAATAAAATAAACAACAATTTTTTTGATGACTTAGATGATAAATCTACTTCAAATCAAATGAGTCAAAAAGAACTTGTGAGAAGAGTCCAAGAAGAACTTAAAAAATCAAATTTTGATGAAGAAAATAAAAAGAAGACTTCATCAGATAAAAATAGAGATTCTAAGTCAACTTTAGATAATTCTTTTGAAAATTTTGACTATCAAAATAATGACAATAAATCTTCTAAAAAATTTTCCATTAAAGAAAAATGGAATAATTTTATAAGAGAAGATGACGATGAATTTTCGATTTTTGCTGATTTGAGAGATGATACAAAGAAAAAGGAAGATACTAGAAATCTAGAAATTAGTAAATCTGTTGAAGATACAGATAAAAGTTTCGAAAATACTCTTAGTACTCCAAAAATTGACATAGAAAATGCTATAAAAAAATCTGAAGAAGAAAAGAAAAAATCAAAAAAAGATTCTAAGATTTTTAATTCTAATTCCAAGTCAGATTTATCTAATCTTAATGATTTAAAAGTTTCTAATTCTGATAATAAGAACAAACTTAGCAAAAATAAAGAAGATTCTCTCAAAAAATCTTCAAAAACTGAAAATAAAATAGAATATGGCGAAAATAAAGAAAAAAATAAGCTTAAGGAGAAAGAAAATTTAAAGGAACTTTTCTCTTTTAATGATAAAGGTGAAAAACCTGTTAAAGATAAAGAAAAAGTTACTTCAAATGTTGAAAAATCTTTTGAAAAAAATATTTCACAAAAGGCAAATAAATTGGAGTCAAAAATATCAAATTCATCTCAAGGAATTGATAAGGCTTTAAATTTCATTGAAAAAATTACTGAAAAATTATCTGACTATATTGGATCTTTCGGTTCAAAAGAAAGTAAAATTGTGATAGCTACTGGAATCGTATTAAATGCAATAATGCTTTTTATTGGTAGCGGATCTTTTAAATTAATTTTAATACTATTTTTATTATTGAAATTAGTTTTTGATTATTTTGAATTTTATATTCCTCTTAATATAGCAACTGAAAGAGATAACATAGATACATCATATCCAGAAGTTAGAAAATACGCACTTATTAATTGGATAATTTGTAAATTAGTTCTATTTGTAGGATTTATAATTTCACCATTTGGCGGATTTTTTAAGTACAATATGTTACAAGCTCTAACTGCTATGCCTCTTGCTACTTTAATTCTCATTGGTCTTTCTCTTTTAATAGCAATTACTCTTTATAGAGATAGCTTTGTTGGAAGATCAAAAATTAATTTTATTGGTTGGTATGCAATAGCTTTTACACTTTTTGAACTTTTATTTAAAATGATTTGGTTCATTATTAATTTTATATTTGTAACACTATTCTGATAAATAATTAAACTTATTTTATATTTATACTCTAAAAGAGACCAGAAAAATATCTGGCCTCTTTTTCTTTTATATTAAATTAAATAAACTTTACTTCTTTAAATAAAATATATCCTTCGCCGTCTACAGAGATTCCGAAATAATTATCTTTAAAAGCTTTTCTTAAATCTTCTGTTTCGTCTGCATGTATCGTCCTTTCTCTACCAGTGAATTTTAAATTTAAGTCATCTGATTTTAATAAAATAAAACGATCGTAGCCTTCAGGAGAATATTCATCAGGATATTTTTTTCTTAAAGACACAAGCATGTAACCAGAATCTAAAGTGTTTTTATAAGATCTATAATTCTTTGGTGATATAGTTGACATCTTATTTGTAAATTTAGAATCGCTATATTTTTTTTCAAGTTTTTCTCTAGTTAAATTTTGAAGATTTCTTCCCCTATATTCCTTTAAAACAACAACTGTATCATTTACAATTACAGACTTTGGGTCTATATAAAAATCTACATCATTAGCTAAATTATCTTCTAAGTCGGGTACTTTTAAACTTCTATATGCTACAAGTTTATCTTCATCATAAACCCCAACAAAAGCTCCCCCACCGTCAATTAAATGTTCCAAATCATCTTTTGTATCGTGAGAAAATATTTCTTTATTTTCAATACCTTCATAAACTTCAGATGTCAGCTCGTAAATTTCATCTATATCTTCTTTTCCTAAAAATTTAAAAATTAATTTTTCCATAATATACCTCAATTAAAATATTTTTCAAAATAATATCTTTTTATTTATATACAACAATTAATATCATTTTATAATAATTTTTTAGAATAATCTACTTTAATTAGAAAATTAGTGTTCATAATTATCTTGATTTTATATGTCATTATAATATAATTTTTGATTTTTTTATTGTATATTTTTCTTATAAGAATTATATTTTCTCCATACAATTCAAACGATTTAAAATCATATTTTACTTTCTTTATAATTTTAAAATCGACTAAAAGCCTAGCATATTAAGATTTTAAACGATAAGTATAAATTACTTTTTTAAATTAAAAAGTTTAATATTTTTATTATTTATCAAGATAAATTATTGAATATATGGTAGGATTATGATAATATTTACTTAGATAAAATGTAAAATAAAATTTAATAATATAAGGAGGCAATATGGAATTTATCAGAGAAAATGGAATTCTTACAATTAATTTAGATTCTATCTTAACTTTGGCTCTTGCAGTAATTGTTCTATTAGTAGGTTATGGAATAAAGAACAAATCAGCATTCTTGAGAAAGTACTGTATACCTGCTCCTGTTGTTGGTGGATTTTTATTCATGTTTATCACTTTCATAGGTTATAAGACAAACTCTTTTAACTTTACATATGAAAATATTTTCCAATCTACTTTTATGTTGGCATTTTTCACAACTGTTGGACTTGGAGCAAATTTAAAAATACTAAAATCTGGTGGTAAACTCTTGATTATCTATTGGTTAGTTTGTGGATTTTGTTCCCTAGTACAAAATACAATAGGTATTGGTATTTCAAAAACTATTGGACTAGAACCAGCATATGGAATGCTCGCTTCCTCTATCTCGATGATAGGTGGACACGGCGCTGCTCTAAGTTATGGAAATACATTTGCTGAAATGGGTTATGCACAAGCACCTGTTGTTGGAGCTGCTGCAGCAACCTTTGGACTAATTTTTGGAGTTATTATTGGTGGTCCTCTTGGTAGAAGATTGATTGTTAAAAATGGTTTAAAAGCAAGTACAGAAGATGATTTTGATTCTTCAGCTCTTGATAATTTATTTAAAGAAGAAAAAGTTGATCTTACAAATTTAGATATTATTAAAAATGTTGCAGCTATAATTATTTCAATGGCTCTTGGTACTTTGGTTTCCAAATTCATAGGAAAGCTTATAGATATGCAATTCCCTGATTACGTTGGCGCCATGTTTATTGCTGTTATTTTAAGAAATATTAATGAAAAAGCACATTTCTATAGATTTGGTTCTAATTTAGTCGACGGCATTGGTGATGTAATGCTAAATCTTTATTTAGCTTTAGCACTTATGACATTAAAATTATGGGAACTTCAAGATTTAATGGGTGGAGTTCTGATAGTATTAATTTTCCAAGTAATCTTTATGTTGATTTATGCTTACTTTATAGTATTTAGAGTTTTAGGCAAAAATTATGATGCAGCTGTTATGTGTGCTGGACTTTGTGGCCACGGATTAGGTGCAACTCCTTCAGCAATAGTTAATATGACAGCAATCAATGAAGAGTATGGAATGAGTAGAAAAGCTATGATGATTGTTCCTATAGTTGGAGCATTTTTGGTAGATATAATATACCAACCAATAGTTTTGACATTTATAAAAACCTTTGTAAAATAGAATATTTGCATTTTATCTAGTAAAAAATACCAGGTTAATTAATTTATTAGCCTGGTATTTCTTTTGTCTTAATTATTTAATTTTTTATAAATTTTAAATCGTCCCATAATTTCTCAAGATATTTTTCATTTCAATAACCTTAACTTCGTCAAATTTTTTGAAAGCTTCTAAAGAACTTTTTTCATTATTAAAGCACTTCCAATATCCTGAGCATTTACAAAATCTTTTATCTTTTAATTGAAAATCAATAACATCTTTCAAGGGATAACCTAAAAATATACCTATTTCATGAGGGCATTTATTTATAAATCTAATTTTTAAAAAATTTAAATAATCTTTTACTGTTTTACATGAATTATAACCACATGAATTTAAATAATTAATTATTTTTTCTTGTGAAAGTTTCTTTATTAAGTTTTCAATTTTAAAAAAATAAACTAAGATGAAATCTTCTCCTTCTTTCAATTCAAAAAAATCTAGGCAAAGAGATTCTCTTATAAATAATCTATTTTTTATCCAATAATCTTTTAAAGGTCTTTTACCATTTCTAAAATTCATCATAGTTCCAAGTTTAAGATCTTTAAGAGTTGGAGCAACTGTAGATTTAATAAGTGCAAGTATATAATCAAAGTCTTTAAAATCGTCAATAAATTTTAAAAATTCAATTAAAACTTCTTTATACATTATGACCTCGCTAAGTCTCTTCCAAGAGCTTCACATTCCTCTATTGCTGCTTCATCAGGATTATCATAAGCGGCAAATCCATCTGCAATTAACCTAGCTCCAGTACCTTCAATTTCTTCTTGCCAAAGCTTCATCCATTCACCCTCTGCCCACTCATAGGATCCAAATAAAATGATATTTTTCCCAGATAAAAATGAATTTACCTTGTCCATAAATGGACGCATTTCAGTTTCTTCTAATTCTTCTGCACCCATAGCAGGGCAACCAAAAGCTATCCTATCGACATTTTTTACATCCTCTTCTGTAGCACTTGAAACTTGCAATAATTTTACTTCTGCTCCTTCCCTTTTAGCTCCTTTTACAATAGCTTCTGCCATTCTTTCAGTATTTCCAGTTCCAGACCAATAAATTACATTAATTTTTTTCATTTTTTTCTCCTTTTATTTTGATATTATTTATCTTTTATATTAAACTCTTTTTAATTTTTTAATTACAATAAATTATTGTAATTATTTAAATTAGCTATTAAAAATTGAAACATTAATATCGATAAATAAATATTTTTAGTTTTTTATTTCTAAACGTAAGAAATTAGCCATTTTCTTGTAAGAAATAAAAATTCATGATACCATTTTATTAGATAAAATGTATACAAGGGAGGAAAAATGGAATTTATTAGAGAAAATGGAATTCTAACTATTAATCTCGATTCAATATTAACTCTTGCTCTTGCAGTAGTAGTTTTATTGGTTGGATATGGAGTTAGAAATAAATTACAATTTTTAAGAAAATACTGTATACCTGCTCCAGTTATCGGTGGGTTTTTATTTATGTTCATAAGTTTTATTGGCTACAAAACAAATACTTTCAATTTCACTTATGAAAATATATTTCAATCTACTTTTATGCTAGTCTTTTTTACATCAGTTGGACTTGGAGCAAATTTAAAAATATTAAAATCAGGTGGAGTTCTATTAATTATTTATTGGTTAGTTTGTGGAATTCTATCTCTTGGACAAAATACTATTGGTGTTTTAGTTTCAAAGGCTGTTGATCTTGAACCCGCTTATGGAATTCTTGCGTCTTCTATATCTATGATTGGTGGACACGGGGCTGCTTTAAGTTATGGAAATACATTTGCTGAAATGGGTTATGCACAAGCACCAGTTGTAGGTGCTGCTGCAGCTACTTTTGGACTTATTTCTGGTGTAATTATAGGTGGACCTCTTGGCAGAAGATTAATAGTAAAAAATGGTTTAAAAGCAAATAATGACGATGATTTTGACTCATCAAAATTAGATGATCTATTTAAAGAAGAAAAAGTTGAATTATCAAACCTTGATATCATCAAAAATGTAGCTGCAATTATTATTTCTATGGCACTTGGAACCTTGGTTTCAAAATTCATAGGAAAGCTTATAGATATGCAATTCCCTGATTACGTTGGTGCAATGTTTATTGCTGTTATTTTAAGAAACTTAAATGAAAAAATAAACATTTACAACTTTAATGGTAATTTAGTGGATGGTATTGGCGATGTTATGCTAAACTTATACCTTGCACTAGCACTTATGACTTTAAAATTGTGGGAGCTTCAAGATTTAATGGGTGGCGTTCTTATTGTTCTAATTTGCCAAGTAATCTTTATGCTTATCTACAATTACTTTATAGTATTTAGAGTCTTGGGCAAAAATTATGATGCTGCAGTTATGTGTGCAGGCCTTTGTGGTCACGGATTAGGTGCCACACCATCTGCAATTGTTAATATGACTGCAATAAATGAAGAGTATGGTTTGAGTAGAAAGGCCATGATGATTGTTCCAATAGTAGGAGCTTTCTTAGTTGATATAATTTACCAACCAATTGTGTTAACCTTTATAAAAACATTTGTAAAATAAATTTAATAACATTTTATCTAGTAAAAAAGACCAAGCTTTTGTTATGAGCTTGGTCTTTTCATATCTAATTATTTTTATTTAGTCTTCTTTCTAGTAGGAACTTTATTAAAAATTCCAGTAACCATGAGTGCAATTGCTCCATCTGTTGTTACATTACAAGCTGTTCCAAAACTATCCTGTAAAGCAAATATTGAAAGCATAAGAGCTGTTCCTGTGTCATTAAAGCCAAGCACTGATGTTATTAGTCCAAGAGAAGCTACTACTGTTCCTCCTGGCACTCCAGGAGCCGCAATAGCAAATATTCCCAAGAGTGTAATAAAAACTATCATATTCGCAGTTTCAGGAAGTTTTCCAGTTAATATTTGTGAAACTGTCATTACAAAAAATACTTCTGTCAAAACTGACCCACAAAGATGGGTATTTGAACAAAGTGGAATTGCAAAGTCTCTGATTTTTGGATCAAGAGTTTCAGACTTTCTAGCACATTCAATAGCAACTGGCAAAGTTGCAGCTGATGACATTGTTCCAACTGCAGTAAGATAAGCTGGTGCATAATGTCTATATACTTCTTTTGGATTAGTTTTTGAAATTAATCCTGCAAGAGAATACATCACAGTCATCCAAATAAAATG
The DNA here is from genome assembly GCF_001517665.2 of Peptoniphilus phoceensis. Lineage (GTDB taxonomy): Bacteria > Bacillota > Clostridia > Tissierellales > Peptoniphilaceae > Peptoniphilus_A > Peptoniphilus_A timonensis. Next base: position 572,946 of record NZ_LN999809.1, read on the forward strand.
TCCAACAATTACAATTAGTATAATCTTTAAGAATACAGGTAATTCAGTAATAATTACTCCTTCATAAGATAAAACTGCAAAAGTTGTTGCAATATAAACTGGAAGAATCTTTATTACTACATTGTTTACAATAGATAAAACTATTTTATTTAATTCAATCAACATTTTTTCCCATGTTTCTGAATTAGTAACAATTACAGCGATACCAAATAAAATTGATGTTACAAGTGCGGTCATAACTGGCATTATTGGATCAATAGAAAGTTTAAAAATTGATTCTGGGATTGCATTTCCTGCTCCAACATTTGGTGCAATATTTAATTTTGGAATAATTGCTTTTCCTGCAAGAAATGACATTGTTGCTGCTCCTACTGTTGATATGTAACAAATTATGAGCGTAACACTTAAAATCTTTCCTGCACTTTCTTTTAGAGATACAATAGCTGGAGTTATAAAACCTAAAATTATTAATGGCACTATATATCCAATTAAGTCGCCAATGACTCTTTTTATAGTATCAATTGCAACTATGGCGCTTTCATTAGATATGCTTCCAACAAAAATACCTATTATAATTCCTAGTATTAGTTTAAATACTAAAGAATTAAAAAAATTATTTTTCTTCATCTCTCCTCCTATATAAAATTATTTGAAGTTTTACTTCTTCTAACATTTTACCATTCTAACAAAATAAGTGTACTAAAATTTTTAAAAAATTTATTCTTAAAATTTAATTTTTCCAAAACTTATCTTAATAATATTTTTTATTTTTTTCTCATTTAAATATGATTCTAACAGTCTTTTAAAGCTTTATTGTAATAACTAGATACTAAAATATAATAATAACTTTCAAAATTATGAATAAAATAATATTCTTTGGTTATATATAAATTAAGAGAGCTTCACTAGTTGATGATTTCTTAATAAAAGGAGGAATTAGGTTTGAAGAGATGGCGCAAATGGATTAATGCAATTTTTTCTATCGCCTTATTCTTATCTCTATTTTGCACATATTTCTTATTATATGATTATGGCAAAATAACGGCAGATTTAGGAAATTTTTATAAACAAGATTGGTTTTTCTATTTCCTAACTGTAGTATCAGCAATAGCAGCTCTATATGCTCTATTTAATTTTATTAGAGTATTAGTCCTCCCTACACTTAACTCATACGTTATAGACAAGGATGAGGACGGTGAGATGCTCATCACTTCAAGAGCAGTTGAAAATAATGTTTTATCAACGTTAGAAAACTATAATGAAGTGAAAAGATCAGATGTTGATGTAAGAGTAAATAATGGTAGTAAGCACGAAATCAGTACCAAAATAACTTGCGGAGTGCAAGAAGGCATTGATTTAAATTCATTAGGAAAAAGAATTAAAAATGATGTATCTTCTAACTTAGAAAAATTTACTGGATATTCAGTAAAAGAGGTTAATGTAGAATTTTACGACATCAAAGAAGAATCAGGTAAAAGAGTTGTTTAGGGGGCTCATATGAGAAATAATTATGGAAATTATCCGGATTATCAAAATTATTATGAGAACTCTAGAGAAAACCAAGAGAATCAAAAAATTGTTCTCCTAGAAAAACAAAAGGAAAGAGAAAATTCTATTATAAAAGAAAGATTTAGAAATTTCACTCGACTTCATTGGAATGAGTTCAAGTACACTTTACTTGGAATCATAATTGCAATTTTGTTTTTAACAATAGGTTTTTTCAGAACACTTTTAATTGCGATTCTTTTCCTCATTGGCAATAGCTATGGGAAATTTAAAGATGGTGATCCGAGAATTTTATTTTGGTTAGAAAGATTGTTTAGAAAGTATTAATTTTATTTAGTTACTAATTTTAAAGGAGAGAAAAATAATGGCAACAGAAGCAAAATATAACGAAATAGCAGGAATTAACAAAAAAGAACAAGAAAAAAGAGAAAAAGCTCAAAAAAGAGAAGAATTTGTAGAAAACGCAAAAGATAACTTCAAAGAAAAACAAGAAGATATTAAAGACTCTGCTCAAGAAGAACAAAATAAACACGAATCTAAATTAACTTTTGAAGATTCTGTTATAGAAAAAATTGCAGCAATTGCATGTCACGAAGTTCCAGGAGTACTTGATATGAAGGGCGGATTCTTCTCAGGAATCTCAGAACAATTTGGTGGATATAGCTTAACTAAAGGTATTTCTGCTGATGTTGGAGAACAAGAAGCTGCAATCGATGCATCAATAATTCTTGAATATGGACACTCTGCTCCAAAGGTATTTGAAGAATTAAAGAGAAACATCTCTCAATCAGTTGGTCAAATGACTGGTCTTAAAGTTGTTGAAGTTAATGTTCGTGTAGATGATGTTATGACTAGAAAAGAATTCCAATTAAAAAATAGAGACGACAGAAATGATGCAGCTAACTACAATCAAGGACCATCTCTAAGATAATTTAGAAAATAAATTTTAAATCATAACCACTAGTTAATGCTAGTGGTTATTTTTTTATAAAAAATTTCATAAAATATCTTTATTATTTTATTTGTTTTTTAGTAATTTTAGATTTGATGTTTTATTAGCCTTTATGTCTTCATTTTTAGATAAAAATAAAGACTCGAATTAACGAGTCTAGCTAATATTTGACATAAAGCCAAAAAAAGAGCCCTAAGGCTCTTAATTTTCTTAAAATTATAAAACACGAGTAGCGTTTACGTATCTTTCTTGGTAATAACCTTCAGTAAGAGAAGATGTCATAACTTTTCCTTGACCTGAAGAAGCATGGATAAATTTTCCATCGCCAACATAAATACCAACATGACTAACTCCATTACCTGTTGTATTAAAGAATACTAAATCTCCTTCTTGTAAATCAGACTTAGAAACTTGTTTTCCATAAGTTGATTGAGTTCTAGAAGATCTTGGGATTGAAATTCCAAGTTCGTCATTATAAATTGAATAAACTAAACCTGAACAATCAAATCCAGCATTACCAGTATCTCCATATACATATGTAGATCCAAGTTTATTTTCTGCAGAAGATATAACTTTTGCAGCAATTGACGCATTTGGAGCTGCAGCTTTTTTATATTCAAAGCTTACTTTAATTTCTTCTTTATTTTTTATAGCTTCTTGAATGTTTTCTTCATCTGAAGATAAAATACTTTCATCTTTGTTTTCTTGAATCTTTTCAACTTTTTGTCCAGATACAATATTTAAATCTTTAGCTTCAACATTATAAGAAGTACCCTTTTCGTCAATTACAAAATTACCATTTTTGTAATCAATTACATCAACAACTTGTTTTTTATTTAAATTAATTTTTCTACCATTGTCACTTTTAGCAACAGTGTTGTTTTTCACTTCAACTTCTGTAACATTATTTCTCTTATCGGCAACTTTTTTAAGTGCTGTTCTGTTTACATTACCTATTGTACCGTCATTACACTTAATTTTTGCTGTAGTATTATCTACTGAAATTCCAACTGCATATTCATCAACAAATAAGCTTCTTATTATTTTTCCATTATCATCAAGAATTGGACTAGCTTTTACAATTTTATATGTTGGAACATTAACTTCTGTAAGTAAAATTTTATCTTGTGGAATAGTTACTTTAGCTTTTCCCTTTTGAACAAAAAAGTCATTACCTTTTTTTTCAAGGACTTCAACTTTTTCTCCAATTGAAAAGTCTATTTCATTACCACTATATGTTTTTTGAATGTGTTCGTTAATAAATACTCCTGTATCTTTCATGCCAACTATTGACACTGCACAAAGTGCAAATAAGCCAAGTGGCAATTTATTTTTAAAGGAAACCAATACTAACAACTCCTATGCTTTTATATTTTTAGATATTTTTTTATATATTTTTTTGCCTACATTTTTATTACTAATTAAGTATAACAAACTAATTACAAAAAAACAACAAAAAGTTACAAAATAGTTAAAACAATTTTAACTATTTTGTAACTTTTTAAAAAATATAAATTATATGTAGTAAGTAAATCTATAAGCCGCGTTCTGTTTTGTCAACTATCTATCTTGAATTATAGTTACCTATAATTTCTAGCAACCTACCTACCGGCAGATGCGAGCAACATCTGTTATTCCTATTTGGTTTTGCTCCGAATGGGGTTTACATAGCATCATTATCACTAATGACCTGGTGAGCTCTTACCTCGCCTTTCCAACCTTACCCAAGGGGCGGTATATTTCTGTTGCACTAGCCTTGGGGTCACCCCCACTGGCCGTTAGCCAGCATCCCTGCTCTGTGGAGCGCGGACTTTCCTCACATTTGTGCAGTTGACCAATTTACTTACCAGATAATTTTACCACTGAATCTCTCAAATATCAAGTTCAAAGCTACTTTCTTCTTGTATATAAAAATCTAATTCCTTAAAGTTTTTTTCAAGTCTTTTTTTTATTTTTGGAAGAATTATTCTTTCTGAATAAAAATGTCCAAGGTCTATTAAAATCAGATCTTCTTCATAAGCTCTTTGTCCGTCATGATATTTTATATCAGAAGTTATATAAGCATCTACACCATTACTTTTAGCTATATCAATAAAATCTGCTCCACTTCCGCCAAGAATTGCAACTTTTTTAATTTTTCTATTAGTTCTTCCGTAATATTTTATTTTTTTTACTTGAAGCTTTTCTTTTAAAAATTTATCTAATTCTTCAAGACTATATGCACTTTCAAATTCTCCTACTAGGCCCATAGCTTTTTCTTCTTCATAAGTTAAAACAGATTTACCTTTAAGATTTAATTTTTCAAAAAGTGTGTCATTAACTCCATCATCTGCCACATCCATAGAAGTATGGTAAGAAAAAACTGAAATATTATTTTTAATTAATTTTATTATATTATCTCCCAAATAAGTCCCTTCAATAATATTTTTATTTCCACTAAAAAACATAGGATGATGGCTTATTATGAGCTTTGATTCTGTTTCTATAGCCTTATCTATGACTTTATCTGTAACATCCATAGCTAAAACTACAGATTTAGTGAAATCTTTAAACTCAACTTGGCTGCCAGAATTATCCCAGGAAAGTTGATAATCATTTTTTGCCCAACTTTCCATATAATTTTTTATATCTTCAATTGGATATTTCATCTATTGCCTCCTCTATTTTTAAAATCAAAGATTTAATTTCATCACTTCTTTTTTTTGTCCTAAGATTATTTGGATCAAAGTTTTGTAATATATTTTCTAAATAAGTTTTTTTATCTAATAAAAATTTTAAATATGTTTTATCTTTTTTCTCTATTAATTTTTTTGAAAAATAATAATCTTCATCTTTAAAAGTTTCAATTTTAACTTCCTTCAAAAACTTTGCAACAATAATTTCAAAATACCTATCATCTTCATAAATAATGTACTCATCTATAATTTTAAATCCAAGATTATTTAATTCACGACGGAGAATCTGTGTTTTTTGCATTGGTTGCAATATTAATTTATTTGCACTTTTTGCAATTTCAATAGAATTATTAATAATCTCTGCAATTTGTATCCCGCCTAATCCTGCAATAATTATATTATCTCGTTTTTCATCAATAATTCCATTTGCTAATATATTTCTAATGTATTTTTCATTTCCCAATTCTTTTGTTAAATCAATAGACTTTTGTAAAGAATTTTTTGAGATATCTGTCGCAATAATATCACTTGAAATTTTATTTTCGCATAAAAAATTGGGCACATATCCATGATCTGTGCCCACATCAATTACCGAAGCCCCAAAATCTACAAGTTCTGCAATTTTATTAAGCCTCTTTGATAATTTTATCATTCTAAATAATCCTTTAATTTCTTTGATCTACTTGGATGACGTAACTTTCTCAAAGCTTTTGCTTCAATTTGTCTAATTCTTTCACGAGTTACATCAAATTCCTTACCAACTTCTTCTAGAGTTCTTGCTCTTCCATCATCAAGTCCGAATCTTAAAGTAAGAACTTTCTTTTCTCTTTCTGTCAAAGTTTCTAAAACTGTGTTTAATTGTTCTTTTAACAAAGTGAAAGTAGCTGCATCTTGCGGTGATAGAATTTCATCATCTGGTATAAAATCACCTAGATGTGAATCTTCTTCTTCACCAATTGGAGTTTCCAATGAAACTGGTTCTTGAGCAATTTTTTGAATTTCACGAACTCTATCTACGTCTAAATTCATTTCTGCTGCAATTTCTTCTGGTAGAGGATCACGTCCAAGATCCTGCACTAGTTGTCTTTGTACCCTGACAAGCTTATTAATTGTTTCAACCATATGAACTGGAATTCTTATAGTTCTAGCTTGGTCTGCAATAGCTCTTGTAATTGCTTGTCTAATCCACCAAGTAGCATAAGTTGAAAATTTAAAACCCTTAGTGTAATCAAATTTATCCACTGCTTTCATGAGTCCAAGATTTCCTTCTTGAATTAAATCTAAAAAGCTCATTCCCCTGCCAACATATCTTTTAGCAATAGAAACTACGAGTCTTAAATTGGCTTCAGCAAGCTCTTTTTTTGCAAACTCATCGCCTGCTTCCATTCTCTTAGCTATTTCAACTTCTTCATCAGCTGTTAAAAGTGAAATCTTTCCAATTTCTTTTAAATACATTCTTACAGGATCATCTACTGTTACTCCCTTTGGGACTGATAAATCCTCTTTAGTAACATCTACTTCATCTTCATCATCTTTTGAATTTTTTTTGTCAACTAAATGTATTCCTTCTTTTTCAAATAGTTTATATAGTTCATCTATATCATCTGAATCTATTTGAACTTTTTCAAAGGCATCTCCTATTTCCTCATAGGTAAGTTTTCCGTCCTTTTTTCCATCTTTTAAGAGTCGTTCTCTTATGGAATCAATAGATTCTTTATTTTTTAATTTTTCACTCATAATTGCCCTCCTCTTTCAACTCGTTTAACTTTAAATTAATTTCTTGCAATTCTTTTAAAGCTTCGAGTAGAAGATTTTTATTTTCTCCCCCTTGAAGTTTTTCGATATTTTCGAGGATTTTGTTTTTTTGATTTTGAAGATAATTACCTTCGACAGTTCTTATCAATTCATCGACTACTTTTTCATTTACATAGATATCATTTATAATTGCTAAAATATTATTCTTAAACACAGTGTCAATGAGCCTATTTGATTCTAAAAGAGTTAAAAAATCATTTAGCTCCATCTCTTCTTCAAAAAATTTAGGTATTTCTTCAAAGACAGCCCTAGTCATGGCGTTGCTAAAATAAAAAACTTCAATTCTTTTTTTGATATAATTGTAAATATCATTGTCCAGTAAAGAATACGATAATAATTCCTCTTGTGCTCTAGTCCTATTAGATTTCACAACATTTGTATTTTTCTTTACCTTAAACTTTTCCTTTTTTGCTTCTTTAACCCTATTCCTATTTAGATAATTTATATAATTTTCAATTGCTAAATTTGAAATATTGTAATTTTTTGAGAATTCTTTTACAAAAATATCTCTTTCTATGGGATTTTTTATACTAGAAAAAATTTTTGCGGCTTCAATTGTAAAATTGCTAAGTCCCTCATTATCTTCTAGATTATAATTTTCCCTAAGTTTTTTTATTTTAAATTCGATATAAGATATAGAAGATTTAATTTTATTTTCAAAAGCTTCTAATCCATATTTTTTTATAAAATCGTCAGGATCCAATCCATCATTAAGTTCTATTATTTTAGGCTTTACTGATGCTTGAAGAAAAATATCTATGGCTCTTGCAGTTGCGTTAATACCTGCATTATCACTGTCATAACAAATGTAAATATCTTTAGCCATTTTCTTAATAATATTAGCCTGGTCAAATGTAAGAGAAGTACCAAGGCTTGCTACACTATAATTTATACCACTATTGTATAAAGATATAACATCCATATAGCCTTCTACTAAGATAATTCTTTCTCGACTTGACTCTCTAGAAATTATATTCATGTTAAAAACATTACTACCTTTATGAAAAATAGGAGTTTCTCTAGAATTTAAATACTTCGGTTTTGTATCACCAAAACCCCTTGCTCCAAACCCAATTACCTTATTATTTCTATTTATAATTGGAAACATGATTCTATCTCGAAATCTGTCAATATAATTTCCATTTTTACTTTTTGAAATTAAATTTAAGTCTAAAAGTTCATCTTCTTTATATCCCAAACTTGTTAAATGATCGTATAAATCAGTCCAAGAATCTTTAGAATATCCTATGCCGTAAGATCTAATAGTTTTTGCACTTAGCATCCTATTATTTAAATATAATTGCGCTTTTTTTGATGCTTGAAAATTTTTTAGAAAATGTAAGGCTGCTTCCCTATTTATTTCGTATAGCCTATTTCTTTTTTCACGTGCTTCTTTATTTTCATCCTTGTATTCTTCGAGTCTAACATTGTACTTATCTGCTAAAAATTCCACAGCCTCAGGAAAACTTAAATTTTCTCTTTTCATTACAAAAGTGATTACATCTCCGCCAACTCCACATCCAAAACATTTAAAAATAGATTTAGAACTGGAAACAGAAAATGAAGGAGTTTTTTCAGAATGAAAAGGGCAGAGTCCCATATAATTGGATCCAGACTTCTTTAAGTCCACATATTCTCCAATTAAATCTACAATATCTGCCCTATCTCTTATTTCATCAAGAACATTGTCATTTATAAGGTACAATTAAATGCTCCATCCCTTCGGTATAAAAATATTTTTTATTTGCTTCATTGCATAAGTATCAGTCATTCCAGCTATATAGTCAGATACAATATCTTCATCGCTATGACTTCTATCACTATAAAGACTTAGATGATTTTCTGGTATTCTACTTAAATCTTCTGCATAAAATCTATAAAGTTCTGTCAAAAGTCTTTTAATTTTTATCTCTTCACTTTTTACAACAGGATCCATATAAACCCTTTTAAACATATACTGTCTAAGTTCCATAGTTGCCTCATAGACTTCTTTTTCCATTTCAACAATAGGATTCCCATAAGATTCATTAACTATGCCGTTAATCATCGTGTTAATTCTTTCAGAAGAAGTATTTCCCAAAACCTTAGTTAATTCTTTAGGAAGTGAATCAGAAGAAATAATTCCAGCCCTAATTGCATCATCAATATCATGATTTATATAGGCAATTCTATCTGCGAATTTTATAATTTTTCCCTCTAAAGTTTTTGCATTGCTACTGCCAGAATGATTTAGAATTCCATCTCTAACTTCTTCAGTTAAATTTAAACCAATTCTTTTTTCAGATCTTTCCAAAAAGTCAACTACTTTTAAAGACTGTTCACCGTGAATAAAGCCTGTACTTTTTAATTCATTTAGAACTGCTTCACCAGAATGTCCAAAAGGTGTATGACCAAGATCATGCCCTAAAGAAATTGCTTCTACTAAATCTTCATTAAGCCTCAATGCTCTAGCTATCGTTCTAGCTATTTGACTAACTTCAAGAGTGTGAGTGAGTCTTGTCCTAAAATGGTCACCCTCAGGAGAAATAAAGACCTGCGTCTTATGTTTTAATCTCCTAAAACTCTTTGAGTGGATAATCCTGTCCCTATCTCTTTGAAATTCAGTTCTAAGATCGGATTTTTCTTCATCTTTATTTCTTCCCAAAGTTGAATCTGCAAAAGTAGCATATTCAAAAAACATCTTGTGTTCAAGTTTTTCTCTCTCAACTCGAAGATTCATTTAATCACTTCCTGGATTCCATATGTTTAATGATGATTTCAGCAGTTTCTTCGATTGCCTTGTCAGATACATCAATTACAAAACAACCTAATTCTTCCATAACTTGCTTTGAATAATTTAATTCATCTCTTATTCTATCGTAATTAGCATATTTTGCACCTGAAGTTAAGCCTAAAGATTTTAATCTCTGCTCTCTTACAGAAATAATCTTTTCCGGATTTGCTGTAAGTCCAATTATCTTATCAACGTCTTTTTCATAAACTTCCTTTGGAACAGGAACTTCAGGAACAAGTGGAATATTAGCAACTTTATAAAGTTTATTTGCAAGATACATAGATAGAGGAGTCTTTGAAGTTCTAGAAATACCAACTAGACATATATCTGCCTTTTTCGCACCACGAGGATCTTTACCATCATCGTATTTTACAGCAAACTCAACACATTCAACCTTTTTAAAATAATTTTCATCTAGCCTTCTAATTAAACCAGGTTCTCTTAAAGGTTCATATCCTAAAATATCTTCAATTTGAAGTAATGGTTCTCCCATAACATCAACAGTGTGTAATTTTAATTCATGAGTCTTTTCTTCGATAAAATCTCTAGTTTCCTTAACAACATTTGTATAAACTATAAGACTATTTTTTATTTTTGATGCCTTTTCTAGTACAGGTTTAATTTGTTCAATACTATTATGATAAGGGTATCTAATAATTTCATAATTTTCTGATTCAAATTGTCTTGCAGAAGATTTTGCAATTAACTCCCCAGTTTCGCCAATAGAATCTGAAATTACAAAAATAGTAAGTTGATTATCGTCTTTATTCATTTCTCCTCCTAAATTATCTCGCCATCACAAACATCAACAAAAAGTCTCGTAACATTTGTCTTTGTAAATCTGCCAACAACTTCAAGATCATTATTATTTTTAACTTCTACAACAGGAAGGGAATCAATACCCTTTGTCACAATTAGATTTGCAGCCTTATAAACACTGTCATCTATATTTACATAAAAAATATTTGGCATTCTTGTCATAATTACACTTATGGGAGTCTTTTTAATATCAGCATCACCAATCATAAATCTAATTAAATCTTTTCTTGATACAATACCTGTTAGAAATCCGCCATCAGTAACAAACATTGATGATAAATCTTCCATAAATAAATCTACCACAACATCATAGACAGAAGTTTTTTGGTCACAAGAAAAAGGAAGTGACATATAATCTTTCAACTTTAATTTCTTTAAGTCACTAGACAACTGAGAAAAAATAGATTTTCCAGTATAAAAATATCCAAACTTTGGTCTTGCTCCCAAAATATTTATCATTGTGAGTACAGAAAGATCAGACCTTATAGTAGCTCTTGAAAGTCCTAAAATTTCTGCTATCTCATCACCAGTTATAGGGCCCTTTTCCTTTACAATATCAATAATTTCAGTCTGCCTATCACTGAATTTCATTTGCTCACCGACCTATTCTACAATATTATCGATTTTTAATATTTTTTGAATATTTTCCTCAATTCTATTTATGAGTGCTAGTCTATTTTCTCTAATTTTTTCATCTTCAGCCATTACCATTACACTGTCAAAGAAAGAATCAATAGCAGGAACTAAATCATTTAATAAGTCCATAGCTTCCTTATATCTTTCTGATGATAAAGCATCATTAAAACTTTCATCAATTTCAGTAAATTTATTATATAAATCTTTTTCAGCTTCTTCTTTTAGAAGATCTTCATTAATTTCAAGTAAATCTACATTTTTTGTTAAATTATTTATTCTCTTATATGCATCAACAAAATGGCTCCTATCTTCTTTAAACCATTCATCTAGTTCATTAGCTTTATCAAAGATATTGTGTATTTCACTTTCCGGAATTAAAACTGAATCTATAATATCATACCTAATGCCTTCTTCTTGAAGCATAGTTTTAATTCTTCCAAAGAAGAAATCTCTTACGTTTTCAATAACTTCTTCGTGGTTAAAAGTAAGACCAAGATCATTTATATATTCATATAAACTAGCTTCTACAGCTTCATTTAAATCAAATTTCCAAGAATTATTTCTAATTATATTAATTACACCAATAGCAGATCTTCTTAAAGCAAAGGGATCTGTTGAACCTGTAGGAATTTCACCTATAGCAAAAAGCCCAGCAATTGTATCAATTTTATCAGCTAGTGAAAAAATTGAGCCTACACTTGATTCTGGAAGCTTATCTCCTGCGAATTTTGGAAGGTATTGTTCTCTTATTGCAGTAGCAACAATATCTTTTTCACCAGATTTTAAAGCATAAATTTCTCCAATAACACCTTGAAGTTCAGTAAATTCGATTACCATTTTTGTTGTCAAATCTGCTTTAGAAAGATGAGCTACTCTTTTTATAGCATCAATAGCTTCATCTGCAAAAGAAAGTGATTCTGCAATTTTATTTGCAACTACGCCATCTCTTTTTTCTTTTTCAAGCATTGTTCCTAATTTATCATGGAATAAAACACCATTTAAATTTTCAACATAATCTTCCAGTGGTCTTGAAATATCGTCATCATAGAAGAATTTAGCATCTTCAAGTCTTGCTCCAAGAACTTTTTCATTTCCAGCTATTACAATGTCTTCATAATCTTTAGTACCATTTCTAACTGTAATAAAATATGGAAGTAACTCACCTTTTTGTGAATAGATTGGAGTAAATCTCAAATGATCAATCATTGTAGTTGTTACAACTTCTTTTGGAAGACTTAAATATTTTTCCTTTATGCTTCCCTTAATTGGACTTGGATATTCAACTATATAAGTTAATTCTTCTAAAAGATCTTCGTTTTCGTGAATTTCTCCACCAAGAGACTTTGCAATCTTTGTTGATTCGTATTTTATAATTTCACGTCTTTTATTTTGGTCTAGAATTACATAATTATCTTCAAGTAACTTTTCATAATTTTCTACATTGTCTATGATAACTTCTGATGATCCTAAAAATCTATGACCTTTAGTAGTGTTTCCAACTTGAATTCCTTCAAAATCAAAATCAACAACCTTATCATCTAGAAGAGATACAATCCATCTTATTGGTCTTGCAAATCTTAAATTCTTTCCACCCCAACGCATATTTTTTGGAAAATTAATGTCCTTAATTAGTCCAGGTATTATTTCTTTTAAAATTTCAGAAGACTCTTTACCCACTGATGAAATTTGTGCAAAAATATAATCTGTTCCCTTAACTTCTTTTATAACTATGTCATCTTCAGTAATTTTTTGAGATTTCATAAAACCTAAAAGTGGTTTTGTAGGATTTTTTTCATCATCATAAGCAATTTTTACAGAAGGTCCCTTAACTTCTTTTTGCATATCTTTTTGTTTTTCATCTAAGGATTCAATTATAAGGCTAAGTCTTCTAGGAGTTGCATAAACTTTTACATCTTCAAATCCAAGTTCATTTTCAACTAATAATTTTTGAGATTTATCTTTAAGTTGTTCTATTGCCATATTTACAAATCTAGATGGCAATTCTTCAACTCCAATTTCAAGTAAATAATTATTCATTTATTTCACCTCTATTTATAAGGGGATAATTCATTTCTTCTCTGTGTTTTAAATGAGTTTTTGCTACAAGTCTTGCAAGATTTCTTACTCTTTGGATGTAGCTAGTTCTTTCAGAAACAGAAAGGGCTCCTCTTGCGTCTAATAAGTTAAAAGCATGAGAACACTTTAAAGTGTAGTCATAAGCATCAATTACTATATCTTCTCCAATTACTCTTTGTGCTTCAGCTTCATACATATCAAAAAGTTTTCTAAGCATATCTATATCAGCACTTTCAAAAGCATATTTTGAGTGTTCATATTCATTTTTCTTAAATACTTCTCCGTAAGTTATATTTTCATTATATTTAATATCATATACTGACTCTACATTTTGAAGATACATTGCAATTCTTTCAAGTCCATAAGTTAATTCAGCACTTTCTAGATCAAGGTTTACTCCACCTACTTGTTGGAAATAAGTAAACTGTGTTACTTCCATTCCATCAAGCCAAACTTCCCAACCAAGACCCCAAGCACCTAGTGTAGGAGATTCCCAATTGTCTTCAACAAATCTAATGTCATGTTTTTTTGGATCAATACCAATTGCGAAAAGTGAATCAAGATAAAGTTGTTGAACATCTTCTGGAGATGGTTTCAAAATAACTTGCAATTGGTGATGTTGATAAAGTCTATTTGGATTTTCACCATATCTACCATCTGCAGGTCTTCTTGAAGGTTCAACATAAACTACTTTCCATTCTTCAGGTCCAAGAGATCTTAAGAAAGTATTTGGATTCATAGTTCCTGCACCCTTTTCAATATCATAAGGTTGCATTATAATAGCTCCCTTTTCCTTCCAATAATTTTCCAATGTCATAATTAAATCTTGGAAATACATTTTTTCCTCCTTAATTAAACAGCTTATCTGACTTAAAACTGCTTATATCTAAATTGTATTTTATATACTTTATTATAATATTATGCAAATATTTTTTCCTACTTATTTCAATATTTTCGATATTTTCTAAATCTTCTAACTTTCCATATAAAATCTCGTTCAAATAAACTAAATCTTTTCTTGTTAGAGAAAAGGAAAATGGATCTTGAAAATCAATAATTCCTTCTCTTATAGAAAAATAAGACCTTTCTTTAATATCAAGCCTTGGTCTATAGCCAATAAAACTTAGGTATTTTAATTCAAAAGCCAAGGCAAGGCTAATTGGATCTTTAGTGAAATTAAAAAACTTCAAAGTCTTTCTCAATAGATCAAATGCTTTTTTGTTTGTTTCACCGCTTATAGAAGATTTATCCAAAATTTCTAACAAAATAGAAGCATAAATTAAATTATCATAATTTTCTCTAATTTTAAAATTAGATTCAAGAATTTTTGAATCGCTAATATAAAAAAAACTTTGTCCTTTTTTTAATAAATATTCATTTACACCAAAAACTTGTGAAACACTCAAGTTTTTAGATTTTGGACTCATTGCACCCTTTACCATAATAGAAATTTTACCATATTCTTTGGTAAATACTCTTATTATCTTTGAACTCTCACCAAAATCCATTTCATTTAGTACAATTCCCAAAGTATAATTATTTATCGTAGCCAAATCTTTTTACCAAATTATCTTTTTCTCTCCAGTTTTTCTCAACTTTAACCCAAATTTGTAAATTTACCTTAGCATCTAAAAGTTTTTCAGCTTCTTCTCTTGACTCAGTTCCAATTTTCTTTAACATAGAACCTTTCTTGCCAATAAGAATTCCCTTGTGAGAGTCTCTTTCAACATATATATTAGCTTCAATATCGTAAATATTTTTATCTGGTCTTTTTTTGAATTTTTCAATTGAAATTGCAAGTCCATGAGGGACTTCTTCATTTAAATATTTTAGCCCCTTTTCTCTTATAATTTCTGATACAATAAATCTTTCATTTTTATCAGTTATCATATCTTCTGGATAATACATTGGTCCAGGCTTCAAAAAGTTTTTAAGAGTTTCTAAATATATGTCAACACCATCATTATTAATTGCAGAGATTGGAATAATATCATCAAAAATATCTTCTTCTGCATACATTGATATAATTTCTAAAAGCTCATCTTTTTTTATTGTGTCAACTTTATTTATCAAAAGAATTATTGGAAGTTCGCCCTTATACTCTTTTAAAATATCTATTATAGATCTTTCTGCTTTTCCAATTCTTTTAGAAGTATCCACTATATAAGTTATAATATCTGAATCTTCTATTCCCTCTTTAGATTCAGTAAGCATGAATTCTCCCAACTTATTTTTTGGCTTTTGTATTCCTGGTGTATCCAAAAAAATTATTTGTGAATCTTCATCTGTGTGGATAAAGGTTATATTTTGTCTTGTAGTTTGTGGTTTTGAAGATATTGCTGAAATTTTCTCTCCAATTATTGCATTTAGAAGAGTGGACTTTCCAACATTTGGTCTTCCAACCACTGACACATATCCCGATTTAAAATTATTTTCTGTCATTTTCATCTCCATTTAGGTCCTCTGGACCAAAGGAATGAGGTAAAATTTCCTCCATTCCAAAAATTTTGTAGTCATCAGTAGAGTTTGCTATTATTATTTCAGGATTTTTTGAAAACTCACGAATAACTTGCCTGCATACTCCACAAGGAAAAGTGTAATCACTATCTCCAACTACTGCTATCTTTTTTATTTCTCTTTTACCCTCAGAAACTGCCTTAAAAATTGCAGTTCTTTCCGCACAATTTGTTGGTGAATATGAAGCTATTTCTATATTTCCACCAGTATAAACTGATCCATCTTCCATCTCAATGGCACAACCAACATTAAAATGTGAATAGGGTGTATAGGTCATATATTCTCTTGCATCTATTGCAAGCTCTATTAATTTTTTATATTCCATTTAACCAACTACCTTAAAAACAAATATTGCTACACAAACTCCCAAAATTGCACCTACAACAACTTCAGAAACCTTGTGAATTTTCCCCTCTACTCTACTTTCTGCAACTAGAAATGCAAGTCCAAAGGAACAAAGAGTTACAAGCGAATTTTCTGCTATCATTGTTATAATAGTCGCTGCACAAAATGATATTGCAGAGTGTCCACTTAGACCTCCTCCTTGGAAATAAGTTCCCCCACTTTTCTTAGCCATCAAAAGTTTTGCTCCAACTGTGGCGATAATAATTATAAGTAAAGAAACAAATGCCAAATGATTTGGCATATTTTTTATTTTAAATAAAAGAAGATCGCCAAAGGATGCAAATTTATCATAAAATACAAGATAAGCAACGACAACGGCATTTAAAGCTGTAATTAAAACTGCGCCTGCCGATACATCCTTTACATACTTTGCTATGGGATTGTACTCTTGAACAACTAAGTCCACTGTTCTCTCTATTGCTGTATTTATCATTTCTGCAAATATAACAAGACTAATTGCAAAAAGCATTAACAAAAATTCTGTAGATGATATATCAAAAAAAAGAGATAAAATAATTATTCCTAAAGCAGCTAAATAGTGAAATTTCATATTCCTCTCTGTTTTTAATACAGAAATAATACCTTGCACTGCATAATTAAAAGATGATATAAAACGTCCCTTTTTCATAAAATCACCTATATATTTCAAGTTCCTTCATAGATAACTTTTCTCTTTCTCTCATTTCTTTTTTATCTTCATCTTCAATGTGATCATACCCCAAAAGATGTAAAATGCTGTGAACAGTAAGATAAGACAATTCTCTTTCATGAGAGTGACCAAGCTCTTCTGCTTGTTCCATAACTCTTCTTGTATTAATTATAACATCACCAAGGATTCTATTGTCTATTATAAACTCATCATCCATTGGAAAAGACAAGACATCCGTTGATTTATCAACTCCTCTATAATCTCTATTTAAATCTCTTATTTCTTCGTCGCCTACAAAGGAAACAGAAACTTCAACATCATCGTCAAGTTCTTCAACTTTTAAAACAGCTTTTATAGATTTCTCAATAAGATTTTTCATCTCTTCTGTTATTTTTATATTGTCTTGCCTATCATCGTAGTAAACTTCCATTATTTACTCCCATTTTTTGATTTTTTTGCTTCTATAACTTTATTTGCCTTTTCATTTGTCTTTTCATATTTTTCATAAGCATCAATAATTCTTTGAACTAGAGCATGACGAACAATATCATTTTTATTTAAGTAAGTTATGCCAATACCCTTAACTCCCGCTAAAATTTTTAGGACAGTTTTTAAACCTGATTGCTTTCCACTAGGTAGGTCAATTTGTGTAACATCACCTGTCACAATTGCCTTAGAACCATATCCAAGTCTTGTTAAAAACATCTTCATCTGTTCATTTGTTGTATTTTGAGCTTCATCCAAAATTACAAAGGCTGAATCTAAAGTTCTACCTCTCATATAAGCAAGAGGTGCAACTTCTATAAGTCCCTTTTCAAATAAGTTATTATAAGTATCATGTCCTAATATCTCAAAGAGGGCATCGTAAAGCGGTCTCAAATAAGGATCTACTTTATTTTGCAAGTCTCCTGGCAAAAATCCAAGATTTTCTCCAGCTTCAACAGCAGGTCTTGTTAAAATTATTCTGTTTACTTCTTTAGCCTTAAAAGCACGAACCGCTGCAGCCATGGCAAGATAAGTCTTTCCAGTCCCTGCAGGTCCAATTCCAAACACAATATCATTATTGTTAATATTATCTATATATCTTTTTTGACCTAAAGTTTTTGCCCTAATTGGTTTCCCCATAGATGTGTAAACCAAAGTATCCTTTAGTAGTTCTGAAACTGGTCTCTTCTCATTATTTTTTATAAGAGAAATAGCATAACGAACATCAGATAAACTTAAGCTATTTTGTTTTTTTGCAGTTTCAATTAAATTATTTAAAAGAAGATATCCATCCTCAACTACATCTTCTTCTCCACTTACTATAATTTTATTATCCCTTGATTTAACACTTAGTCCCAGCTCTTTTTCTACAAGAGAAATATTTTCATCAAGCTTTCCAAAAACAATAGACATTAAATTTATATCATTAATTTCAATGGATTTTTCCATTTTTGCCAAAAATATACCCCCTTAAACGCGAATATAATAATATCATAAAAAGGCTTACTTTTCCATAGATTATGGAAAGCAAGCCTTGATTTATCTAAGACTTAAAGGTTTATCAAAAATCTCTTTATATATTTGAATTTTAAGTAAATCATCTTCATCAAAATTTAAAATTTGTGAAAAATCATTTTCAGAATTATTGTCTTCATAACTAACATAATCTGATTCACATTCTTTGATAAATTCACTTTCAAAAATTTTATCAGACATTTTTTCAAGATTTCTTGAGCCCTCTAATACTTCCTTATTTTCATTAACTTTTGATGATTCAAGTTTATCCCTAGACAAAGACTTTTTTTCTAATAATTTTTCCTTTAATTCTCTTTGTGAAATGTTAATATCCTTATTGATAAATATCTTATCTTTTTTATTATTATGCTTATATTTATTTACTTTATCTTTATAAGTGTCCCTAATTTTTTTATCTGAGGATTCCTTTTTAAGTTTATCTTTTTCTTTTTCTTCTTTGATTACTCTTTTTATTTCATCTATTAAACTTTCCTGATCTGAACTTCTATTTTCATAAATATTTTTAGAATTCCCAATTTTTTTCTCATTTTCATAAAAATCTTCTGTCATTTTACTTTTACCTCTTTTTAAAATAGTAAGTAAAACTTTAAAAACAATGACAAAGATTATAGCAGGCATGAGAGAAAAAATGGCAATTACAATACTAAAAATAGGTCCCATTATTTATTTTCCTTTTTGTGATTTTTATCAGGTATTTTGGAAATAGAATTTCTCATGTCAGTATCAGAGTTTAAATTTTTCATTTTATAATAATCAAAGACTCCAAGATTTCCACTCTTTAAAGCTTCTGCCATAGCTATTGGAACTTGAGATTCTGCTTCAACAACTTTTGCTCTCATGGCTTCAACTTCTGCCTTCATTTCTTGTTCACGAGCTAGTGCCATAGCACGTCTTTCACTAGCTTTAGCTTCAGATATTCTCTTATCAGCTTCTGCTTGATCAGTTTGAAGTCTTGCCCCAATATTTCTTGCAACATCAACATCTGCAATATCAATTGAAAGAATTTCATAAGCTGTACCAGAATCAAGACCCTTATCAAGAACCACTCTTGAAATAGAATCTGGGTTTTCTAAAACGGACTTATAGCTTTGAGATGAACCTACTGTAGTTACTATTCCTTCACCAACTCTTGCAATTATAGTTTGTTCACCAGCACCACCAACGAGTCTTTCAATATTTGCCCTTACAGTTACCTTAGCTTTAACAATAACTTCTATACCATCTTGAGCTACTGCTGAAATATTTGGTGTTTCAATTACCTTTGGATTTACAGAAACTTGAACAGCTTCAAGCACATCTCTACCTGCAAGATCAATTGCTGCAGCTCTTTCAAATTGAAGTGGTATATTAGCTCTTTGCGCTGCAATTAGAGCATCTACTAGAGTATTTACATTACCACCTGCTAAATAGTGAGCTTCAAGACTAGAAATTTCTAAATCAAGTCCAGCCTTAGTCGCCTTGATGGCAGGTCTAACTATTCTTGATGGTTTTACTCTTCTTAATTTCATACCAATAAGTTCTGATATTTTTATTCTAACACCAGAGAAAAATGCTGTAACCCAAAGTCCAACTGGAACAAAGGATAAAAACATCGCCACTACAATAACTATTAAAGCTATTATAATAATACTCCCTAAAGGATAATAATTCATATGTCCTCCTAATTTCTTTCGACGAAAATTCTCGCCCCGCTAATTCTTACTACAACAACAGATTCATCTTTTCCAATGAACCCAACATCTGAAATTACTTCTATCTTTTTTTCACCTAATAAGGCGTAACCAGTTGGTCTAAGTGGAGTTTTTGTTAATAAGACATCTCCAATTGAGACCTCTTCACTTTCAACACTAAGATATCCCTTGTCACTTGAACTTTCTTTAAAAAGTCTAAGTTTATTTATTGTATCGGACTTTATACCTCTTTTAAAAAGAGCAAATCCCAATATTATTGCAATGACAAGTGCCAGTGCTAATGAAAATAAAGCAAAATAAATATCACTCATGGATAAGACTAAACCAACTGAGACTGCAATAATTCCACTTATACCAGCCACTCCAAAACCTGGTATCATAATTTCAAGTGCAAGTAGAAGCAATCCTATTACAAAAAGTGAAATTTCATAAAAGTTTGTATTTCCCATTTTTATATTTCCCCAGAAAAATACAAAAAAGGAAGCAATGGAAATAATACCAGAAAATCCAAAACCTGGAGTTAGAATTTCAAAAACGCCTGCTACTATTGCCACGATAAGTAATAACGTAAAAACATAATCATTAGAAAAAATATTTTCTATTGATGACATTCTCTCTCCTTGTGCATACACAAGATTACAAAAAATAAGTAAAAATGGCATACTATAAAATAAATTCTTAAATTTTTTCAAGTTAACCTCCTTTGCACTTAGAATTATTTTACCCAATCCAAATTACGTATAATCTAAATTCTATTTAAGAAAAGTTTAAGATTTTTTAATCACACTTAAAATTTACATCTTTACATAAAAGTTCAAAAATACAAATTCATTTAAAAATTCTAATTTAAGATTAAATTTTATAAAAAAATATAAAAATAAAACCCGGGAAAAATCCCGAGTTTTAGCTTAATAAATCTTTAGCAATGGCATTAACTTGTTTGCCATCAGCTTTGCCCTTTATTAAAGGCATTACATTTTTCATTAATTTTCCAATATCCTTCATTGATGTTATATCATTTTCGTCAATTACTTTTTTTATAATTTCTTTTAATTCTTCATCTGATAATTGCTCAGGTAAGTAGTCAAGTAATATTTCGATTTCTTGATTTGTATGTTCAACTAAATCTTCTCTATTACCTTTCTTAAACTCTTCAATTGACGATTTCTTTTCTTTTAGTTGCTTAGCAATGATATTTTCAATATCAGCATCATCAAGCTCAACTCGTTCATCTACTTCTTTTTGTTTAATAGCTGCACGAACCATGGTGATAACATCTTTTCGAAGTTTATCTTTATTTTTCATAGCACTCTTTAAGTCAGCCATGAGTCTCTCTTTTAGAGACATAAGAACACCCTCTTTAATATCTGTGTTTTTTTCTGCGTGCCTCTTCGGATTTTTTCTTCCTTCTAACACTTGGTTTTTCGTAGTGTTCTCTTTTTCTTACTTCTTTAAGAACTCCACTTGTGGCACATTGTCTTTTGAATCTTTTAAGAGCATTGTCTAAAGATTCATTTTCACCAACCCTGATTTCGGACATTTTTTAACCTCCTCTCGTAGAAAAGAGTAGCCTTTCGGCCAATTTAGGTTTATTATACTCTATAAATCGCAAAACTTCAATAATATTTTTATTTTTTAAGATTTTTGTTTTTATTTACAAAGTAAGTTATTGCCACAACAGAAACAGAAATAAAAATTTTTATTAAGATCATTGTCAAAAATTGCCAAGAAAGAGGATCCAAAATTACATCTCCAAGAAGAGTATTTGTTATAACCCCAATTGAGGCTCCAAGAAGTGATGAAGTAATATATTTTATGTAATTTGTCTTACATGCACCAAAGTAAAAACTCAAAATATCACAAGGAAACCAACCAATTAGTCTAATTACGAAACTTGCCAAAAATTCATTTCTTTCTTGCATCTCAATGAGTTTTTCGATCTTAGGATATTTGTTTTTAAGATAAGTCATTTCTTCTGCACCAGACCATCTTCCTAGAACAAAGGGAATTGTAAGAGTTATTGCCAATCCAATGTAGCTAATTACTAGTGCTTTTGCAGGTTTAAATAAAACACCACTAGCTATATATAGTGATGGTAGCGGAATTATAATAGTTAAACTTTTTACAGCAAATAATGCAAATAGGGATAAGATAGACTTTTTTTCATTGCCATTGGCATTTTCAATAATTGAATCTATTGTCACATTCCCAGTTCGAGTTAATAACAATACAAGTAAAATTGAAGCAAAGGAAACTAAAGCAACAACTTGAATTTTTTTAAATCTTTTTTTAACATTTACATCTGATTCATTTAAATTCCTATTTTCTTTCCCTAATTTATTTTCAATTTTTCTAATTTTTGATTTTATTTTTGGCACACATATCAACTCATTTTCTATTAATATTTTCTAAAGTTAAAACTTTTCTTGCATCCTTTCTCCCCATTTCATATAATTTTTCCAATTGTTTATGATCTTGACTTAGAGTTTTTAAGTTCCCAATATCACTTGGTGCAACTATAATTATCCTGTTTTCTTTTTCAAGTTTTAAGGCTTCTCTTAGACAAGTATTGTAAATCTCATGTCTTTTTGCAAAAGTTCTTGAAAGAACAGGATAATTTCTTCTTAGAATCCTGACAAACTTTTTGTCTTTTCTCTTCTCTCTAAAATAATCTTTCGGCCTAGTCAAAACTAGTATTACTTTGTCACATCCAGCTTCAAAAGCTCTTTTAAAAGGAATAGGATCACTTAATCCTCCATCAACATAGTCAACGCCCTTTATTTTATAGGGTTTGCACAATACTGGAACACAACAAGATGCTTTTATTGGGTCATAATTATCAATTACAAGATCATTTTTATTAAAATATTTCGGCTTTCCAGTTCTCGCATCTGTTGCAACAATTTCAAATTCCATTGGATTTTCTTTTAAAGTCTTATAATCAAGGGGATACTCGCCATTAGAACTGCTTAAATCATAATAAATATAATCTAGGTCAATATAAGAACCAGTCCTCAAAAAATTTTTTAAACTCATATATTCTTTTCTAAAGGCATAATTATTATAAAACACAAAATTTCTTCTAGGCTGATTTGCAAGAAAGGATGCACCATTAGCAGCCCCTGCAGAAACTCCAATGAAATAATCTCCACTAATGCCTTCTTCCATTAAATAATCAAAAACTCCCGCCCCATAAATACCGCGAGTACCTCCACCTACATCTACAAATCCTAATTTCATAAATCATCTTCCTTCTTTAAATAAGAAAATTATCTTTATATTAATTATATATAATATTTTAAACTTTTAACATAGACAATATTGTAAAAGTGTGTAAAATACATTTTTATTTAAAATTTTTCATAAAAAAATGCCAGGACATAAATCCTAGCATTAAAAAAAATTTTATCAACCTGGTGGCCAATTTAAACTTCTTCCTCCAAGTACATGGAAATGTAAGTGATCAACACTTTGACCGCCGTCTTCTTTGCAATTATTTACTATTCTGTATCCTTTAGTTAGACCTTCTTCAGCACAAAGCTTCTTTGCCACTAGAAACACATGTCCAATTAAGTCCTTGTGTTTTTCTTCAAGGTCATCTGCTGATTGAATATGCTCCTTTGGCACAATTAAAAAATGAGTTGGAGCTTGTGGGTCTATATCTCTAAAAGCATACACAAGTTCATCTTCATAAAGTTTTTCTGAAGGAATTTCTCCCTTAATAATTTTACAAAATAAACAGTCCATCACTACCTCCTTTTGGCTTCAATTTCTTTGCAAAGATCATTCCACTGACAATCCTTGCATATTTCTTCTCGCCTATCTTTTGAGAATATTATATCACAGCAAGCCTTATTAATGTCCTGCCAAGAATAAATTTCATCTTTTGAAAGTCCTAAAATTTTTAGTAGTTTCATATCATAAGATTTAACTTTTTTATCACTCTTACATTTATCTCCAAGATTTTCTGGACAAGCCTTGCAAATATCATCTAAATCTACAAGTAACTTAACTTTTGGATTATTATTTAATTCTCTTATAATATTTGTCATATTTTTTGAAAAATCATCACTATATCCCTCTCCTACAAAATTTCTTGTACAGAGAAGATGATGAGCTCTTATTTTTAACACTTAATCACCAATAATTTCACAATTTGCAATTTCGCCAGTATCCAAAATTTTAACTTTTTTTATCTTATTTGTAAGATCAAGCTTACTTTTAACTTTAACTCTAATATAATTTGTTGTATAACCGTAATAAACACCATTGTGTTCTTCTTCGAATAAAACAGATTGTGGAGCTTTCATATTTTCTTTTTCAAAAATTTCTTGATACTCTTCTCCAAGAGAAATTAATTTTTCAGATCTTTCTTTTTTAATATTTCCATCAATTTGGTTTTTCATAACAGCTGCCTTGGTATTTTTTCTCTTAGAGTATTTAAAGACATGTATTCTTGAAAATCCCACTTCTCTTACTATATTCATGGAATCTTCGAAATCATCTTCAGTTTCTCCTGGGAATCCTACAATAATATCTGTTGTAAGTCCAGCGTGAGGCATGTATTTTCTAATAATATTTGCTTTTTCAATATATTCTTCACGAGTATAGCGTCTATTCATTGCTTCTAAAATATTATTAGAACCACTTTGAAGTGATAAATGGAAATGATCACATAATTTTCCAGTATTTACTGCCCTCTTCATAAATTCATCTGAAATAATTATTGGTTCAACTGAAGAAAGTCTAATTCTCTCTATGCCATCAACCTCTGCAATAGCTTCTATAAGATCAATTAATCTCATATCCCCCATGTCCATTCCAAAAGAACCAATGTGAATACCAGTTAAGACAATTTCCTTAAATCCTCTTTCTGCAAGAGTTTTTGCTTCTCTCACTGAATCCTCAATTGTCCTAGATCTAATTGGTCCTCTTGCAAAGGGGATAATACAATATGTGCAAAATCTATTACAGCCATCTTGAACCTTCATATAAGCACGAGTCCTATTATTGCTATCAAAATTTGTTGTATTCGCAAACTCTCTAACATTTTTTAAGTCTTTTACAATGTTAATTTTTTCGTGAGAATCTTTAGCTTCTTCAATTAAATCAACTATTTTATTTCTCTCAGTTGTCCCTATTACAACATCTACTCCATCAATATTTTTAACTTCATCAGGACTAACTTGTGAGTAGCAACCCACAACTGCAACAACAGAATTTGGGTTTTTCTTTTTTGACTTTCTTATAAATTGTCTAGACTTTCTGTCAGACAAATTTGTAACTGTGCATGTGTTTACAATATATACATCGCTAAATTCATCGTTTTCTACTTGTCTATATCCTCTACCTTCAAAAATTTCACTCATGGCTTCTGATTCATATTGATTAACCTTACAACCGAGAGTTAAAATTGAAAAAGTTTTTTCCATTACTCACACTCCTTTGCATGAATTATATAAAAAGAAGCACTTATAGCTGCTGTTTCAGCACGAAGAATTCTCCTACCTAGACCAACTTTTTTTGCTCCCTTTAAAATTTCAAGTTCTCTATCAGAAATTCCGCCCTCTGGTCCGATTATAAGTCCAATATTTTTACCTAAAGTTTTGGTAATTTCTCCTAGTTGAATTTTATTTTCATCTTCATAACACAAGACCAAATCACCATGAAAACTTAAAATATCCTCGGTCTTTATAATATCGTGAACTATAGGAATAATATCTCTTTTTGATTGCTTTGCCGCAGACTCAACAATTTTTTGGTATCTTTCCTTTTTCTTCTCTTTTTTCTTTGATATATCAGAAATCGTCCTATCCATTAAGACAGGGTAAAAGTCACTAACTCCAATTTCTGTTGCATGTCTTATAACATCTTCTGATTTGTTGTTTTTTAAAACACCAAAAAATAGAGAAAGTCTTATCTTGGACTCATTACTTTCTTCCACTTTTCCTAAATTTTTGATTTTTCCATCATAATAAGCAAAGGAAAAAATACCATCATCAAAAACCACTTGAAACTCTTCTCCATCATTTATCCTAATTACATTTTTTAAATGGTGAAGAGTTTCTTCTTTTAAATTTGTATTTCCTTCAAAATTTCTTTCTTCAAAAAATCTATACATTTAATCTTCCTACAATTGCGACCCAGTTGTTTTTATCTAATTCATCAATTATTTCAAAGCCATTTTCTTCTAGAGCATCAATAACCATTTTCCTTCTCTCTTTTATAATTCCAGAAGTTATAAAAATTCCACCCTTGTCCATGTGATTTTTAAGATTTTTAATCTCATCAACAATAATTTCAGCAATAATATTTGACACAATTAAATCTGCTCTTCCCTTTACCACATCAAGAAGATTTCCTTTTTCGATTTTCATCTTATCTTCAAGATTATTAAGGCTTGCATTTTCATGAGATGCGTCAATACACTTTTCGTCAATATCAATTGCAAGAGCACTCTTTGCTCCAAGCTTTAAGGCAGCAATTGCAAGTATGCCAGAACCACAACCAATATCAAAAATTTCATCATCATTTTTTACATATTTTTCTAGAAGTTCAAGACACATATAAGTTGATTCATGTGTTCCTGTTCCAAATGCCATTCCTGGATTGATTTTTATAATTTCTCTATTTTTATTTTCATAGTCTTCCCATTCAGGAACTATTGCGAGTTTTTTCCCTATTTCAAGTGGCTTATAATATTTTTTCCAATTATTAGCCCAATCTTCATCGTCTTTTTCTTCAATAAGACACTTTCCAAGATTTTTTTCTTCTAATTCAATTTTTAAATTCTTAGCATCTTCAATATTTTCAGGATAAATCTTAATTGTAAAAATATTTTTATCTGAATTTAAAAGAGGATAATCTATAAAATCCCAATCTTTTTCATCTTGATCCAATTCATCAACTAAGTCACTGGAAATTTCTTCTGTATTATAAATTCCAAAATCAAATAAAATTCCCTCAATAATATCTTTTTTATTTTTTGATGTATTTATAGTCATTTCAATATATTTCATCTAATCACCTGATTTCATTATATTATAGATAAAATTTTTATACAATTTAAAAAATGCGAATCTATGATCCGCATTAATCAAATAAATTTTTTAACTTAT
This sequence comes from Peptoniphilus phoceensis, assembly GCF_001517665.2. Classification (GTDB taxonomy): domain Bacteria; phylum Bacillota; class Clostridia; order Tissierellales; family Peptoniphilaceae; genus Peptoniphilus_A; species Peptoniphilus_A timonensis. The sequence goes on from NZ_LN999809.1 coordinate 600,099, forward strand.
CTAAAAAAGTTTTTTTATTTTCTGCAACCTCTGGTTCAGTTTCCCTAAGTTCCTCTAAGAGCTTTCTTTGTTCATCACTAACTTTCTTAGGGATTATTATATCAACCTTAAAGAAAAGATCTCCCCTTTGTTTTTCTCTATTTACGTAAGGAACACCTTCTCCTTTAAGTCTAAAGACTGTTCCTCCAGTTGTTCCCTTTGGAATATCATAGTCTACGATTTTTTCTAGAGTTGGAACTTTAATCTTTGCTCCAAGAACAGCATCTGAATAAGAAATTGGAATATTCAAGTATATATCATTTCCTTCTCTCTTAAATACAGCATCAGATCTTACTCTAATGTAAACAAAAATATCTCCATTTTCGCCGCCATTTTCGCCTACAGATCCTTGTCCCTTTAGAGAAATAATATTTCCAGTATCAACTCCCTTAGGAATATTGACTTTTAATTTTTTGCTTCTCGCTTGACTTCCCTTACCAGAACATTTTTTACATGGTTCTTCAATTATTTCACCAGTGCCATTACAGTCTTCACAAGCAGAAGTTCTCACAAATCTACCAAAAGGTGTATTTTGTTCTGATGTAACCTTACCACTTCCGTGACAGGTTTCACAAGTGTGCTTTTCACTTCCTGGTTCCATTTTGCTTCCATGACAGTGAGAACACTCTTCTTTTACTTTGACAGTAATTTCTTTTTCCACACCAAAAATAGCCTCAAAGAAATCAAGAGTTATATCTACTCTAGAATCAGGTCCTTTCTTTGGCATATCCTTTCTGTCTGTATAATCATATCTATTTGATCTTGAGCCACCAAAAATATCAAAGATATCATCAAAAATATCAGAAAATCCGCCAAATCCACTTCCGCCAGATCCTCCCATATTTCCCTTTAAACCTTCTTCTCCATAGACATCATAAATCTGTCTTTTTTCATCGTCTGAAAGAACTTCATAAGCATAGGAAATTTCCTTAAACTTTGCCTCAGCAACTTCATCTCCTGGATTTAGGTCTGGGTGATATTTTTTTGCAAGCTTTTTATAAGATCTCTTTAATTCTTCTTTACTTACATTTTTCTCAACTTCGAGAATTTCATAAAAATTTCTCATCTTCCACCTCAATAGTTCTATATTCTAATATAAAATCTCAAAAAAATAAAGTTTAATTTATTTTTTAATTATTTAGATTTTTAAAGAAAATTTATAAAAAACTTAGATAAATAATTTTGAACATAAAAAAAGTTGCAGCCGAAACTGCAACAATTTTATTTAATTATTATTCTTCGTCTTCATCTACAACTTCATAGTCAGCGTCAACTACATCATCATCTTGTTTTGCTTCAGTTGATCCTTCTTGACCTTCTTGTTGTTGTTTATAAATTTCTTCAGAAATTGCGTAGAAGGCTTGAGTTAATTCTTCAGTCTTAGATTTAATAGCTTCAAGATCTTCTCCATCTTTTACATCTTTAAGATTCTTAATTGCATCTTCAATCTTAGTCTTATCAGCATCAGAAATCTTTCCTTCAACATCTTTTAAAGTATTTTCAGATTGATAAATCATTGAATCTGCATTGTTTTTAGCTTCAATTAAATCTTTTTTCTTTGCATCTTCTTGAGCATACATTTCAGCTTCTTTAACTTTCTTTTCGATTTCTTCTTCGTTTAAGTTAGTTGAAGATGTAATTGTGATGTGTTGTTCTTTTCCTGTTCCTAAATCTTTTGCGCTTACATTTACAATACCATTTGCATCAATATCAAATGTTACTTCGATTTGAGGCACTCCTCTTCTTGCTGGAGCTATACCATCAAGTGTAAATCTTCCAAGAGTTACATTGTCTTTTGCCATTTGTCTTTCACCTTGAAGCACATGGATTTCTACAGAAGTTTGATTATCTGCTGCAGTTGTAAATACTTGTGACTTCTTAGTTGGAATTGTTGTATTTCTTTCAATAAGTCTTGTTGTGATGTTACCCATTGTTTCAATTCCTAGAGAAAGTGGTGTTACATCAAGAAGAAGTAAATCTTTTACATCTCCAGAAAGAACTCCACCTTGGATAGCTGCACCAAGTGCAACACATTCATCTGGGTTAATATCTTTTTGTGGTTGTTTTCCAGTTAATTTCTTAATACATTCTTGTACTGATGGAATTCTTGTTGAACCACCAACTAAAAGAACTTTGTCGATATCATTTGCAGAAAGTCCTGCGTCCTTTAGTGCATCTTTTACAGGTCCTTCAGTCATCTTAACAAGATCTGAAGTTAATTCATCAAATTTAGCACGAGTAATATCCATATTTAAGTGAAGTGGACCAGATTGAGATGCTGTGATAAATGGAAGGTTGATGTTAGTTGACATAGTAGAAGAAAGTTCTTTCTTAGCCTTTTCAGCTGCTTCTTTTAGTCTTTGAAGACTCATGTTGTCAGCCTTTAAATCAATTCCATTTTCTTTTTTAAATTCTTCAGCAATATAATCAATTAGTCTATTGTCGAAGTCATCTCCACCAAGCTTATTGTTACCACGAGTTGCGTGCACTTCAAATACACCATCAGAAAGTTCAAGGATTGATACGTCAAATGTACCACCACCAAGGTCATAAACCATTACAGTTTGTGCGTCAGTGTCCTTGTCTTCTCCATAAGCAAGAGCTGCTGCAGTTGGTTCATTTACAATTCTCTTTACATCGAGTCCTGCAATTCTTCCTGCGTCTTTTGTTGCTTGTCTTTGAGCATCTGTGAAGTATGCTGGAACAGTGATAACTGCTTCTGTAATTGTTTCTCCAAGATAAGATTCTGCATCAGATTTTAATTTTTGTAAAATCATAGCTGAAATATCTTGTGGAGTGTAAGTTTTATCATCAATTTTTACATTGAAATCAGATCCCATGTGTCTCTTAATAGATGAAACAGTTCTTTCTGGGTTTGTGATTGCTTGTCTTTTTGCAGTTTCACCTACTAATCTTTCGCCATCTTTTGTGAAAGCTACTACTGATGGAGTAGTTCTATTTCCTTCAATGTTAGGAATTATTACAGATTCTCCACCTTCCATTACTGCTACTGCAGAGTTTGTTGTACCTAAATCAATACCAATTATTTTTCCCATTTATATTTCCTCCTAAAATCACTTATTGTGAAACTTTGACCATAGCTGGTCTTAGTGTTTTCTCATTAATTAAATAACCTTTTTGCAATACTTCTATAACATAACCACTGTCGTATTCATCAGAATCTTCAGTTAGTACTGCGTGATGATACATTGGATCAAATTCTTCGCCCAATGCTTTCATCTCAACTATGCCTTCTTTTTCAAGAACTCCAGCAAGTTGATTTTTTATCATTAAAATCCCATCATAAGTTGAGTCTTTGTTTTTAATAGAATCTAAAGCCCTTTCAAAATTATCTATGACAGGAAGTAAGTCATTTGCTACTTTTTTAACTCCAAGTTCAACATACTCAGTTTTTTGAGTTTCAGTTCTTCTCTTATAATTAGAAAAATCTGCTTGAAGCCTCATAAATTTATCCATTAAATCTTGATATTTTTCATCATCAGAAACATCATTTACTTCAGTTTCTTCATCCATATCTTGATTTTCTTCACTCGTATCTATATCGTCATCATTTATAACATCTTCTTTTTTTATATCTTCATTCGTCATGTACTCCCTCACATTTCTTTCAATCCACTTCTCACTGCATCGCTAAAAATTTTAACGACCTTAACCAATCGCATATAATCAATTCTAACTGGCCCAATGAGTCCAATACTTCCATATATTCCATGTTCCTTTGAAAAAGGAGCTCTAATAATTGTATTTTCTTTCATAAGACTGGCGCTGTTTTCTGATCCTATGATAACCTCAACATCACTTGTAAAATTATCATTCTTTAGGATCTGAAATAAGCTGTCCCTATCTTCAACTAAGCTCATGAAATTTCTAGCCTTATCTAAATCCTTATATTCGTCAAAATTCAAAATATTTGTAAGACCATCATAATAAATATCAATGGAAGACACTTTTTTATTAAACTGGCTGGCAATTTTTACAATATCAGAAATGAATTTTCCATGTTTTATCATGTCATCTGAAACAGAAATTTTTAGAGATTCAATTTCATTAAAATTAATTCCCGATATCTTTTCATTTAAGACTTTCTCAATAAAGTAAAAGTCTTCATCAGAAATATCATTTATTTCTAAAAAATATCTCTCAATAACTCCCTTGTCGCCTATTAAAACTAAAAGAGCAGTTGACTCGTCAAGCTTTACAAGAGTTAGCCTTTTGATTTTTGTATCGGCCTTCTGTGGTGTTATGAGATAAGCCGTACAAGAACTTATATTGGCAAGGAGATTAACTGAATTTTTATAAAACTCTTCTAAATTTCTAGAGTTAAATAAAAGTCTCTCCTTGATTTTTTCTGAAGATTCTATATCGTGAAAAGTGTTAAAATTTTTAAAAAGTTCATCAACATAGAACCGATAAGCCTTGTCAGAAGGAACTCTTCCTGCTGACTGATGAGGCTTGTTTAAAAAACCAAGATCTTCAAGATCTGCCATTTCATTTCTTATAGTTGCTGAACTAACTCCAAGATTGTATTCCTTGGAGAGAGTTCTCGAACCAACGGGAGTAGGCATATCAATATATGCTTCAATTATGGCATTTAAAATATTAATTTTTCTAGTATCCATAATCCCTCCTTTGTTAGCACTCTTATTTCGTGAGTGCTAATCTATATATATAGTACTTCACACCTAGAACTTTGTCAAGCATATTTATAAAAATTTTTGACTTTTTTTGACTTTTATTTTTTGGCTTTATTTACAAGTTTTACAGCTATTGACCATAAATTAATTCTATAAATTTTAAAATTTTTTCTTAAAATCCAATTCATTTTTATTATATTTTCTTTTAAGTTTATTATTTGAATTACTTTTTAAAAGTTTCCAACTCTCATATTATTTATCTTTAATATTTTTCAAAACTTATTTCTTCTATTTAAAAATTTAGTCTTCTAATTTTAGTTGGTGAAAATTTTTTGTTAATACTTCTCTTTACACACACAGACTGTATATAATTGAAATTATCTATAATCTGTGTGTATATACTTTCAAGCTCCTTATAATTTTTTTCACTATTTTTACTTTCTTTTTATAAAATTTGTGCAATTTAATTTTTAAGTAGCTAACATAATTTAAAATATTTCCAAACTTTCTCTTATTTATGATAAAATTACTATTTGGAGATGATTGCATTGAAAAAAAATGAAACAGTATCTTTCATTGTTACAATTGTAGCTGCAGTTTTAATTGCACTATTTGTAAGAACTTTTATTTTTAATATTGCTGTGGTAAATGGAGAATCCATGAACCCAACTTTAAATGAAAAAGACAAATTAATTTGTCTATCCTATAAGAGATTTACCGATATCCCTAGAGGACAAATCGTAGTAATTGATGCACCTAATGACAATAGAAATTATATAAAAAGGTTAGTTGGAAAACCTGGAGACACTATTGAATTTAGAGATGGAAAAGTTATTTTAAATGGAAAAATTTTGGAAGAAAATTATACTTCTTCTGATTATACAGAGTCCAATGTCGATGCTTTTAAATTAAAAGATGATGAATATTTTGTCATGGGAGATAACAGGCTTCCTGGCATGAGTATAGATTCAAGATATTTTGGACCAATTGAAAAGAAGAGAATTAAATCAGCAGCAGTTTATAGAATTTTGCCTCTAAATAATAGAGGAAAAATTTAAAATAAATCCCCTAGAAATTGGAGGTAAAAATTTGAGAAATCAGAAAAATATTAGAAATTTTTCAATAATAGCACACATTGATCACGGAAAATCTACTCTAGCAGATAGATTAATTGAATCTACAGGTATGCTAACAAAAAGAGAAATGGATGAGCAAGTTCTCGACTCTATGGATCTTGAACGTGAAAGAGGAATTACAATTAAATTAAAGGCAGTGAGATTAATTTATAAGGACGATAGAGACGGTCAAGAATATATTTTAAACTTAATTGACACTCCAGGTCATGTTGACTTTAATTACGAAGTTTCTCGCTCCCTTGCTGCTTGTGAAGGTGCAATAGTCGTTGTCGATGCTGCCCAAGGTGTGGAAGCACAAACTCTTGCTAATGTTTATCTTGCCATAGATCAAAACCTTGAGTTAGTACCTGTAATTAATAAAATAGACTTGCCTAGTGCAAGACCTGATGAAATTAAAGAAGAAATTGAAGATATTATAGGAATAGACACTGAAGGAATTCCTCTTATATCTGCTAAGGAAGGAATTGGAATAGATGATGTCCTACATGCAATTGTGGATAAAGTTCCTGCCCCAAGTGGAGACCACGATGCACCACTAAAAGCTTTAATTTTTGATTCTTTTTATGATTCTTACAAAGGTGTAGTTTGTCATGTAAGAATTATAGACGGCACTGTTAAACCTGGTGACGAAATTAGCATGATGGCTACAGGAAAATCCTTCGAAGTTGTTGAAGTTGGTGTTACATCTAATGGCCATATTCCTCTTGACTCTCTAAGTGCTGGTGAAGTTGGTTACATAACTGCTTCTATTAAAAATGTCAAAGATGCAAGAGTCGGTGATACAATAACTTTAAAAAATAGAAAAACTGAAGAACCAATGCCAGGTTACAAAAAAGTTGTACCTATGGTATTTTGTGGAGTTTATCCTGGTGAAGGCGAAGAATACAACAATGTTCGTGAAGCCTTAGAAAAACTTCAAGTAAATGATGCCGCCCTAGATTTTGAAGCAGAAACTTCTGTTGCCCTAGGATTTGGTTTTAGATGTGGATTTTTAGGTCTTTTGCACATGGAAATTATTCAAGAAAGACTTGAAAGAGAATTTAATTTAAATATCGTCACTACTGCCCCATCTGTTATTTATAATGTCATGAAAAAAGATGGAGAAATGATTTCAATTCAAAATCCATCAAATCTTCCTGACCCAACAGAAATTGAATTTATGGAAGAACCTATTGTAAAGGCAGAAATAATGACACCAACAGATTATGTAGGTCAAGTTATGGAACTTTGTCAAAATAGACGTGGTGTCTTTAAAGATATGCAATATCTTGAAGAAACAAGAGCTCTTATAACTTATCACATGCCACTTAACGAAGTTATTTATGACTTTTTCGATGCTTTAAAATCAAAAACTCGTGGCTATGCTTCCTATGATTATGAACTAATTGGATATGAAATTTCTGATCTTGTTAAATTAGATATTTTAATAAATGAAGAACTTGTTGACGCTTTTTCACTTATTGTCCACGAATCTAATGCCTACACTCGAGCTAGAAAAGTTTGCGAAAAATTAAAAGATGTAATACCTAGACATCAATTTGCAGTTCCTATTCAAGCAGCAATTGGAAATAAAATAATTGCCAGAGAAACTATTCGTGCCCTTAGAAAAGACGTACTTGCAAAATGTTATGGTGGAGATATTTCAAGAAAGAGAAAACTTCTTGAAAAGCAAAAGGAAGGAAAGAAGAGAATGCGTACTGTGGGTAGTGTAGAAATTCCACAAGATGCTTTCTTATCTGTATTAAAATACGATGAAGACAAATAAAATTTCAGTTTATATTCATATACCTTTTTGTGAGAGTAGATGTCACTATTGTGACTTCTGCTCTTCTCTTTTAAATGAGGAAAATGTAAAGAAGTATTTTGAATATCTAAAAAAAGAAATAAATTTACAAGAAAAATTTTTAAAAGATAAAATAATTGATACAATTTTTGTTGGTGGAGGAACTCCTTCGTCTGTTGATTCAAAGTATATAACAGAAATAATGGAAAAATTATCCAATTTTCAATTTTCTAAAAATATAGAAATAACAATAGAATCAAATCCAAATTCACTTACAAGAGAAAAAGCAGAAGCTTATTTTTCTTCTGGCATAAATAGGATATCCATTGGTGCGCAATCTTTTAATGATGATATTCTAAAAAGAATTAGAAGGATTCACAAGTCCACCGACATTTATAAAGCTATAGAAAACGCAAGATCAGCAGGCTTTTATAATATTAATTTAGATTTAATGCTCGCCCTACCCGATCAAAAATTTTCTGACATCAAAAAATCTCTTGAAGAAATAAAAAAACTTGACCTTCCCCATATTTCTTATTATTCACTTATTTTAGAAGAAAACACAAAACTATTTCTGGAACATGAAAAATCTCCTCTTAGCTTCCCCACAGAAAATGAGGACCGCAAAATGTATCACTATGTAGTTTCTGAACTTGAAAAGAACGGTTTAAAACAATATGAAATTTCTAATTTTGCAAAAAAAGGCTTTGAGTGTCGCCACAATATGACCTATTGGAAATTAAGAGATTATATTTCCTTTGGCTTGTCAGCTTCATCAAATATTGGAAATAAAAGATACACAAATTATTATTCTTTTAAAGACTATTATGAAGCTCTTGATAGAGGAGAAAATCCCATAGCTTTTTCTGAAAATCTTACAAAAACTGATAGGATGAATGAATTTATAATGATGGGATTAAGACTTAATTCTGGTGTAGACCTAATAGAATTTGAAAAAAAATTTAAAGAAAACTTTTTAAAAACTTACAAAAGAGAAATAGAAAAAAATATTAAATCAAATTTAATTTTATTAGATGGCGACAAGATTAGACTTACTGATATGGGACGCGACCTCTCAAATCAAGTTGAACTAGACTTCTTTAGATAAATTAAAAATTTTAAAAAAATAAGAGGTAGAAAATTAACTACCTCTTTCTCTTTATTATAAAAAATAAAAAGAGAAACTTTCCCGGGAAAATTTCTCTTAGCCAGCGATTTTGCTGTTTAGCTCCTTAGCTAGTCGACTTATTTTTCTAGAAGCTTGTTTTTTGTGAATAATATTTTTATTAGCAGCTTTCTTTAACTTTTTATCTGCAACGATAAGAAGTTCTTTTGCATCGTCAATTCTATCTTCTTCAATTGCGATTCTAACATTTTTAACTGCGTTTTTCATTTCAGTTCTAATTGGTTTGTTGTTTTCAGAATTTCTTTTAGCAACATCAATTCTTTTGATAGCTGATTTAATATTTGCCATTATTTCACCCCCATATTTAACACTTTTGCTATTTTACCATGAAATTTAAATCATTGCAAGATATTTTCACCAAGTCTTGCAAAAACTAGAAGTCATTGCAGTATTTTATAATTAAAGTTTCCATAATAACTTTTTCATCAATAGAAGAAGTTTTGAAAAGTTCGTCAGCTTTTATAAGTTCATCATAAAAATCAATTAAAAATTCTTTAGTAAAATTTCTTTCCTTCATTTTTATTTTTTTGTCAAATTCAAATTTTGATACTTCCATCTTGTTCATGATTTCAACTTGACTCATGTTTTTTTCTGATAAAATCTTATAGAATAAGAAATTTTTTACCTGCCTAATTATCATAGTAAATATTTTAAGAGAAGCTTCTGATAATTTATAAAGATTGTGAAGTTCTATAATGGCAACTTCTGTGTTCCTATTCATCATAGCATCCAAAAACCTAAAAATATTTGTGTCTATATTTTCTGTTATAGAACTACTAATATCTTCTCTTGTAATTTTTTTGTCCTTGGCATGAGATGCAATTTTATCCATTTCTGTTTTAAGATCCAAAAGACTTACATCTTCGTTCTTAGAATTGTAGCCACTTTCTTCAATAAAAAGTGAAACTTCGCTAGGCTTTATATCTTTTCCCTTCCTTATAAAATAACCCTTAACAAAGTTATTTAAATCAGGCATACTTAACTTGGCAAAGTCCATATCCCTATCTTTTTTATGAAACTCTTTATAAAACTTTGTAGTCTTTTTTAAATTTCCAGTGTCCCAAAAAATTAAAATTACAAAATCAGATAGATTATCTAAAAAATCATAAAAAGAATCTTTTAAGTCATTTTCACTTAAAAAATCTACAAGGTCACGAACAAGGACAATTTTTTTATCATTCATCACTGGATAAGTCTCACAAGCAGAAATAATATCCTCTACTTTTGCTTCACTACCCTTAAATTTTGTGTAGTTAAAAGCCTCTGTTCCCTTTACATATTTATTTAATAAATATCCCACAGCATTTTCTATTAAATATTTTTCTTTTCCGAAAAATAAATATGCCCCACTGTGATCTTTATCTCTGTAAATCTTTTTGTAATTCATAGTTTTTCCTCGCTGTAAAATATAATAAACTTGTATTTAAAATAATTAAAATCATTTCAAGTTTATAATCTTTATCTCTATTATTTTTTTCAATTTTAAGTCTATCTTTTAAAATCTTAAAATCCACTTCCCCATCTCTTGAAGTGACATAGTATATGATATCATGATTTTCTAAATTATCTAAACTTTCTTTGTGTGGATGACCATAAGAATTATTATAAGCTGCAGAAATTACAGCAAATTTAGGCTGAATATTTTCTAAAAATTCATCACTTGTAGAAGTTTTTGAACCGTGGTGAGCGACTTTTAATAAATCAACTTTTGTCTTTATTTCTTTCTCAGTTTCAGCTGATATGTCCCCTGGGAAAAGTGCCTTAAATCCCTTGTGATTTAATAATAAAACCATGGATTTGTTGTTTTCATCTTCCCTATCTTTATTATCCAGAAGAACTTCTAAACTTGTGTCCTTAAAAAGTTTTAATTTATCTCCTTTTTCAAGCAAAACTAAATTTGAATAATCCTTTATATTTTTCAAAATTTCCTTATTTTCAGGTAAGTGGTTTATAAATACATTCTTCACCTTGTAATTTCTTAAAATTTTTTCAAGATTTCCCGCATGATCTTCATCAAAGTGAGATATAAAAATCCCATCTATATTTGAAACTCCCCGCCAGTTCAAACTAGGAAATAAATATTTTTCTGCAATATTATTTTTATATCTAGCTCCACCTGTGTCAATTAAATAATTTTTGCCAGCATAAGAAATAATAGCACCATCACCTTGATCAACGTAAAGCTGACTTATTTCAAAGGTATTTAAATCAATAAATATTCCAAATCCTAAAATAATAAAGGCAAAAAAAGAATATATTTCTATTATTTTTAAATTAAGTTTAATAATTTCATCAAACTTATGTCTATTAATTATTAAAATAAGAAGTAAGTAATATAGAAAAATATAGTCAAATTTAAAAGCTTTCAGTGATAAAAATATGCTACCCTTTGATATGATTAAACTTTCAAGTCCATAACTAGCATTCATTAAAATATTTAAAATTTTTCCAATTATTCCTGAAAAAATTCCAAGACCCATAACAAAAGCAAAAGAGATAATAATAGAATAGATTGGAACAATTATTAAGTTGGCAATAAAAACAAATAGTGAAAACCCTGAAAAATAATAATTAATCAGTGGAAAAACAGAAATCAAGACCGATAAAGTAACTAAGAAAGACTTTGCTACAAATCCACTACTTGAAAATTTGCTAGAAAGACTTGGATAAACAAATACAAGCCCAAAAATAGCTCCATAGGATAAGAGTAGTGAAATAGAATAAATAGCCATAGGATTTATAAATAAAATTAAGCTAAGACTTAAAAAGAAAATATCTTTTATCTCTAAATCCCTTTGCAAGTAGATGTTTCCCTTGTATAAAAAGAAAAACAAAAAGGCACGAACTGCAGAAATCGAAAATCCTATTGCCATTATGTATAAAAATAAAATTACTGTCACACAAAAATCTGTAATTTTCTTATTCTTGATAGTATTTTTAAAGAAAAACTCTATAAGAAAGGCAATAACTCCAATATGAAGACCAGAAACAGCAAGCAAATGACTTATGCCAAGACTATTAAATCTATCTCTTTCAGCTGAATCAACTAAAGATTTATCTCCTAATACTAGTGATCCCAAAAGTCCGGCATTCCTATCATTTAAATTTTTATTAAAAAAATATTTTGCCCTATCCTTAAATATATTTGTAAATTTGTAAATACCACTAGCTTCAGAAATCACTTCATAATTTTTGATTTTACCAATTAGATAAATTCCTTGAGACTTATTATTTTTCTCGTAGTCAAAATTCCCCTTATTCATAGCAGGAAGAGCTGGATAAAAATTTCCACTTAATTTGTAGTAGCTTCCTCTATTTAGTTTTTCATAAACAAGAATTTTTGTCTTAAATTTTTTTGAATTTATCCTATCAGTTTTAATAATAGATTTGTTTTCATAAGCTGACACAACTTTTCCACTTATATTCCCATCAAAGGGCTCTAAATCATAATCTCTAAAATTATAATTTAAAATTACAAGAAAAATAAGCAGGGGTAAATATAAAAATTTTGTCCTGTTTTTCTTTGATAAAATGTATAAAGTCAAAAATAATATAATAAGTCCATTTAAAAAATAGGACTTTATGTAAATTGAAAGTATAAGTCCAGAGATTATTGCCACAAATAAATACATAGACACCCCTCTTTATTATATATCTTTTTAAGGCGATGAACCATGAAATATGATAATATATTAGAGGAGGTAATTATGAATTCAATTTACAAAAATCCTTACAAGAAAAAATATAAATTAGAAATAATTGATAAAATAAATCGTGACGGAATTACTTATGGAAAAGTTGAAAATCAACCTTTCTTCCTTGGTAGCGAAAGAGTTGACAAGGATGAAATAAAAATAAATGGTGAAGATCCAATTTTTTTATCAGGAAATAAAAACTATTTTAAAATTGATGAAGAATCCAAAAGTGTAGAAATAGAAATAGCTTGGAAAAATAGATTATTACTTATGCAAGAAAATCTTGGAAATGCTCTTGTTAGACATTTCCTTTTAGCAAATACTAACATTGAAATCTTAAACTATAAGGTCCAAAAAAATTCTTCTTATATAGATGTTTCTGCAAAAGATTTTAAATTTATGACTGCCAAAAATATTGAATCTCTAGCAAATTATGCAGTTTTTTCAAATTTAATTATAGAAAATTTTGAAGATCACATTTCCATCGAAAGACTTGCAGACATTCCCTATGAAGGTCCTGCCTTGACAAGGACTGGAGAAATTGGCATGATTTTAATTTCTTCTGTTGAAAAATTAAACTCAATGCTTAGACTTACAATTACTTCTGGAGAAAATGCCTACAAGTTGGCTCGTAATTCTCTAAATACATTGGATAATATGAAGATGTATCTCAATAGTGATAGCATAGATTCTGTTTTTTCTGACCTTAAAAAATTAAGATCTAATCTAAACTCTTCAAGAAATTTAGGTAAATCCCATGAAGAAGTTAAAGTTTTAGAAAAAAGTTTTAAAGAGGACAAAATTAATAATTCAACTAAACTTTCAGAATCTTTTGATGATAAAAATTCCAATAAAAAATCTTCAGAAGAAAATAAAAACTCTTTAAATAATTTAGAAAAAGAGAATGTTCCTGAGAATAAAAATAAAGAGTTAAAAAAAGAAATTAAAGAAGATAAATATGATTCTAAAATCTTTCACGAAAAATATAAACTTGAATCTTTTAAGAATCTAAATAAAAAAATAAAAGCCCAAAAAGAAAAAAATAATTCAAAGAATTATGCAAAAAAAGAAGAAAATTATGATTCTCAATATTTTCACAAAAAGTACAAGCTTGAATCTTTTAAAGATTTAAATAAAATGATGGATTCCAAAAAAGAACAAGAAAAACTTGATGATAATAGATCTATGGGAGAAAATAAAAAAAGTACAAATTCTTTAGATAATGATAAAACTCATAAAGAAGAAGAAAAATCTCCTATATTTTATCAAGTTGTGGAAAGCTTTAAGGCTTTTTCCACTGAAGTTTCAGGTTTAAATTATATCTATAAAGTTTTGGAAGATGTAAATTTAAATGAGCTTCGTGAAGTTTCAAATTATATCTTAAAAGATAGGGACTTTATACAAATTTACGGAATAAAAAATGGAAACAACTCTAAAATATTAATTCTAAGATCTCAAAATTTAAATTTCGATTTAAAGAAAATCTTCGTAAAATTAAAAGAACACTTCTCCTATTCTGGAACTGGCAATATGTACACATTAGATATAAACTGCCAAGAAAAAGATTTAAAGAGAATTATGGAATCCTTCTTAATTGAAATAAAAAGAGAAGCAAAATAAGCTTAAAATTTAATAAAAAAGAGAGACTCGATAATGTGTCCCCCACCATTTGACATAGAGTCAAAAAATATCTGTTAGAGATTTACTCCCCCAACAGATATTATAGAGTCAAAAAAAGACTGACCCAGATTCATTCTGTTTCAGTCTTTATTTTTTTAATAATATTTTTCGTTAATATAGTGATCTATTATAGATGTCTTCATACCTTCATCAAAAATATTTTCTTCTTGAAGGACTTTCAAAAGCCACTGAGCTTTTGAATGGAAAATAGCCTCTTTCTTATCTTCTAAAACTATTTCATATAGTTCATTTCTAAGTGTCTTTGATTGACACTTAATAAAATAGGCTTTAGTATTCCTAAAATCCTGAATTTTTAAAATACTAAGGACAGACTTGTCTTTAAGATGATAGTATTTATTTGTAAGATTCAAATAATAATTGTAGTATTTTGAATGTTTTTTTGTATTTCTTACATCCTTTGATAGGGCCCTGTAATATTTTGCCATAACGTTATAATATTGGTAATTATACATTCCCTTTTCATAGGAGTCTACTTTTATATAGGGTCTTGCATTTCTAAGAGCAAAATAATCAAAATTCTTTTGTAAAAATTCCCTTTTCGTCAGGTCTCCATTAGTATATTGCATAATTAGAAAGGACCTGTGTTCAAAAAAATCTTCAAATACTCCCTTTTTTTTCTTATACTCCACGAAGCACCATTAAATCACACTAAGAACTATTGGGATTACCATTGCAATTACAAGTAATAAAGCAATAATTCTAACCATTGTTTTTCTATCCACTTATAACACCTTATTTACCAGTTACTTCAAGACAATTATCCTTTAAAGTTTCAGGCATGTCTTCTTTTAAATAGTCAACATTTATAAAAATTTCTTTATTTTCTGCATCAGGAATTTTAGAAATTTTATTGTAAAGATGTTCTAAATCTTCGATGTTAAGATTAAGAACTTTATAAATTCCATCTACATATATTTTGTGTAAATCATAATCCATTGCAAGAAGTCCACAGATAAAACCGTAAAAACTTTCAATTGAATTTAGTCTGTATTCTGTTGCATTGATAAGTCTTACATTATAGTCTAAGCTAAAAATGTGATCATCATCAACTTCTACGAAAGCAATATTTCCATCGCCCTTTTTCATGTCTTCATTTGCGTTGTCAATTAACCATCTTGTTTTTCCAGAGCCTTTGCTTCCTAAAATATACTTTATCATAGTAATTCTCCTTTCAGTAGATCACCTTGAGTGTATCCATTTTCTTGCATCTCATTTATAATATCGTCTCTAATTTTCCACCAGGAAGTATTCCAGTTGCAGAAGAGAGAGTCTTCATAAGGTGCTCTTCCTATTATTCTTTCAACTATTATATCATCTTTGAGATTTCTTAAAAAGAGTATAACTTTTTTCTTGTAATCTTCTAAAGAAATTGGTTCTATTTCTCCCTTTTCATACATATTACCAAGAGCTGTTCCCTTTAGGATATAAAGAGCATGAATTTTGACTTCATCAACGCCAAGCACATTTAAAATTTTTGCACATTCAATAATATCTAAATCATCATCCCATGGTAATCCAATAATTATGTGAGTGCAAATATTTAAATTTCTTTTTTTTAGTTTTAAAGCTGCATCAATAAATTCAGCAAGTCCATGTCCCCTATTTAATTTTTTTAAGCTGTGATAATTAGGAGTTTGGAGTCCAATTTCAAGAGTCACAAAGTAATCCTTACTCAATTCTTCTAAATAATCTAAATGAGCCTTTGGAAGATAGTCTGGTCTAGTAGAAATGCTAAGACCAACCACATCTTCTATTAATGATTCTTCGATTACTCTTTTGAAATCTTCAAAGGGCATGTAGGTATTGGTGAAATTTTGAAAATAAGCAATGAATTTCTTTGCTTTATATTTCTTCCTAATGTGGGCCATATTCTTCAGAAGTTGTTCTCTAACAGTGCCTTCACTATTTTCAAAACTTCCGCCTTCTTCGCCACAAAAAATGCACCCACCAAATCCACAAGTTCCATCTCTATTTGGACAAGTTAAATCAAGTTTAACTGGAAGCTTATAGACTTTTTCGCCAAACTTGTCTTTTAAAAAATCCGAATACTTTCTATAAGTCATATAGAAAATTATTCTTCTTCGTCGTCAAAAATTTCTTCGAAAGTTTTTGAAACTTTTTCAAATTCTTCTTCACTTTCAATTGTATCAAGTTCAACTTCTTCTTCGTTTATTTCCTTGTACTTATAAATAAATACATCTTCGCCATCTTCTTCATTTTCTGGAAGAAGTGCAATATATTCATTTCCTTCACATTCAAAGATTCCAAGGACTATACATACCATTTCACTATCATCTTCTAAAGTAAGAGTTAGAGTTTGGTAGCCTTCTTCGTGATCATGGTCGTGTCCACAACCACATTCACAGTTTTCATCGTGTTGGTGTAGGTTTTTTTCTTCGTTATTCATATTTCCTCCAAATTTATTTTAATTTTTCTAATATTTTTATTAAGAAATCAAATACTCTTTCAGTTGAAGAAATAGAAAGATGTTCGCCAGGTGCGTGAACTCCCTTCATATTTGGTCCAATAGAAAGCATATCTATATCCCCTATTGTTTCAACAAAAATTCCACATTCAAGTCCAGCATGAATTGCTTCAAGCTTAAAATCTTTGCCACTTACTTCTTTGTAAGCTTCCTTTGCTACTTCTCTTAATGGAGAATTTTCTTTATATTCCCATGCAGGATATTTTGCAATAATTTCTACTTCTGCTCCAAAGGTTTTTGCAGCAATTTTATTTACACTTCCTATATATTCCTTGTGAGAAGATACAGAAGATCTTATATTTGAAATAATATTTACATTATCTTCTTTATTTTCAATTACACCAACATTTACAGATGTTTCTACTAATCCGTGAATGTTTTTACTCATTGAAATAACACCATTTGGCAATAAATTTAAAAGATTAACAATTCTATCTCTTAAATCACTTGTAAGAGCTTTTTCAAAGGACTCTTTGGATTTTTCAAAGTTTATCCTAACATCAGGATCCACTTTTCCAAGTTCAGTTACAAATTGCGAATTTAATTCAACAATTAAATCTTGAACTTCTTTTATGTCTTCTTCTTTTACAGCAACTAGTGCTCTTGCATATCTTGGAATAGCATTTGGTTTTGCTCCACCTTCAATTTCAATTAAATCACCATCAACTGTTTGGAACAATCTATAAAGGCTTCTTCCCAAGATTTTAACAGCATTTCCAAGACCGACTTGAATTTCTTGTCCAGAGTGTCCACCTTTTAATCCATTTACAATAACTTCATAAAGATTTTTATCTTTATCAAGTTCTTTATATTCTTTTTTTAACTTAATGAGGTCTCTTTCTGCTCCTGCACAAGAAATGCATCCAACACCTTCAGTTTCAGAATCAATATTTAATAATCTCTTAGAAGTAACCATTCCCTTTTCAAGATTTCCAGCACCAGTCATTCCACTTTCTTCATTAACTGTGAAAAGTGCTTCAATCTTTGGATGTTTGTAGTCGCTAGATTCTAAAAGAGCAAGTGTCATAGCAACAGCAATTCCATTATCTGCACCAAGAGTTGTTTCACGAGCTATTATATAGTCGCCATCTATTTCATATTTTATTGGATCTTTTGAAAAATCAATACTACATTCAGGAGTTTTTTCACAAACCATGTCCATGTGACCTTGTAAAATTATACTGTCTACATCTTCATAGCCTTCTGTAGCTTCTTTAACTATTACAACGTTACCAATTGCATCAGTTCTATATTCCAAATTGTGATCTTTCGCAAAAGAAACTAAATAATCTCTTATTTTTTCTTCTTCACAAGAACATCTAGGAATTTTTGTCAATTTATCAAAATAATAAAAAGTTCTATTCTCTAATAAGCTATCTTTTTTTTCCATTTAAACCTCCTAGGTCTATTATACATAAGAACTAATAATAATTACAGTTTAAAAAGTATAATTGTCTCTAAATATTTTCATCATTTTTCCTGTAGTTTGGGCATCAGACTTGTCAATTTCACAAATTACTGACCTAAATTTATTTAGAGAAGTGTCCATTAAGAAATCTACAGAAGGTTTTTTTCTAAATTCATCAAGCACAAGGGATAATGATTCTATTTCAAAATCATCGCACTCTTCTTTAGTAAGATTCTTATTTTCACAAACTTGTCTAAGCTCACTGCTATATTCATATCTCACAAAAATAATAAATTCCGTAAAAATCTCACTATAAGATTCTTGTGTCATTCTCTTTAAAATTTTAAATAAAACATTCCAATCCAGATCACGATTTAGAACATTTCCCAAAACTTCTGTCAGTCCTCTTGAAAAATTGTCATAATATTTAGGATCTTTTTGAAATACTATATATTCTTCAAAGTCCATTTCATTTCCAGAAACAGAATTCACCTTGTTAATTAAATTTATAAAATTTTCTCCATAACTTAAATCCTTATTTTTAGATGATTTCATAAATAAAAAATCAACAACAATATCCGTTATAATTCTTATATTTATAAAAATACCTAATTCTTCGTGGATTTTTGTTGTAAAAACGTCGTGAAGAATTTTTGATAAAAGTTTTTTTAGTTGACTTTCTGCAGAAATAGTCTCAGAAGCATCTTGTTTTTTTACATGGTCGTACAAAATCATAAGTTGCTTGTCAATCATCTTCAAATTGTCATTGATTGAATTCATTATTTCTCTAAAAAAACCTTCAGTTATAATGTAATTGTAATTTTTGTAAAGAAGCTTGTGATCAATTTCACCCCAAAATACATTTACAAAGGATTTGATTTGTAGCTCGAAACAATAAATATAAGACCCTGTGTCATATTCTCCATCGAGTTTATACATTGTGAAACCATTTGCAAGTGTTTGAGGTTGGGGGTCATCAAGCTTTAGACTAATCTTTTTGTTTTTATTAGACTTATAATAACCCCTGTCTGATTTTATCGTAAAATCTTCAATTATTTTTTTGTACAAATCTTCTTCATCTTTTATGAAACGACACTCAACTCTAATGCCAACTAAATCTTGAATGTAATTAAATCCACTAACAGGATCAGGAAACCTCATGAAAAAATTTCTTCTAATTAGTTTTTCACGAAGAGATTCCTGTGTCTTGATTCTAGTGGTAATATTAGTAAGTCTATCATCACCGATAAATAAATCTGTAAAATACTTTTTAAGCTCTTTATTAACTCCCGCTAATTCAATTTTGTGATAATCAAAAAGATTCATTACATCATCGATGTAATTAAAAAGCTCAAGTTTCATAATTCACCTAAATATTCATTTTTACTTCGTATTTATCTTTTAATTCTGTGATTTTTTCGTTATAAATTTCTTGTTCTTTTTGTCTTCTCACTTGTGCAGCAATTTTATCTTTTACTTCATCAAAAGAAAGTTTCTTTGCATCATTTTTTTGATTAATTTTTATAATGTGATAGCCAAATTGAGTCTTAACAGGCTCTGTAATTGTTCCAACTTCATTTTCAAAAACAGCATCTTCAAATTCTTTTACCATTTGTCCTTTTGTGAAAGTTCCAAGATTTCCACCTTTTTCCTTTGATGGACAAGTTGAACATTCTTTAGCAAGTTCTTCAAAGCTTTCTCCATTTTGGATTTTTTCATAAATTTCTCTTGCCTTGTCTTCTTCTTCAACTAATATGTGAGATGCATCTGCAGATTCTGGTTGTATGAAGGCTTCTTTATTTTCTTCATAGAATTTTTTTATATCTTCATCAGTAACTTCAGCAGTAGCAAGAAGTTTTCCAAGTGCATAAGTTTTAAGCATGCTTTCCTTAGTTTTTTCTACAACTTGTAAAAATTCATCATCTTTATCCATGCCCTTTTCCATTGCATCTTCATATAATAAGGCTTGATAAACAAGTTCATTTACTACATCTTTATTTAATTCTTCTCCGCCAAAATATTGTTTTAATTGTGGATTTAGGGAGTCAATAAATAAGTTGTAGTCAACCCCTGTTATTTTCTTGCCATTTACTTCTGCTAAAATTTTATCTTTATCCATTATTACCTCCGTAATTTATCTCGAATAATATCTTTTCTATAAGTATGTTAACATTTGAATATTATTTTTTCAACTAATATGAGCTTTCATATTTAGCAGATACTCTCGCATAAATTTGGCTTTCGTCTCGACTTTTAAAGAAGAAATAAAAATCAAAATTATCCTTGTAAACATCAATTATTATTTCATCATCTACTTTTATTTCTTTCATATAATTTATATTTATTTCACTAAAATTTATATCAGAAAATTTACTTGGCAAAGCCTCATAAATAAGTTCAAGATATACGCTGTTATTAACATGATCATTAAAATCAATATCCCTTCTAAGGGCTTTATAGGAAAATCTATTTATAGGATCTAAGTTTTCTGGTTCATTTACCCTTTTTATGTTTTTAAAAAATTTATTTTCACAAACTCCATATGCATTTGCTATATCTTCTGGAATTCTACTTGCTTTTCTCTTTTCCAAATCAATTAATAAAAATATAGATGATGCTTCCAAGATTTTTTCATTACCAGCATAAATTTCAAATTCACGAAAAGCATTTATATTTCTAAAACCACTTGCCCAAGTCTTTACTTTAATTTTTTCAAAGGATTTTGCTTTTCTAAAAAATCTTATCTTCCACTTATAAATCATCCAAGTATATCCCATTGAAAGCAAATACTCATTAGATAGTCCACAATCTATTGAATGATAATTTGAAGTTTCAATTAAGTATTCAATAATATTATTTGTTGTAAGTTCTCCATCTTTACACAGAAAATCTCTTACAGTATATTCTTTACAAAAAATGCTCATATCTACCTCCATTACAATTTTAACATAATTCTATATCTAAATTCCTCATATAATCCAAGCTTCTTTATAAGTTTACATTAAATAGACAGTATGATAAAATCAACTGAAAGAGACAAAAATAATCTAAGCGCCTGATCCTATTTGGATGACGAGGAATGGAGTTATCGAAAATCGGCGGATGCTCCAGAGGTTTCACAGCCTAAACATTTTACAAAAAATAAAAGTAATTTTATAACAAAATAAATGTAGTGAGTCTCTAAAATATTTGGAGGTAGAAATATGTGCGGAATAGTTGGATATATTGGAAAAAATAATGCAACGAAATTAGTACTAGAAGGTCTAAAAAAATTAGAATACAGAGGCTATGACTCTGCTGGACTTTCTTTTATAAAAGATAATAAATTAGAAACATTTAAAAAGAAGGGCCGTATAAAGGTCCTAGAAGATTCTTTTGATCAAGATGAATACGCATCAAAGGTTTGTATTGGCCACACAAGATGGGCAACTCATGGTGAACCTAATGAAATAAATGCTCATCCTCATTTAAGTACAGATAAAAAGATTTCTGTTGTCCACAATGGAATTATTGAAAATTATTTGGAACTTAGAAATCAATTAATAAAAAAAGGACATAAATTCCTTTCACAAACTGATACAGAAGTAATTCCAAATCTAATTTCTGATAATTACAATGGAGATATTCTAGAAGCTGTTTTTAAATCAACTGATATTTTATCAGGTGCTTACAGCCTTGGAATCATAGATGAAAATGAAGCAAATAGACTTATTGCTGTTAGAAATTCTTCTCCGCTTCTTTTTGCAATTTGTGATGACGGATATTTCATAGCTAGTGATATCACTTCTGTTATAGAACACACTGATAAAATAATTTATCTTGAAGATGGTGATATTGTCGATATGAGAGAAGATTCTTACACTATTTACGACAAAAATCACAATAGAGTCGAAAGAGAAATTACTAAAGTTGAAATTTCTGCATCAGATGCATCAAAGGAAGGTTACGATCACTTCTTAATTAAAGAAATTCACGAACAACCTTCTATTTTAAAAGAAGTTATTTCTATTAAGCACAATGATTATAAGATTAATCTTCCAAGCGAAGGAAGTTTATCACTAGAAGAACTTAAAAAAATAGATAAAATTTTTGTAACAGCTTGTGGAACTGCTTTCCACGCAGGAGAAGCTGGTAAATATGCCATAGAAAATCTTGCAAAAATCCCTGTAATTTCTGAAATCGCATCTGAATTTAGATATAAAAATATGTTTTTAGATGACAAGTCCCTTGTAATCTTTGTGTCCCAATCAGGTGAAACAGCTGATACTCTTGCAGCACTAAGAGAAGCAAAATCACTTGGAGCAAAGACTCTTGCAGTAACAAATGTTGTTGGATCATCTATTTCAAGAGAAGCAGATAAGGTTATATATTGTTATGCTGGACCAGAAATATCTGTAGCATCAACTAAGGCATACACAACTCAAGTTATTTCACTTTACTTCTTGGCAATGGATATAGCTCTTAAATTAAATAAAATTTCTCAAGATGAAGTAAAAGATATAATAAAAAATATGGAAAAACTTCCAGACCAAATTGAAGAAATTTTAAAACACAAAGAAGAATTTAAAGAAATTGCAGATTCTATCAAAAATTCAAAGTCAATTTTCTACACTGGAAGATCTCTTGACTATATAACTGCAAAAGAAGGTGCCTTAAAGCTAAAGGAAATTTCTTACATTCACACAGAAGCTTTCCCTTCTGGCGAATTAAAACATGGATCAATTGCTCTTATAGAAGAAGGCACTCCAGTTATATCAGTTGCTCTTCACAGCAAAATATTAGATAAAACTGTATCTAATAACCAAGAACTAATTGCCAGAGGAGCAAAAGTCATTTCTATAGCTCAAGAAGGAAATGAATTCGTAAAAGATTCATCAGATGAGATAATAGAAATTCCAAAGACAATTGATTTATTGACACCACTTCTTGCAGTAATACCTGAACAAGTAATTGCTTATTACACTTCTGTATTACTTGGAAATGATGTAGACAAACCTAGAAACTTAGCAAAATCAGTAACTGTTGAATAAATAAAGGCTGCCGATGGGCAGCTTTTTTAGATTTTATTTTTATTTTTGGGGTATAAAATTTAAAATGGAGTTGAATTATATGATTGATTACATATACCTTTTATTAGCCCTTGTGGCAATGTATTTTTCCTATTTATTTACCCTAATTGAGAATGCCTACTTGGCCCTTGGCTCTGTAAAACTTTCAAAATTAGAAGATTTAGAAGTAAAGAATATTTCCATTATTAAAAAACTTGTAAAAAAAGAAAATATTTATTCTTCTACATTAATCTTAGATTATTTTTCCAACTCACTTGCAATAATTTTTACTAGTATCTTCTTTTATAAGATATTGGGAAATCTCGGCATAGTTCTTGGAGTTTTAATATCCACAATTAGTGTAATAATTATTGGGGAAAGTTTGCCAAGAAATTTAGGCAAAAAAAATTATGAGGAAATTGTTCCAAAATATGCTAAATTTTTAAATTTTTTTATTGCTTTTTTGAGACCTTTTTCACTTTTCATAACTTTTTTATCTCAATCGATTATTAAGGTTGTTATAAAAGATAGAGATTACAAGGCACCACTAATAACTGAAGATGATTTAATCGATGTTATGGATTTGGGTATAGAGGAAGGAATTATAAATGAAAATGAGTCTAAGATGATTCAAAATGTTATTGATTTTAAGGACAATTATGCTAAGGACATTATGACTCCGAGAACAGATATTGTTGCTATTGAAATTGATGAATCCTATGAAGATATTATCAAAAAAATTTCTGAATATTCTTATTCCAGGATGCCAGTTTATGAAGATAATCTAGATAACATTGTTGGAATTTTAAATGTTAAAGATATTTTTCACATGGATAGATCAAAATCACTTGAAGAAAATAAAAATTTCTTTAAAAAACCTTTCTTTACCTTTGAATATAAACCAACAGGAACACTTTTCTCTGAAATGAGACAAAATAAATTATCTGTTGCTATTGTTACAGATGAATATGGCGGAACAGAGGGCATGATAACTTTTGAAGATATTTTCGAAAAAATTGTGGGACAAATTTCTGACGAGTACGACACAGAAGAAGACGAAGACATAATAACTATCGCTCCAGGAAAATATCTAATAGACGCCTCAGTCAACATTGACGAAATAAACCAAAGATTTGGAACAGAACTTGAGTGTCAAGAATTTGATTCTCTCGGTGGATATATCATCGAAAATATAGATAGGTTTCCAAAATTAAATGAAGTAATAAAAATTGATGATTTAAATTTTACAATTATTAAAAAGACAAAAAATAGAATAGAAAAAATACTTGTAGACTTTCCTAAAAAATAAATGCAAGAAAAAAATAAGAGATTCGCCATTGAATCTCTTTTCTTTTTGCCTATTTAATTTTAAGGATCAGTTTTCATTTACTTCTACAACTTTAATATTGGAATTTTTCCAACTAGCTCTTTCTCCCAATCTTTCTACAATATCAATTAGAAGCTCATCTTCTTCAAGCTCTTCTCCCAAAGGAAGTACTCTTGTATCCATATCATGGGAAATCATATCAACTTCTGGACCTAAATCTTTATGGACAATCACCCTATTTTTTAAGTTCATTAGCTCGTCATCATCTTCTACTTTTAAGTATCTTCCATCTTTTCTAGTATAGAAAAAAATATCTTGTCCATATTTTTCCCTATAATAAATTATGTAAGTCTCACAAGAAAATTGAAAACTTCCAAGTGGACTAATGTCAAAAATTACTTTTTTCATTATCTCACCTGGAAGTATTATATCATAAAATCTTGTATTTTATAATTTAATTAAACTTTTTGTAAAAATATTGTTAAATATGACGTACTATTGAAGAGATAACTTCTTCCCTCTTCATTTCATTTTTAGGATTAAATTTTTTATTTGAATCCAAATTTAAATACTTTGCATTAAGTGCCTTATTTACAGATTCCCTAGCATAATGAGAAATGTTTTTGCCGTCATTTATAGTCCAATTTTTTCCATTTTCTAATTTAAAAATATTAGAAATAACTACAGCATAATCTTCTCTAGTAATATGAGCTTTTGGAGAAAAAGTTCCATCTCCCTTTCCCTTCATTATTCCTAGATCATATGCCATATTCACGTACTTGTTATTAGTATCTTTAAAGTGCTTTATTGACCCTTGAGAAGATCTCTTGTACTTAATCTTATAAGCTTTAACTGCAACTTCTGCAAATTCTTCTCTTGTTATTTGAGCTTTTGTATTGCTAGCAAGATCCTTTGAAAAAAGTTTTAGACTCTCAGCCTTTAATAAATCCTTATATGCCCAATTGCTGTAATTTCTAAAAATAGGAGCTTTACCTAAATGCAGTTCATTTGTAAAATTTGAACTTTGATCTTTGTTGGCAAATCTAAGTCTAAAAGAATATCCACTAGAAGGACCAACCTTAGCGTTTAATTCATTTTGACTAAGAGAAATAAATTTTTTATTATTTTTTTCAAGTACATTTTTCTTAAATGTTCCCTTATTTTCATTTCCTTCACTTTTAACTTCGATTTCAATTAAATCATTAGCCTTGGCATTTTTAATCTCAAAATTATAAACTTCATTGTCTTTAACTGCACTGACATTTAAAGGCATAGCAACTTCTTTAGCTGCAAAGACTTCTAATGGCAAAGCAATTAACATTATCATCAATATAAATATTTTCTTCATTTTTCACCTCGAAGACTCATAATACCAAAAAGTCTTGTGAAAATCTTTATTTCATAGATTTTGTAATAAATTTGTAATTTTTTTACTAATCTGGGAAAGTATTAAAATTATAATCCCAATAATTTCATCAAATTTTCCTTATCTTTTAAATACTCTTTTTCATCCTTAATTCTTTCTTCCATTTCTTTTTTTACATTCACTTTTACTTCTTCAGAAAGATTTTTTTCAGCAAAGGGATATACAGTTTGATTTTCTTTTTTTGCATGGTCCCTTAAAAGTTCAACATAAGACATGGCATTTGTTAAAATGTGAAGTTTTGCAAGATCAGAAGAAGACTCTTCGTATAGATTTAAATTATTTTCAAGCTCCATTACATATCCTCTTGCCATTTGATGCTCCACAAGCATTCCAGACCTAACAACTTTTTCTGCTATAGGTCCTAGATTTTCAAGCATTGCCTTAAATAAAATATCTTCCTCTTTTTTATGATGAAGTCCATCAGCATATTTTCTAATAAATAATATAGCATTTCTAAAAAATTTTATATCAAGATTGCCATCTAAAATTTCTAAACATTTTTCTTCCATTTTGTCACAAAAGTTAATAATTTCTCTGTGCTCTTCTTCTAAATAATCTATGGTACTTTTTAAAGAATCCACTATATCACTTCCCAATTACATAATTTTCGTCTATCTTTTTATATTTTAAATTAGACTTTTCTAAACTTCCAGCTATAAAACTGTCTCTAAGATTCCAGTAAATTTTTGGATCTAGGTATTTTTCCCAAATTTCTTTGTGGACATCTCTTGCTATATTAAAAATAACTTCATCATCTTCATTTTTTAGAATCATAAGGGCATGATCACAAGGCATGCCATCTAAAAATTTTGAACTAATAAAATTAAAGACTTGGCTTGGAGAGTTTCCGGCTTCATAAGATTTACCAATTTCATAAAATTTATCTTCTAAATCTTTTATGGTAAAATCTTTTAATAAATATAAAACAGTTTTTGCAAGCCTATTTTCACTTCTCTTAACCCTTTCATCTAGCCATCCGTGAATGTTACTTTCGTCAATTATATCCTTTAGATCTCCCTTTTCTATTAAAAATTTTGCATCTAATTCTTTTTTTAAACTATTTTTTTCATCTTCATCTAAAAGATTTAATAAATCTTCTAAAATATTCTCTTGAAACATAATTTTATCGTACATCATATAGTGAATATATCCTAAAAATAAACTCATCTTATCCCTCTTTTCTATTAAAATTTTAACATTAAATTACAAAAAACAATGTGACAAATATCACACTTTACTTTTATTTAAATTAAAACTAATAGAAAACCCTCTTAACAAAATCTTGTAAAGAGAGTTTTTTCAAATTTATATAATTAAAAATTACAAAAATAAATTATCTCAAATATTAAAAACAATAAAATAAAAATCCACCGGCGTAGCCGGTGGTTTTGCTTTTGCGGTCCAAAGGACCTTTTTTGCTAGCTGCGTCTCAAGGACGCTTGTGGTTTACCACTTGCAATTACTACTAGCTAACCCCTAAAGGGGTCTGTGTTGTCCATTGTTATCTGACCACTTAATTCATCCTCTTTAAGTTGGTTATGAATATACTCTTTTATTGCTTTTGTATTTTTTCCTGCTGTATCTACATAGTATCCTCGGCACCAAAATTGCCTTCCTCTGTATTTGTATTTTAAGCTACCCCACTTATCGTATATCATAATACTGCTTTTGCCTTTTAAAAATCCCATAAAACTAGATATACTCAATTTTGGTGGTATTTCTAACAACATGTGCACGTGATCTGGACAAACTTCTGCTTCTATTATGTTAACTCCTTTCCAGTTGCAAAGCTCTCTTAATATTGCACCTATTTCTAATCTTTTGCTTCCGTAAAATACTTTTCTTCTATATTTCGGAGCGAACACTACATGATATTTACAATTCCATTTTGTATGTGATAGACTATGTGTATGATTTAAATTCATAAAAAACCTCCTGTTATTTTTGTGTTCTGGTAAACCACAATTTATTTTAACATGGAGGTCTTTTTTTATTAGTTTTTCATCGCTAAAGCTAAATTGAACCCCTGGTCTAACCAGGGGTATTCTAATTACAAAAAAGCGAGACCTAAGTCTCACTTTATTATTCAGCTTCTGCAATAATTTCTTTGCCTGCATAGTGTCCACAAGAAGGACAAACTCTATGAGGTAATTTCATTTCATGGCAGTTAGGACATTCAACTACTGTTGCTTTATTTAATCTATAAGAAGATGCTCTTCTCTTGTTTTTTCTTTGTTTTGAAGTTTTTCTCTTAGGTACGGCCATTTCTACACCTCCTCATCTTTAAATAAATCTAATAACTTCCCAAATCTTGGGTCCACAACTTCTTCTACTTCTTCTTCCACACAATCACAAGGTCCATCATTTAAATTTTTGCCACAATGTGGACAAAGTCCCTTGCAATCTTCACTACATAAATTTTTTCCATTTATGGAAGTGATAATTTGTGAAAAAATAATTTCTGAAAGGTTTATGGAATCATCTTTAATTTCAAAGTACTCATCTACAGAATTTTCATCATATAGACTCGGATCTTTAAAATTGTAAGCAATGTAACTTGTCTCTTTTTCTTTTACAAATTCCTTGAGACATCGGTCACAAATCGCCTTAAATTTGTAGGAAATATTGAGACAAAGTTCTAATTCCCCTGTCAAATCATGAATATATCCACTGTACTCTACAGGATAGATGAGATTGAGATCTTCTAAATTCAAATCTGTATCATTATCTTCTAGAATACCATCAAAGTCTAATCTGATATCATCAGAAGACAAAAAAGTAAAAAGATCTAATTTCATATACTCACCTCAAAAATACATACAAATTATTATAACTTTTAAAATTTAAATTGTCAATACTATATAGAAAATTATGCTTCAACAAGTTCCTTAGTATCTCTTGCAATCATAAGCTCTTCGTTAGTTGGAATAACAAAAACTTTGATAGCAGAATCGTCAGAAGAAATAAGTTTATCTTCTCCTCTTACGTTGTTTCTTTCAGGGTCTAATTTAATTCCTAAAGATTTTAATCCAGCAACTATTGATTCTCTCATTTCAATAGAGTTTTCACCAACACCAGCTGTAAATACAATTGCATCAACATGATCAAGTTCTGTCATGTAAGAACCAATATATCCACGAACTCTTTTTTCAAAGATATCAAGTGCAAGTTTTGCTCTCTTGTTTCCTTTATCTCTTGCTTCTTCAATGTCTCTGAAGTCACTTGATACTCCAGAAATTCCTAGTACGCCTGACTTTTTATTGATAAGAGTGTTAATTTCTTCAGTAGAAAGATTTTCTTTATCCATAATGAATGGAAGAATAGCTGGGTCTAAATCACCACATCTTGTACCCATTGCAAGTCCTTCAAGTGGTGTGAAGCCCATTGATGTATCAATAGATTTACCATTTTCAACTGCACAGATACTTGAACCATTTCCTAGGTGACAAGTGATTAGGTTAACTTCATTTACATCTTTACCTAGCATTTCTGCTGCCTTATTTGTAATGTATTTGTGAGAAGTTCCGTGGAAACCAAATCTTCTAATTTTATATTTTTCATAATATTCATATGGAAGAGCATAGATGTAGCTTTCTTCTGGCATAGTTTGGTGGAAAGCTGTATCAAATACTGCAACTTGTTTAACATCTGGAAGAAGTCTTTGACAAGCCTTTATTCCCATAATATTTGGTGGGTTGTGAAGAGGAGCTATTTCAACATTATCTTCAATTCCCTTTAAAACTTTATCATCAATAATAACGGATTTAGCAAAATCTTCGCCACCGTGTACAACTCTGTGACCTACTGCATCAATTTCATCAAGAGATTTTATTGCACCGTATTCTTCATTTGTTAGGGATTCCATTACAAGTTCAAGAGCTCTCTTGTGGTCTTGCATTGGTGTTTCAATAGTTTTCTTTTCCTTACCTATTGTTTCGTGTTTAATTCTTGAACCTTCAATTCCGATTCTTTCAACTAAACCCTTTGCCATAACATCTTCAGTTTCCATATCAATAAGTTGATATTTAAGAGAAGATGATCCGCAATTAATAACTAATATCTTCATATTTCCTCCTCGTGTTTTTTAAATTTATTAAATATAGTATAATAACTAATAATTAGTTTATAACAGTTGTAGCCATTAGTCAATAATTGGAGATTTAAAATATGAAAATTGCTTCTATAATAGCCGAGTATAACCCCTTCCACAAGGGACACGCTTATCAAATTAATAAAATAAAAAAGGACTATACAGACTTTATTGTCGTCCTAATGTCTGGAAATTTTGTCCAAAGGGGCGAACCTGCTATTATAGATAAATACAAGAGGGCAAAAATAGCAGTGGATAATGGTGCAAGCCTTGTATTAGAATTGCCTTTACTTTATTCTACATCTAATGCAGAAATTTTTTCATTAGGGGCAACAATTATTTTAAATTCTATGGGCATAATTGATAGACTTTACTTTGGCAGTGAAAATGACGCATCCACTTTAAAAAATTTATCAGAAAAAATCTATAAAAATTTGGATGATGAAAAGATAAAAAAATTTTTAGCAGAGGGAAATTCATATATAAAATCCCGTGAACTTGCCATGGATTTTTTAAGTCAAGAAGAAAAAGAAATAATAAAAAAACCAAATAACATATTAGGACTTGAATACTTAAATAGTCTTGCAAAATTAGATTCAAAAATCGAAGCTCACTCAATAAAAAGAAAAAATGTAAATCACGACGATGGCTTTTCCCTCGGTGACTTTGCATCAGCATCTCACATAAGAAGACTTGCTTATGAGGGAGAAGATGTCAGCAAATTTATTCCTGATTATAAATTAGTCCCAGAAAATAATCTAGAAAATTATTTTGAAATTTTTAAATACAAGATGATTTCTGAAAAAATAAACTTCAATGAATATTTTGACTATGAAGAAGGACTTGAAAATAGACTTTTAGAAAACATCGATGCTAAAAACTTTGAAGAATTTATAGAAAAAGTTCATTCCAAAAGACACAGCAGATCTAGAATTAAAAGACTTGTAATTGAAATTATATTGGATATAAAAAAAGACCTAATAAAAAATTCTTTAAAAGAACCCTACACAAGAGTCCTTGCTTGTGACGAAAGAGGCATTGAAATTTTTAAAAAATCAAAAAATAAAAATAAAATTTATTCATTTAAATCCTTTTACGACAGCTCAACTGGCATCACAAAAGAAATGCTTGATAAGGAAATTTTGGCAAGCGATCTTTATAACATAAAATCTGGAAAAATAAAAACAGACTTTACCACTGAAGTCTACAAAAATTTATAAATTTTTAAAAATCAACGTTTTAATAAAAGACAAAAAGAAACTCTCATCCTAGGAAATCCTAAAATAGAAATCCTAGAATGAGAGTTTTTTATTAGTCTTTGGTTTTACTTATTGCTTCTTCATAAATATTTTTAAATTTCTTTAGGTCCCTATTCCTTACAACATCTTCTGGAACATCGTAGACTCCAAGAGAATTTTGCCATGACTCAGCTTCACCATCAGGTTTTTTATTTTCCTCTGGAATTAAAATAACAGAATATTTAGTGACCTTTAAAGAAGTCTTGTCCAAAATTTTTTGTGAATCGCAAAGAACATCTAAGCACTCTTCAAGATTTGGATTTTTTGAAAAACCAACAACTTCTGCACTCACTTCTTCCTTAAAATTATCAAAATCAAATTCTTGATCTAAGACTAAGTCTTCTCTAGGGACATCCTCAACTGTGTTTAAAGAAATATCATAAGGAAAATTATACTTTTTCTGAATAGTAGCCCCATATTCCCTTAACTCATCTAACAATCTAATCTTGGTATTAAATAAAATAGAATCGTAAGTATCTTGTTTCAACTTACCAAAGCTATCAAAGCCCAAGATAAATTTAGTATCCTTACTTTTTTTGCTGCTAAGCCTTACAGTGTAGTAGCCATCCTTAAAATTATAAAAGGTCTCATCA
Source organism: Peptoniphilus phoceensis (assembly GCF_001517665.2). Taxonomy (GTDB): domain Bacteria; phylum Bacillota; class Clostridia; order Tissierellales; family Peptoniphilaceae; genus Peptoniphilus_A; species Peptoniphilus_A timonensis. The sequence goes on from NZ_LN999809.1 coordinate 631,969, forward strand.
CGCTTTAAGTCCAGATCCTTGTAGTGGGTCTTTATATATTTATCAGCAGACTTTTCCGCTATTAGCCTAGAAATAGGATTTCCAAATATGGCAAAATAAAAAAATAAAAAAATTATAGCAAAAACAATACCAAGTCCTATAAAAAATTTTTTGAAATTAAATTTCTTCTTCATAGTCACCAACTCCAGCTTTTATTTGTGTAGATTATAACACAAAAAAACTCGAGCCACGCCCGAGTTTATAATTTTATTTATTATATTGACTATTAAATTCTCTAAGTCTTGGAACAAATTCCTTATAAAAAGCATCGCTCATTTCTGCGTGGAATTTTGCAATTTTTTCCCAATTTGACTTGTCTTTTGAGTTTATGTTTTCTATAGCTACTTCAATAGTAGAAACTTTTTTATCATCTAATCTATTCCAATAAAGTTTTAAACCTAAACTATTTTCTATATTTTCTTTATATTTATATAGATAATCAAAAGCTGCCTTATTTGTTTCCTTGTCAGGCTTATTTAATGTCATCGAAACTTTGGCAGATTTCATATAAAAATAGCAAGAAATATAAAATCTGCGTATTCCTATTGAACCTACTATCCATGAACCCTTTGATCTTGTGTTGTTCTTAAAAGAATCATTATCTATATTTTCTTCTTTTATTATAGGAATAGCATAGTTCCAATATTCTTCTCTTATATTTTCTGGAGTCCTATCAAAATTATCAGAGTCTTCAAAATAAAAAATTAAATTATCAGGATCTTCTTCATATAATTCAAAAAGTTTACTTAATATTTTAATTTTTGTATTTGTATTATTATTTGTAGAAACAAAAATATTCTCATCTATTTTTTCAAAACTTCGCAAGTCATTAGAAGTTGTAAAGAAATTAAGTCCTAATACATCCCTTGGCTCTTCTCTGACTAAATTAATTAATTGAGACTTATCTTCTTCATGCAAGATTTTTATTATAAAAGTAAAGGTTTCTGACCAGTTTCTAAAAGATGACTCTTCTCCCCTGAAGTTAATTTTTAGAATCTTCTTTCCCTTTAAGTCGTAATCATCATCAGCTAAAGAAATATATTCAAGGTCTTCCCTTTGTAATTCAAATTTCGTAGTAGGATACTTCCAAATCTCATAAACTGAAAGATCAAGAAGATCTTTGTGTCTCTTTTCTATTTCCTCTTCTCCCCAAGAATCTAATAATGCCAAATCTTGGTTCATCCTAATTCCGCTTTTTTTAAAACCATGCTTTCCATCTCTCTTTTTCTCAAAAGAAGAATTTCCCATATCAGAATTATATCCAGTTATAGTAAGATTACCTAGCTTGTGAATCCACTTTTCATGAATTTCTTCAGCGTTATCTCCCAACTCTTCATACCAATCATCATTTAATTTTTGCGGCATAACATGTTCAATGCTATAAGTTCCTTCATCTAAATGATTGTAAATATCTCTGGTTTCCACAGTATTATAGTTTTCAATTTTATTAAATAAATAATTTTTAAACCTTCCACGCATTAAATAAATTTCTTTGTTATTTAAATTTTCATAAAATTCCTCATCTTTAGGAAATCTACCAGAATCTCTCCTTTGAGTAAGATTATATTTCAATTTTTCAACATAATTTTCAGTAGTGCCATCATACCTGACAATATCTTTATTTAAATTGAGAAAAATTTTGCTTAAAGCATTACTTGCAACTCCACAAATATTTCTTCTAAATAAATAGATTTCAATAGTATTAAAAATTCCAATTAAATCATCAAGACTTAGCATGCTTTCATCATTTAGGCTAAAAACTTCCATAAAGAAAGGTTCTGTTACACTTATTTCCATCTTCTTTAAATTAAACATGGAAGAATCTAGGTCTTTATTTTTAAATCCGCTTTCACCATCAAGTAGCTTTTTATAGAATTTAGAGTATTTAAGCATATCTTCTAGCAAAGTTTCCAAAGATTCGCTATGTCTATTTACATAATCTTTAAACTCAAAATAAACTTTAGACATAGTGGGCATGGAAAAAGTTTTAATACTCAAGTAATTTCTTACAAAATTATCTATTCTTTTATTAGTAAAATCTTCAATTTTTATCCAATACTTTTCAAAATATTTATTTTGCTTTTCTAAAGGCAGATTCATGAGAATAAAATTCCTTATCTTATCACCTTCACTGAGAGCAAGACCCGTTGAATTTAAACTTTCAAATATAAGTTGAGCATCGTCGCCCTTCTCTAAAGTAATAGAGATAACTTGAAGTCTTTGAATAGCAGAATAAATTTCATCGATAATATGAGAATCCTTTTTTAATCTCTCATAAAAATATTTATAATTAATAGTCAAATTTGAATTTTCTATATACTCGTCTTCTTCTCCAAAAATTAAATAATGAAGTGCCTTCCTATCTCTCTTAACAGGGATTAATTTTACTTTGTCATCTTCCTTAGCCCACTTGGAAATAATAAATCTTTCCATTATTTGCTCATTTAAATCCACTTCATTAGAATAAGCTTCGCCTTTCTCAACTAACTTGGCAATAGCTAAAAGAAGAAGAGTTACAGTAGTTAGTCTCTGTTGCCCATCAATAATATGATATTCAGTAATAGACCCAGCACCAACAACATCAGAAACAATACTTCCAAAAAAGTGATTACCTTCCTTATCTTTTGCGAGTCTTAATAAATCATTATAAAGTTGTTTGCAGTTTTCAATCTTCCAATCATATCTTCTTTGATAAACAGGAATAATATACCTGTGGTTAGGACCCTCCATGTAAGAATATAATTGGATGCCATCACCCTTCATTAGCTCCTCCAGTTTCTATATTATTAATTACATTTTATTATTTATTAATTACATTTTAACATATAAAAAAGGAGCTCATGGCTCCTTCTTATATAATTATGCTTCCATTAACCCATCATAATACTCTGCTTGTTCTACTATTAAATCGATAACATTGTTTCTTTGGTCCTTTGGGTATTTGTACTTGGCCAAAAGTCTTTTTACCTTTCTCCTCATGTTTGCTCTTCCAGACTCTCTCATCATCCAGTCCGAAGTCATTTCTTGTGCTATTGTCCTAGTAAGTTCTTGAGTAAATGCGATTAACTCTTTATCTGTATAGAAATCTTTTATATTTTCCGGTTTACTTATTGCATGATAAAAGGCAATTTCTTCACGACTAAGTCCCAAGGCCTTATTTTCTTCATGTAGATTAATTAAATCTTTGGCTAGCTTTAAGAGTTCGTCTCTTACACTTCCTAATTTATATTCACCCTTATCTGTAGCTTCAGATGCTATGCCAATAAATTTATCCAAGCTTTCTGCATTATCCACCATAGTCTTCCTATAGTTTTTCATAATTTTTCTAAGTCTTTCAGAAAATTCTTCTCCCTTAATGATGTCGCCCTTAGAGCTTACCCTAATTTCATCTCCCAAGAGCTTGTTGAGAAGTTCGATGCTAAGATTGCTTTCTTTCATATTAGATATTTTTTCCAAGAATAATGGATCAAATAAACTAAATCCCTTGTCAAAATCTCTAAATAAGTTAATTACACCGTCACTATGAATAGATTGCTCTAGTAGTTCACCAATTTGCTTGTCTATGTCTTTTTTATTTAACTTGCCTGGAGAAGTAATCCTGTTTAAACTTGTCCTTATTGCTTCAAAATAAGCAGCCTCTCTTTGTTCAACTTCAGTAGAAATAGAAGAGCAAAGTGTGTGTGCTTGCTTAAGAGCATAGGCTTCCTTCTTAAAATCATCGACCTTATTGTCGGCAAAGCCTAAAACATGATTCAATCCTTCAGTAATTAAATCAGCAAGTTCAATATTATTAATCTTTTCAGAAAATATCTTAGAATAATTAAAACTATGGAAGAAAACATTCCTGCAAACTTCAAGCTTTTCCTGGAAGAGAGGATAAGCCGAATCTCTAATATTTGCATTGTCAATAGCTTCTTGATCTGCTTTCGTGTAATCACTCATGGCTTTCTTTAGGGCATTGGCTATTCCAATATAATCTACAACAAGTCCACCTTCCTTATCCTTAAAGACACGGTTTACCCTTGCAATGGCTTGCATCAAGTTGTGACCCTGCATTGGCTTGTAAACATACATAGTAGAAAGACTTGGTACATCAAAACCAGTTAGCCACATGTCCACAACAATGGCAATCTTGAAAGGATCATTGTCATCCTTAAACTTCTTTGCCAACTCTTCCTTGTCCGACTTGTTGCCAATTATTTCCTTCCACTCTTCTGGGTCATTGTTGTTTGGAGTCACAACCACCTTAACTTTTTCATCCCAATCAGGATGAATTTCTAAGATTCTCTTGTATATTTTTACAGCAATTTTTCTATTGTAAGCAACAATCATAGCCTTGCCTGTCAAAAGATTTTCTCTACTTGTTTCATAATGCTCTAGAATATCCTTTACCAGGGTGTCAATAGCTTCATCAGAACCAATAATTTGTTCCAACTTACTTAGGTCTCTCTTGCTTCTTTCTATATCATATTCGCTGGCACTCTCTGATAATTCTTCATATTTTTCATCAATTTTCTTAAGTATTTCTTCATTTAAACCTAAATTAATAACCCTGTTTTCATAATAAACTGGTTTAGTAGCACCATCTTCAACAGCTTGACTCATGTCATAGATATCGATGTACTGACCAAAAATTTCTTGAGTGTCCTTGTCGTTAATACTAAGAGGAGTTCCAGTAAATCCAATGTAAGTTGCCTTAGGAAGGGATTGTCTCACAAGCCTTGCCATACCAGATTGGACCTTGCCATCCTTAGAGATTCTTTCCCTCAAACCATACTGTGACCTGTGGGCCTCGTCTGCCACTACTATCACATCTTCCCTACAAGTTAGGGGCTCTTCTGACTCGGCGAATTTCTGCATAGTTGAGAAGAAAATCCCATTGGATTCCCTATTATTAAGTAACTTTTTTAAGTGAGCCCTTGACTCTGCCTGAACTGGATTCTGTCTCAAGAACTTGCTTGCCCTGGCAAACTGTCCAAAAAGTTGAGTGTCAAGATCATTCCTATCAGTTAAAACAACAAAGGTAGGGTGTCCAAGTTGATTAATAAGAGAGTGGGCGTAGAATACCATGGAGAGAGACTTACCTGAGCCTTGAGTATGCCAAAAAACCCCACCCCTTCCGTCTCCAGCCATTACAGCCTCAAGAGTAGAGTGAACAGCCTTGTGGACTGCAAAATATTGGTGGTATTGAGCCAAAATCTTATTAGTCCCATCATCCTTGTGTTCAAAAAATATAAAATTTTTAATAATATCTAAAAACCTATTCTTATCAAGAACCCCTTCCAAAAGTGTCTTGTAGTCAGCGTACTTAGTGGACTCATAAGACCCATCAGTAGATTTCCACTCCTTGTACCAGGCTTCACCAGCCGTAATAGTCCCCAGCTTCGTAGTAGTAAAGTCCGAAATAATATTAAAGGCATTGTAGACAAATAGGTCTTCAATATCATATTGATAATTCTTGATTTGCCTATAAGCACTAGTTACATCTGCAATTTCAGAGCTAATAGACTTTAACTCAATGACAACTAAAGGCAGGCCATTTACAAAAATAAGAACATCAGGCCTCTTGGTGTCTTTTCCAATAATTGTCAACTGGTTAGTGACAAGAAAGTCGTTATTGTCTATGTCCTTGTAATCAATCAGATAAACTCTCTCAGTCTTTTCTCTTTCACCATCATGGGTAGAAATCTCAAGACCATCTTGCAAGTATTCAAAGAAGGTCTCATTCCTATTAACAAGGAGACCTGCATCAATATTCTTTATCTTGTGAAGAGCTTCCTTTATAGCTTCATCTGAAATGTCAGGATTAATTCTTCTAAGAGAATCTTCCAGGATTTCAGAAGCCAATGGTGACTTCATGCTATCTCTTACAATTTCTTGGTGAGGGAGGTAGCGGTAGCCTAAGTCCTCAATAAATTTTATAAAGATTTTTTCAAAACCATCTTCTAAATAAATTTCACTCATTTTTTACCTCCTCTCCTTTAATTTTTACATTAGAGACGTCAATTTCTCCTGACATTAATTTTGGTAAAAGGGCATCTCTTATTTCAGCAAGCTTTTTATTTTGATTTAACAATGTTCTAATAAAATCACTTATTGGTTTTACGGATTTTAAAAATTGATCTAATACTTTATTATTAGGTATAAGAATTTTTGTTTCTCTAATTATTTTTGAATTGACTGCATTTCCAATTGATGAAGTATTTCCTAAAGTTTCAAAAGAAAAATTTTTAAAATAAAAATACAAATATAAACTATTAATAATTGGATTTTTTAATTGAGCAATGGCTTCATTAGTACATATTTTTTCAGATGTTATTGCTATCCTTCCAACAGTTAATTTAAAACTTAAAATTAATGTGTTCTCTTCTACTAAAGGAATGTTGAACTTATCTATTGCTTCTTCTGTTAAAAATTCTGTTGTATCAGATATATACATATCTGAATTCCCCATATCTTTTATGGAAACCCATTTTATGCCTTTCTTATCATTAAACCATTCACTTTCTTTGCGCGGTGGTGTTCTCCCTATCTTTAAGTCACATATATCTTTTACTTCTCTTACTTCCCAGCCTTCAGGAATCAAGCCCAATTCGCTTTCAACAAAATTTCCGTCTTGGAAGGGTTCAAAATCAATAAACCATGACTTAAAAATAGCTTGCGCTTGCTCTTCCAAATTAGCAATTATTTTATTATTAACTTCAATTTTTCCATCTAAGTTGTTCAATATATTTGCAATTCTATTCTGTTCTAAAATATCTGGAACAGGTACCAACAATTTCCTGAAATCCGTTTTATTAAATTTAGGTTGAGCACTACCTGTTTTTATAGAATCTAATGAAAATTGACCATATATGCTTTTGAACCAATAATAATAAAAATCATCATTTTCTTTAGTTTTTACTACTATTGAATTTGGCCCCAGGCTCATCTTATATTTTAAATAGGGCGTTTTAAATACTGTCCCAGCATTTGCACCAACATTTGAAATAATTATTTCCCCACCAAATAACTTAGTCTTATCTAAAAATTCATAGCTTTCTTTTGTTATATATTTAAATTCTCCGTTAAAATTATTGTTATAATCAACTAGCCTAATAAGTATAAATTTACTACTAGCTACATATTCAGTATTTTCTTTAAGGGTTGCAAAACTTCCATTTGCAACATAGTCTGTTATCGTTTCGGTTATTGAACTAATGGGTTTATAATGCCAATTTCTTAAATTTTTAAATTTCATAACCAATAGCTCCAAGATTTTCCCTTATAAGTTCTTCCAAATCATTGGATTCCTTAAATAATTCTCCCAGTTCACTTGTAAGTCTTTCCATCTTTTCATCAAAGGGCTCGTCATCTTCTTCTCCTTCTTCTAGTCCCACATATCTTCCTGGTGTGAGGACAAAGGAGTTTTCTTCTAGCTCGTCTAGTCCTGCTACATGGGCATAGCCAAGCTCTTCTACATCTTCTCCCTTGACAAAGTCCTTGTAGCTATCTGCAATTTTTTGTATATCTTCTTCTGTTAAGTCCCTGTGGGCCCTGTCAATCATTTTTCCCATATTCCTGCAATCTATAAATAGGGTCTTGTCCTTTTGCTTCTTGTTCTTATTTAAGATCCAAAGAGAAACAGAAATCCCTGTGGAATAAAAGAGCCTGTCTGGCATGGCAATAATACACTCAACTAAGTCATCTCTTATTATAGCTTCTCTTATTTCTCCTTCTCTTCCTGATGCAGATAGAGATCCATTGGCAAGAACTAGGCCCATCTTTCCCTTGGATCCAAGATGATAAATCATGTGCTGCATCCAAGCGTAGTTGGCATTGCCCTCTGGTGGAGTCCCATACTTCCACCTAGAATCTTCTAAGAGCTTATTTCCTCCCCAGTCCTTTAAATTAAAGGGTGGGTTTGCAAGAATATAGTCTGCTCTCATAGACTCGTGCTGGTCATTGAAGAAGGTGTCTGCTGCACCATGGCCAAGGTCTCCTTCAAGTCCATGGATGGCAAGGTTCATTTGAGCAAGCTTCCATGTGTTTGCATTGGACTCTTGACCATAAATAGAAAGCTCGTTGATCCTTCCCTGATGGTTTTCCACGAATTTTGCCGATTGAACAAACATGCCCCCTGCACCACAACAAGGGTCATAAACTCTTCCCTCGTAGGGTTCTAATATCTCAACTAATGTCTTAACTATACTTGTAGGCGTATAGAATTCTCCTGCATTCTTACCTTCTAGTGAAGCAAATTGTGCTATTGAATATTCATAAGTCCTGCCAAGTATGTCCTTTGAATTCCCATGTTCCTTTAGTTTTAAGTTGTTGAAGAGGTCAACTACTTCTCCTAGTCGTCTCTTGTCTAGTTCAGGTCTGCCATAATTTTTTGGAAGGATTCCTCTTAGTCTGTCGTTTTCTTCTTCGATTGCCACCATTGCCCTGTCTATTACTTGACCAATTTCTGCTGTCATTGCCTTTGATGCAACATAGTCCCATCTTGCTTCCTTTGGCACGAAAAATATATTTTCTGCCATGTATTCGTCACGGTCTTCTTCGAATCCGTCGCCTTCATCTAATAATTCTCTATATTTTTCTTCAAAGCTATCTGATATGTATTTTAAAAATATTAGGCCCAAGACTACGTTCTTGTATTCAGCAGCATCTACATTTCCTCTTAGTTTGTCTGCTGCACCAAAAATTTCTTTTTCAAAGCCTAAGTTTGCACTTGATATTTTTTCTGACATTTTATCTCCTTGTCCTCTTAAATTTTTTAAAGGTAAACATTATCATAAATAAATTATAACATGCTTACTTGTTTTTCTTTAGTGAAATATAGAAAAGAATTTTTTAATTTTTAAATCTTAATTATTTTTTATGAGTTCATAAATTTTCAAAACTTGCTTATTTTTATAATCTAATAAATTTGTTCAAACTTATAATTTTTGTGAACTTGTGTTTTTAAGTCAAATGTTCTAAAATATATTTAATTGAAACTATTGTTTAAATATGTATTCTGTTTTTTGAAAAATTGATTTTTATTTATTTGATTTTTCTCGAGGTGGCTTATGACTTTTATTGATTATTCTTTAGAACCTAAATCTGATATTGCTTTTGTGGACATCAAGTCTTTTTATGCCAGTGTTGAGTGTGTCACGAGAAATCTCGATCCTCTAACTACTAGCCTTTGTGTTATGAGTAGGTCTAGCAATTCTAAGGGTCTTATTCTTGCAAGTTCTCCTCTTTTCAAGAAGATTTTTGGGAAAAGTAATGTGGGAAGGGCAAGTAAGCTTCCCTTTGACATCGAAACTAGAAAGTTTAGCTTTGAAAAGGCCAGGAGACAAAATATTGAAATCACTAAGGATTATATCGATTTTATTGAGAAGTGGGCGAAAAATACTCTTATTGTCCCTCCAAGAATGGCTCTTTATATTGAAGAAAATTTAAAAATCCAAAAAATTTTCCAAAACTATGCTCCTAGAGAAGACATCCTTCCCTACTCTATTGATGAGGGTTTTATTGATCTTACAAAAAGTTTAAATTATTTTGTTCCCGATAAATGTCTTTCTAAGAAATACAAGTTGGACCTTGTTTCTTCTATGATTCAAAAAGACATTTGGGAAACAACTGGTCTATATTCCACTGTTGGCATGAGCAATTCTAATCCCCTTCTTGCAAAGCTTGCTCTTGATAATGAAGCTAAAAAAACACGGACTATGCGTGCAAATTGGTCTTATGAAGATGTGGAATCAAAACTTTGGGCTATTGATGATTTAAGTGATTTTTGGGGAATTGGTTCTAGATTGAAAAAAAGACTCAACTCTATGTCAATTTATACTGCTCGCGATCTTGCTAATTATGATCCTGATATTCTTAAAAAAATTTTTGGTGTTATAGGACTTCAACTTTGGTTTCACGCAAATGGTGTTGATGAGTCCAAGTTATCAAAACCTTATAAGCCAAAATCAAAAGGTCTTGGAAATTCTCAAGTTCTTCCTCGTGACTACGAAAATCAAGATGAAATTGAAATTGTCCTTTCTGAAATCGCTGAGCAAGTGGCTATTAGAATTAGAAGGCTAAAGAAAAAGGCTTCTGTAATTTCTATATATGTTGGTTTTTCTTATACCGAAAATAAAAAGTCTATTAATGCAAGAAAAACTATTAGACCAAGTCAATCTACTAGGGTCTTACAAATGGAAGTGCTAAAGCTTTTTAGGGAAAGATATAAGGGTGGTTCTGTGAGAAATCTTGGGGTAACCTATGATAATTTAGTAGACGAATCTTCCACTGTTTTTGATTTTTTTGATGATGTAGAGGCTATTGAAAGGGAAGAAAATCTTGATAGTGCAATTGATGAAATACGTGACAGATTCGGTTTTACTTCTATTCAAAAGGCTACATCTTTTGTTGAAGGTTCGAGAGTTATTGAAAGAAGCAAGTTAATTGGTGGTCACTGTGGTGGCATGGATGGTGTTAAATAATTTTAGGAGGTATTTGTATGGTTGACAGGTCTTATTTGCCCTTTAAGTCTGCTAGAGAATATATGGATAGGGGAATGGCAAAGTGGATGGGATTTTTTATTTCAGAACATACCTCTGCTCTTCACAAAATGGGTGATTTTATAGATTTTTCTTCTCAAATGACGCGAAAAGAGCTTATTCTTTTAATAAGTCAGGTCTATGTAAATAATCTTGAGGTTCTCATTTATACTAAGCTGAGAAAAGATGCTTACTCTGGTAGGATTAAAGAAATTTTTCACGAAAGTATTTATTTAAGTGGCGATGAAGCCCTGAATATTTCTTTTGAGGATATTATAAAAATTGTACTTTTGGAGGAATTATAATGTGTTTAGAAAGAAACTCTCTTCAGTTTGATTATTTTTCTATTAATTACAAAATTTTCGAGAATGATTTCTATAAGTTCTCAAATTTAAATGTTCCTTTAATATTTTTAACTTCTGATATTCTCCAACACATGTCCTCCACTGGTCACAATTATTTTAGATTAAATTCAAAGAATGCAGCAGATAAAAAGAACCACTATTTTATTTTTAATAAAGTTTATATTAATAATAATTTTATTATTCAATTTAAATATTTGGGACATATTTGTCCTATTGATTTTCATAAAGAATTTTTCATTGAAAACAAGATAAATTATTGCAAAAAAAGAAGCTACATCAAATGATATAGCTTCTTTAAATATTTTAATAAAAAGTTTATTATTTATCAGCTGATTTTGCTTTAACTTCTCTAATCTTAGCCATTGATTCGATAATAGAATCTGCAAGAGCTTCCATATCGTTTTCGTTAGCCTTGTTAAGAGCTGAGTTAAGTGTAACTCTTTCTGGAAGTACGTCGAACATCTTAAGATTTTCGTCAATATATTCTTCAATCTTATCGCCAACTGTACAAGCCCAAGTACCATTTTCAATGATACCAACAGTTCTGTTTTGAACGTTAAGAGCTTCAAGGTCCATTAAGAAGTTTTTCATTACAGGGTAAATACCTAAGTTGTAAGTTACAGATGCAATTACAATGTGAGAGTATTTAAATGTGTCTGCAATTAGGTAAGACATGTGAGTGTTACTTACATCGTGAACTACTACATTAGTCATTCCCTTATCACAAAGTCTTGATGCAAGAGCTTGTGCAGCACGTTCTGTATTTCCATACATTGATGCATAAACAATCATTACGCCTTCTTCTTCTGGTTCATATCTTGACCATTTGTCATATTTTTCGATGAACCATCCTAGGTTTTCTCTCCAAACTGGTCCGTGAAGTGGACAGATGTATTTAATATCTACAGTTGCAGCTTTTTTAAGAACATCTTGTACGAATGGACCATATTTTCCTACGATATTTGTTAAATATCTTCTTGCTGGGTCAAGATAATCTCTTTCGAAGTTAACTTCGTCAGCAAATAGTTTACCATCAAGTGTACCGAATGTACCAAAAGCGTCAGCTGCGAATAGTACTCCGTCAGTTGTATCGAAACTTACAAGAACTTCTGGCCAGTGAACCATAGGTGCTTCTAAGAAAATGAATTCGTGCTTACCAAAGGAAATAGTGTCTCCTTCAGCTACAACAATTGATTGTTCATCGTCTACATGGAAACCATATTGACGCATGAATTCAAAACCTTGTTCACTTGCTATAACTTTTACATCTGGGTATCTTAAAACAATTTCATCAATAGCAGCAGCATGGTCTGGTTCTAAGTGGTGAATTACTAGATAATCTAGGTCTTCTCCATCAAGAACTTCAGATATATTTTCTAAATAATCTTTTACAATTGACCAGTCAACTGTATCAAATAGTACGTTTTTTTCATCTTTTAGTAAATATGAATTATATGTTACTCCTTCTGGAATAGGAAAAATATTTTCAAATAATTCTAGTCTATGATCATTTCCACCAACATAGTAAAGATCATCTGTGACTTTTCTAACAGTATACATTATATCCTCCTTTATTTTCTATCAGCTGGGAAATCAGCTTCAATAAAGTTTTGCTTTTCTTCTTGACATTCTGGGCATGTCCAATCATCTGGTAGTCTATCAAAATCTGTACCAGGATCGATTTCGCCTTCTGGATCTCCGAAGTTTGGATCATATTCATATCCACAGCCTGGGCATACCATTACTTTGTAGTTAGGAGCTAATTTTCTAGGTTTAGATCTTCTAACTTTCTTCATTGGAGGTGCTGGTTCTTTTTCACCAGTTCCAAGTGCTTCTGCAAGAAGTGGCATAATTTCAAACATATCTCCAACTATACCATAGTCACAGTTCTTAAATATAGGAGCTCCAGCATTTTTGTTAATTGCAACAATTGTTGATGCATTTTTAATACCCTTTAAGTGTTGGCTTGCTCCAGAAATACCACATGCTATATATAGGTTACCATTGAATTTTTGTCCTGACATACCTACATATCTTTCAAGTGGTACAAGTTTTAATGTTTCTGCAACTGGTCTTGATGAACCTAGTGCAGCACCAGCAGCGTGTGCAAGTTCTCTTGCCATGTCCATATTTTCTTCTCCGCCGATTCCCTTACCAACTGAAACAACTCTTTCAGCATCGTAAACAGGAGTATCAATATCAATTCCTACAGAGAAGTCATATCCATCTTTCTTTAAGTTTTTAACTAGTATATCAACAGCTTCTTCAGCTGTATCTGCTTTTATTATTTCTCTTTTTCTATCTCCAGTGATAGGACCAGCTTTTTTATCTATAATAGCTGCTCTACCTTTTTTCTTAGGAGCTTTACCAACAAGGTGACTTGCAACTACAACTCTTTGGATTTCAGAAGTACCTTCATAGATAGTAGTGATCTTAGCATCTCTGAAGAATCTTTCTACATCCATTCCCTTTAGATATCCATTACCACCGTGGATTTGAAGAGCTTCGTTAACAACCCACATAGCAACTTCAGATGCAACTGTTTTTGCCATTGCAGCTTCCATTGAGTAGTTTTCGTGATTTTGTTTCATTTCAGCAGCTGAATAAACCATAAGTCTTGCAGCTCTGATTTTAGTAGCCATATCTGCAATCTTGAAAGCGATAGCTTGTTGTTGTGCTATTGGTCTTCCAAATTGGATTCTTTCTTTTGCATAAGCAAGTGCAGCTTCATAAGCGCCTTGTGCAATACCTAGAGCTTGAGATGCAATACCAATTCTACCACCATCAAGTGTTTGCATTGCAATTCTAAATCCTTGACCTTCTTTACCAAGTAAGTTTTCCTTTGGAACCTTAACATTGTTAAATTGAAGTTCGGCAGTAGTTGAAGATCTAATACCTAATTTGTCATAGTGATCTCCAAAAGTGAATCCTTCCCATCCTTTTTCTACTATGAAAGCAGAAATTCCGTGAGTTCCGATACCTGGTGTAGTAACTGCATAAACTACATAAGTGTCAGCAGCTGGAGCATTAGTAATAAAAATCTTGTTACCATTTAAGATGTAGTAATCTCCATCAAGAACAGCAGTAGTTTCTGTACCACCTGCATCAGAACCAGCGTTAGGTTCAGTTAATCCAAAAGCACCAAGTTTTTTACCTTGAGCAAGAGGTTTTAAATATTTTTCCTTTTGTTCCTTTGTACCGAAAGCTTGAATTGGATAAGATCCTAATGAAGTGTGAGCTGATAATACAACACCAACACCTGCATCTACTCTTGATAATTCTTCAACAGCGATTGCGTAAGAAATAACATCCTTACCTGCTCCGCCTTCTTCTTCAGGGTATGGAAGTCCCATCCAACCGTTTTCGCCAATCTTCTTAACTATTTCTTCTGGAAATTCATTGTTTTGATCAAGTCCAAAAGATAATGGCTTGATTTCTGCTTCTGCAAACTCTCTGATAGCCTTACGAAGGGCTTCATGTTCGTCAGTTGTCTTATACATATTTGACATATTTTCCTCCTTTTAAGATTAAAGATAATTAAAGTAATTTATACTTTAATAGTTAAAAACAAAAGATACACCAAGATGGTATACAATAATTAAAGTATACAACAACTTCTTTAAAGTGTCAAAACATTTCCACTAAATTTTGAATAAAAATTTAAAAGTTTTTAATTCAAATCTTTTCGTTTTCACTAATATTCTTATACCCCTTTTTATTAAATTTATACTCAATTTAATGTATTAATTGAAAAATACTTTTTTTGTTGTAAAATATAAAGTTAACAAGAAGAAATTTATCGCAATTGGAGGAATTATGGACTTGGAAAATTTATTAAAATGGAGAAGATCTTACAGAAAGTTTGACGAAAATAAACTACTTTCTCAAGAAGATATTGATGCTATTTTAAATTCTATAAAATATGCATCTTGTGCAAATAACAGACAGTATTTGAGATTTATCTCTGTTGAAAAAAGAGATAAAGTATTGGAAATTTTCAATAATAGCAAATGGGCAGCATCTCTAGCTAATGAAGCAGGTAGACTTAAAGAGGGAGAAAGACCTGTTTATTTTATTGCTGTTTTAAGTGATAATGAAAAAAAATTAAGATTTGACGGTGTTGACCAGGGACTTGTTATTTCAAACCTTACTCTTGCAGCTGCAGAAAGAGGAATTGGATCTTGTATAATTGGGAGTGTAAATGATAATAAAATGCGAGAAATTTTATCTTATGATGAAAAATATACTTGTAATCTTGTAGTTGCTTTTGGTTATCCGAAAGTCAAATCTACTATAGAAGAAATTGATATTTCTCATGACCAATCATATTATCTTGACGACAAAGGAAATTATATTGTTCCCAAATATAAACTAGATGACATTTTAAGGAGAATATAATGAAAGAAAATCAAAATAAAAGTTTAAGTGAACTTATAAAAAGAAAGTCAAAGTTATATTTCATAGATGCTCTTGGAGCTATGGCTTTTGGTCTTTTTGCAACTCTATTAGTCGGAACAATTTTAAATACTATTGGAAAAAGCTTTGATATTTATTTTTTAACTGATGTCCTTTGGCCTCTGGCTCAAAAGGCAACAGGACCTGCCATTGCAGTTGCCATTGCAACAGCCATGTCTGCTCCAAGTCTTGTGGTTTATGCTGCTACTGTTGTTGGTATTGCTGGAAATGAACTTGGTGGTCCCATGGGAGTTTATATAGCCACTATAGTAGCTGTCGAATTTGGAAAACTTGTCAGCAGAAAAACAAAGGTAGATATAATTGTAACACCTGCTGTGACAGTGTTAACTGGTGTATTTGTTGCAAACTTTGTTGGTCCTTACATAGGAAATTTTATGAATCTTTTGGGAGCAATAATTATAAATGCAACAGATAAAGCTCCTTTCTTTATGGGAATTATTGTGTCTGTTATAGTTGGAATTGTACTCACACTTCCAATTTCCTCAGCCGCTCTCTCAATGATGCTTTCACTTTCTTCTCTCGCTGGCGGTGCTGCAACAATTGGTTGTTGCTGTCAAATGGTAGGATTTGCCGTTATGTCTTATCGAGACAATAAAATCGAAGGTCTCGTAGCTCAAGGACTTGGGACTTCTATGCTTCAGATGCCAAATATTGTGAGAAAACCTATAATAATTATCCCACCAATAATTTCATCTGCCATCCTTGGACCTGTTTCTACAATTATTTTTAAACTAGAAAACACTCCACTTGGATCTGGAATGGGTACAAGTGGTCTTGTTGGACAAATCTCAACCTTTGCTGCCATGCCAAATGTGCCCTTTATGAAGCTTTTGGGAATAATTTTACTTATGCATATTATTCTGCCAGCCCTTTTGACATCTTCAATTTATGAAATTTTTTATAGAAAGGGACTTATCCAAGACGGAGATATGAAACTTTATTTTAAATAAAACTTTAAATTTTAGGCGGGAAATCCCGTCTATTTTTTGCAATAAAATAGGCTCATCAAAAGAGATGAACCTAAAATTTTTAGCCAATATAGATATAAAATGCAACAAAGTGGACTATCGCTGCTGCCAATACAAAGAAATGCCAAATTATGTGATTGTATTTAAATTTCTTTGATTTGTAAAAATAAGTTCCTGCTGTATAAACAAGACCACCTATTACTAAAAGCAACATAAATTTCCAAGTTGTGTTAGTTACAATTGGCTTAATTAAAAATACAGAAAGCCAGCCCATAGCAATGTAAATAATAACAGAAATTGTCTTTAACTTGTCGTATTTTTGATAAGTTGCAATTTTAAAAACAGTTCCAAAAATTGCTATTGCCCAAATTAAAATAATAAAAAATAATCTGAATTTTCCCTTTGTTAGTAAGAGTATAACTGGTGTAAAACTTCCTGCAATAAAATAATAAATAGATACGTGGTCAAAAATTCTAAGAATCTGTTTTGCTTTTTTGTGTTGGATTGCGTGATAAATTGTACTCATTAAAAACATAAATATAAAACAGCCACCATAAATGGAAAAGGCAACAGTCTTTAAAACATCGCCATCTCTCACGCTTGGAATAATTAACATCAATAAAAAAATAATTCCAAGTAAAACACCAATCCCATGACTAATTGAATTAGCTATTTCAATTTTTAAAAAGTCTCTGGACTTTATATTTTCTGCCATCTCATCACTTCCTTTTGACAATTATATAATCTCAAAATAAAAAGGTAAATAAATATCTAATTCATAAAAAAAGATCGGCATAGCCGACCTTCTTTATGCTCTCACATCATTAAATTCACTTGACTCTAGTTTTTTCGCAACATATGAGCAAGTTCCTTTAATTTTTTTATTTTCACGTCTAGCATCTTCAACTAATTTTTTTACAAGTTCACCTGCGAGTCCTTGTCCACCAAATTCTTCTTTCACAATAGTATGTTTGGCATCAATTACATCGCCCTTTTCTTCATATTGTAAGATTCCCTTGTAATTTGTTTGGTCTTCACCTATATAATAACAATTTTTACCTTTTTTAACTTCCATAAATTATAACCTCCTATTTTAAATGCTCTTATTTATATACTACCCATTTAAAATGAAAGTTCACTTTTATTTTATTTTTTCTATAATTCTATACTTAGTATCAAAACCTTCACTTGTTCCTGTGAATGATGAATCATCTTTTAAAAGTTCTAACATTGTATCTACAATTTCTTTGAACTCTGGAAGTTCTTCTGTTTTTCTATCTAGTTCATCGATTCCTTTTTGTTTGAATTCTGCTAATTTTTCTGCAAAAATTCTCATATTGTCGTCAATTAAATTTCCACCATCTTTTAATTTAAAGGCTCCATCATTTAAGTCGATTATTCCATCATCCAATTTTTTAATTCCATCTCTAAGTGGAACCATACCTTCTGTTTTAAGTCTTGGGAACTCTTTAAAGTCTTGAGATTTATCTCTAAATTCCAAGAGACCATCTGTCAAGTCGCTTGCACCATCCTTTAACTTGCCAGAGTTGGAATCAAGTTCTGTTATTGCATCTGTAAATTTACTTACAGCTTCTTCACTTTCTCCTGTTCCCTCTCTTAGTTTTGATGAACCGTCTTTTAATTTTCCTGCTGCGTCATCAAGTTTAACAAGTGAATCAGATAATTTCATAAGTTGAGAAGTATCAAGTTTTGATGCAGCTTCAGCCATTGCCTTTCCAAGTTCACTATCGATTTGTTTTGCACCACTCGCAAGTTCTCTTGTTCCAGCTTGTAATTGTTCAAGTCCTCCAGGAAGTTGACTCGCTCCAGCATTTATTTGTTCAGATGAAGCAGCTAGTTGATTCATTCCGTCTTTTAATTGTTCTAGGCCTTGAAGTTGTCCTGCCATTCCACTTAAATCTTTTAGTGCTTCAAGTTGTGCTCCCACATTTTGGGCTGATCCACCAATTGTTTGAGCGTTTTTACCAATATTTCGTGCTGCTCCACTAAGTTTAGTAATTGCTTGGAAAGCTATAGCTTGTGATTCTGGATCTTGAATTTGACTAAGCATTCCTATTACTTGTTCAATTTCTTGGGCTGAACCCCCAATACTTTGCGCAGATGCACCAATTTTATTTAGATCTCCCTCAACATTAATATTTCCTAGACCAGATAAGTCCGGAGCATTCATATCTTGAACTTTATCATTTAACATTTGGAAATTAGAATTAAATTCTTTTTCTCCAGCCGCAAGCTTATTTGCACCTTCATAAGCCTTACTAGCTCCAGCATTTAGTTTATCTGCACCAGCTGCAAGTTGTCCTATACCAGCTTTTAATTCTGATAATTTCTTTAAGGCTTCTTCCTTCATTTCGTCAACCTTGCTTAGCTTACTTGAACCTTCTCTTAACTGTACTGTTGCATCTTTTAGTTTTCCAATACCATTGTCAAGTTCAACTGAACCATCGTGAAGTTTTCTAGCTCCATCTTTCATTTCCCCAGTTTTTTCATTCATTTTTCCAACTGCGGAAGTGTAATCAGTAATTCCTGATGTTAATTTGCTTCCACCTTCAAACATTTCTTGTGCTGCACCTGGAATTGGTTCAACCTTATCAATTACTTCATCAATTTTATCTTCAAATTCTCCAGATTTATCGTAAAGTTCCTTTGAACCATCTTTAAGTTTAACAGTTCCGTCGCCTAATTCTGAAATTCCATCATTTAATTCGCCCTGTGCATCAGAAAGTTTTGAAGATGCGTCTACTAATTTTTTTGAGTTATCTTCTAATTCTTTAACACCATCTCTTAGATCATCAATAGTTTTTAAATCAGCATCATTTTGGAATAGCTCATTTGAAACAACAATATAAGCTTCCACTGGTTTATAATCTTTGACATCCATTTCTATAACTGCTTGGCTCCTAAAATCTTCCATTTGTCTTTCTTCCAATATAGTTTCAAAATTTTCTCTAAGACCAGGAGTTAGAATTGAAGTTACTAATTCATTTTTTCCATCTTTTGCTACTTTTGCATCATCTGTTTCAATATTTGATGCTACTTCTTGTGGAAAAGACATAGCTGCGATAAGTGTATATGGTGCATAAACCTTGGTTTTTTTGCCAGCAATCTTTTTAACTACATAATTTTTATTTTCTGCAGATAATACAACTTTCAAATGACCAGATTTACCCTTTAGTTCAGTGTTTTCTAATTTTTCGCCATCAAGATAATAGTCAATATTAATATCTACTGGTAAGTCTTTTTCACTTTTACCTTGATAGTAAATGTCCTTTACATCTTCATCCCAATAGATGTAACCAGAATCATTTTTAATGCTCTCATCAGTTTTTAAGTTTTTTACATTTTTAAGGTTAGACTTGTCCTTTCCCTTAATATCATCTTCAGAATTTAACCAAACAGAAACAGTTTTATCCTTTATTTGGTCATCTTTTTTTATTACATAAACAGTTTCACTTTTATTTATAATCTCTGATGCTGCAAAAGCAGTATTAGTTAATATCATAGAAGATAGAACTAGGGAAACAACACCCTTTTGAACTTTTTTATTCATTTTATTCTCCTTTATTTTTAAATTAATCAAAATTTTTTGTAGTCTTCCTGATAAATGGAAAACTAACTGAAATAATAGCAGGTAGTAAAAGTATGATAACAAGCATACTTATAATGGCACCCCTTGCTAAGAAAGTACAAATTGTTGAAACAATTTCCATCTTTGAATAAATACCTACACCAATTGTTGCCGCCATAAAAGATAGGGCTGAAGTTACAATTGATTTAGAAGTTTCCTTTACAGAAATTTTTAAAGATCCATCTACATCCTTTGATTTTTTATATTCAGCTAAAAATCTATCTGTCAAAAGAATTGAATAGTCAATTGTTGATCCAAGCTGGATTACCCCTATTATTATTGAGGTTATAAATGGGATTGTTTGATTCAAATAAAAAGGAATACCCATGTTTATTTGAATTGCAAGTTCAATTGCTGCAATTAGAACAACTGGAATTCCAATAGATTTAAACACAATAGCAATTATTAAAAATACTACTGCAATAGATATAATATTTACTATTTTAAAGTCTCTATCAGAAATTACAGTTAAGTCATCAGTAAGAACTGCTTCACCAGTTAAATAACCTTCTTCGTCATATTTATTTATAACATCTCTCATTTCACTAACTTGATTTTTTACTTCTGGTGATGCTGTCTGATACTTTGAATTTGCCATTATCATCTCGTAACCATTTTTTGTGAAATTATCTTTTAAACTGTCTGGCAAAAATTCACTTGGTATTGTAACTCCTGTGACAGAACTTACACTCAAGACAGAATTAATTCCATCAATTCCCTTTAAATCACTAATAAGACCATCTAAATTTGAATTAGATAAATCATCTTTCACAACAATAAAGTGTGTACTTGCCATATCATAATCTTTTTTCATCTTATTTAAAGCCACTATTGAATCCAAATCTTGTGGAAGTGACCTGTCCAAATTGTAATAAAGTTTTGTGTTTATAGATCCAAATACAGCTGGGATAAATATTGCTATAAAGGCTATAAAAAGTGTCTTCTTATGTCTTATGTTAAATTCAGATAATTTATCGAAGCTTGGTAACATTACCTTATGATTGTATTTATTGACAAGTTTTTCAACTATCAAAAGCATAGTAGGCAAAACTGTAACTGTGGATATAAGTCCTATTAAAACACCTTTACTCATTACAAGACCAATATCCTTACCAAGTCCAAGTCTCATTGCAATTAATACTATAAAGCCTGCGAAAGTTGTAAGTGATGATGCAAATAAAGATGAAATAGTTTCTTGAATTGCAAGGTCCATTGCATCATATTTGTTGTCGTAATATTTCTTTTCTTCAACATATCTGTGATAAAGAAATATTGAATAGTCCATGGTAACAGCAAGTTGCAATACAGCTGCTATTGCCTTTGTTATATAGGATATCTCTCCCAAAAATATATTAGTCCCAAAGTTATACAAGACTGCATAACCAATTGTCAGCATAAAAACGAAGGGTACTATAGTGGATTCATTTGTAAGTGATAAGATAACTAAACCCAGGGCAACTGCAAGCCCAACATAAATTGGAGTTTCTTTATCAATCAAATCTTTAGTATCTTTTACCAGTGAAGAAATACCACTTAAATATTTCTGATTGGACTCGATTTGCCTAATCTCATCTATAGCATTCATGGTCTTTAAAGAAGAAGACGAGTCACTAAATTTAACTATCATTAAAGTTGACCCATCTGCATAAAAAATATCTTTTATATCGTCTGGCAAAAATTCACTAGGGATCATATCCCCAACAGTAGAAGATTTTGAAATAACATCTTCTACACCGTCAATCTCAAGTATTTTTTCCCTCAAGACTTCTGCATCATGGTCACTACCCTCTAAGATAAGCATACCAGTTGCTGCGTTTTTAAAATCCTCATCCAAAATCTTTTGACCCTGTGTTGATTTTAAATCTTCTGGCAAATAAGATAGAATGTCATAATTTACCTTTGTCAATTTATATCCTAAAAAAGAAGGAATTAAGAGCAAGGTCATCACTAATAAAACAAATTTTGGTTTATGAGAAATAAATTTTGTAAATCTTTTCATATTTCTCCTTTATCTAAATATTCTTTCTACAATTTTATATAAAGCTGGCTTCATATCATCAATTCCTAAAATAGAATCTTCCATCAAGGCAGATTCACATGTTGTAAGAACTATGTGCATAGTTAGTGATAACACAAATAATCTTTCAGAATCAGAAAGCTCATCATTAAATAAGTTAGAATATTTATTCAAAATAAATTGCAAACTATTTTCTACTTCTTTATATCTATCATCATTTTCAATTTTTGCATAAAGAGCCCAATTTAAATTATTTGAAATAAGTTGTAGCTCTAAGGGATCTTTCATTAAGTAGTCGATTATATAATTTATAAAAGAAATATATCTCTTTTTAGGATCACTTCCCTTACAAGTAGATTCAGCCTCATAAAAAAGTTCCGTCAATATATCTAAAACTATTTTTTGCTCTAGATCTTTTTTATCTCTGAAGTATAAATAAAAAGTCCCAAGTCCAAAGTCAGTTCTATTCATTATATCTCTTATAGAAGTTACTTCTATGCCTTTATCTCTAAAGGATTCCATAGCAGCCGCCGAGATTTTATTTTCTTTTTCTTTTCTCTTATCTTCTGATTTCAATTTTCTACCCCCTTTTTATAAAATTGAACATTGTTCATCTTTGCAAATGATATAATAACTCTTTTATAAAAAAAGTTCAAGAAAAATTTTTATTTTTGTATAAAATTTTATGTATAAATAATTCTTTATTTTTAGCTTTTAATAATTTTTTAAAACCTTTACTACAAAATAAAAAGACTCTGCACACAGCAAAGTCCAAAAATTTTATTAATCTTGTCTATTTTTCGCCAATCTTAAAAGATAAGAATTTTTAATAAAAATATTTTAAAATCAATTTTAAATTACTATAATTTCATTTTATTTATACTTGAGCCTATTTATCCTTTTTTATTTCTGTCCCATTTAATTTTACAAACTATTATATAAAAATTTAAAACTTATCTTCCCAAACAATCTTTCTGTAACTTAATTTATCAGTATCTCCCTCTGTTGAAAAGCAAAGTACAATAGAGTTTTTATCAAGTCCTATTTCTTCTTTATATTCTTTTAAAGATTCATCAGTCATTAGTTTATAGACTACTCCTGATGTAACTGCGCCTGACTCTCCAGATATAATTTTTCTATCATTTCCAATTGTATTACCTAAAACCCTCATACCAATTGCAGAATAAAAATCGTCAACAGAAATAAAGTAGTCTATGTATGATTTTAAAATCGGCCAACCAATACTTACGACTTCACCGCAATTTAAACCAGCCATAATTGAATCAAGGTTTCCTTTAACTCTGTGAAGTTTTCCGTCATTTGCCTTTGCAGTTTTATAAATGCAGTTTGCCTTATTAGCTTCAACAATTATAATTTTAGGAGCTTCTTCTTTCATCACATTTCTAAAAAAACCAGTAATTGCTGTTGCAAGAGAACCAACTCCTGCTTGCAAAAATATGTGACTTGGCAGCATATCTTTTTCTTTTAATTCTTCATAGGCTTCAAGAGCCATAGTCATGTAACCCTTCATAATATTTTTTGGAATTTCTTCATAATTTTCCCAAGATGTATCTTGTATTAAAACTCCCCTATTTTCTCTTGCATAATTTTCTGCAAGTCTTACACAATCATCATAATTGTAATCCATTATACTTGCATCAGAATTTTCTCTTCTAATATTTTCTAGCCTTTCTAAAGATGATCCCTTTGGCATAAAAATCTTTGACTTCTGATGTAACTTATTTGCAGTCCATGCCACAGCTCTACCATGATTTCCGTCAGTTGCAGTGACAAAAGTTAAGTTTCCTAATTTTGTTCTAGTAGTTTCTGATGTTATTTCATCAAATGTCAACTTACTAATATCCATTCCAATTTTATCTGCAATAAATTTTGCCATTGCATAGCTTGCGCCAAGAACTTTAAAAGCATTTAATCCAAATCTATAAGACTCATCTTTGACAAAAAACCCCTTAATTCCAAGTTCACTAGCTAAATTTTTTAAATCTACTAAGGGTGTTACCTTATAAATATCAAAAGATTTGTGATAATTATTTACAATTTTTGCAGACTCATAACTAAAATCAGAAATATCTGCATTAAAATTTTTATTTTTTATATGAGTTAAATTAAATTTATCCATAAAACACCTCTATAAAATATTTTAAATCTATTAATAGCATAACATTTTAAATCATAAAATTATATATCGTAGTTATTAAGTAAGTTTTAAGTCTTATTTTTACAAAAAATAAATCATATTATATAATCTAATATATATTTTAAAAAATGGTGGAAAAATGAAACTAAAATCACTAATAATTCTTACTTCCTTTCTATTATTACTTACAGCTTGTAATAAGAATTTTGTTAGGAATAATTCTACATCTCAAGAAAATAAAGAAATTCAAATGTCTAACATGAACAGTGAAAAAACTTTATCTTTTGTTAAAGAGTCATTAAAATGGATAATTAAAGACGAAAACACAGATAAGTTTATAAATCTTGTAAGAGATTATAATGATTCTATTTCTACAAATTTACTTTCTGCTGATTTCTCAAATAATTTGCATCCTGATTACGACATAGGAGAAATTATAAAAGAAAGAGACAAAATAAATCACAAATATCTCAATACAAATTGCAGAATTAACAGTTATCTTCTTTTAAAGGATAGTTTAAGTTTAAAGGAAAATGTAGATATTGACGATTCTATACTTTTTATGGACATAGATATAATTGAAAAATCAAAGCTATTTAATGAAGATGAAAGCAAAAAATTTAAGAAGCTTTTTAGCAGAGTTAAAACTATTAAAAGCAAAAATCCAAAAAAACAAGCTAAAATAATGTCTGACTTTTTATCAAATTTTAATTTTCCAAAAAATGCAAAGATGATTTCTGTTGTACTTCATGACAATTTAGATGGAGACTTTCTCTTTATTGGTCATGTTGGAGTTCTTCTTCCAATAGATGATGGCTATTTATTCTTGGAAAAAATTTCTTTTGAAGAACCCTATCAAGCTATAAAATTTCCAGATAAAAAGTCATGTTTTAAATACTTGAAAAATAAATTTGAGGATTATACTGATCCAGAAGTTTGCCCACCTTTTATTATGGAAAATGATAAATATGTAGAAATATAAAATTTTAATTTTATTTAAAGTTTTAATTTTATAAGTAAATTTATTTTTATATTCACTTTTGCTTTTAATTTTAGTCTAATTTAAAATAAGACTTTTAAATCTAAAGCTTTTAAAATAATTCAGCTTTAAGAACCACAAAAAAATTGCCCCTCATGGAGCAATTTTTTTATTTATTTAGTTTTTACAAATTTATTCTGCAACAGTTTTTCCATTATTTATTTTATCTTCTCTTAGCTTTAATCTATTTGCTTCAAGTTCTCTCTTTCTTTCGAAAGCATGAAGAATAAGAGCAAGAGTAACTACTCCATAAGAGATAAATGTTCTGAAGTATTCACCCATCATAGCATCTCCAGTTAAAACTCTTCCTGCTTGTGGAAGCACTATAAACATCAAGTGGAACAAAGCAGTACCTAAAATTACATTAGGAATTGATGCCTTTGATACAGATGCACCACCAACAAGGATTGATGCTGCTGCATAAAGAGCTGCTTGGTCTTGTCCTGCATAAGTTGCAAGAGTTCCAATATTTTGTAAATAAATAATTTGTCCATAACAAGCAAGCACTGTTGACATTACAATTGATGCAATTCTAATTTTGTCAGAATTCATTCCAGCATTTGATGCAACAAATTGATCTTGTCCAACTGCCTTCATGTCGTGACCAAGTTTAGTGTTTCTAAACCAAACAATGAATAGACACAACAAAGCAATAATTATAATTGTAACTACTGGCACATCAAAAAGAATTTGATGTTTAGCAGTAATTGGAATGTTAATTCTAAATTTTAAGATATTGTCAAAACCTTGAGCAGATGCAAGAGTAATTGAGTTTTTAATTCCATATCCTTGAGAAAGTACCATTGATTTAGTTCTCATTGGAATTATTGTTCCACAGAAGTAAAGCAAGAACAACATATACCAACCTAATATAAAGAAGGCAAGCATCATTGATGTGATCATTTCTCTTCCTCTAGCTCTGTTAAGAACTCTACCAGAAAATTGTCCAAGTAATATGGCAATTGGAGTACCAATAAGAGCAGCTATTAAAAGTCCTGTCGCTCCTGTAAATCCCCAATCTTGTGCGAAAATTATTCCAATTTGTCCAGCCATAGCTCCTAGTGGGATACCAAAGTTAATACCCATACCAGCTATAATAGGAATAATAAGTGACAATACTAAGAAAGTATTTCTCACCATTCTCTTTGAAAGTTCATTTGTTATATAGGATAGTGGTGGTTTTGCAATTATAAGCCCAGCCACAACTATAATTATAAACAAAATTGGAACCATAAATCTGTATAAAAATTCTTTAAAATTAAATTTTTTATTCATCTTTACTCCTCCTTGTAAGTGCGTAAATTATCATTCCATTTGTGATTATCATTCTTAAAATTTCTGAAATATCTATATTTAGTGCACCATTTATTACTGTAGGAGTAAGAGTAATTACACCTTGGAATAAAAATGTACCAATTATAACATTTGGAATAGATGCCTTGTTAATACTTGCACCACCAATTAGTAGGGCTGCTACTGTTTGGAAGGTAAAAGCAAGTGGAGCTTGATAAAGTTGAATAAATCCATAGGATTGTTGATAAATAATAATTCCAACTGCAGCAAGTACTGTTGAAAAAATTACTGATACAAGTCTAACCCTATTGATGTTTATACCAGATGCTCTGGCATATTCTGGGTTAGATCCAACAGCTGTCATAGCTGTACCAGTTTTTGTTTTGAAAAATGCCCAAACTATAAAAGCCATAAGAGCAAATAATAAAAACATACCTACTGGAATTCTCACTCCAAGTATATTAATAGATAAAAAGTTGTTTAATAGACCTTCTGTAATTTTTGTTCCATTGCTAAGTACTTTTGATTTCATCCAATAATCAGCAACTGGAATTTGTTGAGAAAGTCCCTTACCGCTGTAACTTAAAACAGATACTGGATTCTTGTAAGGAAGTATTAAATAAGCAATACACATAAAAGCTGTGAAAGAATAACCAACATAAGTTGCTATAAGCATTTCATCGCCCTTAATCCTATTTAAAAGTAGTCCATAGAAAAATCCAAAAACAATTGCTATAAGTGCAGCAAATATCATTGCTATAAAAATTCCTGTAAATCCCTTAAAACCAAATTCAATAGAAGTTACACCGCCAAGTATTCCTGCTACTACACCAATTGGGATACCAAAGTTAAGTCCACAACCTGATTGAACCATTGGAACAAGAGATAAAACCAAAACTGAGAACATTCCAAATCTTGAAAGAACATTTTGGATTGAGTCAGTAAGGGAAACACCTGCTATTGGAGCAGCTATAAAAAGTATTAATAAGAAAACTCCAATGATAAGTCTTGGTATACCAATTCGCTGAATTAAACTTTTCTTTTTAGTCATTTCCTAGCTCTCCTTCCCCACTCATTAGAAGTCCAAAATTTGTAGGATCAGCACTTGCTGGCAGAATACCTGCAATTTTACCTTCACAAATTACAGCAATTCTATCACAAATACTTCTTAGCTCTTCAAGTTCTGATGAAACCATTACAACAGTTGTATTATCTTTTTCATTGCTTTCTTTTAAAGCATCAAGCACAAGTTCCTTAGCTCCTATATCAATACCTCTAGTTGGTTCTGATACAAATAGAAGGTCTGGTTCCATGGCGAAAGCCTTGGCAAGACAAATTTTTTGTTGGTTACCTCCAGATAAGTTACCTGCTTTTTGATCAGATCCTGTGGTTTTTATGTGAAGAGAATCAATATAATGATCTGATAACTCTCTCATCTTTGTTTCGTCTCTAAATTTAAGTCCAAAAACTCTTTTAATAAATTTTTCTTGAACTTGCATTGCATTAAAAGCTATATTCCAAAAAATTGGTTCTTCTAGTAAAAGTCCAACACCTCTTCTATCTTCAGATACAAAGGCGATTTTATTTTTCAAAATATCTAGTGTATCTCCAAGTTTTAATTCTTTTCCGTTATAAATTATTTTTCCACCAACTGGATAAGTTCCAAGAATTCCATTTGGAATACCTAATTTGCCTTGACCAGCTAGACCTGCAATACCTAGGATTTCTCCTCTTATAACAGATAAAGTTACATCATAGACAGCTTCTCCTGGCATATCAACCCAAAGATTTTCAATTTCCATTATATGATCGTCCATATTTAGGTTTTTTGCCACTTTTTCTGCAACTATCTTCTTTTCTTCATCTCTTCCAACCATCCATTCAGCAATTTGCTCAATAGATAAGTTTTCATTTTTCCTATCTTCTATAATTTCACCATCTCTTAAAACTACAACTTGATCACAAACACTTGTGATTTCGCGAAGTCTGTGAGTGATAAAAATTATAGAGATACCAATATTAGCAAGTCTTCTCAAAGACTCTATTAAATTATTTGCCTCAGTTTCTGTTAAAACTGCAGTAGGCTCATCCATAATAATTAACTTGACATCTTTTCTAGTCATTTCTCTTGCAATTTCAATAAATTGCTTGTGACCAACAGGCATTTCAGATACCAAAGAGTTAGTGTCAATATCAACTTCCAAAGTATCTAATGATTTTCCTGCTATTTTAATGTTTTCTTTTGAATCTATACTTTCTAATTTCTTTCCAAAAACCTTTGATATGACAGAAGAGTTAGTCTTTTCCATATCCAAAGTTATATTTTCTGCTACTGTGAATCCAGGGATTAAACTAAATTCTTGATGTACCATTCCTATGCCTGCATTTAAGGCATCTATTGGATTTTTAAAGTCAATTAATTTCCCGTCAAAATAAATTTCACCGTTGTAACCGCCTGTATCCCTTATAACTTCCATACCGAAAATTATATTCATCAATGTTGACTTGCCGGCACCATTTTCTCCAACAAGTCCCAAAATTTCTCCCTTATTAAGAGAAAAATTTACATCTTTTAAGACGGCATTATCGCCAAAACTCTTGCTGACATTCTTGACTTCAAGTAAACTATTTGTCAACAGAATCCCTCCATCTTAATAAATATAAAATTAAAATCAACGGTCACCCGTTGACTTTAATTTTTTTTCTTAATACATTTTTTATAAAGCTCTAATTTGATTATTCAGCTTTTCCTTCAGCACTTTCTTGAGCTTCCTTAATAGCATCTAAGTCAACATTTAGATTTAGATATTTTTCAGGAACTTTAACCTTATCCATACCTAGATAACCTCTACCATATACATAAGTGTCTTGAGATAGTAAGAAGTGATTGTCTTTAGTTTCTCCTGAAGCTCTATCTATATAGTTTTCAGCCATCCATTTTGCACCTTCAGTGTAATTTTGGATTGCAGCTACAATTTGTTCTTGGTTAAGAAGTTCTCCTTCTCCTTTAAGAACGTTCATAACGTGATCAACAGCGCCAAGAGTTAGTGAATAACCTAGTGAATAAGCCCAAGTACCCATTCTCTTATCTCCACCTTTTGCTACAACTGCTTCTTCTACAGCTGAATTAATTGCTTTCCAGTCCCCAGCCATGCTTTGGATGTCAACTGAGAATGCCTTTGGATATCCCATGATAGGAGATGGTAAGTCTTGTTCTACAAAGATAGCTCCGCCTGCTGCCACACCTCTTAATAATGGTTCAGTGTGGGCATCATTTGTACAGAAGAAAGCAGTGTCTTTGCCGTATTTGTCAATCCATGGTTGGATATTTTCTGCAACATATTGTTGTGCTCCTGGAACACCAATATCAGTTGTAGGATCTGGTGCGTTTAATGAAATAAATTCAAGTCCAAGGTCCTTACAAGCTTCTTCCATAATTGCACGTCTAAGAGCTAGAAGTTCAATAGACATGTGTCTTGGGAATGTGATGTGTGCAAATTTAGTTGCGCCCATTTCTTTAGCAGCAGCTATAATTCTATAACCTCTAGATACGTTATCAGCATCCATTACAAGGTCAGATGCATTTTCAACCATTACTGTATCTTCTTGTGCAACTAAGTTTACAAGAATGATATCAGGTCTTTTTTCTCTAATTTGATTAAAAGCTGCAACAGTTCCTGGAACTGATTGATTTACAAGTACAGCCTTCATTAGAGGGTCGTCTGCCATTGCTACGATTTTTGAAATAGTAGTTTCTTGTTCAGCTTCAAATCTGTCAGGATAAGTATCGTGTTTAATAACTCCGCCTTCATCAGCAGAACCGTAAAGTTCTATTGCCTTTTCAGCAGCACGGAACTCATCTTCAGATTGAGATACTGTACCAGTTATGATTCCAATGTGATATTCTTCGCCTTCTTTTACAGTTTCAAACTTTGCCTTTTGACCTGCATCAGCAGTTGTGGAAGCTTCTCCTTCTTCCTTAGCTGCTCCGTTGTCAACTTTTTGACAAGCTGTGAATGCTAATGCCAAAAGCATTAAAAGCATGATACCCATAAACCCTTTAAATTTTTTCATTTTTTACACCTCTTCTAATTTATTTAATATTGGTTTATAAATTAATGAGATTTTATCACATTAAATGACAAAATTCAATGGTATTATTAATAATTTTAATAAATTTTATAAAAATAAATACAATCCTTTTACAACTTATGGATCAAAAGTAAAAATTCATGAAAAATTAACAATCTCATTCTTTCAAGAATGTAAATGATTTCATTTTTCTTTAAAATTTATTTTTATTTTTTATAACTTTGGATTTTAAAAATTATCTTGTACAAAGTATAATCCTTTTTCCATTTTAACCTATATCAGAGTAAAGTTATATAAATAAAAAAATCTGAGTTACTTAGACTCAGACAAAAAAATTTTTAATTATTAATATTTTTCAATTGTTTTGTTTTTAAATCACAAATTTTTATAATTTAATCATCTAATTCTTATTTTAAGCTTAAGCTTTTTATCCCTTCTCTTCAAAAAATAAAATTACAAAGGAAATTAATAAAAGTCCTGCTGCTATAAGAATTGATTTGAAATCAAAACTTTTTGATGTTATATAACCAAGAGCTGCTCCCATGCCAAATATAAATATTACAGTGTAATATTTTTTTGCATTTTCAAGATAAATTTTTTCTCTTGTTATGTGATATTTTGAAAGATTTTCTGTGGCAGATCTTAAATTACCAATACACATTGTTGTTGCAAAGTTAAGACCATATATTTTTTTGAAAGTGTAAACCTGCATAGCACAAGAAAAAGACAGTAGAGCATTTGCCAGGTTGTTAAGGCTCTCTGGAAGAAAAGCAACAAAAATCATTATAAGCACTTCGAACCCAATTATGTATTGACGCCAGTGCAAAATCCTCTTTTCTATGGCATCTTCAAAACGAACAGCTATATAAACTCCAAAGGCAAAGGAAAGAACTGGTATAAAATATGCAAGTGATTCTTTAAAATTCAAATCAACTATATTTTTAAATAAAAGAACAATGTTGCCTGTTTGAGCATTTGCGAATACTTTTCCTCTCATTAAGTAAGAATAAGCATCTTGAAATCCACCAGCCAAAGTTATAAAAACAATAACTAAAAATGTTTCATGTAAATTTTCGTAGGATTTTATTTTCAATTTAACCACCAATATATAGTTTAATACAAAAATAAATTTCTGCAAGAAAAAGCAGATGATTGTTTTAGACTGAATTTTCTAAAGCAAATCACCTGCTCAATTATTTATTTTATTTTGTTCCTATATCTTTTCTAAAATATGCTTTATCAAATTTTATTTTTTCCACATTTTTATAGGCTTTTTCACGAGCATCTTCTAGATTTTTACCAAGAGAAGTGATTGACAAAACTCTTCCTCCATTTGTGTAAAATTTTCCATCAGATCTTTTTGTGCCATTGTGAAATACAATTGTGTCTTCGTCTACTTGGTCAAGACCTTCTATTTCTTTTCCCTTTTCATAGGACCCTGGATAACCACCTGAACACATAATTACAGTTAGGCAAGTTTCATCCTTCCATTTTATGTCCTCTTTTTCTAATTTACCCTCAATAGTTTTATTTAAGAGTTCAAATAAATCTACATCAAGTCTTGGCATTAGGACTTCTGTTTCAGGATCTCCAAAACGAACATTAAATTCTAAAACTTTTGGTTTATCCTCTTCAATCATAAATCCAACAAATAAAATTCCTGAATAGTTAAGTTTTTCTTTATTTAATCCATCTTCAATTTTTTTATAGATTTTTTCTAGATTTACTTCTAAGTCATGACTAGCTTTTACTGGAGAATAAGTTCCAACTCCGCCAGTATTTGGTCCCTTATCTCCATCGTAAATTTGCTTGTGATCTTTAGCTCTTTCTAGTGGAAATAATCTATTGTTTGAAACAAGACAAAGTACAGATGCTTCTTCTCCTGTCAAAAATTCTTCGATTACAACTGTATTTCCTTCGCCACCAAAAATTTTATCTTTAAAGATCTTTTCTAGGGCATCTATTGCTTCTTCCTCGTTTTGACAAATTATTACGCCCTTTCCTAGGCAAAGGCCATCTGCCTTTACAACAAGAGGATAAGAAAAATCTTTTAGGCAATTTTTTGCATCTTCATAATTTTCAAAACTTTGATACTTAGCAGTAGGAATAGAGTATTTTTCTAAGAATTTTTTTGTAAACTCTTTTGATTTTTCAAATCTTGCACAAGCTTTGTTTGGTCCAAAAACCTTGAGATTTTTTTCATTAAAAGCATCAACAATGCCCATGCAAAGAGGATCTTCTGGACCAACCACTGTCAAATCAATTTTATTTTCTTCTGCAAAAAGAAGTAATTTGTCAATATTTTTGGGATCAATATCTAAATTTTCACAAAAATCTTCTGTTCCACCATTTCCCCTTGCCATGTAAATTTTATCAACAGATTTACTTTCATTAAGCTTCCATGCAAGTGCGTGCTCTCTTCCACCATTTCCAATTACAAGTACTTTCATTTGGCCTCCTAGTGTCTAAAATGTCTTACATTAGTAAAGACAAGACAAATATTATTTTCATTTGCAAAATCAATTACTTCTTGATCTTTTACAGAACCACCTGGCTGAACTATTACATCAATGCCAGCCTTGTATAAAAGTTCTATTGTATCTCTAAAGAAAAATCCATCAGATGCGAGGACTGCTCCCTTAGCTTTTTCTCCAGCTCTTTCAATTGCTTCTTCAACAGCCCAAGATCTTTTTGTTTCACCTTGACCTAAAGCAAGAGTGCCACCATCTTTTGCAATAACTACAGAATTTGAGAAAGTTGGCTTGCAGCAAGTGAAGGCAAATTTTAATTCTTCAAGTTCCTTTTCTGTTGGCTTTCTATTTGATACAAAGGAAAGTTTATCTTCATCCCAGATTACATCATCAAAGTTTTGTATTATAATTCCATTTAAAACTTGTTTAAATCTAAATCCAGGATCATAAAGTTTTTCAAAATCAGGAATTTCTATTAGTCTAATATTTTTCTTCTTAGTTAAAATATCAAAAGCCTCTTTAGAAAAGCTTGGAGCTGCAACAATCTCCAAGAAAATTTTTGATAAGTGCTCAGCAGTTTTTACATCTACTTCTCTATTTAGAGCAATTATTCCTCCAAAAATAGATTCGTCATCACATTCATAAGCTTTTACAAAGGCATCTTCAAGAGTTTCTCCAGTTCCAATTCCACAAGGATTTGTGTGTTTAACAGCAACAGCAGCTGCTTTTTCAAAATTTATAACTGCATTTAGAGCAGAATACATATCATTTAAGTTGTTGTAGGAAATTTGTTTTCCATGAAGAACCTTATATTCTATTTTGTCTGGAGTATAAGAATCTTCATAAAAAGCTGCCCTTTGGTGAGGATTCTCGCCATATCTCAATTCTTCAGAAAGCTTGTAGGACTTATTAATATATCTTGGAAATCTTTCCCCTTCTCTTTTTGCAAAATAATTTGAAATTACTGCATCATAATGAGCTGTGTAACTGAAAGCTTTGTAGGCAAGATATTCCTTAAATTTTAAATCATCTTTATCTAAGTAATTAAGTACATTATCGTAATCAGCTGGATCTGTCACAATGTAGACGTCTTTATAATTTTTGGCAGCAGCCCTAATCATAGAAGGTCCACCAATATCGATATTTTCAATCATTGTATCATGATCTGCTTTTTCAAGTAATTTTTCTTCAAAGGGATATAAGTTATTTACAACCATATCAATTGGTATAATCTCTTCTTTCTCTAAAGTTTCCATGTGACTTTTTATATCATGTCTAGCAAGAATACCTGCGTGAATTTTTGGATTTAGGGTTTTCACTCTTCCATCTAAAATTTCTGGAAATCCAGTTACTTTGTCTACAGAAATTACTTCTATTCCTGCATCTAATAACTTTTTATAAGTTCCACCAGTAGAAATGATTTCCCAACCTCTATTTGCAAGCTCCTTGGCAAATTCAACAATTCCTTCTTTATCAAAAACTGAAATAAGTGCCCTCATACTAACCTCCAATCACAACTTTTCCATCAACAAGCTTTAATTTATCTTCACAAAAATATTTTACTGACTTAGGTAAAATCTCATGTTCGACTTTTAAAACTTTTTGCTGAAGCTCTTCTGGATTTTCTCCCTCAACTTCAACAATTTTTTGCATGATAATAGGACCCTCATCTGCCCCTTCATTTACAAAATGAGTAGTGGCACCAGTGTATTTAACACCTCTTTTAATGACGGCCTCATGAACTTTTAATCCATAATAACCCCTGCCACAAAAGGCAGGAATTAATGATGGATGTATATTTATTATTTTATTTTCATATATTTGGGTAATTTTTTCTGGCAAGATTTTTAAATATCCTGCTAGAATAATTAAATCAATTTTATTATCTTGAAGTTTACTTAAAAGTTTTTCATCATCTTTTATACAAAAAGCAGGAATGCCAGCTTTTTTTGCTCTGATAAGACCATAAGCATCTTCTCTATTAGAAATGACAATTTTTATTTTTCCGTTGATATAATTATTTTCAGTATTGTCTATAATGGCTTGAAGATTTGTGCCTCCACCTGAGATTAAAACTGCGATATTCTTAGATAGTGAGGTCAATTTTATCTTCTCCAGCAACAACTTTTCCAAGTTCGTAAAGTTTTAAATCACTATCTTTAAAAAAGTCAACCAGCTTGTCTTTATCTTTTTCAGATACCACAAGAGTGAGCCCAACTCCCATATTAAAAGTAGCATACATATCTTCGTCTTTAAGATCTGCCCACTTCTTTAAAAGTTTAAAAATTTCTGGAGTTTCTATAACAGATGCATCAATTTTTGCACAAAGTCCATCTGGTATCATTCTTGGGATGTTTTCGTAGAATCCTCCTCCAGTTATATGACTCATTCCCTTAATATCAATTAGTTTTAGTAGTTCAAGAATTTCTTTAACATATATTCTTGTTGGCTTTAAAAGTTCTTCCCCTAGAGTAGAATTTAATTCATCAATTTCTTCATTTAAATCTTTCTTACAATGATCAAATACAATTTTTCTTACAAGTGAATATCCATTGGAGTGAATTCCATTAGAAGATAGACCAAAAACTAAGTCTCCTTCTTTTATATTTGAACCATCGATAATCTTATCTCTATCAACAACTCCAACGCAAAAACCTGCTAAATCGTATTGATCTTCTTGATAAACTCCAGGCATTTCTGCTGTTTCTCCACCAATAAGTGAAGCAGAAGATTGAATACAACCTTGAGCAACTCCCTTTACAATTTCTTCCATTTTTTCTGGAACTAATTTACCTGTTGCAATGTAGTCCAAGAAGAAAAGAGGTTTTGCTCCTTGACATAAAATGTCATTTACACACATTGCCACACAATCAATTCCAATAGTATCGTGTTTATCAAGCATATGTGCAAGAATAACTTTAGTTCCCACTCCGTCAGTTCCACTTACAAGTACAGGATTTTTAATTTCATCTAAATCTAAATTAAAAAGACCTGAAAATCCACCAAGAGATGATAATACATCTTTGGATTGAGTTTTTTTAACAATACCTTTAATTAATTCAACTTCTCTTTGTCCGGCATCAACATCTACGCCTGCATTCTTATAATTAATTGCCATCTCCGCTCCTTTTATCCTTCGTAAATATATTCGGTGTTTGCAATTTTTTCTGACATATCAGACCTAAATTGTTTTAGCTTTTCCTTTAAATCATCATCGGAAATTGCTAGAATTTCTGCTGCTAGAATTGCAGCATTTTCTCCACCATTAATAGCAACTGTGGCAACTGGTACCCCACTTGGCATTTGAACAGTAGAAAGAAGTGCATCAAGTCCATCAAGAGTTGAACTCTTAACAGGAACTCCAATTACAGGTCTTGTAGTTAGAGCTGCGATTACACCACCAAGGTGAGCAGCTTTTCCTGCTATTGAGATAAATACTTGGCTTTCTTCTTGTGCACTTGTCACATATTCTTGTAATTCTTTTAAGGCTCTGTGAGCAGAAATTACTTTGGCTTCATATTCAATTCCAAATTCCATTAATTTTGCAACAATTTTATCTGCAATTTCTCTGTCAGAAATTGAACCCATTATAATTGATACTCTCATTTTTACTCCTTAAATATTTAAATATTTTGAAACATCAAGTGGTTTTACATATTCTCCATCTTTATAGGCTCTCATGTTTCCACCACTAACTTCGTCTATTAATACGATTTCGTCAGAACCTTCAAGTCTTCCATATTCAAATTTAATATCATAAAGGTCTAGACCATTTTCAGCTAAAATATCTTTAACAATATTTGCAATTTTTTTGTTCATTTCTACGATTGTATCGTATTCTTCAGCTTTTAAAATTCCTAGGGCAACAAGTCCTTCTTTAGTAATAAGTGGATCATCTCTATCATCATCTTTTAGAGTGATTTCAGTATATTCTGGAAGGTCAGCACCTTCTTCTACATAAAGACCATATCTTCTATAGAAAGATCCAACAGCCTTAAATCTTGTTATAACTTCAAGACCCTTGCCAAATACACTTGCTCTTTTTACTTCCATTAAATTATTATCAACATCAGCAGAAACATAGTGAGTGTTAATTCCAGCTTCATTGATCTTTTCAAAGAAGTATTTTGTAACCTTTAAGCACTCTTTTCCTGCACCTTCAATACTACCAGCTACTTGGTTTCCACCAGTATCAAAAACTCCGTCAGTTCCTGTCATGTCATCCTTAAATTTAAGGTAACATCTTCCGTCTTCTTCTAAAACATTCTTAGTTTTTCCTTGGTAAATAGTCTTCATAATTTCCTCCAGTAAATTAAATAAAGCCCAAAGAGGCAGATTTTTGTAAAACCTACCCCTCTGGGCTTTTTTCCCTAAGGTGTGATACTTTAATAAAAAAGTACCAGTACCGCTCGGTCCTTGGCAAAGCCCGGATCCCTAGGCACACTTTCACTCATGATATGAGCTCTCATACAATTAAATCTTATCAACTTAGATAAAAATTGTCAAGATTATCTAATCAAATTTTTTTATAAGAAATAAGTTAATTTTTTCAACTAATTTTTTCTAAAAAATTATAATAAAATTTTACTTGTAAAAATTTATAAGTTCACTTTTTAGTTTTAATAAAAACAAATTTATTAGAACTAAAAAAGACTCAAAGAATATATCCTGAGCCTTTTTTTGAAAAGAGATTTTATATTGCTATATATTAAAAAATACATACATTTAAAATTCTTTTTTTGTGAATTTTTAATTAATAATATTATTCTACAACTTCTACTAATCCTTCATCAAAATTTTCAACTTCATCATTTAAAGTTTCATTTTCTTCAACTTCAATATCTTCAATTTCAGTTTCTTCTTCCACAACTGGTGTTTCAGTTTCTTCTTCAACTGAAGCTTCTGTTTCTTCTTTAGCATTTAAAGCATCCTTACTGACATTTGTAGATTCTACAATTGCTTTGTCAGCTTCTAACACTTGATTAACTGTTGATCTATTATTTTTTAGAACCCTATTTGCCATTGCAATTTCTCTATTAAGTTCTTTAATAACAGAAGAATCAACATTTCCCTTTAATTTAAAGTCACGTAAATTTTTTGCAATTTGGATATCTTTTTCTAATTGAAGTTTTGTGCTGTTGTTAGCTGCCCTTTCACCTTCAGGTATAGCTGCATAAGCTTCTTCAATTTTAGCATTAAGTTCTTGAGTTGCTTCTTCTACTTCTTTAACTGTTGCTCTATTGTTTCTTCTTACATCATCAGCTTTTCTAATCACCATGTCTACTTCAGCAAGTTGAGTAGGATCTAATTTGTTGCGTAATTCTCTATTTCTAATATTTTTAGCATTGTTAATAGCTCTATTTAATTTATCTAAATTGTAGTGAGTTCTTACAGAATCTTCTGTTTGTTTTGGAACTTGTCTAGCTCTATCTAAGGCAGCAGTTAAATCTTCTGAAGCTTTATTTAGACCGTCAGCAGTTTCAAAAAGATCAGTTGCTTTTAATAAAGCACGTGTTACAGAAAATCCTACAATTACGTGTGCTTGTTGTTCACTATCAACCAATTCGGTAGCATCAGCAGTAATTGTTTCTGCAACATTAATCAGTAAATCAAGTCTTGGAATAATCTTCGTTCTAAGTTCCGCTATAGATCCAATTCCCTTGTCCATGATTTTGCTAATAAAGTCAAAAGCATTTTTTAATTCTTTTAACCAACCTAATTCTGATCCCGTTAAATCTCCAGCAATTTTTTCAAGACCTTCAATTAAGTCACCTAAGTAATCTAATTTAGCATTTGCTTCATCGGCAGCTCTTTCTTGCGCTAAATATTGAACAGGCGCAATAACATCTTCTGTTTCATTTGCTGCATAAACTACAGGCATTGCAGCATTAGTTAACATTGTAACTGCCAATATTCCTACTAATTTTTTCTTAGCTTTCATAAATAATTACCCCCTATTATTTAATCTATTTTGAAATAAACTTATGTTGGTAAATGATATATTAATTTATATGAATTATTTAATTTACATGGTGCTCTTATCATTTACTACGCTTTAAGTATACATCTCACGCTACTATTTGTAAAGTTAATTCATTTATTTTTACTTAATGTAAATACATTCCTTTAACAAACAAGATTTGTTTATCTAAAGAAATGTATTTTTATATCATAATATTATATTATACTTCTTCTTATCTGAAAAGTTTTTTTAGTTTATCCAAAAGAGAATATTTCTCTTCTATACTTCTCTCCTGCTTATGGTTTTTGTCTTGTATTTCTTTTTTATTATTCTCTACTTTATTTCTTGCACAAATAGTATTTTCTTCCGCTTCTTCTATAAAATAGTTTTGAGAGGATATTTTCTTTTCTTCTACTCCAATTTTTTCATATTGACCAGAACTATTCATAATCCTTGCACCAATATTGTCCTTCAGTTGAACTTCTAGGTAATCTAAAAGCCTATTTTTAATATCTTCATCTAAAATTGGAGTGGCTATTTCGACTCTTTTTTCTGTATTTCTAGTCATCAAATCAGCCGAAGAGATATACATGTCCTTTTCATCTTTTCCAAAAACATAGACTCTAGGATGCTCTAAAAATCTTCCAACTATAGACCTAATTCTAATATTTTCACTTTGATCTTTGATTTCAGGTAAAAGGCAAGAAATTCCTCTAATAATTAAATCTACCTTTACTCCCTTTTGTGAAGCTTCAATAAATTTTTCTATAAAATCTTTATCTGTGAGAGAATTAAATTTGCAAAGAATATAGCCCTTTTCTCCTTTTTTAATTTCTCTTTCCACAAGATGCATAAGTCCAGATTTTAATGTAGTTGGTGATTGTAAGAGATACTTATATTTTCCATCTAAGTTGCCAATGGACATATTCTTAAAAAAGTCAGTTGCATCTAAACCAATTTCAGAATTTGCTGTCATTAGAGAAAAGTCAGTATATTGTTTTGCTGTGGATTCATTGTAGTTTCCTGTCCCAATTTGAGTGATGTAATTTAAATTTCCTGTTTTTGAATCTTTATAAGTTATAAGACAGATTTTTGAGTGCATCTTATACTTATTGAAACCATAAATAATATTACAACCTTCTTCATAGAGAATATTTGCATATTTAATATTTGATTCTTCATCAAATCTAGCCTTTATCTCTACAAAAACTGTTACCTCTTTGCCATTTTGAGCAGCTTCAGTTAAGTATCTTACAACTTTAGAATTTTCTGCAAGTCTATAAATTGTAATTTTTATTGACCTGCACTCTGGATCATTGGCAGCTTCTTTTAACAAACTTATAAAGGTATCCATGCTTTCGTAAGGATAGGATAAAAGCCTGTCTTTTTTTCTTATATCATTAGTTACACTTGTAGTAAATTCAGCTGGATTATATTGCAACAATTCCTTATACAAGAGCTTGCTTTTTATTGCCTTTGGAATATCTCCAATTAAAGAAAAAACATATTTCATATTTAAGGGTGAATCACATGAAAAATATGATTTTTCAGTTAATTCCAATTTATCGAGCAAAAAGTTAAGTGATGCTTTTGAAAGTTTATATTCAGATTCAAGTCTTACAACATTTAATCTTTTCCTCTTTTTTAGAATACTCTTCATGTATTCAGTGTAATCATCAAATTCTTCCCAAGTATCCCTATCGTCTACAAAGTCTGTATTTCTAGTAACTTTTATAATATTTTTTGATAAAATTTCATAATCTTCAAAGATTTCTTCAATTTTATTTAAAATTATTTCTTCCATCAAAATATATTCAAGCTTTTCGCCTGGAAGAATTAAATATTTTGGATAAGTTTTTCTCACAGGAACAATTCCAAAAACTTTTTCTTTATTTTTTTGCAATTGAGCAAAGGCATAGAGTTTTGTATTTTCTAAAAAAGGAAAGGGATGATTAATATCGACAATTTGAGGAGAAACAAGTTGATCAATCCTTGTCAAATAAAAATCTTCTACAAACTCTTTTTGTTCCTTATCCAATTCATTATATTTTACTTTTTTAATACTCGACTTTTCTAAACTTTCACTTACTTTTTTGAAAATTTCGTCCTTTTCTCTATACATTTCTGGCAAACTTTTTAATATTGCATCAATTTGCTCCTGAGCATTCATACCAGTCTTGTTATCAATAACTTCTTTCCTTAAAAGAGATAAATCGTGCAAAGACCCAACTCTAACCATAAAAAATTCATCAAGGTTGGAAACAAAAATACTTATAAATTTTAATTTTTCAAGATCTGGAACATCTTCTTCAGTTGCCTCTAAAAGTACACGTTCATTAAATCTAAGCCAGGATATTTCCCTATTTTGAAAATGTGATTTCATTATTACCTTCCAATACTTTATAAATTAAATAACCTTCTCTAAGACCATTGCCAGAAACTTCAATTTCACTAATTTCAAGTTCTTCCATAAGAGTTTTTAATATAATAATACCTGGAATAAGAGTGTGAATTCTGGCAGGATTAGTACTAATAATGGACCTAATAGTATCTGTGTTTTTATCTTTTATCAAATCTAGTAACTTGTAAATATCTTTTAGGGTAAAGTGTTTTTCATCTTCTCCCCAAAGATCTGCAATTACCTTTCCAGTGGTTCTAATGGTGCCACCAATTCCTATTAATTTGTTAGCTTTTTTGGAAAAATGGGAAGAATTAATTTCACGAATAACTGATTTTTTTATTGCACGAATCTCACTTTTTTTCGGCAAAACCATGCTTACATTTTCTCTAAAAAGTAGTAGTGAACCTGTATTCAAATTAATAAATTCGCAAGGTCCATCTTCTTCAAAATAAACAACTTCTGTACTGGCACCACCAATATCAATGGAAACTCCAGAATCAACTTTTAATTCACTTCTAATACCAATATTTCCTAGAAAGGCTTCTTCCACCTGTTCTAATACATCAATATCAATATCTAAATCATTTTTTACCATCTCTAAAACTTCTTCAGTATTTTCTAAATTTCTTAGAGATGCTGTTGCAAAAGGTGAAAAAGTATCTACTTTGAGTTCTAGTACAATATTTTTTATACTTTGAAGTGTCTTAATAAGTTTTTTTATTCCTTTTCTAGATAGTTCACCATCGTGAACATAAGTAATAAGACCTGCAGTGTATTTCTTGTTCAAAACTTTTTTAAATTCACTGCTATTATCAAAAATATCAAAGACAATTAGTCTAATGGTATTTGAGCCTATATCAACTATTGCGTGTCTCATAAATCAAACTCACCCTTTCTAAAAAAAACTCTCTAAATAATCTTAAACTTCCTTTGTAAATTTCTTGTAAATTTTTAATTTATAATATGTAATATTTCTTAAAATTTCAAATTAATTCCAAAATTTTTAAAAAAGCAGGATATCTTCTTACATCCTGCCTTTAATATTTAATAAACAAATCTCTTTAATTTTTCAACCATATATTTATTTCCAGAGATTATTCCTCCCTGTCTTTGGCATGCAAGATCTTCTCCATGCATATTTATAACTAGACCACCTGCTTCTCTTACTATTAAAGATCCTGCAGCATAGTCCCAAAGATTTAGACCATCTTCAATAAAAGCATCATATCTGCCACAAGCTGAATAACACATTTCTAGTGCAGCAGAACCTATTCTTCTTATTCCATTTGTGTTTTCATAAACAAATCTAAGCATATCAAAAGTTTCATCAACTCTATTAAGTCTTCCACCACCAGTTCCAACTCCAATTAAGGAGTTGGCTAATTCTTTTTCTTTTGAAACACTTATTTCTTTACCATTTAATTTAGCACCTTCACCAAGAATTGCAGAGAAAAACTCATCTTTAAAAGGATCATACACTGCCCCTATAACAATTTTAGAATTTTCTAAAAGAGCGAGACTAATAACAGAATGATCAAAACCATGGACCAAATTAGTAGTTCCATCCACAGGATCAAGAACCCAAGTATACTCAGCTATATCCTCTTTTGATTTTTCTTTTTCCTCTGCCAAAAGATTCGATTCTTTGATTACTTCTAAAAGCTCTTTCTCTAAAAATTCTTGCACCTTAAAATCGACTTCTGTCACAAAGTCATTTTTCCCCTTCATTTCATAGTTGTTTTTTGGATCTAAATCAAAGAAAATTTTAGAAGCTTCTTCCATTAATTTTTCAACTTCTATTAAAATTTCTGTATAATTTATCATAAAATCCTCCAATTTATTTAATAGATTTTATTTCTTTAAATAAATCTTCTCCATCTCTAATAATACTTTCACTACCAAAGGCTGCAAGATAATTTTTCTTCATGGCTTCATCAAAGACTTTGCCATAGGAATTTAATTTTTCTAAGCTTGTTTCTAGAGCTTCTTTTTTTGATTTTTCAAGGTCTTCTCTTGTCAAGCCTGTAATAAATCTTGAAAGATTAATATCTCCAACTTGTTCTG
Source organism: Peptoniphilus phoceensis (assembly GCF_001517665.2). GTDB lineage: Bacteria > Bacillota > Clostridia > Tissierellales > Peptoniphilaceae > Peptoniphilus_A > Peptoniphilus_A timonensis. Next base: position 675,486 of record NZ_LN999809.1, read on the forward strand.
GAGAAAGAAGTGGATCAAAGGCATTCATAGACCCGATAATGAAATTCTTTAAATCTTCATCAGAAAGCTTTAACTTTTCTACAAAAGTTCCAATACTGTCATAGACTTTCAAAGAATTTTTTAGATTAGGATCTCTATAAGAATAAGTTGCCATGTCACCATTTCTTCCAATAGTTATTCCTGCTCCATAAGCTCCACCCTTTGCTCTGATTTCATTGTGAAGGTAAGAGGAATTTAAAATATTAGCAAGAACCGTCAAGTCACCAGTGTATTTTATGCCCAAGTCTTCCAAATCATATCCCTTTGAGGCGTAGACAACATTTGAAGTCGTGTATAATCCTTGATTTTTATTATCTTTAGTAAAATTATATTCAGCTTGTTTTATATTTTTTATTTCTAAAGAATCAATATATTTCTTTAGTTCCTTTTTAATTTTATTTAAATCTTCAAGATTACCAGCGGCTGAAATAATTAAATTGTCTCTTACAAAAAGATTTTTGTAAATTCTTTCTGCAGATTTTTCAAAATCATCCCACTTTTCATCAAAATTTTCAACTAAATCTCTCATAAAATAATAATAGTCTAAACCACCAATGTGGGATTGAATATCTGCTACCCTTGAATAATATGATTTTAAAATAGAAATTATAAATTGGTGTCCATTTTGTAACATCGTAGATTCAACTCTAGACTTCAGTATATTTAGAAGTTCCTTAATTCTTTTTTTGGAATTAAGAATAGAATTATTCATAATTTCTTCAATAATTTCTAGGCCTCTTTCCAACTTATCTGAAGTTGCTTTCATCTTGATATTCATCCTAAGGACATACTTTTCCTTGTCCTTGGAGTCCACATAAAGGCTTGGATTAAATGAAATTCCTCCAGTTGCCTTATAAATTTCGTTATTTAATTCTTCATAGGAATAGTTCTTTGTATCAATAAGACCAATCAAAGACAATAATAGTGACATTAATTCAATATCATCTTTCTCTACAAAAGAAATATCATGAGAAAGTGTTGTGTAGACTATTCCATTTGTTTCTTGATTAGATTTTAAATAAATAACATCATCAATTTTATCTTTTTCAAGTTCATAGTCAGTTACACTTTCATCAATATCTGAAAGTTCTAGAGCAGGAATAGTTGCCTTATCCTCCAAAGAATCATCTGCACTTTGATATTCTTCAAGATCTTTTGATTTTTTTACTATTTCATCAATTTCTTTATCAGACATTTTTGCTTTTAAATCTTGAAGTTTTTCCTTTAATTCTTTTTCTTCTGTGTCATTTTTATTTAACTCAGGTCTTGCGGACAAGTTTACAGAGTAAGGATTGTCAATTAATTTTTCTTTAATATAATTTTCCACAAAATTATCATCGAAATTTTCTTTAACTATTTTTAAAACATCATTGTAATAAAGAGCGTCAAGAGGTGACTCATCATATAACCAAGAGTTAAGAGCCCTAATATAATAAATTATGGCTTTTTGAGTTCCTCCACCTTCTCTAAATATAAATTCAAATTTATTTAAAGTTGCTTCAAGTAAATCTCTATCAATGCCATTTTCAACTAAATCTTTTAAAGTATCTTGTAAAACTTTTAAAAATTCGTCTTTTTTATTGGCATCTGTATTTTTTAAAACTATGGATAAATCAAGAGGTAAAGATGATGAAGTTTCTGCATAAACATCTTCAGCAAGTCCTTCATCGAAAATTGCCTTTTTAAGTGGTCCTCCTTGGGCATCAATTAAAAGTTCTGCCAAGAAATCTCTCATAAATACATCCACCTTAGAATCTGCATATCCAATAGTCCATCCCTTAGAAAGATAGTCTATATCATCTTTCATTTCTTCTTTTGAGGCAGAAAAAGTAATATCAACATCCTTAGTTTCCTTTAGGTCTTCATTTAAAATAATTTTAGAATTTATATCTTTTTTATCAAAGTCAGACAAATAATTTTTATCTATAAAATCTAATGCTTCTTCCATATTTTGATTACCATAAAGATAAATGTAAGAGTTTGATGGATGATAGTACTTCTTATGATAATTTTTAAATTCTTCATAAGTTAAACTAGGAATTAACTTTGGATCTCCACCAGAATCAACACCATAGCTTGAATCTTCGTGAAGAGCAAATACCATGGCATCAGACACAATATTTTCAGAAGAAGAATAAACTCCCTTCATTTCATTGTAAACTACGCCATTGTATTTTAAATCATCATTTTTATCCTTTAATTCATAATGCCAGCCTTCTTGAAAAAATATTTTTTCTTCCTCATAAATACTTGGATAAAAAACAGCATCAAGATAAACATCCATTAAGTTGTAAAAGTCTTTTTCATTCCTACTTGATACTGGATAAATTGTCTTGTCAGGAAAAGTCATAGCATTTAAAAAAGTTTGTAGAGATGACTTAATAAGATCCATAAAAGGCTCTTTAGTCCTAAATTTTCTAGAACCTGAAAGAACACAGTGTTCCACAATATGACAAACTCCATTTCCGATTTCTGGTGGAGTTCTAAAACCTATACCAAAGGCCTTATTGTCATCATTGTTTTCAAGAGTTAAGACTCTTGCTCCTGTCTTTATATGAGTATAGACTTTGCAATTTGATGCAACCTCGTCTATATATTTTTCTTCGATTAATTCATAATTATTCACATTAATCCCTCCACTCATCATTATACTTGTTAAAAAACATTTTAACAAATTAGAATTAAGAGATCTTATTTTGGGTAAAAGCTTTATGAGGTGAGTTTATGTCAAAAAAAGATGACATCAAAAAATTAGCTCTTGCAGCTGCGACAATTTCTGCTGCAATATTTGCTGCAAAAAAAGTTTCAGATGATGAGGTAAAAGTCCTCATGCCAAATCGTGACGAAAACTCTCTTGCTTATCTCTTGGGAGATGGTTTTGGCAATTTGGCCCTTGCTTACGGGCTCATCAATCATGCAAACTTAGATTCAAAAAATATAAATATCTACACAAAACACTTTAATGAATTCACAAAAATTACTGAAGGCGAAAACAATTATATTAGCTTTGACAATAGATTTTCAGAATTTAATCTTAAAAACACTCTTGAGATTTTAAAAAATATAACAAGTGAAGAAGAATTTTTAGAAATTACAGAAAAAATTGCAAAAAAAGAAAATCCAAAAATTTTGGATTTGTCTCTAGCATCAACTTCAAAAATAAAGGACCTAGACGAGATGAGTAAGAAAAAACTCTACAAACTTCTTTTATCTCCCCTAGACTTTGACGACGGATCTAGCATAGAAAGATATTTTCTTTTTTCAGATTTTTTGACTTCTAATTTATATTATTACTTGGCAAATATTTACAATCTAAAATCCAAAAGTCCCGTCTTTGAACTAAAGGAAGCCCTCTTAGATTATATAGGGTCTCGTGATTATTTTAATCTTGATGCAGATAAGATTTATAAAAAACTTCGCGACTATCTTGCAAAAGAAGGTGTTAACTTTTTAGATGGCTATAAGTTTATAGAGTTTTCTTCTTCCAAGTCCTATGTGGATAAACTTGTCTTTGAAAAAGATGAGCAAATAGAAGAAGTTTACACTGATTTAAAAGATATAATTTCTATAGAATCGCCAACTTTTTTAGATAATCTATCCCTTGGAAACATTAAAGAACTTCCAAAAAATATTTTAAACAGCTATTATTCAAAGGAAAAAATTATTGGGCAAAATATTTACAGGGAAATCCAAGGAAAGACATCTGATTCATCAATTTTATATGTTAACTTCGAATTTAAGGATTCTATTTTTATAAATAATCTGAGAAAAGATTTAAGAGATTCTGACTTCTTTATTTTTAAAATAAAATCTGGTATTTCTGTTAAAATTTTGGACAAGAATATAATTTTAAAAATACTAAATCCAAGCAAAAATTCAATTTTTGTGGGAGATGTATTTAAAGCCTTAAATGGTGAAGACTTTTTTTTTGAACTAATTAAGTTATTTGGACTAGAAGATAAATATGCAGATTTAAGATTTAATCTTAAAAATGTTTCTATTTCAATTTTAGAAAATTACAAAAAAATTCCTGGAGAAGTTTACAAGAGAAATGTAAATCAAATATCTAATTTGTTTTTCCTTTCTTCAAAAATTTCTGACTTTGGAGAACTATATTCAGTAGAAAAATTAATTCAAGAAGGCTTAAAAAATGCCCACGATATTATGGGCATTGAACATCTAGAAGTTCATGAAAAAAGTATTTCAAAAATGGAAATTTTGAAATTTATAAATAGTTTATAATTTTATTACTAAAATTTAATCAAAAGAAAAAGAAGTGCATCTTGACACTTCTTTTTCTTTTGAATTTATAAAATTTATCCCATTTGATTTTTGTCTAAAAAAATATAAAACTATTCTAATCCCAAATTTGGATTTGCAAAATTTTCTTTTTCAACTTTGCCAGATATATATTCATAGTAAGCAGCCGATGCAATCATGGCTGCATTATCTGTGCAAAGTTTTAATTCTGGATAAAAAATCTTCACATTTTCTTCTTTTCCCTTTTCTTCAAAGGCCTCTCTTATCCTAGAATTTGCAGAAACTCCACCGCACAAGACAATTTTGTCCATATTTTTTTCTCTTGCCAATCTAAAAGATTTTTCAAGAAGTACATCAACGACAGCTTCTTGAAAAGATTTACAAACATCTTCTATAATTATCTCTTCTCCACGAAGTTTTGTTGAATTTAAATAATTTAAGACTGCAGTTTTGAGTCCAGAAAAAGAAAAATTATAGTTATCTTCTTTTATCATAACTCTAGGAAAATCTATTGTTTCTTTGCCTTCTCTTGCAAGTTTATCTACTATAGGACCACCTGGATAACCAATGCCCATGGATCTTGCAACTTTGTCAAAAGCTTCTCCCACTGCATCATCAACTGTCCTCCCATGAAGAGTAAAGTCAACATAATCTTTTACCTCAATTAAATATGTGTGTCCACCAGAAATAATTAAGCCTATAAAAGGCGGCTCTAAGTCTTTAAAAGAAATATAATTTGCACACACATGACCTACAATGTGATTTACTCCAACAAAGGGTTTATTTGTCGCAAGAGCAAGAGTCTTTCCAGCACTTAGTCCAACTAAAAGAGCTCCAATAAGACCAGGCCCCTTAGTAGCTGCAATAATATCTATATCTTTTAAAGAAACTCCCGCTTCATCAAGTCCTTCTTTTAAGACTGTATTTATGGCCTCAACGTGTTGTCTCGATGCAATCTCTGGAACTACTCCTCCAAATTTTTTATGAGTATCAATTTGTGATGCAATTACATTTGAAAAAACTTTTCTGCCATCTTCTACCACTGCAACAGAAGTTTCATCACAAGAAGATTCCACTGCCAATACTTTCATCTCATCACTCCCTCCACATTATATAAGCATCCCTATTTAAGCCGTAATAATTTTTTCTTTCTCCTACAATTTCAAAATCATGTTTTTTATAAAGATTAAAGGCTACCTCATTGGTTTTTTCAACTTCTAGGGTCATCTTAAAATTTTCTTTTTCAGCAATTTTTATAAGTCCCTCAAAGAGGTCATTTCCAATATTTTGCCCTCGAAATTTTTTTGCAACAGCAACATTTCCTATATGAATTTCATCATAAATTTTCATAAAAGAAATGTAGCCTGCCAAATCTTCATCCACATCAACAAGCAAAATATCTGAAAGTTCATCATTAACAATGGCATTTTCAATAGATTTCTTTGACCATGGATTTTCGAAACTTTCAACTTCTATTTCATGAATTTTTTCAATATCATTCTTATTTGCTAGTCTCGTTCTTTTTATCATATTGAGCCTCAGCTTGTGAAAGTTTTAAATAATTTGGTACAAGACTAAATATATCCATTGGTCCTTTATTTTTAAATTCAATTAAGCCCAATTTGGCAATATTTATTCCTCTCATGCCTTTATTTTTAGATAATTTTGCATTTTTTATTTCATCAACATATTTTTCTGCATCTAAACCAGCAATAGTTATTTCATCGTATTTATTTAATTCTTCCTTAAATTTCTCAAAAGGAAGCAAAGAATCTTCAAATAAAACTTCTGGATTTTCCTCATTATTTATAATTGACGCATAGACATTGCCTCGTCTTGCATCAATTATAGTTGCAACGTTTCCATAATCAGACATTCCATTTGCCACAAGAGAAGACACTCCAATTAAATCCTTGTCTAGAGAAAATGCCAATACCTTTGCTATTGTTATTCCAATTCTTAATCCTGTAAAAGACCCAGGTCCAATTCCAACAGCTATTAAATCTAAATCCTCTAGATTAAAATCAAACTTTTTAAAAATTTCTTCAATCATATCTGTAACCGATTCAGAATGAGAAACTAGGCCTCTTAAATTGTATTCTGCTAGAACTTCTTCATCTTCAATTAAGCCAACTGAAGTTGTCTTTGTGGAAGTATCAATTCCCAAAACTTTCATCTAATTTCTCCTTAATATCATCAAATCTATTTCCAAGGTAGTTTATATCCAGTATTCTCTTATCGTCCTTAGAACTTATATTAATTTCCATATATTCCTCTGGCAGAGCATCTCTAATTTTATCAGCCCATTCCACAATAGTCACTCCATCAGAATAAAAATATTCATCAAAGCCAAGATATTCTACATCAATTTTATCATCAAGTCTATAAGTATCTATGTGATATAAATTTATATCCCCATAATATTCATTGACAATTGTAAAAGTTGGACTTGTTACATAATCATCTATGCCAAGTCCCTTGGCAATGGACTTTGTAAGTGTGGTCTTTCCTGCTCCTAGATCTCCATTAAGACACAAGACATCACCTGGTCTTAAATTTTCTCCAAGAAAGATTCCAAATTTTTTAGTTTCTTCTAAATTATTTAAGTTTATCATGTAAATCCTCAAATACATTTTCAGAATAGTCAAAGGGAACTTTTTCTGATTTTTCTTCAGCTGGATGACCAAGGCCAATTATACATTCAACATCAAATTTATCTTCAAGATCAAAGAATTTGTGCAAAAATTCTTGAGCAGAGATTCCACTTTCGTGTTTGGAATCTGTCACATTCGCCCAAGTTGCCCCAAAATCTAAGTCAGCTGCTGCAAGTAAAATATATGTTGCAGCAATAGATGCATCTTGATGGTTTGTGTTTGGTGCAATCTCACTATCTGTTACTATGGCAATAGCCACATCAGCGCCAGCCAAGAACTTGGCACTATTTATTTTAAAATTAGAAAGATCTTCTAATCTTTTTTTATCTCTTATCACAATATATCTAACTGGGTTTCTGTTTTTTGCCGTTGGGGCATGAAGTGCAATAGTTAAAATTTCCTTTAAGTCTTCTTCAGAAACTTTTTCATCAGTAAATTTTCTTATACTTCTTCTCTTTTCAACTAAATCTAAAAGCATATTATCACCTCAAAATATTATAACACATAGTAATTTCAAATTTAAAAATTTAAAAAGAAAAAAGAGGGACTAGCCCTCTTTAACTATTCTTTATACATGCTTTCTTCATAATCTGGTCCATATCTATCAATTTCTATAGCTTTCTTTTCTTCTGTCACAAGGTCCTTGTACCAAGTTGGAAAATCTATTTCTTCATCGTAAACCATCTTTTGCCAATCTTCATCAGTAAGCCTTTCTTTGTTTAAAAATTCATAATAAGAGAAAGTCGCTCCCCTACCCATATAAAGCTTATCTTGGTGAGGATAGATTACAAAAATTTCTATTGGTTTACCTGTTCCAATGTGAGATATGTCTCCTTCTGGAAGACTCAAATTGTTCTCTACTACTCTCATTAGGTCAACTACTACTGGCATCCTCCTGTCAGTTGCATTTTGGATTTCATACCAATAAGAAATATTATTTTCATCAGATGACTCAACGAAGTCAACCATTATCCTTTCCATTTCTCCACCAATACATAACAAGTCAAATATTTCATCTTTTGTCAGTGGCTCATTTTGAAGTTCCTTTATAGAAATATCTCTAAATTTAATAACCATGGCTTGGAAGTTATTTATTTTTTCTTCATATTTTTCACTTAACATTTGGCGATCCTTTAAATTAACTTTTGTAAATTCAAGTAGCCAATTTAATTTTTCGTAAAGCTCAACATTTGGTTCAACATAGGATTTTGGAATTTCCATATCTCCTCCACCACCCATTTCTGCCATGAGAGCCTTGCCATATAGGACTGTGTCGTGTTTTAACTCTGCAAAGGAACCAAGAGCAGATACTAAATCCTTTCTTTCCCAAGCCTCATTTTTCATAAAGGTTGGATAGCCTTCGCCAAATTTTTGGTCATAGGACTTTAGCATCCATAGCCAGCCGCGATACATATTCTTTTGCCAATCTAAGTCTTCCATTTTTTTCACAGTTGAAATATTTTCTTCTGTTCTCTCTTGGTACTTATCCCAGTGAGAATTGTAAGGGTCTTCCTTTTGAATTTCCCAGGCTTTTTCATTTCCAAAGGCAGTCATTAGGTCTAGTCCAGAATAAATTGGTCTATCAGATGGCTTAGCCTCACTTGCAAGGTCAACGACATTTTGCATTAATACGCTATCCATAACTGCTCTTTGTGGCATAAATCTAAAGGACTTACCCATAAAACCTGCAACTTGTGGATCTGGATATTCTTTTAAAAGTTCATAGGCACTATTTAATTTTTTCTCATCATCTAACTTATTTATGTCAAAATCTTTTCCATAAACTCCATAAAGTGTCCTGGCATATTCTCTTATAGAAAGATCATCAGCAGATTCCACCATAAAGTCAATTGGTTCAACTAAATCTTCCCAAGTCTTTAAAATTTCAGGATTTTTATAAATTGAATGAGTAAGAAGTAGTCCTTGCAAGATACTGTCTTCATCAGCTTTTCCATCATTTTCAATAAATAAGCCAACTTGACCAAAATACATTGTACCCATAAAATATTTCTTCAGTTCTTCACTTCTAGTGTAGTGACCTCTTGGTTTAAGTTGTGAAAAATCTACGTCCCTTCCAGTGATAGCTGAAGAAGCAATTTCTTCTGAGCTTGCCTTTTTTATCTCTTCTTCATAAATCTTCTTGGCTTCTTCAGGTAAGTTTTCTGGTTCAATTCCCAAGAGCTTAAGGCCAGTTGCTATAAAGGCAATATTTTTAATTTGTATGTCTTTTAATTTTTCATTTTTTATTTCGCTTAAAAGTTCAATATTTTCTGCAAGTAAATTTTTATTTAATTCAATAGATTTTGGATATAGTTCATCTTTTTCCAAATTTCTCAAAAATCCATCATAAAAAACGTGAAAAATGTGAGTTACTGAATCAGTTGTGACAAAGCTTGACAAATATGTATACTCGTTATCTTCATAAATTTGGTGGATTTGGTCAAATTCATAATTCCAAGGCTCTTCCCAGTATTCATTATCCTCTAAGTTCTTTGGCTTAGTAATCACAAAAGAATTCCTTAATAGCATTTCTTTTTGGCTTTCAGTAAAATTTCCAAATTTAGAAAAATTTTCTACATTGGAAAAATCTTTCGCAATTTCATAATCTTCAAGGCTAGGTTTGAATTCTGATAGCTTGTAATCAATGTAAGTAGTTTTATTTTCCATTTCGTCTAAAAATTTAGTATCCTGCAGTTCAATCTTTGCAGCTTCTTTTTCTGGCAAAGCTCCCTTATCATTTTTACAGGCTGACAGAAGAGTAAGTGCCAAAAGTGAACTTATAAGTAGCTTTTTCTTTACTTCCATTTAATTTCATCTCCTTCTAAATATAATTCTCTTTCTATTCCATCTATTACAACTTTTTTCTCCTTGTCTAGAAATTTTGGCTCATCCTTTAAGACTGCGCTACTATAATTTCTCTCAACGGCAAAATTAGTCCAATCATAGACAGCAAATAGAAAATTTCCATCAATATTTTTTTCAATAGAAATTATTTCGTCGTAAGTGTCGTCATCAATGTCACATAAATTAAAATCTTTAATGGGATTGTATAATCTCGAAATTCTAAGTTTTGGCTTCAACTTTTCATTTTTAAAGTCAATATTGTACAAAAAACATCTCTTGTCAAACTTTTTATCAAAGGGAGTTTTTTTATAAACTCCAAGTGCAAGTTCCATCTCACCTCCATCAACATTGCCAAAATCAACTTTCCAAGCCTTTAAATCATCTACATCAATAAAGAATTCTTCGCCCTTATCTTTAATCTTTAATTCACTTCCAAATTTTCTATCATAAGAAATAATTTCAAAAGAAATATTATCTCTAGTTTCGCTATCTAAAACAGTTTCTTTTTCTCCCATGCAAGCTGTTAAAAAAATAAGTAAAAATAGTATGTACTTCATAAGATAATTATAACATTTAATTTAATTATTTAATTATATAAAGTATTATTTTAAAAATTTTTATATAAATAAGTCGAATTTTTACCTCTATTTAAAAATATAAAAACAAAAAAACCCAGGAAATTTTCCTGAGTTTTCTATAGTTTCAAAAGATTCTTTGATGAATTTCTTTATATTTAAAATTTAAATAAGAATTATTATTCATTATCTGTATTTTCTTCAGTTGCATCTTCATCGATTAGATCAGCGTCAAGATTTGCATCTGAGAAGTTAAGTCCTAGCATTTCTCCAATAGTCATGTTGAAGTCATCTTGTTTAGGTTCTTCAATTTTCTTTTCTTTTTTAGGAGCTTTTCTTTCTCTTCTAGGTTTTCTTTCTTTTGGTTTAGCTTCTTCTTCGTCTTTTTCTTCAGGTTCAATTAGAGCCTTGATTGAAAGAGAAATTTTTTGATTTTCTTCATCAATATCAGTTACTTTAACTGTAACTTCTTCGCCAATAGAAAGTTTATCTTGAGGTTTTTCAACGTGTTCTCTTGAAATTTGAGAAACGTGAAGTAGACCATCAACACCTTGTTCAAGTCTTACGAAAGCACCAAAGTCAAGAAGATTTACTACTTTACCTTTAACTACATCTCCAACTTTAACTTCTTTTGTAAATACATCCCATGGTTTTTCCATAGTTTGTTTTAGTCCAAGTGCAATTCTATTTTTTTCTTTATCTACATTAAGAACTTGTACTTTAACTACATCTCCAGGCGCTACAACATCTGAAGGGTGTTTAACTCTATTCCAAGAAAGTTCAGAGATATGGATAAGTCCATCTACTCCTCCAACATCTACGAATGCACCAAAGTTAGTTAATCTTTGTACAGTTCCTTCGATAATGTCTCCTTCGTGAAGCTTATCATATACTTCGTCACGAACCTTATCTAGTTCTTCTTGAAGTACATTTTTTCTTGAAAGAACAATTCTTCTCTTTCTCTTATCAAAGTCGATAATTTCAGTTTCGAATTCTTCTCCAATGAATTTGCTTAAATCTTTTTGGAATCTAACAGAAACATGAGATGCTGGTATAAATGCATTAAGTCCTCTGTAATCTGCAGTAAGTCCGCCCTTTACTTGGTTCTTAACAGTTACTGTTATATTTTCCTTGTTGTTATAAAGTTCTTCAACTTCATCCCAAACCTTCATGTCAGCAACTCTCTTTGTTGAAAGAACAACATTGCCGTCTCCATCATCCATCTTTAGAACATAAACGTCGATTTCTTGTCCTTGTTCATAAAGATCTTGAGGATTTACATCTGGTCCTCCTGCAAGTTCATCTCTTGAAATGATACCATCTGATCTGTATCCAAGATTTACCATTACTTCTGAATCAGTTATATATAAAACTTCTCCAGTTACTACTTCACCACGTCTAATTCTCTTAAAAGAATTATCAATGGCTTCCATCATCTCACCTTTGTCAAAATTTTCCATCCTACTAACAGCCTCCTTGATTACCGAATCCGGTGTGGATGCTCCGGCGGTAATACCTATTTTATTAAATTTTTTAAATATATTTAAATCAATATCTCTAATGGACTGAATTAAAAATACATTTTTACAATTTAATTTTGCAATTTCTGCAAGTTTTTTTGTGTTAGAAGATTTCTTGCCGCCTAAAACAATTATAGCGTCAACTTTTTTTGATAAATCCCTAACACTTTCTTGTCTCTCGAAAGTTGCATTACATATAGTATTATAAACTAAAACTTCATCTTTTGAAATATCTTTTATAATATTTATTGCTTTTTCGAAAAAATCTACATTATTTGTAGTTTGTGAGACCACGACAAGTTTTCCTTCAGGAACTTTTATATCTTCCAAGTCTGAAATTATTGTTGCAGAATCATTGCATCGAGAATTTATTCCCACCACTTCTGGGTGGTCTTGATTCCCAATAATTACTATATTATAACCTTTTTTATAGAAATTATCTACTATATTATAAACTTTTTCTACCTTAGGGCATACACAATTTATTATTTGGTTATTTTTTTCTTCTAGCTCTTTTAAAATGCTTTTATGAACTCCGTGACTTCTTATTATAACTTTTGAATTTTCTACATCTGTATCATCAATAGTTTTTACGCCCTTATCTTTTAAGTCATTTACTATTTTTTCATTGTGAACAAGATCACCATAGGAGTAAACTCCATCTTCTGCATTGTTAAAAGCCATTTTAACAGCTCTTTTTACACCACCACAAAATCCATATTTATCAGCTACAATAATTTCCATTTTATTTCATCACCATATACAATTCTCATTATGTCCTGAGAAATATTTTCTAAATCTTCATTAGAATATTTTATCTCTTTATTAATTTTTACAGGTTTTCTAAAATAAATTCTTGTCTTTCTAAAAGGCTTATAATCTCCTTCTATAAAAACTGGCAAAACTTCTGAATTTGTCTTTTGCGCAATAAGAGCAATACCTGATTTTATCTTTGTATAATCAATTTCCTTAACTCTAGTTCCTTCGGGAAAAATTCCAAGCACATTTTCACTTTTTAAGATTTTTAGAGATTTTTTTATTGCAGCAAGATCATTTCCCTCTCTATCAATGGGAAAAGCTCCAAGCTTTGTCAAAAATCCTCCAAATAATTTATTTTGGAAAAGTTCTTTCTTTGCCATCCAAAAAATTTGTCTGTCAAAAACTGCAGATATGGCAACAGGATCAAGATTGCTCTTGTGATTTCCACAAATTATAAGTCTCTTATTGCCTTGCGGAATATTTTCTTTTCCTATAACTTCAATCCTATAAATGTGTTTGGCAATAAATCCCACAATACTTTTTACAGTAAAATAAAACATATCTCACCTTTTAATATAAGAAATTATCTTTTCAATTGTTTCTTCTGCATTTAAATCTGTACTGTCAATTAAAATTGCATCATCAGTTTTAATTAGAGGAGAATTTTCTCTGTGGGAGTCATTGTAATCTCTCTTTTTTAAATCTTGTAAGATTTCATCAAAACTTGCCTTATTATCCTCTAATTGCTTAAATCTTCTCATAGCACGAGTCTCTACATCTGCTGTCAAGAAAAATTTATATTCAGCATCTTTTAATACAACAGAACCAATATCTCTTCCTTCCATAACAACATCTCTGTCATTTGCTATTTCTCTTTGCATTTTTACAAGATAATCTCTAATGATTTTCTTTTTTGACATTTCAGAAGTCTTATTAGAAATTTCATTTTCTCTAATTTCCTTTGAGACATCTTTTCCATCTAAAAATATTTTATCTCCATCAAAATTTATTTCAGTATTTTTAAGTATTTTTTCATAATCACTTTCATCTTCATTTAAAAGTTTGAGAGTAATTGCCCTATACATTGCTCCTGTATCAATATATAGAACCCCAAGTCTTTTTGCAATTTCCTTTGCAAGAGAACTTTTGCCAGATCCCGCTGGTCCATCTATTGCAATTTTCATTTTTTACCTCCAAAAAAAATCACTACTTCCTGTATTGAACTGTAGTGACTTTTATCATTATATTTTATTTTTCAAAATAAGTAAAGATATTATAAATTAATCCCACAAGAGTAAGCTGTTGAATTTGCAATTTGAATATTAAATCCACCAGTTAGTCCATCAACATCAAGAAGCTCTCCAATAAAGTAAAGCCCCTTAACAAGTTTTGACTCCATTGTTTTTGGATCAATATCTTTAACATCAATGCCGCCACTAGTAACTATGGCCCTGTTAATGTCATCAAACCCATCAAAAATAAGTTTAAAATTCTTAATAGTTTTTATTAAATTTTCTCTTTCTTCTTTAGTTATTTGATTTACTTTTTTGTCAGGATAAATTTTTGCAGCATCTAAAATATAAGAAATTAAATCTTTTGGAAGAAGTAACTTCAATACATTTTCAATATTTTTATTTTGATTTTCACTAAAATCTCTCAAAATTCTATTATCTAATTTTTCAATTGACAGAGCTGGTTTTAAATCAAGATAAAGTTCAAAATTATTTAATCTATTGAGTTTACTTGAACTTGTAAGGACAATTGGTCCACTAATTCCCCTGTGGGTAAATAAAAGTTCGCCAAATTCTCTTGAAATAATTTTTTTATCTTTTTCTGCAAAGAGTTCCACGTTTTTTAAGCTAAGTCCTGCTAAATTAAAATTATTGGCTAAATTCATAGCAATAAGTCCTGGTCTTGCTTCCACTATCTTGTGTCCAAATTTTTCTGCAAATCTATATCCATCTCCAGTTGAACCAGTTAACTTGTATGAAAGGCCACCAGTTGCAACTACAATCTTGTCGAATTTTTCTTTTCCATTTATTATAAAACTTTCTCCATCTTTTTCTATGGATCTAACTTCAGTATTTAATTTTATTTCAATTCCAAGTTCTTTTAATTTTTTCTCATAGGCTTTTATGACGTCTGAAGATTTGTCACTTGCTGGAAAAACCCTATTTCCCCTCTCAACTTTAAGAGGAAGCCCTAATTCTTCAAAATAATAATAAGTTGTAAAAGGTGATAGAGAATAAATAGAAGAATACATAAAAGATTTATTGTTTACGATATTTTTTAAAAAATCTTTTTCATCTGTGTAATTTGTTAAATTACATCTTCCCTTTCCAGTTATAAATAATTTTTTTCCTAGTTTTTCATTTTTTTCAAAGAGGACAACGTCGTGTTTTTCTCCTGCTTTTATGGCACACATCATGCCAGCAGGTCCTCCACCAATTATTCCTATCTTCATTTTAAAACCTTCTTTTCAATTAAATAGACAATTGGAGGATTATGAGCTTGGTTGTAAAATTCTCTCTTTTCAACTTTAAATTTCTTTTGGTCCAAACTTTTTAAAAATTCGTCAACTCCTTCTCTTTCTTCTAAAGAGTTAACATGTCCAAGATAAGAAACCACAATAATAATTCCAGCTTCATTGATTTTATCTGTTGCTTTTTTTAAGGATTTTAAAGTGGAATCTCTTAGGGTTGTAACTTTTTTATCAGAACCTGGTAAGAATCCAAGATTATAAATCGCAAGATCAAAGCTCTCTATCCTGTCAATATTTTCATGAGAATCTAAAAAGAGTTTAAAGTTTTTATAATCTTTTAACAATTCTTTTGTCTTTTCTATTGCTTCTTCTTGAATGTCAAAGCCATAAACAAAGCCACTTTCTCCAACAGCTTTTAAAAGCTTTAAAGTGTCATTTCCCTTGCCAAGAGTACAATCGACGGCAATTTTTCCTAAAAAATTATGAGATAGGACCTCATCCACTATCTCAAAATATTTTTCCTTTACTATCATTTTAATCCCTTTAGATATTTTACTTCTTTTTCATTGAGGTATCTATAATTTCCAACTTCTAAGTCTAGAAGTTCAATTTGACCCATGGAAATCCTCTTTAATTTTTTTACCTTGTGACCAACATAGTCAAACATTCTCTTCACTTGATGATTTTGTCCTTCAAAAATTTCAATTTCTAGGATTGAATCTTGTTTAAAAGATTTTAAAATTTTTACATTTGCAGGAGAAGTTTTTAAATCTCTAATGTCTAGTCCCTCTCTCAATAGTGAAAGTTCATGTGCATTTGGCCTTCCTTCTACAGTCACAATATATTTTTTTCCAATTTTATATCTTGGATGCATCATAATATTAGCTAGTTCACCATCATTTGTTAAAAGAACCAAACCGCTTGTATCTATGTCAAGTCTTCCCACAGGATAGACTCTGTAATCATCTGGTACAAGATCTGTTACAGTTTGTCTATCTTTTTCATCATTAGCACTTGTGACAACGCCAATAGGTTTATTCAAAATCATATAAACTTTTTTAGCCTCTAAAGTAAGTCTTTTCCCATTTAGATAAACTCTATCAACATTTGGATCGATTTTAGTGCCAAGTTCTGTCACGATTTTATCATTTACTTTAACAAGTCCATCTTTTATAAATTCCTCGCACTTCCTTCTCGATGCAGCCCCACAATGAGCCATGTATTTTTGTAATCTCAATTAGATTCCTCCTCTAATTCTTTAAGGTCTGGTAGTTCTTCCAAGTTTTCCATTCCAAATTTTTGTAAAAATTTTTCAGTTGTGGAATATAAGTTAGGGTGACCAATCCTATCTAGCTTTCCAGAAATTTCTATTAAGTTAAAATCCAAAAGCCCCTTTATTGTTGAGTCGCAATTAACTCCTCTTAATTCCTCAACCTCAAGTTTTGTAACTGGTTGTTTATAGGCAATTATAGAAAGAGTTTCAAGAGCAGGCTTTGAAAGATTTTTTTCATTTTTTTCTTTAATTAAATTCTTTAAATAAGGTTCATTTTCTTGTTTTGTTCCAAGTTGAAATTTACCATCAACTTCTCTAAGTCTAAGACCTGAAGTTTCATTTTTATAATTTTCTTTCATCTCTAATAAAATCTCTCTAGTATAGTCACGTCTCAGTTCTAGAGTGCTTGCCAAATCATCTATACTTATTGGATCACCCCAAATAAAAAGAATTGATTCAATTATTGATTTCAGTCTGTTCCTGTCCATTATATTCTCTCTCTTTAATCAAAATATCTGCAAAATTATCACTTTGATTTGCATAAATGTATTCATTCTTAATAAGTTCTAACATTCCCAAAAAATATGTGATTACATCAACTTTATAAACTATATCCACTAATAAATCGCTAAATTTAATATTTTTATTTTTGTGAAGAGCAAGTTTTATCTTTCTAGTAGCATCTTCAACTTTAAAGTATTCTCTCTCAATGCCAACAACTTCCTTATCCTTATACCTCTTTAAAATATTAAAAAATGCAAGGGAGAGTTTATCAACATTTGAATCCTTTAAAAAGTCCATTTCACTCATAGAAAAAATTTCTGTCCTAAGCTTGTAAAAAGACTTGGATTCATACTCTTCTTGAATTTTTAAAATTTCTGAAGCCTCCTTATATCTTTTATATTCCAAAAGGCTCTCAACTAAATCTTGTCTAGGATCTTCTTCCACTTCGGCCTCTTCATCAAGGGCTTCTTTTTTTGGAAGGAGCATTTTTGATTTTATTTCTAATAAAGTTGACGCCATTAAAATAAAATCTGAAGTTAGAGTTAAATTTAGCTTTTTCATATTTTCAATATATTCTAAAAATTCTTCAGTAATTTTAAAAATTGGTATGTCATAAATATCTATTTCATTTTCTTTTATTAAATCTAAAAGAAGATCCATTGGACCTTCATAAGTTTTTAAAACAATATTGTATTCCATAAATTAATTCCCACTGAAATAATTCCATTAATTATTCCATAAATAATAGGTCCAATAAATTTATCAACTATTCCAGAAAAAAGCATAATAACTAAAATAAAGTAAAAATACTTTTCGTATTTATAAAATTTATATTCTATTTCTTCTGGCAAAAGTGTAGCCAAAACCTTGGAACCATCTAAAGGTGGCAAGGGTACAAGATTAAAAACACCAAGCATAATATTGTACCAAAAAATTGATGAAAATAATGGTACTAGAGCTGATGATTTATAATTTAAATAGACTAAAATTATTCCTGAAATAAATCCAAGAACAAAATTTGTAAAAACTCCAGCAAGAGATACTAAAAGAGAAGAAACTTTTCTATTTCCCTTAAATCTATAGGGATTAATAGGAACGGCCTTAGCCCATCCAAATCTAAAAATAATCATGGAAATTAAACCCACTGGGTCAATATGATTTAGTGGGTTTAAACTAAGCCTTCCATCATCTTTTGCAGTTGTATCTCCACAGAGATATGCTACATAACCGTGAGCTATCTCGTGAGGAATAATCGCCACCATTAGGGCAATTATATTAATTATAATTGATCCTATTTCTAAGTTTTTCATCTCAATCAATCTCTTCTAAAACTAGTTCATAAGATTCTTTTTTGTCAGAAAAAGTATAGGCATTTTTAATTCTTTCAATAGCAGAATCAACTTCATTTTCTTTTTCAGTATAAATTGTGGCAAGTTTTTCTCCCTTTTCCACAAAGTCTCCAACTTTTTTGTGAAGATAAATTCCTGCACTCAAATCTAGAACATCGCCCTTTTCATGTCTTCCTGCACCTAAATCTCTCGATGCAATCCCAATTTCTATTGCTTCAATTGATTTTACATAAGCTGATTCTTCTGCATAAATATCTTTTATTATTGAAGATTTTTTAAATTTATCTGTATCATCAATATAAGTTTTATCTCCACCTTGAAGTTCTACCATTTCCTTAAATTTTTCAATTGCAGATCCATCCTTAATTTTTTCTTCAAGAGTTTTAACTGCCTCTTCTTCTGAATCTGCAATTCCTTCCATTAGCATTAGTTTTGCACCAATTCTCAAGGCTATATCTTTAAGATGACCTTCCTTTTCTCCCTTTAAGATATTTATAGCTTCAATAACTTCAAGACTATTTCCTATTGCATCTCCAAGAGGTTCATTCATACTTGTGATAATAGCCTTTGTATTTCTGCCAAATTTTTTGCCAAGTTCTACCATTAATTTAGAAAGTTCTACAGCTGATGGCACATCTTTCATAAAGGCACCATTTCCAACTTTTACATCAAGTACTAGGGCATCTGTTCCAAGGGCAATTTTCTTTGAAAGTATAGATGATGCAATTAAACTTACATTATCTACAGTAGCTGTTGCATCTCTTAGGGCATATAAAAGTTTATCAGCAGGCACAATATTTTCTGTTTGCCCAATTACTGCTATATTTGATTTTTTTAAAATTTCTATAAAATCTTTTCCGCCAATTTTGATATCAAATCCTGGAATTGATTCTAATTTGTCAAGGGTTCCACCAGTGTGTCCTAGTCCTCTGCCACTCATTTTTGCAAAGACAAGTCCCACTGAAGCCAGCAAAGGTCCAAGAACTAAAGTAACAGTATCTCCAACTCCACCTGTTGAATGTTTGTCAACTTTAGATCCAGGAACTCCTGATAAATCAACAGTTTCTCCAGAATCAATCATAGCTTTTGTAAGATAATAAGTTTCATCTAAATTTAATTTATTAAAATAAACTGCCATTAAAAAGGCTGAAACTTGATAATCAGGAATTTCTCCCTTTACATAATTTTCTATAAAAAATTCTATTTCTTCTTGACTTAAAACTTTATTTTCTTTTTTCTTTTGTATAATATCTAAAAAATTCATCAAATTTCCTCAATGATTTCAATTAATAATTCTTTAAATTTGCCTGCTACTTCTTTTCCCACTTCAACAACTTCTGTGTGATCAAGTGGAGTGTCTAATATTCCAGTAGACATATTAGTTATTGTTGAAATACCTAAAATTTTAAGGCCTCTATGTCTTGCAAGAATTGCTTCCGGAACAGTACTCATTCCAACAGCATCTGCCCCTAAAATTCTAGCCATTCTAACTTCAGCAGCAGTTTCATAAGATGGACCAGTAAAATACATATAAACACCTTTTTTTACATTGATCCCAAGTTTTTTTGCAGAATTTTCTGCCACTTCAACAAGTTCCTTATTATATAAATCTGTCATATCTGGAAATCTCGGTCCAACTTTTTCATCATTTGGTCCAATTAGAGGATTCTTACCCATTAAATTAATGTGGTCACTTATAATCATTAAATCAGCTGGTTCAAATTCTTCATTAACTCCACCAGCAGCATTTGTTAAAATTATTGTCTTTATTCCAAGACCTGCCAAAACTTCAATAGGATAAACCACGTCTTTTATATCGTAACCTTCGTAGTAATGAATTCTTCCCTTCATTACACATACATTTTTAGAATCTATTTTTCCAAAAATTAATTTTCCATCATGTCCTTTTACAGTAGAAACTGGAAAACCAGGTATTTCCTTGTAAGGAATTTCTATTTTATCTTCAATTGTGTCTGCGAAATCTCCCAATCCTGAACCAAGTACTATTCCAATTTCTGGCTCGTTTTTAATTTTTTCTTTTATATAATTAATTGATTTATCCATTATTCCTCCTAAAGTTCTTGTAATATAAAATTGCAGCAAGACTCTTTGCATCATTTATTTCACCTAAACTCACAAGTTTTAGTGCTTCTTCAAATTTTACTTTTTCTACAGAAAGATGTTCAAATTCATCAAGGTCTTGATCTCCTAAAGTTAAGTCCTCTGCATAAAAAATAAATAATTTTTCATTTGTAAAACCAGGAGAAGAATAAATTTCTGCAAGATATTCCGATTTATTGGCATCATAACCAGTTTCTTCTTTGAGTTCACGAAGAGCGGCTTTTTGAGGTTCTTCTCCAAAATCTACCATTCCAGCTGGTATTTCATAAATTTCTTTATCTATTGCCTTTCTGTATTGCTTTATTAAAATAATTTCGTCATTTTCAGTTATAGCAACAATGCCAACAGATGGATGTCTTTCAACAATTTCCCTTTTTGTATATTTTTGACCCTCCATCTCAACAGTATCAACTCTAAGTTGCAGAACCTTTCCATCAAATATTTTTGTGGATTTCATAGTTCTCTCTTCATAATTTGATTTTGTCATTTAATCACCAATCATTTCCTTTGCAGTTTCAATTGCAATTTCACTAACATTTATTCCGCCAATTAATCTCGCAACTTCACTAACTCGCTCATCGTAATTTAATTTGTCAATTGTAGAAATTGTGCTGTTGTTAACTACATCTTTTTTTATTGCAAAATGAGTATCAGCAAGTGCAACAATTTGTGGTAAGTGAGAAATTACTATAATCTGTCTATCTCTTGCAAGTTCTTTTATCTTGTTGCCTACAATTTGTGCTGTCCTTCCACTTATACCCGTATCTATCTCATCAAACACAAGCGTTGGAATATCATCTTTTTCTGCTATTATGCTCTTAAAACCAAGCATAATTCTTGACATTTCGCCACCAGATGCAACCTTTGCCATAGGCATCAAATCTTGACCAAGGTTTGGAGCAATTAAAAATTCGATTTTGTCAATTCCATCTTTGGAAAGCTCTTTTTTACTTATATCAATTTTAAATTTTGCATCTTTAATATTTAATTTTACAATCTCTTCTTCAACTTTTTTCTCTAAAACTTTTGCAGTGTCTATTCTATTTTGACTTATTTTTTCTGCAAGAAGAAGAGCTTCCGCTTCCATATTTTTAATTTTATTTTGAAGTTTATTTAAGTTATCTTCATAATTTTGAAGAAAGTTAAGTCTCTCACTTATATCACTGTAAAATTTATTTATAGCTTTTACATTGTTTCCGTATTTTAATTTTAAATTATTGACTAAGTCTATCCTCTCTTTTAAGTATAAAAGCTTTTCTTCATCAATTTCACTAGAATTTACATATCTATCCAATTCTTTTGCAATATCAGAAATCCTATATCTAATATCCTCTAAATCTTGTTCAACTTCTTTTAGATCTTTGTTGTATTTTGAAACATCAACTATATTTGCAATTATTATATCGAGAATATCTTCTAAGGAACTGCTTTCATAAGATTCATTAATAAGAGATTTGGCTTCAGAGAGTTTCACAAGAGTGTCTGTCATATTGTTTAAATAATTGAAATCATCATAAAGTTTTTCGTCATCATAGTCTGTTAAAGCTGCATCTTCAATTTCATGTATTTGATATTCAAGAAGATCAATTTCTCTATCCTTATTTTGTTCAAGCATTGATTTTTCATGATATTCATTTTTTAAATCATTAATTTCTTGAACTACATCTTTTAAATTTAAAAGTAAATTCTTTTGTTCCTTTGCAGAAAAATCATCAATTAATTTTAGTTGATTTTTGTTGTCCATTAATGAAATTGACTCATGTTGAGCAAAAATATCGATAAGATGAGTTGAAATCTTTGATAAAATTTGAGATGTAACAGTTCTGTTATTTATCCTTGTAATTGATGGTCCCTTTTCTCTTATTTCCTTTGATACAACAATTAAATCCCCTGATTCTATCCCATATTCTAATAAGAGATCTTTGGTTTCTTCGTCATAAGAAGAAAAAACTGCTTCGATAAATGCCCTGTCTTTTCCTTTTTTTATAATATCTTTGTTGACCCTTTGACCAAGCACTAGTCCCAGAGAGTCTATGATGATTGATTTACCTGAACCAGTTTCCCCAGTCAAAACATTTAGACCAGATTCAAACTCAATTTTCATATTTTCAATTATTGCAAAATTTTCGATATTTAACTCTAAAAGCATATTTCACCTAATCATTTAAATTTTCATAAGCCTTATTTACAACTTCTTTAGCATCAAAAGTTTCAGTGCTTTCGCCATAATTTGACAAATAAATTAAAAACTCTATATTTCCACTTGTTCCTTTAATTGGAGAATTAGTAAGAGCCTTAATATTAAGACCTAGTTCTTCTGTGAGATTAAGGATTTTTTCTATAACCTCAATATGTACTTTTTTATCTCTAACTATTCCACCTTTTCCAACTTTTCCCTTGCCAGCTTCAAATTGTGGCTTTACAAGAGCAACTATTTCTCCTCTTTGACCAAGAATATCTTTTGCAACTGGAAGAACTAATTCAAGAGAAATAAAGGACACATCAATAGAAATAAAAGACACGTCTTCTTCTATAAGGTCCTTGTCAAAATATCTTATATTTGTCCTTTCAAGAGATACAACCCTATCGTCCATCCTAAGTTTATAATCAAGTTGATTGTATCCAACATCAATGGCATAAACTTTTTTTGCTCCATGTTTTAACATACAGTGGGTAAAACCACCAGTAGAAGCTCCTATATCAACACAAACAGAATCTTTTAAATCGATCTCATAATCATCAATCATCTTTTCAAGCTTGTGACCACCACGAGATACAAAAGTATTTTCAAGACCCTTTATATAAATTTTTTCATTATCTTTTAATTGAGTTCCAGGTTTTTCTACTCTTTCTGTTCCAATAAAAACCTTGCCTTCCATTATTAGTCTTTTAGCCTTTTCTCTAGAATCAATTAGTCCCTTTTCAACTAATAATACATCTGCTCGTTTTTTTGCCATTACTTGCTCCTGTTTACTAATTTTGCTACAAAAGGTTTTAGCGCATTTTGCCTTAATTCTAGACCTTCTAAAGCTTCATAAGCAGCATTAGTTAAGTCAATAATTTCATTTTGAAGATCTTCTTTATCCTTGAATAAAAGCATATTTACTTCTCCACTGTCTGGATCTTTTTCTTCATCTAAAAGATCATCTTCAAGTTGATATGCAATGCCAATAGATTCTCCAAATTTAGAAAGTTTTGTTATATTATCAGCTTCTAAACCAGCAATGATTCCACCTACAACAACTGAAGCCTTAATAAGTGCTCCCGTCTTTAACTTATACATATTTTCGCAATCTTCTTCAGTGTAATCAGCTACATCAAAATCAATATCAATAGTTTGACCACCGATCATCCCATTTACACCAGTGGCACTGTAAATATATTTCATTGCTCTCATTGCACGCTTTAAATCGATTTTATCTTCAATATTTTCAATGTGTCTTAAAAGAATTTCCATTGACATATTTAAAAGACCATCGCCAGCTAAAATAGCTACACCTTCAGTGTAAACCTTGTGATTAGTAGGTTTATCCCTTCTAAAATCATCGTCATCCATGGCTGGAAGGTCATCGTGAATAAGAGAATAGGTATGTATCATTTCAATTGCAGCAGCAAAAGGAAGGATTTTATCCAAATCTTCATCTGAAAATTCACAAAAACTTATAAGAGATAACATAGGTCTAATTCTCTTTCCTCCAGAAAACAAGGAATATTTCATAGAATCAATGACCTTGTGTTGAAGACTGTTGTCGTATTCAAGCAAAGAACTCAAATAATTATTAAATTTTTCTAACAAATTATC
Source organism: Peptoniphilus phoceensis (assembly GCF_001517665.2). Classification (GTDB taxonomy): domain Bacteria; phylum Bacillota; class Clostridia; order Tissierellales; family Peptoniphilaceae; genus Peptoniphilus_A; species Peptoniphilus_A timonensis. Next base: position 699,668 of record NZ_LN999809.1, read on the forward strand.
TATATCTCTCATCTTTTTTGTCCCCAATAAATTCAGAATTTTCCTCTGCAATAGTTTTTATCTTGCCTTCATAAGCCTTTAAAGTATTATTTAAATACTTATAGAGTTCAATCCCTTTTTCATATTTTTTTATGGAATCTTCAAGACTAATGTCCTTAGACTCAAGTTCCTTTATAATATTTTCAAGCTCTTTAAAAGAACTTTCATAATCTCTTTCCATTTAATCCCTCATTTCCACATTTTGAACTTTGGATTTAACTTTTCCATCTTTAAAAGTCAAAGAAATAATTTCTCCAACATTTGCATCTTTAGCAGAACTTAATTTGCTTCCATCTTCTCTTAAAATTTCTACTTTATTTATTTTGTCAAAGGCAGAGTCCAAACCCATCTTTAGATAATTTAATCTTCTTTTTTCATTTTCTAATTTGAATGTTAAGTCATAAGATAAAATAAATTTTTCTTGTGCCTTAAATTTCTTATAATCCTCATTTACTTTTGTCTTAAAGTAATAATTTAAAAGCTTTTTATCAAAATCTAAAGACTCTTTTGACTTATTTAAATTTACATTTATATTATTAGAAATATTTTTAAGCCTGTAGAAATAATTCTCAATTTCCTTTGCCTTATTTAATTTGAAATTTGAAAGATAAAATCTCATATTTTGAAGATTATATTTATGCTTATCAAAAGCTTCATTCATAAGAGAATTTAGCCTTGTCTGAATCCAAAATAAATTTCTTGTCATTTGATTTATCTTATAAATTTGATTTTTTATAGAAATATTTTTATATAAATTAAGAAGTTTTAAGCGATTGTAGTTTAATCTTTTCTCAATTAAATTATTTAACTCAGTCTTTTTCTTATCTAGTTCTGATATGATTTCTCCTTCGCTTCTTGTCACAAGCTCTGCAGCATTTGTAGGAGTTGCAGCCCTTAAATCTGCAACAAAATCGCAAATAGTGTAGTCAATCTCATGACCTACTGCTGAAATTATAGGTATCTTTGAGGCAAAAATTTCCCTTGCAAGACTTTCGTCATTAAAGACAAAAAGGTCCTCAAAACTTCCTCCACCACGAGCAATAATTATGCTATCCACTTTTCTTTCTTTATTAAAAAATTTTATACCAGAAATTAAAGATTCTGCAGCAAAATGTCCCTGAACTAGACTTGGATAAACATAAATATCACAACTTTTATTTCTTTTTCTAAAAATATTTATAACATCCTTAATAGCTGCTCCACTTGTCGAAGTTATAAGTCCAATAGAAGAAGGATAAGGACTAAGCTTTTTCTTGTGAGAAGTATCAAAAAGACCTTCTCTTTCAAGTTTTTCTTTTAAATTCAAATATTCTTGATAGAGCTTTCCCTTTCCATCAAGTTCCATTTGACTAATATATAAAAAAACTCTGCCACTTCTATTATAGTAAGTGACAGTTCCCTTTGCCATAACCTTGGCACCATCGAATAAATCAATATTTATATCCGAAAGATCAGCCATGGCATCAATGCGGGCAAATTTATCCTTTAAAGAAAAATAAACATTTCCATTTTTGTGGAAATTTAAATTAGTTACTTCACCTGTGATGTTAATATCCCTCAAGATATAGTCCATAGATATTAGCTTTTTGATGTAATTATTTAATTCACTTACATTAAAAGCAGACCTTGTCAAATTAAAAACTCCTATAAATTGTTCCCAAAATTCCGTTTATAAATTTAGGTGCCTCGTCAGAACTATAAAGTCGAGCAATCTCAACAGCTTCGTTAATAGAAACTTCCTTAGGAATATCATCTTTATATAAAAATTCATAAACTGCAATCCTAAGAATTTGTCTGTCAACCTTGGCAAGCCTTGCCATAGTCCAGCCCTTTAAATTTTTCTCAATTGTCTCATCAACAACATCAAGCTTATCCAAAATATCTGGCACAACCCTATTAATATAATCAGCCTCATCACCTTGAAAGTTATTATTTTCCATAAAAACTTCTAAATTATCAAGAGAAAAATCATCATTAATATCCATGGAAAATAGAGCTTGCATAGCACCTATTCTTGCTTTTTTCCTACTCATTTTACAACAGTCTTTTCAGAATTTTTTACAGCAATACCTGAAATGTGAACATTGACTTCAACAACATCAAAATCAGTCATATTTTCAATTGCTTCCTTAACTTCTTCTTGCACCTTTTCAGATACTTCAACAATCTTTATTCCGTACTCAATAGTAATATATACATCTACAATAGTTTCCTTTTCGCCAATATTGACTTTAACTCCCCTATTGAAATTTTTTGTATTTAAAATGTCAGTAACTTGAGACTTAAAGTTAGATCCAACTTTAACAACACCATCGACACTTTCAGCTGCAACTGACGCAACTGTAGCAATGACATCTTCAGAAATCTTAACCTTACCGTCTGCTCCATTACCATCAACAAGATATTTATTATCCACTATTACACCTCCAAATTAACTAAAATAATTATACCAAATACTTTTTATATTATCAATTTATTGCAGTTTTAGAAAGATTTTGCATAAAAAATTTAAAATGAAAATATCATTAAAAGTAAAATAAAAAAAGCCCGAGGGCTTAATTTATTTTAATAAATCTATAATTTTTTCATTCATAATTTCATAAGAGTTCCAATGTTCTTTTTTAATGCCAAGTTTAATATCTTCTACAAAATCAATAATTCTATTTAAAATTTCTTCACTATTATATCCAGTTTCTCTTTTTAAGAAATCATCATCAATGGAAACAATTTGATGAGCTGCCTTATTTCTTCCATCTCTTTCAATATCTCTTAATTTTTCTGCCTTCTTTGTAATAAACCTTTCAGACATTCCAAAATCATCAGATTCCATCAATTTCAAATAATTATCGCTAGAAGCAGTATTTTTAAAAGTAAAGCCATTATAGGATTCATTTAATACCTTGAGAATTTTTTCTCCATTTTTATCTGACAAAAGCTTTTTCTTATTCCAACTAACTTTTCCTTTTTTATCTGTCAAATAGTTATCTAAATTTATTCCACTTTCCGATTCAAAAGCTCTTTTAAATAATAAATCTAAAACTGGAGAAATTCCTCTAATAAATTCCAAGAGCATATTTCTCTTTACATTAACTGATAAATACAAAATATATTCCACTAATTTTAATTGTGCAGTTTCATAATAATCAAACTTATCATTGGCAAGTTTTAAGTTTTCCTTAACTCTATTTCTGTCAAGATTGCTTCTGTAAAAAGCAGCTTTAATCAAATAATAAGATTTTTCTGACAAAAATTCACGAGTCATTTGTGCAACTTCAAAAGCCGCGGAATAATTATATTTTTTCAAATGATTTTTAATAATATCCTTTGAAAGTTCAAGGTTTAAATTTTCCTTTATAGCAATTTCTGTCCTATCCCCATAAATTTCAGGCTCAGTCATAATTTCATCAATTAGTCCCAAAAAATCATCAAGAGGATTTTCTTCAGATTCAGAATTTGACTTCTTTTCAGGCGTAGAAACTTGGACTGGTGTCATTGGAAAATTAAATAAAGCACATAGAACAAAAAGTGCCGACTTCATGGCAGGAGTCCCAGAAGAAACATTTAAAAGAATCTCTGCTCCTGGATTTTCTTCATGAATTGTATACAAGATATCCCTATATTCTTTATAGAAAAAGTCAAAAATTTGAACTTCTTCAAGCTCACTTCTATCTATGATTTCATATTCAAAACTTTTCCCCAAATATTTATAAACTCTCTCTAGGCATTTAATGTATCTATCGTCTTTTTCGTGATATTCCATAACTTCCTTTGACATATATAGATAAATTTTATCAGGCTTATAGAATCTGCAGATATTTAAAAGAGAACCTTCATTCAAATTTCTTTGCGAAACTGGATCCGTCATCCCAATTGGTGAAAATAATACTTTCATGTAATACTCCTTTATTTATATTTTACGTCCCCTGCTGGGGTTTTTTGTTTTTTTACCGTGAAGAAAAACCAGAAGAAAATCCTGATAAAAATTTATCGTCCCCTTTCGGGGTTTTTTAGTCAAACTTCTGAAGTTCAAGAAGAACCAAAGGACGAGCCTAAGGAATTACCGTCCCCTTTTGGGGTTTTTCTTTCGTTCATAAGCAAACAGATAACCCACCTGAAGAAATGAAGGAGCTTTTTGACAGTTACCGTCCCCTCTTGGGGTTTTTCTTTTGTTCATCTATTAATGTTCCCGAAATGCCTCAAGAAGAAGATTTAATGAAGTTACCGTCCCCTCTTAGGGTTTTTCTTTTTTTCATGACTCCAAGCAAATGGGAAGCTTGATTGACTATTTTATAAGGTTACCGTCCCCTTATGGGGTTTTTGTTTTGTTCATTACAACCAACTAACAAGTGTAACAATCCCAGATTCAGTAACGTTACCGTCCCCTCTTGGGGTTTTCCTTTTGTTCATCCCTGAAACTAAGCACCCTAAGAAAGGTGTAGAGTACTTTGGGTTACCGTCCCCTCATGTGGGTTTTTATTTTGTCCATACTTACGATGAATTAACAGAAGAAGCTTACAGAATAGAAAAGTTACCGTCCCCTTGTGGGGTTTTTATTTTGTTCATATTTAACGAAGAATATTTTTTCACAGACTGGGAGACTGACTGGTTACCGTCCCCTTGTGGGGTTTTTGTTTTGTTCATGAAAGAATTAATAAATAATATAAACCAAATCCAAGCAAACCTAGTTACCGTCCCCTACTGGGGTTTTTTCTTTTTTTTCATAAAACAAAAGAAGAAGTTATTAAAAAGCAAGAAGAGCTAGGACTGTTACCGTCCCCTAATGGGGTTTTTATTTTTTTCATTGGAAAAATAGAAGTACATGGAACGTTGCCCTATGGATAGCTAAGTTACCGTCCCCTTGTGGGGTTTTTCTTTTGTTCATAATAATATTATCAAGAGAGGACATGAGAGTGTACTGGAGCAGTTACCGTCCCCTCTTGGGGTTTTTGTTTTGTTCATAATTAAAAAGAACCTATGGAAGAAGTGCTTTTTAGGTTACCGTCCCCTTATGGGGTTTTTGTTTTGTTCATTAAAAAAGAGCTACTAGAAATAACAATACTTTTACTCAATCTGGTCACCGTCCCCTTCTGGGGCTTTTTATTTTTTTCATAGGATAGAAAAGGCAAGACAATTAACGGAGTCTTCATAAAAGAGTTACCGTCCCCTAATGGGGTTTTTCTTTTGTTCATAAGCAATTCAAAAAAATCAAGGGTAAATTTAGCCTTATACGTTACCGTCCCCTTGTGGGGTTTTTATTTTGTTCATAACAAAACAATCGAACTAAAAAAAGGCTCTGAAATAATAATGTTACCGTCCCCTTTTGGGGTTTTTCTTTTTTTCATGTTTTGTAAAAAATAAGAATGTAGTTAAGTAAAAAAAGTTTAATAAAAAAGTTACCGTCCCCTTGCGGGGTTTTTCTTTCGTTCATGTTGATATAATAAGAGCAACAAAAAACAATTAAATATTTTTTTGTTACCGTCCCCTTGCGGGGTTTTATTAATTATATCTTAAATATTAACTTCTTTAAAATCAATTTTACAAAGTCCCATTTCATAATATTCATTTTTGTATTTTGTAACTTTTAATACTTGAGGAGATACATCATTTCTTATTGCTAAACTTCTGTGTTTTATTTTTCTAAATTTATCTTCTAGAATTTTTCCCACTATTTCTTTTGCTTTTTTATTTTCTCCTAGAAGAGGGTATGTTGATGTTTTTGTTACAAAGCCAGCTCCTTCACCTAGATAGATATAGTCTCCTTCTCTTTCTTCTACTCCAAATTCTTGCAAGAAATAATAATCTATATCATTGTAAAAATTTTCTACGGCATTTTTTATTCCATTAATATTAAAAGCTAATCCATCTTTTATTTTCATTTGAAACTTTATTTTAGTACCAGGTTTTATACATTCTCTAAATGTAGATATTGTACTTTCCTTGCCCTTTATATTTCTGTCAATTTTTTGCACTATAATAAAATCTTCGACACTAATTGGATTGCTATCAGATATTAAAAGATATTTCATTATATCTTCATAATCTCTTTCATTAATTTTTCTTCTAAAACTTTCTTTATCTTCCTGGACCGATTTTCTTTCAATATATTTTATATTTTCTTTTTTGTTTAAATAATCTGAAAAATATTTTGGATTTGAAAATCTATTTTTTTCTGCAAATAGTATATTTCTGATAGCACCTTTTAAGGAACTTCCAGGTATATAAGCTTTTCCATCTCCTCCTTTTATAAAGAGTTGAATATCATTTAGTCCTTTTTTTCTATCCCGACTAAAATCTCCCACTGGAAGAGAATATTTCATGAGTTCTTTATAAGATCCAAGTAAGTTATTTAACTTAAACCAAGTATACAAATCTTTTGTTTTTGATCTATTATCATAGAAAAAATCTTCAAAGGAGTCCAATAAGTTATTATGGATCATCCAATTTATCATTTTTCTATCATCTGGTATATAAACTCTTCCTTCTTTTCTGTCATAAATATATCCAGATTTCTTTAAAATTTCACCACTTCCTATAAAGACTGGTCCTAATGTTTTTAATGTAATTTCATAATTTTTCATATCACACCTCCAGCCACATAGGTATGCCATATCTGTAAACAGGATGAACAAATCCGTCATCTACTCTAAATATGTCGCCCTCAAATTTTTTATTAAAAATGGAACCTGATTTAAAAAAATGCATTGTCCTTTTTCTTTTAACATTGTTTTTGCTTCCTACTTCACTTTCTGAATATATAAATCCGCCTCGTCTTATAAGTGAATATTTTGCATCTTTGTCAATTTTTTCTAGTTCATCTTCTCTTGCCATTGATGATGTCAAAAGCATATTTGCCTTTTCTGAATTTATTTTATTTAAAATATTCCTTGGCAATTCTTCTTCTATTATTTCAAATTTTCCAAGTCCCGATGTTTTTTTGCCACCAATACCTGTAAATCCAATTGAATAAATTAAATTATGCAATAATTTTTCAAGTCTTTCATCTTCAAAAGCTAAAATAAAATACAAGCCATTGTCTTTATTAAATCTAAAGTAGGATAAAAAATATATTTCATTATCTCTTTCTAATTTTTTTTGGATTTTTGTATCAATTTGTGTACTGCCTAAGTTTTCTATTTTCTCTAATATTTCTTGTGGATTGGAATTTCCTCTCACATAATCCTTAAAATTAGAAATTGGTATATGATTTATTTTCTTATAAAGTTTTTTCTCTGAAGAATTACTATCATTTTTTGTAAAAGAAATAAGTGGTTTTGGGAGCAAATATTCATCACCTATAAAAGGAAAAGCATCCGACAAAAGAATTGTTCTCTTTTTAAAAGAATCTAAAATATCTTTTAAAATTTTTTCATCAACTTTTGATGCTTCGTTAATTATGGCAGAAAAAATAATATCAGCAGGTATTTCAATGGAATTGAGTTCTGTTTTACCCATACCAGACCTGACACCAGTTTTGAAATACATTTTATATATTTTATATTTCATTAAATTTCTCCTATAATTTTTTTAAGTTCCTCTATCTCTTGATTCTCTAAATCTCCAAAAACTTGATTTAATTCTAAATTTTCTATTTTTACTCTTCCATATCCTCTTGAACCATTGCCACCAAGATAATCGTACTCTAAAAGTTCAAAAGCTTCTTTTAAATTTTTTATATCTTCTCTTAAATCTTCTTTACTATCTGCATTATAAATTACAGACATGTCAAATTCAGTTCCTCTAATAACTCTCTCAATTTGTCTTGGGTTTGCAATTGCTGTAAATCTATTGATTGTGTTTTCAAACTTTACTTCTGTCATTTGTTCTATGCCCATTTTATTTAAGTCTTTTTCATTAGATATAAAGGAGTCAGAAAAATATAGTCTACTTTTAAAGGATTTCTCATCTTTTTTATCATTTGAACTTCCAAAAAGTCTTTTTACTCTCAAATCGTCATCATTATGATTAGTTTTTTCATTGCGTGCCTTTTTACCGTATTTTTCTTGAAGCAAAAATCTCAGTTTTCCCTTTAAAGAAGATCCAGGGATGAAGGGCATATTTGAATAAGTATCTCTCATAACTGGTGAATCCACTGCACCAATTGCAGAAAATTCTTTTGATCCGCCAATGTGTAGACCAGTCATAATTTTTATTTTTCCAGTGATTTCTAATTTGCTATACATTTCATCCTCCTATTTATCTTGTCCGCCAAAGTATCTGTGATATGCAACTAGAGCTTCTATATATTTGCAATATATAATTAACTTTTCTCTGTCGTCGCCAATCTTTTTTATTTCTTCAATTAACTGCGACTTGTCAATAAAATCTTGTACTCCCGCTTCATTTCTTCCATATTCATAGACAAGTTTCATTCTCAAATTTTGTATATCAGCTTTTTCAGTTTCTGTTAAACTACCTTGTTTTCTTCTAACTTTGTCATAAATAGTGGCTGAAGTTGTGAGGATATTTCTTATTTTTGATGTAGTTAAAACCAATTTATTTTTTTTATTCCTAACTAGTCTTGCAATTACATTTTCAGCTTGGTCAACATAATTTGTCTTTGTAAGTTCCATTTTATCTCCTTTCTAGATACACAAATATATATATCGCAGTTATAAGTTCACTTCTATCCTTTTCATTTTTTGCATAGCGATAAATCTTTTTAGAAAATTCGCTGTGTTTTTCTTTTAAATCCTCATTTTGTGGCTCCAATCTTGCCAGTAAATAAGCAAGCCTTGCTATATTTAATTTGTCATCTTCTACTTCTCTTAAAAGATTTAAAAGTCTATATAAAAAACTCTTGCCTCTCTCGTCAATTACTTTAAAATAATCTTGTAAAAGTTTTAATTTCTCTCCCAAAACTTTTTCTTCAAAATCCTTCCAAGAATAAATATTTTCTTTATCAAATATACATACAGAATTTTTAGCCTTTTCTACTCCATCTACTTCATATTTATTTGTCTTTGCATAATCTTCCAAATCTCCAGTAATTTCTGCCATAGATTTTATTGGAAATTTTTCAGCAAAAAGTCCAAGTCCTGCAGAAATTGTTAGAGAATTTAAAGTAAATTTTTTTAAACTTTTTACTAAATCTATGGAAAACTCTATTATGTCATCCCACGCACCTACAACAAAAATATCGTCTCCACCAGAATAAACAATTAGAGCTTTTCTCTTTATAGGTGTTTTTTCTCCTGTGAGAGAATATTTTCCATTCTCCAATAAATAATTTATGTGATATTTAAAAAATAATGACATATTTCTAGAGAAAACTGCACTCCTTGTAAGTGATGTTTCTTCCTTAGAAAAACCTCTTACAAAAGACTCTCCTAAATTGTCTACGTCTGCTCTTATTACACCAAGCCTCTTGATTCCCTCTGCATTTTCTGTCAAAATATTTAATTTATTGTCGTAACAGTAATCACCAATCCAAAGTCTTGTTAAATTTTTCTTCTCTGAAAAATCATTGTTTTTGCTATATGCCCTGATAAAATCTTGCTTTTCAAATTTATTTTTAAACTCATCTTCGTCCTTTACAGAGCTTAAAATTTTATCAAAAGGAAGTGGCAATGAATATCTTTTTTTATCCCCAGATTTATTTTCTACAATAAAGATTTTGGATTCTAATATAGATTTAGAAAAATTTTCAATTTCGTCACAAATATTACAAATTAGCCCATTTTCAGTTTCTATTAAATGGTCCACTCGCCTGCATACTTTGCATTCTCGTGCTCCATCTACTATTTCTTCAAAGTTTAATTTTTTAAGATCGGATGCATTATACCTATTTAATTTATTTTTTGATATTTTATTTGAAATAGATCTGAAAAGCTCACTGTATTCACCTGTGTTTTTTGCACTAAATGTCCTTGCACTGCAGACTTCTCCTCCACCAGCTAAATATAATTCACTGCCAAACAAATTTAGAAGCCACTCATTTACTTGACTTTTAAATTCATCAAGAGTATTTTTCACAAAATCTGTATTCGGAAGAATTAAGTAACAGTGTCCTCCTCCTGAATATAATAAATTTGTCCTAAATAAATTTAATTTATCTAGCAAAGTATCAATAATATCTTCGAGTAAAATTTCAAGATAAAAAGACCTAGTTCTAAGACTTCTCATAGCTTTATCTGATGAAATATTGTAAATAAAACTTTGTATTCCTGAAAAATCAAAGCTGTATATATAAAATATGTCTTCTTCGTAGAATTTATCTTTTTCTTCTAATAGCATCGAAAAATCATTTATATTTTTTGAAATTAGATAGTCGTAAATACAAGATGCAAAAGTGCTTGTCATTTTTATGTGGTCAAAAAGTGAAATATCAAAAGCTTCTCTTTTGTCATCTAAATAAGGCAAATATGAAAAATATCCTTCAAAGCTCTCTATCAAAAATGCAAGGTGATTTTTTTCTAGCTTAAAGTCTTTAAATAAGACTTTAAGTTTATTCTCAATCTCCCTATAATAATTTGCATTAGAATTAATTACATCTTCACTTGGATAATTAATGCCATATTCATGGCTTAAATATTTCCCTTCATATTTTCCATTTTTGTTATTTCCATTTAAAATATTAAAAATACTTCTTAAGGCAATATTATTTTTATTTATTTCTTTTACTTTTTTAAATTCTATTTTATCTGAATCTCTGGAAATATCATTTGCGAGAGAAATTATATAGGCTAAACTATCTTTAGGAATTTGTGATTTTCTTAAACCCTTAGGATTTTTATAAATGCTAGAATCTAAAATATCTCTATCTTTAATATTTAAATCATTTTCTAAAAACTGAGGATAAGAAAAATTTTTTATACTATTTTCTGTAAAATATATATTTTCCTCTAAATCCTTTAGCATTGTAGCAAATGTCAATTTTAATTTTCTTTCATCCAAGCCTTTCACCTCCAGCTCTTGTTCCTCCCATGCCCATGGAGGATTTAATACCTGTGCCAGAAAATTCACTAAACTTATTTAATAAATTTAATATTTTTAAAATCTCTTTATTTGTATATGATTTTAAACTTACACTCCCCACGAAACCGGGAATCTTTGTCTTTTCTAAGTAAAATAATCTACTCCTCAAATTGTATTTAGAAATATTTACTAATTCATCTATTTCTCTTAAAAGTTCATAACTAAACATCTCTTCTTCGCCTGTTGAGTCAAACTTTCTAATTAAATTTTGAAATATGAGAGCAGGCTCTGGTAAGAAAATATATCTGTTATCTCTTCTAAAAGCAGTTGGTGTCAAGAAATTAAATGTTAATTCTCTAGAGTCAAAATTCTCAAATAAATTTTTTTCTATAAAATCGTCTCTTTTTATGGTATTTAAATTTTTCTCCAAAATTTTTAACTCTATACCCTTATCATTTATGAAAAATTTATCTAACTCCAAAATAGGGCAGATAATTTTTTCATAGGCTTCTTTATTTGTAGTTGATATGTTCCAATAAGTTCCATCTTTAGTTCTGTTTACATATTGACTATAAGGATTTATCTTTAGATTATGTAATTTTTCTGCGTATTCAGCTTCAATATTTTCCATTATGATTCCTTGAAACAAAGAACCAGAATTATATCCAATATCTTTTGAATTTGTGTCTATTTTTAATTTTAAAGTACTTAACAATTTATCCTCCTTGTGAAAAGGTTTTACTAATTAAATTATAGCATATTAAAATATTAATTCACTCTAAAAATCAAATAAAAAAAGCCCGAGGGCTAATACTTTACATCTACTAAGTATAGTCCACAGGCAGGTGCTGTTGGTCCAGCTGCTTTTCTAGATTTTCTCTCTAGTGCATTTTTCATATATTCAATTTCTCTTTGACCTCTACCTATTTCAAGGGCAGTTCCGGTTACAATTCTTATCATGTTTTTCAAAAAAGATTTTGCAACAAAATCAAGGTACAAAAATCGTCCATCTTCTATGACATCAATTTTTTCAATACTTCTTATTGAATCCTTAACAATTGCTCCCTTTCCCATAAATGAATTGAAGTCATGTTCTCCAATTAAGTAAGATAGAGCTTTTCTCATTCTATCTGGATCCACTTCATAGGGATATTCATAAGCTCTATTATATAAAAGTGAATTTCTATATCTAGATCTATAAATCACATAACGGTATTTTTTTAATTTAGCATCAAATCTAGCATGAAAGTCATCTGCTACATACTTTGCATCTATTACAGATACGTCATTGGGAAGGTTAAAGTTTATTACTTTTGGAAGATTTCCAATATCAATTGTAGTATCTGAATAGAAGTTTGCATACTGACCTTCAGCGTGAACTCCCCGATCAGTCCTTCCTGCATAAAAAATTTTCACAGGATGTTTTACAGTTTTTTCTATACCCTTATTTAATTCTCCCTCTACTGTCCTTTCATCTGGCTGAATTTGAAATCCATGAAAATTAGTCCCATCGTAGCTTATTTTTATTAATATATTCATAATTTTGATACCACAACTATTATTGTAAAAAATATTAGGTTTCCAAGAAAAATAATTATGTCTTTTTTTACGATTTTTGATGCATTCATTTTTGTTCTGCCATCGCCACCTCTGTAACATCTTGCTTCCATGGCTGTGGCAAGTTCTTCTGCCCTTCTAAAAGAATTTATAAATAAGGGAACAAGAAGTGGCACAAGATTTTTTGCACGTTTCACTATATTTCCAGATTCAAAGTCTGCACCTCTTGCCATTTGTGCCTTCATTATTTTATCTGTTTCTTCAATAAGTGTTGGTATAAATCTTAGGGCAATTGTCATCATCATTGCAATTTCATGACTTGGAACTCCAATTTTTCTAAAGGGTCTTAGAAGTGATTCAATTCCATCTGTTAGTTCTATTGGAGAAGTTGTATAGGTAAGTAAACTTGTGCCAAGAACTAAAAGTATAAGTCTTATGCCCATAAATACTGCAAGATCAATTCCCTCTTGTGAAATTTTTAAAAATCCAAGAGTGTATTTAGGATCTCCTGGAGTGAAGAAAATATTAATTATAAATGTAACAAGTATTATCCACTTTAAGGGCTTTAGTCCACGAAGGACCATTCCCACAGGAAGTTTTGCAATTTTTATTATTAATAGTAAGTAAATTACTACGGGAATATACATAAATACTGATTTTATAAAGAACAAGGATGCTATAAATAAAATCATTGTTATCATTTTTAGTTTTGGGTCATATTTGTGTACGAGGCTTTCTCCAGGAAAATATTGTCCAATTGTTATATCTTTAAACATTAGAAGCACCTCTCAAATATTTTATTAAAGACTCTTTAGCCTCTTCCACAGTTATGGCATCTTCATTTATATCTAAGCCCTTTTTCTTTAAAGTTCTCATAAGAGATGTTATTTGAGGAATGCCAAGTCCCACAGAAAGAAGTTTATCTTCATTTCTAAAAATTTCTCTTGGGTTAGAATCTAAAAATACACTGCCCTTGTCAAATACAATTATTCTATTTGCAATTTTTGCCACATCTTCCATGGAGTGAGAAACTAAAATTACAGTTATTTTTCTCTTTTCATGGATTTCTTTTATTTCACTTAAAATCTCATCACGACCTCTTGGGTCAAGACCTGCAGTTGGTTCGTCAAGAATTAAAACTTTTGGTTCCATTGCAAGAACTCCAGCTATTGCAACTCTTCTCTTTAGTCCACCAGAAAGTTCAAAGGGTGATTTATCCTTGTATGTTTCATAATCTAAACCTACAGATTCCATTGATGATTTTACTCTTCTTTGAACCTCTTCTTCTGTGATATCAAGATTTCCAGGTCCAAAAGCTATATCTCTTTCTATAGTTTCTTCAAAAAGTTGATATTCTGGATATTGAAAGACAAGACCAACTTTTTTTCTCAAATCTGTCAAATTTGCACCAGACTTGTCAACTCTTGTTCCATCAATAATAATTTCTCCAGAGCTTGGTTTTAAAAGTCCATTTAAATGTTGTATAAAAGTTGATTTTCCTGAACCTGTGTGACCAATTAGTCCAATAAATTCATTTTCTTCAATTTTTAAAGTCAAATCATCAATTGCCTTTTTCTCAAAAGGAAGACCCTCGCTGTAAATATGTGTTAAATTGTTTATTTCTATTAGTGACATATTTCCTTCACCATTTCTTCAATATTTAAAACTTCCGTAGAAATTTCAATTCCATCCTTTTTAAGTTCATAGGCAAGTTCTGTTACTTGTGGAACATCAAGACCCAGAGATTTTATCATATCGACCCTTGAAAACACTTCTCTTGGAGTGCCAGTAAGTACCATATTTCCATCTTCCATTACAACAACCCTGTCACTTATTGCAGCTTCTTCCATGTAATGGGTAATCAAAATTATTGTTTTATTTTCTTCTTTATTTAGTTTAACTAGGGTATCAATAACTTCTCTCCTGCCACTAGGATCGAGCATGGCAGTTGGCTCATCTAAAATAATATATTTGGGTGACATAGCTAGAATTCCTGCTATTGCTACTCTTTGTTTTTGTCCACCAGACAATAGATGGGGTGCATTTTTTTTATACTCATCCATCCCCACATCTTCTAGAGCCTTATCAACTCTTCTTCTTATTTCACTTGCTTCGACTCCCATGTTTTCTGGTCCAAAGGCAACTTCATCTTCAACTATTGTTGCAACTAATTGGTTATCCGGATTTTGAAATACCATTCCGGCAGTCTTTCTAATGTCCCAAATTTCTTCTTCACTTTTGGTATTCATCCCATCTACAAGGACGTCACCTTCTCCAGGAAGAAGAAGACCATTTATTAATTTTGCAAGAGTGGATTTACCGGAACCATTGTGTCCTAAAAGAGCAACAAATTCGCCTTCTTTTATTTCTAAATTTATATCTTTTAAAATCTGTTTTGCCGATTCATCTTCATAGTCATATTTAAAAGATAAGTTTTTTATACTAATCATTTCATCACCTTTATGTTAACCTATTATAAATTATAACTTAACAAAAATCCATGCTATTTACAAGATACATTGGGATTGTTTTTTATATAAAATCTAAGTGGTAATTTAGCATCTTCTCCTGCGTAATCAATGCCAATTCTCTTTGTAGTTACAAGATCTTTTTCACTTATATCTTCTCCACTAGCTATATAGAGATAATCTTTAGATAAATTCTTTTCATTAAGGGTTCTATCTATGCCAAGTGCCATTGATAATTTGCCTGGTCCATTGCTTAAATTCTTTTTTTGATAATTCGTGAGATCTTTATATTTTTTAGCAAACCTGTTTTGTGAGAAAACATCTAGATTATCTAAAGGCTCGACAGCACGAATTAAAACTGCTTCTGGATAATTTTCATCCCTTGTCACAATATTTAAAAGATTATACATGCCATATATAAGATAGACATATATGTGACCACCATCTAGATAGAGAGTTTTATTCCTATTTGTAATCTTTCCTCCATAGGAATGGCAAGCTCTATCTTCCAATCCTAGATAAGCTTCTGTCTCAACTATTTTTGCACAGAAAAAATTACCAGAAATATTTCTGATAATTTTCTTTCCTAATAATTTTTTTGCAATTTCAACTGTATCTTGTTTAAAAAAATCACTCTCTAGCATTTTTCCATGCGTCATACTTTTCTAATTCCTTGTCAAGTTTTTTTACAATATAGGTAAGAACACTTAAATCATCAAAAAATCCAAAGAATAAAATAAAGTCTGGTACAATATCTGCAGGATTTAATAAATATAAAAATCCTGCTACTATTAAAATTATATCCTTCTTTTTCACGTCCCTATAATTTCCCTTAGAATAGTCTAAAACCAGACCTATTGCAAGTTTTAATTCTCTAGAAATTTTTTTAAACATATCCATTTTATTAGTTTTAGTCATGGATTCTTGGATTACTTTATTTAACCTATCCTTGTTTTTGAAAACTTGATGAGCATAGGGCATCATCTTTCTTAAAGTTCTATAATAATTCAACTTTTTTCCCCCTAAGTTAAAATTTCAATATTTCTTTACCCAAAAAATATCTTATACATTCATCCAAGAAGAATCCTTTGGATTATCTCTAAATAATTTTAACTTTTGGATTTCGCTTTCTTTAATATAGTCCATTTCATGAGCTACTTCAATTAATTCATCAAAGTTTGTCAAAGATTCATGAAGAAAATTAGCTTTTTTAAAGTTTTCTTCAGCATTTTTCATATTATAAGTAAAAATACTTACAATTCCAAGAACTTCATAGCCAACTTCTTCTAGAGCTTTTGCGGCTTCAATTGATGATCCACCAGTTGAAAATAAGTCTTCTATTACTACAACTTTTGCTCCATCAATTTTTGCACCTTCAATTTTATTTTGTTTTCCGTGATCTTTATTTGAACTTCTTACAAAACCCATAGGAAGACTCATCTTATCAGCGATGATAGCTGCGTGAGGAATACCTGCAGTTGCAGTTCCCATAATATATTCTACATCAGGGAATTTTTCCTTAATTAAATTAACAAGACCTTCTTCAACAACCTTTCTTTCTTCTGGATAAGAAAGTGTAAGTCTGTTGTCACAATAAATTGGAGATTTTATTCCTGATGCCCAAGTGTAGGGATCTTCTGGTGAAAGTGTGACAGCCTTTAATTTTAATAAAATTTTTGCAACTTCTCTCATTATTCTCCTCCTAAAAAGTCTTTTTTAATTTCTCTATATTCTTTTACAGGGTCTTCTGCCTTAGTAATTGGTCTACCAACTACAATGTAATCAGAACCAAGTTCTCTTGCCTCAGCTGGAGTTACAACTCTCTTTTGGTCATCGGTGTTTTTAACTTTTCTTATGCCAGGAGTAACTGTAATAAAATCTTCTCCTAGATTTTCTTTTATTTTTGGAACTTCAAGAGCTGAACATACAATCCCTGAAAGATTAGCTTCTTTTGCAAGTTTTGCATAGGAAAGAACAACTTCATCAAGTGACAAAGATTTTTCTATTTTTAGTTCATTGTGCATAACATCTTCGTCTGTGGAAGTTAGCATAGTTACTCCAAGTGTAATAAGATCTCTTTTTTTATCCCTCACAATTTCACTAGCATCACTTAACATTTTCTTTCCACCAGCTATGTGATAGTTAATCATGTCAACATCAAGTGAAATGAGAGAATTAGTTGCTCCCTTGCAAGTGTTTGGAATATCGTGAATTTTTAAGTCCAAAAATATTTTATGTCCAAGCTTTTTAATCTCATTAATAATACTTGGACCTTCCTTGTAAAAAAGTTCCATTCCAACTTTTACATATACTTTTTCGTCTTTAAAATTTTTTAAAAAATCTAGAGCCTTTTCTCCATTTGGAAAATCCAGTGCAATAATTACATCTTTTGCCATATTAACCTCAGCTTTCTGCAGTCGCCTTTTCTTGCAAGTAGGCGTTAATAAATATATCTAAATCTCCGTCCATAACTTTTTCAACATCACCAACATCTACATTAGTCCTGTGGTCTTTGACCATAGTGTATGGTTGGAAAACATAGGATCTAATTTGTGAACCCCAAGCAATTTGAGAATAGTTACCTTGAAGGTCTTCGATTTTTTCTTTCTTTTCTTCTTCAGCTAGAGCAACGAGTTTTGCCTTTAACATGTTCATTGCTTTTTCCCTGTTTTGAATTTGACTTCTTTCATTTTGACATTGCACTACTATTCCTGTAGGAATGTGAGTGATTCTAACAGCTGAGTCAGTAGTGTTTACGTGTTGACCACCTGCACCAGAAGATCTATAAGTATCTATCTTTAATTCTTCTTCTTTTATTTCAACTTCTGTATCATCATCAAGTTCTGGAAAGACATCAACAGAAGAAAAAGATGTGTGTCTTCTCTTGTTAGAATCAAAAGGTGAGATTCTAACTAGTCTGTGAACTCCCTTTTCACCCTTTAGATAGCCATAGGCATTATCTCCAGATATTTTTAAAGTAACAGACTTAATACCAGCTTCATCTTCTTTTAATATGTCAAGAGTTTCTGCCTTGAAACCTTTATTTTCTGCATATCTTGTGTACATTCTTAAAAGCATACTAGCCCAATCTTGTGCTTCAGTTCCGCCAGCACCAGCGTGGATAGAAAGAATTGCATCGTGAGAATCGTACTCTCCATTTAAAAGTGTGTTGAGTTTAAAATCAGCTGCTTCTTTTTCAATTTGATCAACTACTTTTTGAAAATCAGAATAAGAAGAATAGTCATCTTCAATTTCCATAAGTGTAATTAAATCTTCAGCATCTGTAATTAACTCATTTAGTTTGTCATATTGATCTATCTTCTTTTGATATGAATTTGTTTCTCTAATAACTTTTTGGGCACTGTCATTGTCATCCCAAAAACCTGGTTCCATTTGTTTTTTGTTAAGTTCAACAACTTTTTCTTTTAAAGAATCTATCTCCAAAGATTCTCCTAAAGCTTTGGTTGTAACTTTGGAATTTTCCAGGCGCTCCTTATCTAAATAGATATTTTGCTCCATAAAAATCCTCCTTTATTTTGCTTATTTTAGTATAACACAGTTGATATCATGACACTAATATTTTGTGATTACAATGGCATTTATTTTTTAATTTTTTTAAAAAGAAAAAGAGATCATTTTATTGACCTCTCTTTTCTAAATTATTTTGAAATAAATTATTAAATTTTAAATTATTCAAATGCTTTTTTCTTAAAACTCTTCTTCATTTAAAAGTCCAAGAGTTATTTCAACATTTCTTTTAGATTCATATCTCATCTTTTCTGTGTTTTCCCTCAAAATTATTTTTCTATCCTCTATATTTTCAAGGGCTTTTAATATTTTTTCATAAAGTTCTTCTGGAGTGAAATCTTCCACATCTACAGCTTCTTTTATTCCCAATTCATTTACCATGGCTTCTACCTTTGGATCGTAGATTATTCCAACCATAGCTAAATTTACACTAGCTGCATAAACTAAAGAGTGAAGTCGCATAGCTGCTAAAAGTTTTAACCTTTTAAAAATCCCCATTAGTTCTCCAGCTGAGTAAGTGTTCTCTATTAGATTAAGCTTGTCTTTGTGAATACATTTTTCTGCTACTTCTTTTGAATAGACATTGTCCCTTGGTGTATGGAAAGGAACTAAAAGAATGTCATATCCAGCATCTATTAATAAATCAATTGTCTTTGCAAACTTGTCTTTTATAGATTCTACTTTTTTATAATCTCTAATGCAAAATCCAATAGTCTTATTTGTTATTTCAATTCCTTCACTTTTTAAAATCTCTTCAACTCTCAAATCTTCTGCTTCTTTTAAAGTAAATACTGGATCTGCAGTTACTTCTATAGATTTATTTGTCACTCCCAAATCCCTGACAAATTTATAAGATAAATCATCTCTCAAGGTTACATAATTAACCCTATTTAGAACCCATTTTGTAAGAATCCTATTGAATTTTTTATCAATGGGTCCTATTCCATTAGCATAAACATAAACCTTTTTTCGCAAGATCTTTGCCAAAATAATGACCGACAGATAATAAACAATAGATCTTGTAGAAGTTATATCCTGAAGAAGAGATCCCCCTCCAGATAAAAGAAGGTCTGCATCCTTTAAAGCACGATAAAGTTCTGGTAATGAAAATCTATTTACTGCATCAATGCCGTAAACTTTTTTTGTCTTCTCAGGATTATTTGAGAGAGCAGTCATTTTTATTTCTCTATTTAATTTTTTAAAATCTTCTACCATGGCCTTTAAGATGGCATCATCGCCAGAATTATCAAAGCCAAAGTATCCTGAAATTACAATTTTTTTCATTGCCATAATATATCACTCTATTACTATGCTTTCTTTTTCAAATTTTTTATTATCTAAATCTTTAGTGTTTTTAAAATCAATAGCTGAATTTTCTTGATTTTTTTCTCTTTCAAATTTTTCTACTCTTATAGATGTAAAAATTATTCCCAAAACAATCCAGAAGGTAAAAATTATTCTTGGAATATAGAGGAAGTGTTCTACTAAACCATGCCCCATTATTCCAATTATTGAAGCAAATAAACCTGCTCCAAGATATTTAAAGTATTTATCTTCTGATTTAACTAAATTTACATAAGTTGATTTCAAACTTGAGAATAATAACAAGATAAAGAAGATAAATCCAATTATCCCAATTTCCGCTGCAACTTCAAGATAAGTGTTGTGAGCGTGATAAATTGGCATAGTTCTTATATATTTTTCAAAAGTTTCTTTGAAAGGAACATATCCGAAACCAACCCCTGCCAAAAAGTTATCTCTTATTACATCTTTTGTTATATTCCAAATTTTTATTCTATATAGATTAGATGAATCCACAGTTGAACCAATTGATGTTATTCTGTCAACTACTTTTTGTGGAAGAAAGGCAAGTCCACCCAATACCATAGGTATACCTAAAAGTAACAATCTTTTATCAACTAACAAAACAAATGCCAAGGCTGCAAGGGCTATTCCTACCCAGCCACCTCTTGATAGAGTCATGACAATACAAATTAGAAGAATCCCAGTAGATCCTGCAAAAAGAAATTTTTTCCTCATGCTTTTTGTGTACCAAGTCATACCAACTGCTATTGGAGTTATCAAAACTAGATATTCTGCCAAAATATTTGGATTGAAGAAAACTGAATAAACTCTAACTGCTATATCTGTATTGTTTTCAGTATCAAGCCATTCTGGTCTCATTTGTACTCCTGTAAAATATTGGACGACACCAAGAAGTGCAACCACAAGAGCCGACAACAAAAGAGTAGAAATAAAGGCGTTTAATTCTCCCTTAGTCTTAATAGTATTTGTCATTGCAAATAAAAATGAAATACCTGCAGCATTTAGGGCAAGGTCACGAATTGAACCTGACGGATCTATTGATGTAATAGTTGAAAAAATTGCTATAAAGGCAAATATTGCAATAGGAACTGTCCTAGATCCTACTTTAAAACCTTCTCCATATAAAAAGGTCCTGAGCAAAACAAAAAATCCCATTGATAGTAGCATTATAAGCCCCAAGGCATCAGGCACAAAGGGATATAAGAAAACTGAAGCAAATAGTCCAATTTTTATGTCATAAATTACAAGAAGTAAACCACTTATGCCGAGAAAAGCTGCCAATAAAAATTTACTTCCTAAAAAGTAATAAATTAAACTTAGAAAAATAGCCGAAAGTAAAATAAAGTTTATCTTTTTTGTCTTTACCACCAGTTTTCACCACCTTCATCAAGTTTAAATAAGGAAGTAAAAAATTCTATGAATTTTGATCCCATTATTATTTCCATATATCTTCCCTTCAAAAGAGATAAAATTAGTCCCATTACAATAAAGCCAAGAGGGATAATAATTTTCCCCTTAAATATGAGAGAAATTATAAGAGTTAAAATCCCAGAATAGAACATGATATTTGAAATAAGTCCTGCAATTTCATCAAAGGAATTGAGAGACTTATAAGCTCCTCCTAAGAAAAATGAATTTTTTATCATTGGCAAAAAAATTCTTCCCAAAAACTTCATAAATCTCTCTATTAAATTAAATAATTTACTATAAATTTTATAGATAAAAGTATTTTCAAATAAAACTTTTTCTCCAGCAAGAACTTCTCTTGTTTTTGAATTTTGAAAATTTCTTTCTATTGGATTTTTTATAAAGTCCCAAGATTTTTTTGTAAAGGAATCTTTATAAGAATCCGAGAAAACCCTGTAGATTTTATTTAAAAATCTTATAGTTAATGAGTTAATAGTAATCACCTAGTTCTTTACTTCTATTCCAAGAATTGTCATAAATGTTGTAATAGATTTGTTTTTAATCCTCATTTCTGCACCGATTCTCACTTGTTCTGTGCCAACTTGATAAAAATCTTGAGTATCCTTTATGTCAGCATCGATAGTCATAAGAACCCTGTATTTTTCAGGCACTTCTGCATTATAAAATTTACCTTGGTATTCTGTCTTATCCCTGTAAGCTTCCACATCAACTGATGCAATTTTACCTAAGTAAGTTCCCTTATCATAATCGTAGATTGGGTCCCCAACTTTTATATTATTTGCAGTTACATCTCTTACATCCTTGACTTCTGCGGATATAACTCCCTTTTTAGTTGAAACTTCTCCTACTGCTGACTTTGAACCAAATCTTTTTACTCCTGTTGCCACTAAAGCTACTATTAAAATAATAACTAGTAAATCAACAATATTAATTAGTCCAAAAAGTCTTCCCTTTTTGTCAATTACTTTCATTTTTTTCTCCCCTCAATATTTCTTCATAAATTTCAGTCTGTCTTTCTCCCATGGATATGTGAGAATATCTTTCCACTACTTCTTTCTTTATGTTTTCACCAAGATTCTTTAATTTATCCCTATCATCATAAAGACTTAATATATTTCTTGCAAGCTGTTTTTCTTTTCCAACTTTAAATAAATATCCCGTATAATCATCCTTTATTATTTCAGGAATACCACCAGTTTTTGTGGATACAGTTGGCACATTTAATAGAGCTGCTTCCAAGATTACATAGGGAAATGACTCGGAAATACTTGTCAAAACATTTAAATCAATAGCATTAAAGAAAGAATACTTGTCTTTAACAAAGCCTAAAAAATAAATATTTTTTTCTATTCCATAGCTTTTTACCATTTCTTCTAGCTTTTTCTTTTCGTCGCCTTCTCCTGCAATTAAAAATAATATGTCTGGATTTACATCAAGTGCTTCCTTTGCAGCCCTTATAAAAGTTTCGTGATCCTTAACCTTATCAAGTCTTGCAGCAATTCCAACTAAGAGTTCGCCGTTGTAATTAATTTTATATTTCTCAAGAAAGGCTGTCTTTGGAATGTAAAGAATTTTTTCATCAATGTCTATTCCATTATATAAAACGTGAATCTTCTCTTTATTAAAGCCCCTATTCTCTAGCATTTTTTTAAAATTGTCACTTACACAAATATAGTGATCAAATTTTTTTAGAGACATCTTATTTAATGTAGTATAAATTAAATTTTTGTAAAAAGAATCCTTAAAGTCAAGCATATAGTCTGAATGGACCGTTGTGACCATTGGGACATTAATTTTCTTTTTTAAAAACATGCAAATAAAATTAGCTCTCGCTCCATGTGCGTGTACTAAATCATAATTTCCATTTTTTATTTCATCACTTAATTTAGAAACGACGGAAAGGTCCCATCTTTTTTCTTGTGGGTAAACTTCTATGTCTATGCCTCTATCCTTTGCTTCATCATAAAAAGTATCTTTTATAAAGCAAATGATTTTGGTTTCGACTCTACCCCTAAGACCCTTCATTAGAGTAAAGATGTGTGTTTTCGCACCACCTGTATCGCCGCCACTAATTAAATGGAGAACTTTTGTCATGTCTTCTCCTCCTTATCTTGTTTATTATACAATATATTTAATATTATTTTAACAGTTTTTATTAATTGACCTAGACCTTATGATTTATAATAATTTTTATAGTAGCAAATGATTTTAAAGTCCCTTTAAAATTTAATTTAAAAAATAGTAAAAAAGTCCTTGCATTTATCACTAAAAAATGATTTAATAATAAAGATAAAAAAATAGAAAGTCAGTCCAAGGACTGAGTAAAATCATGTCCTTGCGCATGATTTTTTTTTGAGCAAATTTAATACCTTAAATTTTTTTTGCCCATTTTTAAGAATGTTTGATCTTTTATTTGGAAAAGGAGAAAAAAATGCCAAGAGATAATTCGATTAAGAAGACACTAGTAATAGGATCTGGTCCTATTGTTATAGGACAAGCTGCAGAGTTTGATTACTCAGGAACACAAGCTTGTGAGACTTTGAAAAAAAATGGAGTTGAAACTGTTCTGGTTAACTCAAATCCTGCTACTATAATGACCGATAAAGGTGTTGCTGACAAAATTTATATAGAACCAATTACTATTTCTTTTATAGAAAAAATTATTGAGAAGGAAAGACCTGACTCATTAATAGCTGGTATGGGCGGACAAACTGGTCTTAACATGACACTTGAACTAGATAAGCGCGGAATTCTTGATAAGTACGGCATAAAAATAATTGGAACCGATATCGAAGCCATTAAAAGAGGCGAAGACAGAGACATCTTTAGAAGAACAATGCAAGAAATTGGCGAACCAATTATTGATTCAGAAATTGCAACAACTTTAGAAGAAGGAAAAGAACTTGCAAAAAAAATTGGCTACCCATTAGTTGTTAGACCTGCTTATACTTTAGGTGGAACAGGCGGAGGCTTTGCCTATGATGAAGAAGAACTGGAAGAAGTTTTATCACACGGACTAAGTCTTAGCCCAGTAAATGAATGTCTTCTTGAAAAATCTATCCGTGGTTGGTTAGAAATTGAATTTGAAGTAATAAGAGACTCAGCTGGAGAAAAAATAATCGTATGTGACATGGAAAATGTGGATCCCGTTGGCGTTCACACTGGCGACTCCATAGTTGTTGCTCCTTGTCAAAGTCTTGATAAAGATGTTTTACAAAAATTAAAAAATTCTGCTTTAAATATTGTAGAAAATGTAAATGTTGTTGGTGCTTGTAATGTACAACTTGCTCTTAATCCAGAAACTCTTGACTACGCAATAATAGAAATCAATCCTAGAGTTTCTCGTTCATCTGCCCTTGCATCAAAGGCAACAGGATACCCTATTGCAAGAATTGCAACAAAAATTGCTCTTGGACTTAACTTAAATGAAATCGAAAACGAAACTACTGGCGAAACCATAGAAAATTATGAACCAAAATGTAACTATGTAGTTGTTAAAATTCCTAAGTGGCCTTTTGATAAATTTAAATTTGCGAATAGAAAACTTGGAACAAAAATGATGGCAACTGGAGAAATAATGTCCATTGGTTCATCTTTTGAAGAAGCACTTCTAAAAGGTATAAGATCTCTTGAAATTTCTAAGTTCTCTCTTGAATCTAAATTCTCTGAAGAAAGAACTACAGAAGAACTTAAAAAGAGAATTAAATTCCCTGATGATGAAAGACTATTTGACGTTGCAGAAATTATTAGACGTGGACTTTCCATAGAAATGATCCACGAAATTACTGGCATAGACTTATATTTCTTAGAAAAAATTGAAAACATAGTTCATCAAGAAGAAAACTTAAAAAAATTAAGTCTAGATACAATTACATCAGATGAACTTCATAGTTTAAAGAAATTAGGATTTTCTGATAAAACTATAGCTTCTGCACTTGGTGTAGACATTGATGCAATTGTAGAACTTCGTCAAAAACACAATATCCTTCCAAATTATAGAAGAGTAGACACTTCTCCATTTAGAAAAAACGGAGCTTACTACTATTCAACTTACGAAAAGACAGACGAAAATATAGTTTCTGAAAATAAAAAAATAATTGTAATAGGATCAGGACCAATAAGAATAGGTCAAGGTATTGAATTTGACTATTGCAGCGTTCATGCCATTAAATCATTGATAAACATGGACATAGAAACAATAACAATTAATAACAACCCAGAAACAGTTTCAACTGACTTTGACACATCTGACAAACTTTACTTTGAACCACTTACAGAAGAAGAAGTTAAATCAATAATTGAAACAGAAAAACCAATGGGAGTTATACTAGCATTTGGTGGTCAAACAGCAATTAAACTTGCTAAATATCTTCACGATCAAAAAGTTAATATCTTTGGAACAGACTTTGAAGATATTGACAGAGCTGAAGATAGAGAAAAATTTGATGAAATGCTTGAAGAATTAAAAATCAATAGACCAAAGGGACATGGAGTCTTCACTATAAAAGAAGGTCTTGAAGTTGCAAAGGAACTTGGTTATCCCCTACTTGTTAGACCATCCTATGTACTTGGTGGTCAAGGTATGCAAATAACTTATGATGAAAAAAGTCTTTTGACTTATCTAAAGGGAGCTTTCGAAAGAGATAGGGACAACCCAGTTTTAATTGACAAATATTTAGTTGGTCGTGAAATTGAAGTTGACGCAATATCTGACGGAGAAGATGTATTGATACCAGGAATAATGGAACACCTTGAAAGAGCTGGAGTTCACTCTGGAGATTCAATAACAATCTATCCAAGCATTAATATTTCAAGTGAAATCAAAGAAAAGATTTTAGACTACACAAAGAAAATTGCCAAGGCTCTTCACGTTAAGGGTATGATAAATATTCAATTCATAGAATATAAAAATGACCTTTATATAATTGAAGTTAACCCTCGTGCATCAAGAACTGTTCCTTACATCTCAAAAGTTTCTGGAGTTCCAATAGTTGATTTGGCAACAAAAACAATGCTTGGAGAAAAATTATCTGATTTGGGATATGGCACTGGAATTTATAAAGAACCAAAATTAATGGCAGTTAAAGTACCAGTATTTTCAATGTCAAAACTCAACAGAGTAGAAATTTCTCTTGGACCTGAAATGAAATCAACAGGAGAAGTTCTTGGAGTTGGAAAAAATATAGATGAAGCACTTTTCAAGGGATTCTTGGCAGCTGGATCTGCAATAGAAGATAAGTCAGCTAGAGTCTTAGCAACAGTTAATGACAACGACAAAGAAGAATTTGTTGAAATTGCAAAAACAATGAATGAAATGGGCTACAAAATTATTGCAACAAAAGGAACTTGCAAACTTCTAAGAGAAGTTGGTATAAATGCAAAAGAAATTGGAAAAATTAACGATCCAAGACCAAATATTCTTGATGTAATAAGAAATGGAGAAATCGACCTTGTAGTTAACACTCCAACAAAGGGTGGCGACTCCACAAGAGATGGCTTCAAAATTAGAAGAATGGCAACAGAATATGGCATTGACATTGTCACAAGCCTTGATACCCTAGCAGCAAGAGTTGCTGTTAAAAATAAAAAATTCCATGAAGAAAACATGGATATATATGATATTTCAGAATTTTAATAAAAATTAAATATTAAATTTTTAGAGGATGCAGAAATGCATCCTTTTTTGCATTTTTCTATTTTATATTATTTATATAAATATTCTCTTAATTCTTCAATTATTTTTTTAATTTATAAATGCAATAAAAAAACCGATGCAATATTTCATCGGTTATAGTTAAAAATTTAAATTTTTATAAATTTTACTTGATATTTAATTTATATTTTAAATCTTTTATGTCTTTATCTAGTCTTTCTTCGTCAAGTTCTTTATTTTTATTTTCTATTGCCCTATCCACAAGATCCATTAGTTCAGGGTCCATTTCTCTTTCAAGCTTATCTAAAGCTATTCTAACTAGACCACCAAGTTCTCTAAATTTCATTACAGCTCTGTGTTCATCAGCTATATGACCCATTAAAAATCCAAAGGTCCATTCTGCATTTGTTTTTGTCAATACGCACTTGTTGTCTATCATTACACCTTCATTTTTAAGAGCAATTAAAAAATCACGCAAAATATTTCTGTCAAAGTCAGAAAATACCATAAGTTTGTTTTCATCTTCCACAGAATTATTTTCTTTTAAATTTTTTTCAAATAAATTTCCAACTTTTTCTTCCAAATTTTCTTTATTTATTTTATTTAGTTCAATATCAAATTCCTTTGCAACTTTTTCAGTAATTTTTGTCTTTTCACTGTCAAGTCCGTATAATAATATTTTTTTCACTTTAACACCTCTTAATTATTTTACCCAAAAATTTTTTATTTATTGGGTATATGTTTAATGAGGTGATTTTTTGAGATTAAATAAAGGTGATGAAATAATTTATGAGAGAGTTTTTACTAAAAAAGACCTATATGACTATGCAGAAAATGCAAACTTTTGGGGTAAGCACCACGAAAACCCAAACGACAAGGGCGAGTACCTTTTGCAAGGGCTTTTAACAGCAAGTCTTACTAATAAAATTGGCGGCGATTACGATATTTTGATGTATAAAATGGATTTTGATTTTTTGAAAAAAGCTTATACAGGAAGAAAAATCAAAAGCATTAATGTCGTTGACAATATCGAAAATAAAAAGGGCAAAAATTTTATTGATATAACTTCAGATGTCTATGACGAAAATGGCGACCATCTTATTCACGCAATTTTAAAGGGAATTTTGCTTGATTAGTTTGCATTTCAAATAAATAACCTCTTTACTAATTTATATAGTAAAGAGGCTACATACTGATTTCTAAAATAATTTTATTGTTTATTTATTTTTCACCAATAACTTCTATCTTGTATCCGTCTGGATCCTTTACAAAGAAATAAGAGTCTGAATTGTCTGAAAGGGCTTTAAGTTCTGTTACATCGCAACCCTTTTCTTTTAATTCTTCCCTAAAGGATTTTATATCAGGATGTGAGATTGCAATGTGACCGTAACCATCGCCCATTGTATAATCTCTTCCGTCGTAATTGTAAGTTAATTCTAATTCATAGGGTGAATCTTCCAGCTTTAAATATACTAGTGTAAATTCATCTTCTGGAAAGTCCTTGCGTCTTGATTCTACAAAACCAAGATTTTCTTTATAAAACTTTTCAGATTTTTCTAGGTCCTTTACCCTAATCATTGTGTGTAAAAATTTCATAACATCCCTCCAATTTATTTATACCTCACTTTATAAGTTATACTCAAAGAAACAAAAAAATATCTATTGAAAATTTTACTAATCAATAGATATTTCAATATTATAGGTTGTTATAAAATAAATCAATATTTGTAAGATATTCTAAATAGTTAATTGAATCTTTTTTTCTATCATATTCTGATATTCCACTAAAAAGAAAAATTTCTCCAAAAATAATATGTTGATCTATGCTAAAATACTGTGTATTTTTTTCGAATACAAGATAAAAATAATCTACTTTATTATAATTTTCATTTCCTAAAAAATAAATTTCTGTCTTTTCATTTCTAGGTATTTTATATATAAGAATTTCCAAAATTTTATCAGAAAATTCATAAGTGCATAGATGGTTTATAAGATTTATTAAAATAAAATTAAATCTTACTCTATTATTGTCCTTTATATATTCTGAAAAGCTAATTTTGTAAGCATTATATCTGTCTTCTATCCAATTTAAAATCTCATCAGATGACTTTTTTCTAGGTAATTTGAATTTTTTATATTTTTCTTTTATATTTTCAGCTTGATTCATTTCTTTATTTCCCATGTTCCTATTGGATCGCTACCCACATACCATCCAAAATCTAATATATATATTTTAATTTGAGCACAATCTACTCTGACTTTATCAAACTTTTTGGGTAAATTTATTTTTCCTATTTTAAAATATACCTTTGTATCTGTAGGCTCCCTAACGAATGCATGGGGTATTTCTGCTAGTATTTTTTGATTTAAAAAATTAGAATCTTTAACAATAAAATTATTTACTTCTAAAAGATTAGTTCGGTTTGAACCCACATATTTAAAATAGACTTCAACTAAATCTGTCTCATTATTTAGCCTAATAAATACAGGGCTTAATGCCGATATTTTTCCGATTGAGTAAGGTACAATCTCATACTGATCTTCTTCATACTAATCTTCTTCATACTGATCTATACTATCATATATTTTAAAAGTTGTATGTTCTTTATCCTCATTCGTTTCTTGGTATGCAAAAACATTTATATTAAAAATAAATATAGTAATTATTGATATAAAAATTACTATATTTATTTTTTTCATTGTTAATATCTCCTTTAATTCTTTAAACTTTTTAAGACATAAGTTCTGCATTTACTTTTTCTGATTTTTCTTCCTTCATCTCATCTTTTGAGATTATATCCTTGACCTTCATGAGTCTTGTTATATTCGCTCTTTCACTTTCATCAAGCTTTGAACGAATATACTTAATAGTATCTTCTAAGTCTGGAATAGTTTTATATTCAAGTGCATTTACTCTTCTTCTCGTCTTTTCTATTTCATTGGCAAGAAGTTGTGATGCCTTTTCTTTTTGAGTAAGAGTCAATAACTCTTCCATTACTTCTGTAAGATTATCTATGGCTGAGTCAAGGTCAGATGTTGTTTGTGCATATCCATAAGGGTATCTTGAAGCATCTTCTGATGTTTTTTTAGTGATAAATTCCATTTCTGGAACATCTACAGACATAACATTTTTCTTTTTTATATCTACTAAAGTCTTTGTAGTTGGAAGGGCGATTGCTTCTTCTAACATCTCTGGACTCATAGCAGCTGATGCCATTAAAAAGGCTTTAAAAGAATCTTGTAGTTTATCTTCTACTTCAAGTCTTAGTTTTTTATTTTCTTTTATAAGAGTGATGAACTGTCTCATAAGTTCATCTTGTTTGTCTTTTAAAAGTTTATGTCCTCTTTTTGATGTTTCAAGTTTAGTTTTTAGAATGGATAGATTCATCCTTGTGGGGTTTATATTTAGTCTTGCCATTATAATCCCTCATTTTCTAAATTTTCAGGATCCTTAGAATCCTCCTCTTTATTCTCCTTATCGCCCAAATATTTTTCTATTAATTTGTCATCAATTCTCTTGAGTTCTGTCTTAGGAATTATTGATAAAAGTTCCCAGCCTAGGTTTAGAGTTTCAAGAATCGACCTATTTGTTTCAAAACCTTGTGATACATATTGTTTTTCAAATAAATCTGCAAATCTTGCAAAAGCTTTGTCAGTTTCTGATAGGGCAGTTTCCCCTAAGATTGCTGAAAGTTCTTTTGCTTCTTTACCAGCAGTATAGGCTGCGTAAATTTGGTTCATTGTATCTGCATGGTCTTCACGAGTTTTTCCCTTTCCAATTCCCTTATCTTTAAGTCTAGATAGAGATGGGATTGCGTTAATAGGTGGTTCAAGACCTTGTTTAAATAATTCTGTTGATAGGATTATTTGTCCTTCAGTGATGTAACCTGTAAGGTCTGGTATTGGGTGAGTGATATCTCCTTCTGGCATAGTTAGGATAGGAATTTGTGTAATAGATCCTTCTCTACCCTTAATTCTTCCAGCTCTTTCATAAATACCTGCAAGGTCAGTATAAAGATAACCTGGATATCCACGTCTTCCTGGTACTTCTTTTCTAGCTGCTGAAACTTCTCTAAGTGCTTCAGCGTAATTTGTCATATCTGTCAAAATAACAAGAACGTGTTTGCCTTGTTCAAAAGCTAGATATTCTGCTGCAGTAAGTGCCATCTTTGGTGTTGCAAGTCTTTCTATAGCTGGGTCATTGGCAAGGTTCATAAATAAAACTGCTCTGTCAATGGCTCCAGTTTTTGTGAAGTCATCAATAAAATATTGTGCTTCTTCAAAGGTAATACCCATAGCTGCAAATACTACGGCAAAATCTCCACCTGAAAGAACTGTTGCTTGTCTTGCAATTTGAGCTGCAAGTTCATTGTGAGGAAGTCCGGCTTCAGAGAAAATTGGAAGTTTTTGTCCTCTAACTAGAGTATTAAGACCATCAATTACAGATACACCTGTTTGAATAAATTCTGATGGATAGTCTCTTGATACTGGGTTAATTGCAGTACCATTTATGTCAATTTTTTCTTCTGGAATAATTTTTGGACCGTCATCAATTGGTTCTCCAAGTCCATCAAATACTCTACCAATCATATCTGGTGAAACTCCAAGTTCAAGTGGCTTACCTAAAAATCTAACGCTAGTATCTTTTAAGTTAATTCCACTAGAACCTTCGAAGATTTGTACCATTGCCTTGTCGCCATGTATTTCAATTACACGACCACGTCTTTTTTCCCCTGTTTGTAGTTCGATGTCAACAAGTTCTTCGTAGGCTGCACCTTCTACACCTTCTACAGTCATAAGAGGTCCAACAACTTCTGTTACTGATTTATATTCTTTAAGCATCTGTATCACCGACCTCTACTAATTTTTTAAGTTGACTATCTATTTTATCTCTGATTTCGTCAATTTTTTCTAATTCATCATTTGGAAGATACTTCATTCTTGCAATATTTTCTTTTACATCAAGTTCTTCTATTTCACTGAAGTATGCTCCATTTTCAAGAGCTTCTTGTCCTCTGTCATAGAAATAAAGTATTGTGTCAAGCATCTTAAATTGTTTTTCTAAAGGACAGAAAGTATCAACATCGTGGAAGGCATTTTGTTGCAAGAAGTCTTCACGAATTGACTTACTTGTGTGTAATTTCATTTGATCTTCATCAGAAAGTGAATCACGACCTACAAGTCTTACAACTTCTAAAAGTGAAGTTTCTTCTTGTAAAAGTGACATTGATCTCTTTCTAAGTTTAGAAAATCTTCTGTCTATATTTTCATCCAAATATGCATCTATCTTTGGTTGATATAGAGAATATGAATCTATCCAGTTAATAGCTGGGAAGTGTCTTTGATATGACAAGTCATAATCAAGCTTCCAGAATATTTTTACAATTCTAAGTGTATTTTGTGTAACTGGTTCAGAAATATCTCCACCTGGAGGAGAAACAGCACCTATAACTGATAAAGCTCCTTCTCTTTCTTCTTTACCATTAACAAGAACACGACCAGCTCTTTCATAAAATTCTGCAATTCTTGATGCAAGATATGCTGGATAACCTTCGTCACCAGGCATTTCTTCAAGACGACCAGACATTTCACGAAGAGCTTCTGCCCAACGTGATGTTGAATCTGCCATCATGGCTACAGAATAACCCATATCTCTAAAGTATTCAGAAATTGTAATTCCTGTGTAAATTGATGCTTCACGAGCTGCTACTGGCATATTAGAAGTGTTTGCAATAAGAACTGTTCTCTTCATAATAGATTCACCAGTTGATGGATCCATTAGTTCTGGAAATTCCATAAGTACGTCTGTCATTTCATTTCCACGTTCTCCACAACCAACATATACAACTATTTGTGCATCAGCCCACTTAGCAAGTTGATGTTGTACAACTGTTTTTCCTGAACCAAAAGGTCCCGGTATTGCAGCAGTACCACCCTTTGTTATTGGGAAGAAAGTATCTATAACTCTTTGTCCTGTAATAAGTGGTTCTTTAGGGTCAATTTTTTTCTTGTAAGGTCTTCCCTTTCTTACTGGCCATCTTTGAATCATGTTAAGTTCCTCGTCGCCTTTTTCTGTTTCAATAACAGCAACAATTTCCTCAACTGTAAAGGACCCTTCTTTTATGTCCTTTACCTTTCCACTTACACCGTTAGGTACCATAATTTTGTGAGTTACAACTGGAGTTTCTTCTACAGTTCCAAGAACATCACCAGCTTCAACTTCATCTCCAACGCTTGCTACTTTTTTAAATTCCCATTTTTTATCTCTATTTAAAGGATTTACTGTAACTCCTCTTTTTAAAAAGTCTCCTGCTTCATCTCTAAGTCCAACTAGAGGTCTTTGGATTCCGTCAAACATTTGCTCAATCATTCCAGGTCCAAGTTCGACAGATAGAGGTGCTCCTGTAGTATATACTTCATCTCCAGGACCTATTCCTGTTGTTTCTTCATATACTTGAATAGAGGCCTCGTCTCCTCTCATTTCAATAACTTCACCAATTAGTTTGTCTTTAGAAACTTCTACCACGTCATAGACATTGGCATCTTCCATGCCACTGGCTACAACTAGTGGTCCGGATACTTTAATTATCTTTCCTGATTTCAATAAAGCTCCTCCTTTATAAAAAGGTGACTAATCACCTAATATGTTAGCTCCAACTGCCTTTTCGACATTTTTATTTAAATTCTTCATACCAATGCCAAGAGTACCCTTATTTGATGGGATTACGATAATGGCTGGTATTAATTTTTCATTGTATCTTTCTATTGTATTTGGTATTTTTGCTGCAAGATCTTCTGTAATATAAATTACACCATAATCTTTTTTTGCAAGACTGTCTACCTGGCTTCTCGCATCTCTATCTTCGTATGCAACAAAAACATCAATTCCAATTGCCTTAAAAGATAGAACGGAGTCTTTGTCTCCAATAACTGCAATTTTATACATAACTATCACGCAACTTTTCTCTAATAAATTCACTATCTAGTCCATTTAATTTAGAAACTAAAATAATTCTCAAATTTTTTATTTCCATTTCCTTTGCCAAAACATTAGCAAAAACAACTTCTGGACCATAGGTTACATATTTTACATCTTTAATAAGGTCTATAAAGTAATTATCCATCTCTCTTTCAAAATCAGACAGAGTTCCCTTTTCCTTGAAATCATCAAGGGCATCCTTAATATATTTATAAATATCAAGTCTTTTAAAAGCATCAGTATCTGAACTAAGATCCCTATTTAATAGATCAAAATAGGCTTCTTCTCTTAGCTTGCCACCAGGAACAATAATTTGCTTTAAAAATTCTACATCTTTTTCCTGCTTTTTTGCCCTCAAAAGAGTCCTAATATTTGTAAAATCAATTAAATTTTTAGCATAATTAATGAATAAATCAACTTTAGATTCTTCTGCAAGGTCAAGCAAATCTTTAAAATATGCATTATCAAGATAAATATCAATTATTTGTGGATCCTTCTTTTCTTCATAAGCATCCAAAATTTTTCCTATAAGTTCAAAATATTTATTTCTCTTGCTTCCCTTTAGAAGTCCATCTCTATATTCCTTTAGGTCAAAATCACCTATGTTCATATAGATATTCTTTAAATCTTTTTCGCTAATCTTTTCCTTAATTAAAACTTTTAGATTGTGATAAAAATATTTTAAAGCAACTAAATCAACAGGAATTTTGGAAGGAGATATTTCATATGCATCCTTGTAAAATCTTGTGAGTTCCTCTTTTAAAATTACTTCATATTCTGTAGGAGAAGATATTTTATTTATATACTTGTTGTAAACTGTATCAGATAGAGATCTAAGTGCGTCTTCCAGACTATCTTGTTCAGAAATCCTTACAAAGTTTTCACTTTTTAAAAGTTCCTTTTCCAAAACTCTAAGCCTTGTGGAACTTTGGATAAATTTATTTCTATCCATTAAATCACCTTTTCCTCTTAACTGAATAGTTTTTCAGCTAGATATTTTTCCAAATCTTCTCTCTCAGATTTTACTAGAGACCTAAAGTCTCCATTGTAAACTAAATTATCCTTATTTAGGACAAAACCACTATCTATATCTTTGTCAGATATATCAAATCCTAGATTGGCATTTTTTATTGCATCCCTATATTTTTTAGGAACATCAATTGTGCCACCCTTTATATCTACATCTTTTAAATTATTTTTTACGAATTTTACATAATCATCTTCAGATAAATTCTCAAGTTCCCTTATAACTTTTTCAAGAACTTCGTCTATTATCCTATTTTTTTCAGCTAGAATGTCATCTCTAGATTTTAATTCTGCTGATGATTTACTTCTCTTTAAGATGTCTTCTCTTTCTCTTTTAGAAATTTCGTCTATCTTATTTGCCAGATATTTTCCATCTTCTTTTCTATTTTCTACAATGCTAATTCTTTTTTCCTCAGCATCTTTTATTATACTTTGGGCTTTATCTTCTGCATCCTTAATTATTTTATTTAAAATATTTTCAAGTCCTGCCATAGTATCACCTAGGCTCTAAATAGGATAAAGAATGAGATTGCAAAAGCAAGAATAGCATAAAGTTCAACCATTACTGCAAAGATAATACCTTTTGCTTGTTGTTCTTCATTTTTTGCTAAGATATTTATACCAGCAACAGAAACTTTACCTTGTGCAATTGCAGATACAAGTCCAGCTAAACCAATAACGGCACCACTTGCTAGATACATAAATCCAGTGTTAACTGGTGTATCAGCAGAAAGTCTGAATAAGATAAATAGTCCAATTACAAAACCGTAAAGACCTTGTGTACCTGGTAAAAGTTGTAATACAAGTGATTTACCAAATTTTTCTGGTTCATCAATTACAACGCCTGCTGCAGCTTCACCTGCTAAACCAACACCCTTAGCAGACCCTGCACCTGCAAGAGCTACTGCTAAAAAGATCCCAATAGATCCTAAAATCAATCCGCCATATTCTCCCATTAATCCATTTAACATAATTTTCCTCCTAGTCTATATTAAAGTAATCTGAATTTTCTATCATTTTTTTGAAAGGTATGCCTCCACCTTCATAAAACTTATTAAACATTTCTACATAAGTTAGCCTTGCTGTATGAACATAAGCTGACAAATAAGAAAGAAAGGCATTAAACAATTGAAATACTACAAAAATTACTATTGCAAATAACTTTCCAAGTATATTTGATTCAAAAAGCATTCCTGCAATCATGTTAATAGCAAGTCCTAAGAAAGAACCTGATAAAACAAGTGCCATTAATCTTAGATAAGATACAAAGTCACCAAGATAGGATGTAATTCCATAAAGAGAATAAACTCCCCATCCAATCTTTGCACCAGTGGACTTTTCTTCTCTACCACCAGTTGCAACTATACCTACCATTCCAAGTAACATTACAACTAAGAACACTTTTCCAAAAGCTTGAACTGGCTCAAGAAATTTGCTTAGAATAAATCCAATTGCTCCCAATACTGCCATATACCAGAAACCAACATCATATAGTGCATCCTTTGGTTTTCCATCACGAATATTCATATAGGCCTTTATTCCAAGAGCAAAGAATATGTGAATTCCACCTAGTATCAAAGAAATTATTACCAATAGAGTTGAATCTTCTGCTGGATCTATTAAACTTGGAAGTTCAATTATTCCTCCAAAGAAGGAACCGAATATAAGTCCAAATATAATAGTTGAAATAGATAGGTAATTAAAAAATTTAATAAACCTTCTCTTCTTGTCCGTTAGCTTAAACTTTTTGAGAGCGAAAAGTGTTCCCAAAAATACTAGTAGACCATAGCCGAAATCTCCAACCATTATCCCTGCAAATATAAAATAGAAAGGTGCAAAGAAAGGTGTTGGGTCAATTTCATTGTATCTTGGCATTGAATACATTTCTGTCATAATTTCAAAAGGACTTACAAAAGAGTTATTCTTTAGTAGAATTGGAACTTCTTGAGAATCCTTATTGGCATCTTCAGCCCTTAGATAGTAATTATCCTTGCAAACTTTTTGGATTTCATTTTCCAAATCTTCAAGTTTATCTTCTGGAACATAACCTTCTATAAGATTAAGTTCAGTAGTCTTTAAAAATTTTCTCTCTGACATTATCTTAACTTTTTCATTTCGATAATGTTCATAAGAATATTTAAAGTCTTCTAAATATTTCAAATATGTTTTTAATTCTTCTTCAATTTCT
This sequence comes from Peptoniphilus phoceensis, assembly GCF_001517665.2. Classification (GTDB taxonomy): domain Bacteria; phylum Bacillota; class Clostridia; order Tissierellales; family Peptoniphilaceae; genus Peptoniphilus_A; species Peptoniphilus_A timonensis. The sequence continues at coordinate 736,774 of NZ_LN999809.1, forward strand.
TTATTTTTTTCGAATAATAAATCTTTATCTTTTTCATAGGAACTTATCTTGTCCCTAACTTTTCCATCTGCCTTGATATTTATAGGAGTGAAACCGTAACTTGTCATTAGACCTTTAATTTCATCATCAATAGATTTTTCAACTATTATTAAATAATAATTAAAGTTTTTATCTTTTGAGACTCTTTCAAGGTAAGCAAGATCGTTTTTTATAAATTCTCCCTCAAAGTCTTCAGCATGATTTGATGAGACAGTTCCTGTGTAAATGTTTACAGAGTCCATCCTATTTACACCTTTTAAAGAAGATGAGAGCTCTTGCCACGGTTTAAGTTCAGCAATTTTAGAATCGATATTTTGAATCTTACTCTTGTTCTTTTCTTTCTTATCAACTAGACTTTTTATTTCCCCATCAATTTTTTCAAAGGGAAAAGTCATAGCTCTAGCCGTAAGTTCTTCAAGAGTTATATTGCTAACCCCATCTTTCATGGCTTTTATAGGATTTTCCTTATCCTTAAATTTAAGTAAAAGATCAATATCCTCTTTGGATCTCTTGATTTTGTCATCAATTTCAATTAAATCTTCTGAAGATTTAGGTCTTGTAAAATCATCCTCTGAAAAATCATCTTCATCAAAATCAGACTCGTCAATATGAACATAGTTGAATTTTTGAAATTTATTTATCAAATTTTCTCTGTTCTCATCAAAGATAAAGAGTTTGAATTTTTTCATCTTAACTATTGCCATTATTCACAATCCTCTCTACCACTGACTTTACAACTTCAGCTTCCCTGCTTTTAGAAATTTTTGAAATATCAGCAATCTTCATTTCTGAATCCTTACCTATAGGCTTGACAGATTCCTCTGCTTCTTCTCTAGCCTTACTTACATAGGCATCCTTTCGGTCTCTAGCTTCATCAACAATAGCTCGATAAGCCTTTTCAGCTTCATATCTTGCCTCTTCAATAATTTCTTTGGCCTTAACTTCAGCATCGTCAATTATTTTTTTTGCCTCAGCTTCAGTGTCTTTAACTTTTTTTACTGCATCATCTGACACTAAATCACCTCCAGTGTAAAATCTATTCACAAATTAATTATATCACTTGTTAAAATATTATTTAACCACAATGTTTATATTTTTAATTTGTACATATTTTATTATTACCCTAGTAAAACAACTTTATTTAAAATAATACAAAAAAGTAAAATATTTCCTGTTTATAATAAAAAAGGTAACAACAATCCTATTAATATTTTAACAAATTAAATCAATTTTTCCAAAATAAAAAACCACATTTTAAGTGGTTTTGATAATTTTTATTTTTTTAATATATTTTGGAAAGCTCCCATATTGTATACTTTTGATATTAATAATATAGAAATTAGTTTGTCAGCGTAGTCAGTTATAATTTGAATTACAAATACAATTACAAAATCTGGCAAATCCATCACTGCACGTAGGGCTTGGACAATATAAGATGAACCCGCTGTTGTCACAGTCCCAAAAAGATAAGTCGCAATAAGTGCAGATGATATAGCTGCAGGTATTGACATAAAAGGAGTTAAATAAAACTTTGAAATATAATCATCCTTTTTTAGAAATTTAAAATATCCTGCAGTAAAGCCAACTATAAGTTGAGTTGGCATAAAGTAAAGAGCAATGGGGTCTCCTATAGTGTTTACAAAGGCTGTAATTACTCCAGTCAGAAGACCAAATATTGGTCCAAAGGTAAATCCTGCCATTATAGTTCCTATAGAATCAAGGTATATTGGAAGTTTTAAAACAACACCAATCCATGCACCTACCATATTTATGGCAATACAAAGTCCCAGGAGTGTTATTTTTTTTGTAGAGATTTTCATAGTAAATCCCTCAAAATTCTTTCATCAATTTCTTCTCCTGTTATCTTTTCTATAAAAAATTTCCAAACTTTATAAAGGTCTAAATCTTCATAAATTATTATATTTTTTTCTCTCTTCATAAAATCCATTTCGTCAACCATAAGCATTCCTCTGGCTGGTCCATCAGTTACACACTCCACATTGTAAGTGTTGGACTTAAAAAGGTCTTTATTTCTCTCCAATAATATTGTAAGAGGATCATTTATAACTGAACCAATGATTTTTTCATATTCCCAATGAAAATCCATATAAAAATTTGTAATTTTTTCTATAAAATTTCCCACTTCTGGATTAAGTCTTTTAATATAAGCAAGAATACTTGGACTTAGGACAAATTTTCTGGTTACATCAAGTGGCACTATTTCAATTTTTCTTGGTGCATTTTTAATAACATAATCTGCTGCATCAGGATCAACATAAAAATTAAATTCTGCCACAGGACTCATATTTCCATGGCTTCTGAAACTTCCTCCCATTACAATAATCCTTGTGTCTTCAAAAGCTTCTCTGTCTTTTTCAATAGCTTTGGCAAGATTTGTCAGTGGTCCTAAGACAAAAATTGTGAGATCTTTCTTTTTTGCTTCTTCTATCAAGAAATCTATTGCATCTGACTGACAGTCTTTTTCATCATAAGATAAATAAGTTTCACCAAGCCCATCTTCACCATGAGTGTCCTCTGCATTTATAAAATCCTTACAAAGAGGACTTTCACTTCCTATGTGAACATTAAAATCTTTTTTTAAAAATTTTTCTAGTCTCAAGATATTTTTTCTTCCCTTATTGACATGAACATTTCCTGAAACTAAAGAAATCCCAAGAATATCATATTCCTCAATGCTATTTGCAAGCATTATAGCAATGGAATCATCTATCCCGGGATCAGCATCAATAATAATTTTTTTCATAAATAACCTCCATTTCTTTGGAGAACAATTAGTTTTTTATACTTGGAGTTCCCGAACAAGTGAAATAAATTATACCTTATTTTTTAAAAATAGACAAGTTTTTAGCCATGAAGTATAATTGACTTAGGCAAAATTAAAAATTTTTACACTGGAGTGATTAAATGAAAAAACTATTTAAAATTCTAATTTTATTTGCAGTGGCACTTAGTCTTTTTGCCTGCAATAAGAAAAGTGATACTAATACTAAGACAAATGAGCCAAAAGAAGTTGAAACAAAAACTGCTTCAGCTATTGAATTAAGTAAAATGCCAATTGAAAGATTTGACTTTCACACAATGGAAATCATGGAAGGAAATGTTGTAAAATCTGAAGATTTTTATAAGGAAAAAAATCTTACACTTGTAAATGTTTGGGGAACATTCTGTGGTCCATGCAAGGAAGAGATGCCAGACTTAGGAAAATTACACGAAGAATATAAAGATAAGGTAAACTTTCTTGGAGTTGTTGTAGACACTAATGCAAGCATGGATTCTAATGTTGAAGAAGCACAAAAAATTATAAAGGATTCTGGAGTTAATTATACAAATATTATGCCAAATCCAACAACTGAAGACAGTCTTGTAAATATAACTGCAATGCCAACTACTTTCTTTGTTAATTCTGAAGGAAAAGTCCTTGGAGGTTTTGTAGGTCAACAAGATAAGGAATCAATTGCTGCTACAATTGATAAATTACTTGAAGAAAATAAATAATTTTTTAAATTAAAATTTTTATGAGACAAGATTAAATTTTTTAGAGATGGTAGATTCCATCTCTTATTTTTTATAATAATAAATCAAAATTTTTTTAATTTTCTTTTTATGGGTAATCTATATATAATAGGAGGAATTAAAATGATTTATGATTATAAACTAGAAAAACAAGACGGTAGTTTTTTAGACTTAGCTGACTTAAAAGGAAAAGTTATTCTAATTGTTAATACTGCTACAAGATGCGGCTTTACACCCCAATATGAAGATTTAGAAAATTTATATGAAAAATATCATGAAAAAGGGTTAGAAATAATCGACATACCTTGCAATCAATTTAAGGAACAAGCCCCAGAAAGCGATGAAGAGATCACAAATTTTTGCCAAGTTAATTACAATATAGAATTTCCACAAATGAAAAAGACTGAGGTAAATGGTGAAAATGAACTTGAACTTTACAAGTTTTTAAAGTCTCAAAAAGATTTTGAAGGTTTTGGAAAGGGTCCAAAGGCTCTTGCAATGTCAACTCTTTTAAAATCAATTGACAAAGATTATAAAAACAATCCTGATATAAAATGGAATTTCACAAAATTCTTAGTTGATAGAGATGGAAATGTAGTAGAAAGATTTGAACCCACAGCTAAAATGGATATTATAGATGAAAAAATTTCAAAATTAATATAAGTTTTTATTATATTTATGCTAAAAAACTTCTGTATGAAATATTACAGAAGTTTTTTGTTTAAATTTATATAAGAAATATAGAATAAGTATATAAATATGAAAATAAGATTTTAAAATAACACTGAAATATAGATACTCCCGAGCCATCCTAATAAAAATCAATTTTTATAATCTTTTTTCAATTCTTTTAAGATTATATAAATATCCCTAATAATAAAAATGTCCACAATCAAAGTTAGTAGCATAAATATAAAGGCTTCTCTAATTGAGCTTTGTGAAACTCCTCTTATAGCTTTTATACGATTATAACCTATCCATTTACTATAGAGAGATCCAGTTCCACCAAATACACGCACTCCATTATAATTTAAAGAAAAATTTATAATAAATAAAGTAAAAAGATGAATAAACCTATTTATAATTTTTTTCATATATACCTTCCTTCCTTTATTTGTTTGGACGATTCTATATCTTGATTATAAACCCATAACAGTCATAAATCTAGCCAATAGTAAATCTTTTTATTAATTCAGTAAACATTATTTTATCACTGACATAAGAATATAAAAATTGTCACGATGATTAAGTCCTCCATGCTCATCAAATTTTAAGTCCAAAAATTTACATCAAAAAAGAGGGAGCATAAACTCCCTCTAATTTTTTATTTATTAAGATTGTAATCCAAAGGATTAGTCAATAATCTTTGATACTACTCCTGATGCTACAGTTCTTCCACCTTCACGAATAGCGAATCTTAATCCTTCGTCCATTGCGATTGGTGTGATTAGTGTTACTGTAAATGTTGAGTTATCTCCTGGCATTACCATTTCTACGCCTTCTGCTAATTGGATATCTCCTGTTACGTCTGTTGTTCTGAAGTAGAATTGTGGTCTGTATCCGTTAAAGAATGGAGTGTGTCTTCCTCCTTCTTCTTTTGTTAGTACATACACTTCTGCTTCAAATTTTGTGTGTGGGTGAATTGTTCCTGGTGCTGCTAGTACTTGTCCTCTTTGGATTTCTTCTCTTTGTACACCTCTTAGTAGGGCTCCAATGTTGTCTCCAGCTTCTGCTTGGTCTAGTTGTTTTCTAAACATTTCTACACCTGTTACTACTACTTGTCTCATTTCGTCTGTTAAGCCAACTAGTTCTACTGTGTCTCCTACTTTTACTACACCTTGTTCTACTCTTCCTGTTGCTACTGTTCCTCTTCCTGTGATTGAGAAGATGTCTTCGATTGGCATTAGGAATGGGTGTTCTGTGTCTCTTGCTGGTGTTGGAATGTATTCGTCTACTTCTTCCATTAGTTTTGCTACTTTGTCTCCCCATTCTCCGTCTGGATCTTCTAGGGCTTTTAGTGCTGATCCTACTACGATTGGTGTGTTGTCTCCGTCAAAGTCGTATTCACTTAGTAGATCTCTTACTTCCATTTCTACTAATTCAATTAGTTCTGGATCGTCTACTTGGTCTTCTTTGTTTAGGAATACTACAATCTTTGGTACACCAACTTGTCTTGCAAGTAGGATGTGTTCTCTTGTTTGTGGCATTGGACCGTCTGCTGCTGATACTACTAGGATTGCTCCGTCCATTTGTGCTGCTCCTGTAATCATGTTCTTAACATAGTCAGCGTGTCCTGGGCAGTCAACGTGTGCGTAGTGTCTTTTTTCTGTTTCGTATTCTACGTGAGAAGTTGAGATTGTGATTCCTCTTTCTCTTTCTTCTGGTGCCTTGTCAATGTTTGCGTAATCTACGAATTCTCCGCCGCCAAATCTCTTGTTCATTACAAGTGTGATTGCTGCTGTAAGAGTTGTTTTACCGTGGTCAACGTGACCAATTGTTCCAATGTTTACGTGTGGTTTATTTCTTTCAAATTTTGCCTTTCCCATTATAATCCTCCTATTTATTAGTTTTTATTTTTATCTCCAACTACTTCTTCTGCTATTGATGCAGGTACTTCTTCGTAATGATCAAATATCATTGAGTGTGTTGCTCTTCCTTGTGTATTTGAACGAAGACTAGTTGCGTAACCAAACATTTCTGCTAGTGGTACATAAGCTGTAACAATTTGAGCTCCAGCTACTAGTTCCATACCTTCCATTCTTCCACGTCTTGAGTTAATGTCGCCAATTACATCTCCCATGTATTCTTCTGGAGTTGTAACTTCAACTTTCATCATTGGTTCAAGAAGTACTGAGTCTGCTTTTGCAAGAGCATCTCTTGTTGCCATTGATCCAGCAATCTTAAATGCCATTTCTGAAGAGTCGACTTCGTGATAAGAACCATCATAAAGAGTTACTTTAACATCAAGAACTTCGTATCCACCAACAATACCTGATTTAAGTGCTTCTTCAATACCTTGTTGAGTTGGTCCAATAAATTCCTTAGGAATAGCACCACCAACGATAGCATTTTCAAATACAAAGCCTGCACCTGGTTCGTTTGGTTCGATTCTAATTTTAGCGTGACCATATTGTCCACGGCCACCTGATTGACGAGCGTATTTAGCTTCGCCTTCAGCAGCTTTTCTAATACCTTCTCTATATGATACTTGTGGGTTACCAATATTAGCTTCAACTTTAAATTCTCTTAAAAGTCTATCAACGATGATATCAAGATGAAGTTCACCCATACCAGAGATAATAGTTTGACCAGTTTCTTCATCAGTATGTGTTCTGAATGTTGGATCTTCTTCAGCAAGTTTTGCTAATGCAAGAGCCATCTTGTCTTGAGAAGCCTTAGTCTTAGGTTCAATTGCTACAGAGATAACTGGTTCTGGGAATTCCATGTTTTCAAGAATAACATGACTCTTTTCATCACAAAGAGTATCACCAGTTGATGTATCTTTTAGACCAACAGCTGCAGCGATTTCTCCTGCATGGATTTCTTCGATTTCTTCTCTCTTGTTAGCGTGCATTTGAAGAATTCTTCCGATTCTTTCTCTCTTACCTTTAGCACTGTTCATAACGTAAGAACCTGCTTTTAAAACTCCAGAGTAAACTCTAAAGTATGCAAGCTTACCTACATATGGGTCAGTTACAATTTTAAATGCAAGAGCTGAGAATGGTTCATCATCAGATGAATGTCTTTTTACTTCATTTCCGTCTTCATCAGTACCAACAATAGCAGGTACATCTATTGGAGATGGAAGATAGTCAATTATTGCATCAAGTAGAAGTTGAACACCTTTGTTCTTGTAAGAAGAACCACAAGATACTGGAGTAATCTTAACATCAAGAGTTCCTCTTCTGATAGCTTTTTTAAGAAGTTCCTTGTCGATTTCTTCTCCTTCAAGATAAGCCATCATTAGGTCTTCATCAAATTCAGATGCGACTTCAATTAAGTTTTCTCTATATTTATTTGCAATATCCATGTACTCTTCAGGAACATCAGTAATTTCGATTTCCTTACCAAGTTCATCTTTGTAAATTTCTGCTTTCATTTCAACAAGGTCAATCATTCCAATGAAGTTATCTTCTGCACCCATTGGTACTTGAATTGGAACTGGGTTACCCTTTAGTTTCTTGTCGATTGTGTCAACTGATCTAAAGAAGTCTGCACCTGTAACGTCCATCTTGTTGATATGTGCGATTCTTGGAACGTGATATTTATCTGCTTGTCTCCAAACAGTTTCAGATTGAGGTTCTACACCACTTTTTGCATCAAAAAGTGCAACAGCACCATCAAGTACTCTAAGAGATCTTTCTACTTCAACTGTGAAGTCAACGTGTCCCGGAGTATCGATGATATTAAGTCTGTAGCCTTTCCAGTGAGCTGTAGTAGCTGCAGAAGTAATTGTAATACCTCTTTCTTGTTCTTGTTCCATCCAGTCCATTTGAGCTCCACCGTCATGAGTTTCACCGATTTTGTGAATCTTGCCGGAGTAAAAAAGAATACGTTCTGTTGTAGTAGTCTTTCCAGCATCAATATGGGCCATAATACCTATATTTCTATATTTTTCTAATGGTATTTCGCGAGCCATAAATTCCTCCCCTTATTACCATCTATAGTGAGCAAATGCCTTGTTAGCTTCTGCTGTTCTATGCATTTCATCTTTTCTCTTAACACTTCCGCCTAAACCATTAGATGCGTCAAGTATTTCTTTTGCAAGTCTTTCGTGCATTGTCTTTTCGCCTCTAGCTCTTGCATATTTAACTAACCATCTTAGGCCTAGAGTTTGGCGTCTTTCCGGTCTTACTTCCATTGGTACTTGGTAAGTAGCACCGCCTATTCTTCTTCCCTTTACTTCAAGTACAGGCATTACATTGTTAAGTGCCTTGTAAAATACTTCAAGTGCGTCTTCTCCAGTTTGTTCTGCTATAGTTTCAAGTGCTCCATAAACAATTCTTTGAGCAGTACCTTTTTTACCGTCAAGCATAACATTGTTTATAAGCTTAGTGATAACTACATCACTGTAAACTGGATCAGCCATAACTTCACGTTTTTGGATATGTCCTTTTCTTGGCATAACTTCCCTCCTTAACTATTTTTCAGTCGATTCATTGGTACTCAGGTTGAGCCCGTAAGCCAAAAATCTATAAAATCTCATCAAAAAATTCTATCAATTTTTAGGTTTCTTAGTACCATACTTAGATCTTGATTGCTTTCTATCTGTAACTCCAGCTGTATCAAGAGTACCTCTTACGATATGGTATCTAACACCTGGTAAATCCTTTACTCTTCCACCACGGATTAAAACAACACTGTGTTCTTGTAGGTTGTGTCCGATTCCTGGAATGTAAGCCATAACTTCATATCCGTTTGTTAAACGAACTCTGGCAACTTTTCTAAGAGCTGAATTCGGTTTTTTAGGTGTTACTGTTCTTACTGCAACACAAACTCCTCTTTTTTGTGGAGAGTTAACTTCTGTTTCAACTTTTTTAAGTGTGTCATAGTTTACATCAAGAGCTGGTGATTTAGATTTACTGTGAATTTTCTTTCTACCATTTCTTACTAATTGGTTAATTGTAGGCATTAATTGCACCTCCTGTTTTATTAATAGTATCAGACATTTCAAAGACTACCCAGTCTTAGGTAGTCTTTCCGTCTCAAATACTCATCAATTTTATCATTAGATAATCATTAAGTCAATAAAAAATATGAGAAATCGGCGAATTCTTCATATTTTTTCATTATCTATTATTTTTAATTAAATTTACATAAGTTTATTCACCAAAAAACAAACCTGTCTGCCTTTATTAGATTATAAATTATAAAGAAAATTTGAGAAATGATAAAAATTATATCTAATATAGTAAAAACTATTCTATAAAGATCTTTCTTTGTAAAAATTGTCCTAAGATTCTTTATTAAAAAATATAGATTAACCATAAAACATCCTATTAACAAATAAATCGCAGTGTTAACATAAGCTGATTTGTTAAAATTTTTTATAACATTTCCATTTTTTAGTGTTAAGAAAAATACAAACTGATAAATTGTAAAAATTAGACAATTTATTATAACTATTAGCTTTAAATATTTTTCATTCTTATAAATTTTTGAGTCGAAATCTAATATTTTCAATAAAATATATATAACAAGATAACATCCAAAATAAAATAAGATTACCTTTGTTCTCGAATAAATTGAACTAAGCCAACAGCTTGTTAATATTGTGTAAGCTAGGTAAGAATCTAAAAGTTTATCTTCTTTGATAGAATTTTTTTTAACTTTCTTCTTAGATAATTTTCTAATGATTATAAAAAATAATATGGCTAAAAAAGTTCCAAAAAGTATTACTTGAATTTTGCCTGTCATTTCTCTCTCCTTTAACTAAAAAATTTTTACATCCTATCTAGATAAAAATCAAATCTATTTATGTTTATGAAGTTATGGGTTATAAATCCAACAAAAATTAATACATATAAAATTTGTAAAATTATAAAAATCTTATTGTAAGTGTCCTTTTTCACAAAAATTTTAGATAATAACTTTTTTGATAAATAATAGCTAAGCCACAAGATAACTAAAATAAAGCATGGCAAAACAATTGAAAATTCACTTTTTTTAAAGGAATCGATTTTATGACCATCTTCAAGACTTATAAAAAATATTAGTTGATAAATTATAAATACAACTTGAGAAATTATAATTGTAATTTTATAAAGTCTTGGGTCGTCTTTGTACTTATTTTTCATAATATCTTCTGTGTAAGTTCTATAAACAAAATATGCCACAAGACCAAAAACTGCTAAATATATATATGGCTTATTTTGACTAAAAACAATGCCAATCCAAAGAGGCAACATAGTAAAAGCATATATGTAGTTTTCCACTATAACGCTACTTTCAGTTTCTATTCCTCTTTTTTCTTTATATCTATAAGTTAATGGAATTATTGAAGATATAAGTATGGCTGGTATAAAAAATAATAAAATTAATGATTCCATAATTCCTCTCCTGACATTTCTTGATAATTTTCTCTTTCTACATAAAAATCAAATCTATCAATATTTATTATGTTATATAAAGTCCCCAAAATAAATATTACAATAAAAATTATCAGACTTATAATAAAAATCTTTCTCCATAAATCATTTTCTACAAAAATAAATTTCACAGTCCTCTTTGTAAAAATATATGTAATATAGGATAAGAAGAAAATGTTTATTATTAATATGTTTCTAAAATCACTTTGACTATAGGAATAAATAGTCCCTATACCAAAAGTATCAATAAAAGAAATTATTTCAATTACTATTAATAAAATAGAAGTGAAAATTAACTCATATTTTATTAGATTTTTATTGTTTAATAGTTGACTTCCTCTCTTGGATTGAGTGAAAAGAGTTAAAACTCCCCATGCTATAAACATTATAAAAGCAAATGCAATTATAGTTACAACTCCTTGATACATTCTAAATCCCAATTGTAAAAGCATATAACTCGTGATTATAAATCCAAATACAAGGTCATTATCACTGTCTCTTTTCCCTACTTTTTCTTCTCTTTTTAAAATATAAGTAACTAATATAGAAGTAACTAAAAAGACTAAAAAGTAAATCATTGTATCAGTCATATCTTCATCTCCTTTACAATTTAGTATAACACGCATAGTAGAGAGTTTTAAAGAAAAACAGAAACCAATTTTATTATGTGAATATTCTTAAAGAATTTTTTCTATTCTCTGTTATATAAATCTCTAAATAATTTAGAAAATTTAATGAGTCAAATATGCATAAAAAAGGTCCCAGCCAAAGCTGAGACAAATTTTATTTTAATTATTTCTTTCATAAGGAAGACCATCTGAGGATGGTGCTCTTGACCCCTTTACAAAAGCTATTAAAACTATAAGAGTTATTGCATAAGGAATCATTGAAAGTAGGTTTGTATCAATTTTTATGCCAATAGATCCTAGAAAAACTGAAAGTCCTTGGGCAAAACCAAATAATAAGCAAGCAAGCATTGCTCCTTGAGGTTTCCATCCACCAAAAATTACTGCTGCAAGGGCTATGAAGCCTTGACCTGATATAAGAGTTTCTCTGTAATTTGAAACAACAGCAAGTGACATTGATGCACCGCCTAGTCCTGCCAAAAATCCAGATGCAAGAACACAAATGTATTTGATCTTGTAGGCGTCAACTCCAAGAGTTTCTGCTGCTTTTGGATATTCTCCAACCGCTCTTATTCTAAGACCCAATCTTGTTTTGTATAAAATAAAATAAACTATAAAAACAATTATAAAGGCAATATAGACTGAAGCGTATTGTGAAAAAACTATATCAAAGAATCTGCTTATACCCTTTGCTCCTGCATCAGACTTAAATACTTTTCCAAATAAAATTGGAAGTTTATTTTCATAAGGAATTGATTTGGACATTGCTGCTCCATCAAAGAAAAGTCTACACAAGAAAAGTGAAAGTCCAGGTCCAATTAAATTTATGGCTATACCACTTACAACATGGTCTGCAGCAAAATTTATTGTGGCAATGGCATGTAGAAGTGCAATTAGCATTCCCCCAAGACCTCCGCACAAAAATGCAAGCCAAGGATTTCCTATATAAAATCCAACAATAGAACCAACGACTGCTCCAATGGACATCATACCTTCAAGACCAATATTTACAACTCCAGCGTTTTCAGATAATACTCCACCAAGTGCTGTATAAATAAGGGGAGCAGAATACAAAAGTGTAATCGATAAAATACTAGCTAAACTTAATAGTGAATTATTCATTTGCTCCTCCTTTTTCTATATTTTTATTATCCTTCTTTGACCACTTAGTGAAGAAGAATTTTATCATATCCAAAAGTTTTGGCATTGCTATAAATAAAATCATAATACCAATAATTATATTTACAACTTCTGAATAAGTTCCTATTGTAGTTAACTTTCCTCCTCCATAAATTAAACCTGCATAGAGAAAAGCTGCTGGAATTGTTCCCAATGGGTTGTTACCTGCTATAAGGGCAACAGCCATACCGTCAAATCCATATCCTTCTTGGGCTGCCATAATTCCTATATCACCAGAAACTCCAAGAACTGTTATAGCTCCAGCAAGACCTGCTAATATTCCTGCAATACCCATGGATTTTACAATAGATTTGTTAATATTAATTCCACCGTATTCAGCAGCTTTTTCGTTGAAACCAACTGCTCTAAGTTCATAGCCAAGAGTAGTTTTCTTTAAAATATACCAAACTACAATGGCAGCTATAATGGCAATTATTATGCCAAAATTTAGTGGCGGATTTAAAATATCTTTTAAGAATTTATGGTCCAAAAGATATGCTCTACCTTCCTTACTCATCTTCCAAACTCCAGCAATTTTTATACTTGCACTTTGTTTTATTTCGTAAGAGTTATCTGATTCAATGCTTCTTAAAATTGGAAAACTCAAAAGATAATTACTTAGGTAAAATGCAATCCAGTTCATCATTATAGATGAAATAACTTCATTAACTTCAAATTTTGCCTTTAATATACCAACTAAAGCTCCCCAAATATATCCACACAAAGCACCTGCTAATAGAGCAACAAGTCCGTGAATTACTGGTGGAAGATCTAACAAAAGTCCAACAACAAGAGCTCCAATAGAGCCTACAATATATTGTCCTTCTGCCCCAATATTAAAAAGTCCAGTGTTAAATGCAAAAGCAACAGAAAGTCCAGTTAAAATAAGTGGAACTGCTCTTACAATTGTCCAAGAAATATACTTAGGCTTTCCAAAAGCTCCCAAAAATATAACTTTGTAGGCTTCCACTGGATTAGTCCCACTAAGTAAAAGAATTATAGAACCAATTAAAATACCTAGTACAATGGCAAGAACTGTATATAAAAATCTATTCCTCTTCATTTTTACCTCCTGCCATATAAAGTCCAATTTCTCTCTCATTTGTAGTCTTAGCATCTAAAGTCTTTAAGATTTTTCCATTATAAATAACAGAAATTCTATCAGACAGTGCCATGATTTCATCTAACTCAAAGGAAATAAGTAAGACTGCTTTTCCCTTATCTCTTTGTTTTATTAAAAAGTTTCTAATATATTCAATTGCACCAACATCAAGACCCCTAGTAGGTTGAGCTGCAATTAATAAATCTGGGTCACCAGAAATTTCTCTAGCTATAATAACTTTTTGTTGATTACCACCAGATAAAGCCCCAGCAAGTTGCTCTATATTTCTAGGTCTAATGTCATAATCTTCTGAAAGGTCTTTTGCATTTTTTTCGATATTAGGAAAATCTAAAATTCCCTTTTTAGAAAACTTTTCTTTGTAATATTCTTTTAAAATAATATTTTCTGCAACAGAAAAATCTAAGACAAGACCACGAAGTTGTCTGTCTTCAGGGATTGAATTTAATCCTCTTTCTATAATATCCCTTGGGCTTAAATTTAAAATTTCTTCACCCTTAAAAATCACAGAACCAGATTCAGCTTTTTTAAGACCTGTTATAGTTTCAATGAGTTCAGATTGACCATTTCCATCAACACCAGCAATTCCATGAATTTCTCCAGCCTTGATATCTAAATTTAAATTATCTAGCTTTTTGACATTTCTAATATCTCTTGCACAAAGGTCTTTAATTTCTAAGATAGTATCTCCTGGATTGGCATCGCACTTATTAACATCAAGATGAACTGCCCTTCCCACCATCATATCGGCAAGTTCGGATTCACTCACATCAGAAACATTTACTGTGTCAATTTTCTTTCCGCGTCTAATAATAGTACATCTATTTGCCATTTGCTTAATTTCCTTTAGCTTGTGGGTGATGATTATAATTGACTTGCCTTCTTTGGCAAGATTCTTTATTATTTCAATTAATTCAGTAATTTCTTGTGGAGTTAAAACTGCAGTAGGCTCGTCAAAAATTAAAATGTCGGCGCCCCTGTATAGAACTTTAAGTATTTCAACTTTTTGTTGAGTTCCCACAGAAATATCTTGGATTTTTGCATCGGGATCAATCTTAAAACCATATCTTTTTGAAAGAGCGATAACATCTTCCCTTGCCTTTTTTATATCCACCTTAATTCCATTCATAGGCTCCATACCAAGAACAATATTTTCGACAACAGTGAAGGGTTCAATAAGCATAAAGTGTTGGTGAACCATACCAAGTCCAGCTTTTATAGCATCGTTGGGATCTTTAAATTCTTTTTTTTCATTATTAATATAAATTTCACCTGAAGTTGGAGAACTCATGCCATATAGCATATTCATAAGAGTCGTCTTGCCGGCACCATTTTCTCCAAGAAGAGAATGAATCTCTCCTCTTCTAATATCAAGATCAATCTCGTCGTTTGCGATGAAATCGCCAAATTTTTTGGTGATTTTTTCCATCCTTACGACTAAATCTTTATTATCAATTTCCAATACAAACGCTCCTTTTTTATGTTAAATAAATTATACCAAAGATTAAGATAATTTTAAAATAATTTACAATAAAAAAAGCCATCTCCATGAGATGACTCAAAAAGAGATGGCAAATAAAATTATTTACTTTGGTTGTAAGTTTCTTCGTTGTAAGGAACTTTAATTTCTCCAGAAATAATTTTTTCTGAGATTTCATCAACTGCTTTTAATATTTCAGGTTTAACATTCTTATCAGAAGTTGGTGCAATACCTACTGCTCCACCATCTGCTAGACCTAATTCAATAGTTTTTCCACCTTCAAATTTGCCTTCTTGCATATCTTTTACAACTTGGTAAACAGCAACATCGCCGTTTTTCATTGCAGAAGTTAATACATTTTCAGGAGCTCTGTCGCTTTGGTCTCTATCAACACCAATTACCCATTTGTCAGCTTCTTTAGCAGCTTCGATAACACCTTCGCCTGCTCCACCAGCTGCGTGGAATACTACGTCAGCACCATTTTGATACATTGTAGCAGTGATTGATTTACCTTTTTGTGCGTCAGAGAAGTCTCCAACATATTGGCTAAGAACTTCTATGTCAGTTCCCTTTTCTTTAGCTGCGTAATCAACACCAGCCTTGTAACCATATTCGAATCCCCAAATAATGTTACCTTCTTGGCCACCAACGAAACCAACCTTGTTAGTTTCAGTAGTCATACCAGCAATGTAACCAACTAAGAAAGAAGGTTCTTGTGCTCTAAACATAATTCCAAGTAGGTTTGTTGGAGCTTCAATTTTGTTTCCATCTTTATCAACTGTAACATCAACGTCAACTATTGCATAGTTAGTTTCAGGATACATTGCAGCAGCTTCAGCTATTGCTCCACCCATTTTGAAACCTGCACCAACAATTAAATTCTTTTCTTGGTCAGCAAAAGTTTCTAGGTTAGGAGTGTAGTCCTTAGTGTCCTTAGATTCAACGTAGTCAGCATTAATTCCAAGTTCATCCTTAGCTTTTTGTAGTCCTTCCCAAACACCTTGGTTAAAAGATTGATCGTTAACTCCACCTTCGTCAGTTACAAAACCAACATTGATGTCTTCTGCTTTAGCTTCAGTTGTTTCTTTAGTAGCGTTTTCAGCATTTTCATTTGCTTCTTTTTTGTTGCCGCCACCACAAGCAACAAGTGTCATTGCTATCAATAACACTGAAAGTAATGTAATTTTCTTCTTCATTTAAAAATCCTCCTATAGATATTTAATTAAATTATATATTATTATGGATTTTATTTCAATTTTTATAAAAAAGTTTTCATAATAGTAATTTATATTAAATAATTTTTACAAATTTTAATTTTCATGATTTATTAAAAATTTATATAAACTATATGTAAAATTATATTAAAAAAGGTCCAATATAAAAATTGAACCCTTATCATAAAAATATTTAATTATCCAATAAATACTCTTGGAATCATGAAGAAAACAACTGAGAAAACAAAGTAGCTTAATAAAAATGCCACAGATTGTTTCATTTCTTTAGTTCCAAATTTAAATTCTCCTTCTGTTCCAATATATCTAGCTGCAATAGACCCTATGCATCCTAAAATTGGATAGGCAATTAAAACTCCAAGATTGCTTGTTCCCTTGTCCATAAATCTGTAAAAAGCAGGTATCATAATGAAAAAGGCTCCAAGATATATTTGGAAATTTCCTCTGTCAAACCAAATTAGAGAAATTACACCAAGTGATATTACTAATAATACAACTGTGGAAATTGTATTTATAAGTGAAATTTTATTAATCAAGGATTGGTTAATTAATTCTAATTTATTTACATAGTAGCCTGAGTTAGTATAAGCTTCTTTTACACTATTTGTTGACTTAGTAGTTTCTGTCCAATTTTCTACTTTTGCATTTGTTACAAAAACTGATGCATCTTCAACCTTTTGTCCGCCAGAGAAATATAGTGGATTTGGTTTGTAGTAAACTTGGAATTCATATTCTCCAACTTTTTCCTTTAGACTTAATTTTACTTCGCTTACTGCTTTAAATTCTTTATTGTCAGTCTTATTATAAAAATCTTTTACTTTTAATCTTAATTTTTCTTCAAATAGGGATTTGTTAATCTTGTCAAAGTCACCTCTTAGATTGACCTTAGATTTTCCAAAAGTAACTCCTTCGTCAAAGTAAATTTGTCTATTAGGAGTTCCCAATATTCTAGCAGTTGTATCTTCGCCTGTGTAATTAAACTTTATGTCATATTTTATAAGACTTTCATTGCCTTCTTTTTCCACTGATCTTGTTACTTGAAGATTTTCTACTCCATCAGCATTGTTAAAAAGAATTCCGTCAAATTCTCTATTAACATTAGAATTTGGCCACAAAAGAGACTTACTGAAAAAAGCAGTTAGAGAAGCTAACATAAGTACTAATAAAAAAATTGCAAATACCACAAGCTTTTTTATTCTCTCGTTCATTTTAAACCTCCATTATGAAAACATTTCGCATATATTACATGATATCACATGAAGGTCTTAAAATAAACAAATTTATTAGCATATTAAAGATTGGAAGCATTTATTTCTGTCCAAATTCTGTCGTAAACTTTTATAAAGTCTCCTAAATCTCTAAAGGATTCAAGTTCTGGAAGTTTGTCAAAGTCTGGATAAGCAACTTTTGAGTTTTTAATTTCATCTGGAAGAAGTTCTTTTACTCCCTTAACAGGTGAAGTATATCCAACACAGTATTCTGCATTTTTTGCTTGTACTTCTTTTTCAAGCATATAATTTATAAATTTTTCTGCTCCTTCAACATTTTGTGCGTTCTTTGGAATTACCATTGAGTCATACCAAATATTTGAACCTTCCTTTGGCACAACATAATCAAGATCTTCATTTTGCCCAATCATTAGAAGAGCATCTCCTGAATACATTACAGATAGGTTTGCATCTCCTTGAACTACAACATCACGTCCATCATCATCAAGGTAAGCATAAACTAAAGGTTTTTGTTCAATTAATGATTTTTTAGCTTCTTGTAATTCATTTTCATTTTTTGAATTTAATGAGTAACCCAATCTCTTTAAAGCTATTCCAAGTGTATCTCTTTGAGAATTATACATAATTATTTGGTCCTTGTATTTTTCATTCCAAAGTATATTCCAAGAATCAACCACATCTTTTACTTCTGCCTTGTTGTAGACAATTCCTACAGTTCCCCAGAAGTATGGCACAGAGTATTTGTTTTCTGGATCAAAGCTAGGGTTTTTTAATAAATCTTCAACATTTTCAAAGTTTGGAATATTTTTAAAGTTAATTTCTCTTAAAAGTCCTTCATTTGTAAGTCTTTCAATCATATAATCACTAGGAACAACTACATCGTATTTGTCTTGTGATTGAGTCATTTTAATATAAAGGTCTTCGTTTGACGCGTAAGTATCGTAATTTACCTTAATACCTGTTTCCTTTTGGAAATCTTTTAAAATTTGTGGGTCAATATATTCTCCCCAGTTATAAACATAAATTTCTTCTTTTGCTGTTTCTTCTTTGCCACATCCTGTAAGTCCAATAAGCATTAATAAAGAAAGAGCTAAAATTATTTTTTTCATGTGTTTCATAGGTTCACCTCAATTTTTTTCATTTTATCACTTCTCTTGTTAATTATAACAAGAAGAATTAAAAGTGCTACTAACATTAGTGTTGATACTGCATTTATTGACGGATTAATTCCCTTTCTAGCCATAGAATAAATTGTTATGGATAGGTTTGAAACTCCCTGTCCAGTATTGAAAAAGGATATTACAAAATCATCTATTGAAAGAGTAAACGCCATTAAAGCTCCAGTAAGAATTGCAGGTTTTATTTGTGGAATTACCACATTTAATATTGCATAAGTTGGTGTAGCTCCTAAGTCTAAAGCTGCTTCTACTGTATTTTTTTGCAACTGATTTAGTTTTGGAAGAATTGACAGTATAACATAGGGAATGCAAAATACAATATGTGAAATAATCATTGTTGTGTATCCCATTCTTATGTTAAAAAGTCCAAAAAGTCCCATAAGAGCAACTGCTGTAACAATGTCTGGATTAATTACTGGTAAATAATTTATATTTAGGATGGCATCTCTTTTAAAGCCCCTAAGTTCATTTATTGCTATGGCAGAAATTGTACCAACCACTGTGGATATAATAGTTGCTATCACTGCTACTATTATTGTTGTCCATAAAGATGATAAAATTGCTGGGTCAGAGAATAAATTTTTATACCATTTTAAGGTAAAACCTGCCCAAGATCCTCTAAGTTTTGAATTATTAAAACTAAAGACAACTAATATAATAATTGGAGCATAGAGGAACAAAAATATTAAAAATAAATAAATTCTATCAATTATTTTTTTCAAGATAAGCCTCCTTCTATTTCTCCAGTTTTAATTTTTTTATTAAATAGCTTTGGAAGAACTAAAATCAAAAGCATTATTAAAATTAAAATCATAGAAATTGCAGATCCAAATCCCCAATCTCCTGTAAAAGTAAATTGTTTTTCAATTAAGTTACCTATTAAGTAGAAATTATTTCCACCTAATAAATTTGGTACAACAAAAGTTGAAATTGCTGGTATAAATACCATAGTTATGCCTGTGTAAATACCTGGAAGTGACAATGGAAATATAACTTTTGTGAAAACTTCAAAGTCATTTGCTCCCAAGTCCTTAGCTGCTTCAATTAGCTTATGATCCATTTTAAGAAGGACAGTGTAAATTGGAAGCACCATAAAAGGTAAAAAGTTGTAAACCATACCTATCATAATTGCCTTTGAATTGTACATAAGGTCCCAGGGTCCAAGTCCAAAAATTCCAATAAATTTATTAATTAAACCCTTATTTCCTAGTAAAGTTAACCAAGCATAAGTCCTTAAAAGGAAATTCATCCACATAGGAATAATAAAAATTAAAATCATATTGTTCCTTAGCTTTTCATTCATTCTAGAAATTATATAAGCTACTGGATATCCAATTAATAGACAAAAAATAGTTGAAAGGCCAGCTAAAACTAAAGACATAACTAAGATTTTCAAATATAAGGGTTCAAAAAATCTTGAAAAATTATCTAAAGTAAAGGCAAAATCTGACAAATCTGTGTTGGCAGAAAGTGAGTGGGCAAGTATTAAAAATAGTGGGAGTACAATGAATACTAAGCCCCAAAATAAATAGACTAATGAAAATTTTTTCATATCAACCTCATTACGTGAATCAAATCATCTTTTATAAATATGCCTGTTTTTTCTCCCACTTCTCTTTTTTCAGTTGACTGAACAAGCATAGAGTAACCATCTACATCCACAGTCATTTCATAGTGAACACCCTTGAAGACAAGACTTGTCACTCTTCCTTCAATTTGATAATTTTCATCTACCAAAAGTACATCTTCAGGTCTTATTACCACTTCTACATCTTCATTTTTATTAAATCCCTTGTCTACACATGGAAAATCATAATTTAAAAATCTAACTTTATAATCTTCCAGCATTTTTGCCTTAATTATATTTGACTCTCCAATAAAGTCTGCTACAAAGGCATTTTTTGGTTCATTGTAGATATTTATTGGACTGTCCATTTGTTGAATTTCACCATTATTTAAAACCACAACTGTATCACTCATGGAAAGAGCTTCTTCTTGATCATGAGTAACATAAATAAAAGTAATTCCAACACTTTTTTGGATTCTCTTTAATTCTATTTGCATAGCTTGTCTTAATTTTAAATCAAGTGCACCTAGTGGTTCATCAAGCAAGAGAACTTCTGGTTCATTTACAAGAGCTCTTGCAATTGCAATTCTCTGTTGTTGACCACCAGAAAGAGATTCAATTTCTCTATTTTCAAAACCCGCAAGATTAACAAGTTTTAAAACTTCTTTAACCTTTTCTTTTATTAAATTTTTATCCATCTTCTTTATCTTGAGACCAAAGGCAATATTATCAAAGACATTCATATGAGGAAAAAGTGCATATTTTTGAAAAACAGTGTTAATTTTTCTCTCATAAGCTTCTTTATTTGTAATATCTTCTCCGTTAAAGAGAATTTGTCCTTCATCAGGCTCTTCAAAACCACCAATAAGTCTTAAAATTGTAGTTTTACCACAACCTGATGGTCCTAAAATAGTTAAAAATTCATCTTTTTTAACTTTAAAGTCAAAATTCTTTAAAATTATATTATCCCCAAAACTTTTTGTTATATTTTTTAATTCAATTACATAATTTTCCATATTTCACCGCCTAAAAATTTGGTGGAGATGATATCCACAAAATCTCAGTTTCACACTTTCCTTCATTTTTTAAATAATGAGACCTGTTAGCCTTAAAATAAAAACTTTCTCCTTTTTTTACCTTGTATTCCTCATTCCCATAAATAAGATTGACACTTCCTCTTAGGACAAAACCAAATTCTTCACCCTCATAGGGTTGAATATCCTTTGATCTTCCACCAGCTTTTATTTTTATCCTCATAGGTTCCATCTCATTTTTTTGAGCATTTGGAACAACCCAATCCAAAATATAACCCATTTCATCATTTTCACTTTCGAAAAAATCTTCTTCTTTAAAGGTTATTTTTTCATTTTCATCTTTTTTAAAAAAAAGACTGGGGTTGGTCCCAAGGGCTTCCAAGATATCCAAAAGAGAATCAACTGATGGCGACGTCAAATTTCTTTCAATTTGAGAAATAAAACCCTTTGTGAGTTCAGACCTATCAGCAAGTTCTTCTTGGGTAAGACCTTTTTCAATTCTCATTTCTTTTATTTTATTTCCAATATCCATTGCATCACCTATAATATTAAACAAATTACTTAAATTATTAAACTCATTAGAGTATAAGTGTTAAGTGTAATAAAGTCAATAGATTAGTCCTATTTAATAAAGTAAATTTTTTGTCAAATATAATTTACTAAGAACATTTTTAAGTTTTTAGTTCTTCTTGCTTTTTATAAGCTTTTTTAATTTATCTATTTTGATTTAAAATTTTTCTTTTTTTTACGAGAAATTTCTTATTTTAAAATCTAAAATTATTCAACAAAAATATATGCCATATAACTTTAATAAAATTTTAAAATCTATATTGTGTTATAATTTTTCCAGAGGTGTTATATGGATACTATTAAGAAAAGATACAATGCTATAGATTTTTTGCGTGGCTTTACTATTATAAGCATGATAATTTATCATGGAATTTTTGATCTAGAGAATTTTTATGGATTTGATTTAAATCACAATTTTTATTATTTTCAACAGTATATATGTATTTCCTTTATCTTAATTTCTGGTTACTCAACACATTTTTCCAGTAATTTTAAGAAAAAATTTTTGATTTTGACAGGACTTTCACTTTTAATAACTCTTGGATCCTATATTTTTTCTAAAGAAGATGCAATTTATTTTGGAATAATTCACTTTTTTGCAGGAGCAACATTAATTCATCTTCTCATAAAAGATTATATAAAAAAAATAAATCCAAAATTTGGACTTATTGTAAATTCTATTTTATTTATTTGTCTTAAAAATATTTATTATGGAAGTATTTTTTTTGGAAAAATTAAGCCTCCCCAATTTTTATACGATTTGAATTTATTTGTTCTTGGTCTTCCTAGCGAAAATTTTTCATCTGGAGATTATTTTCCTCTTATTCCATGGATATTTTTATTCTACATGGGCTATTTTCTCTTTGATTTTGTAAAATTTACGAAAAAAGAAGCCTCCCACAATATTATCAATATTATGGGCAGGCATTCTCTTTTGATTTATTTTCTCCATCAAATAATTTTGATTGGAATTTTTTCTCTTATCTTTGGTTTTTGATTAAATTCTTCCGCTGGCACCTCCGCCACCAGAGGAACCTCCTCCGCCGAAGCCTCCAAAGCCTCCGCCACCAAAGCCGCCAGATGATCCACCGAAACCACCAGATCCACCAAAGCCGCCGTAGCCTCCAAAGGATCCTGGTCCCCAGAAAATCACTGGTCTTTGTCTTCTTCTCCTGCTTCCTGGTCCATTTCCACCAGATCCACCATCATTATTATTTCTAAAAATTAAATAAATTATAAAAAGAGTTAAAATCATTCTCAATATTCTCAATATAGGAAAAATTGATGTAAATAGATTACCTTCACCTTCATCAGATGAATAATCAATTTCTTCTTGCGGCTCTCTTGCCACAATATCAACATTATATTCCCCTTGATATAATTTTATTAGCTGAGCATAACCTTCAAGGACTGCCTTCTCAAAGGGTCTGTCATTTTCATTTTCTGAGACAACTTTTCCCATTTGCCTTATAATTCTTGAGGCATAGGCATCGGGTATAAAACCTTCAGATCCATAACCAGTCTCAATTCTTACAAATCTATTGTTTTCATCTAAAAGTGCCACAAGCATGAGAACACCATTGTCCTTATCCTTGTCGCCAACTTTTATGTCATTAAAAATCTTTGTGCCGTACTCTTCTAGTGAATAGCCTTCCAAATCCTTGACTATAACAATGGCAATTTCCCCACCAGTTTTCTTTTTTAAATCATAAGTGGTCTTGTTGAGATAATCAATTGACTCCTGGCTTAAAGTATTTGTTTCGTCATAGACATTGTAAGACATCTCACTTTTGTCAAAGGCATAGACATTAAAGACTAGGGTGAATACAAATAAAATTGTAGCTAACAATTTTTTCATAGCTATCACCTAAAATTTAACTTCTGGTACTTGATTGTCCTTTTCTGAAACTTCAAAATAATCTCTTGGTCCAAATCCTAAAATCTTTGCAATAATATTTGTTGGAAACCTTCTAACTTTTTGATTGTAAAGTTTAACTGTGTCGTTGTATCTCATTCTTTCAGTGGCAATTCTATTTTCTGTTCCTTCAAGTTGAGCTTGTAGGTCTAAGAAATTTTGATTTGCCTTTAATTCTGGATAATTTTCAACAACTACATTTAATTTTCCAATAGCTTCTGTCAAATTGTCATTAGCTTCAGCAAGTTCTTTTGGTGTATTTGCTTCTGAAACTCCTGCACGAGCTTTTGTTATTTCTGTGAAAGTATCTTTTTCGTGACTTGCATATCCCTTTACAGTTTCTACAATGTTAGGAATTAAGTCAGCTCTTCTTTTTACTTGGTTTTGAACTTGTGCCCAAGCACCGTTAACATCTTCATCTAGCTTAACTAGATTGTTCCATTGACCGCCGAAGAAAATTGCAATTACAACAACTATGGCTATTACTGCAACTATACCGACAGCGCCCCTATTTTTATTCTTCATCGCTTCCTCCTATTTTTTTAACTTTCATTTTAGCTATAGTTTCTTCAACAAGTTTATCACAGTCAAGTGGTTCTTCTGATTTCTCTATTCCCTCAACACTTGGTGTCAAAAGTGGATGTTTTGGTAAAAATACTGTGCAGCAATCTTCAAAAGGAAGGATTGATGTTTCATAAGTATCAATATCCTTAGCAATATCAATTATATTAACCTTGTCCATGCCAATAAGTGGTCTAAATACAAGTTTATCTGTTATATCATTAGTTACCTTTAAGCCGTCAATAGTTTGTGATGCAACTTGACCAAGATTTTCACCTGTAATGATACAATCATAATCATTTTCTCTTGCAATTTTATCTGCAATTCTCATCATAAATCTTCTTGATATAATAGTCATCTCGTCTTCAGGACAATTAATATTTATTTCCTTTTGAATATCCAAGAGGTTTACAGAATAAAAAGTCAAATCTCCAGAGAAATTTGAAATATCCTCTGCAAGTTTTTTTACCTTTTCTTCAGCTCTCTCAGAAGTAAATGGATAAGAATGGAAATGAAGGCAGTCCACAAGAACGCCTCTTTTTGCCATTAAAAATCCAGCTACTGGAGAATCTATTCCACCTGATAGTAAAAGAAGACCTCTTCCATTTGTTCCTGTTGGAAGTCCACCATGAGCTTTAATTTTATCTACATAGATATAGGTATCCTTTTTCAAATCACAATAAACATAAAAGTCTGGGTTGTGAACATCAACCTTAATGTCAAAATTTTTTAATACCATGCCACCAATCTTTGCAGAAATTTCCATAGAATTAAGAGGAAACTTTTTATCTCCTCTATTTGTCTTTACCTTAAAAGTTTTAAACTCTGGATTTTTCTTTAAGCTTTCATCAACAACTTTTAAAACTGCTTCTTCGATTTTATCCCAGTCAGTTTCTACAAGATAACTTGGAGCAATGTAGACTATACCAAAAACGTGTTTTAATCTACTTATCAATTTTTCTTCATTGTCACTTGTAACTTCCACATAGATTTTTCCCATATTGTGATATACTTTTCCATGATCTAAATTTCTCAAATTTCTTTTTATGGATGAAATCAATTTTTCAATAAATCTATGTCTGTTTTTTCCCTTTAGAATAACTTCCCCAAGAGAAAGTGCCATAACTTTTTTCATTCAATCACCTATCTCATTATCTTTCTAATTTCATCGACGTACTCAACTAATTTATCCACAAAAACATCAATATCTTCTTTTGTGGTATCTTTGGAAGTACAAATTCTTATTGTTCCCTCAGCATACTTATCATCTAAACCAATTTGTTTTAAAGTTGTTGACTTGTGTGTTCCATTGGACGTGCAGGCAGAGGCAGTTGAAATATAAATTTCATCACCTTCTAAGTAGTGAAGAAGAACTTCAGCCCTAATATCCAATATTGAAAGAGAAACTATGAAATTTGTAGCATTTTCTGGAGTATTTATCTTATAATCTTCTAAATTATTATTTAGCTTTTCTAAAAGATATTCTTTAATTTCTCTTGCGTGATCAAGTCTTTTTTCCAGATCTCTTTTTGTAAGTTCGCAAGCTTTTCCAAATCCAAGTATTCCTGGCACATTTTCAGTTCCAGATCTAAGTCCCTTTTCTTGACCCCCACCAATAACAAGGCTGTCAATATTTACATCTCTTTTTTTATATAGACCACCCATGCCTTTTGGTCCATATATCTTATGAGATGAAAAAGAAAAAGTGTCGCATCCAATTTCCTTTACATTTACTGGGATTTTCCCAACAGACTGTACTCCATCAACATGGCAAAAAACATTTTTATTAACTGATTTTGCAATTTCAAAAATTTCTTTTACATTATTTACAGTGCCAAGCTCATTGTGTACATAAATTATAGAAACTAAAATAGTATCTTCATTCATCTCTTTTTTGAACTTTTCAATATCCACAGCACCAGTTTTATCTACATCTAGATATACAACTTCATAACCAAGTTCTTTGTAATGTTTAAACTGATCATCAATAGAGGCGTGTTCAATAGAAGAAGTGATTATCTTCTTTCCTCTCCTCTTATTTTTTTCAATAGCTCCGTGAACAGCAATATTGTTGCTCTCAGTTCCTCCTGAAGTAAAATAAATTTCGTCACTTTGAGCTCCAATTAAATCGGCAGCATTTTTCCTTGCAATATCTATTTCCTTTTCAACTTTTAAACCAAAACTATGTAAAGATGATGGATTGGCAAAATCATCAGTAAGAGCCTTCATCATTACTTCAACAACTTCTTTATCTGGTTTTGTCGTAGCACAATTATCTAAATAAATCATATATCTTCCTTCTATCTATTTTAAACTTTTCTACTAATTTTATATTATAACATGATTTATAAGTCTATTTCTAACAAAGACGCCATTTATAGATAAAAAAATAATAAACTTAAAATTTTAATGATATACTTATATTGGTGATAATGTGAAAATTTTAGAAAGAGAAATTTCTCCCCCTAAAAGAAATTATTTAAAAATAGAAACATCAGGACTTTCAAAAGAACTTGATTCAATTATAAGTATAACTATTTTCGAAAAAAATTCTAAAATAGCTAAAATTTTTTATGTGGAAAACTTTAAGGACGAGGAAAAATTATTAAAGGAAGCTGTCCCTTTTATTGAAGGTAAAAACTTTGTGACTTATTCAGGTAAATCCTTTGATTTACCTTTTTTAAAAACAAAATATGACTTTTATTTTTCAAAAAAAGTTAATCTAGAACTAATTGACTTACAAGAAATATCAAAAAAATACAACTTTATATATAAACTCCCTTCTCATTCAAATAAAAACTTGCTTAAAGAATTTATAAAAGAATCTGACAACAATAAAAAAGAATACCAAGGAATAAAAATAAAAAGCCTTTTTAAAAATTATATAGAAGGCGATAAAAATGCTATGAGAAAAATTATTGAATACAGTTTTAACAGCATTGATAATTTAGTAAAACTTGATGAGAGCTTTAGAGAAGATTTAAAAAATAAAATAAGAATAGATATCTCAGATTCAGTATTTTTTATGGAAAATTTTAAAATCTTGGGAAATATAATAGAGATTAGTGGAAAAACATCCTATAATAAAGATTATTTTGCGACAAATAGTATTTATACTCTTGAAATACTAAATCAAACTAATGAAGAATCTTTCATTAATTTAGAAAAATATACTAAAACTTTTACCCTAAAAATAAATACAGATGATGGACTTTACGATGAAAATAATAAATGCTTTTATTTATTAAAAAAAGAATTACCCTTTGAAATAAATAATAAAAGCGAAATAAAAAGTCCTTCCAAGATTTTAATTTTATATTATAGAGATCATATCTTTGAAAATCAAAAAGAATTGTGTAAAAAAATATTAGAATTAGAATTAAGTAGGCAAAATATAATTAAAAGATGAAACTTATTAATTAAAAGATGTACTTTATTAATTACAATCAAAATGAACTGACCACTTTAAGTTGCTTAAATCTCAACTTATGGGGTCAGTTTTTCATATATTTAAAATAAAATATTTTCACGTTTTAAATGCCATTTAATTATTTTTATATAAGTTAAATGGTGTAAAATTGGTGTAAAAATTTTAGGAAATAATAAAAATATAGATTTTCAATTTAAAATAAATAAAAAACACCCAAGTTGAATTGCCATTTTATCCTATTTCTAGGAAATACAATTTAACTTGGGTATTTTAAAAATTGTGGTGCAGAAAGAGGGACTTGAACCCTCACGCGATTTCTCGCACATGCCCCTCAAACATGCCTGTCTGCCAATTCCAGCACTCCTGCATAAATATAAGGTAAAAAAAAGCTTGTAATAAAAATTACAAGTTTTTTTGTTGGCGTATCCTAGAGGATTCGAACCCCCGGCCTTCTGGTCCGTAGCCAGACGCTCTATCCAGCTGAGCTAAGGATACATATAAAAAAATGGAGCGGATGACGAGATTCGAACTCGCGACCCTCGCCTTGGCAAGGCGATGCTCTACCACTGAGCCACATCCGCATAAGTAAATATTTATTAAATTTTGGTGGAGGAGAGTGGATTTGAACCACTGAAAGTTAAACTAACGGATTTACAGTCCGTCCCCTTTGGCCAACTCGGGAACTCCTCCATGTAAGTCCCTATAAGTTTTTTTGGAGCTGGTGGGAGGACTTGAACCCCTAACCTACTGATTACAAGTCAGTTGCTCTACCAATTGAGCTACACCAGCTTAATTAGTTATTAATTAATATAACACATTTTATAAAAATTTGCTATAAAAATTTAATTGGCGACCTGGATCGGGTTCGAACCGACGACCTCCAGCGTGACAGGCTGGCATTCTAACCAACTGAACTACCAGGCCCAATTTGGTGGACACAATAGGGCTCGAACCTATGACCCCCTGCTTGTAAGGCAGATGCTCTCCCAACTGAGCTATGCGTCCGTTTTTTGGTGACCCTGCCGAGAATCGAACTCGGGATACCACCGTGAAAGGGTGGTGTCTTAACCGCTTGACCACAGGGCCTTATAAATTTTTATGGTAGCGGGAGAAGGATTTGAACCTCCGACCTTCGGGTTATGAGCCCGACGAGCTACCAAACTGCTCCATCCCGCGTCATTTTTACCCGGCTACTATTATTTTTGGTGCCGAGAATCGGAATCGAACCGATACGGTGTTTAACCACCGCAGGATTTTAAGTCCTGTGCGTCTGCCAGTTCCGCCACCCCGGCTTATCTTTTTTATGGCTCTCAGGGTGGGACTCGAACCCACAGCCTACCGGTTAACAGCCGGTTGCTCCACCATTGAGCTACCTAAGACTATTGGGGACTTTTGTCCCTTACTGGCGATAACTTACTCTCCCAGGTCGTTGCCAACCAAGTACCATCAGCGGACTAATGCTTAACTTCTGTGTTCGGTATGGTTACAGGTGTGTCCATTGTCCTATTCTCACCAGATTTCACTTAAAAACTAATCTTCCTTAACTCTCTTGGTCAAGTCTTCGACCTATTAGTACTCGCTAGCTGAACACATTACTGTGCTTACACCTTGAGCCTATCTACCTCGTTTTCTTCAAGGGGTCTTATCTTTCGAGGGAAATCTCATCTCGAGGGGGGCTTCGGGCTTAGATGCCTTCAGCTCTTATCCCTTCCAAACTTAGCTTCCCAGCTATGCACTTGGCAGTACAACTGGTACACCAGCGGTTTGTCCATCCCGGTCCTCTCGTACTAAGGACAGCTCCTCTCAAATTTCCTACGCCCACGACGGATAGGGACCGAACTGTCTCGCGACGTTCTGAACCCAGCTCGCGTGCCTCTTTAATGGGCGAACAGCCCAACCCTTGGGACCTACTTCAGCCCCAGGATGAGACGAGCCGACATCGAGGTGCCAAACCTCCCCGTCGATGTGGACTCTTGGGGGAGATAAGCCTGTTATCCCCGGGGTAGCTTTTATCCGTTGAGCGATGGCCCTTCCACTCGGTACCACCGGATCACTAAGTCCTGCTTTCGCATCTGCTCGACTTGTTGGTCTCGCAGTTAAGCTCCCTTCTGCCTTTATACTCTTCGCACGATTTCCATCCGTGCTGAGGGAACCTTTGAACGCCTCCGTTACTCTTTCGGAGGCGACCGCCCCAGTCAAACTGTCCAACTGAGAGTGTCCCTTCCCCAGGTTCATGGGGTTAGGTTAGAATTCTAGCATTAAAAGAGTGGTATCCCAATGGCGACTCCTTAGATACTGGCGTACCTAATTCTTTGTCTCCCACCTATCCTGTACATTTAATCCCAAAATTCAATCTCAGCCTACAGTAAAGCTCCACGGGGTCTTTCCGTCCTGTCGTGGGTAAGCGGCATCTTTACCGCTACTACAATTTCACCGGATCCTTTGTTGAGACAGTGCCCAAATCGTTACACCTTTCGTGCGGGTCGGAACTTACCCGACAAGGAATTTCGCTACCTTAGGACCGTTATAGTTACGGCCGCCGTTTACTGGGGCTTCAGTTCTAAGCTTCGCTTGCGCTAACTTTTTCCCTTAACCTTCCAGCACCGGGCAGGTGTCAGCTCCTATACTTCGTCTTTCGACTTAGCAGAAACTTGTGTTTTTGGTAAACAGTCGCTTGGGCCTTTTCACTGCGGCCCCCTTTTACAGGGGCTCCCCTTCTCCCGAAGTTACGGGGTCATTTTGCCGAGTTCCTTAACAAAGGTTTTTCCGCTCGTCTTAGGATTCTCTCCTCACCTACCTGTGTCGGTTTACGGTACGGGCGATACTTCTCTTGTAGTGGCTTTTCTCGGCAGTGTGGAGTCATAAGCTTCTCTACTTGTTTTCGATCCGCATTACGCTTCATCCTTCTCGGAAAGCGGATTTGCCTACTTTCCAGACTTTGCGCTTGCACGCCTCACCAACTGGGCGCTCTTATTATCCTTCTGCGTCCCCACTTCCTTTAATGATTGTATCGGTACAGGAATTTCAACCTGTTGTCCATCGACTACGCTTTTCAGCCTCGCCTTAGGTCCCGACTTACCCTGAGTGGACGAGCCTTGCTCAGGAATCCTTGGGTTTTCGACGGGTGAGATTCTCACTCACCTCTCGCTACTCATGCCAGCATTCTCTCTTGTATGATGTCCACAGTGCCTTACGACTTCTGCTTCATCCTTCATACATTGCTCCTCTACCAACGTTAGACGTTCCATAGCTTCGGTATATAGTTTAGCCCCGGTTATCTTCGGCGCAGAGTCACTTGACTAGTGAGCTATTACGCACTCTTTAAATGAGTGGCTGCTTCTAAGCCAACATCCTAGTTGTCTCAGTAACTCCACATCCTTTCCCACTTAACTATAATTTTGGGACCTTAGCTGATGGTCTGGGCTCTTTCCCTTTCGACTATGAAGCTCATCCCACATAGTCTGACTCCCTAGTTCATGATATGGTATTCGGAGTTTGATAGGTCTTGGTAACATATGCATGCCCCTTGACCAATCAGTGCTCTACCCCCTTTTCACGTTAACTAGAGGCTAGCCCTAAAGCTATTTCGAGGAGAACCAGCTATCTCCGTGTTCGTTTGGCTTTTCACCCCTATCCACAAGTCATCCGATAACTTTTAAACGTTACCCGGTTCGAGCCTCCATTGAATTTTACTTCAACTTCACTCTGCTCATGGATAGATCACACGGTTTCGGGTCTACAACTACTAACTTTCGCCCTATTTAGACTCGCTTTCGCTTCGGCTCCGCATCTGTAATGCTTAACCTTGCTAATAATCGTAACTCGCTGGCCCGTTCTACAAAAAGTACACGATCGTGATGTTTACCACTTTCGCTGCTTGTAAACACTAGGTTTCAGATTCTATTTCACTCCCCTTCCGGGGTTCTTTTCACCTTTCCCTCACGGTACTTGTTCGCTATCGGTCACCAAGTAGTATTTAGCCTTAGGGGGTGGTCCCCCCATATTCCCACTGAATTTCTCGTGTTCCGTGGTACTCTTTTGTGTCGGATATCTTCGCTTTCGCCTACAGGACTTTTACCTTCTTTGGTTAGTCTTCCCAGATTATTCGGCTGGCTATTGTCTCTTTTTACACTTCGGGCTCTTCCCCGTTCGCTCGCCGCTACTCAGGGAATCGAGTTTTCTTTCTTTTCCTCAGGTTACTTAGATGTTTCAGTTCACCTGGTTCGCCTCCTATAGTTATGGATTGGCTATAGGATACCTTACGGTGGGTTTCCCCATTCGGATATCTACGGGTCATTGGATATTTGCTCCTTCCCGCAGCTTTTCGCAGCTTGTCACGTCCTTCTTCGCCTCTTGGTGCCTAGGCATTCACCTAGTGCTCTTTTTAACTTGACCTTTGTTAATAAACATTTCTGTTTATTTCCAGTTTAATTGTTTGTTTAAGAAATTTTGATTAGTTTTTAAGTTGTTATGGTTCAAATCGCTTTTGCGATTCTTGTTAAACCTTAACGCTTTTAGCGTGTCGGTTTGGTGGAGATAAGGAGATTCGAACTCCTGACCTCCTGCTTGCAAGGCAGGCGCTCTCCCAACTGAGCTATACCCCCATATATAATTAAAATAGTGTGAAGATTTTTTTCCTTAGAAAGGAGGTGATCCAGCCGCACCTTCCGATACGGCTACCTTGTTACGACTTCACCCCAGTCACCTATCCTACCTTCGACTGCTGCTTCCTTACGGTTCGCTCGCAGGCTTCGGGTATTACAAGCTTCCATGGTGTGACGGGCGGTGTGTACAAGACCCGGGAACGCATTCACCGCAGCATTCTGATCTGCGATTACTAGCAACTCCATCTTCATGTACTCGAGTTGCAGAGTACAATCCGAACTGAGAAAGGCTTTTTGAGGTTTGCTTAATATCACTATTTCGCTTCCCTTTGTACCTTCCATTGTAGCACGTGTGTAGCCCAGGGCATATAGGGCATGATGATTTGACGTCATCCCCACCTTCCTCCGATTTATCATCGGCAGTCTCTTTAGAGTTCCCATCCGAAATGCTGGCAACTAAAGATAGGGGTTGCGCTCGTTGCGGGACTTAACCCAACATCTCACGACACGAGCTGACGACAACCATGCACCACCTGTATAGAGGCTTCCGAAGAAGAGTACTTATCTCTAAGTAGGTCCTCTATATGTCAAGCCCTGGTAAGGTTCTTCGCGTTGCTTCGAATTAAACCACATGCTCCGCTGCTTGTGCGGGTCCCCGTCAATTCCTTTGAGTTTCATGCTTGCGCACGTACTCCCCAGGCGGAGTGCTTAATGTGTTAACTGCGGCACCGAATTCTTCCGATACCTAGCACTCATCGTTTACAGCGTGGACTACCAGGG
This sequence comes from Peptoniphilus phoceensis, assembly GCF_001517665.2. Lineage (GTDB taxonomy): Bacteria > Bacillota > Clostridia > Tissierellales > Peptoniphilaceae > Peptoniphilus_A > Peptoniphilus_A timonensis. The sequence continues at coordinate 769,940 of NZ_LN999809.1, forward strand.
TATCTAATCCTGTTTGCTACCCACGCTTTCGTTCCTCAGCGTCAGAATGAGCCCAGTAAGTCGCCTTCGCCACCGGTATTCTTTTTAATATCTACGCATTTCACCGCTACACTAAAAATTCCACTTACCTCTACTCTTCTCAAGATATGCAGTTTCAAATGCTTACAGTAGTTAAGCTACTGCCTTTTACATCTGACTTGCATTTCCGCCTGCGAACCCTTTACGCCCAGTGATTCCGGACAACGCTAGCCCCCTACGTATTACCGCGGCTGCTGGCACGTAGTTAGCCGGGGCTTTTTCTTATGGTACCGTCATTATCTTCCCATATAAAAGAACTTTACGACTCGAAAGCCTTCTTCGTTCACGCGGCGTCGCTGCATCAGAGTTTCCTCCATTGTGCAATATTCCCCACTGCTGCCTCCCGTAGGAGTTTGGACCGTTTCTCAGTTCCAATGTGGCCGTTCACCCTCTCAGGCCGGCTACCCATCGTCGCCTTGGTAGGCCGTTACCTTACCAACTAGCTAATGGGACGCGAGTCCATCTCAGACCACCGGAGTTTTGATCATTGATACATGTGTATCTTTGATTTCATTTGGTATTAATCCCGGTTTCCCGAGGCTATCCCAATGTCCGAGGCAGGTTACTCACGTGTTACTCACCCGTCCGCCGCTAATCCACTTTATCTTCACCCCGAAGGGATCTGTTAAAGTTTCATCGCTCGACTTGCATGTGTTAAGCGCGCCGCCAGCGTTCGTCCTGAGCCAGGATCAAACTCTCAATTAAAAAATTTGTATGACTCATTAGTTTTCTCAAAACTAAACGAATATCTGGTTTGCTTGTGATTCTTAATATTAAGAATCTGTGATTCTAATCACGAATTGTTTATCTTCACACTATTTAATTATCAAGTTTCAATCGCTACTTTTGAAGTAGCTTGTTTATTATACTACCGTGATTTTTCTTTGTCAAGTAATTTTTACAATTTTTTTAAATTGTTTTTACTTAACTTTCACAGTAATCTTGCTGCCCTCTCAAGTGACAACTTCTATATATTATCATCTTGATCTTTATCTGTCAACTGTTTTTTTATATTTTTTAAATCTTTTTTGTCTTTAAAAAATTAAAAACAGCTGCATTTGTTACAGCTGTTTTATATTACTATTTTTAGATTTCTTTGTCAATACTTTATAAAGAATTTTTAAAAGTTTTTTTACACTTCTTATTTCTTTTTACATTGCCTTTATTTCGTAATTCAATTCTCTTAGTGTTTCTATGTCATCTTCTATAGATGGACCCTCAGTTGTCAATAATACTCCAGATATTGTAGCATTTGCCCCACTCTTAAAGGCAGATTTACCATATTCTTCCATTAAGGCTCTTCCACCTGCAAGCCTTATGAAGGCATCTTTTAATATAAATCTAAATGTGGCACAAGTTCTATTAACTTCTTCCATAGATAGTTTTTCCATATTTTCTAAGGGTGTATTCTTTATTGGATTCAAAAGATTTACTGGAACAGATTTTACTCCAAGTTCTCTTAATTCCATTGCCATATCTATTCTATCTTCAAAGCTTTCTCCCAATCCAATTAATCCACCCGAACAAATTTCCATGCCAGCTTCTTGAGCTGCCTTAATTGTATTAATCTTTTGATCGTATGTGTGAGTAGTACATATTTCTTTAAAGTAGTTTCTTGATGATTCTAAGTTATTATGTACTCTCTTAATACCTGCATCCTTTAGTTTTTCAAATCCTTCTTCAGAAATCAAACCTCCAGATAGACACACTCTTATTCCAGGTGCTTTTTCGTATATTTCTCTTGTTATATCACAAATGTTATTTATGTCTTCATCTGTAAGTGACTTTCCACTTGCTACCATTGAATATCTTGGGATACCTCTTTTGTATTTGTCCAAGGCATCATTTACAATTGTTTCTTTATCCAATAGGTCATATTCTTTGACATGTGTGTTATAGTGGGCTGATTGGGCACAAAATTTACAATTTTCAGAACATTTTCCACTCTTTGCGTTTATTATTGTACATATATCAAAGTCATTTCCACAAAAATGTTTCCTAAGTTCGTCTGCAGCCTCAGTTAATTCTTCGTAATCTGACTTGTAAATTTCTATTGCTTCATCTCTTGTGATCTCATAGCCATTTTTTACTTTTTCTTTTATTTCATTTATATCCATTTCTTCAACTCCTGAAATTCATTATATATTTCAAGAGTTTTATTGTCAATGCTATTTAAATTTTAGTTAACATAATGTTCGAATACGCCAAATTTAATTTTTTCACCTAGACCTCTAAATTTGCTTTCGTATTCAGTAACTATGTTTTGTGGATATTCTTCCAACTTCATATCAAAGTCTTCTATTAATGTGGAAAATCCAGAATCCTTAAAATAATCTAAACTTTCTTCAAATAATTCTAAATCGTCTGTCTTAAAGTAAATTTGAGATTTTGGTTTTAAGATTATCTTGTATTTTTCCAAAAATCTTGGATAAGTCAACCTTCTCTTTTTGTGTCTCAATTTTGGCCAAGGATTGCAAAAGTTAATGTATATTCTATCGAGTTCATCTTTTTCAAAATAATCTAAGATGTTTTCTGCATTTATTGGCATTGCCCTCACATTTGTTAACTTTTCATCTAGAATTTTTCTAGTAGCATAAATAAGCGCATTGGTTTCTATATCTACCATTATATAATTTATATCTTTATTTCTTTTTGCTGATTCTATTGTAAATGTACCTTTCCCAGCTCCGATTTCTAAATAGATGGGATTGTCATTTTGAAATATTTCTTTCCATTTACCCTTATTTTCTTGTCCATTAAAATAGACATAGGGATTTTCATTCATTTCAGGTATTGCAAAATGTTTTTTTCTAAGTCTCATTTCATTCTCCTTTTTGTCCTAAGGAATTATAACATAAGTTATATATGTGTCAATAAGTTTATTATTTTCTTTTAATATTTTTTACAAAAATAAAAAGCCATAAAAATTTGGCTTTTCAAAAACTTTTATTAAGTTTTATTATTACTAGAAGAATTTTAAATTTCCCTATCTTGAAATTTAATTTAATCCTTTATTTTTAGCTAATCTTGTCCTTCCAGTTTTATAATCTATTTGGACTCCCTCTTCAATATTCTTGACGAAAACCCTGAAATTAATCTTTTTTCCACCATCTTCTATACTGTAAGCTTCCATAATGACACCTCTTGCGACTAATTCATCATTCACAAAAACCGGTGTAACCCTATATCTAACTTTCTTTCCTGTATCTTTTATGTATGCCACAACTATATTTTCAAAGGGAAGCATTCCCTTAGCATTAAAAGATCTAGTCCCTGTCATTAAATTCTTCCAGTTGGCATTTTCTCCTGTAAGTTGATATCCAATTAAATGACATCTATTGTAAACAGCCTCACCATCTACAAATTTATAAAATTTTTGGTGCCAACCGCTTGGATAAACCTTAGAAATATCTCCTCTGGCTTCTCTAGGCATTGAATCCCTACTTATTAAAGCATTGGCAGGACCAACCCTATTTAATTCATCTAATTCAGAAAATTTAGAATAATCTGGTCCCATTTTTAAATCTTCTTCAGTAAATTGTGGTGGATTTTTATCAATTTTATAATAGATGCTAGAATTTTTTACTTCATACTTATTTCCAAATATATCTAATAATTCTTCTAATTTATTTAAAAATTCTCCACTGTAGTTTTTGTCAAAACTCTTTAGTTGATCTTGTCCAAATAAAAAACCAATTAGGGTGAGTGCCACAGCTGCTATTGCTTTTAAGTTTTTATTTTTCTTCAAAAAATCACAATCCCATCTAATGTTTTATTTAAATTTTAAAAATTACTATTAGAGTAACATTTTTTATTATATAGTAAGAAATAAATTAAAAAAAGTTTGTCAGAGAAGTTTTATGAGATTTCATCAAAAAGCCCTTAAAATACCCTAAAAGACTTCACAAAAGAATTTATTAATATTATAATTATCTTTGTTTATTTATATCTTATATGTGAAATTTACATAAAATTTAATTAGGAGGAAAAATGGATAGCAACAATAAAAAAACTAAGGCAAATGGTGCAGCTCTACTTCCTTTTGCAGTTTTTGTCTTGGTTTATATGGCAACAGGCTCAATTCTAAATGCCATGGGAGTTAAAATGGCTTTCTATCAAGTGCCAGCTCCAGTCTGTATTTTGCCAGCAATTATACTTAGTTTTATTATGTTCAAGGGAAGCGTCGACGATAAATTTAACGACTTTGTAAGAGGTTGTGGCGACGAAAATATAATAATAATGTGTCTTATCTATGTTCTAGCAGGTGCTTTTGCCACAGTGTCCAAGGCATCAGGTGGTGTTGACTCTGTCGTCAACTTTGCCCTATCAATAATTCCACTACAATTTATCACTGGTGGAATCTTTTTAATAGGCTGTTTTATATCAATATCAACTGGAACATCTGTGGGAACAATATCTGCTGTTGGTCCTATAGCAGTTGGACTTGCTCAAAAGGGAAATCTTCCACTTGCCTTAGTCCTTGGATCTTTAGTAGGAGGAGCAATGTTTGGCGATAATTTATCAGTAATATCTGATACAACTATTGCAGCAACTAGGACACAAAATGTTGAAATGAAAGATAAGTTTAGAGCAAACATAAAAATGGCACTCCCTGCCGCAATAATAACTTTTATTATTTTATTAATCGTCGGGAAACCCGATGAACTTCCTACAATGGATGAACTGCCATATAATATTATCTTAATTATCCCTTATTTATTTGTTTTAATATCAGCAATATCTGGCATGAATGTTTTTTTAGTTTTGACAAGCGGAATTATACTTTCAGGAATAATTGGAATAGCTTGTGGTGGTCTAACTTTAATGACCTTTGCCCAAAATATATTCACAGGTTTCGAAGGAATGTTTGAAATATTTTTATTGTCAATGCTAACTGGTGGACTTTCATATATGGTTTCAAAAAATGGTGGAATAGAATGGCTTGTAGAAAAAATAAGAAACTTTGCCAGAGGAAGAAGATCCGCCGAAATATCCATAGCCCTACTTACAATCTTAACTGATGCAGCAACTGCCAATAATACTGTTGCAATAATAATAGACGGACCAGTTGCAAAAGAAATTTCAAATGATTTTGAAATCGATCCAAGAAGATCAGCCGCTCTTCTTGACACTTTCTCCTGCGTTATGCAAGGTGTAATACCCTATGGAGCACAAATATTAATTGCTGCAGGACTTACAAAGGAACTGGGAGAAATGTCTGTGGCACCAATGGAAATTATTCCCTTCCTTTGGTACCAAGCAATTTTAGCACTTTTTGCAATTGGATCAATCTTTATAAGATATGCCGATCCCAAGGGCAAATGGGATTTTGAAAAAGATCAATTAAAAGAAAATAATTAATAAAGTTTAAACCTGCCTTTTGGCAGGTTTTTTAGTGTAAAAATTTATTATAAAAATTATGTATAAAATAATTTTCTTTCTCATGAGAATAGCAGATAACTATCAGAAGCAAAAAATTATCCTAATGTAGGATGAAATATCATAAAAAATTGCATAATAAAAATCCACCGGCGTAGCCGGTGGTTTTGCTTTTGCGGTCCAAAGGACCTTTTTTGCTAGCTGCGTCTCAAGGACGCTTGTGGTTTACCACTTGCAATTACTACTAGCTAACCCCTAAAGGGGTCTGTGTTGTCCATTGTTATCTGACCACTTAATTCATCCTCTTTAAGTTGGTTATGAATATACTCTTTTATTGCTTTTGTATTTTTTCCTGCTGTATCTACATAGTATCCTCGGCACCAAAATTGCCTTCCTCTGTATTTGTATTTTAAGCTACCCCACTTATCGTATATCATAATACTGCTTTTGCCTTTTAAAAATCCCATAAAACTAGATATACTCAATTTTGGTGGTATTTCTAACAACATGTGCACGTGATCTGGACAAACTTCTGCTTCTATTATGTTAACTCCTTTCCAGTTGCAAAGCTCTCTTAATATTGCACCTATTTCTAATCTTTTGCTTCCGTAAAATACTTTTCTTCTATATTTCGGAGCGAACACTACATGATATTTACAATTCCATTTTGTATGTGATAGACTATGTGTATGATTTAAATTCATAAAAAACCTCCTGTTATTTTTGTGTTCTGGTAAACCACAATTTATTTTAACATGGAGGTCTTTTTTTATTAGTTTTTCATCGCTAAAGCTAAATTGAACCCCTGGTCTAACCAGGGGTATTCTAATTACAAAAAAACTGTCCCCTGAGGGACAGTCTCTTTAAAATTTAACTTAGTTAAATTATTTTACTTCTACAGTTGCTCCAACTTCTTCAAGTTTAGCTTTGATTTCGTCAGCTTCTTCTTTAGAAGCGCCTTCTTTAACTGCTTTAGGAGCTCCGTCTACAACTGCTTTTGCATCTTTAAGTCCAAGTCCAGTAATGTCTTTTACAACTTTGATTACTTTAACTTTTTCTTGTCCTGCTTCAGCAAGGATTACATCAAATTCAGTTTTTTCTTCAGCTGCTGCTGGAGCTGCACCTGCTGCTGCTGGAGCTGCTGCTACTGCTGCTGGAGCTGCTGCTGATACTCCGAATTCTTCTTCAAGAGCTTTAACTACTTCTGAAAGTTCTAATACTGTAAGTTCTTTAACTTCTTCAATTAATTTTTCTACTTTTTCTGACATTTTATTCCTCCGTAAATTTAATAATTCTAATTTTTTAGCATACCATTATGCTGCTTCGTTTTCTTTCTTGTCTGCGATTTGTGCAATAACTCTTGCAAAACCTGATAGAGTACCATTTAGTACATTTGCGAATCCTTGGATTGGAGCATTTAAGCCGCCAAGAACTTGTGCAACAAGTACTTCCTTAGATGGTAATTTAGCAAGTGCGTCGATTTCTGGAAGTGATAATACTTTTCCATCAACATATCCTGCTTTGATTTCTAATGCTTCATGTTCTTCTGCAAACTCAGATGAAATTTTTGCTGCTGATGCAGGATCTTCCATTCCGAAAGCAATAGCACTTGGTCCTTTTAAGAATTCTTCAAGACCAGTAACTTCTAATTCTTCAAAAGCACGTCTCATCATTGTGTTTTTGTATACTCTGTAATCAACATTTGCTTCTCTGAATTTTTTTCTAAGTTCAGTTACTTCTTCAACTGTTAATCCTCTGTAGTTTACAAGAACTATAGATTGTGCTCCTTGAATCTTTTCTTTAATTTCATCAACTAGGGCTTGTTTTGATTGTAATTTTTCTTCTTTCAATTTGTCACCCCCAAAATAAAAAAATCTCACGCCGCCGTGAGATGTGAAAATCAAATAAATCCGAATTTCAAACCTCGGTAGGATTTATGGCATTGCCACCTACTGTCTGCGGCTTAGTAACATAAGTATTATATATAGTCTTTTGTGCTTTGTCAATATTTTTTTTATTTTTTTCAGATTTTTTTTGTCTTCTTTTTTTCTACTATAAATATTATAAGTTCCTTTCTCCTTTACATACTTTTTTTAATATCATATAATGGAATGTGCACTAGGGGTGCCATGCGGCTGAGATTATACCCTTAAACCAATCAAGGTAATGCTTGTGGAGGGAAGTGTCTAAACCTCTTTAAGTATGTGCAAAGGAGGTATTTTTTTATGCAAAAAACAAAAAATTGGACAACGAAAATGTTAGTTGAAGGAGCTGTCTGCATAGCTCTTGCACTAATTCTAAGAACTATTAAACTTTACCAACTACCCAATGGTGGATCCATCACTCCAGGCAAGATGATTCCCTTAATTATTTTTGCCCTAAGATATGGACCTATTAAGGGTTTTGTTGTTGGTGCAGTTTATGGAGTTCTTTCCATTGTACTAGGTGGCAGTATTTACCATCCCGTTCAAGCTATCTTAGATTATCCTTTAGCTTATGGATTTTTAGGCCTTGCAGGTCTTTTTAAAGATGAATTCCAAAAAACTCATTCTATTAAAACTATTTTGCTTGGATCTTTTGTAGGAATTTTAGGAAGATTTGTATGTCACGTCCTATCAGGTGTAGTATTCTTTAGTCAATACACACCCGCTGGAATGAACTCTTGGATTTATTCTATAACTTACAACGCATCATTTCTATCTATTGATTTTGCTGTTACAGTTTTTGTAATATTCCTATTGAGAAAGTTCTTAACTCGTGACCTACAAAAGCTATAAAAATTTATATTAAAAAAGGACCTAAGTTTATAAACTTAAGTCCTTAAAAAACCCCTCGCTTCATGAGAAGTTGAGGGGTTTTATTTATATTTGGTGTTTTTATTTTTAATAATACTTTAAAATATTTTTCTCAACTTTTGACTTTATTATTCCTCTATAATAAATCTTAAGAATTTGTTTAGGAATACGAATTCGAAAAATTCTTTCTTTTTTATAGTCTCACCCACAATCTTACAAACATTTCAACTTTTAAGACTTAATTTTTCATAAATTTTAAACCCAAAAGAACTTCGGCATCTTAGTTAATTACAATAAAAATTAGTGCAAGATAGAAATTACTTCCAATCATGCACTATTTATGTTATTAAAAGTAGTCAAGCCACTTTTTTATATAAACTTGGAAAACACTCTTTTAAAATAAATTTTTAAACGGAAAGATTTGTTTTTTCTACCGAGTTACTAAGATTAATCTCAAATTGACCTACTAAAACAGATGATACTGTTGTAGTAATTAGCGAGTAAATTAATCTAGTAAATGGAATATAAGTTAATGACATTACTAAGACTATTACATCCATTAGTAAGTAGGCGTAAGAAATATTCATCTTAGTCTTATTTGACACTACAAGGGCCAGGGCATCGTCTCCACCTGTGGCTCCTCCTTGAGATACTACAAGTCCACAACCTAGTCCAATGCCAATACCTCCAACTATAGCTGCCAAAAGTGGACAGCTGTAAAGATTAGGGATTATTGGTCCCATAAGGGAAAATATTTTATAAAAAACAGCAAATAATATGGAAGCTAATAAGGTCTTTCTTAAAAATGCCTTTCCAAAAATATTTATTCCAATAATAATACAAATAACATCCATTATTGGACTTAGGATTGATGGGTTTATACCAAAAGTCTTATATGATAATAAGGTCAGTCCTAGGATTCCACCTTCTGTAATTTGAGATGGGATATGAATGTTTACAACTGTAAAAGCCTCAATCATAGATCCTAAAATAATACTAATTAATCCTGCTCTTGTTAATTTAAACCAAGTCAGCTTTTGATTTAGCATTTTAACACCTCCTTAATATTTTGCAATATTAGAAGGGTATCCGACCAACAAAAAAGACTGCTGTCGGTCGTAAGGATAACCTTCGTACTTTTGCAATCTCGTGGTGTTGATGCTTTTTATTTGCTGATTTTTTCTTGTAAAAACTCTGAGCGTAATAGTTACTTTTTCGCTTTTTATCTGCCACATCAGGCATATAAAAGGCTCTTAGTCGTAAACTTTAGCATCAGATAAAAACTACCTGAAAATTTCGGTAACCACCGTAAAATACTTAAATCAACTTCAATATTATAAGTTTTTATTCTACAAATTGCAAGTATTTTTTGAAATTAAAATCCCTTAATTTTTTACCATTCTTTTTATTTCTCATAAAAAAACCTAAGTTTACAAACTTAAGTCCTAAAAAAACCCCTCGCTTCATGAGAAGTTGAGGGGTTTTATTTATATTTGGTGTTTTTATTTTTCCATTAATTTTGAACCATTAACTTTGATTCCAGGTCCCATTGTTGATGAAACTGTTACTGATTTTAAATAACGACCCTTTGCAGCTGCTGGTTTTGCTTTAATAATAGCATCTGAAATAGTCTTGAAGTTTTCAGCAAGTTTATCTACTCCAAAGGAAACTTTTCCTATTGGAACATTGATTATAGCAGCTTTGTCAACTCTATATTCAACCTTACCAGCTTTAACTTCTTTAACAGCTTGTTCTACATCAAATGTAACTGTACCTGATTTAGGGTTTGGCATAAGTCCCTTTGGTCCAAGAACTCTACCGATTTTACCAACTACACCCATCATGTCTGGAGTTGCAATAATTACGTCGAAATCAAACCAGTTTTCATTTTGGATTTTTTCTACGTATTCTTCCCCACCTGCGTAGTCAGCTCCTGCTGCTTCAGCTTCTTTAATTTTTTCTCCCTTAGCAAGAACAAGTACTTTAACTTCTTTACCTGTTCCGTTAGGAAGTACTACAGTACCTCTAACTTGTTGGTCAGCATGTCTTGGATCAACACCAAGTCTTACTGCAAGTTCCACTGTTTCATCAAAGTTTGCCTTAGCAGTTTTTGTAACTAAGTCAAGAGCTTCGTTAACGTCATATAAATTTGATCTATCTACTAGCTTAGCGCTATCTTGATATTTTTTACCTCTTTTTGGCATATTTACCTCCTTCGTGGTACCTACGGCTTAGCCTCCCACTTATCTTTCTACTTCTATACCCATACTTCTAGCTGTACCAGCGACCATTTCCATAGCAGCTTCAATGCTTGCTGCGTTAAGATCTGGCATTTTAGTTTTAGCTATTTCTTCAACTTGAGCCTTTGTCAATTTTCCAACTTTTTTCTTGTTAGGTTCACCACTTGCTTTAGACATATTAAGAGCTTTCTTAATAAGAACTGCAGCTGGTGGAGTCTTAGTGATAAAAGTGAAAGAACGATCTTGATAAACTGTAAGAACAACAGGAATAATCATACCTGCTTGATCTTGAGTCTTTGCGTTAAATTCCTTTGTGAACTGCATGATGTTTACACCATGAGGTCCTAGTGCTGTACCAACTGGTGGAGCTGGTGTAGCTTTCCCAGCAGGAATTTGTAATTTTACTAATGCTATGACTTTTTTTGCCATTTTATTTCCTCCTTGTGGTAATGCGGGTTTACCCTCCCACACATATCTTACTCTTTAATAATTTGATTGAAATCTAATTCAACAATCGTATCTCTTCCAAACATTGAGATACAAACTTTAACTTTTGCTTTGTCGTAATTGAAGTCGTCAATTTTGCCTACCAAATCTTTGAAAGGTCCATTTATAACTTTGACTAACTCCCCTATCTCGTAATTATCAAATAACTCTTTGTTATCAGTAACTCCAAGTAGTAACACTTCTTCATCAGTTAGTGGCACAGGCTTAGATGCTGGACCAACAAAACCTGTTACTCCTCTTGTATTTCTAACAAGATACCATGTTTCGTCGTTCATAATCATATTTACAAGGACATAAGATGGAAACATCTTTCTTTCCTTAGCTTTGGAAACACCGTCTTTTGTTTCAACATAGTCTTCCATAGGAATCCTAATATCAAAGATGACATCTTCCATATTTCGATTGTGAACCATGGCTTCCATATTTGCCTTTACCTTTTTTTCATAACCTGAATAAGTGTGTATTACATACCATTTTGAAGCTTCATTGTTGTTAAGCTCTTGTGTATCCAACTATAACACTCCAATCAATAAATAAAACCAAATAAAAACATTATAATTTTATCATATGCTAATAGTAATAGTGATGACAGTATAACTGCTACAATTACTATTATAGAATATTTGATTACAGTATCCTTAGAAGGCCATACAACTTTCTTGAATTCAGATTTCACACCTCTAAAATATCTACCTAGACCGCCTTTTTTTTCTTCAGTCTTAGCTGTAGCTTTAGTAGCCATAAATCCTCCTTACTTAGTTTCTTTGTGAGTTGTATGTTCTTTACAGAATTTACAATACTTCTTTAGTTCCAATCTTTCAGTAGTATTTTTCTTGTTCTTATATGTCACATAATTTCTGTTTTTACATTGTGTGCACTCAAGTACTACTCTATCTGCCATAAAAACACCTCCAGTGCTAAAAAAAAGAGCCGCCTTTGGCTCCTTCTAATTTACTAAGTAATACTATCACAAATGTCAAACTTTGTAAAGTTATTTATTATAAATTTTCTCTAATTTTTAAGCTTTTGACCCTCTTCGAAATTATCTATAATTTTTTCCATTTCCTTTAAGTCGCAAAAGTCAAAAATCCTCCAATGATTTGGCAACAAATAATTATAATCTTGTCTTGAAAATCTCTTGTCTATTAATAAAATTTTGCCCCTGTCATCTTCTGTTCTTATAACTCTTCCAGCTGACTGAATTACCTTTATCATGCCGGGATAAATGTAAGCGTACTCATAACCCATGGAATATTTCTTTTGAAAATGTGATTTTAAAATGTTTCTCTCGTAAGAAAGTCCAGGTAAACCAACGCTTATTATAGCAACACCTCTTAATCTCTCACCAATTAAATCTATTCCTTCAGAGAAAACCCCACCCATAACAGCAAAGGCTCTTGTAGAAGATGAGAAAGTAAAATTATTTAAAAATTCTTCTCTTTCAAATTCGGTCATTTCTCTTTCTTGTTTAATTACATCTCTATCAATTTCTACATATTTTTCGTAAACTGCTTCCATATAAGAATATGAGGGGAAGAAAAAAATGTAATTTCCATCATCATCTGAAAAATCCTTTAAATTTTCTATTATTTCTTCGATGGAATCTTCTCTATCTCTATATACTGTGGAAATTTTATTATTTCTCAAAACTAAAAGATTTTCTGGATCAAAGGGAGAATCTATTTTATAGTAAGAAGTTTCTTCATCTGCTCCCAAAAGTTTTCCATAATATTTTATGGGATTTAAGGTTGCAGAAAAGAAAACAGAAGACCTAGGCGTTCTTAAAATATTTTTAAAAATTGGTGCAATGTCAAGGGATTTTATTTTTATTAGATTTTCTTCTTTTATGGAAACAAAATCCTTGTTGTAGTATTCCAAAATTTTTATGTAATTAAAGAGAGAAAAATAAATATCAAGGGCATCTTCATAGGACTCTTCTTCCTTATCCTTAGTTAAAAAGTCGTTCATAGAAAAAACAGCTTTTTCAATTTCTCCATTAAATGCAAGAAAAGAATCGTAGGAATAAAAAATTTTTCTCTTGTCAAGTTTGTAAAACTCATCTATGGCATTTGCCAAGTGTCTTCTCGCAGCTTTCCTCTTTTTGGGGATTAGTCCTCTTAATTTTTCAAGTTCTTCAATAGAAACTTCTGCAGAGTACATTTCTCTGCCTCTTTCCAAAAGATTGTGGCTCTCATCCACTAAAAGACTAAATCTTAACATAGAGTTTTCGAAAAATCTCTTTAGATAAACTGTTGGATCAAATATATAATTGTAATCGCATACTATAAAATCAGAAAAATCTAAGAGGTCAAGTTGATATTCAAAGGGGCAAACCATGTGTAGTCTTGCAAATTTTTCTATATTTTCTCTTGTGAAATTGTCACAGGCATCAAAAATATCTATTATTGCATCATTGACTCTATCAAAGTGCCCCTTGGCATAGGGACAATCTTTGGGATTGCAGGCTAGCTTGTCATTTAAACAAATTTTGTCTTTTGCTGTGACAATTGTAACTTTTAATCTCAATTTTTTATTTAACAATTTTTCCAGTGCATCTTTTGCGGCATTTTTCCCCGTTGACCTTGCCACAAGATAAAAGGCTTTGTCGATTTTGTCTTCTCCCATTGCCTTTATTGCTGGAAAAATTGTAGAGATTGATTTTCCAATACCTGTTGGTGCTTCCACAAATAATTTGTTTTCATTGTCAATTGTGTTATAGACAGCAACCGAAAGTTCTCTTTGTCCCTTCCTAAAAGACTTAAAGGGGAATTTTAATTTTTTTATAGACTCATCTCTTGTGTCCTTCCACTCCACAATTCTCTTGGAAAACTCAAGATATTCCACGAGAGTTCCCATGAAAAAATCTCTAAGTTCACCAAAATTAAAAGTCTTTTTAATATTTAGGGTTTCTTCTGTTTCAAGTTGAAAATATGTTAGCATTACATTTATTTCATCAAGTTCATGATCTTTTGCATAAATATATGCGTAGCACTTTGCCTGTGCCCAGTGCATTATATTTTCTTCCTTTTTCAAGTCCTCGAGTTCTCTTGTAGTTGACTTAATTTCATCAACAGTAACTTCATCACTCACTTGGATTCCGTCAGCTCGACCTTCCACAGTGAAATTTATGCCTTCAATTTCTTCATGAGTTCTCAAAAAAACTTCTGTTAAAAAATCCTTTGAGTATTCTCTTTGCACCTTTTGATGAGCCTTTATTCCCTCTACTGCCCTTTTATTGGAAAAAAATCTCCTGTCTATGTCGCCAGATCTTTTGACAAATTCTATTAAATTTCTTACGGAGATCTTTACTTCTTTCACAATAAATCCTTTCTACTTTGACTTTTTTAACTAAGCTAATAAAATTTATTCCAAGTCTAAAAAATCAAGTTGTCTTAAAGCTTCAAATAAAATTATATTTGCAGAATTTGACAAATTTAAACTTCTGCCATAATCCTTTAACATGGGAATCCTTATTGCCATATCGTAATTTGAAAAAATCAAATCTTCTGGTAAACCACGAGTTTCTGGACCAAAAACTATAAAATCTTCATCCTTAAAATTAACATCTGTGTATTTTTTCTTTGCCTTAGTGCTGGCAAGATAAAAATTTCCATCTGGATATTTTTCTAAAAGTTCATCATAGGAATCATAATAATTTATGTCCACAAGATGCCAATAATCTAATCCCGCTCTTTTTAGATGTTTGTCATCAACTTCAAATCCAAGAGGCTTTATAAGATGAAGTCTTGTCTTTGTAAGTCCACAAGTTCTTGCAATAGCACCTGTGTTAAAGGGAATTTCCGGTTCATAAAATACTATATTTAACATTTTTTATCTCCTTCCAAAATCTCTATGGCACACTTAATTCCATCAAGGGCAGATGAAACTATTCCACCAGAGTAGCCTGCTCCTTCTCCAATGGGATACAGGTTTTTTAATTTTTTACTTCTATAATTTTCTCTCACAATTCGAATCGGAGAAGACGTCCTTGTTTCCACACCAGTTAAAATTGCATCATCAGCTGCAAAACCGTGGACTCTCTTGTCCATAATCTTTAAAGCATTTTTTATGGCATGATTAATTGAATCAGGATATATTTCGTTTAAATCAGCAAAAACATAGCCCGGTTTAAAAGTCGGCACAACTTCACCTAATTCTTCTGTGACTTTTCCCTCTAAATAGTCCTTTACTCTTTGAACTGGTGCCTTGCCAGAACCCATTTCATAAGCTTTTTTCTCAATTTTATTTTGAAAATCCATGCCTGCCAAATTTCCCTTTCCATAAATTTTCTCATCAACACTTGCAACAACAGCAGAATTAGAATTTTTTCCATCTCTATCATGGTAAGACATGCCATTTACACAAAGCTGATTATTTATAGAAGATGAATTTACAACATAGCCACCTGGACACATACAAAAAGTATAAACTGAATGTTCTTCATCCTTATCTGTAACATTTAATTGGTAGCTGGCTGCTGGCAGTTTTTCTGAAAGTAATCCATATTGGGCAAGTTCAATATTTTTTCTCAGATGTTCAATCCTAAATCCAAGGGCAAAGGGTTTGTCTTCAATTAGAGAATACTTATCAAGAGTCACAAAAGTATCTCTTGCAGAATTTCCTATTGCAAAAATATAGGCATCAGCAGTGTAACTTTCTTTATTTGTGATAATTTTTTTGATTTTACCATTATCAATTTCAAAATCTAAGAATTTTTCCTGAAACTTATATTTCCCACCGTAATTTTCAATTTCACGCCTCATATTTTTTATGACGCCACGCAAGATGTCTGTCCCAATGTGTGGCTTTTGCTCATAAAGAATTTCTTCTGGCGCACCATTTTCCACAAAAATATCAAAAATTTGAGAAACTCTCTTGTCCTTTGAGCGAGAAGTTAATTTTCCATCAGAAAAAGTCCCTGCTCCTCCTTCGCCAAACTGGACATTGGATTCTTCATTTAAAATCCCTTTTTCGTGAAGCATATCAATATCTTTTACTCTCTCATCTACGGGCTTTCCCCTTTCAATCAGGGTAACTTTTACGCCATTTTTTGAAAGTAAATAGGCGGCAAAAAGTCCTGCAGGTCCAGTTCCAACTATAACTGCAGTTTTTATATTGTTTTTATTTTTAGCATTTAGTTTTTCTTCATGAAATTCGGCAATATTATTTTTTAATCTCTTTTGAGTCTTTTTGTCAATATCCTTTAATTCTAAATCAATTAAGACTTGATAGACAAAACTCAAATCCTTTCTGGCATCAAGAGATTTTTTATAAATCTTATAAGAAAAATCTTTTTTATTAATTTCTTTTTCAATTTTTTCCCTCAAAAAGCTTTGATCTTTATCATAGGGAACTTTTATATTTCTTAAAATTATCATTTTTTCACCAAAAACATTATAACACGAAAAGCTCATCTTACATAAATTTGTGGAGAATGCTATAATAAAATAAAAATTTATGAAAAAAGGAGGAAAATAGTGAAAAAAGATTTATCTTACATAAAAGTAATAATTATTGCAATCCTACTTGCCCTTATAATAAGAACTTTTCTTTTTAATATAGTTAGAGTTCAGCAAACTTCAATGTATCCCACAGTAAAACCCAATGACATAATTTTATCTAGCTCCCTTTATAGATTTAAAAAGGATTTTAAAAGGGGAGATATTGTTGTCTTTAAAGCTCCCTCTGAAAATAAGATGTATATAAAAAGAATTGTTGGACTTCCTGGTGAAAAAGTTGAAATTTATGATGGTTCTATTTATATAAACAGAGAAGTTTTAGAAGAAAAATATTTTGCAGAAAAACCCTACACCTTATCTCCTACTTCATCTTTCGAAATAAAAGATGATGAAGTGTTTGTACTTGGCGACAACAGAAATCCTGGAGGGTCTGTAGACTCAAGATATTTTGGTCCTATTAAGTTTAAAAGCATAAGGTCCCATCCCTTTTATAGAATTTTTCCTTTAAATTCCAAAAAATTTATAAATCAAATAGACTAAACAAAAATAGAGACCTCACAGGGTCTCTTCTTTTATCTTTGGCAAAATAATTTCAATTACACTTCCAATTTTTTCCTTATCTTCAGAAATATTATCCCTTACTCTTATTTCACCCTTTAATTTTTCCATAATATTTTTCACTAGATTTAGACCAATGCCATAGCCACCAGTCTTTCTGCTCCTAGATCCATCAACTCTATAAAATAAATCAAAGATTTTTTCCTTATCTTCATCACTTATTCCAATGCCAGTGTCACTAATCTTAATGAAATAATTTTTATCATCTTCATAAAAATCAAAAACAAGACTTCCACCATCTTTATTGTAAATTATTCCATTTTTGCCAAGATTATAAAGAACTCTTTCAAGCAAGATGTCGCTGGAATAGATAATATTATTGTCTACTCTCGAAATAATTTCTACATTTTTTTCTTCTGCCATATCTTCTAGGTCAAAAACAATTTCATCCACTAAATCTTTTATGTCAAACTTTCTCAAAACTGCATTTTCTCTTCTATTTAAAAATAAAAGAGATTCAATAATTTTTGAAATCCTATCTATATTCTCATCAAAATTTTCCAAAAGTTCATGAAGCTCAAGATCATCCACCTTGTTTTTCATAAGATAAATTTCAAGAGATGATTTCATAACGGCAACTGGTGTATTTAGCTCATGAGCTATAGATGAGGAAAGAGATTTTTCCCTTTCATAACTAGAATAGATCTTATCAAGAGATTTCTCAAAAGCAAGTGACAAGTCCTCAATCTCCTGAGATTCTCCTTCCATATAAATTGACTCTTTTGCCTTGATGTTATCTATATCCACTTCAAGAACCCTATTTTTCAAATCAGAAAGAGGTCCAAGGAGTTTTGTAAGTAGAAAATAATAAAAAAGAGATCCCAGACAAATTGTCATGCCAATAACTATTAAGGAAAAATTTTTTATTTCTCTTGTGGATTTTAATTTTGCATCTTCAAGGACAATAAAATAATCTTCTTTTGCAGTTTTTTTATTTTCTTCAACAATAATTTGCTCGCCAATATCAAGAATTCTTTTCTCTTGGTACTTTCCAATAATATAATTTGATGTGGCAGTCATTATTATAAAAATTAAAATAATGGAAAAAATAAGTTTAAAGACAAGTGTCTTTCTCAAATTTTTAATTTTTTTCATCCAAGTCATCAATAATGTAGCCTTTCCCAATTTCATTTCTTATTATGTTATTTCCCAGCTTATTCTTTAACTTTTTTCTAAGGGCAGACATATGAACTCTCACCACATTGGAAAACAAGTCAACTTCATCGTTCCAGACATGTTCCATCAACTCTTCTGCAGTTACATATCTTCCCAAGTTAAAAAATAAATATTCCAAAATTCCAGCTTCTTTTGCTGTCAATTTTAAAGGCTCTTTATCAATGTAAAAAGATCTTTTCACTGTGTCAAACTCTACTCCATTTGACCTAATTATAGAATCTCTTATAGAAGTTTTTCTCCTGAGAAGCGATCTGATTCTCGCCTTGAGTTCATCAAAGTGAAAGGGCTTTACAATATAATCATTAGCTCCAAGATCAAGTCCACGAACTCTGTCGTCAATATCTGAAAGGGCAGTTAGCATTATAATATTAACTTCACTATCTCTCTTTCTTATTTCCTTTAAAATTTCAAAACCATTTTTCCCTGGAAGATTTATATCTAGAATAATTAAATCATAATCATTACTAAATGCCATAAAAGAAGCCTCGTCACCATCTGATGATATGTCAACTAAATAACCTGAATGAACAAGACCTTCCTTTATCGACTGAAGAAGTTTTTCTTCATCTTCTACAACTAAAATTTTCATTTTTCTCTAATCCACTTTTCATGATAAACTTTATAATTTGGGTCAGATATTTCAGTTTTATCAACTAACTTAAAATCATCAAATTCCGGAATGAAGGTGTCTGCTCCCTCAACTACAGTGTCAACTCTTGTCACAATAAGTTCATCTATTCTGTCCCATAAAAGTTTTACAATTTCAGCTCCACCAATTACAAAAACATCTTTTTCTGGATATTTTTTCATAATATTTTCTAACTTTTCTATAGAATCAACATAGAATAGATCCTTTTTGTCCTTTCTATCAGAACGTGTAAATACCACAGAAATCCTATTTGGAAGTTGCTTCCCGATGCTATCAAAAGTGTGTCTACCCATTACAATAATATTATTTGTTGTATAATCTCTAAACATGTGAAGATCATTATCCACAAATAATATTTGTTCTCCATCCTTTGCAATGGCATTTTTATTATCAACTAAAATAAGTAATTTCATTTTTCCTCCTTCAAATTTTAAGAAAAATCCTTCTACACTTATAATATCCTAGAAACTCAACTATTCAAAGGATTTTTTCAAAAGCAACTTCACTATTTTCATAAAATTATATATTTTTACTTGTAATTTTTTTTATAGTCTGCTATACTAATGTTGTTATGGCGACATAGCCAAGTGGTAAGGCACGGGTCTGCAACACCCTTATCACCGGTTCAAATCCGGTTGTCGCCTCCATACTTATAGAAATCTACTGAGTTTTTCAGTAGATTTTTTTTGCCTTTATACGAAAATTTTTAAACTTAAAATAAAATCCTATTAAGATTTATTTCATAAAAAAAGCAGTCCTGGGACTGCCTCAAAATTTTCAATTTGCTTCACCATTTAAAGTTCTATAACTTATCCAACCATTTCCAACATTACACCAGGTTCTTCCATTTGCTCTTCTTGTGTCATATACATAAACTGCATCGCCCTTGTATAAGACAAAAGAAACTCCATAAGCAAATCCTGGTCCACTTCTTACATTTGCCTTACTTGAAGTTACATATTGGTAAGTTCCAATTAAATTAGATGCTTCAGAATTCCTTAATCTTGCAATTTGTGCTTCCAATTCATCTGCTCTTGCTTTTTGCTTTGTTGCTTCACTTTCTTCTGCTGCTTTTTTATCGCTATTTGTCTTCTCTAAATTTATATCTTCAATCATTTTCTTAAATTCTGAATTGTCAGGATCAACAGAAATATAAGAATTCAATCTGTTAATTGCTCCTTCATAATTTTTGCTAGATTTAAGTTGCGAAATTTCAGATTTAATTCCAGCATAATTTTTTTGAATTAAAGAATTTACCTTTTCACTTAATTCATCATCATCTTCATCAATTTTAATTTCTTTTAACTTTGCAAGGGAACTTTCAAAATCCTTTGCTTCATAATTTTGATTTGCCTTATTTAAAAGCTCTTTATTTTGGATGGCACTATCAATTTTATTAATTTCATCTAAGTACTTTTTATCAGAAGATTTTTCATAAAGTTGGCTGTATTTTTCCCTAGCTTCTTTATAATTTTTGGCTTCTAAATTTGCTTTTGCAGAATTTTCCAACTTGCTATACTTGTACTTACTAAATCCAAAATTAAATATTAAAGAAAAAGCTATTAAGCCAACAATTACTAGACCGAAGACAAGTCCCTTTTGTTTCAAGCCCATAGAATCATCTTTAAAGGAATTGTTTTTAACAATATTTTCATCATCTTCCCTATAATAATCGTGATCATTATGAATTTTTTTAGTTTTAGAAAAATCATCATCTTCTCTCAAATCGTGACCACATTTCATACAAAATAGAGATTCGTCAGAGTTTTCTTGTCCACAATTTTTACATCTCATTTAAAAACCTCCTAACTATTTTTTATTAGATATATCCTGCCTTAAAATCTTGAGTTTATGAATTATATCATCATCAAGAGCAGTTACTTTTTCTTCTTTTAATTTTTTTGCCATGTGATTTACTTTATTTTTTGAATTATTTACCTCAGCTTCAAGTTCTCTTGCAGAAATCCTTGTTCCCCCACGCGATAAAATAATTTGTTGCTCCACATTATCAGAAGTGGCAACACGAACATTGGTTAGCTTGCCAATATTATCTAATTGCCTTTCAATATAGTGGTCTGCAGTTTCAAATTCCTTAGTAAAAATAATATCAATCCCATCTTTCTTATAGGTCTTGCCTCCAGATTTTTTTACTAAGTAGGCATCAAAGACTAGGATAATATGCTCTTTTGTCGTGTGAGAAAATTCTATCATAATATCTATTAATTCATTTCTCGCATCTTCAAGAGATATAATTTTTAAATCTATCAAATTTTGCCAGGAATTTATAATATTGTATCCATCAACAAAGAGATAATTTGTATCTCTCCTATATCTACTTATCCGCCTTCTCATTCTTCTTCTCTATCTAATATTTTTTATCTTTTCATCTCATACATGACAATTGCCGCTGCAACTGAGGCATTTAAAGAATCAAAATCAGAAAAATTTGGAATAGTTATAATCTTATCAGAGTTTTTCAAAACATTTTTTGAAACTCCCTTTCCTTCATTACCTATAACTATGGCTGTCTTTCCAGAAAAGTCACACTGTCTAATGTCCTCGCCTTCAAGGTCTGTCGCATAAATCCAAAATCCTGCTTCCTTTAATTTGTCCATTGATTGTGAAATATTTGAAACTTTGGCTACATCAATATCATAAATTGCACCTGCAGAAGATTTTACAACAGTGTCATTCACAGTAGCAGCCCTTCTATTTGGAAAAATTATTGCATCAACTCCAAAGAAATTAGAACTTCTTGCAATTGCTCCAAAATTGTGAGGATCTTCTATTTTATCTAGGATAAATATTTTGGCATCATCTTTATCCTTTAACTTTTTGATTAAATCCTCAAGTTCAATATATTCAAAATCACTTACTAGGGCAACTACTGCTTGGTGGTTTTTCGTGCCAGCAAGTTCTTCCAATTTTTCATTGTCACTAGTGACCGCAGGGATTTTTGCATCTCTTGCCATGCCAAGAATCTTTTTTATAGATCCACTGGCATTTTTTCCTACATAAATTTTTTCTACTTCTTCATTTTTTATGGCCTCCATAACGGGGCCTCTTCCATAAATATATTTCATTATAAATTCTTAAACTTCTCTCTAATTTCTTTTGCCTTGCCACAAGTCATTTTGCCTTCGGGGCATGGACCTGATACGCAAGCTGGACCTTGGTCTTTAAATAAAAGTGGAGCAACTTCCTTAACTTGTCTTAGCATTTCAGTTGCGAGTTCTCTTATTTCCCATTGAGCTCTTTCACAACATCTAACTGTAAAGAAGTGTCTCAAAGTTCTGACATTCATTGTAACAACAATTTTTGTTTCGCAAGCATTTGGAAATACATATCTCGCATCTTCTATGGACATTTTTTCCACTGCCTTCTTCGCCTTTTCTTCATCCATTCCTTCTTGGATTAAAGGTCTTGCATTTTCTTCTACTAAAATATCAACTAATTTGTCATAGTCTTCTTGATCTCTTTTCATAGCTTCTATGAATATTCTTTTAGCTTCTTCATTTTTTTCAATTTGAGGTGGGATAATGTACTCAAAAGAATCTAATTTTACATACCTTTGTGATTGTTGAGAATAGGATGCAAGTCTGTGTCTTACTAACTGATGAGTAAGAGTCCTTGAAACTCCTTCTATGGCAAAGGTAAAGCTGACGTGTTCAAGGGGTGAAAGATGAGAAAAAGACATGAGTCTATTTAGAAACTTTTCAGTAGATTCTTCTGTCAAGTTTTCTGTTATTTCTTCTACACCTACTCTTGAATAACAAAGTTTTGCTGCTGCTGCAATGGTCTTGTCTGGATCCATTGTGTGCGAAATAATCTTTACCTTCATTTAGTCATCTCCTTAAATAAATCCCTAATTCTTTCATATCTCTTTAAGAGGTAGAGATAACCAAAGAGAGCCTCCACTCCTGTTGCAATCCTATAATCAATGGGATCTGCATTTTTGGGAACAGTGTGAGATTTTGCATTTCTACCTCTTTTAAATATTTTATATTCTTCTTCTGTCAATTGATTTTCTATCTTTTCAAATAGTTCTCTTTGACCCTTTGCCCTTACATATCTTATGCTCTCTCTGTGAAGCTTGTTTGGATTTTTTCTAAGGTCTAAAATTTTACTTCTGACTAAAATCTCAAAGGCAGCATCGCCTATATAAGCTAGAGTCAAAGGGCTTAGTTCTCTTACTTCAGCTTCACTATAATCTTTAATTTCTAAAAAATTTAAATTCTCTTCCAAGTTGTTCCACTTCTCGTATCTTCAATTTCAATTCCCATATTCTTTAACTCATCTCTGATTTCATCTGCTCTGGCGAAATCTTTATTTTTTCTAGCTTCATTTCTTTCCTTGATGAGCTCTTCAATATCGTCTGAAATTTCTTCTCTTTCTTCTTCCATAATTCCAAGAACTCTTGTAAGTTTCTTTAAAAGATCTAGGGCTTTTTCTAGAACTTCTTTAGAAGAATTTTCATCAAGATTTAAGTTTATATCTTTTACTAAATCAAATATAGCTGTGATTGCATCAGCTGTGTTTAAATCATCTTCCATGGCAGATTCAAATTTTTCAACGTGTCTGTCAAAGGACTTAAATAATTTTTCTTCATCTTCTGTGATTTTTTCTATTTCAGTTTTTTCTATTGCATCTTCAAGTTTGTACTTGGCATTATAAAGTCTTTTGCTAGAATTCTTTGTTTGTTCCATTACTTCTCTTGAGAAGTTAATTGGTGAACGATATTGAGTTGTCAAAAGGAAAAATCTTAAAACTTCCAGGTCAAATTCTTCAGAAATTTCTCTAACTGTGAAGAAGTTTCCCTTAGATTTTGACATTTTTTCATTGTCCACAGTTATCATTCCATTGTGTAACCAATAATTGGCAAAAGGAACGTCGTTACATGTTTCTGATTGAGCAATTTCATTTTCGTGGTGAGGGAATTGTAAATCTTCTCCACCTGTATGAATGTCAATGTTATCGCCAATAAGTGTCTTTGCCATAACTGAACATTCAATGTGCCAACCTGGTCTTCCTTCACCCCAAGGTGCTTGCCAGAAAGGTTCCCCTTCTTTTTTATTTTTCCAAAGTGCAAAGTCACTTGGATTTTTCTTGTTGTCATTGATATCAACTCTGTGACCAGAAATTAAATCTTCAATATTTTTCTTTGAAAGTTTGCCATAGTCCTTTGCATGGCTGATGTCAAAATAAACATCTCCATTAGATACATAGGCAGCACCCTTGTCAATTAGAGTTTGTACAAAATCAATAATTTCATTTATGTGTTCTGTTGCTCTAGGGTTTAAGGTTTCATAATCATATAGGTGAAGTCCAACTGCATCCTTTTTAAATTCTTTTATATATCTCTTGGCAATATCAGAAACTTCAACACCTTCATCATTTGCCTTGTTTATCATTTTGTCATCTATGTCTGTAAAGTTAACTACAAATTTAACTTTCATTCCCTTATATTCAAAATACCTTCTCAAAGTGTCAAATACAACGAGAGGTCTTGCATTTCCAACATGAATAAAATTGTAGACAGTTGGGCCACAATTATATATACCAACTTCTCCTTCTTTAATTGGCACAAAGTCTTCTTTTTTTCTCGTTAGAGTATTGTATAATTTCATAAATCCTCCTATAAAAAAACGCCTCAATAGAGACGATTATTTAAATATACTTCTGAAAAATTTTTCGTAGTAATCAAGTCCTATAAAAGTTTTGTCATTAATCATTTTTTGAATCTTTTCCACGCTTGCAAGATCAACATCCATGACTTCTTCCTCTTGCATTACAATTTCATCAAGAGAAATATTTTTTCTCACTAAAAAGATATAGAATATTGTGTTTTTTTCAGTAATAATTCTTTTTAACTTGAGTTCTTCTTCTCTTATGTCAACTCCAAGTTCTTCCTTAAATTCACGAACCATACCTTCTTTTGGGGTCTCTCTAGAAATGACAGAGCCACCAGCAGAACAATACCACATTCCAGCAAAAGATTTTTTCTCAAGAGCTCTTCTTTGGATAATAAATTGTCCGTCGTCCCTTAAAATCCATCCCTCTACTATTAAATGGTAATCGCTGTTTTTAAGACGCTCGCCTTTTCTAATGACACGTCTTTTCCATTTTCCATTTTTATTATAAACATCCCAATATTCCACGACAAAACTCCTTACAGTTATTTTACACTATTTATAGTGTTTTTTAAAGATTATGAAAACTTTATTTAATTAAAATCTACTATTTATTAATAAGAATTTTTTACAAAATAAAAAAGTGGAAATTTTATTCCACTTTATCTTAAATATTTTTTAAAGACTTATAATCAAATCCTCTTCTATATTCTACATAGGATCTATCATCTTTATAGACATAATCTCTTAGAGTTTTCTCTACAAGCCTTATATTAAATTTTTCATCTTTGGACTTATAAATTTCCTTCACATAAATATCTGTATCAGAAAAATTTAATTTTCTCTCAGCTTGTACAATTGCAAGAAGTGAGTTTTGTAAATGTTCTTTGAAAATTATAAACCTTGCCTTTGTAGAAAATTTGGAATTCTCATTGTCTAGGAAGCATTGGAATACAAAGTATTTATCTTCCCAATATCCAAAAACTTCATCCTTTTCTTCACTCATTGTAAAATCATCTAGATTATCCACTATTTCAACAAAAAGTTCTCCTGTTTCATCATCATGAGAAAGTATGTATTTTCTTTTCTTTAATTCTAAATCTTTTGCACAATCTTTTTCGATTACTTTTAAATTCTTCATGCCCTAACAATCCTTTTTGAAAAGATTTCTAAAGTATATCTAGAGGCAAGATATCCAATAAAATATATTATAATTGTGACTATAATAGTTGGAATAATCCCTGCTTGCACAAATCTTGATTGTGGTACAAATAACTTTACTATGAAAAAGGAAGTCCAAACGCCAAAAGCACTTTTTGTTGGTACAGAATAAAATATATTACTATCTTTATCATAATTTTTAAAGATTATCAAAGTCAAAATATCACTTAATACTCCGCTGACTAGTCCAGCCAAGGCTCCAAAAACAGAAAACCTAAGCATATAAATCGCATAGCACAAAGAAATTAAGGATACAGTTCCAATTTTTCTAGTTTTTAAAATTGTTGCTGTATATATAAAGGAGAAAGCGGGCGCCGTCATAAGGACTCTTGAAGAAGGTATTGGTAAACTCAAGGATATAGTATAAAGGATTTTACCAACAACAATCATCATTGCCAGAGAAAGACCCATCAAAACCCAATCTTTCAGTCTAAATTTTTTCATCTAATCACCTAAAACACAATAATTATCAAATTCTAAATAATCTCCAGTATTTGCATAGGCCCTTGCCCTGCATCCACCGCAAATATTATTAAAATTACAAGTTCTACACTTTCCCTTATAATATGAAGGGTCCCTAAGTTTTTGAAAGACCTCGCTATTATTCCAAATGTTATAAAAAGAATCCTCTTTCACATTGCCAGCCTCTACTTCTGCATAGGGACAAATATTCACCCTGCCGTCGTATACCAAGCTACAATAACTTGTACCTGCTATGCATGACTTTTTTACTCTTGGATCTAAATCTAATTTCTTTGCCATGACTGTTGACTGGGGTGCACAAGTAGGCTTTATAAATAAGTCTGACTCGTACTCCAAAACTTCCTTAATAGCTTCTGTATATTCTTCTTTTGTTAGGTAGACATTTTCTAAGTTTTTTCCCCTACCTGTCATAACTAAGAATAAAACATGTACTGAAGATGCTCCTAGCTCACTTGCAAAATCTAAAAGGCTTTTTATTTCCTTTAAATTAATTTTAGAGATAGTGGTGTTTATCTGAAACTTAACATCATTTTCTTTTAAAATCTCTATACCTCTCATGGTTTTTTCAAAGGCTCCCTCATATCCTCTAAAGAAATCGTGAATATTTTTGTCTCTCGAATCTATAGAAATGGCAAGGGATTTTATATACTTTTTTATAAGTCCTATATTTTCTTCATCTATGAGAGTCCCATTAGTTCCCATACAGGTATAAAGACCAAGGCTGGATGCAAATTCTGCAAGTTCAAAAATATCCTCCCTCATTAAAGGTTCTCCACCACTTAATTTAAGCATATTAAAGCCAGCTTTTTTTATATCTCTAAAGACTTCCTTTGCCTCTTCAGTAGATAGCTCATCTGACAAATCCACATCTTCTTTAGAATTCCTATAGCAATGTTCACAATAGAGGTTGCATTTTTTTGTAACATTATAAGATACAATTTTCATTTTTCCTATAACCTCCTAAAGAAATTGCCTCATAAAAGAGGCAATTCTAATATTATTTAATTTATTTCCTTATCAAAGTAGGTATGGGTCATCTTCCCAAGCAATTAATGTTGTCGGATCTTTGGCATTTGTATCTCTTCCTTCTGGTGGAAGGTCCTTAGCAGATTCTGGTTCTGCAGCTTCTGTTGGATAATTAAGATCTTGATCCCTTGCATTTAATTTTTCCAATTCTTCACGAGATTTAGCTTCATGCATTTCTAAGTCAACTGTATCAATATCTATGCCAAGAGCCTTTGCCACGCCCTTTCCATATTCAGGATCAGCTGCATAGCAATTTCTTATATATCTGTGCTTAATTTGCATAGTTGAGTCGCCTAAGTTTCTAGCAGTATTTTCAAATAAAACTAATTTTTGTTCATCAGTCATCCTATTAAATAACATGCCAGGTTGTGTGAAGTAGTCGTGATCATCAGCCCTATAATCGTATCTCTTAGTTTCTCCACCTTTATCATGTGGTATTTCTAGGCTTGGATCATCTTGCCATCCGCCATAAGAATTTGGTCTATAGTGAAGTTCTGCACCCTTATTTCCATCAACTCTCATTTGTCCATCTCTGTGGAAATCATGAGGATGTTTTACACCAAGTGGTGAGTTTACAGGAATTTGGTGATGGTTAACTCCAAGTCTATATCTTTGTGCATCTGAATAGAAGAAAGCTCTAGCTTGAAGAACTCTATCTGGAGAAAGTGCAATTCCTGGAACTATATTTGCAGGAGAAAAACCAGCTTGTTCAACATCTTGGAAGAAGTTATCTGGAACTTTATTTAAAACATATTCTCCCACAGGAATAAGTGGATAATCTTTCTTTAACCACATTTTTGTAAGGTCAAAAGGATTTGTCGGATGTTTTTCAGCTTCTTCTTCAGTCATAACTTGGATATATAATTTCCACTTTGGATAATTTCCATTTTCAATAGCTGTATAAAGGTCACGACCTGAAGATTCTCTGTCCTTACCATTTACCATTTCAGCTTCTTGGTCAGTATAATTTAAAATACCTTGTTGACTTCTAAAGTGGAACTTAACCCAAACTCTTGTGCCTTCTTCATTATACATAGAATAAGTATGAGAACCAAAACCGTGCATATATCTAAAGGAAGAAGGTATACCTCTATCACTGTTTATGATAGTTGTTTGTAGTAAAGATTCTGGAAGAGATGACCAATAATCAAAGTTTGTGTTTGGACTTCTTAGGTGAGTCTTTGGATCTCTCTTGACAGCGTGGTTTAAATCAATAAACTTCATTGGATCTCTGAAGAAAAATACGGGAGTATTATTTCCAACTACATCCCAGTTTCCATCTTCTGTATAAAATCTAACTGCAAATCCACGAATATCACGTTCTGCATCAGCTGCTCCACGTTCTCCAGCAACTGTTGACATTCTTGAAAATACCTTACACTTATTTCCAACCTTGCTAAAAAGTTTTGCCTTAGTGTATTTTGTGATGTCGTGAGTTACAGTAAATTCACCCCAAGCACCCCAGCCCTTGGCGTGCATTCTTCTT
Source organism: Peptoniphilus phoceensis (assembly GCF_001517665.2). GTDB lineage: Bacteria > Bacillota > Clostridia > Tissierellales > Peptoniphilaceae > Peptoniphilus_A > Peptoniphilus_A timonensis. The sequence goes on from NZ_LN999809.1 coordinate 798,687, forward strand.
TCAGGAATGACTTCCCTATTAAAGTGAGCGTGTTTTTCAAATAACCACAAATCTTGGACTGAAAGGTGACCATCCATACCTGCAGTCATGGAATCTTCGTCATTATCAACTACTTGTCCACCTGCACGTCTAAGTGTAGGATCATCATTTACATTTTGATTTCTACTTGGCATTGGATCTCCGGCCTTATTCTTAGCTGTTGGGTCCATTTTTTTCTTATCGTCTGCCATTTTATACCTCCTAAAAAAATAATTACAAAATTATAGCCTACTTTTTAATTACCCAAAAAGTGTACATCTACTCAATGCATTAAAAAGCTTTTTCACTAAATTTATAAAAACTTGTTTATGAAAACTTGATAATTTATATTTAGAAAATCCAAAAAATAATAAAAATTTCTAAAAAATCCAGAAAATAGCAGTCTTTTATGTGCTTTTACTATTGTTTTTATACTTTATCGTAATCTGTAGATAAATAGAATAATAAATATTTTTTCTTATTTTCTTGACAAGGGTATTTTTTCTTTTTTACAATATTTGTAGAAGATTTAATGAAATTTTAGTTTTTCCTATATCAGGTATTTATCACTACATATAAGGAGCTTATAAATAATTTTAATTATGATAGGAATCTACTAATCTTATAAATTTAAGGAAGTGATTAATTATGAATCCCGAATTAACTATATTATTACTATTTATTCTTGGATTTATTATATTCAATTTTTTAACAGAAAGAGAAAAAAGTGATTCTAACTATAGATCAAAAACACTTAAAAATATAGATTTTGTAATGTTTACCTTGGCATTTTGTTTTGATAAGTCCTATTTATTAATTTTAACGCTTATATTATTTATGATTTTTTATTATTTTTATGATGAAGAAAAAAAGAGCGATAAGGGAATCTTTCTATACATGATATCTGCCATTGTATTAACTCCCATGGTATTTTTAATTCCAGATAAATACCACTTGGAATTTGCAAATATATTTTCTCCTAACATTTATATGTATTTAATTCTTTTAACTAGCCTAGTATACTTTGCAATGAATATATATAATTTTAAACAAATTACGACTTATTCCAAAAACAAACTATACACATTTATATTCTTACAAGTAATTATTTATATTGAATATTTTTATTTAGTGTATTTCTTTATTTTTAGATAAAATATTAATATTTCAATTAAATATATTTCTATAAAAAAAGACAGCTTCTATAATGAAACTGTCTTTCTTTTTATATTAGAGATGAATATTATTAGCGACCGCCACCGCCGCCTCCACCAAAGGATCCTCCTCCACCTCCTACAGAAGTTGAGCCTCCAACTCCTCCGTTAGTGAATCCAGATCCGCTTTGATAAGATTGATTGATTTTTTTGGAGAAATTTCTCGTTGCCAATATATGTGTGTTATAAAGTGCGTAGTTATTGACATAAGCTGGATATGCCTTTGCTCCTTCTACAAACTCCTTGTCTAAGAAGAAGATTGATGAATAAATTAGATATTCTTCCCACTTCTCAAATTCCACTTCTTCTGTAACTTGCTCTAGATTGTCTTTTAGATAATTTTTAAACTTAATTAGATTTTCGTAGAGAACTTTTCCCTTTTCAGTTACTCGAAGTTCTTTGCCAGTTCTTCTTGATCCTAGGAATTTCTTTTCATAGACATAGTCCTCTAAGTATCCTCTTTCTCTAAGATTTCTAATAGAAGATGTTTGGAATTCTTCGTAATAATTTTCCATTTCTTTTCTATGTTTTCTCACATATTTTTTGAAATCTTTTGCTGTGATGTATTCTTTATCATTTTCTTCTTTGGCTGCAGAAATCATATCAAAGAGTTCTTCTTCCATTGGTCCCATGTTTTCAGGGCTTTTTAAAATTTTTATCTTATTGTTAGAATAGCCCTTTCCTTCTTCTACAAATTCTATGGCTCCTTCTAAATTCCACTTTAAAATAAAGGCATTTATATAATTTCCAACTAAATCTCCTGTGACTAGATAAGCTTCAGCTATAAAATATGCCAAGTCTTCCATAGGTCCCTCATAAGGAATTTCTTTATAGTACTCTCCTTTTAAATCCTTTGTTTTTGGAAGAATCTTTTTATTTTGGATTTTTCTCTTATTAAAGGATAGACCTACAGCCCTTGCTACAAAATAAACTACTGCCACTACTGCTGCAAAAATTCCTCCTAGGGCAGTTTTTTCTCCTGTAGACATAGGCTTTTCGTAAGCTTCTCCTTCTCTATTTTCCCAATGAGAGCCCTCAGCCGCCATATTTGCATAATCATCAAAGTTTTTATCAATTTTATAAGCTGTATTAAAATATCCCTTTGGGAATTTTAGCATGACACTTGCATAATCAACATAGCCAGAGGATTTCATTTGGATTACTCCATCTACATTGTGGATTTCTCCTTCCATGCCAAAACCCCACATTTTTACGTCATTAAAATCTTCAAAGCCTTTAATAATTATATCTACATTTTTAGGTTTTGGATCAAAGTTATCTCCAACAAATTTAAAAAATAACATATCGCTGTCATTTAATCCCACTACTATTGGATTTATTGTGTAAGATAAGTTATAAGTGTTATCAGCAAATTCACTAATTCCCCAAGTAAGTTCAACTTCGTCTTCTCTATCAATTCGGCCATAGTGATAGGCTTTTTCTTCAAAGCTTGAATCTATATTCCATGGACTAATTTCTGTAAAGTCCCTTCCAAGAGCATTGACAGAAAAATCTTCAATTTTTATACCCTGCAAATTGTTTATTAGTTTATATCTTTCAGTGTAATCCTTATTGTCCTCATCAATTTGCCAAACTTCATTTACTTTTGCAATTCCATTTTTATCAATTGTGGCATCAATTTTAATACTCTTAAAATCTTCTGCAAAAACAAAACATGGAAGAAGTGCAAATAAGATAGTCAATAAAAGTATCTTTTTTATTTTCATGTCATCTCTCCTTTTTAAACTTATCTATTTTGATAATACAACTTTACAAATAATTTTTCAATTTTATTATTCTTACTAATTTTTAAATTTTTCTTGTATTTTTAATTTAAAATATTTTTTCCTCAAAATTATTTAATATTAAATATAAAAAAAGAAGTTGTCAAACTAATGGCAACTTCTTTTAAATTTATAGTTCTTTTAAATATTTATTTAATAATTTGTAGGAAGCTTCTTCATCAACAGTAGAAATTAAACCGGCAGAAGATAGGATATAATCGCTATCTAAATAGCATTTTACATCTCTATTTATCAAATATTTATCTTCTAAATCTTTTATGGCTGAGAGAATTTTTTTAGGTTCATTAGAATTAATGAGAGATCCTCCAGTCCCAATAAACATTTCTGCTGGTCTCAAATCTTTTCCATACTGTTCATAAATCGTTCTAGTAGCTGTTTTAATTTTTTTAATGTGACCAATATGCCTCATAAGGGAAGTATGAGTTGCAATATAGCACAAGACATTGTCAAAATACAAATCTTCTTCATTGTCTGGAATATAATTTGTGTGATTATAACGAAAGTCTGTTTTTTCTTTAGCATCCTTGATTCCAAAGTCTAAAAAAGCTTCTTCCCCAACTGACTCATAAAGAGCAGTGGCAGAATATCTCATTCCCATGTCGCCCTCAACAGTTCTCTTTTCATAAGGCTCATCAATGGGAGGTGAGATGACATTTTCTTCTCCATAATAAGTCTTGCCTATTGAGTGAATATCTGTTGTTGCTCCACCAATATCTACTGATAAAATAACTTTATCAAGATATTTTGCATAGACAGACATGGCTTTTTGGACTGCAACTGGAGTTGGAAGAAGTATTTCAAAATCTTGACTCAATTTATCTATTCCCTTAGCGTGGGCAATAGTCTTTATAAAAAGATTTCCTATTGTTTCCCTGAGAGGTCTATAATTTATCGTGTTTGTCGTTGGCATAACATTTTCTGTGAAGTCACAAGGGACATCTGCTTTTAAAAAGATGTCCCTTATTTCTTCATGAGTATCAATGTTACCAGCCACAACAACTGGAATTTTTACCGATCCCTTTGCAAGTTTTTTTGCATTGTAGATTATATTTTCCTTGTTGCCGTGGTCAGTTCCACCACACAAAACTATGATATCGGCTCCAGAATTATTTATTTCTTCAACTTCTTCGTCTTTAAGTTCAAAGGAATAAACATTTAATATTCTGGCTCCACTTGATAATGACGCAAGTCTTGCAGCGTCAGTAGTTAGATTTTTTGAAAAACCTATTGCAATTACCTTTAGCCCTCCTGATGCTGAAGAACAACCTAGTATTTTATCATATTCGACATCAGAGATTTCTCTTAATTTTTTATAAGCTTTATTAAAGCCCTCTCTCACATCAGTCTCCACAGTAGTGTAACTTGAAGCACTAGCCAAAATCACATTCTCATCTGTATCCACTAAATGTAATTTTGTATAAGTTGATCCAACATCGACTAAAAGATAAATCATGCTAGTTTTTCATCTACTATTTTCATAATTTCTGCGTGATTTTTTTCTACAATCTTTCTTGTAGCTTCCATTTTTTCTTCAAGTTCATGTCTGTAATCTTGATCTTTAAGAGAGTTTAGGTTAATGATTACATTTAAGAAAGCTCCGTGAACTGCAGCTTCAATATTTAGTAAAGCTACTGCAACGTCTGTAATTGCATTTGAGTTACCTTTTTCTGCAAGTTCTCTTGCATAATCATAAAGTTCAGTAACCTTAGTTCCAAGTCCTAGAGGCACATCAATTGCATTTCTGTAACCTTCTTGAATCTTTTCGGATCTTTTAGCTTTTTCTTCTTCAGTTTCTTTTGGAAGTTTCATAGCGTCCATAACTCCGTTAAAAGAGTTAGCGTCTCTATCAATACCATCAACAAAAGCATCTTTATATTTTAAAAGTTCAGCTTGAAGTTCTTCCATTCTGTCAGAAACGTCCATATATTTTTTCTTGCCAATAGTTAGACCTGCAACCATTGCAAGAAGTGAAGCTGCCATTGATGCGTTTAGTGCAGCAATTGATCCACCACCAGGTGCTGGTGAATTTGAAGCAGTTTCGTCAGCGAATTCTACTATATTTAAATCTTTAAGCATTTTTCCTCCTGTGAATTAGAATAATCCAGTGATAACTCCGTCATTATCGATATCCATCTTGTTAGCAGCTGGTACTTTTGGAAGTCCTGGCATAACCATGATGTTAGATGTTTGAACTACTATAAATCCTGCTCCTGCAGAAACTCTTACATCTTGAATTTCAATATCAAAGTCTGTAGGTGCTCCAACTATATTCTTATCATCAGTGAATGAGAATTGTGTCTTAGCAATACAGATAGGAAGTTTGTCAAGACCCATTTCTTCTATTTTCTTAACTTGTTTTTTAGCAGCTGTTGTGAAGTTAGCTTGTCTACCTCTGTAGATTTCTCTAACAATTGTGTTTACTTTATCAACGATGCTGTCATTTTCATCATAAATAGGCTTGAAGTTAGATTCTTCTTCATCAATAAGTTCAACAACTTTATGTGCAAGATCTTCAGCACCTTCGCCACCCTTAGCGAAACATTCACAAAGTGAAATCTTAACGCCTAGTTCAGCACAAAGTTCTTCTAATTTTGCAATTTCGCCTTCAGTATCGTCTGCGAATCTATTGATTGCAACAATTGCTGGAACTCCGAATTTTCTAACATTTTCAACGTGACGTCTTAAGTTAGCAAATCCTTTTTCAAGAGCTTCAATGTTTTCAGCTTTTAATTCTTTTTTATCTACTCCACCGTGCATTTTAAGAGCTCTAATTGTAGCAACAATTACAACTGCATCTGGAGCAAGACCTGCTTTTCTACATTTGATGTCCATGAATTTTTCAGCACCAAGATCAGCACCGAAACCAGCTTCTGTAACTGCATAATCGCTTGTTGCAAGTGCAAGTTTAGTAGCTAGGATTGAGTTACATCCATGAGCAATGTTAGCGAAAGGTCCACCGTGAATAAATGCTGGTGTATTTTCAAGAGTTTGTACCATGTTTGGTTTTAATGCATCTTTAAGAAGCATTGCTACTGCACCTTGGATTTCAAGATCAGCAACAGTTACAGGACCTCCATCAAGATTGTATCCAATAACCATTTTAGCTAGTCTGTTCTTTAAGTCTTCGATGTTTTCTGATAGACAAAGAACTGCCATGATTTCAGAAGCAACTGTAATCATGAAGTGGTCTTCTCTAGGGAATCCATCAGCTTTTTTACCAAGAGAAATAACAACATTTCTAAGAGCTCTATCGTTCATGTCAAGTACTCTTTTCCAAGTGATTTGACGACAATCAATTCTTAGAGCATTTCCTTGGTGAATGTGGTTATCGATAGCTGCAGAAATAAGGTTATTTGCAGCTGTCATTGCGTGAAGATCTCCTGTGAAGTGAAGGTTAATATCTTCCATAGGAACTACTTGTGAGTATCCACCACCTGCAGCTCCACCCTTAACACCAAAAACTGGTCCAAGAGATGGTTCACGAAGTGCTACTGCAGATTTCTTTCCAATTCTATTAAGACCTTGAGTAAGACCAATAGAAACTGTTGATTTACCTTCACCTGCTGGTGTTGGAGAGATAGCAGAAACAAGAATTAATTTACCATTTTCGTTGTTTTCTTCAATTCTCTTAATTGCATCCCAAGAAATCTTAGTTTTATATTTACCATATTGTTCAAGATCGTCTTTTTCGAAGCCTACTTTTGCAGCAACTTCTTCAATAGGAAGCATTGTAGCTTCGTCAGCTATTTGTATATCTGTTTTAAATGCCATATATTAAATTACTCCTCAATTAATAGTGTTTCAAGAACTTGTTCTGATTTTAATCCTTCAATTTGCATATAGTAAGCTGCTGAATCAACTAGAGCTTGTAGTGGAAGAAGTCCAATAAGTTCAGTGTTAACAACAGTTACGCCATATCTCTTAGCTTCTGATTTAATCATTTCAAGAGCTTGATAAATTGCAGTTTTTTCAAAGTTTACAAGGTTCATTGATACTTGAGTTTGACCTTTTTCTTCAAGTTCAAGACCAATAGCCTTAACAAATCTTAGTCCTCCACCGATGTGACGAACTTTCTTTGCAATTGTATCTGCAATAGTTAAATCGCTAGTGTTTAAGTTTACGTTAAATGCAACTAGGTGGAATCTTGCTGCAACAGCAGTAGCTCCTGATTTAACATTCATTTCTTGAGGACCAAAGTCTGGTTTCCATTCTTCTTCTTTGATTTTTTCGAAGAATCCTTCGTATTGTCCTTTTCTAACTTTTGCAAGGTTCTTTCTTGCTGGAGTTGAAGCAGCATCTTCATATAGGTAAACAGGAATTCCCATATCTCCTATTGCTTTACCAACTCTTTTAGCGTATTCAACACATTCTTCAGTTGTACATTCTGTTACTGGAACAAATGGAATAACGTCAACTGCTCCCATTCTTGGGTGAGCACCCTTGTGTGTAGACATATCAATTATTTCAGAAGCAACCTTAACAGATTCTAAAACTGCATCGATAACAGCTTCTGGTTCACCAATAACTTCAACAACTAGTCTGTTGTGGTCAGCATCTGGTTGGTAGTCAATTAACTTAATATTTTCTTTTGCTCTAAAACATTCTGTGATTTTTTCAACTTTCTCAAGGTCTCTACCTTCAGAATAGTTAGGAATACACATTACTCTTTTCAATTGATTTTCCTCCTAATATAGATTACTTAATTACTTTCTTTCCTCTTACATTATATATTATTTTACGTTTTTTTTAAAGTTCAACAACTTTTTCTACTTCTTCAAGAAGTTTTCCAGTGCTTATTAATTCTTGAGCTTTTTCAAGTTCTTCGTAAATTTCGATATTCTTATCTTCTTCGATAAATGCTACTTGGTTTCTAATTACATCGTGAGCAGCTTTTGTACCTTTACCAAGTTCAAATTTGTTTTCTTCCATTTCCATTCTAAAGTCAAGAGCTTGAGCAGCTATCATAAGTTCAGTAGTTAAAATTCTTGCAGTGTTTTTAACAACTTCTCTAACTTTTCTAGAAGCCCAGTTACCCATTGATACGAAGTCTTCTTGGTTTTCACAAGATGTTATAGAGTCAACACTTGCTGGGTGAGATAAAGTTTTGTTTTCAGATGCTAATGCAGCTGCAGCGTATTGAGTGATCATGAAACCTGAGTTTAGACCAGGGTGTTTTACTAGGAATGAAGGCATTCCAGAAAGTGTAGTGTTAACCATTCTTTCAATTCTTCTTTCAGAAACATTACCTAGTTCAGAAACTGCAATTGCTAAGAAGTCAAATGGTTGAGCCATTAATTCTCCGTGGAAGTTACCACCAGAAATTACTTTACCGTCGTGAGTGATAATTGGGTTATCAGTTGCAGAGTTAAGTTCGATTTCAACTTTTTCTTTTACATATTCAAGAGTATCTTTGGAAGCTCCGTGAATTTGTGGCATACATCTAAATGTGTAAGCATCTTGTACTCTAAGTTCTGCTGTGTGAGTTACATAAGTTGAACCTTCAAGAATATTTCTTAGATTTTCAGCAGTCTTTAGTGATCCAGCGTGTGGTCTAATTGTGTGAAGTTCTTCCCAGAATGCGTCAATGATTCCTCTTGAAGATTCACAAGCCATAGCTCCTGCGATATCAGCAATCTTAGAAAGTTGAAGTGCATCATAAGTTGCAAGTGCTCCAGTTGCTGTAAGAACTGTTGTACCGTTAATTAGTGCAAGTCCTTCTTTAGCTGCAAGTGCGATTGGTTTAAGTCCTGCTTTTTCCATAGCTTCTTTACCTGGAAGAAGTTCTCCTTCATAGTAAGCTTTTCCAAGTCCAAGCATTGGAAGAACCATGTGTGCAAGTGGTGCTAAGTCTCCAGATGCTCCAAGAGATCCTTTTTCTGGAATAAATGGAACTACGTTTCTATTTAACATTTCAAGAAGTAATTCAATAGTAGAAAGTCTGATACCAGAAACTCCCTTTAAAAGTGAATTAATTCTAATAAGCATAACTGCTCTTACTTCATCTTCAGGAAGTGGGTTACCAAAACCAGAAGCGTGAGTTCTGATGATATTTTCTTGTAATTGAGCTGAATCTTCTTTAGAGATACTTACTCTTGATAGAGAACCAAATCCTGTGTTGATTCCGTAAACAACTCTTTCTTCTTCAACGATTTCTTCTACATATTCTCTTGATTTGTTTACGTCAGCTATTGCCTTTTCATCAATTTCTGCTTTTACGTGATTTCTTGTTACAGCTACTAATTGTTCAAGGTCTAGATCATTACCTGTTAATACTACTTTGTTCATAATTGTACTCCCTTTCTTTTAATTCATTACATCTAACATACTAATTCAAAAGAATATTATAAAGATGAAACATCATGTCATCCTTTGAAAAGTAGTTGCTAAAAAATTTTCCTGCACTTGCTAGTTAAATAACTTTGCAAATGTTTTCTAACTAGATTTTATTCTAAATATAAATCATTGTCAATAATTTTAGAGAAAATAAAACTCTATTCACTAAAAAAATACAATGTTTTAATACGTTTTCTTGATAACATGTTTGTCTGATTTTACAATTTACAGTAACTTATTATAATTTTACAAATTTATTAAAATTTTTAATATTTATTTACAAAAATTCATATTTTTTCTAGTTATTCATTTTAATCTATATTAACCTTATCTTGTTCTTTTAAGAATAAAGTTTACATAAAAAAATGACTTAGTCCCCTAAGTCATAAAATTTATCTTAATCTTTCTTTATTAGTCCATAGACAATAAGTCCTACAGAAATAGCAAAGGCAATTGTCATTGTAAAGTCACCCTTCACATAATCAATTAAATGATTTTTATAAGATGATGTAACTTTTAGGTCCAAAAGTGGCATGAAGTGTAAAAATATTATTAATAAAACAGTTAAGACCACGCCAGTTATAATATACTTGTCTCTAGATTTCATTTATTTGCTCCTTTCTTACTATTAAATAAGCTCCCACAACTTTTTTAGCACTTCCTACTGACTTCTCTTCTTTCTCTTTATGTATTTCAAATTCATAGTAATTTATTTCAGGAAAAAGGCTAACTGTGGCAAAAGTTTTTCCTTCAACTTTTATTTCAAGATTTAAGTCAATTTTATTTTTCTTCTCCACATCGAAGACTAAGGCATTGGAAATTAATTTTGGGTCCATGGGAAGATCCACCATATAATCATTTTTTAAAATTTTATTTCCTATTTTAATTCCAGCTTTTTTATACTCTTTGTTCTTATAGTTTAACTCCCAGACATCTCTTCCACTAAATTCTATTGCATTTTTAACTTCTGAAATATTTTCAATTGTATATGCTTCTTTATTGGCCACTTCTTTTTTTGCGTAGTCATCCTCATCAATAAGTCTTATATGTTTTATTTCTGCTATTTCATAACCAAGACTCTCTTCCATTTGTTTCTTCTTGTCACTGGCTACTTCTAAAATTCTAAAATTTTTATTGGATTCGTAATTTTCATTATCAATATTTACTTCTTCTTGATCTAAAGCTTTTGGTATATCACTGTAGGACTTGAAGCTACTTTTCCCAAAGAATATTAGAAGTAAAAATATAATCGCAAAAAGGATAATTAATTTTTTTATTTGTGGCTTCATCACGCTTACTCCTTAAAGGAATTATATCATTAAAAAATATTATACACGATAAAAAACTGCAATAAAAAATGACTTAGTTTCCTAAGCCATCTCTATAAAAATATTTAAATCAAAGAACTTTAGCTAAAAAGTCTTTTGTTCTTTCATTTTGTGGATTTCCAAAAATTTCTTCTGGACTTCCTTCTTCTACAATATAGCCGCCATCCATAAATAAAATTCTGTCGCCAACTTCTCTTGCAAATCCCATTTCGTGAGTTACAACTACCATAGTCATTCCTTCCTTTGCAAGGTCCTTCATTATGTCAAGGACTTCTCCTACCATTTCTGGATCAAGAGCTGATGTTGGTTCGTCAAAGAGCATAACCTTTGGATTCATTGCAAGAGCTCTTGCTATTGCAATTCTTTGTTTTTGTCCGCCAGAGAGTGATTTTGGAAAAGACTCAGCCTTGTCTGGAAGTCCAACTCTTTCAAGTAATTCTTTTGCCCTTGTTTCTGCTTTTTCTTTTTCCATTTTCTTAACAAGTGTTGGAGCGAGAGTAATATTATCCAAGATATTTAAATTGTTAAATAAGTTAAAGGATTGGAATACCATTCCCATTTCTTCACGAACCTTATTTATGTCAATTTCCTTAGATGTTATTTCTTCATCGTCCACATAAATCTTGCCACTTGTTGGAGTTTCCAAAAGATTTAAGCATCTCAAAAATGTTGATTTACCAGACCCTGACGGTCCAATTACAACAACAACTTCTCCATCTTTTATTTCTTGATTTATTCCCTTTAGGACTTCTAATTCACCAAAGGATTTTGTAAGATTTTCTACCTTAATCATTTGAAAGTCTCCTTTCTAAAAGTCCCAAAGCCTTTGAAAGGCTAAAGGTCATAATGAAATAAATTACAGCTACAAATATAAAGGGTTTTACTAGTTGATAAGTACCTGAAGAAATAGTTTTTCCGGCATACATCAATTCTCCAACTCCCACTGTATAAGTAATTGAAGATTCCTTTATAAGTGTAATAAATTCATTTACTAGAGCTGGAAGAATATTTTTTATAGCTTGAGGCATAATAACTTTTTTCATTGCTTGTTTTTGGTTTAGTCCAAGAGATCTTGCTGCTTCCATTTGTCCAAAGTCAACTGAAGATATTCCTGATCTTATAATTTCTGCAATGTAGGCTGCAGAGTTTAAAGATATGGAAAGAGAACACAAGAACATTGGTGCAGTTAAAAGTGTAAATTGTTCTGGAATAATTTTTTTAAGTCCAAAATACACAATCATTATTTGAACAAGCATTGGTGTTCCTCTTACGATTTCTATATAAACACTTGATAAGATATTTAATATTTTTAATTTTGATGTTTTCATTAGAGCAAGGATAACCCCAAGTGTAAAACCTAAAATGACACCAATTATTGAAAGTTCAATAGTTGTTATGGCTCCATTTAAGTAAGTTGGAAGGTATCTCTCCAAGAAAGCAAATTGATTCATAATTCCCATTTTTTCCCCTTATTTTTTAATTTTATAAAATAAAAATTCCCCACATTTTAATGTAGGGAATATTTAATTATTTCATTGCCTCTTTATTAGATAATTCAATATACTCATCAAACCATTTTTCTACTTGGCCTGAATCTTTTAATCCTTTGACAACTTCATTGACAGCTGCTGTCAAGTCGTCGTTACCTTTTTTAACTGCTACTGCAAATCCACTTTCATCTGGAATTCCTAAGTCTTCTAAAATAACAAATCCTTCAGTGATTGAAGCAAATTGTTTAGCAGGAAGTTCTGATAAGAAAGCTGCATCAATTGATTTGTTTTTAAGTTGTTCGATTATAACATTGTTTAGGTCAAATCCCTTGCAGTTATCACCAAATTTTTCTGTTGCAAACTTGTGTTGAAGTGATCCAAGTTGTGTACCAATTATTTTTCCATTAAGGTCATCAAAAGTTTTGTACTTGTCTTTATTTTCTTCTGTTACAAGTAGAACTTGTTTACCTTGTGAATACTCTTCAGAGAAATCAACTTGTTTCTTTCTTTCTTCGTCAGCACCCATTCCTGCAAGAACTATGTCAACGTCGCCTGCTTTAAGAGAACCAAGAAGTCCTTCGAAAGCCATGTTCTTAACTTCAAGTTCAACTCCAAGTGAATCAGCAATTGCTTGTGCAAGTGCTATATCAACACCTGTAAATTCTTCTTTACCTGATTGGAAAGATGTCCATTCCATTGGTGGGAAGTCTGCTGATGTTCCAAGAACTAATTTTCCTTTTTCTTTAATAGCGTCAATTGTAGGTCCAGTAGTTTTAACTTCTACTTTAACAGCTTCTTTAGCAGATTCATCTGCCTTTTCTTCTTTTTTACCACAGCCAAATAATAACAGGGCTGTTATTGCAATAATAGCAATATTTAAAAATTTCTTTTTCATAATTTCCTCCTATTTTAACAAAAGTAGCTCTCTATAACTTTTTCGTTAATTTTAAAAAACATTATAACTCAAAAAACAACGAATTTCAATGTTTTAAGTCCACTTTATTAAATTAAAATTCTAAAAGATCCTCTGCTGGAGTTTCTTCTATTGGATTTATAATTTTTTCTTCAGCCGGTTTTTCTTTTGGAAGAGCTTTATTAACTTCAGGAGGGTTATTTTTCTTTACTCTTGAATATTGATAAACTCCCCAAGATTCAAGTTCATTATCTGTTCCAAGCCAAACTGGATTTCCAACATTTACATTTGGAAAAACATAATTTTCCACATCGTAGTTAAATAGTCTAATACAACCATTGGAATAGTAGCCTCCAATTTGATGAGGTTTTATATTTCCATGAATTCCATATCCGTTAAAACCACTTAATCTTATTCCCATCCATCTTTCGCCAAGTGGATTTTTTGGATCATCTGCTGCAACTGGGGTGTACTTTCCTCCCATGCCACCCCAAGCGGGATTTTTGTGTTTGTTTTGAATTTTTCCCTTTCCAGATGGTGTTGGTGTTGCATTTGTCCCAAGAGTTACAGGGTACTTTCCAATAGACTTATCTCCCTTGTAAAGAGTTAGGGTTCTTCTAGATTTATTTACAACAATCCAGTTTCCCTTAGTTGGTGGATTTGTGACCATATCATAAACTTCATAATTTTCTGTATGAAGAGCTTGATTTGTCTTTTCATTTAAATCACCAGTTACAGGAAGATTCATCTTAGCCTGCCATCTTTTTAACTCATCTCTTCTCTCGACTCCAGCTTTATCCATAAAATTATTTTGTCTTACAAAGCCTTTGGCAAAAACAAAATTTGGCAAAAGACTTGCAGCCAAAATAAAAACTCCTATTTTTTTTATTTTATTCAAATTAGCCCTCCAATTTATCCTTTAAAAATTGTCCTGTATAAGAATTCTTGCACTTAACTATTTCTTCAGGTCTTCCAGTGAATAAAATTTGTCCTCCACCTTCTCCACCTTCAGGTCCAAGATCAATAATATGATCGGCACATTTTATTACATCGAGATTATGCTCAATTGTAATGACTGTGTTTCCCCTGTCTACAAGTTCTTCCAAGACTTTTATTAATTTATTTACATCTTCTGAATGAAGTCCAGTAGTTGGTTCATCTAGAATATAAAGAGTTCTACCTGTTGCTCTCTTAGAAAGTTCTGTTGCAAGTTTTATTCTTTGAGCTTCTCCACCAGATAAAAGTGTAGAACTTTGACCTAGTTTTATATATGAAAGTCCAACATCTCTTAGGGTTTCTAATTTTCTAAGAACTCTCTCATGATTTTGGAAAAAGTCAATTGCCTCTTCCACTGTCATATCTAAAACATCGTAAATATTTTTGCCCTTGTATTTAACTTCAAGGGTTTCACGATTGTATCTCTTTCCGTGACAAACTTCGCAAGGCACATAGACATCAGATAAAAAGTGCATTTCAACTTTTAAGATTCCATCACCCTTGCAGGCTTCACATCTTCCACCCTTGACGTTAAAAGAAAATCTTCCCTTTTTATAGCCACGCATCTTTGCTTCATTAGTATTTGCAAAGACATCTCTTATTATATCAAAAGCTCCTGTGTATGTGGCAGGATTTGATCTTGGAGTTCTTCCAATTGGAGATTGATCTATATCAACTATTTTATCAATATTATCTAAGCCTTCTATGGCCTTGTGTTTCCCTGGTTTTATCCTAGATTTATTTATTTTTTGAGCAAGGCTCTTGTATAAAATTTCATTTACAAGAGAGGACTTACCTGATCCAGAAACACCAGTTACACATACAAATTGTCCAAGAGGAAATTCTACATCAACATTTTTTAAATTATTTTCACTAGCTCCTATAACTTTTATAGATTTACCAGTATAATCTCTTCTTTTTTTGGGAACTTCAATTTTCTTTCTTCCACTTAAATATGCTCCAGTAATGGATTCCTGAACATCCATAATTTCTTCTGCAGTTCCTTGTGCAACAATCCTTCCACCACCTACACCGGCAAGAGGTCCAATATCCACAATTTCATCAGCAGCAAACATTGTGTCTTCGTCATGTTCAACAACAATTAGTGTATTTCCAATATCAGTAAGATTTCTAAGTGATTCAAGAAGTTTTGCATTGTCCCTTTGATGAAGTCCAATACTTGGTTCATCGAGAACATAGATTACACCAACAAGTTGAGAACCAATTTGAGTTGCAAGTCTAATTCTCTGTGCTTCTCCACCAGATAAGGTCCCAGCCATTCTAGATAGGGAAAGATATTCAAGACCCACATTTACTAAAAATTCAAGTCTAGATTTTATTTCCTTTAAAAGTTCTTCTGCAATTATCATTTCATTTTTTGTAAATTCTAAGTTGTTAAAAAACTCAAGGGATTTATCTATAGAAAGTTCTGTCAACTCAAAAATATTTAATCCTCCAACTTTTATGGCAAGAGATGAATCTCTAAGTCTTGATCCATGACACTTTGGACAAGGAACTTCTTCCATAAATTCGTCAATTTTATCTAGCATTCTGTCAGAACTTGATTCAGTGTATCTCCTCTTTAGATTTTTTAAAATTCCTTCAAATCCTCCTGAATATTTTTTTTCTCCAGAAAAATAAGAATTAAAAGAAAAGTTTAACTTTCCCTTATAGCCATTAAAAATTGCATTCAAAAATTCTTCTGGTGCATTTTTTATAGGCTCCTTAGTTGAGAAATTAAATTTTTTAGCAATTTGAGAAATTATTTCATAATAATAAGTTCCCTTAGAGTTAGAATAGCAGGCAATGGCACCTTCATCTATTGAAAGTTCCTTGTTTGGAATAACTAAATCTTTTGAAACTTCTTTAGAAAATCCCAAACCCTTACATTCCTCACAGGCTCCCATAGGAGAATTAAAGGAAAATGATCTTGGAGTAACTTCTTCTATAATTATATTGCAATGAGGACAGGCGAATTTTGTAGAAAAAATCATGTCATCCCCATCAATTACATTTACTTTAGCTATTCCATCACTTAAATTTGTGGCAATTTCTAAGGAGTCAGCAAGTCTGGATTCTATTTTTTCCTTTATAATAATTCTATCTATTACAATATCAATATCGTGATACTTATTTTTTTCAAGTTCAATTTCTTCGCCAATATCACGCATTTCTCCATCAACTACAATTCTCAAAAAGCCTTCTTTTTTTATTTTTTCAAAAACTTTTTTGTGTTGACCCTTTCTATGCCTTACAAGAGGAGATAGAATTTGAATTTTCGTCCTCTCATCTAGTTTCATAATTTCATCTACCATTTGATCTATGGTATAAGAAGAAATTTCTTTTCCACATTCTGGACAGAAGGCATGACCGACTCTTGCATACAAAAGTCTTAGATAATCATAAATTTCTGTAACTGTCCCTACAGTTGACCTTGGGTTTTTTGATGTGGTTTTTTGATCAATAGAAATAGATGGACTCATACCTTCGATATAGTCAACTTCTGGTTTATCCATTTGTCCCAAGAATTGTCTTGCATAGGAAGAAAGTGATTCAACATACCTTCTTTGACCTTCTGCATAAATTGTATCGAAGGCAAGGGAAGACTTGCCCGATCCAGAAAGTCCTGTAAAAACTACAAATTTATTTCTAGGAATATTAAGATCAACATTTTTTAAGTTGTTGACCCTAGCTCCCTTTACTATTATTTCGTCTTTCAATATAACACCTCTTTAAAGGATTGCAGATTTTTTCTTCTCTCTTAAATCCTTTATCTTGTCCCTAATTTCAGCAGCTTTTTCAAAATCAAGTTCTTCTGCTGCCCTATACATTTCAGGTTTTAGGGCATTTATCATTTCGTTAATTTCATCTTTAGTAAATTCATTTTCTTCGTCTTTTATATCTTCAAAGTCTATGCTATCTTCTGCAGCAATGGCGGTATTTATTACCTCACGAACACTTTTAACTATAGTTTTTGGAGTAATATTATGTTCCTTATTGTATTCTTCTTGGATTTTCCTTCTCCTAGAAGTTTCGTCAATAGTTACTTTCATAGAAGGAGTTATTGTATCTGCATACATAATAACTTTTCCCTCAGCATTTCTCGCTGCACGTCCTGCAGTTTGAATAAGTGATGTGACAGAACGAAGGAAACCTTCCTTGTCTGCATCTAAAATGCAAACCCTAGAAACCTCTGGCAAATCCAGCCCCTCTCTCAAGAGGTTTATCCCAACAAGTACATCGACTTTTCCAAGTCTAAGATCTCTTATTATTTTCATTCTTTCCAAAGTATCTACATCAGAGTGCATGTAAGTTACTTTATACCCAATTTCTTTTAAATGTCTTGATAAATCTTCTGACATTCTCTTTGTAAGGGTTGTGATTAAAACTCTCTCTTCTCTTTCAATTGCTCCATTAATTTCATTTATAATATCATCAATTTGATTTTTAATTGGTCTAACTTCAATTACTGGATCGAGAAGTCCAGTAGGTCTAATAATTTGTTCAACTTCTTGTTCTGTATGTTCTAATTCATAAGGTCCTGGCGTTGCTGAAACATAGACGCATTGGTTCATCATGTCTTCAAACTCATTAAACCTAAGTGGTCTATTATCTAAGGCTGATGGCAGTCTAAATCCATAATCCACAAGAGTTTCTTTACGAGCTCTATCTCCATTATACATACCTCTAATTTGTGGAATTGTTTGGTGAGATTCATCTATTATAGTGAGAAAATCTTTTGGAAAATAATCTATAAGAGTATAAGGTCTTGAACCTGGCTCTCTTCCAGACAAGTGTCTAGAATAATTTTCGATTCCAGAACAAAATCCCATTTCAGATAGCATTTCTAAATCATATCTCGTTCTCTGTTCAAGTCTTTGAGCTTCCAAAAGTTTTTCTTGATCCTTTAAAACTTTTAATCTTTCTTCAAGTTCTTCTTCTATTGTCACAATAGCCCTCTTTACCTTTTCTTCTGACGTTGCAAAGTGGGACGCAGGAGTTATATAGGCGTGATTTAGATAATTTAAAACTTGCCCTGTCAAGGCATTTACTTCTGTTATCCTATCTATTTCATCTCCAAAAAATTCTACACGAATAGAATTTTCTGATGATGAAGCTGGGAAAATTTCTAAAATATCTCCACGAACTCTAAAAGTTCCACGTTTAAATTCATAATCATTTCTCACATATTGGATGTCAACTAATTTGCTCATGACATCATTTCTATCCTTAATCATGCCAGGTCTAAGAGAAATCGCCAATTTTTCATAGTCAATTGGGTCTCCTAAACCATAGATACAAGAAACTGAAGCAACAATAATTACGTCCTTTCTCTCAAAAAGTGACATAGTCGCAGAGTGGCGCAGTTTATCTATTTCATCATTGATTGAAGAATCTTTTTCTATAAAAGTATCAGTCCCAGGAACATAGGCTTCTGGTTGATAATAATCATAATAAGATACAAAAAATTCCACAGCATTTTCTGGGAAAAATTCTTTTAACTCTGAACACAATTGATAAGCAAGAGTCTTGTTGTGGGCAATAACAAGAGTTGGTTTTTGAACTTTTTCTATAACATTTGCCATAGTAAAAGTCTTTCCAGAACCAGTTACACCTAAAAGATTTTGATGCTTGTAGCCTTTTTTTATACCTTCAGCTAATTTTTCAATAGCCTGAGGTTGATCCCCTGTGGGTTTATATTCTGAATGAATTTTAAATTTCACATAATCACCTACTAAAAAGAAAAAATATTGGAGTCCGTTCTCTTTTCTGTTCCACCAATATAAACGTCGTCTTTCTTCAAAATAATTTGACCTCTACCCATGCTTTTGTAATCATTTACTATTTCAACATTATGACCAAAATTTTTAAGTTCAGCTATTATTTTAGGGTCAAAGTCAGCTTCTACTTGAATTTTTTTGCCTTCAGTCCACATAATTCTCGGAGCATCAAGGGCTGCTTGAGGATTTAAATTAAAATCTATCATATTAGTCAAAACTTGAACATGAGCTTGAGGCTGCATAAAGGCACCCATAATGCCAAAGGCTCCAAGAGCCTCCTTATCCTTAGTCATAAATCCAGGGATTATTGTGTGATAAGGAAGTTTTCCTCCTTCAAGTGAATTTACAAGTCCACCTTCAAAATAAAAATTTTCTATCCTATTATTTAAAGAAATCCCAGTTCCTGGCACAACAATACCAGATCCAAATCCAGCATAGTTTGACTGAATCATGGAAACCATATTTCCATATTTATCTGCAGTGGCAAAATAAACTGTGTCAGAAGAATTTATCTTGTAAGGCTCTGGAAGAATTGCAAAATCCTTAATTTCACTTCTTCTTTTATCCGCATATTCATCTGATAAAAGTTCTTGAATTTTTATTTTCATCTTTTCTGGATCTGCCACATAAGATTTTGCATCAGTTAAAGATAATTTTATAGCTTCAATAATTTTATGAAGAGTCTGTGGATCATTTCTATCCTTTAAATCCATTTCAGATAAAATATTTAATGCCATCAAGACAGAAATCCCATGCCCATTAGGTGGGATTTCCCAAATATCTATTCCCCTATAATTAGTAGAAATTGGCTTGACATATCTCGCTTCATAATTTTTTAAATCTTTTAAACTTAAAAAACCTCCAAGTCTTTCAACTTCTTTTGCAATTTTTTGTCCCAGATTTCCCTTATAAAAAGATTCTCCCTTGCTATCTCTTATTTCTCTAAGAGTTTCTGCCATGTCAGGACATTTAAAAACTTCTCCTGCCTTTGGAGCTCTTCCATTCATAGTAAAAGTTTTAAAAAACTCATCAAATTCACTTCTATTTAATTTTTTATATTTGTCTACACTTTCTCCCCAAAGTTTGGCAATTTGCGGAGTAACTGCAAAACCCTCTTCTGCATAAGAAATTGCAGATTCAAAAATTTTATCAAGACCCACAGTGGCAAAGTCCTTGTAAATTTTCATGAAACCGCCAATAAATCCAGGTGTGTTAATTACATTCACTCCACAGCTAGGCATTTTATCATAGCCCTTTTCCCTTAATCTTTCAATAGAAATATTTTCAGGACTTCTTCCACTAGCATTTATGCCATAAAGCTTTCCTTCAAAATAAATTAAAGCAAACATATCGGATCCAAGTCCATTTCCTGTTGGCTCAACTACTGGCAAGCTAATAGAAGTAGCTAGAGCTGCATCAATGGCATTTCCACCTTCTAAAAGAATTTTTGCTCCTGCACTTGTAGCATAAGCTGAAGATGTGGCAACCATTCCATTCTTACCAAAAATAACTCTTCTTGTTGAAGGATAAGGATAGTCATTGTAATTAAATTTCATAAAATCATCCTCTGTCTTTACATAAAAGTAGTGTCTAAGTCTTTAAAAAAGATTAAAAATTAAAAGAGATTAAAAATTTCTATAAATCAAATTCTCTCAATAAATCAACTTCTTATTAATAAAATTGCTAAAAATGTTCTTAATTTTAAAAATCCAGTTGTCTAATATTTATATTTAAAATAATAATCTCACAATTATTTAAATTTCTCTCAATAAATTTTATTTTAACTCAGCTTTTTATTAGAAATAAAATGCTCTTAACAAAGATAATTCTATAATTAATTAGTAAATAATTCAACATTTAGAATTTTTAAATAGAAAGGTCAAATTTTTTATCTAGATTTATTTTAATAATTTCTTTTACAATAATTATCTTAACTTAAATTTAATATATATTTCTTTCTCAAAAAATTACAAACAAAAAAGAGGCTTCATAATGAAACCTCTTAAAAATTTAATTTACTTTTGCCATCTTCTCTTAGTTTTTTTCAATTCTTTTTTGAAATTCTTTAGATTTTCTTTGTATTCATGGGCATCGTAAATCTTTATTTTTTTGTTGTATTTGTGAGCTAGATCAAAAACTCTTTCTTTATCTTCTTCTTTAAAGAAGAATCTTCTTGTCAAATCTCCCTTAGTAAAATAAAGAAGAATTTTACCTGGCTCAGCAGGTTTTTTCTCATAAGTAATTGCATCGATTTTTGACCATTCCCAAATTTCGTTGGTCTTTGTGATCTTCATATCATTACACATCTCAAGACCCTTACTTGTTACTGCAACATACTTTTTTGTAAGTAGTGAGAGCAATAATAAGAGTGCCAAGAGAAGAGTTAGCTTATACTGTGTGAAAATACCCAAAATAATTAATACGGAAGTGACTACATAGGCATATTTTTCAGAAAATGTTTTTCTTGGATTTACATATTCGTATTTAATCGCTTCGCTGTCATCATCCCAAGGCAATTTTATCTCTGACACATAATCACTTCTTTCTATAAATATTAGTGAGGAAAGTTTAATTAAGCACTAAGTTTTGGAGCTTTTCCTTCTGCTCTTCTTCTTTCAAGAGCTGCCATAGCTATTTCTCTAGCTGCTTCTGGAGATTTAGCTTGTTTCTTCATTGTAGTCTTACCAAATAGATTTGTATAAGATCCGTCAGCCCAGAATATATTTTTACCAGCAAATGCTGTTACGCAAGCGTAAATTGGGTTTAGTAAGTTAACAAATGCAAATGGGAAGAATGCAAGTGGGTTAACACCAAGTGTTCTAAATTGGTAAGCACCACAAGCTGTCCATGGGAACATTACTGCCCAAAGAGTACCAGCATCTTCAAGTGTTCTTGATAACATGTTTCTTGCAAGACCAAGTTCATCATATTTTGTATCATATAGAGGAGCAGGAACACCGATTCCTAGGAATTGGTCACACATTGCTGCGTCACAGAAGATAGATGTAAGCATTGTAGCAAGAACGATTCCACCAACAGAGTTGATTTTAGTCTTAATTCCACCAAATAATTTTTCAACGATACCACATTTTTCAAGAGCACCACCAAAGGATACTGCAAGAATAATAAGGTTGATTGTCCACATTTGGTTATCCATACCACCTTTAGCAAGAGCACCATCAAGGAATTCATTTCCTGTTTCAATTGATGGACCATAGTGAAGGATTGAGAATAAATCTGCTACTGAATATCTTTGTTGGAAGATAAGAGCAAATATAATACCAACTGCAACTGAACCAAGTACGCCTGGAAGACCAGGAATTCTAAGAACCATGATTAAAACAATAACTAGAATTGGAAGTAAAACTAGTGGGTTAACGTTGAAGTTACCTGCGATTGCTTCTCTAATACCATCAGCAATTGTTGGATCATATCCAGCGCCTGCAATATTCATACCTAAAACAGTATAAATAATAAGAGATATTAAGAAAACAGGACCAGTTGTAGAAACCATAGCTGCAACGTGGTCAAATAGACCTGTTCCAGCAACACCTGCTGCAAGGTTAGTAGTATCAGATAGTGGAGAGAATTTATCTCCAACATATGCTCCAGATATTACCATACCTGCTGTTAATGCAGGGTTAATTCCAAGACCAGTACCAATTGTCATAAATGCAATACCTACAGTTGCTGTTGCAGTCCAAGATGAACCACATGCACAACCAACTACTGCACAAAGTAAGCAACCAACTGGTAGGAATGTTTGTGGTGATAAAAAGTCAAGTCCATAATAGATAAGAGCTGGAATTGTACCTGAAATCATGAAAGATGATACCAATAGACCTACAGTAAGTAAAATTAAAATTGCATCCAATGTCGCTGTTATTCTGTCAATAATACCAGACAACATTTCTTCAAAAGTATGTCCGCAAATTACACCAATAGTTACAGTAACTATAAGTGCTATGATTAGTGGCATGTGAGCTGCGTCATAAGCCTCATCACTGAATTTGAAAACATATACCATTAGAGCTACCATTGTTATAATAGGTAGTATTGCTTCGAAAAAACTAGGTAGTCTAACAGCTTTTTGACCGTCGTTCTTCATATAATTACCTCCTTAAAACATATTGTCGAGCATACCATAAAAAATTTAATATGCCGGCGATACATTATGTGAAATTTTTGTATCGCTGAAAATGTTTTCTAAGCTAATCTTACTCTACTGGAAGATATAAGTCAACTATATTTTATAAAGAATTTTATCTTACACTTAATTTTATACAATAACTTAACTTGATTACATGCTAATTTAATACAGTATTGTGGATGTCTAGCTTTGCCATAGAGTATGCTTTACCTCTTATTTGGTCTTAGTTAAAAGCGATGAAAAATTGTATTTTATAATGTTTTTTTAATATGCTATTTACAATAAAACTACATTCTTTTTTATGCTCCGATTATTCTAAAAGATATTTTTTCTTCATTATTAAGATAAATTCTTTAGGATAAAGTTTTCATAATACATTTTTTTAATTGGTGAATTATTATTTTTCTATTTAATAATTTCATCTAGCTATTATTTTCTTTTAAATATATTTTAAATTTAGATTAGCTTTGTAAAAAAATAAAGGAGCTTGGAGCTCCCTTATTTCAATTTCTATATTATTTTCCTGAAATTATTTTACTAATTTTCTGTCTTCAACCACTAATTCTCCATCAACATAAACTTGTTTACATAGGTTTGTGCCAAAGAAGTAAAGTGTGTAATCAATATTGTGGGCATCAAAAATTGTAATATTTGCTCTCTTGCCCTTGTCAAAAGATCCAATAGTTTCAGCTCTATCAACTGAATAAGCAGCGTTAATAGTTACTGCATTGTAAACTTCAATTGGAGTAAGCTTCATTTCAAGACATCCAAGTTGCATGATAAATTGAAGATTTGCTGTTGGACAAGATCCTGGGTTTGAATCTGTACAAAGTGTAATTGCCATTCCCTTTTCAAGCATCTTTCTTGCTGGAGCATATGTGTCTAGCATTAATGAGAAAGTTGTTCCAGGAAGTAAGTTTCCAATTACATTTGCCTTTGATAGAGTTTCAATTTCTTCTTGATCTACTACCATTAAGTGTTCTGCTGAAACTGCACCGACTTTTGCAGCTACATCAACACCACCAATGTTTTCAATTTCATCAGAGTGAATTCTTAGTTTAAAGCCATGTTCTTTTGCAGCTGTCAAAATTCTTTCAGATTGTTCTGCTGTAAATACTCCCTTTTCACAGAATACGTCACAGAATTCTGCAAGATTTCTCTTTGCAACTTCTGGCATCATGTCAATTACAATGTCCACATATTCATCAGAATTGTCTTTATATTTTTCATGAATTACGTGAGCTGCCATAAAAGTTCTCACAAGTTCTGTTGGAAAATCTTTATTTAATTTTTCAAGAACTTCAAGTTCTTTAAGTTCTGTTTCAAGAGTAATACCATAACCACTCTTAGCTTCAACAGTAGTCACACCGTGAACAAGCATGTGTTCAAGAAGATCTCTTGTCTTGTCATAAAGTTCATCAAAACTTGCAGATTCAGTAGCTTTTAATGTAGAAAGAATTCCTCCACCAGCTTCAAGAATTTCAAGATATTCCATACCGTTAAGCTTCATTGCAAATTCATTTTCACGACTTCCACCATATACTAGGTGAGTGTGAGCATCTATAAGACCTGGAGTTGCAACTTTTCCAGTAAGATCAACTATTTCTGTATTGTCATCTTTTAGATTTTCGTAGCCATTTCCTTCGCCAACTTCTAGAATTTTGCCATCTTTAATTGCGATATAAGCATTTTCTAAAATTTCGGCTTCATTCATTTCTTCGCCTCTTAGAGGTCTACCTATATCCTTAGGTGAAAAAACTTGATCAAGATTAACTAAAATTTTATCCGCTTTCATATTTCCTCCTTAATTTTTACATCCATTATATTTTCATTATACCCAAGAAAATTTTAAAATAAAGAAAAAACACTAAAATAAAATTTCAAAAATCCTTGTTTTAAATTATGTTAATTGTTTATAAACTATTTGATATATAATTATATTTAACTATTTTTTTTATTTACTAGGGTCTCTATAATCATTATCTTTGTCTTCTTTATACTTTTCATTTTTCTCAAGTTTTTCCAAGACTTTATTTAATTTCTCAATTATAATTACAAAAAAAACTATTAAAGTTACTTCTATAGTGTTTTTTGAAAAAATTTGGATAACAAATAAATAGTCTAGACATACACCGATCAAAAAAGCTGCAAATAAAAAGACGAGAATTTTAAAAAAATATTTCATATAATTCCATTTATACTCCTTTATAAATTATAAAAAATTACTTCTTTTTCTTATTCTATCACAAATTTTTATTCAGTTTTCATACTAAATTTTCCTAAAATGACATAATTTTTTTAATTTTTATATAATTATATGGAATTTTTGAAAACGATTCATTTCATGAGTTATCGTGATAAATCAATCATCTATAATTGTGATACTTGCTCTATATTTAGCAAATATCACATTCTTTTTACTTTTTTACAAAACATTTATAAATAAAAATAAAAAAATCAGGAAATTAATTTCCCTTTGTATTTACTTTTTAAAAGTTTTAATTTATAATGTCTAATAAATGGAGGTTGATAAAAGTGATAAATAATCATAACGCAGACGTTCAAAAGATTATGAAGGTACAAATCAAAAACCTTCCAGAAAAAAAATCTTTTGAACAAGGAATTAGAAGAGCTCCTGATAGAGGATTTAGACTTTCAAAGGATCAAACTAAAATTGCTCTTAGAAATGCTCTAAGATATATCCCAGAAGAATATCATGAAGAATTAATTCCTGAATTTTTAGAAGAACTTACTACTAGAGGAAGAATCTACGGATACAGATTCAGACCAGAAGGAAGAATTTACGGTAAACCAATTGATGAATACAAGGGAAATTGCTTAGCCGGAAAAGCTTTCCAAGTAATGATTGACAACAACTTAGACTTTGAAGTTGCTTTATATCCATATGAACTTGTAACTTATGGAGAAACTGGTTCAGTTTGTCACGACTGGATGCAATACAACTTAATCAAACAATATCTTGAAATTATGCACGATGATGAAACTCTTGTTATGGAATCTGGTCACCCACTTGGACTATTTAAATCAAGAAAAAATGCTCCAAGAGTTATTATCACTAACGGTCTAATGGTTGGTCTTTATGACAATCTTGACGATTGGGAAATTGCAGAAGAAATGGGAGTTGCTAACTACGGACAAATGACTGCTGGTGGTTGGATGTACATTGGACCACAAGGTATTGTTCACGGAACTTACAACACTATTCTTAACGCTGGTAGATTAAAACTTGGTCTTGGCGAAAAAGATAACTTAGCTGGTAAATTATTCGTTTCATCTGGACTTGGTGGAATGAGTGGTGCTCAAGGTAAAGCCGGAGATATCGCAGGTGCTGTTTCTATCATCGCTGAAGTTGATATTTCAAGAATTGAAACTAGACTTGAACAAGGATGGATCAAGAAACTTGCTGAAACTCCTGAAGAAGCTGTTAAGCTTGCTCAAGATGCTCTTGAAAAGAAAGAAGCTCTTTCTATTGCCTTCCACGGTAATATCGTTGATCTTCTTCACTATATGGACAAAAATGACATCCATATTGACCTACTTTCTGACCAAACTTCTTGCCACAACGCATACAATGGTGGTTACTGTCCAGTAGGAATTACTTTTGAAGAAAGAACTGAACTTTTAAGAACTGACATCAAGAAATTCCGTGAACTTGTTGATGAAACTCTTAAACAACACTTTGATGTTATCAAGAGCCTTACTTCTAAGGGAACTTACTTCTTCGACTATGGTAACTCTTTCTTAAAGGCTATCTACGATGCTGGAGTTAAAGAAGTTTCTAAGAACGGTAAAGACGACAAAGACGGATTCATTTGGCCTTCTTATGTAGAAGACATCATGGGACCACTTCTATTTGACTATGGATATGGACCATTCAGATGGGTTTGCCTAAGTGGTAAACACGAAGACTTAATTGCAACTGACCACGCTGCAATGGAATGTATAGATAAAGACAGAAGATACCAAGATATGGATAACTATATCTGGATCAGAGACGCTGAAAAGAACCAATTAGTTGTTGGTACTCAAGCAAGAATTCTTTACCAAGATGCTAAGGGTAGAGTTGACATTGCTCTTAAATTCAACGAACTTGTTAGAGAAGGAAAGATTGGTCCTGTTATGATGGGTCGTGACCACCACGATGTATCTGGTACAGACTCACCATTCAGAGAAACATCTAACATTAAAGATGGATCTAATGTAATGGCTGACATGGCTACTCAATGTTTCGCAGGTAACTGTGCAAGAGGTATGTCTCTTGTTGCTCTTCACAACGGTGGTGGAGTTGGTATTGGTAAATCAATCAATGGTGGATTTGGTCTAGTACTTGACGGATCTGAAATGGTTGACGAAATCATCAAACTTTCACTTACTTGGGACGTAATGAGTGGTGTTGCTAGACGTAACTGGGCTAGAAATGATCACGCAATTGAAGTTTCTAAAGAATTTAACGAAGATAATGAATTCGGACACATTACACTTCCTTACCTTGTTAAGGACGAATTAATTGATAATGCTGTTGATTCACTTAATATCGACTAATAAATAATCTTAAATTGCCCTGCAGGAAACTGTGGGGCTTTTTTTATGTCTATTTCTTTTATTTTTATAAATTATAAATGTAAAAAATTCATGGTATAATCTACTCAT
The DNA here is from genome assembly GCF_001517665.2 of Peptoniphilus phoceensis. GTDB lineage: Bacteria > Bacillota > Clostridia > Tissierellales > Peptoniphilaceae > Peptoniphilus_A > Peptoniphilus_A timonensis. The sequence continues at coordinate 826,386 of NZ_LN999809.1, forward strand.
AAAGAGGTGAACTATGAAAAATTATTACTTTAAAGAAAATCTTTTTAAGATTACAGACCACTACCCCATCTTAGATGATGATGGAAGAGAAGTTTATTATGTAGACCAATATTTCACACTCATTGGCTATGATGTGAAAATTTCTGATATAGATGGAATTGAGATTTTAAAAATTGAAAAGGAACTCTTCTCCCTCCTTCAAAAGTTTAATGTTAATTTTTCTGACGGCAAGTTCATGAGGGTGGAATCAAAAATTAGCTTTCTAGTTAGGACAATCGACATAGATTATGAAGGTGAAAAACTTAGATTAGAGGGTGCATTTCCAGACCTTAACTTTAATATTTTTAAAGAGGATGAACTAATTGGAGAAATCGAAAAAACTTTCTTTGCCTTGGCTGACACTTACAAACTCACAGTTCATAACGAAAAATACACTGAGGTACTTCTTGCCCTCACCCTTTGCGTAAATAATATTAAGGACACAGCAAAAAAAAGAAATTAAAATTAAATATATTCACAAAAAAACATCTGTAAGAAAATTTCTCGCAGATGTTTTTTAATTAATATTTTATAACTGAATAAACTTTTTCGCCTTCAAGGACTTCTCTTCCCTTTAGTCCTTCAAGTTCTGCCAAGAAAACTAAAGCTGATACTTCGCCCTTCAAACTTTCAACAAGCTTTAGGCAAGCCTTTGAAGTTCCTCCAGTTGCAAGCAAATCATCAACTATTACGATCTTTTCTCCTGGATCTATAGCATCTTCATGGATTTCAATTGAATCTTCGCCGTATTCAAGGTCATAGGATTCACTTAACTTGTCCCAAGGAAGTTTACCTGGTTTTCTAACTGGTATAAATCCCTTATTTAGTTTGTAAGCAAGAGCTGCACCAAAGATAAAACCTCTCGCTTCAATTCCTATTATCTTGTCCACATCACTGTCAATTTTTTCTGCCATTTCATCTACTGCTTTTTTGAAGGCATCTTTATCCTTTAAAAGAGTTGTGATGTCCCTAAAAATAACTCCCTCTTTTGGATAATCTTCAATTGCACGAATTGTATCTTTTAATTCCATAATTTCCCCCATTCCATTATAGTATACCATCTTTGTAAGCCAATAAAAACTTTTAATAAAGTAATTTTAATGGTATAATATGTTAAATTTTGGAATTTATCCAGAGGTGAATTATGAAGAAAAAAGATTGTAATAAATATGAAAAAGAAGTGAGAAAAGCTAGCTTTGGCGAAGCAATTTTCACCTTTTTATCCCTCACTATAATTATGTTTATCAGCATAATAAAATATAAAGAGAGTCCTCACATACCCATGTTAATTGGGGTATTAATAGCATCTCTTGTTGCACTTAAAATCGGCTACTCTTGGAAGTTTATTGAAAACTCCATGATAAAAGGAATTTCTCAAGCTATGCAGTCCATAATTATCTTGGCAATAATTGGAGTTTTAATTGGTGTGTGGATTTTAGCAGGCGTTGTGCCAACAATGATTTACTATGGTCTTATGATTTTAAGACCCTCTATTTTTTTAATAGCCACAGTTATAATTACATCAATCACTTCTCTTGCTACTGGCACAAGTTGGGGTACTGCTGGGACTATGGGTATTGCCCTTATGGGAATTGCAAGTGGACTTGGCATTCCCGCACCTATCACTGCAGGAGCAGTTTTATCTGGAGCTTATTTTGGCGACAAAATGAGTCCCCTATCTGATACGACTAATCTTGCACCAGCTATGGCAGGTACAGACGTATTTACTCACATAAAATCTATGTTTAAACCAACAATTATTGCCTATGCCTTAACTCTAATAATTTTTGGGATCTTATCTATTAAATATAAGGGGTCTTCTGCAGACTTATCTAATGTAAGTGTAATTGCAAAGGGACTAAAGGATAATTTTACAATTACTCCAGTTCTATTGCTGGCTCCTATAGTTGTAATAATTTCTATTGCTAAAAAACTTCCAGCAGTTCCTGGGATAACTCTCGGCATAATTATCGCTGCTATCTTGGGACCAATTTATCAAGATATAAATTTTGGGGATATTTTATCAGCAGGTCTAAATGGTTTTGTTTCAAATACTGGGCTTGAAGCAGTGGATAAACTTTTAACTACAGGTGGACTAAACAACATGATGTCTTCCATTTCTCTTACAATAATCGCCATGATGTTTGGTGGAATTGCTGAAGAAACAGGAATCCTTGAAGCCATTGTAAAAAAATTCCTTCACAAGGTAAAATCACTAGTTGGACTTGTAATTTCTACAATTTTAACTTGCCTATTTACAAATGCAACTATGCCTGAACAGTACATCTCTATTGTTGTTCCTGGCAGAATGTTTAAAAATGAATATAAGGAAAGAAATCTTGACCCAGTATTGTTGTCATCAACTCTAGAATCAGGAGGAACTGTGACATCTGCCATGATACCTTGGAATACTTGTGGAACTTATATGTCCACTGTTCTCGGAGTATCCACTGTTCACTATCTTCCTTTCCTAGTTTTTAATTTGTTAATGCCCCTTGTTCAAGTAATTGTTGTGGCAATAGAAGTTAATAAATATAAGTTAGATGCAAATTCAAAATAAAATATAAATTATAAAGAAAACTTTTATATATTTTCACATAAAGATTCTTTCACCAATTGAAAAGTCACCTCTTTTTGATATAATGTTTAATGGAATAAAAAAAGAGGTGTGATATGTATAAGGATATAATTGGTGGACTTACAAATTCTGCAAACACTAAGAAAAATTTACTTGAAAATTCCCTTTTTAAGTACATGGTCGCTTCAGTTCTTGCAGGATTTTTTATTGGAATGGGAATGTTAATCATGACCCTATCTGCAAGTGTTTTTTCAGGACTTGAAATTCCAGCTGTTAAATTTATAAATGGCTTTGTCTTTTCCCTTGCACTTTCCTTTGTAATCTTTGCTGGTGGCGAACTTTTCACAGGTAATGTCCTTGTGACAAGTATTGGAAGATTAAACAAAAAAATTGAAACTTCCACACTTTTAAAGATTTTAGTTTTTTCCTACATAGGAAATCTTTTGGGATCAATTTTAATTTCTTTCTTATTTAAAATGACAGGAGTTTCCCCTGAATATAACGAGGCCCTCTTAAAACTAGCAACAACAAAGACAAGTTTTGACTTCACTGCACTTTTATTTAAGGGAATTATGTGTAACATTCTAGTGTGTCTTGCAGTTTTAATTTGTTCAAGAAAAATTTCTGATTCATCAAAATTAATTTTAATCTTTTGGTGTATACTTGCTTTTGTAAGTCTTGGTTTTGAGCATAGTGTGGCAAATATGACTTGCTTTGCCCTAGCAAAAATGTTAAATCCAGAATTTACAATTGGGCTAATTTTAAAAAATTTAATACCAGTTACAATTGGAAATATTATTGGTGGTGGCCTTGTGGCAATTACTTATAATATTCTTGGAAGCGAAAAATAATTTTTAAGGGCAGACTTAGGTCTGTCTTTTTTTATGCAAGCTAACTGGAAGTTTTCTCTCTTTTAATTTATAATTAAAACTAAATTTTCATTTAAGGGAGGAATTTAGATGGACATAATAAAATTAGCTAAGGAAAATGAAAATCTCTCAATAAAAATTAGAAGAGACTTACATAAAATTCCTGAACTTGAGCTTGAACTTCCAAAAACTGTAAAATATGTAAAAAATGAGTTAGATAAATTTGGCATTTCCTATAAAGAATTTGTAAAGGGAAATGGACTTGTTGCAACAATACATGGAAAAGAAAGTGGAAAATGTCTTGCCATAAGAGCCGACATGGATGCACTTCCAATAAAAGAAGAAACAGGTCTTAGCTTTGAGTCTACTCACGAAGGATGTATGCACGCATGTGGTCACGATGCCCACACTGCAATTGCCCTTACAGCTGCAAAAATTATAAATGAAAATAAAGAAAATTTAAAAGGTTCTGTAAAGTTTATCTTCCAACCTGGTGAAGAAGTGCCAGGTGGCGCTGATCTTATGATAAAAGAATCTTGTCTAGAAAATCCTAAGGTGGATGCAATAATTGGAATGCACTGCGGAAAACTTGCCGATATTCCTCAAGGTTATATTGGATTTAAAGATAATGAACTTATGGCATCAATGGATATTTTTTCTATTAAAGTAAAGGGCAAGGGTGGTCATGGTGCAAATCCTCAACTTTCTATTGATCCCATAATTATTTCAGGAGAAATTCTAATGGGACTACAAAAAATTATTTCAAGAGAAATTTCTCCCGTGGATAGAGCTTTAATATCTGTATGTAAAATTAATGGTGGAACTTGTCAAAATATAATTCCTGATGATGTTGAAATGCTTGGAACATCTCGTGCCTTAAAAGAAGAAACAAGAGACTTAATTGAAAAAAGAATTGCTGAAGTCTCAGATGGGATTGCTAAAAGTTATGGTGGCTCTGCAGAAACAGAATACAAGAGATATTATCCAGTTTTAAAGAATGATCCCAACTTTACATCCTATGTAAAAAATATTACTTCTAAGCTTTTCCCAGAAGACATCTTTGACTTAAAAGAACCAACAATGGGCAGCGAAGACATGGCATTTTACCAAGAAAAAGTCCCTGGCAGTTTTTTATTTCTTTCAAATTTAAGAAAGGCAAAGGATGGAAAATATTATCCAAATCACAGCCCAAAATTTGATTTAGATGAATCACTTTTTTACAAGGGCATTGCAATATTTGTAGCAACAGCTTTTGACTTTTTAAAATAAAAAACTAATTTAAAAATTTTCACAAAAATAGGACAGTTTTTTTGCTGTCCTTATTTTTATTAATTAAAAAATGTAAGTTGTCTTATATTTAAATCTACTAAATTTGATACAGTTATGCCAATAAGTCTTAGCTTTTCCCCATCATAAGCCTCTTCAAAGATTTCCAAGGACTTTTTAAAAATATCATCTTCTTCGTAGATTGTCTCTTCATAAGTTTTTGATCTAGTTTTTATCTTAAAATGTTCGTTTTTCATCTTTAAAGTCAAAGTATATCCAGCAATTTCTTTTACAATTAAATCTTCAGATATTTCTTTTGCAAATTCTTTTAAATAATAAATTAATTCTTCTCTCTTGCTAGTAACTTCAAAAGTGCTTTCTGTGCCAAGACTTTTTCTCACAGTATTGGGAGTGACTTCTCTCTTGTCAATTCCCCTTATTCTCTTGTAAATTTCTTCCCCACTCTTTTTGAAACTGCTTGTCAAAAATTCATAGGACAATGAATATAAATCTTCAACAGTATTTATTCCAATATTTCTAAGCTTTTTTTCTGTTTTATTTCCAATTCCGTGAACTTTTCTAATATCTAAGGGAAATAAAATATGGGGCAAGTCCTCTTCTCTAATTATTTTGACTCCCCTTGGTTTATTCCAATCACTTGCAAGTTTCGCCAAAAATTTATTATAGCTCAATCCGCAGCTTACACTCAAACCAGTTTTTTTATAAACATCTTCTTGAAGCTTATAGACAATATATTCATCATAATTAAGGCCACTAATATCTAGATAAGACTCGTCAATAGAAACTTTTTCAATTTTATTTGTATAAGTCTTTAAGACTTCAAAAACCTCTCTTGATTTTTCCAAATATCTCTGTCTTCTCATTGGCTTTATAATCAAGTGATCACAGAGATTTTTTGCCATATACATTGGCATGGCAGAGTGAATGCCATATTCTCTTGCAATATAATTTGCAGTGGTTACAACTCCATGATTGGAACTTCCGCCCACTACAACTGGTTTTCCTATTATGCTTTTATCATCTAATTCTTCTACAGATGCGTAAAAGGCATCTATGTCTACATGTATAATAATTGCCATAAATATCACGACTTTAGTATATCATAAATCTTTTTATAATGAAGGTAATTTGATATAATTCTTATGAGGTGAGATTTTGAAAAAAAAGCTTGCGCTCTATGATTTTGACAAAACTGTAGTTGATTGTGAATCAATAGTAGAGCTTTATAAATATGGACTTAAACATAAAAAAATAAATATATTTAAAACTTTTGGAGGGCTTACTTCTGCCTACATAAAATCAAAATTTAAGTCTGACTTTGATATAATGAAAACTCAAATGGTTTCTATTATAAAGTATTTTTCAGAAGATGAATTAAAATCTTTTGTGACAGATTATCTTTATCCCAAATTCTTTTTTGAAGAATTTGAAGATAATTTTAATTCCCACGATAAAGACACAATAAAAATTTTATGCTCTGCATCTGCAAGTCCCTATCTAAAATATGTAAAAGAATTATATGATTTTGATTACATTATCGGAACTGAACTTGACGAGAATTATAAGTTGACAAGTGGCAATAACAAAAAAGATATTAAGGTTAAAAATATTAAAAGGCTCTTGGATAAGAAAGATATAGATATAGATTATGAAAATTCTTCTGCTTATTCTGATTCCTATAAAGATGATAAATATATGCTTAGACTTGTGAAAAATAGATTTTTAATAAATTCAAAAGTAAATAAAAAGGGCTATTACAATTTAAATTGGCATGCCATTGGCGTCGAAAATAATTTATAAAAATAAAAACTGGAGGCTTTTATGATTAGTCACAAATAAAGTCTCCAGTTATTTTTTTAATTTAATTCTAAAAGATAATCTTCTATCAAGCCGGCAATTTCGTCGTAAGATTTTTCTCCCATAAATTCATAAACTTTTTCTCCATCCTTATAAAAGGAAACTCTTGGAAGTTGAAAAATTTCATGTTCTTCTGCAAAATTTTTATTTTTATCAAGATCCATATAAAAACATGATACTTCTTTAAATTCTTCCTTCAATAAAACTTCCATTACTTCCATAAGAGGTTCACAGTGAGAACATCGTTCTGCTCCATAAATTATTATTGACATATTATTTTCAGCAATTGTCTTTTCAAAATGACTTGCTGCAATATATTTTATTACTGATTCATTTCTCTTTATTACCTTCTTGTTTTCAGCAAGATCTCTAACAGATTCTGATTCTTGAGAAAGTGGATCTATATCAATTGATAATTCACTCTTATTTACATTTGTAATTTCAACTGACTTGAAGTCACCTGCACCAGGAAGTTTAAAATAAGATGCATCTTCTATTTCTTCAATTTCATTTTCATTTTCATCAATATCTAAGTAGTCATAGGGATATCTGTAAACTCTATAAATCATATTGTTTTTAAGAAGATTTTCTGTTGTTGTCCTATAAGGGCAAGTCCACTGCCATACAATTTCCTTTGATGGCGTTATTTCAATTACAAGTCCTTCTGTGGCAAGTGTAATTAGGGTGTTTCCATTGGGAAGTCTTTGGAGATTTCCACCATAAGGTGAATAAAATTTGTAACCATTCATTGGTATGGAAAAACCAAAATCTCTTGGATCTACTGACCAATTAAGAGAAAGTGTAACTGGATTTATTTCAAGTATCCTAGAATAATTTCTCACGAAAGGAAGTAGTCCTGATGGAGATGTAAGAGTTGGAGAACCATATCCACATCTTCCCCCATTGTCAAATATTAAAAGATTTCCTTCTCCTGGCAAACCTCTTGGTACAATACTTGCAAAGGCAGATCCAACTACTGGATCAACTTTTTTGAAATCGGAAAAGTTTGGTCCAAGTTTGTAGCAAATTCTTGACCTCTTCTTGTCAATTATGCCAATAATATTTGCAGCTCTTGCCGTAAATAAAATATTGTCTGGATGAAAGCGAGGATCTCCTTGGTCATACCACTTATTTTCTCCAATAGTTGAAATTGAAGTTACATCAAGGTAATTTCCAAGAGGTCTTTCTGTTATCCTCAAATTTGGATTTCTGTATAAAACATTCTTCGCCTCTTCAGAAAAACCTAACTCGTCAAAGTGTTCACTAAAGGAAAACTTCCACAATATATTTCCCTCTTCATCAACTTCTAAAATAACATCGTCAAGAAGAGTCTTGTCAGATATTCTCGGTTCGACAATAGCATCGTGAACAAGAAGAAGGGTCTTTCCATTTTCCACAATTTTTTGGTCTGGATAATAATATCCCACAGAATTTCCTTCTCTTTGAAAATCAGAATGGGCTCTAGCCATCCACTTTGGTCTGTATCCCCTATCCTCTGTAAATTTAAACTTGTCAAAATCAAATGAAATTTTTCCATTTTTATCAAACTCAATTAAGTCAATACCATCACTGACACCAAAATCAGATGATCTAAAAGAAGAAATACTCATAATATTTTTATTCGCTAACATTTTTGCTGGCATGGGATTGACAGAATATCTCTTTAATTCTGTTCCGTCCATTTTAGTTATTAGGGCACCATCTTTTGCTGTAGAAATTAAATTTATTCCATTGTAGGCCTTATCTCTTTTATAAAGCACAGTTCCTCTTGGATAGACTCTCATTTTACACCCCTATTTCTAATGTATTTTTCTGCATAAACACTTGCCACTGCTCCATCATTTGCTGCAGTGACAATTTGTCTAAGGGCTTTTTTCCTTATATCTCCAGCTGCAAAAATTCCTTCTACTGATGTTTTCATCTCTTCATCAGTCTTTATAAAACCATAATCATCTATCTCTAGAAGGTCCTTTACAAAATCAGAATTTGGACTCATTCCTGCGAAGATAAAAATCCCATCAGAAGTCACTCTAGTATTTGTATTATCTGATAAATCTAAAATATCAAGGCTGTTTACCCTGTCATTTCCATAGATGCCTTCTAACTTTGAATGCCAAGTGTAAGAAATCTTTGGATTTTTCATAATTCTCTCAGCTTCTAGTTTATTTCCATCAAAATTTCCCTCTTCATGAATAATTATCATGTTTATAGAGTTGGCAAAATTTGAAAGATAATCTGCCTCTTCCAGTGCCAAGTCACCAGATCCAAGAATGTGTATGTCCTTATCCTTAAAATAATCTGCATCACAAGTAGAACAGTATGAAACTCCACGTCCTGCAAATTCAGTTTCACCAGGTACATTTATCATCTTTGCATAAGTTCCCGTAGCTATAATAATTGCTCTTGCCATAAACTCTTTTCTTCTAAGAGTAGTTATCTTAAAAAGATCATCAATCTTTTCAATTTTTTTCACAGTTCCATAGGTAAATTCATTTGTAGTAAAATTTTCTGCTTGCTTTCTAAATTCATTTATAAGATCTCGTCCTGAAATCTCTTTAAATCCGGGATAATTTATAATCTTTGGAGTGTCATTAACTCTGCCACCAAAGGAAAATTTTTCTATAACAAGAGTATTTAAAAGAGATCTGCCAGCATAAATCGCAGCACTTAAACCAGCTGCACCTGCACCAATAATAATTAAGTCGTAAGTATTCATTTCATCACCTCAAATTGAATCCACTGGATTTTTGGGAGCCTTCTTTATAATTTTAAATTTTCCATTTTCATAATCTGCTATATTAAATTCGCCATTTCGCCTAACTCTGTTGGACCAAAAATCTTCTATGGGTATATTTTCCATAAGAGAATAAATGGCAACAATAGTTACACCGTGAGTCACTATAAGTATATTTTCATCTTCACTATTATAGATATTTTCCTCAAAAAACTTTTCAACCCTATTCTTGAGATCATATATACTTTCCCCATCAGGTCTATAATAATTTTCTGGTTCTTCAAAATATTTCTTATAAAGAATCTCATCACTTGTTTTTACATCTTTTATATTTTTACCTGACCAAGACCCAACGTCAATTTCACGAAGAAGAGGCGTCTTTATAATTTCCCTATCAGGACAAATTAATTTTGCAGTATCAAATGCCCTTCCAAGATCTGATGAATAGACCTTATCAAAGTGTAGGTCCTTAGATTTTTCCCTAAGCCTTAATCCCATATCAAGCCCTTCATTAGTCAAGGCAGAATCTAGTTGTCCCTGGATAATACCAAGTTTATTCCATTCAGTTTCACCATGTCTAGTAAAATAAATTCTCATCTTTCCCTCTCACTTCTAAAAAAACATTTTCTCACTTAATACTAGTATAAAGGATAAAAATCAACTAATAAAGATAAAAAAATACTTAGCTAAAAAATTAACTAAGTATTATGATAAAATTTCTATTTTTCCAAACTTTTTGAAAGACTTTTTGCTTCTTCTATTATCTCTCTTGGATAAGATAAATTTTCCAAAATTGCAATTGCATTCCTACTTGTAGCAGGTCCATCTTTTAAAAGGTAGTCGAACTTAATGTCCCCATCTTCTATCTTTTCTTCAAAGTGTTTATTTTTATACAAATCCTTTAGAAGTATTGTCAGTTCTATGTCGTGTGTCGCTGCCACCACATGATTATTTTTTGCCAAATATTTTAATGTTGCAGTAGCCGATGCAATTCTATCAATTGTGTTAGTCCCTCTAAATATTTCATCTAGCAAGATAATTTTTTCTTCCTTATCTTCTATCATCTCGCCTATTGCTTTGGATTCTGCCATAAAGTAAGAAAGATTTTCCATTATCGAGTCTGAAATATCAATTGCAGATTTTATTTTAATTGCCTTTATTTCAAAACTTTCTCCAAAGAAAATTCCAAAGCTAAGGGCAAAAATTGCATTTATACCAATTGTCCTTAAATAAGTTGATTTTCCAGAAGCATTTGATCCTGTTAAAATTATTGATTTTTCTAAATCTAGATCATTGGCTACAGGATTTTTTATTAATGGATTGTATAAATTTTTCCCAGAAATTTTTTCTCCAAAGTCTGCATAATTTGTTTTGTATGCCTTTTTAATTGAAATAATACCAATTTCACAGTCGATTTTTCCCATTAAGTAATAAAGTCTATGAATTTCTTCTCCATATTTCTTAAAATATTTTTGAGAATTAGAAAAACTCCTAGCTTCTGATAAAAATAATACATTCTTATAAGTTTCTGCAAAGTCCATCTCTTCTATTCCTGTAAAAAATCCAAAGGACTTCAAAGTTTTCTTTAGTGGAGCAATTTCACTCAAAATATTTTCAAGTTCCTGAAGGTCTTCTGTGAAAATTTCATTTTTATTTTTTATCAATTTTTCAGCTACAAATAAAATACTTTTTAATCTAACTAAGCTCTCTAACTTTCCCAAAGTTATCTCGTTAAATTTTTTGTAAATAAAGGTGTTAATGCCAAGTAGTAGAAAAATAAATAAAATTGCTTGGGCTCTTAAAAAAATAAAAAGTATTAATATGTAAACTGCAGTAAAAGAAAAAACTTTTGCTGCAATTTCCAGTTCTTTTTCTATTTCTACTTCTTCTTCGATAAGATCTAGCACATCTTCTTTAAAAAAACCAACTTTTCCCAGTTGAAACTGGATTTCTTGCAACTTTTCTTCTTTATTTTCCGAGGATTTTATATTTTTTTGAATCTTTACAAGTTCATCTTTATCTAATAATAAATTCCTAAGCCTATAATAAAAATATTCAAGACCAATTTTTGTCATATTGTGATTCATATTTTCAATAATTTTATCAAAATTTAAATCACTTGCAGTTATTTCAGTAATATTTCCGCCTAGTCTCTTATGTATCCCATCTATTTTTCCCTTGTATTTTTGAGAATGAATTTTTCCAAAATTTTTTCTTATTTCATCTCGCAAAATCTTTTCATTTCTCTTCTTTACATAGTAATTGTAAATAAAAATAATAGCAGTAAAGCTTATTAATAAAAGGATTGGTGCATAATAATCTTCCATTTTTCCTCCTATATTAATATGTGAATAGTAATTTTTTAAATTTTTCCCTTTAATTTACTAAATACTATCATGAGAATTTATTCTATTCAAGACCATCTTTATTTTGCTAGATCCTATTATAAAAAAGGCTGCCCACAAAAGGACAGCCCTAAATTACTTATTTATTTTTTAATTATTTGCAGTTTGGAAATAATTCGTCAAAGTTTTTAAGAATTACATTTCCAATATCGTCTTGAGCATCAATTGTTGATCCACCAATGTGTGGAGTAACATAAAGTCTATCAAGTTCGAATAATTTATTTTCTACTGGTACATCTTGAGTGTCAAGTCCGCCAGAACCAAGTTCGTTAGAAAGTGTATCTAAGTTTGCTCCACCTAGTTTGCCATTTTTGATGTATGTGTAAAGATCTTCTTCGTTTACAATTCCACCACGTGCAGCGTTGATGATGCAAGCTCCATCTTTCATTTTTTCAAATTCTTCTGCTGCAAATAAGTCCTTAGTATCTGGAGTTAGTGGCATGTGAAGAGTGATAATATCAGATTCTTTTACAAGAGTATCGAAATCAACAAGTTTTGCATAGTCAACTTTAATATCTTCTGGTTTTAAGAATGGGTCATAAGCAAGAACATCCATGTGGAATACATTAGCGATTTCGCCAACTCTTCTACCGATTGCACCAAAACCACAAATTCCTAGAGTTTTGTTTCTAAGTTCTCTACCAATCCATCTGTATTTGTTCCAGATTCCACCCTTAACTTCGTTTTGAGCTTGTACAGAGTTTCTGTAAAGGTCTAACATTTTTGCAAAAACAAGTTCAGCAACTGCGTTTGCATTTTGTCCTGGAGAGTTTTTAACTGGAATATTTTTTTCCTTTGCATAGTCAAGGTCAATGTGGTTAGTTCCAGTTGAACCAACAAAAATTGCCTTTAAGTTTTTAGCAGCATCAAGAACTTCTTTGTTGATGAATGGGTCAACTCTCATGAATAAGAAATCATATGGTTCAATAATTTCTGCTAATTTTTCAGAAGTTGGAAGCATAACCTTATCAAGTTCAATACCTCTTTCTTCAAGTCCCTTGTCAATTAAATCTGACATGTAATCTACCATTAACGCTTTCATTTACATCCTCCTTAAAATTTTATGTACTTCGTTACATTTATATTTTAGTTGAAATTACTATCTTTTTCAAGTTCATTTAAGTTCTTAATTTAATTAATACTTTTCTTTAAAAAAGCCTTTGGAAAACCATTTTATATTTACTTAAAGTTAATGATTTATACAAAGGCTAATAATTTATTCTCTTATTTGTCTTTTTCTCATCTCATCTAAAACTTTTTTTGCAAGGACAAAAGTAACTATAGCTGTTATAAAATCTGCCGTAGGCGGTGCATACAAAAGTCCCTTTACTCCAAATAAGTTTGCATAAAGATATGCAAAGGGAACTAAGAGAATAACTTGTCTTAATAGAGAAATTAAAACCCCTCTTTTTGCAAGCCCAATTGATGTCAAAAATCCCATAGTAACTGGTTGCACACCATTTAAAAAAGTAAAGAAAAGCATAATCCTAAATAATTTTATGGCAAAGTCAAAATATAAGTCACTTCCACCACCAAAAAGCATAATTATTTGTCTTGGGAAAACTTGAAAAATTACAAAGGAAAGTGATGAAACTATTAAAGAATACTTAATTGCAAGTTTGTAAACTTCCACTACTCTGTCATAATTTTTTGCACCATAATTAAAAGAAGATATTGGTTGAAGTCCTTGTGAAAGTCCAATATTTATACAGAAAAATACCATGCTGACCTTCATGACAATGCCCACTGCTGCAAGAGGAATATTAGAACCATATTCTGACAAGGATCCATAGTATCTATAAAAATTATTCATAAGTATTTGCACAAAAAGTATTGCTACTTGGTTAAATCCACTTGCTGCACCAAGCCTTACAATATTAATAATCTTATCTAATTGAAATTCAAAATATTTTCCCTTTAAATCTACAGATTTAAAATGCTTTACAAAATAAAATATTATCATTAAAAAAGAAAAAATCTGTCCAAGAACAGTTGCATAAGCTGCTCCTGACATTCCCATATCAAAAGTAAAAATAAAAATTGGATCTAAAATTAAATTTATGACAGCTCCCACTACCATAGAGTACATGGAAAATTTTGGAGAACCATCAGCTCTTATTAAAGTTGAGCCAACATTTACGAGAATTAAAAAAATAAAACCATAAGAAGTTATGGACACATATTCTATAGCGTAATCCATAATCTCTTCTGTTGCCCCAAAAACTTTTAAGAAATTCCCCATAAATATATGAGTTATTATTGTAAAGATTAGGGCTGAAATTGTGGCAAGACTTATGGCATTTCTGATATAGTGACTGGCAAGTTCAACTTCTCCTCTCCCAAGGGAAATATTAAAATTTGCAGCTCCACCAATTCCACACAAAAGTGCAAGAGCTGTACAAATTGTCACAAGAGGAAAGGCGACATTTGTAGCAGCATTGCCCAACATTCCCACAGAGTTTCCAATAAAAATTTGGTCCACTATATTATAAAGAGAACTTACTATTAGTGCCAAAATACTTGGTATTGCAAACTTTATAAGTAATTTTTTTATATCTTCTCTTCCTAAAATATTTTCTTCTTTCATATATTATCTCCCATTTTATAAAAATCTTTAAAATTTTAAAATTAATTTAAAAAAAATAAAAAGACGCATCTGCGCCTTCGATTAAAATTTAAATATTAAGATACATCCTCAAAAGTCCAAGTATAAAAAGATGCACTGGATAAAATAAATAATTAAAGATTTTATTTTGTTTTCCTTTTTCACCATTATACATTATAGTGAGTCCAAATCCAAGTATTGACCAATATTCCTTAATAATGCTTACATAGGCAAAAAACACCGAAGTAATAGGTTTATCATAAAATATATAAAAGAAAAAAGTTGTCATAATTGCATGAAAGTCATAATCGCCTGATACAAAAGTTGATACAAAAAACATAATTATTAAAAGTGGAATAGAAAATAAAATCCAAAAATTCCCAAGTTTTTCTTCATATTTATTTCTAAATTCATCTAAGATCCAAATAGTTATAAGTGAAAGTGCAAGGGAAAACAAGACATTATTTAATCTAAATTCCAAAAAAACTTTTGAAGAGAACATATCGTAAGGTACTTCTGATATTACTGCAAAGAAAAGTAAGTTAAGTAAATACTTTTTCTTTGAGTGAGTCCTAAAAAATCCTTCCACTATAAAAAATGAAAATAGTGGAAAAGCAATGCGACCTAAAATATCAAAAAAAGAAGATACCTTTGATAAAGTGCTTCCAACTTCGAGGTATGGCAAAATTATCGCCTTGTTTACATGGTCGATTAACATAGATATAAAGGCAATATATTTTAACTGTGCTCCATTTAAAATTTGAAATTTCTTTAATTTTTCATTAGTAAATCTTTTGTTCATTTTTCGTCCTTTTGTTGTTATTTTTGCTTTTATCCAAAATAAAAATTGTATTTTAAAAGTACAATTATTTTACTATATCTTTCTAATTTTAAAAATAATTTTTTTAAAAATCCTAAAATCAGCCTAACAAGTCATAAATTTAATTTAAAATATTTTTGTTTTTAATTCCTTTCAAATACATCATTTCGATATACATAATACAACCGTTTTCAGATTTTTACTATTTGAATTTTTATCCAAGTTAATTCCCTATTTCAACTTATTATTAGATTGACATTTTCTTTTTATTATTGTACTATTAAATCATCAAATAAACATTTTCATAGTGTTTCGTTTATTTGAATAATGTCAAGGAGGTTTATTATGACAAAGAAAAAATTTACGACGTTGATCATGCTTATTGCTTTGGTTACACTTACGCTAACAGCGTGTGGTGGTGGCGAAAATGCAAAGAAAGAAGAAACTGCAAACGCTACTAAGACTGAAGAAAACGCTAAGACAGAAGAATCTACTGGTGAAATGACTGCTGAAGGCCTAATGGAAACTAAGGGCGGATTTATGTCAGTTGCAACTGGTGGTACTGGTGGTACATACTACCCACTAGGTGGAGCACTATCTAACATTCTTAACAATGCAGGTGTTAACTACACAGCAACTGCACAAGCTACTGGTGCTTCTAAGGAAAACGTAGAACTTGTTACTAGGGAAGACGCAGAAATCGCATTTATTCAAAACGACGTTGCTTACTATGCAGTAAACGGTACTGATACTTTTGAAGGAGAAGAAAAACCTAGTCTTAGAGGACTTTGCTGTCTATATCCAGAAATCGTACAAATAGTTGCTTCAGATGATTCTGGAATCAAAACTATAGACGATCTTAAAGGCAAGAGAGTGGCTGTTGGTTCTCCAGGATCTGGTGTTGAAGTTAACGTAAAACAAATTCTTGATATTCACGGAATTTCTTATGACGATTTAGGAAAAGTAGATTACTTATCTTTCGCAGAAGCTGCTGACCAAATTAAATCTGGTCAAATTGATGCAACTTTCTTAACTGCAGCTATTCCATCTTCAGCTATTACTGAACTTGCAACAACTCACGATGTTCACCTAGTTCCAATTGCAGAAGATAAAGCTGAAGCTTTAATCGAAAAATATCCTTTCTATGTTAACCTACACATCACTCCATCTGAATACAAGGGACAAGACAAAGAAATTTCTGTAGTAGCAGTACAATCAATGCTTGCTGTTGACGAAAGAATGGCTGACGAAGACGCTTATAATATTGTTAAATTATTATTTGAAAACCTTGATACTATGAAAGAATCTCACGCAAGAGGTGGAGACATCGCTCTTGATAAGGCTCTTGATGGTATGAGTATTGAAGTACACCCAGGTGCACAAAAATATTTTGACGAAGTTAAAAAATAATGAGTGGTAGAAATAAAGAGGGCATTGGAAAGATTTTATTCTTTCCAATTCTCTTTATTATATTAGTTTTTTTTATTTTATCCTTTGTAAAAATAGATGCAATAATTATCAAATCTTATTTTAATAAAGATCTATTAAAGATTGAACATTTAAAGGATAAAGAAAGGTTCGGCATAGTATATACACATTCAGTTGAAAGATCAGAAACCAGCGAATGGTATGAAGTCCGTGACGGAAAACTAATTTTAATGGAACAAAGATATAGAGATCAGGGTGCAGGTCTTCCTGTTAATTTAATCTACAAATTCAAGTATGCTGAAGACGGAAGTTTTTGTCTATATGATATGAATGTTCCCTTTGAAACTGTTATTTATAGAACTGGAGCAGTCATAGCTAATCACAAACTTGTAATTAATGGAAAGACTACTCCCTTTTTAGATTTTTCTGAGCCAAGAGAGGCTTTAGAATTTTCTACTGAACGTATTTCTCTTTTACAATACGCACTGAGGAGGTGCCAAATTGAGCGATAATGATAAAAAATTAAATGAAAACCTAGAAAATGAAAACACGACTACGGAAAACACTACTGAAAATAATGCTAAGTCTGCAGAAGAACTAGGTACTATGAATGTTGACGAGTTAATGGAACAATACGACCTTGAAACTAGTAAACTTCGTAAGTTAACTGGCAAGGTTGCATTATTCATTACAATCGTTGCAATTTTAATGTCTGCCTTCCATCTATATACAGCATGGCAAGGTACACTTTTAGCTATGAAGCAAAGATCACTTCACTTAATCTTTGCCTTTACTCTTGGCTTTGCCCTATATCCTGGTTTTAAAAAATCATCTAAAGATAAAATTGATATTATGGATTGGGTATTAATGATTCTATCAATTGGTGTTTGGGGCTACATATTCTTTAATGTTGAAGCAATTGCCTTAAAGGGTGGTCAAATGTCCACTACTGATATGATACTTGGTGTCCTTGCAGTTCTCCTTACTCTAGAAGTTACAAGAAGAGTTGTTGGACCAGAACTTCCAATTGTTACCATAGTATTCCTACTATTTGCCTACTTTGGTAGACACTTGCCAGGTGTTTTTGCCCACAGAGGTTTTAATATAACTAGAATTGTTTCTCATATGTACATGACTACAGAAGGTATTATGGGTACACCACTTGGAGTATCTTCTACATTTGTATTTATGTTTATCTTATTTGGATCCTTCCTAGATAAAACTGGCGTTGGTGAATTCTTTATAGACTTTGCCTATGCTCTTACTGGTTCTACAAGATCAGGTCCAGCAATGACATCAGTATTATCTTCAGGACTTATGGGTTCTATCTCAGGATCATCTGTTGCAAATACAGTTACTACTGGTGCTTTTACAATTCCTCTAATGAAATCTGTTGGATACAAACCTCACTATGCAGGTGCCGTTGAAGCTACTGCATCAACTGGTGGACAAATAATGCCTCCAGTAATGGGTGCTGCTGCTTTTATCATGGCAGACTTCACAGGTTTCCCATATATTTCAATTGTTAAAGCTGCTATTATCCCAGCTGTTCTATATTATATAGCTGTTGGTACAATGGTTCACTTAGAAGCTTGTAAACTTGGACTAAAGGGAATGCCTAGAGAATCCCTTCCAAAGGTTTCAAATATTTTAAGAAAACAAGGTTACTTAACTTTACCTCTAATTGCTATTATCTTTATGTTGGTTAAACAATTTCCGCCAACAATGGCTGCTTTAACTGGTATTGTTATTGGTGTTATCGTTGCTTTTGCAGCATCACTTATTAAAAAAGACGATTCCTTTACTCCAAAAGATATACTTGGAGCAATGGAAGCAGGTGCTAAGGGTGCCGTTGGTGTAGCTTGTGCCTGTGCATGTGCCGGTATGATCGTAGGTGTTGTAACACTTACAGGTTTCGGCCTTAAGATCGCAGAAGTTATTGTATTAATTGCTAAAGGTAAACTTATACCTACACTACTTCTTACAATGGTTTCTTCAATTATACTTGGAATGGGACTTCCAACTACTGCAAAATATATCGTTCTTGCAACAATGGCTGTTCCAGCAATAACAAAACTTGGTGTAAACTTAATGTCAGCTCACTTATTTATCCTATACTTTGGTGTAGTTGCTGACGTTACTCCTCCAGTTGCCCTAGCAGCTTACGCAGGAGCAGGTATAGCAGGTGCTAACTCAATGAAGACTGGTTTCCAAGCCTTTAAACTTGCAATTGGTGCCTTTATAATACCTTACATCTTCGTTATAAATCCAAACTTAATTATGGTTGATTCAGTTGTGGGAACAACAGTAAACTGGCTTCCAATAACATCAGCATTACCAACAATTGTAACAGCACTTATTGGTACTGTCTGCTTGGCAGGTACAGTAGAATCTTACCTATTTGGAAATTTAAGAATTTGGCAAAGAGTTATCCTACTTGGAGCTGCCTTTGCACTTCTTGATCCAAAACTTTTAACAGATGCTATTGGACTTGGAGCTTTAGCAGTAATCTTTGTTACTCAAAGACTTTTAAACAAAGATAAACCAGCTGCAGCATAAAACTAATTATCTTTAAATTTATTAAATCATACAAAAAAGAGGTTACATATTATATATGACCTCTTTTTTTATATTACTTTTCATTTTAAATTTATTTCCAATTATTTTTATAGCTGAAAATTATTTCCTTTAAAAATATATAAATACTATTAAAATTTGAAAAATTCTTTACACTTCAATATTTTTATAATTACAAAAAATCGGCAAGAAAATCCTGCCGATTAATTTTTTCTATTTAATTTTAATTCTTTTATCTTTAACTTTTTATGACAATTATCTTCTCAAAATAATTGTCAAAAATAAATAAATTTTATTTTCTATATTCTCCATGACCAAATATTATATACTTGTAGCTAACTAACTCTTCTAAGCCCACTGGTCCTCTGGCGTGAAGTTTTTGTGTTGATATGCCTAGTTCTGCACCCTTTCCAAATTCTCCGCCATCTGTAAATCTTGTTGAAGCATTTACATATACGCAAGCTGAGTCCACTTCTTCTAAAAATCTCATGGCCTTGTCATAGGATTTTGTCAAAATTGATTCAGAGTGACCTGTTGAATACTTTCTAATGTGATCAATTGCTTCTTCCACATTATTTACAGTCTTTACAGAAAATTCATAGTCTAAGTATTCTCTTGCGTAGTCATCTTCTTCTGCTTTTAGAGCATTTTTAAATTTAGGAAGGGCATTTTCATCTGCGTGAACTTTTATATTGTATTTTTCTACAACTTCATTTAATAAATTATAAAATTCATCTGTAAGATTTTTATTTAAAACAAGAGATTCCACTGCATTGCAAACTCCAATTCTTTGAGTTTTTGCATTTTCTATAATCTTTACTGCATTTTCTATATCGCAATCTTCATCCACATATATGTGGCAGTTGCCCACACCTGTTTCTATTACAGGTACTTTTGCATTTTCCACAACTGAATTAATAAGTGATGCTGAACCTCTAGGTAAAAGTAAATCTACATAACCCTTTAACTGCATAAGTTCTTTAGAAGATTCTCTAGATGTGTCCTTAACTATTTGGACAAAATTTTCGTCATAGCCAGCATTTTTTATCCCAAGTCTAATGGCATCTGCTATGGCTATGTTAGAGTTTATAGATTCTTTTCCACCACGAAGGATTATGGCACTTGATGCCTTTAAAGATAAAATTGCTGCATCAAGAGTCACATTAGGTCTTGATTCATAGATAATTGCTATGACTCCCATTGGGACAGTTTTTCTGCCTATTAAAAGTCCCGCACTATTTTCTTCCATAGATAGAACTTTTCCAACTGGATCCTTAAAGTCAATTACTTCATCAATTGATTTTGCCATGGCCTCTAGTCTTTCATCAGTCAAAAGAAGTCTATCAATTAGACCTTCTGGCATATTATTATCTCTTCCCTTTTTGATGTCCTCTTCATTAGCTTTTAAAATATTTGCTTTTTCACTAATAAGAGCCTTTTTGATTTCAAGAAGCATTTTATTTTTTTCACTAGTTTTTAATTTTTTTAGCTTGTAAGAAGCTTCTTTGGCAATTTTGCCAAGTTCTTTAACACTTAAAATATGTTCCAATTTCTTCTCCTTTAACTATATCTCTAATTATTTTCATTTGTTCTCCTGATCCAATTACAACTTCTATGTCCTTTTCTATGGCAAGCTTTGCTGCTTTTATCTTTGTGTACATGCCACCTGTTCCAAGATTTGAATCAGTTTCCTTTGCCATCCCTTGAACGTCTTCAATTTTTTCAACTTCATGAATTATTTTTGCCTCAGGATTTTTCCTTGGATCATCTGTATAAAGACCTTCTATATCTGTAAGCATTATAAGTAAATCTGCCTCAATCATCCTTGCAATTACTGCTGAAAGAGTGTCATTGTCCCCAAATTTAATTTCATAAGTAGAGATTGTGTCATTTTCGTTTATTATTGGGATTACATTCATAGCTAAAAGTTTTTCAAAGGTATTTTTTGCGTTTATCCTCATTTCGTCATCTTTTTCTATAGTTCTCGTAAGAAGAACCTGGGCAGAATTGTAGCCATAGGACACAAGTGATCTGTCATAAATATTTGTGAGGGCAACTTGACCAACTGCTGCCGCAGCTTGTTTATCTGAAGTTTCCTTTGGTCTTTCTCTTAAATTTAATTTTGCACGTCCTGCTGCAATAGCACCAGAAGAAACAAGAACAACATCATATCCCCTATTTTTTAGATTTGCTATTTCAAAGCAGAGTTCGTCAATTTTTTGCAAATTAATTTTTCCGTTGTCGTGGGTTATAGAAGAGGATCCAACCTTTATCACGACTTTCTTTATTTCTCTTGAAAATTTTCTCATTTCAACCACCTTAGATATAATATACTTGAAATTTGCACTTTAGTAAATATTTTTTAGCATTTGTCAGCTAAAAGTTATTTTTAAATAAATAATCTCAGTATTTTAAATTTCCTCTACCCTGTATTTTCCCTTATGCTATAATATTCTTGGAGTGTGATTATTTTGCCAAAAATTTTAAGAAAAGAAGAACTTGCGCCAAATATTTATTTATTTGACATATATGCACCTAAAATTGCAGCATCTGCAAAGCCAGGTCAATTTATTATTTTAATTGCTGATAAATATTCTGAAAGAATTCCTCTTACTATTTCAGACTATGACGTAGAAAGAGGCAGCGTCCAAATAGTTGTCCAAGCTTCTGGTGAATCTACAAAGAAAATCGCAAAATTTGAAGAAGGAGAAAGCTTCAAAGATTTCGTAGGACCTCTTGGTCATGCATCAGATTTTTATTACATGGACAAAAAGGATTTAAAAGACAAAAAATACTTATTTGTTGCCGGTGGAGTTGGAACTGCACCAGTTTATCCACAAGCAAAGTTTTTTAAAGAAAATGGACTTCATTGCGACATAATTATTGGAGCAAAGTCTAAGGAATTTGTAATCCTAGAAGAAGAACTAAAATCAGTTTGCGACAATTTATACATAGCAACTGACGATGGATCTTATGGTTTTAAAGGTTTAGTTACTGATAAAATCACAGACCTTGTAGAAAATGAAAAGAAAATTTACGACCATGTAGTTTCCATTGGACCAATGATAATGATGAAATTTGTCTGTCTAACTACAAAGAAATATGACCTTCCTACAACAGTTTCTCTAAACCCAATAATGGTTGATGGTACTGGAATGTGTGGAGCTTGTCGTGTTTCTGTTGGTGGTAAAACTAAATTTGCCTGTGTTGACGGTCCAGAATTTGACGGCCATTTAGTCGATTTTGATTCTGCTATGAAAAGACAAAGACAATATATTGATAACAAAAAAACTCACACAATTTCAGATCATCACTGCACAATGGATCTAGCTGTGTCAGACCATTTAGCAGAAAATTCTGTTCAAGATAAAAATGTTGAAGGCGAAAGTCATGAAGACTTTGTAATAAAAAAAGCTGAAGACAGATTTAAAAGAGTTCCTATAGCCGAACAAGCACCAGATGAAAGAAATAAAAACTTTAAAGAAGTTTGCCTTGGCTACACTGCCGAAGAAGCTGTCATTGAAGCAAGCAGGTGCCTAAATTGCAAGAATCCTGGCTGTGTAGGTGGTTGCCCTGTTTCCATTGACATACCAGGATTTATAAAGGAAATTGCCAATGGAAACTTCAAAGAAGCCTACAAGGTTCTTTCACTTTATACAAGTCTTCCAGCAGTTTGTGGTAGAGTTTGTCCACAAGAAACACAATGCGAAGAAAGGTGTGTTCTTGCAAATAGAGGCGATGCTGTTTCTATTGGTAAACTTGAAAGATTTGCAGCTGACTATGCAAGACGCCACCAAATTAGAGAAAATGCTGACATAAGAAAAATTGACAAAAAAGTTGCCATAGTTGGAGCAGGCCCAGCAGGACTTACTTGTGCAGGTGAACTCGCAAAGATGGGCTACGATGTCACAGTTTTTGAAGCCTTGCAACAATCAGGCGGAGTTTTAATTTATGGCATTCCAGAATTTAGACTTCCCGATGAAGTTGTGGAATATGAAGTTGAAAACATAAAGAAACTTGGAGTTAAATTTGAAAATAACTTTGTAATAGGAAGAACTGAAACTATAGACGACTTAATAAAAGAAGGTTTTGACGCAGTATTTATTGGATCTGGTGCTGGACTTCCTAAGTTCATGAATATACCTGGTGAAAACCTAAATGGAGTTTACTCTGCCAATGAATTTTTGACAAGAAACAATTTAATGAGATCCTTTGATGAAGAATACGATACTCCAGTAAATGTTGGGGAAAAAGTTGCAGTAATAGGCGGCGGAAATGTTGCCATGGATGCTGCCAGAGTCGCAAAAAGACTTGGTGCTGATGTTTCCATTGTCTATAGACGTACTGAAAAAGAACTTCCTGCAAGAACAGAAGAAGTTCATCACGCCAAGGAAGAAGGCATTAAATTTGAAATGCTAACTGCTCCAGTGGAAATTCTTGGAGACGATGAAGGCTGGGTTAAAGGACTAAAATGTCAAAGAAATAAACTTGGAGAAGCTGACTCATCTGGCAGAAGAAGACCAGTTCCAATTGAAGGTAGTGAATATGAAGAAAACTTCCAAACAGTTATAATGGCTCTTGGCACAAATCCAAATCCACTAATTTCTTCCACTACAAAAAATCTTGAAATAGAAAATTGGGGCGGAATAATCGTAAATGAAGATTCTCAAACATCTCGTCAAGAAATCTTTGCCGGTGGAGATGCTGTAACAGGATCTGCAACAGTTATACTTGCCATGGGTGCTGGTAAAAATGCCGCAAAATCAATTGATGAATTTTTGAGAAATAAATAAACTTATAAAGATAAAAATTAAGGGAAGAGTTTCACCTCTTCCCTATTTTTGTGCCTATTTATTACTTAAGTTAAGATGTTTTGAAATATTATTTAAAGCATAATTATATCTTTAAATCTTCTTATATAGTTTTGAAAAAATATTATAAAATGAAGAACTAAAAGATAGAGGGAATAATTACTACAATTCTGGCTCTTGATAGGGATATAAGATGTAGTAATTATACAAGTGAATCGGTTTCTTATGGCAAAGGGCTTATAGTATTTTGAATTGGGTATCTATTATGAAATAGTATTAGGAGGTACAGATAAATGATTAACACAAATAATTTTCTAAATAACTAAGAGAGGAAAAGAAATCCTCTCACAAAAACATAGGAGGATTTATGATATATATACAAGACTTAATAAAAACTTTACCAGATAGAAAGCTATTTGAAATTGATAGTTTATCAATAAATAAAAATGAAAAGATAGCCTTAATAGGAGAAAATGGTAAGGGTAAAACTACTTTTTTAAGAATAATATTAGGCTTAGATAAAGACTATACTGGTCAAGTAAGAGTGGATAGAGAACTGGGTTATTTATTAAATTATGACAGTAAAGCTAAGTACTTTTCTGATGAAACCTACTCTAAATCACAGTTAAGGGCTAATGACAACTATAGTCCAGGCGAAGAGCAAAGATTAAAGCTAACAGACCTATTATCAGATAGTTTTAAATTTCTATTAATCGACGAGCCTACATCTCACTTAGACTTAAAGCAAAAGGAAGAACTTATAGGAAAGCTAAATTCAAGAAAAGTTGGATATCTTCTAATTTCGCATGATCGTGATTTCATAAATAAAACTTGTAAAAAGATTTTAGAATTAAAGAACGGAAGAATTGAAGAATATAATGGGGACTACAAATTCTATCTTGAAGAAAGAGAGAAAAGACTTAAGTTTAAAGAAAAAGAGTATTCAAATTTTATAAAAGAAAAAAGAAGACTTGAAAATTTAGCTAGCAATATAAAAGACCAATCATCAAAAGTAAGAAGCACGCCTAAAAGGATGGGAAACTCAGAAGCAAGACTTCATAAGATGGGTGGTCAAGAAAACAAGAAAAAACTAGATAAACAAGTAAAATCTGTAGAATCCAGAATAGATCAACTAGAAGTAAAAGAAAAACCTAAAGAAGAAACAGAAATACAACTATCCATTCCAGATAATAAACAACTCCACTCTAAAGTTTTGATAAGAGGAGAAAATCTAAAGAAAGAGTTCGGAAATAAGATTTTATTTGAAAAATCCAACTTTCAAATAAAAAATAATTCTAAAACAGCTATTATAGGAGCAAATGGAAGTGGAAAAACCACCCTATTAAACATGATTCTAAATCAAGAAAATGTATGGGTGCATCCAAATCTTAAAATAGGTTATTTTAGTCAAATGAGTGATATTTTAGAAGAAGATGCTGATATCCTAGTAAATGTATTAAATACATCTATATATGATGAAACAATGACAAGAATTGTTCTTGCGAGATTAGGATTTAAGACTAATGATGTCCACAAGATTGTAAGTATTTTAAGTGATGGAGAAAAAGCCAAGGTAAAATTGGCTAAAATATTAACTTCTGATTTTAACTATCTTATTTTTGATGAACCGACAAACTTTTTAGATATAAATGCTATAGAAAGTTTAGAAAATCTATTGAAATCTTATGATAGACCATTTATATTTGTAAGCCATGATGAGGAGTTTATAAATAACCTAGCAGATACTCTTTTGATTATAGAAGATAAAAGAATCAAAAATTTTAAAGGTAATTTATCACAATACAAAAATAGAAATAAGGAAATAACAAATGACAAGGAGAGAAATAGTTTATTACTTGACTTTAAAATATCTTCAATAAGTTCTAGACTCGCAATGGAAATATCTAAAGAGGAAAGAAAAAAACTAGAAGAAAAGTATATTAAACTCATTGAAGAAAGAAAAAAATAAATTATAGCATCTACGAGAGTAGGTGCTTTTTTAATACTTAATTTTAAAATGTAACATTAGAAAAATAAAATCCCTCTATGTTAAAACAATAATTTACAAGTTCATAAATTTTTATAAAGTAATAAGTTTTTTCCACTTTCTAATAAAGGCCTACTTCCTAAAAATACAGAGCCAGACTGCTCTTTCTTGCCAGGAAACCCTGTGGATTTCATGAGCTTTTATCTCTAAAGTATCTCCTTCACTTAATCTAACAAGATTTCCATCCTTGTATTCTATATTAGCTGATCCCCTTAACAAAAATACAATTTCAAGCTCATCCTGATCATAAAAATCTGTAACTTGATTAAGTGACATTGTTCTAATAATCCTTAAACTTTCGTCTTCATAAATTTTTTCTTCAATTTCCTTTTCTTCAGAAAAGTTTATATTTTTAAAAATATTGAATAAGTCCTTCATTCTTTTATTATAACATGATTTTTATTCTCAATTTATAATTGTGAAAGTATTTGTTATAATTATAAAAAAAAGAGGTGCAAAATGTTCAGACAAATGAGAAGAATAAAGCAAGAGCTTCCCCTTGATGAAGCTAAAAAATTACTTTTGAAAAATAAAAGAGGAGTCATCTCCTTTAATGGGGATAATGACTATCCCTATTCCCTTCCAATAAATTATTTATACGATGCCGAAGAAAATAAATTATACTTTCATGGCGCAAAAAGTGGTTACAAACTTGACTGCATTAAAAATAATAACAAGTCCTCTTTTGTAACTTATGGCGACGAAGAGCTTTCTGACAATGGCTGGTCCTTTTACCTTAAAAGTGTGATAATTTTTGGAAAAGTCGAAATAATTGAAGATAAAGAGCTTGCAGCAAAAAAATTAAGTGAGCTTGCAGAAAGATATTATCCCTCACTCCAAGAAAATTGATGCTACTATGGAGAGAAGTTTTGAAAATGCCCTTGTTTATTGTCTTAATGTTGAATATATGACTTGCAAGAAAGTCCACGAAAAATAATAAATATCTTCACTATAAAAGCCAAGGCAAAAAACCTTGGCTAATTCTTTATATATTTAATTCAATTTCTTCAAGTCGTTTTTCCCTTTGGCTTTCTCTATAATGAGCAAAAATTGAACCAATTAAGTTTTGAACTACAGAGAAAATTGCACCAGGAAGTGCTGCTAGTGGATTCATTGCAAAGTTTGTATTTGCAAGAACTACTGCAAGACCTGAGTTTTGTGTTCCAACCTCAATAGCAAGAGTAGACTTTTTATCGTAATCAAGTCCAACTATTTTTCCTAGTCCTAGACCAATCATAAGTCCCAAAAAATTGTGAATAATAACAACTCCAAAAACTAATAAACCAGAAGTCATAATTTTTTCTGCATTAAGTCCAACAATAGCAGCAATTATTAGGGCAATTGCCACAGATGATATAAGTGGAAAAATAAAATCTATTTTCTTTAACTTTTCCTTTAAAAGAGTATTGGCAATAATTCCAAGTCCCACTGGTATTACTATAACTTTTACAATAGACATAAACATTGATATGAAGGAAACTTCAACCAAAGATCCTGCCATAATATAGACAAGAAGCGGTGTCAATATTGGAGCAAGTAAAGTTGATGCTACTGTAAGTAGTACAGAGTAAGCCAAATCTCCTTCTGCTATGTGACTCAAAACATTTGATGCAGTTCCACCTGGACAAGTCCCAACAAGAATTACTCCAAGGCTTATGTCCTTTGGCAGTTTAAAAATTACTGATAGGATTAGTGCCAAGAGGGGCATAATTGTGTACTGACAAAGGGCTCCCAAAAATATAAGTTTTGGTGCCTTTAAAAGTTCTTTAAAGTCCTTAACTTCTATGCTTGTTCCCATTCCAAACATGGCTGCTGCCAAAAAAAGAGCAGTGTAATTTGTCATACCCTTAAAGGCGTTGGGATATCTCAAAGCACAAGCTGATAAAAATAATATTATTAAAATTAAGTATTTTTCTATATAGTGTGAAATTTTTCTAAACACGTCACACCTCGTAGAAAAAGTTGTCTATAAGTCTAGTATTTCCAAATCTAACAGCAAGAGCAACAAGGACATCTTTATCAATTATGTCTATGTCTTTTATCTCTTCTGTGTCAACAACTTGAACATACTCAATATCTGCAAGTTCTTCAGTCTTTATTTCATCTTCAATAATCTTTATTAAATCTTCTGCCTTCATTCCCTTTTTAATAGCAGCTTTTCCCTTTTCTAAGGCCCTATTTAAAACTGGAGCGGCCTTTCTCTCTTCATCAGACAAATAAACATTTCTTGATGAAATTGCAAGACCATCTTTTTCTCTTTTAATAGGACAAGGAATAATGTTGATTCCAAAATTTAAATCATAAACAGCTTTTTTTACAATTAAAAATTGTTGGGCATCTTTCCTGCCAAAATAAGCATTTGTAGGTCTAAAGATATTAAATAACTTACTTAGAACAGTTAAAACTCCCCTAAAGTGAATTGGGCGAGTCTTGCCACACAAGTTGTCCTTTAAATCTTCAATAGTTACATAAGTTTTGTGATTTTGATAAAACTCCTTTGGATCTGGTGTAAATACTGCATCTACCCCAGCATCTTCGCAAAGTTTAAAATCTCTCTTTTCGTCTCTTGGATAGGCCTCGTAATCCTCGCCTGGTCCAAATTGTGTTGGATTGACAAAAATAGAAACAATAACTACATCGTTATTCTTTCTGGCTTCATCAATTAGTGACTTGTGTCCTTGGTGTAAAAATCCCATAGTCGGAACTAAGCCCACGGACTTTTGGTAATTTCCCTTGGTAAATTCCAAAGCTTCTTCCACGTTTCTTAGTACTTTCATTCTTCTCTCCTTAAAATTTATTTTGGAGAAATATTTACTTATAAATATTTAAGTACGGTTTATAAAAATAATACCGTCTCCGGCAAATATTATAGCAGATTTTTAAAATTTTTAAAGTTAAAAGGAAGCTTCTGCCTTATAATTTTATCTCACGCCACCTCTAAAATTTCAAAGGAATTTACTTCTCTTATTTTAATCCTTCCTTCTTTAATTAACTCTTCTAATTTATTATCTTCTCCAAAGACTATTTTTATTTCATCTTTTAAGACTAGATCGTAGGATTTTATATAATCTAAAATTTTTTCTTCCTCTGATAAATTTTCATCTCTCTCATCTAAGTCCAAATTTTCCAATAAAAATTCCTCAATTCTTGAGAAGTTCATTATATTTTGAAGAACTCTATTATTCTCAGTAATTAAAAATCCCGGAAATTTTTTTATCCTGTAGTCAAAAGTTTCCATCCTATTTTGAAGAAATATACCCTGACTATTTTCATAATTAAAAATAAATTCTTCAAGATCCAAAGCAAAATCTTTTACAATATCTTTTTGGACATCTATTTTAAAAATATTTTTCTCAAAAATTATTGCCTCTTCCAAAATTTTTCTCATGTAAGCTTTTGACTTATCTTCATCAATTTCCTTTACAGATAAAAAGTACTTGTCCAGTGGATAGGATGACTTGTAATCTTCTGTAAAAAGTTCTGGTGGAGATGAAAAACCCTTCATATTTGTTATAGTACTAGTTGCCCTATACATGTCATATAGAATTTTATTGCCTAATTTAATAGAATTTTTTTTCCTAAAATTTTGCGGCAAGAATTCTTCATAGTCGCCAATTAGTCCTCCCATTACAAATTCATATTTAAAGTTTTTATATTTTCTTTCAAATTTTCTGATTATTGGAAAAAGTCCCCACAAAAAGGGGTCCAACACATCTGTAAATATTTTTAACATAATAACCTCTTCTAATTATAATTATATAAATTCTCTCTAAATACAATTTTAACACAAAAAAAGAGGGTTCACCCCTCTTTCTCATAGATCTAATATCCTAAGAACTTTATATCCACTTTTCCTAACAGGAGCAACTCTAACTCCATCCTGTGGCACTGACTCTACGACTTTTCCATCGCCAATATATATCATAATGTGTGACCCAGCTTTGTTAAGAAGATCGCCTCTTCTCAAATCTTTCATTGGAACTTCTTTGACATTAGGACATCCTTCAATTAACCAAGAATAAGCAGGTGCAATGTCAAATCCCGCAACATCAGAGGCTATACCAACTAAACCTGAACAGTCATATTGGTCATAAGAATAACCTTGAACACTTAGGGCATAATTTATCATGTGCTCAATTTTTTCATTGTAAGTCTTTGGCGTACTTGCGTACCACCAAGTAAAACCAATATGCTTACCTTCTTTAGCAATACTATATACTTGATTTCTATCTGCAACAAAATCGACAATTTCTGGACTATATCCAAAGCTGATCTCATTTCTCTTTTCAATAGGTGCATCGAAAATATAAGAAACAATATTGTTTCCTTTACTTGTATTTGTGAACTCAATGTATTTTATTTCATAAGCATTGTTAAATCCATCAATCCTTGTGCCCTTTACAAGAGTTACGTAAATATTTTTCTTAAACCAATTATTTAAATAAGATTGGCTAATATTTACATCTTTGTTATCTATGGATATAGTCTTATTTTTAAAATTAGCATAATTAATATAAACTACTGCTGTGTCCTTTGGAATATTAATGGAATTTGAGCATTCTTTAAAGTTAGTAATCTTAGAATTTTTTATCTCTGCCACATATCCTGGCATAACATTTATCTTTGATGGACTTCCGCTGGCAGCTATATAGCAAAATGAATTTTCATTACCTAAAACATCTCCAGACACAAGTTGATTGACTTCATTTTTTGGAATAAATTCACTATTTATTTTTTCCTTTTCACTGCTAGGAAGCTGTGGATTTATAATTACACAATTATTTTTATTGTCATAGTCCACCATAAAATCAAGAACAGCAGCCAAATCACGAAGTTTAAAATAATTATTTCCATCAATATTGTACCCGTTAATTTTTATTTCCTTGTCATCTACAAAAATTTTTTGCCTTGTCTCATAGGCTTCTTTATCACCATAAATTTTCTTTAATATTTCTAAGCCATTGTAATCTGAATATTTTTTTCCAGTGCTAATAAATATAGCGTCCTTACTTTCATCATATCTGACATCAAACTTTTTTTCCGTGTGATTCATATAATTTGCAAGTGTGCGGAGCTTAAAGTAGTTGTAGTCATTGATGTTATAAGTTGAGAAGGGCAAAGTCCTCTCTCTTTCATCTGGGTCAATAATTTTTATGTAGGACTTGTTGTTGGCGGAAGCAGAAATCGCAAAAGCTCCCTGTGGTAGTAAAAGTGTTAACATTATTGTTACTAGTAATAAAAACCTCTTCATAATACTCTCCTTTTTATTTATTTTCTTAATTATATTTTATCATTTAAAGTGATAATGTAAATTGTGAAAAATAAATTTTGCTATATAATCAAGCTCTCGATTTATTTAATAGTTAAAATAATTTTACAAATTCTCAATTTATCAATTTAAAATTTTCCAATTACTACTAAAGGATTAAAATTCTTTAATTAATTACAAGTTATTTATCTTTTTGTAAAATTTATGGGAAAACCCAATATCTTGTTTTCATTCTTTCATTCCCATACTATATGTTGTATAATTATATTTATCAGAAAAAATAATATTTATAAATTTTAAGTAGAAAGGATGGGAACAATGCCACAAGTTATAAAAAGAAATGGCACAAAAGTTGATTTCGATATAAATAAAATCGTAATCGCTATAGAAAAAGCTATGCACTCAAGTTCAGGTGTATACATAGAAAATCAAGCTCTAGAAATTGCCAAAGAGATTGAAGAACTTGCACAATCTAAGGATATTCCCCTATCAATTTATGACATTGAAGGAGAAGTTTATTACCGTTTGATCCAAAATGATAATCCTGCAACAGCTAGAGCCTATGAATCTTACAAGTCAGTGCAACAATTTAAACGTGAACAAAATACAACTGACGAAGATATTTTAGGACTTTTAAATGAAACTAATGATGACCTAATGGATGAAAACTCCAACAAAAATGCAGTTATAGCATCAACTCAAAGAGATTTAATAGCAGGGGAAGTTTCAAAGGATATTGCAAAGAGAAAAATGATTCCTGCTGATTTAGTTGAAGCTCACGATTCTGGTGCAATTCACATCCACGATATGGACTATTTTATTCAGCCAATTTTTAACTGCTGTCTAGTTAACATGAAGGATATGCTAGATAACGGAACAGTTGTAAATGGAAAGATGATCGAAACTCCAAAATCTTTTCAAGTTGCTTGTAATGTAATGACACAAATTATTGCACAAATTGCATCAAATCAATACGGTGGTCAAAGTATTAATATATCTTGCCTTGGCAAATATTTAAGAAGATCTTATGAAAAGAATCTTTCTCTTGCCCTTGATACTCTAGGCGATATTGAACTTGCTGAAAAAATGGCAGATAAAATGACTAGAAAAGATTTAGAAAGCGGCATCCAAACAATTCAATATCAAATAAATACCCTAATGACTTCAAATGGTCAAGCGCCTTTTGTAACTTTATTTATGTGGCTTGAAGATAATGACCAATATGTAGATGAAGTTGCAATGATAATAGAAGAAATCTTAAAACAAAGAATTCAAGGGATTAAAAATGACGCAGGTGTCTATGTAACACCAGCCTTCCCTAAATTAATTTATGTTCTTGATGAAAACAATATAAATAAGGACTCAAAATACTATTACCTAACTTCCCTCGCAATAAGATGTACTGCAAAGAGAATGTATCCTGACTATATTTCTGCAAAAAAAATGCGTGCGAATTATGAAGGCAATGTCTTTGCTCCAATGGGATGCAGGGCTTTTCTTCCTCCTTACAAGGACGAAAAAGGAAATTACAAATTTGAAGGAAGATTTAACATGGGAGCTTGCTCTATAAACCTTCCTCAAATAGGTATCCTTTCTGGTGGAAACGAAGAAAAATTTTTTGAAATTTTAGAAAAAAGATTAGACCTAGTTAAGAGAGTTGGTCTTCTTAGATATGAACACTTGAAAAAAGTTACAAGCGATTCATCTCCAATTCACTGGCAACACGGTGCCATCTCAAGACTTGGAAAACACGAATCCATCGCTCCACTTCTTTTAAATGGCTATTCAACAGTTTCCCTTGGCTACATTGGAATATATGAAGCAAGCGTCCTAGTTAAGGGCGTTAGTCATACAGATAAAAAAGGATATGACTTTGCCATGAGAATTATGGACACAATGAATGCCGCAGTAAAAAAATGGACAGAAGAATATGGCATTAAATTCACTCTTTATGCAACTCCTGCAGAATCACTTACACAAAGATTTTGCAACATTGACAAGGAAAGATTTGGCATAATTGAAAATGTAACAGACAAGGGTTACTACATCAACTCCTTCCACGTTGACGTCCGTGAAGAAATCTCTGCTTTTGAAAAGTTCAACTTTGAATCAAAGTTCCAAGACAAGTCAACTGGTGGTTGCATTTCTTATGTAGAAATTCCAAACATGGGCCACAACTTAGAAGCACTTGAGACAATAGTAAGATATATTTACGACAATATTCAATATGCAGAATTTAATACAAAATCTGACTATTGTTCTGAATGTGGTTTTGATGGAGAAATAAAATTAAATGACCACGGCGATTGGGAATGTCCACAATGTCACAACACTGACAGGTCAACACTAACTGTTGTAAGACGTACTTGTGGTTACCTTGGTGAAAACTTCTGGAACGAAGGTCGTACTAAAGAAATTAATGCAAGGGTGCTTCATATCTAATGAACTTTGCACAAATAAGAAAGTATGATGTTGCCAATGGCCCTGGCATAAGGACTACAATTTTTGTCACAGGTTGCACTCACAAATGCCACAACTGTTTTAACGAAGAATATCAAGATTTTAATTATGGAGATACTTGGACTGACAAAGAGACAGAAGAAGTAATTAGCTATTTAAATCTAGGTGAAGTAAAGGGTCTCACACTACTTGGAGGTGAGCCCTTTCAAAATGAAATTGACCTCTTACAAGTTATTCGTGACATAAAAAAAGAAGTCCAAAAGGACATTTGGATCTTCTCTGGCTATACTTATGAAGAAATTTTAAAAGACCAGGACAAGAAGAAACTCCTAGAAGAGTGTGACGTACTAGTTGATGGGAGATTTGTAGAAGCTCTAAAAGACTTAAAACTAAGATTTCGAGGATCTTCCAACCAAAGGATAATAGACATTCAAAAATCCTTGGATGAAAATAAAGTAGTTTTATTTGACTTATAATAATAAACTTAAATTTCTATAAAAAAGAAAAATGCCTCAGCATAAAAACTGAGGTCTTTTTTTATCCTATTCTTCTGGTGGGATTGGCTTTTCTAATTCTTCATTGTCAAAAAAGTTTGTCCCATCATTGGCATTATCTTGGAATGTCCCAAAGGTATAAAGGTAGTCCACACCATCAATTGTGTAGTAAATTTCAATCCTTAAATATTCCATAAAATATTTTTCAAATTGAGTGCTATATCTTTTAGTTTCATAACAATACCTGCCGTCATCAAGCCTATCTAGCTCTCCCTCTATTAGTCTCTGTTTTTCTTTATCGTCATAATGAGAAGCATGGGCAAATATTTTTATTTTTGGAATTTCTGGTTCATAAATTTCTCCATCTTTTTCAAAAGTAAAATAAATCTTATTGTCTTCATTTAAATGTATACAGGGAATATCTCCCTCAATTCTTCCATCAACTGTATCTTTTACTTTTGCAATTTTCTTTTCAGGCATACTTTCAAACTTCGATCTTTCAAATGTCCTAACAATAGGCTTTCTATCATCTTCAGAGACATTTATATTTACCTTAACACCATGTATAGAATTATTTCTTCTAAAATCTGGAGTAGGAGAAAAATAAATTTGGACCACTGCAAATAAAATTATTACAAGAAGAATTAGGATAGCAAAAACTTTTGCAACTTTACTTTTCATAATATCACCTAATTTATATTTACCCCTTTATATTAAAATTCTCTACATAAAAAATCCGAAATAATTTTGCAATAAAAAAATCTTCCAATTAAGGAAGATCTTCTTATCTTTAATATGTAATGAGATTACTCATTGTGGAATAATTAAAGCAAAATATTTTACTAATTTTAAAAGGAGTATTTAAAATAAAAAGTCTATTGACAAAGGAATCCTTACATCAATAGACCTTTTAACTGGCGATAACTTACTCTCCCAGGTCGTTGCCAACCAAGTACCATCAGCGGACTAATGCTTAACTTCTGTGTTCGGTATGGTTACAGGTGTGTCCATTGTCCTATTCTCACCAGATTTCACTTAAAAACTAATCTTCTTTTAACTTCTTGGTCAAGTCTTCGACCTATTAGTACTCGCTAGCTGAACACATTACTGTGCTTACACCTTGAGCCTATCTACCTCGTTTTCTTCAAGGGGTCTTATCTTTCGAGGGAAATCTCATCTCGAGGGGGGCTTCGGGCTTAGATGCCTTCAGCTCTTATCCCTTCCAAACTTAGCTTCCCAGCTATGCACTTGGCAGTACAACTGGTACACCAGCGGTTTGTCCATCCCGGTCCTCTCGTACTAAGGACAGCTCCTCTCAAATTTCCTACGCCCACGACGGATAGGGACCGAACTGTCTCGCGACGTTCTGAACCCAGCTCGCGTGCCTCTTTAATGGGCGAACAGCCCAACCCTTGGGACCTACTTCAGCCCCAGGATGAGACGAGCCGACATCGAGGTGCCAAACCTCCCCGTCGATGTGGACTCTTGGGGGAGATAAGCCTGTTATCCCCGGGGTAGCTTTTATCCGTTGAGCGATGGCCCTTCCACTCGGTACCACCGGATCACTAAGTCCTGCTTTCGCATCTGCTCGACTTGTTGGTCTCGCAGTTAAGCTCCCTTCTGCCTTTATACTCTTCGCACGATTTCCATCCGTGCTGAGGGAACCTTTGAACGCCTCCGTTACTCTTTCGGAGGCGACCGCCCCAGTCAAACTGTCCAACTGAGAGTGTCCCTTCCCCAGATTCATGGGGTTAGGTTAGAATTCTAGCATTAAAAGAGTGGTATCCCAATGGCGACTCCCAAGATACTGGCGTACCTTGTTCTTAGTCTCCCACCTATCCTGTACATTTAATCCCAAAATTCAATCTCAGCCTACAGTAAAGCTCCACGGGGTCTTTCCGTCCTGTCGTGGGTAAGCGGCATCTTTACCGCTACTACAATTTCACCGGATCCTTTGTTGAGACAGTGCCCAAATCGTTACACCTTTCGTGCGGGTCGGAACTTACCCGACAAGGAATTTCGCTACCTTAGGACCGTTATAGTTACGGCCGCCGTTTACTGGGGCTTCAGTTCTAAGCTTCGCTTGCGCTAACTTTTTCCCTTAACCTTCCAGCACCGGGCAGGTGTCAGCTCCTATACTTCGTCTTTCGACTTAGCAGAAACTTGTGTTTTTGGTAAACAGTCGCTTGGGCCTTTTCACTGCGGCCCCCTTTTACAGGGGCTCCCCTTCTCCCGAAGTTACGGGGTCATTTTGCCGAGTTCCTTAACAAAGGTTTTTCCGCTCGTCTTAGGATTCTCTCCTCACCTACCTGTGTCGGTTTACGGTACGGGCGATACTTCTCTTGTAGTGGCTTTTCTCGGCAGTGTGGAGTCATAAGCTTCTCTACTTGTTTTCGATCCGCATTACGCTTCATCCTTCTCGGAAAGCGGATTTGCCTACTTTCCAGACTTTGCGCTTGCACGCCTCACCAACTGGGCGCTCTTATTATCCTTCTGCGTCCCCACTTCCTTTAATGATTGTATCGGTACAGGAATTTCAACCTGTTGTCCATCGACTACGCTTTTCAGCCTCGCCTTAGGTCCCGACTTACCCTGAGTGGACGAGCCTTGCTCAGGAATCCTTGGGTTTTCGACGGGTGAGATTCTCACTCACCTCTCGCTACTCATGCCAGCATTCTCTCTTGTATGATGTCCACAGTGCCTTACGACTTCTGCTTCATCCTTCATACATTGCTCCTCTACCAACGTTAGACGTTCCATAGCTTCGGTATATAGTTTAGCCCCGGTTATCTTCGGCGCAGAGTCACTTGACTAGTGAGCTATTACGCACTCTTTAAATGAGTGGCTGCTTCTAAGCCAACATCCTAGTTGTCTCAGTAACTCCACATCCTTTCCCACTTAACTATAATTTTGGGACCTTAGCTGATGGTCTGGGCTCTTTCCCTTTCGACTATGAAGCTCATCCCACATAGTCTGACTCCCTAGTTCATGATATGGTATTCGGAGTTTGATAGGTCTTGGTAACATATGCATGCCCCTTGACCAATCAGTGCTCTACCCCCTTTTCACTCTAACTAGAGGCTAGCCCTAAAGCTATTTCGAGGAGAACCAGCTATCTCCGTGTTCGTTTGGCTTTTCACCCCTATCCACAAGTCATCCGATAACTTTTAAACGTTACCCGGTTCGAGCCTCCATTGAATTTTACTTCAACTTCACTCTGCTCATGGATAGATCACACGGTTTCGGGTCTACAACTACTAACTTTCGCCCTATTTAGACTCGCTTTCGCTTCGGCTCCGCATCTGTAATGCTTAACCTTGCTAATAATCGTAACTCGCTGGCCCGTTCTACAAAAAGTACACGATCGTGATGTTTACCACTTTCGCTGCTTGTAAACACTAGGTTTCAGATTCTATTTCACTCCCCTTCCGGGGTTCTTTTCACCTTTCCCTCACGGTACTTGTTCGCTATCGGTCACCAAGTAGTATTTAGCCTTAGGGGGTGGTCCCCCCATATTCCCACTGAATTTCTCGTGTTCCGTGGTACTCTTTTGTGTCGGATATCTTCGCTTTCGCCTACAGGACTGTTACCTTCTTTGGTTAGTCTTCCCAGATTATTCGGCTGGCTATTGTCTCTTTTTACACTTCGGGCTCTTCCCCGTTCGCTCGCCGCTACTTAGGGAATCGAGTTTTCTTTCTTTTCCTCAGGTTACTTAGATGTTTCAGTTCACCTGGTTCGCCTCCTATAGTTATGGATTGGCTATAGGATACCTTGCGGTGGGTTTCCCCATTCGGATATCTACGGGTCATTGGATATTTGCTCCTTCCCGCAGCTTTTCGCAGCTTGTCACGTCCTTCTTCGCCTCTTGGTGCCTAGGCATTCACCTAGTGCTCTTTTTAACTTGACCTTTGTTAATAAACATTTCTGTTTATTTCCAGTTTAATTGTTTGTTTAAGAAATTTTGATTAGTTTTTAAGTTGTTATGGTTCAAATCGCTTTTGCGATTCTTGTTAAACCTTAACGCTTTTAGCGTGTCGGTTTGGTGGAGATAAGGAGATTCGAACTCCTGACCTCCTGCTTGCAAGGCAGGCGCTCTCCCAACTGAGCTATACCCCCATATATAATTAAAATAGTGTGAAGATTTTTTTTCCTTAGAAAGGAGGTGATCCAGCCGCACCTTCCGATACGGCTACCTTGTTACGACTTCACCCCAGTCACCTATCCTACCTTCGACTGCTGCTTCCATAAGGTTCGCTCGCAGGCTTCGGGTATTACAAGCTTCCATGGTGTGACGGGCGGTGTGTACAAGACCCGGGAACGCATTCACCGCAGCATTCTGATCTGCGATTACTAGCAACTCCATCTTCATGTACTCGAGTTGCAGAGTACAATCCGAACTGGGAAAGGCTTTTTGAGGTTTGCTTAATATCACTATCTTGCTTCCCTTTGTACCTTCCATTGTAGCACGTGTGTAGCCCAGGGCATATAGGGCATGATGATTTGACGTCATCCCCACCTTCCTCCGATTTATCATCGGCAGTCTCTTTAGAGTCCCCATCCGAAATGCTGGTAACTAAAGATAGGGGTTGCGCTCGTTGCGGGACTTAACCCAACATCTCACGACACGAGCTGACGACAACCATGCACCACCTGTATAGAGGCTTCCGAAGAAGAGTACTTATCTCTAAGTAGGTCCTCTATATGTCAAGCCCTGGTAAGGTTCTTCGCGTTGCTTCGAATTAAACCACATGCTCCGCTGCTTGTGCGGGTCCCCGTCAATTCCTTTGAGTTTCATGCTTGCGCACGTACTCCCCAGGCGGAGTGTTTAATGTGTTAACTGCGGCACCGAATTCTTCCGATACCTAGCACTCATCGTTTACAGCGTGGACTACCAGGGTATCTAATCCTGTTTGCTACCCACGCTTTCGTTCCTCAGCGTCAGAATGAGCCCAGTAAGTCGCCTTCGCCACCGGTATTCTTTTTAATATCTACGCATTTCACCGCTACACTAAAAATTCCACTTACCTCTACTCTTCTCAAGATATACAGTTTCAAATGCTTACAGTAGTTAAGCTACTGCCTTTTACATCTGACTTGCATTTCCGCCTGCGAACCCTTTACGCCCAGTGATTCCGGACAACGCTAGCCCCCTACGTATTACCGCGGCTGCTGGCACGTAGTTAGCCGGGGCTTTTTCTTATGGTACCGTCATTATCTTCCCATATAAAAGAACTTTACGACTCGAAAGCCTTCTTCGTTCACGCGGCGTCGCTGCATCAGAGTT